>NZ_JBVHFA010000002.1:247603-512504 GCF_055562575.1 Streptomyces sp. NPDC018263
GATCGTGCACACCAAGGACGGAAACGTCGCCGTCCGTACCAACCGTGGCACCTACTGGGACCAGGGTACGAACTGGTCCGGTGGCTGGGGCCGTTTCACCGACGGCAGCGACCTGGGCCGGCTGTACTTCGCCGATGTCACCGGCGACGGCAAGGCGGACCTGATCGTGCACACCAAGGACGGAAACGTCGCCGTCCGTACCAACCGTGGCACCTACTGGGACCAGGGTACGAACTGGTCCGGTGGCTGGGGCCGTTTCGTCGACGGCAACGACCTGGGCAGCCTGATCTTCGGCGACGCCACCGGTGACGCCAAGGCCGACCTGCTCGTCTACACCAAGGATGGCCGAGTCGCCCTGCGTACCAATCGCGGCACCTACTGGGACCAGGGCAGGGACATGGTCACCCTGTGACCCCGTGAGCCGTCGGCTCCTCGCCCGGTGGTCCGCCCGTCCTGGTGCCCGGATGCCCGTGAACGCTTGCTGTTCACGGGCATCCGGGCTGTGGTCTCCCGCCGGTGTCAGGCGCTGACCTCGGTGCGGTCGCCGCCCCAGAGGGTGTGGAAGGTGCCGTCGCGGTCGACGCGACGGTAGGTGTGGGCGCCGAAATAGTCGCGCTGGCCCTGGGTGAGGGCTGCCGGGAGGCGGGGGGCGCGCAGGGAGTCGTAGTAGGCGAGGGTGGCGGCGAAGGCGGGGGTGGGGACGCCCTGGGTGACGGCGGTGGCGATGACGCCGCGCCAGTCGTCCTGGGCGGCGGCGATCTCGTCGGCGAAGCCCTCGTCGGCCAGGAGGCTGGGGAGGTCGGGCTGGGCCTCGTAGGCCCGGGTGATGCGGTCGAGGAAGGCGGCGCGGATGATGCAGCCGCCGCGCCAGATCGCGGCCACCTTGCCGAGGTCGATATCCCAGTCGTACTCGGCGCTGCCGGCGGCGATCTGGTGGAAGCCCTGGGTGTAGGAGACGATCTTCGAGGCGTAGAGGGCCTGCTCGACCTGGTCGGCGAAGGCCGCCGCCTCCTCCTTGCCCAGCGGCGTCGGCTTCGGCCCCGCAAGGTGCCGGGAGGCCTCGCGCAGCTCTGCGTGGCCGGAGACGGAGCGGGCGAAGACGGCCTCGGCGATGGCGGAGACCGGCACGCCCAGGTCGAGCGCGATCTGCACCGTCCACCGCCCGGTGCCCTTCTGCTCGGCCTGGTCGACCACCACGTCCACGAAGGGCTTGCCGGTCTCCGCGTCCACGTGGGACAGCACCTCGGCGGTGATCTCGATCAGGTAGGAGTCGAGGCGGCCCCGGTTCCAGGTACGGAAGATGTCCGCGATCTCGGCGGGCGAGTACCCGGCGACATCGCGCAGCAACTGGTACGCCTCACCGATGAGTTGCATATCGGCGTACTCGATGCCGTTGTGCACCATCTTCACGAAGTGCCCGGCGCCGTCGGGACCCACGTGCGTCACACAGGGCGCGCCGTCGTCCGCCTTCGCGGAGATCTTCTCCAGCATCGGGCCCAGTGAGTCGTACGACTCCACCGAGCCGCCCGGCATGATGCTCGGCCCGTGCAGCGCGCCCTCCTCGCCGCCGGAGATGCCGGTGCCCACGAAGTGGATGCCCTGCTCGCGCAGCTCCCGCTCCCGGCGCCGGGTGTCCGCGAAGTGCGCGTTGCCCCCGTCGATGATCATGTCGCCGGGCTCCAGCAGCGGCGCGAACTCCTCGATCACCGCGTCCGTCGGCTCGCCCGCCTTGACCATGATCACCAGTCGGCGCGGCCGCTCCAGCGCCGCCACGAAGTCCTTGGCGGTCTCGGCCGGGACGAACTCGCCCTCGTCCCCGAACTCCTCGACCAGCTCGCGCGTCTTCGACGCCGTGCGGTTGTGGACGGCGACCGTATAGCCGTTGCGCGCGAAGTTCCGGGCGAGATTGCGGCCCATGACCGCGAGGCCGGTGACGCCGATCTGCGCGTGTGTGCTCATACCGCCTGCTCCCTAGCTGCGTCGTTGCTGCGGGCCGTCGGTGGGGGCCCTGCGGCCCATCCTGTCGCGCCGCCCCGGCGAGCGCACATCCGGCTCGCCAGGTACAGGTACGGACGCGGTACCCGTCCCGGCTCACTTCACGGGGTGCCGAACAGCTCCGACCTCAACCAACGCCCGTCTCCAGCCACTTGAAACCGTGACAGGCCGGATTCCGCTCTTGTCCTGGCCTGTTCCCGGCGCTTACTTTTGCCCCTCCTGACGCATGTCGAGGGGATTTCGGACCATGGCCGTACGCGGCCGGCATCGCCGGTACCAGCCGAGCAGGATCAACCGCGCCTCACTCACCGTCACCGCCGGCGGCGCCGGACTCGCCATTCCGCTGGTCGCGGCGGGCACCGCGGACGCGGCGGACGCCTCCACCTGGAACAAGGTCGCGGCCTGCGAGTCCAGCGGCAACTGGAGCATCAACACCGGCAACGGCTACTTCGGCGGCCTCCAGTTCACCCGCTCCACCTGGGAGGCGTACGGCGGCACCCGGTACGCGCCCCGCGCCGACCAGGCCACGCGGGCGCAGCAGATCGCCGTCGCCGAGAAGGTCCTCGACGGCCAGGGCCCCGGCGCCTGGCCCGCCTGCGGCCCGCGCGCCGGCCTCGCCCGCGGCGGGAACGCGCCCCACGTGGAGAGCGCGCCGAGTCATCCGGCCAAGGCGGTCAAGAGCCAGGCGAGACCCGCCGCCGCCCAGGACGTACGCCCGCAGACCACCCCGCAGTCCCGCGCCGGCCGCGCCGAGATGTACACCGTGGTGCGCGGCGACACGCTGTCCGGCATCGCCGGGGAGCACCGGGTACGGGAGGGCTGGCGCGGCCTCTACGAGGACAACCGCACCGTCATCGGCGCCGACCCCGACCTGATCGTCCCCGGCCAGCGGCTCAGCCTGCACGGCGCCGCCAAGGCGCCCGGCACTGCCGCGCCGAAGCACCGGACGCAGCCGCGGACGACCGAGAAGAAGACCGAGAAGAAGGCCGAGAAGAAGGCCGAGAAGAAGACCGAGAAAAGGGCCGCGCCGAAGCCGCAGCGCAAGGCCGCCACCGAGCACAAGACGTCTTCGAGCCACTCCGGCCACACCGTCGTCGCCCCCGTGCGCGCCTCCATCGGCACCAGCTACCGCACGGCCGGCTCACACTGGTCGAAGGGCTACCACACCGGCGTCGACTTCCTGGTGCCCACCGGCACCTCCGTCCATGCCATCTCCGACGGCCTGGTGGTCTCGGCCGGCTGGGGCGGTTCGTACGGCTATCAGGTCGTCGTACGGCACAGTGACGGCCGCTACTCGCAGTACGCCCACCTCTCCGCCATCTCCGTGCGGTCCGGGCAGAGCGTGGGCGCCGGCCAGCGCCTCGGCCGGTCCGGCGCGACCGGCAACGTCACCGGCCCCCACCTGCACTTCGAGGTGCGCACCGGGCCCGCCTTCGGCAGCGACGTCGACCCGGTCGCCTATCTGAGGGCACACGGCGCCCAGCTCTGACGGTCAGGCGCACAGAGGGACGTCGGGCAGCGAGCGGGGGACGGCGGGGGTGTCCCCGTCGTCCCCCTCCGGTGCGGGCTCGGTGTCCACGGAGGTGAGCACCGGGGCGGACGGGTCCACCGGCCACCGCGCACCCGGTACGCGCGCGGGGTCCGCCGGGGACGCCTCCCGGTCCGCCGGGCCGCCCAGCCGCTCCGTGGTCAGCAGGATCAGCCCGCCGCACGTCACCACCGCGCAGCCCAGGGCCAGGACCGTGCCCGTGGTGCCGTGCCGGAAGGTCTCGCCGAAGACGACGATGCCGACGACGGCGGCCAGCACCGGATTGACCACGGTCAGCGTGGCCAGCGGCGCGGCCAGCCCGCCGTCCCGGTAGGCCGACTGGGACAGGAACACCCCGGCCGCCGACAGGACGGCGATCACCCCGAGCGACGGCAGCCCGGCGAGACCGGCGCCCGCGCTCCAGTCGACGGCGACCGTCTTGGTGAACACCGACGACATGCCGAACGCCGCTCCCGCGCCGGTCGCCAGCAGCACGCTGCGCACCGCCGGATGCCGGTGCGCGGCCCGCGCGGCCGCCATCAGCGCGACGATCGCGCCGCCCGTCACCAGCGCCAGCGCCGTCCGCTGCGCCGGGCCCAGGGAGCCCGCCCCGGAGGCGCCGACCAGCGCGAGCAGGCCCGCGAGACCGGCCGTCGCCATCACCGCGCCCCGCCAGGCGGTCGCCCCGGCCTTCCGGCCGACGAACAGCGCCGCCATGGGCAGCGCGAAGACGATGGTCAGCGCGCCCAGCGGCTGGACCAGGCTCAGCGGGCCCAAGGCCAGCGCCACGACGTGCAGCACCCCGCCGAGACCGTTCAGCCCCAGCGCCGCCCACCACCCCGGCCTGCGCAGCGGCGCGAACCGCTCACCGGAGCAGGTGTCCGCGACGCGCTCCTGCACGACGGCACCGCCCGCGTACGCGACGGCGGAGACGAAGGACAGCAGCACGGACAACGCGAGGGCGCTCATCGGTGGCCACCTCGCGGCAATCGGGCCCGGCTCAGGGCACGGTCGGCTTCCATGCCGGACACTCTGCCCGCTCACGCCCGAATAGTCGTCGTCCCTGAGCACGCGATGAGTCCTACTGCCGATGGAGTACGAATGCGCCCCGCTCATCCCCACGGCGGGTGACGCGACGCCCGCCTTGGGGGGACTGGTACAAGTGCTGACCGTGGAACTCGATCCCGGCCTCACCGCGTTGCACCCGCTCGGCGGCTTCTTCGTCCTGCGCACCGGCGGTCCCGCAGACCCGACGGCACCTCCTCTCGACCGGACATACGCGGGACAGGTGACGGGCGTTCAGGCCGACGCCCTGGCGGACCGGGTCGCCGTCGTCGCGGACCGGCTGCGCGTCCGCGAGCCCCGCGTCTGCGCCTCCCTGGCCCAGCAGGGCCTCGCCGCCCGCCTCTGGTCGGCCGCGCTCGCCTGCGCCGCGCTGTACGGCCGGGTGCCCGACCTCCACCCGCGCCTGCTGCGCTGGGACGCCGCCGCCACCGCCCCCGAGGACCTGTGGCTGACCGAGGTCCACCCGCTGCCCGGCGACCCCGGCACCCTCGCCGACACCGTGCTGCACGCGCACCTTGAGCCCCTGGGGGAAGCCCTGACCCGCCGGTACGGGGTCGCGCCCGGCCTGCTGCGGGGCAACGCCGCCTCCGCCCTCGCCGGAGCCGCACGGCAACTGGACCAGTGGGCCCGCCGCAATTCCCGTACGGACGTGGCCGAGAGGGCGGCCGGCCTCACCGACGCCCTCTTCACGCACCCCCTGTTGCGCGACACCGGAGTCCGCTCGGGCACGAGGTTCCGCCGCCGGAGCTGCTGCCTCTACTACCGGGTCCCCGGTGGAGGCGTCTGCGGGGACTGCTGCTTCAGCCGCCCGCCGGGCTCTTCCCCGCGCGCCGCTTCTGGGTGACCATGAGGGCAACTGCCGCCGAAACCCAGGGAGTCACCGGGTGCGAGTGGGACTGCTGACGCGTGAGTACCCCCCGGACGTCTACGGCGGTGCGGGCGTCCATGTGGAGTTCCTGGCCCGCGAGCTGGCCGGACTCGTGGACCTGGAGGTGCACTGCTGGGGCGAGGGCCGGGGCGTCGGCGTCGTACGGCACCGCCCCTGGCCCGTGCTCGACGGCTCCAACGACGCCCTGCGCACCTTCTCGGTGGACCTCTCCATGGCCGCCGCCCTCCAGGGCAGCGACCTCGTCCACTCCCACACCTGGTACGCGGGCCTCGCCGGCCACCTGGCCAAGCTGCTGTACGGCATCCCGCACGTGACGACCGCGCACTCGCTGGAGCCGCTGCGCCCCTGGAAGGCCGAGCAACTGGGCGGCGGCTACGCCCTGTCGAGCTGGGCCGAGCGCACCGCGATCGAGTCGGCGGACGCCGTGATCGCCGTCTCCGGTGCCATGCGGGACGACATCGTCGCCTGCTACCCCGCGCTGGACCCGGACCGCGTGCACGTCGTGCACAACGGCATCGACACCCGCCTGTACCGCCCCGACCCCGGCACCGACGCCCTGCGCAGGCACGGCATCGATCCGGAGCGGCCGTACGTGCTGTTCGTCGGCCGCATCACCCGGCAGAAGGGTGTGCCCCAACTGCTGCGCGCGGTACGGGAGATCGACCCGGACACCCAGGTCGTGCTCTGCGCGGGCGCCCCCGACACCCCCGAGATCGACCGGGAGTTCCGGGACCGCTTCCAGGAACTCAGTGCTGTGCGGGCCGGGGTGTTCTGGATTCCGCAGATGCTGCCGCGCGCCGAGGTCGTCCAACTCCTCACCCACGCCGCCGTGTTCGTGTGCCCCTCGGTCTACGAGCCGCTCGGCATCGTCAACCTGGAGGCCATGGCCTGCGGCACCCCGGTCGTCGCCTCCCGCGTCGGCGGCATCCCGGAGGTCGTCGACCACGGCCGCACCGGGCTCCTCGTCGACACCGACGGCGACTTCGAGGGCAACCTCGCCCGCGCGCTCGACTCCGTGCTCGCCGACCCGATGGCCGCGCGGCGGATGGGGGAGGCCGGACGGGCGCGCGCGGTGGGCGAGTTCGGCTGGGACGCGGTGGCCCGGCGCACCGCCGGACTGTACGAGGAGATCCGCAAGCAGGCTTAGCCGGCGCCTCGCCAGGGCATCAGTGGGATCAACCAAGGGGAGGGGAGGCGCCATGCGCCGAGGAGGTCCTTCGGTTCTCGGGATCGTGCTGGCCGGCGGTGAGGGCAAGCGGCTGATGCCGCTCACCACGGACCGGGCCAAACCCGCGGTCACCTTCGGCGGCACCTACCGGCTGGTCGACTTCGTGCTGTCCAACCTGGTCAACGCCGACGTGCTGCGCGTCTGCGTACTCACCCAGTACAAGTCGCACTCGCTGGACCGGCACGTCACCACCACCTGGCGGATGTCCAGCCTGCTCGGCAACTACGTCACCCCGGTCCCCGCCCAGCAGCGGCTCGGCCCGCGCTGGTACCTCGGCAGCGCCGACGCCATCCTCCAGTCGCTCAACCTGGTCCACGACGAACAGCCCGAGTACGTCGCGGTGTTCGGCGCCGACCACGTCTACCGCATGGACCCCCGGCAGATGCTGCGCCAGCACATCGAGGGCGGCGCGGGCGTCACCGTCGCCGGTATCCGGGTGCCGCGCGCGGAGTCCTCGTCGTTCGGCGTGATCACACCGGGCTCGGACGGCCGCATGGTCCAGCGCTTCCTGGAGAAGCCCGCCGACCCGCCGGGCCTGCCCGACGACCCGGACAGCGTCTTCGCCTCCATGGGCAACTACGTCTTCACCACCAAGGTCCTCATCGAGGCCCTTCAGCGGGACGCCGAGGACGAGCAGTCCGCGCACGACATGGGCGGCTCGATCCTCCCCCAGCTCACCGGCCGCGGCGAGGCCCAGCTCTACGACTTCCAGGAGAACCACGTCCCCGGCGAGACCACCCGCGACCAGGGCTACTGGCGGGACGTCGGCACCCTCGACGCGTACTACGAGTCGCACATGGACCTGATCGCCGAGCGGCCCGCGTTCAACCTGTACAACACCCAGTGGCCCATCTACACCCACGCCAACCAGCTCTCCCCGGCCCGGTTCAGCGCGGGCGGCATCGCCAGCGAGTCCATCATCAGCGCCGGCTGCCTGATCCGTGGCCAGGTCAGCCGCTCGGTGCTCTCGCCCGGGGTGCGCGTCGACCCCGGCGCGGTCGTCCAGGGCTCGGTGCTGCACGACAACGTGCGGGTCGGCCGGGGCGCGGTGGTGCGGGGCGCGGTGCTGGACAAGAACGTGGAGGTCCCGCCCGGCGCGACCATCGGGGTCAACCCCGACCGCGACGCCGAGCTGTACACCGTCTCCCGGGGCGGGGTGATCGCCCTGGGCAAGGGCCAGCTCGTCACCTGACCCGCCGCCAGGAGTCCCCGACCCCGCGACGCGCCGCCCGCGAACCGTCCCGGATGCCCGAGTTCACGCCGTTCGCCCCGCACGATGCAGGCAACGACGTCGAACCAGCGGAGGTCATCCGACATGAGAGGGACCCGGCGCACCCGGCTGTGCCTGGCCGGGGTGATGGCAGCGTCCGCGCTGGCCGCCACCCCCGCCCGCGCCGCCGAACCGTCCGACGGCCACCTCACCGATCTGGTCAACCCGTTCATCGGGACCCAGAACGAGGGCAACACCTTCCCCGGTGCCGCCGTGCCGTTCGGCATGGTGCAGCTCTCCCCGGACACCGGGCACCGGACGGGCTACGACCACACCCAGGACCACATCCGCGGCTTCTCCCTGGTCCACGTCTCCGGCGTCGGCTGCCGCATCGGCGGCGACCTGCCCGTCCTGCCCACCACCGGCGAGGTCACCGCCACCGACAACGCCCGCTACGCCGCCGCCTTCTCCCACGACGACGAGGAGGCGAGCCCCGGCTACTACCGGGTCGGCCTCGGCACCGGCATCGAGGCCGAACTCACCGCCACCGCCCGCACCGGCGTCCAGCGCTACACCTTCCCGGCCACGAAGCAGGCCAACGTCCTGCTGAACGCCGCCCAGTCGCTGCACAAACCGGGCGGCGCCGAGGTCGAGATCCTCGACGACCGCACCGTGCGCACGAAGATCTCCGGCCACGGCTTCTGCCGGGACACCGGCCCGTACACCGTGTACACGCTCACCCGGTTCAGCCGGCCCTTCACCGCGTACGGCGCCTGGGACTCCGGCGCGGTCACGGCCGGGGCGCGCACCGGGACGGGCGGGGCGTACGTCCGGTTCGACACCACCAGGGACCGTACGGTCGAGGCGACCACCGCGCTGTCGTACGTCGACGCGCGTGGTGCGGACGCCAACCTGCGCGCGGAGGGCGGGACTTCCTTCGACACCGTGCGCCGGCGGGCCCGCGAGGCGTGGGAGAGGCGGCTCTCGACCGTCCGGGCGCACGGGGGCGACCCGGCGCTGCGCCGCACCTTCTACTCCTCGCTGTACCGCTCGTTCCTCGCGCCCAACATCGGCAGCGACGCCGACGGCCGCTACCTGGGCTGGGACCAGAAACCGCACCGCGCGCGGGGGTTCACCTACTACCAGAACTGGTCCCTGTGGGACACCTACCGCACCCAGGCCCAGCTCCTCGCCCTGCTCGCCCCGCGCGAGGCCCGTGACATGGCGCGCTCGGTGGTACGGATCGACGAGGACGGCGGCTGGCTGCCCAAGTGGGGATACGGCCCGGTCGAGACCAACATCATGACCGGCGACCCGGTCACCCCCTTCCTCACCACCGCCTTCCACCTCGGCCTGCTGAAGGGCTTCGAGGACCGGGCCTACCGGGCCCTGAGGAAGAACGCCGACGGTGTGCCGCCCGCCGCCCATCCGGGTGTCGGCCGGGAATCCAACGCCGAGTACCTGGCGCACGGCTTCGCGCCGTACATCAAGGGCCGTCCGTACGCCAAGGACGGTGACTCCGACTACCACTTCGGCGCCTCCGTCACCCTGGAGTACGCCCTCTCCGACGCCATGCTCGCCCAGATGGCCCGCGCCCTCGGCCACCGGGCCGACGCGGACCGCTACGCCGCCCGGTCCCGGAACTACCGCAACGTCTTCGACCCGACGACCGGCTTCTTCCGCGCCCGTGACGCCTCCGGCGCCTTCACCGGACCGGCCGACCCGGCCCGGAGCGTGGGCTTCCACGAGGGCACGTCCTGGCAGTACCAGTGGCTCGTCCCGCAGGACCTCCCCGGCGTGATCGGCCTGATCGGCGGCAAGCAGGCGGCCGAACGGCGCCTGGACTCCTTCTTCGCCTACGACAAGCTGCTCGCCGACCCCGAGGGGACCGCCCGCCAGGTGTGGGTGCACGGCGACGCGTACGACTACTACGGCGCCGACAAGTACAACCCGCAGAACGAGCCCGACCTGATCGCGCCGTACACCTACCTCTCCACCGGCCGGCCCTGGAAGACCACCGACGTGGTGCACGCGGCGCTGACCCTGTTCACGGACGGGCCGACCGGGATGACCGGCAACGACGACCTGGGCACCATGTCCGCCTGGAACGTGCTGTCGTCCATCGGCGTCTTCCCGGTGCAGCCCGGCTACGACACCTGGGGCCTGTCCACCCCCGTCTTCGACCGGGTCGACCTCACCCTGGACCGCCGGTACTGGCCCACCGGCGCCCTCACCGTCACCGCCCCCGGCACCTCGGCCGCCGACCGCTACATCCAGGGCGTCCGCACCGACCGCACCGCGCACGACCGCACCTACCTGACCACCCGCGCCCTGCGCTCGCTGCGGACGCTGGCGTTCACGGTCGGCCCGCGCCCGTCCGAGTGGGGCACCGGACCCCAGGCGGCACCCCCGGTACTCAGGTGACCTGAGGGTCTGCCGAGTCCCGCCTCCCCGAGGGGGCGGGACTTTATCCGTTGTTAACTGTGCGTAACCTGATCGCACTTGACCGTAATCGGGGTTCGGGGATTGACTCGGGGGACAGCCCACCCGTCGACGACGCGAGGCACGCTCTTGACTTCCGATCCGCTCGCCCCTCTCGACCTCGCCTTCTGGAACATGGAGTCCGCCCGGCACCCCATGCACCTCGGCGCGCTCGGCGTCTTCGCCACCCAGTCACCCACCGCGGGCGCGCACGCCGCCGACCTGCTGGCCTCCCGTGCCGCCGCCGTCCCCGGCCTGCGCATGCGCATCCGCGACGTCTGGCAGCCCCTCGCCTTCGGCGGCGCCACCCGCGAGCCCGTCCCGGACTTCGACCCCCTGGACCACGTACGGCTGCACGCCCCCACCGAGGACTTCCACGGGATGGCGGGACGGCTCATGCAGCGCCCGCTGCGGCGCGGACGCCCGCCGTGGGAGGCGCACGTCCTGCCCGGCGCGGACGGCGTGTCCTTCGCCGTGCTGTTCAAGTTCCACCACGCCCTCGCCGACGGCCTGCGCGCCCTGAAGCTGGCCGCCTCCCTGCTCGACCCCGTCGACCTGCCCGACCGCGCCCCGCGCCCCGCCGAGCCCCGGCCCGGCCTGCTCTCCGAGGTGCGCGCGCTGCCCGGCCGCGTCCCCGACCTGGTCCGGGGCGCCGTCTCCGACCTGGGCCGGGCCCTGGACATCGGTGCCTCGCTGGCCCGCTCCACCCTCGGCATGCGCCCCGCCCCGGCCCTGACCTCCGCCCCCAGCGGCACCCGCCGCACCGCCGGGGCCGTGCTCGACATCGACGACGTGCACCGGGTCAGGAAGAGCGCCGGGGGCACCGTCAACGACGTACTGATCGCCGTCGTCGCGGGCGCCCTGCGCCGCTGGCTGGACGAGCGCGGCGACGGGACCAAGGGCGTCGCCCCGCGCGCCCTCATCCCGGTCTCCCGGCGCCGCCCGCGCACCGCCCAGCCACAGGGCAACCGGCTCTCCGGGTACCTGATGCGGCTTCCGGTCGCCGACCCCGACCCGCTGGCCCGGCTGGAGACCGTGCGCGCCGCGATGGTCCGCAACAAGGACGCCGGCTCCGACCGGGGCGCCGGTGCCGTCGCCCTGCTCGCGGACCACGTCCCGGCGCTCGGGCACCGGCTCGGCGGACCGCTGGTCGGACAGGCGGCGCGGCTCTGGTTCGACATCCTCGTCACCAGCGTCCCGCTGCCCGGCATCGGCCTTCGGCTCGGCGGCCACGAGCTGGCCGAGGTCTTCCCGCTCGCCCCGCTCGCTCCCGGCCAGTCCCTCGCCGTGGCCATCTCCACCTACCGGGGACACGTCCACTTCGGCCTCGTGGCCGACGCCCGCGCGGTGCCCGACCTCGACGTCCTGGCCCGCGCGCTCACCGCCGAGATGGAGACCCTGCTCACAGCCTGCGAGGTCTGACCCCTGTCGTCAGGGGCTGTTCCCGGCCCCCGGGCCGCCCGCCACCGGTGCGGGTTTGGTCCAGGGGCCGGGCGCTCCGTAAAATTCCCCGGCCGACAGCGGGTGCGCCCATGCCCCCGCGCGGGTGACCAGGGAAGCGGCAGCGCGATGACGGTGACAGAGGACGGCGCGGCGTCCACGGACGCGGCGGCCGCGGGTGAGATGGACGAGATGGTCTACGGGCCCGGTATCGACCCGGAGCGCCTGGCCGTCTGCCTCAGCGTGCTGGAGGAGCTGGACCGGATCGACGTCGACCACCCCGACGCCATCCAGGTACGCCGGGCCACCTCGCACATCTACCGCACGGTCAAGCAGCGCCGCCGCCAGGAGCGCCGGGCCGCCAAGACCGCGCACGACCGCACGGTCACCGAGGCCACCGCCACCGGCTCCGCCGAGCGCATCGACGACGAGACCGAGGGCATCCTGCCCACCTCCAAGATCGAGGCCGGCCGGATCGCGGGCATACTCCAGCGCCCCCGCTCCTGCTACATCTGCAAGCAGCGGTACACCGAGGTCGACTACTTCTACCACCAGCTCTGCCAGGGCTGCGCGGCCGAGAACCGCGCCCGCCGCGAGGCCCGCGCCGACCTCACCGGCAAGCGCGCGCTGCTCACCGGCGGCCGGGCCAAGATCGGCATGTACATCGCGCTGATGCTGCTGCGCGACGGTGCCCACACCACGATCACCACCCGGTTCCCCAAGGACGCCATCCGCCGCTTCAAGGCGATGGAGGACTCCGCGGACTGGCTGCACCGCCTGGAGGTCGTCGGCATCGACCTGCGCGACCCGGCCCAGGCCGTCGCCCTCGCGGACCGGGTCGCCGAGGCCGGCCCGCTGGACATCCTGATCAACAACGCGACGCAGACCGTACGCCGGCTGCCCTCCGCCTACGCGGCGCTGGTCGACGGCGAGAGCGCTCCGCTGCCCGCCGGTGAGCTGCCCGCCCACCAGGTCATCGGCGCCTTCAACTCCGGCGCGGTCGACGGCCTGGCCGCGCTGCCCGTCGGCACCAGCGGCCTGGAGGCCCAGAAGGTCGCCGACCTGGCCCTGGTCGCGGGCAACGCCAGTGTCGCCCGGCACCTGGACGGCACCGCGATCGACGCGGGCGGCCTGCTGCCCGACGTGGTCGACACCAACACCTGGGTGCAGTCCATCGAGCAGATCTCCCCGGTGGAGCTGCTGGAGACCCAGCTCTGCAACTACACCGCGCCGTTCATCCTGATCAGCAAGCTCCGCCCGGCCCTGGCCGCCGCCGCGAAGCAGGCCGGCAAGGGACGCGCGTACGTCGTCAACGTCTCCGCCATGGAGGGCGTCTTCGCCCGTGGCTACAAGGGCGCCGGCCACCCCAACACCAACGCCGCCAAGGCCGCGATGAACATGGTGACCCGGACCAGCGGCCAGGAGATGTTCGACACCGACCGCATCCTGATGACCTCGGTCGACACCGGCTGGATCACCGACGAGCGCCCGCACTACGACAAGCTCCGGCTGGCCGAGGCGGGTTTCCACGCCCCGCTCGACCTGGTCGACGGCGCGGCCCGTGTGTACGACCCGATCGTGCGCGGCGAGCAGGGCGAGGACCTGTACGGCGTCTTCATGAAGGACTACGCGCCCGGCAAGTGGTGACGCGACCGGCCTTCCCGTACCTGACGGCGCGGCACCGGACCCTCGGTCCGGTGCCGCGCCGTCGTATGACGGGGCATCGGGCGGGCAGACGCATGACTGGGCCGAGTGAGTGAATCGACGGCCCCCGCAGGGGATGCGCTTTGCGGTAAAAGGCCCCGTATCAAGGGGGTTTGAGGGGGTGGCGGGCGGGCGGAAGTTACGTCTTGTTTGCACTCCCTATCGAGCGCGGGTCCGCTCATTTGGTTAATCTGGAGGTCCGGGACGCCCCCCAGGGTGATCCGACACATAAGGAGTGCGCGGTGACACCGGAGAAGACGACCAGCGAACAGGGCCCCGACGAACGCACGGAGCGTTCCCGCCGCAGGCCCGGAGAACTCGGCAGCCTGGACGTGTGGGCTCGCTCCGCCCCGATCCGCCTGGCGGGCTACGAGGAAGACCTCGCGGAGCCCCACATCCTGCCCAGCGTGGACTGACCCCTTCCGCACCCCGCGACCGTCGGGCGCATGGGCGTGACAGACTCACGCCCATGCTGATCAGAGAAGCCGGGGCCGAGGACTGGCCCCGGATCTGGCCCGTCTGGCACCGCATCGTCGCCGCCGGTGACACCTACACCTGGGACCCCGGCACCCCCGAGGAAGCCGCCCGCGCCCTCTGGATGAGCCCCGCCAAACGGGTGTACGTGGCCGAGGACGCCGACGGGACCCTGCTCGGCTCGGCCTACCTCACCCCGAACTACGGCGGACCCGCCGCGCACATCGCCAACGCCGGCTTCATGGTCGACCCCGACCGGGCCGGACGGGGCACCGGCCGCGCGCTCGCCGAGCACCTCCTCGCCGAGGCGAAGGCCCAGGGCTACCGCGCGATGGTCTTCAACGCCGTCGTCGAGACCAACCCCGCCGTCCGCCTCTGGACCTCCCTGGGCTTCACCGTCCTCGGCACGGTCCCGGCCGCCTTCGACCACCCCCGCGACGGGCTGGTCGGGCTGCACATCATGCACAAGGCGCTCTAGATCCTCCTGGACCCTCAGCTCAGCGGTGCCGTGCGCGCCCAGGGACGCAGACGCTCCAAATCCTCCGCCACCGCCAGCAGGTCCGCCTCCGTGCCCGGGCGGCCCACCAGTTGCACCGCGGCCGGGGCGCCGCTGGGCAGGGCGCCGAAGGGGACCGACATCGCGGGCCAGCCGGTGAGGTTCCACACCGGGGTGAAGGGTGAAGTGGCCGTATTCACCGCGAGGTTGGCGAGCCAGCTCCGCTCGTGCCAGGGCGCGGCGGCAGGAGCGCGGCGGGCCAGTGCCGGGGTGAGCAGCACATCGTACTCGGTGAGGAACGGCAGGAGGCGGGCGCGGAGCCGGTCGCGGGCGGTGCCGGTGCGCACCGAGCGGACGAAGCGGCGGCCGACGGCCGCGTGCGTGCGGGTGCGGGGGGCCAGCCGGGCGGGGTCCAGCTCGGCCGAGTCCACCGCCGTACCCGCGGTCCAGGTCCGCAGCGCGGTCAGGCCCAGGTCGAGGGGGTAGGGCGGCTCGGCGCGCCGCACCGTGTGGCCGGCGCCGTTGAGCAGGCCCGCCGCCTCCCGGACCGCCGTGCGGAACGGCGCGGTCACGGGGACCCCGGCCAGCGGACTGCGGACGGCCGCCGCGATCCGGCGGGGGGTGCGCTCGGCGGGTGCCGGGAAGGCGGTGTCCGCCAGGACGGCGAGCATCAGCCGCAGGTCCTCGACCGTGGTGGCCAGCGGGCCGTTCTCCGACATGCCGAACCAGTCGCCGTGGCCGATGTCTGCAGGGACCACGCCGTGGCCCGGCTTCAGCGTCACCAGGCCGCAGGCCGCCGCCGGGATGCGCAGCGAACCCATGCCGTCGTTGCCGAGCGCCAGCGGGACCAGGCCGGCCGCGACCGCCGCCGCGCTGCCCCCGGACGAGCCGCCCGCCGTGCGGGTGAGGTCCCAGGGGCTGCGGGCCGTGCCGTAGACGCCCTCGGTGGTGCCGAACACGCACAGCTCGGGCACGTTGGTCAGACCGACCACCACCGCGCCCGCCGCGCGCAGCCGGGCCACCGTCACATGGTCCTCGGCGGCCGGGGTGTCCGGGGTCGCGGCGGAGCCGTTGCGCGCGGACTCGCCGCGGACGCCCAGGTTGTCCTTCACCGCCACCGGCACACCGGCCAGCGGGAGTTCGGCCAGATCCGGGCGGGCGCCGACCTCGTCCGCCTCGGCCAGGGCCGCCTCCGCGCGCACGGTACGGAACGCGCCTACCCGCCCGTCCAGCTCCGCGATCCGCGCGAGATGCTCCGCCACCACCTCCCGGGGGGTGACCCGCTTCTCGCGGACGGCTGCGGCGATCTCGGCGGCCGTACGGCCGACCCACCTGCTCACGTGCACTCCTCAAGTACTCCGGGCGCGCGGACGGCGCGCACGGCAGCACTGTGCCCGCTCCCGCGCCCGGAGTCGAGAGGGGGGCGGTTCACCGGGTGCCGCTGAGCCGGGTCGGGCGCAGGAAGTCCCGTACGTAGGTCCGCTCCCAGCAGGCGCCCGTCTCGCGCAACTCGCGCCAGGTGGTGAAGCGGTAGCGGAACAGGCGGGCCCGGACGAAGCGGGGCGGGGCGCCGGGCGGGAAGGGGGAGCGGCGCAGCAGGCGCAGGGTGTCGCGGTCGTCCTCCAGCAGCTTCTCCACCAGCCTGCCGAACCAGTCCCCGGCGTAGGCGGGCGACAGCGCGGCGAACCACATCAGCCAGTCCAGCCGCAGATGGTAGGGCGCGAACTGGCGCGGCCAGCGGCGGGGATCGCCGGGCTTGCCGTGGAACTCGTACTCCCGCC
This sequence comes from Streptomyces sp. NPDC018263, assembly GCF_055562575.1. Taxonomy (NCBI): domain Bacteria; kingdom Bacillati; phylum Actinomycetota; class Actinomycetes; order Kitasatosporales; family Streptomycetaceae; genus Streptomyces; species Streptomyces sp. NPDC018263. The sequence goes on from NZ_JBVHFA010000002.1 coordinate 263,895, forward strand.
AGTCGCCGTCCTCGCTGGGCCGTTCGTCGTCGGTGCCCTCGATCACCACCTCGTAGCGGTGCCGGCTGACGCTGCCGAACGCGCCGTAGGTGTTGACCAGGCGCAGCGGGTCGAAGGAGCGGTTCATCACCTGGCGCCGGGAGACCATGTTCATGACCGGGCGGGAGCTGAGGGCCAGCAGGACCACGCCGACGGCGAGCACCAGCACCTCGTACCAGAGGGGTGCTGGGGGCACGGCGGGCGCGTCGGTGGGGAGCCGGAGCGCGGACAGGGCGAGCACGATGGTGATCCAGTTCAGCCAGGAGAAGTTCCCGGAGAGCACCAGCCAGAGCTGGGTCACGATCATCAGCGCGGCCGCCGCCGAGGCGATCGGCTGCGGGGTGAACAGCAGTACCGGGACCGCGAGTTGGGTGACGTGGTTGGCGGCCGCCTCCACCCGGTGCAGGGGTTTGGGCAGATGGTGGAAGAACCAGCTCAGCGGGCCCGGCATCGGCTGGGTCTCGTGGTGGTAGTCCAGACAGGTCAGCTCGCGCCAGCAGGCGTCCCCGCGCAGCTTGATCAGCCCCGCGCCGAACTCCACCCGGAACAGCACCCAGCGCAGCAGGAACAGCACCACCACCGGCGGCGCCACCTCGTCGTTGCCGAGGAACGCCGCGAGGAAGCCGACCTCCAGCAGCAGCGTCTCCCAGCCGAACGCGTACCAGGTCTGTCCCACGTTCACGATCGACAGGTACAGCGCCCACGGCACCAGCCAGAGCACGATCCCGGCCCACAGCGGCAGAGCCGAGTCCGCCCCCGCCAGCAGCGCCGCCGACACCGCGCAGCCCGCCCAGGCGCATCCGGCGAAGAAGCGGTCCGAGTAGTACGCGTGGAACAGACTCGGCGACTCCTTGAAGCGCACCCGCGCCAGATAGCGCGGTACGGGCAGCAGCCCGCGCTCGCCCAGCAGCGGCCGGAACTGGCGTACCGCCGCCAGGAACGCCACCAGATAGAGCGCGGCCAGCCCGCGCTGGAGCACCAGCCGGCTCAGCCAGTAGTCGGGGGCGGTGAACCACTCCATCGCGCTCGCGCTCCTGCCTCCACGGCGGTCGCCCGGCCGGGGCCGCTCCCCACCCGTCGCGTCCGCCCGGTCTTCCGGGTACCGCGCCGCCCGGCCCGCATAACCCGGCCCGCATAACCCGTACGGGCCGGGCGGGCACACCCTGCCACGCCCCACTCGAAGATTCGGACATTTGCTGGCAAGGTGGGCCCATGGCTGATCGGGGTGCGAGTGCCCTGTCACTCCCGGAGGACCGGCCCGCCGCCCCGGACACGATCCTGGCGCTCAACCACATGGGCAGCTTCGACTGGGACCTGGACGCGGGCCTGTTCCACATGGACGCCCGGGCCCACGAGATCTTCGACCTGCGCCCCGACGAATACGACGGCCGGGCCACCTCCCTGGCCGCCCGCGTCCCCCCGCCGGACGCGGCCCGGCTGGACGCGGCGGTCGCCCGCGCCATCAAGGAGGGCAGCGACACCTACGGCGCCTACTTCCGCGTCCGCCGCCGCGACGGCGCCATCCGCTGGGCGCACAGCCAGGGCGCCATCCGCCGCGACGGCACCGGCCGCCCGCACCGGGTCGTCGGCCTCGTCCGCGACGCCACCCGGGAACTCGCCGACAGCCCCGCCCGCGCACCGCGCACCGCGCGGGAGGAGGCGCTCCGCCAGCAGGCCGGCATCGTGGAGGCCGTCTCCGCCGCCCTCGCCCACGCCCGCAGCGTCCAGGACGTCATCGACGCCCTCAAGGACACCCACGGCATCCGCCACCTCGGCGCGGCCAGCGTCGTCATCGGACTGGTCGAGGCCGGCCGCATCCGGCTGGTCGCCGAGGGCCCCACCGAGAGCTTCGTCCCCGGCACCCGCATCACCCGGATCGACGAGCCCTACCCGATGAGCGAGGTCGTGCGCACCCTCGTCCCCCGCTTCATCGAGTCGCCCGAGGAGTTCGCCGAGGACTACCCGATCCTCTGGCCGCACATCACCGAGCTGCACATCACCTCCGCCGCCTACCTCCCGCTGATCGCCCAGGGCCGCCCGCTCGGCGCCATGGGCCTGCTCTACAGCGACCGGCGCGGCTTCTCCGCCGAGGAACGCGCGGTCCTGGTCGCCCTCGGCAGCAGCATCGCCCAGAGCCTCCAGCGCGCCATGCTCTACGAGCAGGAGAAAGACCTCGCCCAGGGCCTCCAGCAGGCGATGCTGCCCCGCACCATCCCCAGCGTCCGGGGCGCCGACGTGGCCGTGCGCTACCGCGCCGCCGCCCTCGGCCGGGACATCGGCGGCGACTGGTACGACCTGATCCCGCTGCCCGGGGGTACCCCCTCCGGGGGAGGACGGGTCGGCGCCGTCATCGGGGACGTCCAGGGCCACGACACCCACGCCGCCGCCGTCATGGGCCAGCTCCGGATCGTGCTGCGCGCCTACGCCGCCGAGGGCCACACCCCGGCCACCGTCATGGCCCGCGCCTCGGTCTTCCTCGACGAACTCGACACCGACCGCTTCGCCACCTGCCTCTACGCCCAGGCCGACCTCTCCACCGGCGTCGTCCAGATCGTCCGCGCCGGCCACCTCCACCCGCTGGTCCGGGACGCCGACGGCACCACCCGGCGCGTCGACGTCGAGGGCGGGCTGCCGCTCGGCCTCTCCGCCGAGTTCGGCCGCCTGGAGTACCCCGTCGCCACCCTGGAGCTGGACCCCGGCCACACCCTGCTGCTGTGCACCGACGGCCTGGTCGAACAGCCCGGCGCCGACCTGGACGACGGCATGCGCGACCTCGCGGAACTCTTCGCCGAGGGCCCGGACGACGTGCGCGAACTCGCCGGGCGCCTGATCGCCATGGCCGAGGAACGCGGCGGCGAGGACGATGTCGCCCTGCTCCTGCTGCGCCGCCGGGAGCCCGAGGAACCCGGCGCCCGCGGCCGGCTCCGCCAGCACGTCGCCCCCGGCGACCCCGACGCCCTCACCCGCGCCCGGCACCTCATCGGCGCCGAGGTACGGGCCTGGGGCGCGGGGGAGCGGGCCGACGAGATCGAACTCGTCGCCGACGAACTGATCACCAACGCCCTGATGCACACCGAGGGCTCCGCGACCGTCACCCTGCGCCTGCTGACCGGCGGCGAGCGGCGGCTGCGCGTGGAGGTCGAGGACTCCTCCAGCGCGCTGCCGCGCCGCCGTGAACCGCAGGACGACGGGGTCTCGGGGCGCGGGCTGCTCCTGGTCGACATGCTGGCGGACGCCTGGGGCGTGGAGGCGCGCGGCGGCGGCAAGGCCGTGTGGTGCGAGTTCCGGATGAACCCGGACGGCTGACCGCCGCCTGTCACCGCGGCCCGCCGGTGGCACCCTGGACTCATGCCGGAACTGCCCGAGGTAGAAGCGCTGAAGGACTTCCTCACCGAGCACCTGGCCGGACGCCGGGTGACCCGCGTGCAGCCGCTCGCCATCAGCGTGCTCAAGACCTACGACCCGCCGGTCACCGCCCTGGAGGGCACCGAGATCACGGCCGTGCGGCGGTACGGCAAGTTCCTGGACCTTCAGAGCGACAGCGGCCTGCACCTGGTCACCCACCTGGCCCGCGCGGGCTGGCTGCACTGGCGCGCCCCCGTCCCGGACGCCCCGCCGCGCCCCGGCAAGGGCCCGCTGGCGCTCCGGGTGGCGCTGGAGGGCGGCGAGGGCTTCGACCTGACCGAGGCCGGCACCCAGAAGCGGCTCGCGGTGTACGTGGTGCGCGACCCGGCCGAGGTGCCGGGGATCGCCCGCCTCGGCCCCGACCCGCTCGCCGACGACTTCGACGAGGAGCGCTTCGCGGGGCTGCTGAAGGGCGAGCGGCGCCAGCTCAAGGGCGCGCTGCGGGACCAGTCGCTGATCGCGGGGGTCGGCAACGCCTACAGCGACGAGATCCTGCACGCGGCGAAGATGTCCCCGTTCAAGCTCGCCGCCTCCCTCACCCCCGAGGAGACCACCCGCCTGTACACCGCGCTGCGCACCACCCTCACCGACGCGGTCGAGCGTTCGCGGGGGATCGCGGCCGGGCGGCTGAAGGCGGAGAAGAAGAGCGGGCTGCGCGTCCACGGCCGTACCGGCGAGCCCTGCCCGGTGTGCGGGGACACCGTCCGCGAGGTCTCCTTCAGCGACTCCTCGCTCCAGTACTGCCCCACCTGCCAGACGGGCGGGAAACCGCTCGCGGACCGTCGGCTGTCCCGCCTGCTGAAGTAACTCGCGCCGGTCAGTGCGCGGGGAGGGTCACCAGCCGCTGGCCCCTGTCCGTGCGCACCTCGTAGTGGTCGATGTCGTCCGGGTCGAGCGAGGAGCCGGCCATGGTCGCGGTGGTGCCCTCGTCGTGCGCGCCGACGCTCCAGCCGCCCGCCACCTGCTCCGAGCCGTCCCGGCCGACCACGATCAGCCGGCAGGAGTGCGGACCGGCGCTGTCCCGCACCTCCAGCCGCAGCCCGGTGCCCCAGCGCTCGCCCTCGGTGGTGACCCGCGCCCACACGCCGGTACCCGGATCGGTCACCGCCGTGACCCGTGAGGCGGGCTGCGGGTGTCCGGCGAAGGCCGTCACCGCGGGCCCGGCCACCGCGAGCACCACCGAGGCGGCCAGCCCGTAGAGGACTCTGCGCCGCCGGGCCCGGTGGCGTACGGTGATCTCGCCGAGCAGCCGGTCCAGCAGCCGGGGTCCGGGCTGGGCCAGCGCGGGCACGAAGGCGGGCGTGGCCTCCCGGTACAGCATCAACTGCCGAGCCGTGGGGCCGAATTCGGCCGCGTCGGTCGCGCACCGGGGGCACTCGGCGAGGTGGTCCTCGAAGCGGAAGGTCTCCGCCTCGTCCAGCACGCCGAGCGCGTACGCGCCGACGGCGCGATGCCTTTCCAGGGACCTCATGCCGAATCCTCGTGCCTATGGGTGCGGGTGGGGTTACGCGGTGCACCCATGGGTACGCACCGGCCGCCGGAATGACTCAAGCCGCACGCAGAAACCCGAGGGGGATTCGGAGCGGCCGGGGCCCCGGATTGGTCCGAGTTCCAAGTGGCCGGAAAACGTGCCGGGTCCATGGTCGGAACCCGGACTCGGCACAGGTGTCGGGACAGGCATCGGGACAGGTGTCGGGACAGGCGTCCGGACAGGCGTCAGAACAGGTGGATGGCCAGGTGCCCGAGCGGCAGGCCGAGCCGCCAGGCCGGGGTCCACACCTTCGGCCCGTCGTCCTCGCCCCAGGCCGCGCCGCCGCCCGGCACCGCGTCCAGGTCGGGCGCGAGCAGCTCCGTCTCCTCCAGCCAGCGCCAGGCGTTCCCCGCGAGCGCCAGGTCCGGGTCGGGAGTGTCGGACGTGGCCGCCTCCGCTGTCAGTTCGGCCATCCGGCCGCCGATCCACTCCCGCCACGGCTGGTCGTACGCCGTGAGCGACAGCCAGGTCTCCAACTGCGAGACGACGCCGATCCCGGAGAGTTCCCGCTCGGGGTCGGACAGGAAGACGGTGAGCGCCAGCGCGTCCCGCCCCGCCCGGAACTCGAAGGACGTCGGTGGCATCAGATCGCCGGTGCGCAGCAGCTCGTCGGCGATGTATTCGGCGTAGAACCAGGCCATCGGTACGGTGAGTTCACCGCCGCCTGCGCCGCTCGTACTCTCGTGGTCTCTGTGGAGCATCCCTGCCTGCCTTCCTCCGGTGCGTGCGCGTCGCCCGAACCCGGCCCCCCGCCCGGAACACGGATGAGGACAGCTCATGGCCCCGACGGGGGTCACGGCAAGGCGCTTTACCGAGGCTTGACCAGGCGCCCGGTTTCACCGCAGGTCAGTCGCGTATCCCGGAAGAACCTGGCGCAGGGCGCGCAGTGCGTAGTACGCGCGGGACTTCACGGTACCGGGCGGAATGCCCAGGATTTCGGCGGCCTCCGCCACGCTGGCCCCGCGGAAGTACACGAGTACCAGGACGTCACGGTGGTGCGGAGTGAGTGTCTTCACAGCCTCGCGCACATCGAGCGCGGCGGCGGCCCGCTCGGCGTGGTCGGCGGTCACGCGCGCGGTCTCCGGCACCTCGTCCACCACCTCCGGCGGCCGGGCCCGCCGTGCCCGCCGGGCGTCGATGGCGAGGCGCCGGGCGACGGTCAGCAGCCAGGGACGCGCCGAGGTGAAGTTCTCGGCGCGCAGCGCCTCGGGATGCTGCCAGGCCCGTACGAGGGTCTCCTGCACCAGGTCCTCGGCGCGCTGCCGGTCCCCGTCGCTCAGCCGCAGCAGCAGCGCGAAGAGGGGCCGCCCGTGCTCCCGCGCCAGCGCGGCGAGTTCATGCTCGGCGGTCGTCGTCCCTGGGGCAGTGGTCCCGGCCGTCATGGGCGTATGGCAGCGCAGCCCGTCCCCCGGCGACACCCCGCGCGCACGCCGGTGCGGCGGGCGGTCGCCAGGGGGCGGTGAACGGTCGGACGAACGGTCGCCGAGGGGTCCGACAGCACCGGATGGGCTAGGGGCTGTTTGCGCGGCTGGTCAGCTTCATACCCATATGCCCGTCAGAGCTTGTCTGTCAATACGACAAGTCCCCTCCGACAACCCTGGGGTGAGTTGATGATCGGACGCAGGCACCAGGTGGCCCTCGCGCTGACCGCCGTGCTCGCGGCGGTGGCCGCCTGCCAGCATCAGGACCGGGCCGGGTCCGGCTCCGGGCAGCCCGCGCCGGGCGCCGGGAAGGGCTTCACGCTCGTCGCCGCCGGCGGTGTCCAGCCGTACGCGTCCGCCGCCGACCGGGCAGGCTTCGACGCCTCCGGCGCCGGGCACGACTTCCGCCCCATGCTCGCCGGGGCCCGCCCGGTCGTCTCCGGCGCCGACCTGGCGCTGTGTCACCTGGAGCCGGTGCAGGGCGCCGACGGCGACCCGGCCGTCACCGCGCTGCCCCCGCTGGCCCAGGGCCTCGCCGCGACCGGCTACGACAGTTGCTCCACCGCCTCCGCGCAGGCCGACGCCGCCGGGATCACCCGCACCCTGAACGCCCTCGACCAGGCGGGCGTACGGCACGCCGGGACCTCCCGCACCGACACCGAGGCCCGCACCGTCACCCTGCTGCGCGCGGGCACCGCCAAGGTCGCCCATCTGTCGTACGCCTACGACACCACCGGGCAGTCCGGGGCGGTGGACCCGGCCGACGCGGGCCGGATCGCCGCCGCCGCGCGGGCCGCCCGGAAGGCGGGCGCCGACGTGGTCGTGCTCTCCGTCAACTGGGGCTCCGCCTGGCAGGACGCCCCCGACACCGGGCAGGTCACCCTCGCCAAGCAGCTCACGGCCGCCAGGACCGGCGGGCGCCCCGACATCGACCTCGTCCTCGGCGACCACGCCCATGTGCCCCAGCCGTACGAGAAGGTCAACGGCACCTGGGTGGTCTTCGGGCTGGGCGACCAGATCGCGGACGGCGGCGCCGGCCAGGGGGAGTGGCGCGGCAACGAGTCCACCCTCGCCCGCTTCACCTTCGCCCCGCCCGCCAGGCCCGGCGCCCGCTGGGAGGTGCGCCGCGCCGAGTTCTTGCCCCAGGTGTACGACCTCGACGCCGGCCGCGCCATCGACGTCAACCGCGCCATCACCGCGGGCGCCGACCTCGCCGCCACCCGCGACCGGGTACGGAACACCGTGCTCAGCCGCGGCGGGGCGAAGGCCGGACTCACCATGGGGCAGTGATCACTCGGCGGGCGTCCTGCGGGCCAGCACCGAGTGCCGGTAGGAGTAGCCGAAGTAGATGACACAGCCGAGCAGGAACCAGATGGCGAACCGCACCCAGGTCTGCCACTGCAGGAAGGTGACCAGCCAGAGCGAGAACAGCGCGCCGAGCGCCGGGATGAACGGCATCAGCGGGGTACGGAAGCCGCGCGGCAGGTCCGGTCGCCGGTAGCGCAGCACGATCACCGCGACGCACACCACCACGAAGGCCAGCAGGATGCCGATGTTGGTCAGCTCGGCCGCCTCGCCGATCGGCACGAACCCGGCGATGGCGGCCGCCCCGACACCCACGATCCAGGTCACGCGGGTCGGCACGTGCCGGGTGGGGTGCGTCTTGGCGAACCAGCGCGGCAGCAGCCCGTCGCGGGCCATCGAGAACCAGACCCGGGTGACGCCCAGCATGAAGGTGAACATCACGGTGAGGATGCCGATGATCGCGCCCACCGCGATCACGTCGGCCAGCCCGCCGAGCCCCACCGACTTGAAGGCCGAGGAGAACCCGCTCTCCGGGTCGATGTCCTTGTAGTTCTGCATGCCGGTCAGCACCAGGCAGGCCGCCACGTACAGCACCATCGAGATGACCAGCGAGTAGATGATCGCCTTCGGCATGTGCCGCTGGGCGTCCTTGGACTCCTCGGCCGCCGTCGACATCGCGTCGTAGCCGAACACCGCGAAGAACACGGTGGCCGCGCCGGTGAAGGCGCCGCTGATGCCGAAGGGGAAGAAGGGGTGGTAGTTCGCGGTGTTGATGTGGAAGAAGCCCACCGCGATCACCAGCAGCACCACCAGTACCTTCAGTGCCACCACGAACGTCTCGAACCGGGCCGCGCTCTTCATGCCCAGGTTCAGCAGCCAGGCGATCAGCAGGCACAGGATCGCCGCGAACAGGTCGACCCGGTGCCCCGAGCCGGTGCCGGGCGCGCCCAGCATCCACGCGGGCAGGTCGGCGCCCGCCTCCTCCACCAGGAAGCTGAAGTAGCCCGAGATGCCGATGGCGACCACCGCCACGATCGCGGTGTACTCCAGCAGCAGGTCCCACCCGATGAACCAGCCCACGAACTCGCCCAGCACCGCGTACCCGTAGGTGTACGCCGACCCCGCCTTCGGGATCATGCCCGCGAACTCGGCGTACGACAGCGCGGCGCAGGCGCTCGCGAAACCGGCGATCAGGAACGACACCAGCACCGCGGGCCCGGCCGTGCCGTTGGCCACCGTGCCGGCGAGCGTGAAGATGCCCGCGCCGATGATGCCGCCCACGCCGATCGCGGTGAGCTGCCACAGGCCGAGCGAACGGTCCAGGCTGCCCTCGGCCGCCTCGGACTCCTCGATGTGTTCAATGGGTTTGCGACGGAGAATCCCCTCACCCGAACGGATCTTGGCCACACGCCTCACCTCTTCCCCGACGGCAAACGGCTGACGGCGGATCATGATGGCTCAGGGGCGGCCCGTTCGGAAGGCGCCACGCACGAGGGCTCAGGCCACGGCCCACTCCGGGACCCAGGTGCCGGAGGCGCGCGGGACCTCCCGGCCGTCGTTCAGATGCGTGCGCAGGGCGGCCAGGGCCGGGTGGGCGTTGGCCCGGTCCCAGATCAGGGAGTGCGGATAGACCGGCGTCGGGTCCGTGAGCGGGATCAGCCGCAGGTCGCGCCGGGCGAGCCTCGGGTGCTCGCCCATGAAGGTCGCCAGCTCCGGCGACCCGGCGATCCGGTCCAGCATCGCGCCGCTGCCGAAGTTGGGACCGGCCGAGTCGATGGTGAGCCCGAACTCCGCCGCCAGCGAGGCGTAGTACGCGCCCCACTCGACGCCCTCCACGATGCTCGGCATCCAGATCCGGTGCCCGGCCAGCTCGGCGGGGGTCACCGACTCCGCGTCGGCCAGGGCGTGCTCCGGCCCGGTGAGCAGATGCAGCGGCTCGTCCAGCACGCGGGCGCTCGCCAGGCTCTCGGGCAGCCGCCGCCCCGGCATGCCGACCGCGCGGAACGTCGCGTCGACCCGGCCCGCCTGGACGGCTGCGACGGCGGTGTCCGCGTCGAACAGCGTGACGACCTCCAGCTCCACCCCCGGACGCGCCTCGTGGAAGCCGCGCAGCAGGACGGCCGGGGCGCCCCGGGGGCCGATCACGTCCACCCGGAGCGCCCGCCGCCCCGGCCGGACCGACGCGGCCGCCCGCTCCTCGGCCAGCAGCAGTGCCCGCGCGTGCGGCAGGAAGGCCCGGCCGTCGAGCGTCGGCTCGGCGCCCCGCGCGGTCCGGGTGAACAGCCGGACCCCGAGGTCCCGCTCCAGCGCCGCGATCCGCTTGGATACGGCCTGCTGGGTGACGGCGAGCACGGCGGCCGCCTCCTGGAACTGCCCCGCGTCCGCCACGGCGACGAAGGTGCGTACGGCCTTGAGATCCATGGCCGACAGAGTAGTCGTACAACCACTGGTTGTGCCGATGACGGGTTTGGTTGTTTGCTCCCGCCGTCTCCCGGCCGATTTCATGACCTCGGTCAACGGGAGGTTGTGCATGAGGCTGGGGTCACGGTTCGGGTGGCTGTGGGCGGCGTACGCCGTGAGCGCGGCCGGGACCTGGCTGGCGTTCGACGCCTTCGCGCTGATCGCACTCCTCGTGCTGCACGCCGGTCCGGCCCAGGTGGCCCTGCTGGCTTCCGCCGGACCCGCCGTGGGCGCGGTGCTGGCGGTGCCGCTCGGGCCGTGGATGGAGTTCCGCCGCAAGCGACCCGTCATGATCATGGCTGACCTGGTCCGGTGCGCCGCCCTGCTCGCCGTGCCCGCCGCCCACTTCCTCGGGGTGCTCGGCTTCGGCCAACTGCTGCTGGTCTCCATGGTCGTGGCCGCCGCCGACCTCACCTTCACCGCGGCCTCCGGCGCTCATCTGAAGAGCCTCGTACCGCGCGCCGGGCTGCTCACAGCCACCAGCAGGTTCGAGTCCACCACCTGGACCGCCACCGTGCTCGGACCCCCGCTCGGCGGTGCCGTCGTCGGCCTGTTCGGTCCTGTGGTGACGGTCGCCGCGAACGCCCTGAGCTTCCTGCTGTCCGCCCTCGGCATCCGCGCCATCAAGGGCACGGAGACCGCCCCGGTACGGCCGCCCCGCGATCCCGGACGCCCGCGCGCCGCCGACCTCCTCGACGGCTGGCGGCACCTGCTCACCAGCCCCGAGCTGCGCCCGCTGTTCCTCAACACGGTCCTGGTGAACGGCCTGATCATGGCCCAGGCGCCGCCGCTCGCCGTGCTGATGCTCGGCCCGCTCGGCTTCGCACCCTGGAGTTACGGCCTCGCCTTCGCCGTGCCCTGCCTCGGCGGACTGCTCGGCTCCCGGCTCGCCCGCCCGCTCGCCGCCCGCTACGGCAGGCGCCGGGTGCTGCTCACCTCGGGCGTGCTGCGGGCCTGCTGGCCGGTGGGGCTGGCGCTGGTCCGGCCCGGTGTGTTCGGCCTGGTCCTCGTCATGGCGGTCGAGGTGTGCCTGATCACCTGCGCGAGCGTCTTCACCCCGGTGCTCGCCGCCGAGCGGCTGGAGCGCACCCCGGACGACCGGGTGGCCCGTACGCTCTCCGCCTGGTCGGTCTCCGTCAAGGCCGGCACGGCCGCGCTGACCGCGCTGTGGGGGCTGCTGGCCTCACTCACCGGGCCGCGCACAGCGATCGCCGCGGCCGGGGTGCTGCTCCTCGCCACCGCGCCGATGCTGCGGTCCCTCGCTACGGGACGACCGTCACCGGCCAGCGTCCCGCCTTCACCAGCCGGACCGCCACCGAGCCGATGATCCGGTGCCCGGCCTGCTCCGAGGCGCCCACCACCACCGCGTCCGCCTTCAGCTCGTCGGCCGCCTGCACCAGGCCGTTGAACGGGTCGCCGCGGAAGGTGTGGAACTCCCAGCGCACCTCGAATATCCCCTTCACCCGCTCCGCCGCCTCCCTGATCTGCGCGATCAGGTCCTCGGCGATCTCGTCCGTGGCCTGCGCCACCGGCACCCCCAGCGCCGCCCCGGCCGCCAGCACCGGCTGCACGTACACCACCGCCAGCAGCGCCCCCTGCCGCCGGGCCAGACCGCCCGCGTAGGCGGCCGCCCGTAGCGAGGAGTCGGAGCCGTCCACCCCGACGACGATGACCTTGGGACCGTCCGTGCCCCGCTCGAACCGGTGCCGCTCGTGCTCTGCCCGCTGTTCCGTCACGGCGGTGAGGCTATCGGAAGCCGCCGTTCCGTCCAGTGCGCGGGCCGGAGGACCTCCGCGATCGCGCCGCCGCTCGGCCGACCGGGTGGACCGGACCCGCCGCACCGGTGTCGGTGCGGTGCGGCGCGGGCTCGGCGGGCGACTGATGGTTCATGGAGAAGGATCAGTTGTTCACACGGCGCCGGATGCTCCTCGGCTCGGCCGCCGTCCTCGGCGCCGCGGGTGCCGGGGGAGTCCTCATGTCGGGCGGCGACGAGGCCGCCCGCACCACCCCCGGCCTCGCCGGGCCCCAGGCCCGACAGGCCCTCAAGCCCTCCGCGTTCCGCCTCCAGCCCCTCATCGGCTCCGGCACCCCGCACACCGCCCCCGGCAGGCTGAAAGTGCGTCACCAGCCCATCCTGCGCCTCACCGGCAAGGGCCGGAACATGATGCTCACCTTCGACGACGGCCCCCACCCCGACTACACCCCGCACATCCTGGACACCCTCGCCAAGTACGACGTACGCGCGATGTTCTTCGTGTGCGGGGAGATGGCCGTCGACAACAAGGAAATCCTGGCCCGGATGGCCGAGGAGGGGCATGTGGTGGGCAACCACACCTGGACCCACCCGCTGCTCACCGAGCTGGCCCGCAAGGACATCCGCGACGAGATCGAGCGCACCAGCGACGTCATCGAGGACGCCTACGGGGACCGTCCGCAGTGGTTCCGCGCCCCCTACGGCGCCTGGAACCGGGCCACCTTCCAGCTCGGCGCCGAGATGGGCATGGAGCCGATGGCCTGGACCGTCGACACCACCGACTGGATGACCCCCGGCACCAGCACCGTGGTGAAGCGGGTGGAACACGGCGCCGCCCCCGGTGTCGTCATCCTCTCCCACGACGCCGGGGGCGACCGGACGCAGAGCGTCCGCGCGATCCGCGAGTACCTGCCCTATCTGCTCGACCACGGCTACCACCTCACCGTGCCGCCCCGCCGCATGACCTGAGACGGCCCGTGCGCCCCTGGTCGCGGTGGCTCAGGCCCCCGTGACCAGGCGGGCGAAGACGACCACGTTGCCGTCGTAGCCGTTCTGCTTGGAGAAGCCGCCGCCGCAGGTGATCACCCGCAGCTCCGGGGTGCCCTTGGAGCCGTAGACGCGGTCGCCGGGGAACTTGCTCTTCTCGAAGACCTCCACTCCGTACACCTCGAAGACGGCGGTACGGCCGTCCTGCCGGGCCACGTCGATCCGGTTGCCCTTCTTCAGCGCGCCGAGCCCGTAGAAGACGGCCGGGCCCCGGGTGTTGTCGACATGACCGACGATCACCGAGGTGCCCTTCTCGCCGGGGGAGACAGCGCCGGTGAACCAGCCGGCCAGGTTCGGGTCCTCGGGCGGGGGTGCGCCGACCCAGCCGTCCGCGTCGAGGCCCACCGGGGTGACCGGGGCGTCGACCTGGATCGCCGGGATGCGGACGCGGTCCGCGGGGGAGAACGAGAGGCCGGCGGGGGCTGAGTCGGGCGGGGTCGCGTCCGCGGCCGTGCCCGTGCCTGTGCTCGCGCCCGTGCTCGTGTTCGTGTTCGTGCCCGTGCCTGTGCTCGTGTTCGGCGAGGACCGTACGTCGGGGGCCGGGGCGGCGGCCGCGGCGGGCTGCGGGGGGCCCACGTCGAACTCGCCGGACCCGTTCCGGATCAGCGCCACACCGGTCAGCAGCACGAGCGCCAGTACACCCCAGGGGGCGCGCCGCTTCCGCCGCTCCTCCCGTTCGCTCCACTCCGCCAGCTCGGACGCAGACATTCGCCATCCCCTCTCGACGCGGCTGTCACCACGTCCGTCGCGCATGGGAAAACGCTAAGTCCCGCACGGGCGGGCGGCGACGGGGCGGCGGGCGAACGGGTGGCGGCCCGGCTTTCCGGTGCGCCATCCGAGTTGCAGAGCGGAGAGAATTTCTGACGGGGTGTGACCTGCGGAGATATCCGATTGTGTGGTTGTCGCACGGGAGGGGCGCTCACCAGGACGGCCCATTCTCGACATGCGGGCGTGTTCCTTGCGCCTGAGGGTTCAGTCGGGAGGTGCTTTCTCGCCGATCGACCGGGGACCGGCCCCGGCGTGCCTCTCGCGGAGGAACACATGCGTAACCAGCGTGCCTTGGCGGCCACGTGCGCCGCTGTCGCCGTCCTTGGTATCGCCGCCCCCGTCGCCGTCGCGGACGGCATGGGCAACGGGAACGGCACCACCACCGTCACGGGCGTCAGCCCGAACACCGGCGTCTTCAACGGGAACGGCAACTTCAACGGCAACTTCAACAACGGCAACGGGAACTTCAACGGCAACGGCAACTTCAACGGCAACGGCAACTTCAACGGGAACGGCAACAACAACGGGAACTTCGGGAACGGCAACGGGCACGGGAACGACAACTTCGGGAACGGGAACGGCAACCGGGGCAACGACAACTTCGGGAACGGGAACGGCCGGGGTAACGACAACTTCGGGAACGGCAACGGCAACGGCCGGGGTAACGACAACTTCGGGAACGGCAACGGCAACGGCGGTCACGGCGGCGGTGGCAACAACGACGGCAACCTCCGTAACATCCTCGTCACCCCCAGCGTGCTCCCCGCCGGCGGCCGGCTGACCATCACCGTCGAGGACTGCCGCGGCGGCACCGTCTCCTCGCGCGCCTTCGGCGCCGCCCGGCTGCAGGGGAACGGCAACACCTCCCGCGTCACCGTCACCATCGACCGCAACGCCCGCCCCGGCCGCTACGACATCACCGTCGAATGCGTCGGCCGCACCCTGACCCGCCCCAACGCCTTCACCGTGATCGGCGGTGTCAACGGCGGCCTCGGCGGCAGCATCACCACCGGCGCCACCCGCGTGGACATGGCCATCGGCGGCGGACTCGTCGCCTCCGCCGCGCTCGGCGGCGGCGCCGTCTGGCTGCGCCGCCGCACCGAGAAGCGCGCCTGAGCCCCACCCCGCGTCCTCGCCGGCGCGGGAGATGCCTGCACGGGCCCTCGTCCCACCCCTCGCCGGGCCGGGACGAGGGCCCGTGGCATCGCTACGCGTGCGGGAACAGCGTGAGGAACGGCTCCGCCGTCACCGCGATGCCCCGGCTGAAGGGGGCGTCGAAGTCCCAGATCAGGAACAGCATGAACGCGATGGTGGCCGAGAACAGTCCCGCGAGGACCAGTTCGCGCGCGGTGCGCCGGATCTGGAGGGCGAACACCATGCCCACCGTGATCACCGCCCCGGCGAGCAGCCCCCACCACACCACGGGTGGCATGGTCGGGCCGGTGGAGTCCGCCCGGGCGTTGCGCGCCTGGTCGGCCGCGGCCACCTGGTCCACCAGCGGCTGGTACGCCTGCGCCTCGAAGTCGCTGCGCGGCTGGTAGTCCGTCACGTCCTGCCGCACCTTGTCCAGCAGCCGCGACCCCTGGGCGGTGACCTCCCCCTTGTCCGTCATCGACTTCCACTCGGTGTCCACGACGTAGGAGACGTACGAGTCGACGTCCGCGCGCACCTGGTCACGCACGTCCGCGGGGTACACCCGGACGCGTTCGGAGACCTCGTGGAGCGCCTGCGCCTCGGCCTGGACGGTGTCCCCGGCCGCGCTGCGCGCCTCCCAGACGCCCGCGATGGCCAGGCCCAGCACGATGGCGTACACCACGCCGATCCACATCGTCATGTACTCGATGACGTCGGGCGTCTCGCTAGGGTCCTCGTCCTCCGGGGCCCGCCGGTGCCGGACGAGGGTGATGAGCACGACCACGGCACAGGCGCCCAGCATGGCCAGGACGAGAACGAGCCAATCCGACAACGGATACCTCCAGGGGTGGGTGCGGCCGCGTCACCGCGGGCGCAACGCCGCGACGGCGACGATCGCGGGGATGGTGACGAGCAGGACGTAGCGGACCGGCGAGGTGTGGGAGCGGGTGATGTGCCGGGCGGCACGGGCGTGGTACGCCGGGTAGGTCACCGGGGTCACGGTCGGCCGGGGGGTGGGCTTCGGCGGCTTGGGTGCCGACCGGGGCGGCGCGGGTGCGGGAGCCGGAGGGGGCGGGGGTGGCGGTGTCGGGGCCGGGCGAGGAGCCGGTGGGCGCGGCGTCGGCCGGACGGGGGGCTCGGGAGCGGGTGGTGCCGGCCGGGGCTGCGGCTTGGGCGGCTCGGGCGGCTTCGGCTGTGGCTTCGGCGGCGGGGGAGGAGTGGGGGTCGGGGTGGGAGTCGGCGTCGGGGTGGGAGTCGGCGGCGGCGGCGGTGGCGGAGTCGGGGTGGGCGTGGGAGTAGGGGTCGGTGTGGGTGTGGGCGTGGGCGTGGGTGTCGGTGGGCACGGGGGCGGAGGGTGCGGATGGCAGGGTGGCGGGCCGGGGTGGTGGTATCCGGCCACCGCCACGGCCACCGTGCCGTCCGGGCCCGTGGAGGCGTAGGCGCAGGCGTCGGCGGACGCCGTGCCGACCGGGCAGCCGACCACGCTCCACACCACCGCGAACAGCGCCAACGCCCTGAAGGCGACCGCGTATCGGGTTGCTTGGGGACCTTGCACGAGCGAGATCATGGAGGCCCCGTGAAGCCCCCGCGACCATTCGTACGGGGATTGGTCCGAAGGAGGGACAACGCGCCCCACCTGGTTTGACACGCCGAGCGGGGCCATCGGACCGATGGGTACGCCTGTACGCACCGCCACCCCCTCGGCACGCCCCGTCGGAGACCGGGGAAAGAATTTCGCCGGTCTGTTGAACGCTCCGCCCCCCGCGCCCCGTACCCATGGCCGTGCGGTGCCTCAGTGGCTTCGCAACAGACTGGCGAAAATGGGGAGTTGAGGATGAAGACCTCCTGGCGGACCGCCGCACTGGTGGCCACGGCCGCTTCGGTGCTGGCGCTGACGACGGCGTGCGGTCAGGACAACGCCACGCCCCCGGTGTCGGCGGCCCAGAACGTGGGAGCGTCGGCCAGTGCCGCCGGTATCGGCACCGGACTCGGCTCGGGCAACGGTTACGGCGCGGACGGCGCCCAGGCCAGCGCCTCCCCGACGCTCGCCGCCCCCGCGGGCAAACTGACGGTGGCCACCAACCCGCAGCTCGGCAATGTGCTCACCGACGGGTCCGGCCTCACCCTGTACCGCTTCGACAAGGACACGGCCGAGCCGCCGAAGTCCAACTGCGACGGCGACTGCGCCACCACCTGGCCCCCGGTCCCCGCCGACGACGCCAACGCCGGCGCCGGCATCGACAAGGCCATGCTCGGCGAGGTCACCCGCGCCGACGGCACCAAGCAGCTCACCATCGGCGGCTGGCCCGCGTACCGCTACGCCAAGGACCTCAACTCCGGCGACGTCAACGGCCAGGGCGTGGGCGGCAAGTGGTTCGCGCTCGCCCCCAACGGCAAGAAGGCTTCGCTGACTTCGCTGCCCGGACTCTCCGTCCGCAAGGACCCCAAGCTCGGCGACATCGTCGTCGACAAGAACGGCCGCACGGTCTACCGCTTCCTCAAGGACAAGGCGTGGCCCAAGTCCGTCTCCAACTGCACCGGAGCGTGCCTGGAGAAGTGGCCGGCGGTCGCGCCGGTGAGCGCCGACGACACCCAGGGCGTGAAGAAGAAGGGCCTGATGCCCTTCACCCGCCCCGACGGCGTGAAGCAGATGTCGGTCAACTGCTGGCCCATCTACACCTTCACCGGCGACAAGGCGCCCGGTGACACCAACGGCCAGGGTGTGGGCGGGACTTGGTACGCCGTCTCGCCCGAGGGCAAGCCGATCGGGGCGCCCGCCCAGTAGCGGTCACCGCCCGGCGCAGGGCCCGTACCGTCCGTGTCACGCGGAGGGGACGGGCCCTCGCCCGTGCGCCAGGGCGGTCACCCAGCGGGGTCGGACGGGTACTTCCCGCAGGCGGTGACCGGGAACGGATGGTCAATTTCCGTTTCGGGTCGCCGCTTTGGCGGGCGATCAGTAGCCTCAGCTCGAACACCGGCTCGCCCGTCCCTGCCGCCTACGCCTTGGAGTGATACATGGAGCGCCCCGCCTGGGCCCCCCGGAGCATCGACGTCTCGGTGCCGAGCGTCTCGCGCATGTACGACTACTACCTGGGCGGTTCGCACAACTTCGAGGTCGACCGGGAAGCGGCCCGCAAGGCGATGGAGTTCCTCCCCGGCCTGCCCAAGATCATGCAGGCCAACCGGGCGTTCCTGCGCCGGGCCGTGCGCTTCGCCGCCGGGCAGGGCATCGACCAGTACCTCGACGTCGGCTCCGGCATCCCCACCTTCGGCAACGTCCACGAGATAGCCCAGGCCGCCCGGCCCGGCGCCCGCGTGGTCTACGTCGACCACGATCCCGTCGCCGTCGCGCACAGCCAGGCGGTGCTCGCGGGCAACGAGGACGCCGGTGTCGTCGCCGCCGATCTGCGCAAGCCGCGGGACATCCTCACCAGCCCCGAGGTGGCCCGCCTGATCGACCTCGAACGGCCGGTGGCGCTGCTGCTGGTGGCCGTCCTGCACTTCCTTCAGGACGCCGACGAACCGCACCGCGCGGTGGCCGAACTGCGCGCCGCGCTCGCGCCGGGCAGCCTGCTGATCCTCTCCCACGCCTCCTTCGAGGGCATCCCGCTGCCCGAGGAGCGCGCCGAGGGCGCGGTGGACGTCTACCGGGACACCCGCAACCCGCTGGTCATGCGCTCGCGCGACGAGATCGCCCGCTTCTTCGACGGCTTCGAGCTGCTCGACCCCGGACTGGTCCATCTCCCGGACTGGCGGCCGGAGTCGGCGCGGGAGGACGAGGACGACTTCGCCTTCTCCGGGTTCGCCGGCGTGGGACGTACGGCGTGAGCGCGGAGCCGGACGGCCCGGAGGGCAGAGTGCGGCGGCTGACGACGATATGGAGCCGGGCCGTCTACCCCGTCACCGCCACGTCGCTCACCCGCGCCGAGTTCGAGGAGCGGCTGCTCCCCCTCGCCCACCGCCTCAGCCGGGCGCTGAGGGCCCACAGCTTCGACGCCGGGGAGGCCCGGGCGGTCGGCGCCGCGCTGATCGAGGCGCACGGCACCGATCCGGAGGTGCTCGCCCGCACCCTGGACTGCGTCGACGCCTACCTCGTGCTGTACTGCGGTGACGACAGCCCGCAGGACCAACTCCGCATGCGCTCCTCGCGGTTGCAGCACGCGATGGCCGCCGGGTACGCCCAGGCGCTGCGCGAGCGGACCCTCGCCGAGCAGGAGTCCATCGCCCAGGCCGCGCTCCGCGCCCAGGGCGTGGTCGCCGAGGCGCTGCACGCCAGCGAGGCCCGCTTCCGCGCGGTCTTCGAGGGTGCGGCGATCGGCATCGGCATCGCCGACCTCGACGGCAACGTCCTCCAGGTCAACGGCGCCCTCCAGCGCATGTTCGGGGTCACCGAGACCACGATGCGCGGCCGGAAGGTCCGGGACTGGACCCACCCCGAGGACGCGCCGCAGACCTGGCGGCTCTACGAGGAGCTCGTCCGCGGCGAACGCGACCATTACCACGTGGAGAAGGCGTTCAACCGGACCGACGGCACCGCCCTGTGGACCAACCTCACCGTCTCCCTGCTCCGCGACGCCGACGGCACCCCGCAGTACCAAATGGCGATGCTGGAGGACACCACCGAGCGCCGGCTGCTCCATCTCCGGCTGCGCTACGAGGCCACGCACGACGCCCTCACCGGGCTGCCCAACCGCACCCTGTTCTTCGAGCGGCTGGAGAAGGCCCTCGCGGCGGGCGAGGGCCAGCGCTTCGGCCTGTGCTATCTCGACCTCGACGGCTTCAAGGCGATCAACGACAGCCTCGGCCACGCGGCCGGCGACCGGCTGCTGGTGGAGGTCGCGGACCGGCTCCAGTCCTGCACCGCCGCGCCCGGCGAGATGGTGGCCCGGCTCGGCGGCGACGAGTTCGTGGCCCTCACCACCGGCCGCGACACCGAGCGCGGGGTGGAGGAGCTGGCCGAGCGCATCACCAACGCCCTGCTCACCCCCATCGGCATCGACGGCCGCGACCTCCTGGTGCGCGGCAGCCTCGGCATCGTGGAGGGCCCGGCGGGGGAGCGTACGGCGGCGGAGGTGCTGCGCAGCGCCGACATCACGATGTACCGGGCCAAGTCGGCGGGCGGCAACCGGGCCGAGCTGGCCGACCCGGAGGCGGACGCCCGCGCGATCACCCGGCACGGGCTGACCACCGCGCTGCCGAGCGCGCTGGAACGCGGCGAGTTCTTCATCGAGTACCAGCCGCTGGTCCACCTCGGCGACGGCACCGTGAGCGGCGCGGAAGCCCTGGTCCGCTGGCTGCACCCGCAGCACGGGGTGCTCGGTCCGGACCGCTTCATCCCGCTGGCCGAGCACACCGGGCTGATCGTCCCACTGGGCCGGTGGGTCCTTGAGGAATCGATCCGGCAGGCCCGTGCCTGGCGGGAGAAGCAGGACGGGAACGCGGGCCCGCTGCGGATCAACGTCAACCTCTCCCCGTGCCAGCTCACCCACCCCGGCCTGGTGCAGGACACCGTCGACATCCTGGAGCGCGCGGGGGTCACCCCGGACGCGCTGTGCCTGGAGGTCACCGAGTCCGCGCTGATCGGCGCCGACGACGGCCTCCTCAAGCCGCTGCGCCGGCTGGCCGAGATGGGCGTCGACATAGCCCTGGACGACTTCGGCACCGGCTACTCCAACCTCGCCAACCTCCGCCGCCTCCCGGTCAGCGTCCTCAAGCTCGACCGCTCCTTCACCCAGGGCATGCAACAGTTCCCGGCCGACCCGGTGGACCTCAAGATCGTCGAGGGCGTCGTCTCCCTCGCCCACAGCCTCGACCTGGCGGTCACCGTGGAGGGCGTGGAGACCAGCGCCCAGGCCGAACAACTCCGCCTCCTCGGCTGCGACACCGCCCAGGGCTGGTACTACGCCCGCCCGGGCCCCCCGGAACAGCTCCACGCGCTGGCGTTGGCGGACGCGACGGGCTGAGCGGACGGGGTGCAGCAGCGAAGCGGGCTGCACCCCGTCAGGGGCGCGGGGAACTGCGCGACCAGCCCAAACGAACCCGCACCCGCACAACCACAGCACCCGGCAGACGACCAGGCGCTACCGCTCCAACAACATCCTCTGCAACTCCCGCGCCCCCCGAGGCGGAGCCACATCGCTGCGGTGGGCCAGGGCGATGGTGCGGGACAGGCCCGGTCGGGCAAGGGGGGTCACGCGAAGTCCCCGGCCGGCACGGCTCGCCACCATGCGAGGCACGACGGCGACACCGAGCCCCGCTCGCACGAAGCCGAGGACCGCGTCCATCTCGCCCCCCTCGACGGCGAACTCCGGCTCGAAGCCGGCGGAGCGGCACGCGGCGACGGTCAGCTCCCGCAGGTCGTACCCATACCGGAACATGACCAGGCGCTCGTTCTCGAGGTCGGAGATCTCCACAGTGGGCCGCCCTTCGCCAGGGGCCGCCGCCTCCGGGGAGGACACCACGACCAGGTCCTCCCGCAGCAGCTCGACCGTGGTCAGCGCGGGCGCCGGCGCCGGGAGGGGGAGGACGATCAGGGCGAGGTCGAGGGCGCCGCGGGCGAGTTCGCGGACCAGGTCGCGGGAGCCGCTCTCCTGGACCAGGAGCTGGATGCCCGGGTAGCGGTCGTGGAAGGCGCGCAGTACGTCCGGGAGCAGGCCCGTGCAGAGGCTCGGGGTGGCGCCGAGGCGGACCCGGCCGCGCCGGAGCTGAACCAGTTCCTGCACCTCGTGCCGGGCGGTGTCCGCGTCCGCGAGGATGCGGCGGGCCAGCGGCAGCAGCGCCTCGCCCGCGTCGGTCAGCGCGATGTTGCCCCGCGCCCGGACGAACAGATCCGCGCCCAGCTCCCGTTCCAGCGCGCGGATCTGCTGGGAGAGCGAGGGCTGCGCGACATGGACCCGCTCGGCGGCACGGGTGAAGTGCCGGGTCTCGGCCACGGCCACGAAGTACTGGAGCTGCTGGAACTGCACCTCTCCAGGATAGCGAGAGCCTATGGAAACCAGCCGATCCATGTCTTGGACCGATCGGCTACCCGGTCGTAACGTCCTGTCCATGGCTCTGGCAACGCGGACGGACCGACGGCCGTCGATGGCGCGCACGGTCTGGGACAGCTCCGTCGGCAAGAAGACCGTGATGGCCGTCAGCGGCATCGTGATGCTGCTGTACCTGGTCGCGCACATGATCGGGAACCTGAAGATCTACTTCGGGGCCGGCGAGTTCAACAGCTACGCCCACTGGCTCCGCACGGTCGGCGAGCCCTTCATGCACTACGAGTGGACGCTCTGGATCATCCGGGTCGTCCTGGTCGTCGCCGTGATCGCCCACGCCACCGCCGCCTACCAGCTCAGCCGCCGCGACATCAAGGCCCGGCCCAGCAAGTACGTGCACAAGAAGGCACGCACCAGCTACGCCACCCGCACCATGCGCTGGGGCGGCATCATCCTCGGCCTCTTCATCGTCTGGCACCTGCTGGACCTGACCACCGGCACCGCGCACCCCGGCGGCTTCCAGGAGGGCCACCCGTACCAGAACGTGGTGGACACCTTCTCCACCTGGTACGGCAACGTCGTCTACATCGTGGCGATGCTCGCCCTCGGCCTGCACATCCGGCACGGCTTCTGGAGCGCCGCCCAGACCCTAGGCGCCGGCGGCCGGACCCGCGAACGGTTCCTGAAGGGTGCCGCAAACGTCCTCGCACTGCTGCTCACGGCCGGCTTCATCGCCGTACCCGTGGGCGTCATGACCGGAGTGGTGAGCTGACCATGACCTACACCGACTACGCCACCGGAGACCCGGTCGCCGACACCAAGGCCCCCTCCGGCCCGGTCCAGGAGCGCTGGGACACCCGCCGCTTCGAGGCCAAGCTGGTCAACCCGGCCAACCGGCGCAAGCACACCGTCATCGTCGTCGGCACCGGCCTCGCGGGCGGCTCGGCCGGTGCCACGCTCGCCGAACAGGGCTACCACGTCGTCCAGTTCTGCTACCAGGACTCCCCGCGCCGCGCCCACTCCATCGCGGCGCAAGGCGGCATCAACGCGGCGAAGAACTACCGCAACGACGGCGACTCCGTGCACCGGCTGTTCTACGACACCGTCAAGGGCGGCGACTTCCGCGCCCGCGAGTCCAACGTGCACCGCCTGGCGCAGATCTCGGTGGAGATCATCGACCAGTGCGTGGCCCAGGGCGTGCCCTTCGCCCGCGAGTACGGCGGTCTGCTGGACACCCGCTCCTTCGGCGGCGTCCAGGTCTCCCGCACCTTCTACGCCCGCGGCCAGACCGGCCAGCAGTTGCTGCTGGGCGCCTACCAGGCGCTGTCCCGGCAGATCGCGGCCGGGAACGTGGAGATGCACCCGCGCACCGAGATGCTCGACCTGATCGTGGTCGGCGGGCGGGCCCGCGGCATCGTCGCCCGCGACCTGATCACCGGGAAGATCGACACCTACTTCGCGGACGCGGTGGTCCTGGCGAGCGGCGGCTACGGCAACGTCTTCTACCTGTCGACCAACGCCATGAACTCCAACGCCACCGCCATCTGGCGGGCGCACCGGCGCGGCGCGCTGTTCGCCAACCCCTGCTTCACCCAGATCCACCCCACCTGCATCCCGCGCACCGGCGACCACCAGTCCAAGCTGACGCTGATGAGCGAGTCGCTGCGCAACGACGGCCGTATCTGGGTGCCCAGGGCGGAGGGCGACACCCGGCCGCCGAAGGAGATCCCGGAGGACGAGCGGGACTACTACCTGGAGCGGATCTACCCCTCGTTCGGCAACCTGGTCCCGCGCGACATCGCCTCCCGTGCGGCCAAGAACGTCTGCGACGAGGGACGCGGCGTGGGCCCCGGCGGCCAGGGCGTCTACCTGGACTTCGCCGACGCCATCGCCCGCCTGGGCCGCGAGGCGGTCGAGGCCAAGTACGGCAACCTCTTCGACATGTACCACCGGATCACCGACGAGGACCCGTACGAGGTGCCGATGCGGATCTATCCGGCCGTGCACTACACGATGGGCGGACTCTGGGTCGACTACGACCTCCAGACCACCGTCCCCGGTCTCTTCGCCATCGGTGAGGCCAACTTCTCCGACCACGGTGCCAACCGGCTCGGCGCCTCCGCGCTGATGCAGGGCCTGGCCGACGGCTACTTCGTGCTGCCGGCCACCCTCAACGACTACCTGGCCCGCCACCCGCACCAGGAGCCGCTGAGCGACGAACACCCCGAGGTGCAGGAGGTGCTGGCCGAGACCGAGGACCGGGTCAACCTGCTGCTCGCCGTCGACGGCGACCGCACCCCCGACTCCTTCCACCGCGAACTCGGCGAGCTGATGTGGGAGTTCTGCGGTATGGCCCGCAACGCCGAGGGTCTGCGCAAGGCGCTCACCGAAATCCCCCGTATCCGCGAGGAGTTCTGGCGCCGGATCAAGGTCCCCGGCATCGGCGAGGAGTTCAACCAGTCGCTGGAGAAGGCCAATCGCATCGTCGACTACCTCGAACTGGCCGAGCTGATGTGCCTCGACGCCCTGCACCGCGCGGAGTCCTGCGGCGGCCACTTCCGCGAGGAGTCCCAGACCCCGGACGGAGAGGCGGCGCGCCGGGACGACGAGTTCGGCTACGCGGCCGCCTGGGAGTTCACCGCCACCGGCGAGGCCCCCGTCCTGCACAAGGAAGACCTGGTCTTCGAGTACGTCCATCCCACCCAGCGGAGCTACGCATGAGGCTCACCCTGCGCGTCTGGCGCCAGCGGAACGCCGACACCGACGGCGCCATGTCCACCTACGTGGTGGACGACATCTCGCCCGACATGTCCTTCCTGGAGATGCTGGACGTGCTCAACGAACGGCTCATCGTGGAGGGCGAGGACCCCGTCGCCTTCGACCACGACTGCCGCGAGGGCATCTGCGGGGCGTGCAGCCTCGTCATCAACGGTGACGCCCACGGCCCCGAGCGCACCACCACCTGCCAGCTCCACATGCGGTCCTTCCGCGACGGCGACACCATCGACATCGAGCCCTGGCGGGCCGCCGCCTTCCCGGTGATCAAGGACCTGGTGGTGGACCGGTCCGCCTTCGACCGGATCATCCAGGCCGGCGGCTATGTCACCGCTCCCACGGGCTCCGCCCCGGAGGCCCATGCCACGCCGGTGCCCAAGCCCGACGCCGACTTCGCCTTCGAGCACGCCGAGTGCATCGGCTGCGGGGCCTGCGTGGCCGCCTGCCCCAACGGCGCCGCGATGCTCTTCACCTCGGCCAAGGTCAACCATCTCAACGTCCTCCCGCAGGGCGCGCCCGAGCGGGAGACGCGGGTGCTGGACATGGTGGCCCAGATGGACGCGGAAGGCTTCGGCGGCTGCACCCTGGCCGGCGAATGCGCCACCGCCTGCCCCAAGGGCATCCCGCTCTTCTCCATCACCGGTATGAACAAGGAGTGGCTGCGCGCCACCCGTAAGGCGGGCAAGCGGTAGCCGCCACAGCAGACGTTCGCCAAAGGGGGCGGACGGGCGGGGCCGGGAGTGGTGCTCATCCCCGGCCCCGTCTGCTGTGTCCGGGCTCGCTGTGCCCGGGCTCAGATACGGCGGACCGTGTGCAGGGACGTGGCGTAGGTGCCGGTGCCGTCCAGGAGGGACGCGCCGCCCAGGTCGGACATGGTGGGGCCGTCGACCGTCTTCCGGCTGGACAGGAAGCGGCGCCTGCCGTCGGCGTCCGGGCCCAGATAGATCCCCACGTGGTCCACGGTGACCGTGGGGTGGTCGTCGCCGGAGTCGGCGTTGAACAGCACCAGGTCGCCGGGCTGGAGCAGCGCGGCGGCGGGGGGCTCGGTGCCGTTCGTCCGGTCGACGACGACACCGGGCGCGTAGTCGGCGATGTCACGCGACTTGCGCGGTATCCGGGTTCCCGAGGTGTCCGCGCCCGCGGCCAGCGGGACGCCCAGGTGGTAGCCGTACACCATCCGTGTGTAGCCCGAGCAGTCCAGATTGCCGGCCTGCTTGCTCGACGGTCCGGTGTAGGTGCCGTCGGGGAAGGTCCAGCCCACGTTCATGTACTCGTGGAAGTCGGCGCCCTCGTACCGGTAGCCCTGCGGGTCCAGGTAGCCGTAACCGGCCTCGCCCAGCACCTGCCTGTCCCGCGCGGGCCCGTCCCCGGCGGTGACCGCCGGGGCGCCGCCGAGGAACATCGCGGCGTACGCCAGCACGTCCGGCGCCGTCGACCCGGCCCAGTCGCGCACCGTGCGCTCCAGGTCGGCCGTCCAGGTGCCGTCGAAGGGCTGCGGCAGCACGCGCACCCAGTCGCCGTGGGTGACGGTCGGCGGGGTGTCCCAGTTCGCCGCGTCCACCTCGAAGCGGCTCACCTGGAGCCTGACCGGCAGGTTGGTACAGCCCTGGTTGGCCAGCGCGCGCAGGCCCACCCGGCCCGCGCCGAAGGTGGCGTCGGTGGTGTCCACCGCCCAGCCGGACGGTTCCGCCGTGCCCGTCCGCCATGCCTTGACCCTGATCCGGGCGCCCTCCCGGCGCACCCGGACCGTGAAGTCGGTGCCCGCCGGTACGCCGGTGGCGAGGGTGACGGCCGTGGCGAGCTGGGTGACCGTGTCGGCCACCTCCTTCTCGATGCGCAGTTCGACCGCGCCGCTGGTCAGGAAGGACAGCCGGGCCCGGTAGTTGTTGTGGGTGTCCTGGTATCCGAAGGAGAGGGCGTAGGAGCACGCCTGGCCGGTGGGCACCTTGTCGAAGCGTGCGGTCGCGCGCACGTCCACGTCGGTGATCCGGTCGTCCCGCAGCGTCGCGTGCCGGCTGGCGTAGTCCGTGGTCAGCGCGATGACACCGGTGCCGGGCAGCACCGAGTAGTCGGTGTCGGCCGGGCCCAGCGTGGACCAGCTCCCGCCGCCCGGAGAGGTCCCCCAGTACGAGCGGTCGGCGGCCGGGAGCGAGGTGTCCGGCAGGGTGCGCCCGAAGTCGTCCACGAAGGGCCGCTTGTTCTCGGCGAACGTTCTTCGCGGACCCGGCAGCAGCACGGTCCGCGCGCCCCGGGTGAGCAGGGCGACCCGTCTGCCGCCGCTGGTTATCTCGGTGCGCGAGGGAGTGCCGGGCAGCACGGTGGCGGTGAGCGGCGCGGCGAGGGTCACCCCGGAGAAGTAGGAGGCGTCCAGCGGCGGCAGGGTCACCGAGGAGCGGGCCGAGGTCAGCCCGGCCGGGGCGGGCAGCGGGTCCACGGGGGCGGGAAGGGCGTCGGCCCGCGCGGGGGCGGTGGCCAGGGCGCCCAGCGGAAGGGAGGCGGCGGTGACGGCGAAGGCGGCCAGCAGGCCGCGGCGCGAAGTGTGGATCATGCGAGGCATGATCCCGCACCCGGCCGCGCACACGACCGCGTCCGGTTCGGAACCGATCCGAACCGGACGCGGACGTATGCCTGGTGGGAGTTCTGGCCGGCATCACACCGTGCGGGCCGCCCCCGCGGGGTCCTAGGAGTGCGGCGGGTTGTCGCGGTGCTGCTGGGAGCCGAACTGGTCCCTCAGCTTCTCCTGAGCGGTGTCGACCTGGGACTGGTGCTTGTTGCCGGTCCGCTGGTCGAGGTAGTCGCCACCCCTGTCGATGCCCTTGTCGGCCATGTCTTCGTGGCCCTTGAGCATTCCCTTGATCTTGTCCATAAAGGACATGGCAGCCCTCCTGGTCGCTTGAGGCTTCCCCTCCCAGGGTCACCGGGCCGGCCCGGCTTCGCATCTTGAACGTCCGGCGGGCATCACGGCCGCTCTACAGTGGGCCTGTGGCACACAGCAGCGAACGCCCGGTGACCGTCTTCGACCTCGACAACACCCTCGCGGAGACCGCGCACCGGCAGCACTTCCTTCAGCGGCGCCCGCGCGACTGGGACGGCTTCTTCGCCGCCGCGTCCCTCGACCCGCCGCTCGCCGAAGGCGTGGCCATGGCCCGTACCGCCGCCCGCACCTGTGACGTCGTGTACCTCACCGGGCGTCCCGAGCGGTGCCGCCGGGACACCCTCGACTGGCTCGCCCTCCACCAACTCCCGGACGGCGAGCTGCACATGCGGCCGAACCAGGACCGCAGGCCCGCGCGGGCCACCAAGCTGGAGATCCTGCGCGGGCTCGCCCGGCGGCGTGAGGTGCTGGTCGTGGTGGACGACGACGAGCTGGTCTGCGACGCGGCCGAGCGGGCCGGCTTCGCCGTCGTACGGGCCCGCTGGGCCGAGTCCTCGGCCGCGCTGGAGCAGGCCCAGGAGCAGGAGGGCCGCACCTGAGCCGGCGGGTCCGGCCGGCAGCCCCAGGCGTCTCAGGCGTGTCAGATGAATCAGACGTGTCAGACGTCTTCCAGGCGGAAGCCCACCTTCAGGCACACCTGGTACTTCTCGATCCGCCCGTTCTCGATCTGCCCCCGGACCTGAGTGACCTCGAACCAGTCCAGGTTGCGCAGGGTCTGGTCGGCACGGCCGATGGCGTTGCGGATGGCCTGGTCGACACCGTCGTTGGAGGTGCCGACGATCTCGCTGACCCGGTAGGTGTGGTTCGACATGGGCGGGTGCTCCTCTTCGCCGTACGGCAGGATGACGGCGCCCGGCTGCCCCGACATGGCCGGTTCGTCGCGCCGTAATCCACCGTGCCGCATCCCCGCCCGGCGCGCGAGACAACGCCCGCCGGGCGGGGAGACGGCCGCCCCCGGACCGCCCTCGCTCAGCGCGCCACGCTGAGCGACAGCGCGAAGCGGTTCTCGGAGTCGGTCCACCAGTGGGTCAACTCCAGCCCCGCCTTCTCCAGTTCGGCGCCGACGCCCTCCCGGCGGAACTTCGCCGACACCTCGGTGCGCATCTCCTCACCGGCCGCGAAGTCCACGACCATGCCGAGCGCCGGGATCTTCACCGTCTGCGCGGTACGCGAGCGCAGCCGCATCTCGATCCACTCCCGCTCCGGGTCCCAGCGGGCCACATGGTCGAACGCGTCCGGGTCGAAGTCGGCGCCCAGCTCGCGGTCGATCACGCTCAGCACGTTCTTGTTGAAGGCGGCCGTCACCCCGGAGGCGTCGTCGTACGCCCGGATCAGCACCGCCTCGTCCTTCACCAGGTCGGTGCCGAGCAGCAGTCCGTCGCCCGGCGCCAGCATGGCCCGCACGGTGGCCAGGAAGTCGGACCGCTCGGCGGGCAGCAGGTTGCCGAGCGTGCCGCCCAGGAAGGCGACCAGCCGGGGTCCGGGAGTCTTCGGCAGTGTCATCGGCCGGGTGAAGTCCGCGATCAGCGCGTGCACCGCGAGGCCGGGCCGCTCCTCGGTGAGTGCCTGCCCGGCCCCCACCAGGGCGCTCTCGCTGACGTCGACCGGGACGTACGCCTCCAGCGAGGTCAGCGCGTGGATGAGATGCCGGGTCTTGCTGGACGACCCCGACCCCAGCTCGATCAGGGTGTGGGCGCCGCTGGCCGCGGCGATCTCGCCGGAGCGGTTCTGGAGGATCTCCCGCTCGGCACGGGTCGGGTAGTACTCGGGCAGCTCCGTGATCCGCTCGAACAGCTCGCTGCCGCGCGCGTCGTAGAACCACTTGGGCGGCAGGGTCTTGGGGTCGGTGGACAGGCCGTCGAGGACATCGGCGCGCAGCGCGGCGTCGGTGGCGTCCTCGGGGAGGGTGCGGGTCACGTGCAGGCTCACGTGCAGGGCTCCTTCGGTGGCACGGACACGAGGTCCTCGACGGGGTCGAGCCGCACCCCGGTACGGCTCGCGGTGACCACGGTGCGGTCGGGGACCTCCCGCCACAGCGGTTCGTCGTCGTACGGCTCGGAGGCGACGATCACGGCGTGTCCCGGCTCCACGCGGTACCAGAGGCTGTCGCCCCAGGCGGTCGCGGTGACGGTGTCGCCGTCGGTCAGCAGCAGGTTGAGACGGGAGGCGGGCGCGGCCTCGGCCAGTTGGCGGACCGTCGCGGCCAGGGCGTGCTCCGGCGCCTCGCCCGACCTGAGCCGGTGCAGGACCAGCGCCCAGACGAACGCCGAGTCGGTGCGCGCCTGGAGCGACAGCACGTCGACCGGGGGCAACAGCGAGACCAGCGGGGCGGCCGCGTCGGGCCAGCCGGCGACCGCCCCGTTGTGGCTGAACAGCCACCGCCCGGAGGCGAACGGCGCGGCCGCCGCCTCCGCGTCCGCCCCGGTCAGCGTGGCGTCGCGCACGGCGGCCAGCACCGCGCCCGAGCGCACCACACGGGCCAGGTCCAGCAGCGACTGGTCCGCCCAGATCGGCCCGGAGCGCCGGTAGCGGGCCGGCACCGGGTCGCCGTCCGCGTACCAGCCGACCCCGAAGCCGTCGGCGTTCACCGTGCCGTTGCGCTGGCGCCGGGGCGCCCAGGACTGCCGGTACAGGCTGTGCGGCGGGTCCAGCAGCAGGTCCTTGAGCGGCTGTTCGGGGCCCAGGTAGGCCAGGTGGCGGCACATCAGGCCGACTCCGAGCGGGCGGTGCGGAACCCGGCGAAGATCTGCCGCCGGATCGGGTAGTCCCAGTTGCGGAACGTACCCCGGCAGGCCACCGCGTCCACGGCGAACGAACCTCCGCGCATCACCTTGTAGTCCGGCCCGAAGAACACCTCCGAGTACTCCCGGTACGGGAACGCGGCGAACCCCGGATACGGTTCGAGGTCGCTCGACGTCCACTCCCAGACGTCCCCGATCAACTGCCGTACCCCGAGCGGCGATTCACCGGCCGGGTAGCTGCCGACGGGGGCGGGGGAGAGGTGCCGCTGGCCCAGGTTGGCGTGCTCGGGGCCGGGGTCGGCGTCGCCCCAGGGATAGCGGGTGGAGCGGCCGGAGACCGGGTCGTGCCGGGCCGCCTTCTCCCACTCCGCCTCGGTGGGCAGCCTGCGCCCGGCCCAGCGGGCGTACGCGTCCGCCTCGTACCAGCACACGTGCAGCACCGGCTCGTCGGGCGGGACGACCTCGGTGACCCCGAACCGGCGCCGCAGCCACTGGGTGCCCTCCCGGCGCCAGTACAGCGGCGCCTTGAGGGAGTTGCGGCGTACGTGCGCCCAGCCCTCCGGGGTCCACCAGCGCTCGGTGTCGTAGCCGCCGTCCGCGATGAACGCCTGGTAGGCCGCGTTCGTCACCGGCACCGTGTCGATCCAGTACGGCGCCACCTCCCGTGTGTGCGCCGGGCGTTCGTTGTCCAGCGCCCACGGTTCGGTGGAGGTGCCCATGGTGAACGGGCCGCCGGGGACCAGGACTTCGGCCGGACCGGTGTACGGCGGCACCGGCTCGTGGGCGGGCGCGGTCAGCGCGGCCGGGCCGGTGCGGAGCTGATGGGTGATCAGCATCGTCTCGTCGTGCTGCTGTTCGTGCTGGGCGATCATCCCGAAGGCGAACCCCGCTTCGGTGAGCCGGCCGCCGCCCTCGAAGTCGGCGCCCTCCAGCAGGTCCAGCGCCCGCCCCCGCACCTCGGCCGCGTACTTCCGCGCCTCCTCGGGCGGGAGCAGCGGCAGCGAGGGGCGTTCGGAGCGCGGGTGCTCGAAGGCGTCGTACAGCACGTCGATGTCGGGCCGCATCGCCTCCCGGCCGCCGACGTTGCGCAGCAGCCACAGCTCCTCCTGGTTGCCGATGTGCGCGAGGTCCCAGACCAGGGGCGACATCAGCGGGGAGTGCTGGGCGGTGAGGTCGGGGTCCTCGACGCAGCTCGTCAGCAGGGTGGTGCGGTCGCGGGCGGTGACCAGCGAGGCGAGCAGCCGCTCGCGCAGCGTCTCGGTGCCGGCCGTCGTCGTCCCGCTCTCCTGGGTGGTCATGAGCGGATGTCCTTCCTCGCGTCGGCGCGCGGGTCCGTGGCGCCGGCGCCGGCCGGCAGGTCGTCGGCCGGGCAGCGGCCCCGCAGGACGTAACGGTCCAGATACCCCGCCACCGCGTCCGACACCTCGGCGGTGGCACCGAGCCGGGGCAGCGCCGCCAGCGCCGCCGTGAAGCAGGCGGTGGCGGCCTCCCGCAGCCCCGGATCGGCGAGGCCGAGCCGGGCGGCGTCCGCCCACAGCGGGTTGTGCGGGGCGGGGCGGTCCAGCGCGCGTTCCGTCAGCGGCTTCACCGCCCGGTGCGCGGCCTCGGCGGCCTCCGGGTCGTCGAACAGGGCCGCCGTCACCGCGAGCGGCACGATCCAGCCGTCGTCGCCGGGCTGCGCGTCGATCATCCGCAGCTCCAGATGACCGCGCGGCCTGACCGGCGGGAACAGTGTGGTCAGGTGGTAGTCGAGATCCGCGCGGGTGGGCGGGCGCGGGGCCCGCATCCGGGTCCACTCGCGGAAGGTCAGCCCCTCCGGCACGTCCCAGGGGCCCTCGTCGCGGCGGACGCACATCACCGGGGAGTCCAGCACGTGCCGGGCCCAGTCGGCCCGAGGTTCGCCGTCGGTCGGGGGAGCCCCGGCCCGGCCGGGACCGATCTCCATCCAGTGGAGCTGCCGGGTGGAGCGCCAGCCGGTGGGCCGGCGTCCGGTCATCGGGGAGTTGGCGAACGCGGCCACCAGGACCGCGCCGAGCTGGTGCGCCAGCCACCAGCGCCGTTCGTAACCCAGCGGGCCCGGCTCCTCGTACCCGGCGTCCACGCAGACCTGCACGGAGGCCGAGGCGCACATCATGTGGCGGCCGGCCCGGCCGGTGCGGTCCAGGCACGCCTCCATGGCGTCGTAGCGGGGTTCGTGGAGGAAGCGGCGGGGCTCCTGCCAGGGGTCGTGGCCGACGCCGAGGAGGGCCAGGCCGTGCCCGGCGAGGACCTTGCGGACCGCCGTCAGGTCGGCGGAGACGGAATCGACGCACTCCGTCAGGGAGGCGGCGGGCAGCGAGCTGAGCTCCAACTGGCCGCCGGGCTCGACCGTGAGGGGCGAGTCCAGGGGGACGGTGCGCACGGCCGCGTGGGCCGCTTCGAGCCGTTCGGGCGGTACGGGGAGCCAGGGCCGCTCCGGGTCACGGACCAGCCACTCCACCTCCACCCCGAGGGTGCGGGGCGGGCCGGTCTTGAAGCAGATGCCGCGGACCAGGGCGTCCACCTCGGCCTCGGTGACCGCCGCGCGGTGCCGGGTGCAGTCGTGTTTCGTGCAGTGGTGCTCCGTACAGTCACCACTCGATGCGTCAGACATGTCGGGTTTCTCCTGGGATTCCAGCGTGCCGACGGAGCCCGGCCAGGGGTGTACCGGGCAGAGACGCATTCCACCCAAGACCCTCGCACCGAATCGCACAAGAGCGCCCAATGGGACGTCCGGGATCGTTCATCTCCGTCTCCTCGCGCGTTTCCTCCCGTACCGGGTGACCGGTTCCGGGCGCCTTCGCGGCACCCCACCAGCATTACCCCGGCGGCGCGTGGGGGCACGGCGGGGAGAGCGCCGGGCGGGGGCGGTTCGGGCAGCTCAGGAGGGCTCGCGGGGTCGGGGCGGGTCTGCTCCGACCGGGTGAGTGAGGGCGCCCTGCGCGGGCACGAAGAAGGCCCGCCCCGGCGGGGGCGGGCCTTCTTCGTGCGGTCAGGTCCAGCCGTAACGCTCGTAGAGCCGCCGCCGGACCAGGTTGAAGCGCATCCGGTCCAGCGCGCACGCCTCCCGGCGCATGCCGTCGTCGTGCAGCCGCAGCACCCGCTCCACGGACACCCAGGAGTCGCGGCCGGTGCGGTCCCAGGGGCCCTGGCCTATCGCCACCCACTCCCGCTCGCCGTCGTGCTCCTTGCTGGACAACTGGACGGCGAGGAAGGTGCCGGCGGCCTCCCTGGCCACGACCAGCACCGGGCGGTCCTTGCCCCGGCCGTCGTTCTCCTCGAACGGCACCCAGGTCCAGACGATCTCACCGGGATCGGGGTCGCCGTCACGCTCGGGCGTGTACTCGGTGGCGACCGGGCCGACCTGGCGCGGGTCGGCCTCGGTGGTGGCATGGGGGCCGAAGCGGCCGGGAACGTTCTCATCGCTGTACGTGCTCACGCCGTGCACCCTAATGGCCGCCCAACGGGCCCGTGGACCGCGGGGTTTACCCGTTGCCGTGGGCGAGCAGCCGCTCCAGCCAGCCGAGTTGGGCCGCGCGGGCCGCCCGGGAAAGGGCGGCCTCGGGCGCGAAGGCGTCGAAGCCGTGGAACCCGCCCGGCCAGACGTGGAGTTCGGCCACCCCGCCACTCCGCCAGATCCCGGAGGCGTACTCCACCACCTCGTCCCGGAACGTCTCCGCCGAGCCCACGTCGAGGAAGGCCGGGGGAAGTCCGGACAGGTCCGTGGCGCGGGCCGGGGCGGCGTACGGGGAGACGTCCGGGCCGCCCGCGTCCCCGCCCAGCAGGGCGTTCCAGCCGGTCTCGTTGGCGGTGCGGTCCCAGACCCCGGTGCCCGCCATCTGATGGCTGGAAGGGGTGTCGTTCCGGTCGTCCAGCATCGGATACCGGAGCAACTGGCCGAGCACGGGCGGGCCTTGGCGGTCCCGCAGCATCAGGGCGACGGCGGCCGCGAGACCGCCGCCCGCGCTGGCGCCCGCGAGGACGATCCGCTCCGGGTCGCCGCCCAGCTCCTTCGCGTGCTCCGCCGTCCACAGCAGCCCGGCGTACACGTCCCTTACCGGCGCCGGGTGCGGATGCTCGGGGGCGAGCCGGTACTCCACGGAGACGACCACCGCGCCGCCCAGGTCCAGCGCGAGGGACAGGGCCGCGTCCACGCCCGCGCGGTTGGTGCCGAGGATCATGCCGCCGCCGTGCACGTAGTAGATCACCGGCAGCCGGGCGCCGGGCGCGGTGCCGGCGGGGCGGCAGAGGTACAGGGAGACGTCCGGGGCGCCCGGCGGCCCCGGCACCTCGCGGTCCTCGACCTCGAAGGCGCCGTCCATGGTGAGGTCCAGCGAGCCGAACACCTCCATGGCGGCGTTCTCCCGCGCCGCCTCGATGCCGTCCGGGGTCAGGCCCGGCTCCATCTCGTCCTGGAGCGGTTCCAGGGCGGCGGCGAGTTCCGGGTCGAACGGAGGCGGGTCCATGGTCATGATCGTGCGCCTTCCCTCGCTCGCGGACGATTCACCCCTACAGGATCGGTGCGGGAGCGGTCCGGCGCGCCCCGGTCCACCGCTTGACTTCGAGAGCACTCCAATCCGTAGCGTTCCGGGTATGAGCACTCCTGCACAGCACAAGATCGGTTCGGGTTTCGGGGCGGACAGCACCGCCGACGAGGTCCTGCGGGGCATCGACCTCACGGGCAGGCTGGCGATCGTCACCGGCGGCTACTCGGGGCTCGGTCTGGAGACCACCCGCGCGCTGTCCAGGGCCGGCGCCCATGTCGTCGTCCCGGCCCGGCGCCCCGACGCGGCCCGGGAGGCGCTGGCCGGGATCGACAACGTCGAGGTGGACGAGCTGGACCTCGGCGACCTGGACAGCGTGCGCGCCTTCGCCGAGCGGTTCCTCGCGTCCGGGCGCTCCATCGACTTCCTCATCGGCAACGCCGGGATCATGGCCTGCCCCGAGACGCGGGTCGGGCCCGGCTGGGAGACGCAGTTCGCCACCAACCACCTCGGCCACTACGCCCTCGCCAACCGGCTCTGGCCGGCGCTCGCGTCCGGTGACGGAGCCCGTGTCGTCTCGGTGTCCTCGCGCGGCCACCACTTCTCGCCGATCCGCTGGGACGACGTCCAGTGGACCGAGGGCTACGACAAGTGGCAGGCGTACGGCCAGGCCAAGACGGCCAACGCGCTGTTCGCCCTCCAGCTCGACACGCTGGGCCGGGACGCCGGTGTCCGGGCCTTCTCCCTCCACCCCGGCGGCATCATGACCCCGCTCCAGCGGCACCTGCCCAAGGAGGAGATGGTCGAGCGCGGCTGGATCGACGAGCAGGGCAACCCGCTGAACCCGGCCGGTTTCAAGACCCCGGAGCAGGGCGCCGCCACCCAGGTCTGGGCCGCGACCTCGCCCCGGCTCGACGGCCTCGGCGGGCTGTACCTGGAGGACTGCGACATCGCCGAGCCCGCCCCCGAGGACGGCACCTGGGCCGGCGTCAAGGACTGGGCCACCGACCCGGAGCAGGCGGCCCGGCTGTGGACGCTGTCGGCGGAGCTGACGGGTGTGGACGCGTTCGCGAAGTAGAGCCGCCGCGCACGCGCCGAGGGCCGGGGTCCAGTGGACTCCGGCCCTCGGGCGTACGGAAGGTCAGGCGGCGACGACGTCGCCCACGGTGCCGTGCAGGCGGGTGACGACCTCGGTGAGCTGGCCGGCGACCTCGGCGTCGTCGGACGGGTGGGTCTCGGCGAAGCGGGTCACGGAGCCGGGGATGGAGAGCTTGATGTCCTCGATCACCTTGCCGCCCGCGATGCCCACGGCCTTGCGGGTGTCGTCCTGCGCCCACACGCCACCGTACTGGCCGAAGGCGGTGCCGATGACGGCGACGGGCTTGCCGCCGAAGGCGCCGGCGCCGTACGGGCGGGACAGCCAGTCGATGGCGTTCTTCAGCACGGCCGGCATCGTGCCGTTGTACTCGGGGGAGAAGACGAGGAACGCGTCGGCGGCCTGGGCGGCGGCACGCAGCTCGGCGGCGGCGGCCGGGACCTGACCCTCGATGTCGGTGTCCTCGTTGTAGAACGGCACGTCGGCCAGACCCTCGTAGATCACGACCTCGGCGCCCTCGGGGGCGAGCTTGGCGGCCGCCTCGGCGAGCTGGCGGTTGTGCGAACCGGCGCGGAGGCTGCCGACGAGCGCGAGGATGCGAACGGACATGAGGTACTCCAAGGGATGGTGAAACACGCTGGAAACTATCCGGACCGGGGTCCGTTTAATTTTCTACCACCATAACCGGACCGGGGTCCAGTTTTGTTCCCCATGCTTTACGCTGACTTCATGTCCAGCGCTCTGCCGCCCTGCCCGCCGCCTCAGGAGCCCGTCGACACACCCCCTCTGCTGGAGGTCGGCACCGGCCCCGACGAGCCCTGCCTGCGCGCCGACGCCGCCCGCAACCGGGCCCGGCTGCTGGAGGCCGCCGCCCGGCTGATCGCCGAGCACGGGGTGGCCGGGGTGACCATGGAGGCCGTCGCCAGTGCGGCCCAGGTCGGCAAGGGCACCGTCTTCCGCCGCTTCGGCGACCGCACCGGACTCCTCACCGCCCTGCTGGACCACTCCTCCGCCCGGCTCCAGGCCGACTTCCTCGCCGGCCCGCCCCCGCTGGGCCCCGGCGCACCCCCGCGCGAGCGGCTGCATGCCTTCGGGGTCGCGGTGCTGCACCTGTGCGCCGACCAGCTCGACCTGCAACTGGCCGCGCTGCCCGAGCCCACCCGGCGCCACCTGCACCCCTCCCACCAGGCCATGCGCGCCCACGTCCTGGTCCTGCTGCGCCAACTGCTGCCCGGCGGGGACTGCGAACTCCTCGCCCCGGTCCTGCTGGCCTACCTCGACCCCGCCCTCATCCACCACCTGACCCGCCAGCTCGGCATGCCGATGGCGCGGGTGGAGGCGGGCTGGCGCGACCTGGTCGACCGGCTCACCGCTCCTCGGCCCACGGCTGACGCCCCCCGAACATCGCCGCCAGCCGCTCCGGCGCGTCCGGCCGGAACAGCGTCCCGCCCATGAGCTTCGAGTCCGCGGCCGAGCGCTCCGCGCGCGGGAACATCCGCCCCTCGTAGGCGGCCAGCGCGGCCTCGGTGTCGGCGGGGTGGGCGAGGAGGGCGCGGGCCAGGTCGGCGCCGTCGATCAGGGCCAGGTTGGCGCCCTCTCCGGCGAACGGTGACATCAGATGGGCCGCGTCGCCGAGGAGGGTGACCCCCGGGGTGCGCGGCCAGCGATGGCCGACCGGGAGGGCGTGGATGCGGCGGGGCACCAGGGGGGCGTCGGCGTCCGCGACCAGCGCGCGCAGGTTCTCCGCCCAGCCGTCGAACTCCTTGAGGACGGCCTGCTTGGAGGCCTCCGCGTCGGTGAAGTCGATGCCGTCCAGCCACTCCTCCGGGGCCTCGACGGCGGCGTAGACATGCAGGCTGCCGTCCGGTTCGCTGTGGGCGAGGAAGCCGTGGCCGGCGCCGAGGGCGAACAGCATGCCGCCGCCCACGACTTCGGCGCTGACCGGATGCCGGGTGTCGGCCGACAGCAGGTCCGCCTCGACGAAGGACATCCCGGTGTAGGCGGGGACCGCGTCCGACAGCAGGGGGCGTACCCGTGACCAGGCGCCGTCCGCGCCGATGAGCAGGTCGGTGGTGAAGGCGGTGCCGTCGGCGAGCGTCACCTCGTGCCGGCCGCCGTCCAGCGCACGTGCGCCGGTCGCCTTGGCGCCCCAGCGGATCAGCCCCTCGGGCAGCGACTCCAGCAGCAGCGCGCGCAGTTCGCCCCGGTCGATCTCGGGGCGCCCGCCCGTGCCGTCGTCCGCCTGCGACCAGTGCACCCCGGCGTGCCGGTCCAGGACGCGGGTGGCCTGGCCGCCCGCGTGGACCCGGGCGAGGAACGCCTCGTGCAGCCCGGCCGCGCGCAGCGCCTCCTGCCCGGTGTCGTCGTGGATGTCGAGCATCCCGCCCTGTGTGCGCGCCTCGGCCGAGGCGTCGAGGTCGAACACCGCCGCCTCGACGCCGTGCGCGTACAGCACCCGCGCGAGCGTGAGCCCGCCGAGTCCCGCGCCGATCACGGCTATCGGGTGATGGGGGGTGGTTCCGGTCATGGAGGTCTCCTGATGGCTCATTCCGGTACGGCGGTCCGCTCGATGCCGTTGATCAAGGTCTGGAAGGCCCACGAGAGCCGGTTCTCGGGGGTGCCCGAGAGCAGCACGTCGGCGCTGCCCGCGATGTGCGGGTGGGTCCGCTCCGGTACCTCGCGCAGGGCGCCGACCAGGTCGCGCCAGTCGTCCGCCGGTTCCTCGCCGGCGTGCTCGGCGGCGGTCGCGGTGGCGTGCTGGAGCAGCAGGTCGACACCCCACGCGGCCCGTTCGCGCGCCACCCCGCCCTCGGCGAGCAGTCCGAGCAGGGTCTCGATCAGGTTTAGGTAGTGCGGCCCGCTCGGCCGTGCGGTCAGCGCGGAGCGCGCCAGCTCGGGGTGGGCCAGCAGCATCGCCGTACAGGACGTGAGCACCTGCTCCAGGCGCTCCCGCCAGGTGCCCTCGGCGGGGACGGGCGGGAGGGTGCCGAG
Source organism: Streptomyces sp. NPDC018263 (assembly GCF_055562575.1). Lineage (NCBI taxonomy): Bacteria > Bacillati > Actinomycetota > Actinomycetes > Kitasatosporales > Streptomycetaceae > Streptomyces > Streptomyces sp. NPDC018263. Next base: position 302,781 of record NZ_JBVHFA010000002.1, read on the forward strand.
CAGTTCGTCCAGCACGGCCGCGTGCAGCTCATGGGTGTTGCGGACGTAGACGTAGAGCGAGGCGGGGCCGGTGTCGAGTTCCTGCGCCAGCCGCCGCATGGTGACCTTGCGCAGCCCCTCGGCACGCAGGATCGCCAGCGCGGCGGTCACGATGCCCTCGCGGGTGAGGGCGGGCTTGGCGGGACGCTCGCGACGGGAGCCGGGGGGAGGCGGTGTCATGGCTCGACAGTAACGAACATGTTCGCTCCGAACAAGTTCGTGACGAACATGTTCGTAGGCATCACGTTTTCGTCCGGTCCTGTACGACCTCGCCCCGCCCGGAGCCGCCCCGGCCGCCTCTGCCAGGATGCGCCGTGTCATGGTGCAGATACCGAACACGCCCACGAGCGCCGACGTGGCCCGCCTGGCGGGCGTCTCGCGCGCGACCGTGTCCTACGTCCTCAACGACACCGACGCCGTACGGATCAGCGAGCCCACCCGCCGCCGCGTCCACGCCGCGGCCCGCGAACTCGGGTACGTGCCCCACGCCGCCGCCCGCACCCTGCGCGCCGGACACAGCCGGATGGTGCTGATGCCCGCCCCGGCCGTCCCGGTGGGCCCCCTCTACCACCGCTTCCTCGGCGAACTCCAGGCCGCCCTCGGCCGGCTCGACTACACCGTCGTCCAGCACGGCGCCGTCGGCCAGGGCGACGAAGCCGCCCGCGCCTGGGCCGAGTTACGCCCCGTCGCCGTCCTCGCCCCCGGCTCCGGGCTCGGCCCGCACGGGGTCGCGGTGCTCAAGCGGGCCGGTGCCCGCGCGGTGGTGACCCTCGGTCCCGCGCGCGTCGAGGGCGCGCACGCCCTGCTGATGGACCACACGGTCGTCGGCCACCGCGCCGCCGCCCACCTGTACGACCGGGGGCGCCGACGCATCGGCGTGATCCTCCCCGAAGAACCCGGCCTGGAGTTCTTCTCCCACCCCCGCCTCACCGGCGTCCGCCGCGCCCTCACCGGCACCGACGCGACCGTGACCGGGCTGCCCCTCGGATACACGGAACGGGCGGCCGGTGAACTGGCCGCCCGTCTGCCCGAGTTGGACCTCGATGCCGTCTTCGCCCACAACGACGAGTACGCGATGCTCCTGATGCGCGCCCTGGACGACGCCGGGCTGCGCGTCCCGGAGGACATCGCCGTGGTCGGCGCCGACGACCTGATGCTCGGCCGCCTGCTACGACCCCGGCTCAGCACCGTCCGCCTGGAACTGCCCTCCGGCCGCGAACTCGCCGAACTGGTCGACCACGCCGTACGTCATCCCGGCGCCGGACCCGAGGTCCGCACCGTGCTGGACGCCACGCTGGTCCACCGGGAGTCGAGCTGACTCACTCCCCGCCGGGCTGCTGACCCTGGCCCTGGCTCTCCTGGGCCGCGATGTCCTTGCGGACCTCGTCCATGTCCAGCTTGCGGGCCTGGTCGATGACGTCCGTGAGCGCGGGCTCGGGCAGCGCGCCCGGCTGCGCGAAGATGGCCACCTGATCGCGGACGATCATCAGCGTCGGGATGGACTGGATGCCGAACGCCTGTGCCAGCTCGGGCTGGGCCTCGGTGTCGACCTTGGCGAACACCAGGTCGGGGTTCTCCTTGGCCGCCTTCTCGTACACCGGCGCGAACTGCTTGCACGGTCCGCACCAGTCGGCCCAGAAGTCGATGAGGACGAACTCGTTGTCCGCCACCGTCTGGTCGAAGTTCTCCTTGGTCAGCTCCACGGTGCCGCTCATGGTGTGATCCCTCTTCCTGGTGTGGAGGCAGTGCCACCGGCGGAAACATGTCCGCCAGGGCGCCTATTCCGGGCCGTCGTGCCCCGCCTTCCCTGCATCGGTCCCCTACAGCTTCCCCTCATGGAAACCTTTCGGCATTCCCGCGCCCCGGATCATGTGGCCACCGAGGCGCCCACCCACCACACTGGCCGCATGACGGAAACGGAAACCATCGCGTACGACGTCGTGGTGCTCGGGGCCGGGCCCGTGGGGGAGAACGCCGCCGACCGCGCCCACGCGGCCGGGCTCAGCACCGCGATCGTGGAGAGCGAGCTGGTGGGCGGCGAGTGCTCGTACTGGGCCTGCATGCCCAGCAAGGCGCTGCTCAGGCCGGTCATCGCCCAGGCCGACGCCCGCCGCCTCCCCGGCCTCGCCCCCGCCAACCAGGGCCCGCTCGACGCCGGGGCGGTGCTCGCGCGCCGGAACGACTTCGCCTCGCACTGGAAGGACGCCGGCCAGGTCCAGTGGCTGGACGGCGCCGGGATCGCGCTGTACCGGGGTCACGGCCGCCTCGCCGGACCCCGCACGGTGACGGTCACCGCCGAGGACGGCACGGTCACCACGCTCACCGCCCGGCAGGCGGTCGTCGTCGCCACCGGCACCCGCGCCCAGCTCCCGGACCTGCCCGGACTCGACGAAGTACGGCCCTGGACCAGCCGGGAGGCCACCAGCGCGCAGACGGTGCCGGGCCGGCTGATCGTGGTCGGCGGCGGTGTCGTCGCCACCGAGATGGCCACCGCCTGGCAGGCGCTCGGCTCGCGGGTCACCCTGCTGGTGCGGGGCAAGGGCCTGCTCAGCCGGATGGAGCCGTTCGCCGGGGAGCTGGTCGGGCAGGGGCTCACCGAGGCGGGCGTGGACGTGCGCACCGGCACCTCGGTCGAGTCCGTCAGCCGCGAGAACGGCACCGTCGTGGCCGTCACCGGCGACGGCGCGCACATCGAGGCCGACGAGATCCTGTTCGCCACCGGCCGCGCCCCGCAGACCGACGACATCGGCCTGGACACCGTCGGCCTCGAACCCGGCTCCTGGCTGGAAGTGGACGACACCCTCCAGGTCCCCGGCACCGACTGGCTGTACGCGGTCGGCGACGTCAACCACCGGGCACTCCTCACGCATCAGGGCAAGTACCAGGCGCGTATCGCCGGATCGGTCATCGCGGCCCGTGCGTCGGGCACCCCGCTCGACAAGGCGCCGTGGGGCGCCGACGTGGCCACCGCCGACCACTACGCCGTACCCCAGGTCGTCTTCACCGACCCCGAGGCCGCCGCCGTCGGGCTCTCCCTCGCGGAGGCCGAGCAGGCCGGGCACCGGGTCCGCGCGGTCGACGTCGATTTCGGCTCGGTCGCAGGGGCGAGCCTGTACGGCGACGGCTACAAGGGGCGGGCCCGCATGGTGGTCGACCTGGACGAGGAGATCCTGCGCGGGGTCACCTTCGTCGGGCCGGGCGTCGGGGAACTCCTCCAGTCGGCGACCGTCGCCGTCGCCGGTCAGGTGCCGCTGGACCGGCTGTGGCACGTGGTGCCGCCCTTCCCGACGCTCAGCGAGGTGTGGCTGCGGCTGCTGGAGGCTTACCGGGACAACTGAGCTCCGGCTCAGGGAAGTTCGAAGCCCTGGCTCAGGGGAGTTCGAAGCCCAGTGCCTCGGCCGCGGTCTTGGGTGAGGGCTGCGCCCAGCGGGCTGCCACCGCCTCGTTGGTCGACAGCGAGCGGAGTTCGGCGCGGTCGAGGTAGAGGGTGCCGTTCAGGTGGTCCGTCTCGTGCTGCACGATCCGGGCGGGCCATCCGGCGACCACCTCGTCCAGCTCCCGCCCGGTCACATCCTGCCCGCGCAGCCGCACCCGTGCGGGCCGGGTCACCACGGCCTGCCAGCCGGGCACGCTCAGGCAGCCCTCGAAGAACGACGCGGTGTCGTCCCCCTCCGGCTCGTACGACGGGTTGACCAGCACCCGGAAGGGCTGGGGCACCCGGCCCCGCACCACCGCGATCTCCTCCGGCACCGGTGCCGGGTCCTCGATCACGGCGACCCGCAGCCCCACCCCGACCTGCGGCGCGGCGAGACCGACGCCGGGAGCGGCGTGCATGGTGTCGCGCAGAGCCTCCACGAAGCGGGCCAGCAGCTCGGGGGCGAGCTGGCCGTCGTACGGCTCGGCCGGGTGGCGCAGTACCGGGTGGCCGGCCGCGACGATGGGCAACGGGCCGCCCGCCGCGAGGAGTTCGGCCACCCGCTCGGCGACGGGAGGGTGATCACTGACAGGTGTCATCGCGCCAGGATGTCACGCCGGCCCGCACGGAAGAGGGGCGCGCCGCACAGGCGGCCGGTGCGAAACCGGCCGTTCACACGACGCGCCCTGGGTTCAGTCCTGCGGGAAGTCACCCGCGAGGGCGGCGGCGATCCGCAGGTGCGGCGCGGCCTCCTCGTGGCGGGACTGGCGCTCCAGCGTGCGGCCCAGCATCAGCCGGGCGTAGTGCTCCACCGGGTCCCGCTCCACGATGATCCGCAGCTCCGCCTCGGCACGGCCGAGCTGGGCGGAGTGGTAGTAAGCGCGGGCCAGCAGCAGCCGGGGCGCGGTCTGCTCCGGGACCTCCTCGACCAGCCCGGTGAGCACACGGGCGGCGTTCGTGTACTCCTTGGCGTCGAAGAACATCCCCGCCCGCTCCCAGCGCTCGGCGGCGGTGCCGTGGTCGTAGTACGTGATGTCCACTGAGACCTCCTTCGGCGGGTACAGCGCCTGTCGGTTGTTGAATATTCCACTGTTGAATATTCCATCAAAGCTAGGGGTGTCGCCGGAGGGGGCCGCAGAGGCAAGATCGTCGGTGTCCCGCTCGTCCACCGGACCCGGAAGGAACGTACGAGATCATGCGCGTCATCGTGGCCCACGGCCCGCTGGAGGCGATCGGATGACCGGCGCCGAGGCCCCCGTACTGGTGCACACCATCGGCCGGGCCGCCCATCTCACGCTGAACCGGCCGAAGGCGCTCAACGCGCTGAACCACGACATGGTCCGGCTCGTCGACGAAGCGCTCACCGAGTGGGAGCGGGACCCGACCGTGAAGACGGTGGTCGTCACCGGGGCGGGGGAGCGGGGCCTGTGCGCGGGCGGCGACATCCGCGCCGTCCACGACGACGCCCGCGACGGTGACGGCACCGCCTCGGCGGAGTTCTGGCGGGACGAGTACCGGCTCAACGCCCGGATCGCCCGCTACCCCAAGCCGTACGTGGCCGTCATGGACGGCATCGTGATGGGCGGCGGTGTCGGCATCTCCGCGCACGGCAGCGTCCGGATCGTCACCGAGCGGTCCCGGATCGCCATGCCCGAGACCGGTATCGGCTTCGTCCCGGACGTGGGCGGCACCTACCTCCTGTCCCGGACGCCGGGCGAACTCGGCACCCACCTCGCGCTCACCGGCGCGCAGATCGGGGCGGGGGACGCGGTGCTGTGCGGGCTCGCCGACCATTACGTACCGTCCGCCGCGGTCCCGGATCTCGTGGCCGGCCTCGACGCGCTCGACGTGGCGGAGGCGCTCGCCCGGCACGGGCGCCCGGCCCCGCAGGGCGAGCTTGCGGACCAGCGGGAGTGGATCGACTCCTGCTACGCCGCCGACACCGTCGAGGAGATCATCGTCCGGCTGCGCGAGCACGGCTCGCCCGAGGCGAAGGCGGCCGCCGACACCCTGCTGACCAGGTCACCCACCGCGCTGAAGGTCACCCTGGCCGCGCTCCGCCGCGCCCGTCGGCTCGGGTCCCTGGAGGCGGTCCTCGACCAGGAGTACCGCGTCTCCTGCGCGGCGCTGTCCACCCCCGACCTGGTCGAGGGCGTCCGGGCCCAGATCATCGACAAGGACCGCTCGCCGCGCTGGTCGCCCGCGACTCTCGCGGAGGTCACCGGCGTGGAGCGGTTCTTCGCCCCGCTGGGCGAGCGGGAACTCGGACTGGGGGGCGCCTCTCACTCCGGGTGAGCCACCCCCTCGGCGGGGTCAGCGCGCGTGGACCGACTCCACGCGGAAGAGGCGGGGCTGGACGTGGGTGGCGATGGTGGCCGCCTTGTCCATGTGCACCCTGGCCTCGGGGTCGGCCAGCATGGCTCGGTAGTGCTCCTCGGTCTCCCACTGGGCGTAGTTGACGACGCTCTCGCCGTCCAGGGAGGCGTGGAAGTTGGCGCAGATGAAGCCGGGCTGGTGCTTCATCGTCTCCTCGGTGGCGCGGGAGAGGAGGTCGATCAGTTCGACCTGGCGGTCCGGGGCGACGGTGAACACGTTGATGAGCGTGGCCACCGGGCGCGTGGTGTCGATGTGTGCGGTGAGGGTCATGCCGGAAGGCTCCCCGGTGCAGCGGACCCGGGTCGCTCACGCCCCACCGGATTCGCCCGTTCTCCGTACACTTCCCGCATGGCATGCCGCATCAGTGAGCTGGTCATCGACGCCGCCGACCCCGAGCGGCTCGCCGCGTTCTGGAGCGGCGTACTGGGTTACGTGGAGCTCGGCCGCGAGGACGACGGCAGCATCGAGATCGGGCCGCCCGGCGCCGGCTTCGGCGGCCCGCAGCCCACCCTCGTCCTCAGTCCCACCACCGACCCCCGCCCCGCCAAGCTCCGCCTGCACATCGACGTCAGCCCCACCGACCGCGACCAGGCCGCCGAACTCGCCCGCCTCCTCGCCCTCGGCGCCCGCCCGGCCGACATCGGCCAGACCGGCGAGGAGAACTGGCACGTCCTGCTCGACCCGGAGAACAACGAGTTCTGCCTTCTGCGCAGGCGCCTGAACCCGGCGTAGCCCGCGCCACCGCGGCCGGACGGACGCGGGACTCGCGCTGCCGGAGCGGGCTACTGGGTCTGTTCCACGCGGTCCTCCGTCGACTCCCGTTCCTGCGGAGACCGTTCCTCGTGGGACAGCTTGCTCGGCCACCACACGGCCGGGCCGATGTCGCGGACCAGGGCGGGGACGAGGAGGGAGCGGACCACGAGGGTGTCGAGGAGGACGCCGAAGGCGACGATGAAGGCGATCTGGACGAGGAACGCCAGGGGGATGACGATCAGGGCGGCGAAGGTCGCGGCGAGGACGACGCCGGCCGAGGTGATGACGCCGCCCGTGGCGATCAGGCCGCGCAGGATGCCCTCGCGGGTACCGTGGCGGACGGTCTCCTCGCGGACGCGGGACATCAGGAAGATGTTGTAGTCCACGCCGAGCGCGACCAGGAAGACGAACCCGTACAGCGGCACCGACGCGTCCGTGCCGGAGAAGCCGAAGCCGTGACGGAAGACCAGGCCCGCGATGCCCAGCGTGGCCAGGTAGTTGAGGGCGACCGTCGCCACCAGCAGCACCGGCAGCAGCAGGCTGCGCAGCAGCGCGATCAGGATCACCAGGATGATCAGCAGGACGACCGGGACGATCAGGTTCCGGTCGTGCTCGGCGGTGCGCTCGGTGTCGTACCGCTGGGCGCTGTAACCGCCCACCAGCGAGCCGGGATCGAGCGCGTGCAGCCGGTCACGCAGCCGCTCCACGGTCGCCTTCGCCGCGTCGCTGTCGGGCGCGTCGGTCAGGGTCGCGTCGATGCGTACCCGCCCGTCCACCACCCGAGGGGCGCCGCCCGGCCTGCCCGTCTCGCTCAGCGGGGCGGCCGAGGCGACGCCGGGCGTCTTCGCCGCAGCCGTGGTCACCTCCGCGCCCTTGGCCGCGTCCGCGATGACGACCACCGGCTGGCCGGAGCCGCCGGGGAAGTGCCGGCCGAGCGTCTGCTGCGCGGAGACGGACGGGGCGTCGTTGACGAAGAGTTCGTCCAGCGGGACACCCTTCGACTTGAGCGCCGGGAAGAACGCGGCGCCCACGACGAGCACGACACACGTCGCCGCCCACACCTTCCGGGGACTGCTGTCGACCCGGTGCGCCACCCGGCGCCACAGGCCGTGGCCGCCCGACTCCGCGTCCGCGGGGCGTGGCTCGGCCGGCCAGAACGCGGCGTGGCCCAGCAGGGCGAGCACCGCGGGCAGGAAGGTGAGCGTCGACAGCACCGCGCACCCGATGCCGATCGCACCCACCGGGCCCAGCGCCCGATTGTTCGTCAGGTCGCTGAGCAGCAGCGCCAGCAGCCCGAGCGCGACGGTGGCCGCGCTGGCGGTGATCGCGCCGAACGAGTTGCGCAGCGCGCCCCAGGCCGCCTCCGCCCGCCGGCCGCTCCTCGCCAGCTCCTCGCGGAAGCGGGCGGTGAGCAGCAGGGCGTAGTCGGTGGCCGCGCCGATCACCAGGATCGACAGGATGCCCTGCACCTGCCCGTCCACCCGTACGACGCCGTGGCCGGCGAGGACGTACACGATCGCGCAGGCGATGCCGAGCGCGAACACCGAGCTGAGGATGACGACGAACGGCAGCAGCACACTGCGGTACACCAGCAGCAGGATGACCAGCACCGCCGCCAGCGCCACACCCAGAAGGACGCCGTCGATACCGCCGAACGCGTGCGTGAGGTCGGCCTGTGTGGCCGCCGGACCGGCGACCTGCGCGCGCGTGCCGTCGACGCCCGCCGCCGTGCGCTCGACCCGGTCCACCACATCGGTGACCCGCTCACCCAGCTCGGGGCCGAGCGGGACGACACCGTCCAGCGCGGCCCCGTCCCCGGACGGCAGCGCGGGTGACGGCCGGCCCACCACACCATCGGTACCGGCGAGCGACGCCAGCGCGCGGGTGGCCGCCTCGCGCTGGGCCGGGGTGATCCTTCCGCCGTCCTTCCCGGTCCACACCACCACGGCCGGCAGCGTCTCCTGCCGGTCGAACGTCTTCTGGAGGGCGACGGCCTTGGTGGACTCCGCGCTGCGCGGCAGGAACGCGGTCTGGTCGTTGGTCGACACCTCGCCCAGCTTGCCCGCGTAGGAGCCGAAGGCCCCGCCGAGACCGAGCCAGACGAGCACGAGGACGAGGGGGACCAGCAGGCGGACCGGTCGGCGTACGGGGTTCATGCGCTCCCCAGGGAGGAGTGGGCGGATGCCGGGCAAGGTGGCTCAACCGTAAAGTATCTCAATGATCGAGGTAACTGGAGATCATATCCTGGGGACATGCAGCCCGAACGCCCGCAGGAGCGTCCTCCCAGCGACCTCCAGGGGTACGCCGTCCTCCTGCGCACCCTGAACAGCGAGATGAACCGCATCGCCCACGCGTTCGCCCACGCGCACGGCCTCCACGCCACGGACGTCCACGCGCTCGCCGCGATCATGGACGCCTCGGCTCTGGACGGCGAGCCGATGACCCCTTCCCGGCTGCGCGAGCGCCTGAACCTCACCTCGGGCGCCGTGTCGGCGTGTCTGGACCGCCTGGAACGCGCCGGTCACATCACCCGCGCCCGCGACACCGCCGACCGCCGGGTGGTCCATCTGCACTACAACCCCGGCGCCCGCACCCTCGCCCGCCAGTACTTCAGCCCCCTCGCCCGCGGCACGGAGGCGGCCCGCGGCCGCTTCACCCCGGAACAGCTCGACACGGTCGCGGAGTTCCTCGGCGCCCTGAACCGCGAACTCGCCGCGGAACGCTGAGATCGGGCCTCCCCCCCGGGGGAACGAGTGACGGGGCGTCCCTGACGCCGCCCGTGGAGTACGGCGAGCCCGACGGCACCGTCCCCCGGCTGCGGACCGAGTCCCGTGCGGGCGGCGGCCGGACCGACCTCGGCCGGCCCGTCGCCGACCTGCCGGGCGGCGACTGCGCGAACGCGTCGGTCCGGCCGCGCAGGGTGGGCTGACGCGGTGTCCGTCAGCGGCCGGGGAGCGGCCCCATCGGGCCGGGCGCGTGCGAACCGGCGCCGGGCAGACCGGTGCCCGGTGGCATCACCCGTGCCAGGTCGCGGTGTATGCGGTCGGCTTCGCCCCGCACCTCGGCGGGGACGTCACCGCGCTCGGCGACGAGACGGCTGAAGATGGGGGTGTCGGTGAACATGACGGAGGCTGCTCTTTCCAGTGGGTCGCCGGGTGGTGGGAGGGAGCGACGGGACGGGTGACGGTCACCTGCCGTGGCCGGACCGTCAGCGGGCCCAAAGACGGCGGCGCCGAGGAACGCCCGGCCAGGAACGGGCACACGACACCTTAAGGGGCGGTACCGGCAACGCGCGCCGAGGGGACCCGAGTCCAACTGGTCAGCTTAGATGATCATGCCTTCGTTATTCGAGGGTAGACGCGGCCGACGAGTCCGAAAGTCGTCGAATACGGAGTAGTCGTGCCGACACCGCACCTTTCCCCGCAGCCCAGCGCGTCCGGAGCCGTGCATCTGGCCGCGTCCTGGCCGGACTGGCTGGAGGCGCATACCACGGCACTGGTCGAGGTCCCCCTGCGCATCGTCCTGATCATCGTCGTCCTGGCGGTGATCCGGTGGGTGGCCAAGCGCGCCATCACCCGCGTCGTCCAGCACATCCTGCAACCCTCCGGCGACGAGCACGAGTCCCGCCCGCCGCGCCGCACCGGACGCGGGGCCGCCGTCCTGCTGCGTGACCGCTCCCGCTCCTCCCAGCGCCGCGAACAGCGCGCCCGCACCATCGGCTCGGTGCTCAGCAGCGGCGTCACCATAGTCCTGGCCCTGCTGGGTACGGCCATGATCCTCGACCAGGTCGGCATCGCCCTCGGCCCGCTGCTGGCCAGTGCCGGAGTGGTCGGCCTCGCCATCGGGTTCGGCGCGCAGAGCCTGGTCGCCGACTACCTCTCCGGCCTGCTCATCATGGTCGAGGACCAGTACGGCGTCGGTGACACCGTCGACCTCGGCGAGGCCGTCGGCGAGGTCGAGCACATCGGCCTGCGCCTCACCCACGTCCGCGACCTCAACGGCGGCCTGTGGCACATCCGCAACGGCGAGGTCCTCCGCGTCCGCAACGACAGCCAGGACTGGGCCCGCGCCGTCCTGGACGTCGCCGTCGCCTACGACGCCAACCTCGACACCGTCTACCAGGTGCTGGAGGACGCCGGCCGCAGCCTGCGCCAGGACCCGGCCTTCTCCGCCGTACTGCTGGAGGACCCCGGCGTGTGGGGTGTGCAGTCGCTGGACGCGGACGGTGTCGTCGTCCGCCTCGCGGTGAAGACGGTCCCGCTCCAGCAGTGGGGCGTCACCCGCGAGCTGCGCCGCCGGGTGAAGGAGGCGCTGGACGCGGCCGACATCGACATCCCGTTCCCGCAGCGCACCATCTGGCTGCGCAACGAGGACCCGGAGACGACGCGGCTCGCCGCCCGCTGAACCCTCCGCGCACGACGAGGGGCCCGGCCTTGGGAAGGCCGGGCCTCTCGTCATGTCATGCGGTGTGTGCGCGGTGCGCCTACCAGCGGTACCAGCGGCCACGACGGCCACCGCTGCCCGCCGGGCGGACGAAGAAGCCGACCAGCCACACGACCAGGACGATCACCGCTATCCACCACAGCGCCTTCAGGGCGAAGCCCGCGCCGAAGAGGATGAGAGCCAGCAGAAGAACCAGAAGCAAAGGAACCATTGTCATAACCTCCTGACCGTCGATTGCCCCTGACCAGCGAATACACGCACACAACTGCCAAGTTATCCACTCGACTTGAAGGGCATGTGGACGTGTTGCCGTGCAGGCCGTCCCGGCGGCGGTGCTCCGTTCGGTGCAGCGCGGGGGGCGGAGGAGGCTGACAGGGCCGGTGAGGAGGGATTCTCCGCGTGCGCGGGGGTAACCGCCCTGCATGAACATCGCTGCTGAATTCCTCGCCGCCTCCAGCAAGAGCGCGCTCTGGCTCCTGGTCGTGGGCGTGATCGTCGCCGTGATCCTGCTGGGCGGATTCCTGCTGGGCAGCCGACGGGCACGCGCGCGCCGCATGTCCACGCAGTCGCCCGGCGCCGACGCCCGCCGGGGCCCGCAGGACCAGTCGGGCGTCGGCTGGCAGACCCCGGAGGACAACCCGGAGAACCACTCCCACCGGCGCCACTGACGGCTCACCCGGTGTGCTGTCGCTCCAGTTCCCGCTTGAGGTTGGCCAGCGTCCTGCGGATGTTGCGGGCCTGGAAGTCGGGGAAGGTGCTGCCCGAGGTGACGACCCGGTCGAAGACGCCGGCCACGAAGTCGGGCCAGGTGCGGCGGTCGTCGGTCCAGATCTCGGTGACGCGCGTGCCGTCGCCCTCCGGCTCGAAGCGGTACTCCCAGGTGGCGATCGGGCCGCGCAGGCGCGGGCGGCCGACGCCGATGGCGTGCACCCGGAAGGCGAAGCGGCGGCCCGGCTCGGCGGCCGTGACCGTGCACCGGGTCACCCAGCGGAAGCGTCCGCGCTTGTTCCGGCCGACGAAGCTGGTGCCCACCTGGGCCGGGCCCGCCGCCGAGCCGGGGGCGGTGCCCAGGTTCTCCGGGCTCCAGCGGCCCATGTCACCGGGGTCGCTCACCGCCCGGTAGGCGGCGTCCGGCGAGACGTCGATGACGATGCTGTCGCTCACACTCAACACACGGGCCACTGCGCTGCCTCCTACCGCGGACATGAAGCTACTGCCGGGTAGGAATCATGGCACGGTCCCCCGGACCGGTCAGTCCCCGACGGCCGCCAGCGCGGCCGCGACCCGGTCGCACACCTCCGGCGGGGTCGAGGCGTGCGGGGAGAACCTCAGCGAGTCCGCGCGCACCGTGGGTGTCACACCTTCGGCGTGCAGCGCCTTCGCCACCAGCGCCGGGTCGCGGTCCGGCACCGTGAAGGACAGGATGCCCGCGCGCCGGGCCGGGTCGGCGGGGGAGAGGACATGGCCGCCGGACGCCCGGACGACCTCGGCGAGTTCGCCGACCCGCTCCGCGACGGCCGCCTCGATCGCGCCCACGGTGTGCCGCTCGACGAGGTCCAGCGCGGCCGCGAACGCGGCTGCCGTCACCGGGCTCAGGTTGGTGATGGACCAGCGGCCCGCGTCCGCGGCGGGCGGGTGCTCAGCGCCGTCGAAGTGACCGGCCTCCGCCACGCCCGTCCAGCCGGTGAGCACCGGTTCCAGGGTCTCCAGCGCACGGTCGGACAGGGTCGCGAAGCCCGTCGCCCACCCGGCGCGCAGCCACTTCTGGCCGCCGGCCACCACCACGTCCGCCGCGTCCCACGGCAGCCCGGCCGCGCCGAACGCCTGGATGGCGTCCACGACCAGCAGCCGGTCCGGCCCGATCGCCTCCCGCAGCCCGGCCAGATCCGCCCGGAACCCGGTACGGAAGTCCACCGCGCTCACCGACAGCGCCACGACGTCCTCGGTCAGCGCGGACCGCACCAGCTCCGGGGTCACCCCGCCACCCGGTTCCGGGTCGAGCCAGCGGGGCGTGACCCGGCCGAGCCCCGCGGTGCGGCGCCACGGGTAGTGGTTGGCGGGAAAGTCGGTGCGGGGCACGAGGACCGTGCCCTCCCGGAGGCCGAGCGCGGCGTGGAAGAGGCCGGTGGACGCGTTCGGCAGCAGCACGGTGTGCCGGGCGTCGGTCCCCGCGAGGCGCGCCGCGGTGTCCCGCGCGGCCGCTTCCGCCCGCATCAGGCCGTCCACCGTGGTGTGGTCGGCGCGGGCGGACTCCGCCAGGGCCCGCGCGGTGGCCTCCACGGCGTCCCGCGACGGCGGCCCGAACCGCGCGAAGTCGAGATACCCGGCCGGCGTGTCGAAGTGAGCTGCGTACGAAGTGAGCACGGGCCCATCCTCCCCGGTACGCCACGGGCCGGGCACCCCCGCCCTGGGGATGCCCGGCCCGTGCCGTCCGCTCCGTGCCGGCTCAGTGGCCGGCGGATTCCTCCGGGCGCGCCCGGCGCGGCAGGAGGAAGGCGAGCAGGAACGTCAGGACGAGCATCCCGTCCACGATCCACAGCACGGTCTTCATGACGGAGCCGAAGCCGCCCTTGAAGGCCGAAGTGGCGGTGGACCGGAGCGCGGCCGGTATCCGGGCGCCGTCCTGCGGCGAGGTGACGACCGACCGGGTGTCCTTCTCCAGCGTGGTGCAGGAGGCCGGGGTCGCGGCCGGGTCCTTGGCGACCGCGCGGTCCGAGGCACAGGTCCGCAGGTCCGCCACGACACGGTCCTGGGCGGCCGGCGCGACGTGCGCGGCGGTCAGTTCCTTGCGCAGGCCGTCGGAGCGGTGGTCGACGGCTGTGGCGATACCGCCACCCAGCAGGCCGAAGAAGACGGTGCCGAGGATGGCCACGCCGAAGGCGCCGCCGAGCTGCTGGACCGCCGTCATGGTGCCGGAAGCCGAGCCTGTCTCGTGCTGCTCGACGCTGGCCAGCACGATGTCGAAGAAGGGTGCCATCAGCAGGCCCATCCCGATGCCCGTGACCAGCAGCGAGGGCAGGAGCTGCCAGGGGCCGACCCCGCTGCCCGCGAGGTCCAGGGTCAGCCACACCGCGAACACACCGGCCGCCATGACCAGCGCGCCGCCCTGGAGCACGGCACGGCCGAACCGGGTGACCGCCTGCGCGAGCCCGAAGCCGACGATCATGCCGCCCGACCAGGGCACCATCACCAGGCCCGCCTTCAGCGGCGAGTAGCCGAGGCCGATCTGGGTGTACAGGTTGAAGACCAGCATGAAGCCCTGCATGGCCGAGAAGAAGACCAGGCCGAGGATCATGCCGCCGCTGAAGCCCCGCTTGCGGAACAGGCTGACGACCACCAGCGGGTCCAGCCCCGCCCGGCTGCGCCGCGCCTCGTACACCGCGAAGGCGGCGAAGACGACGACCGAGGCGGCCATCATCACGAAGGTCCACACCGGCCAGTCGTACTCGCGGCCCTGGACCAGCGGGAAGATGAGGAGCAGGGCGGCCAGGGAGACCAGGAGCATGCCGGGGATGTCGAGACGCGGCTTGCTCTCGGAGCGGGTCTTCGGCAGGTAGCGCACGGCACCCAGCAGGGCGGCGGCGCCCAGCGGCAGGTTGACCAGGAAGATCATGCGCCAGCCGGTGCCGAAGTAGTCGGCGTCCACGAGCCAGCCCGCCAGGATCGGCCCGGAGACCGCGGACAGGCCCATGACCGGGCCGAACATGCCGAACGCCTTCTGCGACTCCTTCGGCGGGAACATCTCCTTGATCATGCCGAGGCCCTGCGGCAGCATCACCGCGCCGAAGAGCCCCTGCACGACACGGGCGCCGATCAGCATCGCGGGCGACACCGAGACCGCGCACAGCAGCGAGCCCGCGGTGAAGCCCGCGGCGCCGACCAGGAACATGTTGCGGCGGCCGTGGATGTCGCCGAGGCGGCCGCCGGTGACCAGGCCGACGGCCATCGAGAGCGTGTACGCGGCGGCGAGCCACTGGAGGGTGGAGGCGCCGCCGCCCAGATCGGCCCGCATGGACGGGCCCGCGATGTTCGTGACCACGGCGTCCAGGAGGTCCATCACCTCGGCCGCGAGGATCACGAAGAGCGCAGCCCAGCGCCACCGGTAGGGCGCTGGTGAGTCAGTGGGCGTCTCGGCGGACGCGACACCGGTGGTGGACATCGAAAAACTCCTCGCGGAAGGGGCCGAAGCCGGAGAACACTGTTCACCGTAGCAGAACACTGCTCACCCGGAGAACGCTGTTCATCAAGATATAGCGCAAGCAGGTCGCGAGAACAAGATATATCGCGTCGACCGCCGGCGGGACAGCCCTGTGGACAACCGCTCGGAGAACGAGGAGCCGGGGGACACGCACCGCTCACCAGCCGTGAACACTGTTCTCCGGCGGCCCTAGACTGTTCCCATGAGCGACGCGGCCGCCGGCAACCCCGCACCCCCTCCGCCGTCCCCCTGGGATCGTGAGCGTCCCGCCCGCCCCCAGGCGGCGGCCCAGCGCACCCCGCTGTCGCGCGAGCGGATCGTCGAGGCCGCCTTCTCCGTACTGGACCGCCAGGGGCTCGACGGGCTCTCCATGCGCCAGGTGGCGGCCGAACTGGGCGTCACCGTCTCCGCGCTCTACGCCTACGTCAGCTCCAAGGACGACCTGCTGGAGCTGATGTACACCCGGCTCTTCGACGGCTTCCAGATGCCCGAGCCCGACCCCGAGCGGTGGCGCGAGCAGGTCCGGGACTACGCGCGCGCCGGACGCGAGCGCCTGCTGTCCCACCGGGACGTCGCCCGGATCTCCATGGCCCACGTCCCCTTCACGGCCGAACTGCTGCCTCACGTCGAGGGGCTGCTCGCCATATTCCGTACGGCGGGGCTCCCGGACCGGATCGCGGCGGAAGCCGGGGACCTCATCTCCACCTACATCGACGGCTTCGTGCTGGAGGAGGGCATGTGGCAGGACCGGGCCGACGCCCGGCCCGACGACGGTGACTCCTCACTGGCCCGCCCCGACTGGCGCGAGATGGCCGGCGAGATGCAGAACTACTTCGCGTCCCTGCCCCCGGCGGACTTCCCCCACCTGCGCGCGCTCGCCGATCTGATGGTGAACGACTCCTCAGACGAGCGGTTCGACATCGGTCTGGAGATCATCCTGCGGGGCCTGGCGAGCTACCTGCCGGACAAGGCGCCGGACGCCTGAGTCAGCGGCCGCCCGCCGCCCGCGCCTTCGACGTGTCGCCGAACGGCAGCGCGCCGCCGCTCAGGTGGGCCCGGATGCCGTCCCGCTCCACCGTGATCCGCTGGATACGGATGTCACCCGGCGTCTTCGGCAGCTCGAACGACAGGTTGAGCTGATCGGCGAGCTGCGGCTCGGTGACCCCCCGTACCGCCCCCATCAGCTTGGGGTCGACGCCGAGCTTCGCCGGCAGGTCGGGCTGGTCGGCGACCACGTCGAACAGATTGACCTTCATCAGCTTGCCCACGAACCCCGGTGTACCGGTGAGCCGCTCCAGCGCCGGTTCGCTGCGCAGCGCCCCGCGGATCTGCGCCCGGTCGATCCCGGCACGCTCCGCGATCACCGGTACCGCCAGCATGGCGCGTACCTTGTCCCGCTGTTCCGCGACCGCGCGCGCCGCCTTCGGGGTGAGCCGGAGCCCACCGTCGCGGCCGGGCCGGAAGACGGCCACGTCCCCGATGTCGAGCCGCATGCGGCTGATGTCGGTCGACACCCCGCGGTCGCCCGACCGCCCGATGCGCGCCTCCGCGTGCAGCCCGAGACGCTGCCCGCCGACCGGCACCTGCCCGTCCGCCTTGATCGCGTCCGGGCCCAGCTTGCTGAACTCCACCTGGGAAGCGCCCAGTTCACGGTCGAGATCCTCGAAGGAGAGCAGCACGTCGCCGTCGACCGAATCGACGGTGCCGCCCCTGAGGTGGGAAGGGAGGTCGCCGTCGAGCCGTACGTCGTGCGCCGTGGCGTGGACCCGCGCCAGGGAGACCCGGTCGGCGGCGAGGTCGGGGACGGTGACGTGCGCGGTGCCGATCCGCTTGTCCAGCACCTGCGTCAGGAACGGGAAGCCGTCGATCTCCACCTGCGGCGCGGCCTCCAGACGCAGCGACTTCTGCAACTGGTCCTCGGCCTCGCGCTCCGCGAAGAGCACCGCGAACCGGTCGCCCAGCACCAGGAAGGCCAGCGCGACGGCGACCGCGACCCCGGCCTTCACCAGGCGCCGCAAATTCTTGAACCGCCGGGTGCGCTTCCGTCCGCGCCCGCGGCGACCGGAGGGCCGCCCGTCAGGTTCCCCCCAGGGGCCGGCCCAGCCTTCTGACGAGCCGTCGGGCACGGGGTGTTCCTGGTCGTTCGTCGAGCGGTGGGACGCCATGCGAGTGGAGGAGCGCATCGCGCCACCCAAACACGTCACCGCAGGTCGGACGCAAGTTCAGCCCCTCGGGCGCGACGGTTCTCACACCGGGGTGACGAGGACGCGTGGCGCGGGTGAAGAAGACTGGCCGGTCATGTGGCGACCGTGTGCGCGGGGCCGGTACGAGGAAGCCGGCCGTCCGCCGGGCACGGAGCCGGTGGGCTGAGGGACCATGGAGGCAGAGCAGTGTTCCGCCTCCGGCTGCGAAGGAGGTCACCATGGCAGCCGAACCGCCCTTCGAGCCGCCCATCGGGCCTGTCGTGACGGTCTCGGCCACCGATGTCCGGCTGCCCGAGCTGATCCTGGCCGGCGACATCGGCGCCGGGGCCCTGCGCGATCTGGAGGACATCCTCGGCGCTCCGCCGCTGCACACGGCGACCGCCTGGACCGTCGACATGAGCCAGGTGACCCACATCGACCTGGCCTGCGCCTACGCCCTCCTGCGCGGAGCCACGCTGCGCCCGGAACCCGCCGAACTCACCATTCGCGGCCCCCGCCGGGCCGTCCAGCGCATCCTCCGCAACGCGGGGCTCGACGTGGTGGCCGTCATCGAGGAGTGAGGCCCGCCTACGCCGGTCCCTCCGCGACCTCGGCCGGCTCCCCACCGGTGATCCGCACCAGCTCCGGGTACGTCGTCCGGAACACCGTGTGCGGCATCCCGGCGCCCGCCCAGAGATGCTCGTACCCGGCCAGGGTCGCGTCGATCAGGGTGCGCACCGGCCGCGGATGGCCGACCGGGGCCACGCCGCCCACCTCCTGGCCGGTGGCCGTGAGGACGAAGGCCGGGTCGGCGCGCCGGACGCGATTGCGGGCCACGCCCAGCAGACCGGCGAGGCGCCGGGTGTCCACGCGGTGGGCACCGCTGGTGAGGACGAGCAGCGGGTCACCGTCGACGGAGAAGACCAGGCTGTTGGCGATCGCGCCCACCGGGCAGCCGACCTGGGCCGCCGCCGTGGCCGCGGTGGGCGCCGGGTCGGGGAGTTCGACCACCTCGGCGTCGCTGCCCAGTTCCCGCAGGGCCTCACTGACCCGCAGTACGCGCTCGTGCACGGTGACCTCCGGTCACTTGTCGTCGGTGTCGTCGGTGTCGTCGGTGTCGTCGGGCGACGGCCACTCCTCGGCGAGGATCGACCAGACCTCGCTGTCCTGCCGCACGCCCCGGTGGGGGTAGCGGCGGCGCAGGGTGCCCTCGTGGGTCATGCCGAGCCGGCGCGCGGCCGCGATGCTGCGGGTGTTGCCCGCCGCGACCCACCATTCCGCACGGCTCATCCCGCGCTCCGTGAACGCCCAGTCGATCAGGACCTGGCACGCCCGTGTCACCAGCCCGTGTCCCTCGCCGGCCGGCTCCAGCCAGCAGCCGATCTCACAGATGCCCGTGTCCGTGTCGAAGCGGTTGAACATGACTCCGCCGACCAGGACGCCGTCCAGCCAGATCCCGTAGATCCGGCCGCTGTCCTCGGCCTGCCGGTCGGCGTACCGCTGGAGGGTCGCGGTGGCCGAGGCGAGGTCGGTGCTGAAGCCCGCCCAGCGTATCCACGGGTCCACCGTGGGCCGGGCCCGGTCCATGTGGGCCAGGAACTCCGGTGCCCGCCAGGGCTCCAGCGGGCGGAGCCGGGCACGGTCGCCGAGCGGGAGAGAGAACACGGGCACCCTCGATCGATAGGTACGTAACAAGCGTTCGGTACGTAAGGTAGCAGCATGCCGCCCGCGCCCGGAGATCATGAAGCCCGCCGTGAGGACGTGAGCCGAGCCGTGTGGCAGGTGCTCGCGGACAAGGGGTTCGGCGGGCTGACCCTGCGGGCGGTCGCCGCCGCGATGGGGGTCTCGACCGGGATGCTGACGCATTACTTCCCGGCGAAACGGGCCCTGATCACGCACGCCCTGGATCTGCTGGAGAGCCGGTCCGCCGGGCGCCCGCGCCGCGAGCACCCCGCACCGGGCCTGGCCACCGTACGGGCCATGCTGCTCGACATCCTGCCGCTGACGCCGGGGGACACCGCCCGCAACCGGGTCTGGGTGAGTTCCTGGGACCTGTCCCTGGCCGACGACGGACTGGCCGCCGCACAGGCCGGCCGGTACACCCGGCTGCGCGCCTCGCTCCGCCCCCACCTGGAAGCCGCGCGCGAGCTGGGTGAACTCCCCGCGCACGCCGACCCGGAGCAACTCGCCGCCACCGCCGTCGCGTTCACCCACGGCCTGGTCGTGCAGGCTCTTTTCGATCCCGGCCGGTTCCCCGAGGATGCTCAAGTCGCCCTGCTTGACGGCTTCTTGACATCTCTCGCCGCGTCCTGAACCCGCCCCCTCGGGTAGTACCGCCGTTCGATTCGATCGCTCACGCATATGTGCGAGACCCACGGGCAACCGAAGCGGAAGGCGTAGAGGACAGGTGAAGGACCTCCTCGAAGACTCCCGTTCAGGGGAGGGGATCGTGGACAGAACAGACAGCAAGAACGAGAAGAGCGGTCAGGATTCGGACGAGCGCATGGACCTGCCGACCGTGATGCGGCAGGCGAGCGCACAGCTCTCCGAGCTGCTCCAGCGCGAAGTGGGCGCGGTCTCCGCCGTCAAGGCGACCGACGACGGCTGGGTGGCCGACGTCGAGGTCGTCGAGGTCGAGAAGGTGCCGGACACCATGAGTGTCATGGCGTCCTACCGCGTCGAACTCGACAAGCAGGGACGGCTCATGGCCTACGAGCGCGTACGCCGTTACGCCCGGGGTCAGATCGACCGCCGCTGAATCAGAGGGCGGCCGCAGCGAATCGAGCCGCGCGGCGCCCTGAACGGATCAACGGAAAGAAGTCAGGCATGGCACTCGTACAGCAGTCCAGCACCCAGTCCGGCGGAAGCGGCGGCGGTGGAGGCAATCTCTACGACGTCCTCGAACTCATCCTGGACCGAGGGCTCGTGATCGACGCGTTCGTGCGCGTCTCCCTCGTCGGCATCGAGATACTCAAGATCGACGTCCGGGTGGTCGTCGCCAGCGTCGACACCTACCTGCGCTTCGCCGAGGCGTGCAACCGCCTCGACCTGGAGGCGGGCCGCAAGGCGCCGGCCCAGCTCACCGACATCGTCGGCGACACCGTGGAGAGCGGGGCCAGGGGCAAGTCGAAAGGCGCACTGACCGGAGCCGTCGAGGCGTTCACCGAGTCGCTCGGGAGCAAGCGCGACGACTCCGAGGAGGAGGAGTCGCAGCCCCGTAAGCGCGCGCCGCGCAAGTCCACGTCCAGCCGGCAGTCCAGCCAGAACCGCGGGGAGTAATCGTGCCCACCTACGTATACGGCATCACCGGAGCCGACCATCCGCTGCACCTGGAGGAGGTCTTCGGCGTCGGCGAGACCCCGGCGCCGCTGCGCACCGTCCGCACCGGCAGCCTCACCGCCGTCGTCAGCGACGCGCCGGAGGGCCTGCGGGCCAAGCGCCGCGACGTGCAGGCCCACCAGCGCGTGCTGGAGGTCCTGATGAGCGACGGCGCGACCCTCCCCATGCGCTTCGGCCTGCTCGCCCCCGACGACGAGCAGGTCGCGAGCGCGCTGGACGCCGAGGGCGACCGCTACCGCGCCCGCCTGGAGGAACTGGACGGCCACGTCGAGTACCACCTCAAGGTCTCCCGCGACGAGGACGACCTGCTGCGCGAGATCGTGGCCGAGTCCGACCAGGTCCGCGAGCTGCGCGAGCGCACGCGGGACCAGCCCGGCGCGCACGACGAGCGGGTCGCGCTCGGCGAGCTGATCTCCCACGAGGTGAGCGCCCGCGGCAGCGCCGAGGCCGAGGAACTCTCCCAGCGGCTCTCGCAGGCGGCGACCCGTCTCTCGGCGGGCGAGCCCAGCTCGACGCACTTCCTGAACGTGTCCTTCCTCGTCCCCGCGGACGGGGTGGAGAGCTTCGTCAAGGCGGTGGAGCGCGAGTCGGACCAGCGCGGAGACGCGTACACCTTCACCCTCACCGGGCCGCTGCCGCCGTACAGCTTCGTCTGAACGGAACCGCCCGGCCGACGACGGAAGGGAGCGCCGGAATGGGACTCATCACCGGCATCGTGACCTTTCCCCTCGCCCCGCTGCGCGGCTCGCTCTGGGTCATCGACCAGGTGCTGACCGCGGCGGAGGAGGAGTACTACGACCCGGAACCCGTCCGGCGCGAACTGGCCGAACTCGAACGGGCGCTGACCAGCGGCCAGATCTCCGACGAGGAGTACGACCGCCGCGAGGACGAACTGCTCGACAGGCTGGACGAGATCGACGCCCACCGGCGAGGGAACGGAGGAAGTCGCTGACCGGACAGCGCAACAGACGACCCGCAGAGACTGAGGTGCTCGACGAATGACGAAGAACGCCAAGATAGCCGCCGCGCTGGTGGGCGGATACGTACTGGGCCGGACCAAGAAGGCCAAGATGGCCATCGGACTGGGCATGTTCCTGGCCGGCAAGAAACTCGACCTCGATCCGCGCCGTATCGGCACGCTGCTCGCCGAGTCGCCCGCCCTCGCCGGTCTCAACGCCCAGGTCCGCAAGGAGCTGGTGGAGACGACGAAGGCCGCGGCCACCGAGGCGCTGACCAAGCGCGCCGCGGGCCTCGCCGACTCGCTCGCCGACTCCATCTCCCAGCGCACCAAGGGGCTGGACGGCCCGCAGGCCGACGAGGCCGACGAGGGAGGGGCCGAGGAGGAGAAGCCCGCCAAGCAGCAGCGCTCCTCCGGCTCGGGCGGCACGCGCCGCAGGACCACGGCTGCCCGCAAGAGCACCGGCGCCGCGAAGTCGGCCGCCTCCCGCAGCGGCGCCTCCCGCGCCGGCGGGGCCGCCAAGAAGCGGGCCTCCTCCGCCACGCGCAAGAGCGGCGGTGACGGCAATGGCTGATTCCGCGCTGAGCAGGGCCAAGGACGAGGTCGTCCACAACGAGTCGACCGACCGCCTGAAGGAGGCGCTGGGCAACTATCTGCGGGCCCGCGCCGAGCACACCGTCAGCTCGCTCGGTCACAAGCTCGGCGAGAGCGTCACCAAGCTCGGCACGCCGGGCGAGGGCGGCGGCGGCCCGCTCAAGAGCCTCGCCAAGGGCGGGCAGGCGCTCGCCGACGGCAAGTCACCGGCGCAGGCCGCCATGTCGGCGGGCGTCTCCCACTTGAAGGACACCGTGAAGGACAAGGTCAAGGGTCTGTTCGGCAAGGGGCGCAAGTCCGGCGGCGGCAAGTCCAAGAGCGTGACCATCGTCGAGGACATCGAAGTCGGCGTGCCGGTGCGCGAGGCGTACGACCAGTGGACCCAGTTCCAGGAGTTCTCCACCTTCGCCAAGGGCGTGGTGAGCGTGGAGAAGGCGGACGACACCACGAGCAACTGGAAGGTGAAGGTCGCCAAGTCCACGCGCAGTTGGAAGGCGAACGTCACCGAGCAGGTGCCGGACGAGCGGATCACCTGGACGACCGAGGGCGCCAAGGGCACCGTCAAGGGTGTCGTCACCTTCCACGCGATCACCGACAACCTCACCAAGGTGCTGCTGGTCCTCGAGTACTTCCCCAAGGGGCTGTTCGAGAAGACGGGCAACATCTGGCGTGCCCAGGGCCGCCGGGCCCGG
Source organism: Streptomyces sp. NPDC018263 (assembly GCF_055562575.1). Classification (NCBI taxonomy): domain Bacteria; kingdom Bacillati; phylum Actinomycetota; class Actinomycetes; order Kitasatosporales; family Streptomycetaceae; genus Streptomyces; species Streptomyces sp. NPDC018263. The sequence continues at coordinate 325,771 of NZ_JBVHFA010000002.1, forward strand.
CTCGACCTCAAGCTGTACCGCAAGTTCATCATGATGCGCGGCGAGGCGACCGACGGCTGGCGCGGCGAGATCCGCGACGGCGACGTGGTCGTCAGCCACGAGGACGCCATCGAACAGGAAGAGGCGGAGCAGCCCGAGGAGGAGTCCGAGGAGGAGCAGGACGAGCCGCGCGCCGAGGAAGAGGGCGACGAGGGCGAGCCCACCGACGCGGACGCCGAGTACGAAGAGCCCGCCGAATACGAAGAGCCCGCCGAGGACGACGAGGACGAGTACCTCGACGAGGCCGACGAGGCCGACGAGGACGCCGAGCCCGAGGACGCCGACGAGTACGAGGCCGAGGCCGACGCGCCGGAGGACGAGGAGTCCTACGACGAGCCGGAGGAAGAGCCCGAGGCGGACGAGGAGACGGCTCCCCGGTCCTCCCGGCGCCGGCGCACCGCCGACGCCAGGGCCTGATCCGGGAACCAGCCGAAAGACAGGGTTGAGAACGTGTCCGATTCACTCGCCGGTCGAATGCCGGCCCCTCCGCGCCCCGCGTCCTACGCGGGGCAGGGAAGCAGCGCCAATCTGGCCGACATTCTGGAGAGGGTCCTCGACAAGGGAATTGTGATCGCGGGGGACATCCAGATCAATCTGCTCGACATAGAGTTGCTGACCATCAAACTCCGCCTGCTCGTCGCATCCGTCGACAAGGCGAAGGAAATGGGCATCGACTGGTGGGAGCACGATCCCTCGCTCTCCTCCCGCGCGCAGCCGCCCGCCCCCGCTCCCGCCGCGTCCGACCCGGCGCTGAGCGAGGAGAACGAACGGCTGCGGGCCGAGATCGCCCGACTGCGCGCCGCCTCCGGGCTGCCCGCCGGCCGGCAGGCCGACGGGGACACCCGCCCGGAGCCCGCGGAACGGGAGACCGGCCGTGAGTGAAACGGAGATGGAGTACGTGTACGCCGTCGGCCTCGGGGACCTGGCCCTCGACTCCGCGGCCCCGCTCACCGGGGTGGACGGCGTCACCGTACGCACGGTCGGCGGTGGACGGGGGCTCACCGCCCTGGTGTCCGCCGTCCCCGCCGACCGGTTCGCCGAGGAGCACCTCGCACCCCAACTGGAGGACCTGGAGCGGCTGGAGGCGATCGCGCGGGCCCACCACGCCGTGGTGGACGCCGCCTTCGCCCACGCCACGGTCCTCCCGATGCGCCTGGCCACGGTCTACCGCGACCAGGCGCGGGTGGCCGCCATGCTGGACGAGCAGCACCCCTCCTTCGAGGAGCTGCTGCGCACCCTGGACGGCCATGTCGAACTCGGGCTGAAGGTGTACGCCGAGCCGAGGGCCGCCTCGGCTGCCGAGGAGCCCGAGCCGGCGGGCGCGAGCCCCGGCCGCGCCTATCTGCAGCGCCGCCGCGCCGAGCGCCGCCGCGCGCAGGACACCTACGGCGCCGCCCGCGACACCGCGGAGCAGGCGGCCGGCGTGGCCTCGGCGCTCGCCTCCGCCCGTGCCGTCCACCGCCCCCAGCAGGGCGAATGGTCGGCCGGGCGGGGCGAGAACGTGGCCAACGAGGCGTATCTGGTGCCCCGGCGGGACGTGGACCGGTTCCGTACCGAGCTGGGCGCGCTCGCCGCGGATCTCCCGGGTGTCACCATCGAGGTGACCGGGCCCTGGGCGCCGTACTCCTTCGCGGGCGGGGTCGCGAGGTGAGCATGCGGCCCGCGAACGGACAGGGCGCCGAGCCGGTCGCCCAGCCGCCCGTCGCCCTGATCGACCTGCTGGACCGGCTGCTGAACGGCGGCGCGGTGCTCACCGGCGACATCGTGCTGAGCATCGCCGATGTCGACCTGGTGCACATCAACCTGCGCGCGGTGATCCGCTCGATCACGGGGGACGCGCCGGGGCCCGCCATCATTCCGCCGCGTGCCCGCCCCGAGGAGTACCGATGACGCCGGAAACGCCCGCGAACGCCCTCGCCGCCCATATGCGGACGGACCCCGACACGGTGGAGCGGGATCTGATGAAGCTGGTGCTCACCATTGTCGAATTGCTGCGCCAGCTCATGGAGCGCACCGCCATTCACCGGGTGGACCAGGGAGATCTCGACGACGACCAGGAAGAACGCATCGGTATGACGCTGATGATTCTCCAGGAACGCATGGAAGAGCTGTGTGACCGATACAACCTGACGATGGACGAACTGAATCTGGATCTCGGGCCGTTGGGGTCGTTGCTGCCCCGGGACCTGTGAATGCGAAAACCCTGTTTCACCGCCGGGGGAAAGGACATCAGGGCAATATGACTGACGACAAGAAGAACACCAGGAGCACCACCGCGGCGAGTGCCAAGAAGGCCGCTTCCTCCCGTACCGCCACGGCGCGGGCGACGGCCGGCAACGCCAAGGAGCAGGCGCAGGAGGCCAAGAAGTCGACGGTCTCCACCGCCCAGTCGGTCGGTGACACCACCCAGCGCGTGAGCCGCGCGGCCGTCGCCGGTCTCCAGACCGGCCAGCAGGCCGTCGTGGCCAACACCGCCAAGGCCGTCGAGGCCGCGGGCACCGCGTGGACGGTGATCAAGCACCGCAAGGCGGCCGCCGCCGCGGCCGCGGCAGGGGTGGCGGGCGTCGCCGGAGCGGCCTTCGCGATAGGCCGCTCGACGGCCAAGCCCCCGATGGGCCCGCTGACCCGGCTGGCGCGGGGCCGGATCTGAGCACACTCGCCCCGCGAGAACAGCGACACCCACGGCGACCTCCCTCGCGTCCGACGACGCGCGGGAGGTGCTCGTGTGTCCGGGGGCTTTCTGTGACGAACCGCACCATACGGGCGAAAGCGCAGGCAGGTGTGGGTACGGTGGCTGACCGTACTCGAACGTCACAGGCGGCGGCCCGGTCGGGGGGTCCGGGTCTGCCACGATGGTCGGGCCGCAGGCCGGGCCGGTCCCCTGGTGACCCCCGCCGCGGCAGCCGACCGTTCCGGCGGAACGACCGCGCAGGCCGACGAGGGCCCGCGGCCCCGCCGCCTCCGCCGAGACCCGCGCGCGTCACCGCGACCGGGCCCGTCCCATCGGGTACGCCACCATGTCCTCCTCCTCCGCCGGTGCCCCGCGCCCGCGCGCGCTCACCGACGACTCCTCGCCCTGGCGTTCCCTCAAGTACCGCAGCATGCGGTGGTGGTCCGTCGCCCATCTCGTCTCCAACACCGGCACCTGGATGCAGCTCACGGTGCAGAACCTGCTGGTGCTCCAGATCACCGGCTCGGCCGCGGCGACCGGCCTGTCCATGTCCGTACAGGCGGCCCCCGGCCTGCTGATGGGCCTGGCGGGCGGCACCTTCGTCGACCGGTGGCCGCGCAAGCTGACCGCCGCCGTCAGCCAGGCGCTCCTCGGCGTCGTCGCCTTCGTCACGGCCTTCCTCGTCGTCACGCACCGGCTCGATCTGCCCGCCCTCATGGCACTGGCCGCCGTGACCGGTCTGGTCGCCACCGTCGACGGACCGGCCTGCTCGCTGCTCGGCAACGACCTCGTCCGCGCCGAGGACGTACCCTCCGCCATCGGCGTCGGCTCCCTCGTGCACAGCGCCGGACGGCTCGCGGGCGCCGCGCTGGCCGGAGTCACCGTCGGCCTGCTCGGGACGGCCGCCGCCTACGCGGCCAACGCGCTGTCCTTCCTGTTCGTCGCCGCCGTGATCCCCTTCCTGCGGCCCCTGCGCCACACCGAGCCCTCCGCCCCGGACCGCGCCGCCGAGGACGCGCCGGACATGAGCGCACGGCAGGGTCTCCTCTTCTTCGCGCGCCGCCCGCGCCTGGTCGCCCTCGCGGGCATCACGGGGATCAGCGCGGTGTTCGGCCGCAACTACGCCCTCACCCTGGCGGTCCTGGTCACCGGGCCGCTCGCCGGCGGGGCCGGGTCCTTCGGCACGGTCTCCACGGTGCTCGCCGCCGGGGGCATCGTCGGCGCGGTGCTGGGCGCCCGGCTGCGCAAGCCGTCGGTCCGGCTGGTCGGCCTGCTCGCGGCGGCCGGGGGTCTGCTCCAGGTGGTGGCCGGACTCGCGCCGTCGCTCGCGGTGCTGCTGGTGCTCGTGCTGCCCATGGCCGTGGTGGAGTCGGTCTCGGACACCGCCGGGACGACCGTGCTCCAGACCGACCCGCCGCCCCACCTGCGGGGACGCGTGCTCGGCGTCTGGAACACCGTATCCACCCTCTGGGGGCTCGCGGGTCCGCCCGTCCTGGGCCTGCTGATGCAGCACGCCGGGGCGCGGGGTGCCCTGGTCGCGGGCGGGCTGCTCATCGCCGCCGCGGTCGGCGCGGGCCACCTGTTGCGCGGCCGGTGGGCCACCGCGCCGGTGCCGCCCGCCAAGGACCGGGCGGCGGATCTGGTCACCGCCGCCTGACGGTCATTCCTCGCCGGTGCGGCGCACACACTCGGTGACGACATCGCGGAGGCTGCCCGTGCGGGCCAGGATCTCGCGCTGGGCCATCGCGCCGTTGCCGTGCTTCAGCAGGCTCGCGAGGCTGTCCTGGACGCCCTTGGCGTCGCCGTGGTCGTCCAGGGCGTCGCGTACGTGGTCGAACAGCGCGCGCACCACCGTCTCCGCCGGGGCCGGGCGCATGGTCAGGGGGTGCAGCAGGTGCTCCTCCAGACCGAAGCGGGCGGCCTGCCAGCCGGCCAGCCTGAGCAGGGAGGTGCCGAGCCGGGCCGGGGGTTCGCCCGCCTGCCACTCGCGGGCGGCCGTCTCCACCAGAGCCCGGCACAGCAGGGCCAGCAGGACCGTGGTATCCGGGTCCAGGCAGACGTCGGCGACCCGGATCTCGACCGTGGGGTACCGGGCGGAGAGCCGGGCGTCGAAGTAGATCATCCCCTGGTCCCTCAGCACCCCGGTGCCGACCATGTCCCGTACCCGCTCGTGATACCGGTCGGCGGAGCCGAAGAGGTCCGTCGGCCCGGCCGAGGGCCACCGGCCCCACACCTGGCTGCGGTAGCTGTTGTAGGAGCTGTCCTGGCCCTGCCAGAAGGGGGAGTTGGCGCTCAGGGCGAGCAGGACGGGCAGCCAGGGCCGGATGCGGTCCAGGACGGCCACGCCCTCCTCGTCCGAGTCCACCGAGACGTGCACATGACACCCGCAGGTGAGCTGGTCCGACAGGGTCAGCCCGAAACGGTCGGCCATCCAGCGGTAGCGCCGGTCGGGGGTCAGGGCCGGGCCGACCGGCAGGGGAGAGGTGCCGAGGGCGGCGACCGCCGCCCCCGTGCGCCCGGCGAGCCGTCCCGCCTCGGCGCGGCACCGGCGGATCTCGGCGCCGAGTTCCTCGGCCCGGGTCTGCGGGGCGGTGGCGAACTCCACCTGCTGGCGTTGCAGCTCCGACTCGAAGACCTGCTCCCCGTCCGCCCGGGCGGCTCCGCCGGCCTGCGCCAGCACCGCCCCCGCGACCGCCCGCGGCTCGCCGCTCCCGGCGTCCACCAGGAGGAGTTCCTCCTCCACTCCCACGCTCCGCACCCGGCCCGTCCTCCCTGCCCGGTCCGGGGACCGGTCCGGTTCCTCACGTTCCTCACGTCAATCGGTCACTCGCCGCCCGAACCGGGCTCGGCCAACCTGCGATGGGCCTCGGCCTTGAGCTTGTCGGGAACCACCTTGGCGGCCGTTCCCTGCGCCTTCGTACTGGCGGACCCGGCGATTACTTTGTCCTTGCCCTCGAAAAGGGCGTCCAGTCCCTCGCGCGCGACCTCGGCGGGGTCGTCCTTCTCCTGCCGGCCGACCTGCGTGTCGTCCATGTCGGCCCGGTGGAAGAACTCGGTCTCGGTGGGTCCGGGCATCAGCGCGGTCAGGGTGACGCCGGAGTCCTTCAGCTCGCTCTGCAACGCCAGGGTGAAGGACTGCACGAACGACTTCGACGCGTTGTACACCGCCTGGAAGGTACCCGGCATGGTGGAGGCGATGGACGAGGTGACGAGGATGCGGCCCCGGCCGCGGGAGACCATCTCGCGCACCACCCGCTTGCCCAGATGCACCGTCGAGCGCACATTGAGGTCGACGATCTCCAGCTCGTCCTCCAGGTCGGTCTCCGCGAAGGGGCCGCCCTGGCCCACCCCGGCGTTGAGCACCGCGACATCGAGGGGGCGGCCCGTCGCGGTGACCGCCGTCCACAGTTCCTCGGCCTGGTCGTAATGGCGCAGGTCGGCCCGGACCGGCTCCACCGACGCCCCGGTCTCCGCCCGGATGTCCTGGACCGCCTGCCGCAGCCCGGTGTCGTTCTCGGCGTTGACGATCAGGTCGTAGCCGCGCTCGGCCAACTGCTTGGCCAGCTCGAAACCGATACCGCTGGACGCCCCCGTGACCAGGGCGAGAGGCTTGCGATCGTTCATGGCCGGGTCTCTTCTCTGTACGAGGTTCTCCTGTAAAAGGGCGGTGCGGGCGGGGCGCGCCTCGCGTACCTCCCGCAGTTCCCATATCGGCCGGTCCTGAACGGCCCGCGCGCACGCCGGCCCCGATCGAGGGCGTTTTCAGTGGTCCCGTCGGGGGGACTCGCTGTCCATGGTGGCCAACCGCGTGCCGGTCCTGCGGGCCCGCTGGCTGACGCAGACCTTCCTGAGCTGGCCCTACGCACCGGCGACGGTCCAGGCGTTGCTGCCCGAGGGGCTGGTCGTGGACGAGTTCGAGGGCGCCGCGTGGGTCACCCTCACGCCGCTCCTCATGGCCGACGTCCGCGTCCTCGGTACGCCCCCGCTCCCCGTCTTCGCGGAGACCAACCTGCGGACCTATGTGCGCGGGCGGGACGCGGTGTGGTTCTTCTCCCTCGACGTGACCTGCCCGCTGCTGCTGGCGGGGCGCGCCCTGGGCGTTCCCTGCCAACTGGCCGACCTGCGCGTCCTGGTCACCGGGGACACCGTCACGTACACCGGGGCGCGCCGCACCGGCGACGCCGGGTACCGCCTGGTCGTCCGGCCCGGCGCGCCCGTGGAGCCGACCGGGCTGGACGTGTGGCTGACCTCGCGGTGGCGGGCGTACAGCAGGCGGCTGGGCCTGTTCTGGGAGACGCCCGTGGGGCACGAGCCGTGGGCGCCGGCCGGGGTCACCGTGGCGGCGCTGGAGCAGACGGTCACGAACGCGGCCGGGCTGCCCGCACCGCGCGGAGCACCCGTGGCGCTGTTCTCCCGGAGCGTCAGCCACGCATGGGTGGGGCCGGCCCGGCCCGTGCGATCCCCGAACCCACCGAACCCCCCGACAGGAGGCCGGACATGAGTGAGCAAACCCCGACCCCGTCCCAGGCGGAGGGCGAGCGGGAACCGGACCCGGAGACCGAGGGCCGTCCCCGCCGCGCCGTCCACCCCGACGTGCCCCGCACCACACCCTCGCAGGCCGAGGGCGAACGGCTGCCGGAGGACGACGAGTAGCCGCCCTTCGCCCCGGACTACCGGAGCGCGTGCACCGCCGCCGCGAACACCGGCGGCATCCGGGACGCCACCGGCACGATGAGCCGGGCGGTGCCCGGACGGTTGCTCGCGGCCAGCAACGCCCTGGTCAGCAGGCGGTGGCGGCGCGTGATCAGCGCCCACTCCCGCTCGTACCGCTCCGGCCGCCCGGCCGCGAGGCACCGTACGGCGGCCTCGGCCGTCGCCAGCGCGAGAGCCACGCCCTCGCCGGTGAGCGCGTCCACGTAACCCGCCGCGTCGCCGACGAGCAGCACCCGGCCCGCGACCCGGCGCCGCACCCGCTGGAGCAGCGGCCCGGCACCGCGCACCTCGGTGGCGGGCGCCCCGCGCAGCGCGGCGGTCAGCGCCGGGAAGCCGGCCAGATGCTCGTCGTAGCCGCGCCGGACCCGGCTCAGCACCGCGACCCCCACCAGGCCGTCGGCCACCGGGGTCACATAAGCCTCGCCCTGGCCGGACCAGTGGACCTCCACGAAGTCCGTCCACGGGGCGAGGCGGTAGTGGCGGCGCAGTCCGTACCGGCCCCGCGTGCCGCCCGGCAGGTCCAGGCCGAGGCGGCGGCGGACGGGGGAGTGCAGGCCGTCGGCGGCGATCAGCCAGCGGGCCGTGATCCCGGCGGCGGTGACGCCGTCCCGCGTCTGGCGCACCTCGCCGACCTTGCCGGGCACGATCCGCACGCCGAGGGAGAGGGCGCGCTCGTGCAGCGCGTGGTGCAGGGTCGTACGGCGGACGCCCAGCCCCGGCCGGTCACGGAAGGGGGCTTCGGCGCGGCGGACGCCGTCCACGTAGCGGATGCCGCGCAGCTCCCGGCCCGCCGGTGCCACGCCGAGCGCCCTGAGGGCGGCGACCCCGCCGGGCATGACCCCCTCGCCGCACGCCTTGTCCACGGGCGCGGTGCGCGGCTCGACCACCACCGCCGTCAGCCCGGCCAGCCGGGCGTGCACGGCCGCCGCGAGACCGGCCGGGCCGCCGCCGGCGACCAGGACGTCGATCACGCGGCCAGCGCCTGGTTCTCGCACCGGATGCGCACCGTCAGTACGGCGGCGTTCAGCACCGTGAAGGCGACGGCGGTCAGCCAGGCGGTGTGCACCAGCGGCAGCGCCACCCCCTCGGCCACCACGGCCACGTAGTTCGGGTGCCGCAGCAGCCGGTACGGCCCGCGCGTCACCAGCGGCAGACCCGGGACCACGATCACGCGGGTGTTCCAGCGCGGCCCGAGCGTCCCGATGCACCACCACCGCAACGCCTGCGCGCCCACCAGCACGGCCAGCATCGGCCAGCCCAGCGCGGGCACGAACGGCCGCCCGCCGAGCCAGACTTCGAGCGGGCAGCCCACCAGCAGACCCACGTGCAGCGCGACCATCGCCGGATAGTGACCGTCGCCCGCCACGATCGCCCGACGGGCCCTGCTCCACCGCTCGTTGCGGCGGGCCACGACCAACTCGGCGACCCGCTCGCCCGCGACGGCGGCCACCAGCAGCGCGTACCAGATCATGTGTCCTCCTGTCGGGCTCACCAGCTCAGCAGCACCAACTCGCAGGCCAGGCCCGGCCCGATGGCCAGCAGCAGGCCCGGAGTGCCGGGAGACGGGCGGCGTTCGGTGAGGGTGTCGCGCAGGACGTGGAGCACGGAGGACGAGGAGAGGTTGCCCACCTCGGCCAAGTGACGCCAACTGGCGGCGAGTTCCTCGGCCGGGAGATCGAGCGCCTCGGTGACGGCCTCCAGGATGCGGGGGCCGCCGGGGTGGCACACCCACGCGGTCACGTCCTGCGGCTTCAGCCCGTGGTCGGCGAGGAACTCCCGTACGTCGTCGGCCAGATGGTGCCGGAGCACGTGCGGGATGTCCGGATCGAGGACGACCTTGAAGCCCGAGTCCCCGATGTCCCAGCCCAGTACGCCCCCCGCGTCCGGGTACAGACGGCTGCGGGAGTCCACGATCGCCGGGCCCGTGAACGCGTTCGCGCGCTCCGCCCCGCAGGCCACCACCGCGGTCGCGCCGTCGCCGAAGAGGCCGGTGGCGACCAGGTTGGCCGTCGAGGCGTCGCCCCGCTGGAAGGTGAGCGAGCACAGCTCGACCGACAGCAGCACCCCCACCTGGTCGGGCCGCCCCAGCAGGAAGTCGTGCACCCGACCCAGCCCCGCCGCGCCCCCGGCACAGCCCAGCCCGAACAGCGGCACCCGCCGCACGTCCGCGCGCAGCCCGAGCCGGCCCGCCACCCGCGCGTCGACCGACGGGACGGCGACCCCGGTGACCGAGGTGAAGACCAGCAGGTCCACGTCGGCCGCCGAAAGACCGGCGGCGCGCAGCGCCTCCCGTACCACCCTGGCGCCCAGGTCGGTGGCGGTGCCGATGAAGAGGTCGTTGGCGGCGCCGAAGCCGTCCAGCGTCTCGTACCGGTCGAGCGGCAGCGTCATGTGGCGGGCGCGGACCCCGGCGTTGCGGTGCAGCCGGTCCAGCAGCCGGCGGTCGCCGCCCGCGGGCAGACAGGCACGGGCCACCATGTCGGTGATCTCGGCCTGGGCGAAGCGGTACGGCGCGAGAGCACCGTGCACGGCGGCGATCCGCGTCATGAGGCTCCCGTACGTCGGCCGATCCGGGGTGGACTCCGCAGTCCTTCCCTGGGCGGCCGACCCGGCACCAGAGATCGCCCGTCCGGCCGTTCCGGCTGGTGGCCCTGCCCGCGCGCTCCTAGGATCGCCGGGTGGTGACCCCCGAGCAGCCGACGATCCCGGCCCGCAAGCTCTCCGCCCTCGCCGGGTCCTGCCACCCCGGACCGCTGGTCGTGGTCACCGCGCTGACGGCGGCGCTGGCCGTGACGGCCGGTCAGGAACCGGGCCGCTGCCTGCTCACCACCGGCGCCGTGCTCACCGGGCAGCTCTCCATCGGCTGGTGCAACGACGCCTTCGACGCACGCCGGGACCTCGCCACCGGCCGCCGGGGCAAGCCCGTCGCGGAAGGCAGCGTCGGGGCCCGCGAGGTGTGGACGGCCGCCTGTGCCGCGCTGGCCCTGTGCGTGCCGCTCTCCTTCGCCTGCGGATGGGCTGCGGGCGCCGCGCATCTGACCGCCGTCGCGGCGGCGTGGGCGTACGACCTGCGGCTCAAGGCCACCCGCTGGTCCTGGGCGCCCTACGCGGTCGCCTTCGCCGCGCTACCCGCCTTCGTCACGCTGGGTCTGCCCGGGCGGCCGTGGCCCGCCTGGTGGGTGCTCGCCGCCGGGGCGCTGCTGGGCGTCGGCGCCCACCTCGGCAATGTGCTCCCCGACATCCCGGGCGACCTGGCGACCGGCGTACGGGGCTGGCCACAGCGGTTGGGCCCGGACCGGGTGCGGCTGCTGCTGCCGGTGCCCCTGGTCACCGCGTCCGCCCTGCTGGCGCTCGGGCCCGCCGGACCGCCCGGCGCCCGGCAGACGGCCGCGCTGGCGGGGGCCGCGCTGATCGCGGTGGCGGGGACGGTGCTGGGGCGCCGACGGGAGCGGGCCGCGTTCGCGGCGGCGGTCGCCGTGGCGGCGCTGGACGTGGCCCTCCTGCTGAGCGGCGGGGGGCTCGGGACCGGGGCATCCTGAGACTGGGGCAGTCGCGTCCGAGCGGCGCTCCGGGACCGAGGTACGCCATGTGCCGCCCGCTGCCAGGAGGTGAACCATGCCCGACTCACTGCCCCCGCCCGAGCCACTGCCCCCGCCCGGCGAGACCCCGCCCGTCGAGGGATCGACCGCCGAGGCCCACCCCGAGCGGCCGGACGGCGGACCCTTCGAGCACCCCCGGCTCTGGCTGGGCCTCATCGTGCTCGGCTGCGCGCTCATCGCCGCGTACTTCCTGGTCAGGATGATCGACCTGTGAGAGCCGCTCACTTCAGGCCGCTGAGCATGATCCCCCGTACGTAGTGCCGCTGGAGCAGCAGGAAGAGCACCAGGACCGGCAGGATGCTCAGCACCAGGCCCGCCATCACGATCGGCATCGTGCGCGTCGGGTCGACGTAGTCCTGGAGCATCTGGATGCCGACCGGCAGGGTCATCACGTCCGGGTTGGCGGTGGACACGAGCAGCGCCCAGATGTACTCGTTCCACGCGTCCACGAACGTCAGCAGCCCCAGTGTCACCATGACCGGCTTGGTCTGCGGCACCACGATCCGCCACCACACCGCGAACTCTCCGGCGCCGTCGATCCGCGCGGCCTCCAGTACCTCGTCCGGGATCGAGACCATGAACTGACGCATCAGGAAGATCCCGAAGCCGTTGACCAGGAACGGCATCGCCAGCGCCACGATGCTCACGGTCAGCCCCGCACCGCCCCGGCCCAGCAGGTCGTTGCCGCCCGCCAGCGGCCAGTGCACCAGGATCAGGAAGTGCGGGATGAAGAAGAGGAACGGCGGGAACATCATCGTCGACAGCACCAGCCGGAAGATGAAGTCCCGTCCGGGGAACCGGAGTTTGGCGAGGGCGTAGCCCGCGAGCGACGACGTCAGCAGCACCGACGCGTTGATCAGCGTCGTGGCGACGACGCTGTTGCGGAACAGCACCGGCAGATCGAGTTGATCCACCGCCGCCCGGTAGTTGGAGAGGTCGAACGCCTCGGGCAGGAACCGGTACGGCAGTGTGCCCGACTCGCCCGGCCCCTTGAACGAGGTCATCACCATGTCGAGGAACGGCACCACCGTGAGCACGGCGCCCGTCACGACCAGCAGATACGACAGCCACGGGAAACGGCGGCGGCTCACGCGTCCTCCCCCTTGCGCCGGAAGATCCACAACTGGGCCAGGGTGACCAGCAGGATCACCACGAACAGCACGAAGGCGGCGGCGCTCGCGGTGCCCCAGTCGCCGTAGGAGAACGCCTGCCGGTACATCTCCAGCGCGGCCACATTGGTCGCGTCACCCGGACCGCCCTTGGTCATCACGATGATCAGCGCGAACGACTGGAGCCCGGTGATGAACTGGGTGACGCACACGAACAGCAGCGCCGGCCGGAGCAGCGGCAGCGTGATCCGCAGGAAGACGGTCACCGTACCGGCGCCGTCCAGCGCGGCCGCCTCGTAGTACGACTCCGGGATCGACTTCAGCCCGGCGGTCAGGATGAGGATCGCCGACCCGACCGACGCCCACGCCTGGACGACCACCACGGCGGGCAGCGCGGTGTCCGGGTCCTGGAGGAAGGCCACCGAGTCCAGCCCGACGGCGTTCAGGGCGCCGTTGACCAGGCCGCCCGGCTCGTACATGTACTTCCACACATTGCCCACCGCGACCACGGTCGTCACGATCGGCAGCAGATACAGGGTGCGCCACAAGCCCTGGAAGCGGAGGTTGTCGATGCAGGTGGCGACCAGCACCGAGCCCGCCAGCGCCAGGGCCACCGTGCCCAGCGCGAACAGCAGGGTGTTGGTGAGGATGGGGGTCAGGAACGTCGAGCCGTCCGCGAAGAGGCTCGTGAAGTTGTCCAGGCCGACCGGCCGGATGTCCCCGAGGTCGAACCCCGCCCAGCGGGACATCGACAGCAGCAGCGCGAACCCGAGCGGCAGGATCAGGAAGACGGCGAAGAACAGCAGCACCGGCGCCAGGAACAGATAGGCGACGACCGCCTGACGACGCCGGGCCCGGCCGCGCGGGTCCACGGCCGTCCGGGCCGGGACGGCGGAGCGCGGGCGCGGTGGCCGCGCGGTCGTCTCCGGGGTCAGGGCGTTCACCATGAGCGCGACACCTCCTGGTCGACCTGGCGGCGGATGGTGCGCAGCGACTCCTCCACCGACTGCTGACCGGTCCACAGCGCCTCGACGTTCTTCCGCAGCAGCGACTTGGCCTGCTGCGCGCCCGGCACGTTCGGCTCCGGCACGGCGTACTCCAAGGCATCGAGGAAGGGGCGCAGGTTGGGGTCACCGCCCTTGCCGAGCAGCGTCCGCATGTCGTCGGCTCGGCCGGTGAGCGAGCCCACCGACACCTGGAGGGCGCTCATCCGGGTCACCGTCGCGCCCCTGCCCACGCCCACCCGGTCGGTGTTGAGCCAGCGAAGGAACTCCCACGCCTCGCGCGGGTGCCGACTTCCGGCGTTGACGCCCAGCATGAACCCGGTGGCGAGCGTGGCCCGCTTGTCGCCCAGCTCCGGGACGGGCACCGGAGCCACGGCCACATCCCGGTACGCCTCGCCCATCTGGGACTTCAGACTGCCGGTCCACCATCCGGCGCTGATCACCATCGCCACCTGCCCGGACTGGAACGCCTTGTACACGTTGACGCCGGGCTCGCTCGCCCCTCTGCCGACCAGGCGGTGCTCCAGATCCAGCACCGCACGCCCGGCCGGTGAGTCGATGGCGGTGCGCCTGCCGTCCCCGGACACGAACGCGCCCCCAGCCGCGTTGAGCAGGGCGAGGGTCTGGCCGACGGTGGTGGAGTCGTCGTAGGTGGAGAGGCCGAAGCCCTGGACCAGGGTGTTGCCGTACCGGTCGCGCCGGGTGGTGCGGTACGCGGTGTCCTCCAGCTCCCGCCAGGTTCGCGGGGGACGGGTGATGCCGGCCTCGCGGAGCAGGCGCTTGTTGTAGTAGAGGGCGTACGTCTGCGCCTCGGTGGGATAGCCGTACACCGTGCCGCCGACCGACGCGGAGCCGACGGCCGCCGCGCCGTAGCCGCGGGTGATCTCCGCCGCGTCCTCGGGCGGGGCGGGGCGCAGGACGCCGGCGCGTACGAGCTGGCCGTTCCACAGGCAGTACGGCTGGAGGATGTCGGCGCCCCGGCCCGCCGCCTGCCGGACCATGAACGTGGTCAGCAGGTCGTTGAACTCCACCGCCTCGGTGCGCACCTTGACCCGGTCGTGCGTCGCGTTCCACTCGTCCACCGGACCCTCAAGGGCCGCCTTCAGCTCACCGCTCGCGTAGTGGGAGAGCAGCGTGAGCACGATCGGGTCGCCGGGGCGTCCGGTGCCCTGGCGGGGCGCGGCGCAGCCCGCGGCGAGTAGCGACACGGGCAGTGCGAGCGCGAAGCGGCGGCGGCTCAGCCCGTGCGGTGCGCCGGTCACCGGGCCGCCTCCCGGCGCAGCACCCGGAACACCCGCGTCGTACCGAACCCGGCCCGGCGGTACAGATGGGCCGCCGAGGACGCGTGATCCGTCCACAGGAACCACGCCGACCCCGCGCCCAGCGCCCGCATCCGCTCCAGCACCAGATGCAGCAGCACCTTCCCCAGCCCGGTCCCGCGCATCTCGGCCAGCACCCCGAACGGGCCGAACCGCTCGACGGCCGACTCGTACGCGCCATGCATCGCCCAGCCCACCAGGCGGCCCGACGGGTCCCGCGCGACGACGATCCGGTCCAGCGGGGTGCCCCTCAGCAGGCACTCCCGGACGGCGCGCGCCCAGTCCGGGGTGAAGCGGGCGGCCAGGGCGAGGAGTTCGGGCAGGTCGTCGTCTGCCGGGGTGCCGAACCGGTGGCCCAGCGCGGTCAGTTCGGCGGCCCGCCGCCGGACCTCGGCGGGGAACTCGTAGCCGGTCAGACGGCGGTCCATCGCCACCGCCTCGTCCACGGTGCGGAAGCCCAGCGACTCCAGCAGCCCGGCGGCCTCGGGGTACGTCTCGGCGTCCAGGCCGGGGAGGAAGTAGTTCGGGGTGTACGGGGCGAAGTCGACGCGGGTCCGGCCGTGGGCGAGGAGCCAGTCCAGGGCGTCGGTCAGCAACTCCCGGCCCACACCGCGGCCGCGGGCGGCCGGGTCGACGAAGAAGAAGGGGAGCCAGCCCTGGTCCGGTTCCAGGTCGGTGCCGGTCAGCGGGATCAGCCGGCGTACCGCGTAGGCGGCGCCGACGAGACGCCCGTCCTCCACGGCGACCCGGAGGCCGGCCGGGTCGAAGTTGGCGTCGAGCAGCACCAGGGAGCGGAAGCGGTCCGCGGTGACCGGGTCGGCGGGCGCGCTCCGGCACCACGCCGCCACCAGTGGCGGACCGTCTCCCGGCCGGAACCCGCGGATCAGGGTCCGGGCTCTCGTCGTGGGATCGGTCATCGACGTCCTTCCGTCTCAGGGGTAGAGCAGTACGTCCTCGCCGGCCCACCGGTCGGGCGGTGCGGGCGGCGCGCACAGCGGCAGCGGGTCCTCGCCCGCGTCGACCGTCCGCCGCAGTTCGTCGGAGCCCCAGAGGCGGTCGATGAAGTCGCCGGACCAGGCGAAGTCGTCCGGGTACAGCCGCCGCAGCGTGCCGAGCATGGCGACGGCCGTCCGCACGGGGGCGAACGCCTCGCGGTCCAGGACATGGAGCTGGACCCCGCGCACGGGGTGTCCGGCGTGCTTGCCGAAGGTGGGTACGTAGCGCACCTCCCGGAAGTGCACGCCGGGCAGGCCGAGTTCGGCGAGCGCGGGGGCGAAGCGGGCATCGACGTACGGGGCGCCGACGGTCTCGAACGGCTGGGTGGTGCCCCGGCCCTCGGAGACGTTGGTGCCCTCGAACAGGCAGGTGCCGGGGTAGACGACGGCGGTGGCGTACGTCGGCATGTTGGGGGAGGGCGCGATCCAGGGGAGACCGGTGGCCTCCGCGTCCATCCTCCGCTCCCACCCGGCCGCCTTGATCACCGTCAAGTCGGCCTGGCGACCGGCGACTTCGGCCACGGCCGACCTGTTGAGACACCAGGCCAGCTCCCCGCAGGTCAGCCCGTGCCGGATCGGCACCGGCGCGCGCCCCACGAAGCTCGCGAACGCCGGGTCGAGCACCGGCCCCTCGCTGACGAGCCCGCCCAGCGGATTGGGCCGGTCGGCCACCACGAACCGCACGCCCGTGCGCGCGGCCGAGACCATCAGGTCGAACATCGTCCAGACGTAGGTGTAGAAGCGCGCCCCGACGTCCTGGAGGTCGTACACCAGCGCGTCCACGCCACTGGTGATCAGCAGCTTGTCGAGCCGCTCGCCGTCGCACCGGTACGTGTCGTAGACCGGCAGCCCGGTGGCCGGGTCGACCTCGTCCGGTTCGCTGCCGCCCGCCTGGGCGGTGCCGTACAGCCCGTGCTCGGGGCCGAACAGCGCGCCCAGGTTCACCCCCGCCTCCATCAGCGCGGGTGCCGTCGGGCTCAAGTCGGGCAGCACGCAAGTGTGGTTGGTCACCAGCCCGAGCCGGCCCGGCCCGGCGAGCCCGGGCGCGGCGCACAGCCGGGCGATCCCGGTCGTCACCATGAAGCGGTCGTCCGCAGTACTCATTTCTTCGCCCCTTATCGGAAATTCTCTTGAATGTCCCGGAATTGGGCAATGCTGCGGACACTACCTCCCGGTACCCGCGCCCCCCTGGCGACGACGTTCCCCCGCCAGGGGGAAAACCCGTTCGACTCCGCCCTCTTCGCGGCCGATCATCCGCTCCGGTGACCGCGTGTCGGTTGGCTGGAAAGGGTTCCCTCTCGAGGGGGTTGACGTCTCGGGAGGGGTTTGCGGCCGTTATCGCGAGGGCAGGGCATCGGGGGCGCATGGGGTGTTTCCGGGCCCGGTACCAGGGGTGGAGCCCGCCCGGCCCTCTATCACGCCCCGCCGTCGCAATGGTTGCTTCACGACGACTTCAGGTCCGGGGGCCCAGGAGGGGCCATTCGGAACGTGGCGCACTCCGGTGTGACTAGCATGTGGGCGTAACCGGCTGGAAGATCGCCTTCCTCCGAGGGCGGCCGTTTCCGGACCCGCGATCGAGGCGTTCGGTCGCCGATTCTTCTGCTCGCAGACCGAGGGACCGCGGAATGTCAGTTCCTGCACCGTCCGTTCAACACCGCTCGACGGCCGCCCGGCGCAGTTCGTGGGCGGTGCCCGCGGCCGTGGTGGCGGTGACCGCCGTCGCGGCCGCCGTCGCGGTCGGGACGGCGCCGTCCGGCACCCGCAGATGGACCCTGATCGTGGCGGGCGCGGGCTGGGCCTGCGTCGCCGTGGCGGTGCTCGTCGGACACCTCCTCGTCCGCCGGGCCAGGCTCGCCGCCGCCACCCAGGCCGCCGAGAACGACCGGCTCCGCGCGCAGGCGCAGCAAACCGCCGCGCAGACCGGCCACTTGGTCAACGTGACGCTGCCCTCCCTGCACAACCTGGTGCTGTCCGACAGCGGCGCCGCCGACGCGCTCGCGGGCGTGTCGATGCCCAACGACCAGAATCTGCGCCGGCTCGCCCAGCTCTCCGCCGGCGCTCTGGAGGAGGCCGTGGGCCGCGCGGCCGCCGCCGACGAGGAGCGCGGGCGGACCCAGGACGCGCTCGACGAGGTGCTGGCCGAGGTGGACCGGCTCGGCCGGGAGACCCTGCCCGCCGCCGTCGCCCGGCTCGCCGAGGGCCGCTCGGCCGACACCGTCCTCGGTGAACTCACGCTGCCGCGGATGCCGTTGATGCACGACCTGAGCGAGCTGGTCGTCCGCGAACTGGCCCGCAGCGAGCGGCGCGCGGGCGGTGCCCGGATCGCCTCCACCAAGGCGCTCAGCCGGGTCCAGGCCAAGGCCGTCAGCATGCTCGCCGACCTGCGGGCGATGCAGGACGAGCACGACGGCAAGATGCTCGGCGACCTGATGCGGCTGGACCACAAGACCTCCCAGCTCGTGCTGATCGCCGACCGGCTGGCGCTGCTCATGGGCGGCAAGACCAGCCGTACCTGGAACAGGCCGATCCGGATGGAGAGCATCCTCCGGGGCGCCATCGGCCGCATCGCCGCCTACCAGCGGGTCCGGCTGCACTTCACCTCCCAGGCCGCGATCTCCGGCTTCGCCGCCGAAGGCGTGATGCACCTCCTCGCCGAACTCATCGACAACGCCGCCAACTTCTCCCCGCCCACCGACGAGGTGCACGTCTACGTCGAGGAGCACCGGGCCGGGATCGTCGTCACCGTCGAGGACAGCGGGCTGACCATGTCCGAGGCGGCGATGCGGCACGCCGAGGGCGCGGTGGCCGGCAGCATGGCCGACCTCGCCTCCCTCCAGGGCACCCGGCTGGGCCTCGCCGTGGTCGGACTGCTCGCGCTCAAGTACCGGATCAACGTCAGCTACCGCCCCTCCTCACGCGGCGGCACCGGCGTGGTCGTCCTGCTGCCCCGGCACCTCATCGCGCAGCAGCGCGACCCGTGGCCCGCGCAGCGGGAGGCGGCAAAGGCGGCCACCGCCCGGCCGGCCCCGGCACCCGAAGCGCCGGCGCCCGCCCCGGCCCCCGTCGCCGAGGCGCCCGTCATGGAGGCGCACGTACGCCCCGATCCCCCCGTGAAGCTGCGGCAAGTCCCCGAGCAGACCCGGCACGAGCCGCCCGCCGCCACGCCCGACGCCGCCACCCCGAACGGGCTCCCCGTCCGCAAACCGGGCCACACCATGAGCGACGCCGAGCGCGCCCAGCGCCCCGCGAGCGCCCCCACCCCGCCCCGCAAGCGGCCCGCGCACGACGTCGGCTCCCGCTTCGGCGCCTTCCACCGCTCGCGCAAGTCCTCGGGCGACACCCTGGGCGGCCGCCCCGACCCCGAGCCGCCGACCGCCGGGTAGCCCACCACCCCGAACCCCCCGCCGGGCCCGCGCCCGGCAGCCACGCCCCCCTCGTGCCCATGAGATTGGAGGAACGGGCCGGTGACCGAACAGCCGGACACCACCGTCCCATCACCCATCATGCAGACCACCGACAACAGCCTCGTCTGGCTGCTGCAGAACCTGCTGGAGCAGACGCCCGGTGCCCGGCACGCCCTGGTCCTGTCCCGCGACGGCCTCAAGCTGTGCTGGACCCCCGATCTGGCCGCGGACCAGGCCGACCAGCTCGCCGCGATCTGCTCCGGCCTCCAGGCCCTGTCCCACGGCGCGTCCGTGGAGTTCGGGGACGGCACCGGCGGAGTGCTGCACGCCATGACCGCCTTCCACGGCGGCCTGCTGTGCATCGTCGGCGCCGGTGAGGGCGCGCACCTCGCGGTCGTCGCCGCCGAGGACGCCGACCCCGGCCGCCTGGGCGAGGAGATGACCGCGCTGGTCGACAAGATCGGCGAGCATCTGCGGGCCGCGCCCCGGCAGCCGTTCCAGGGGAGTACCCGGCCGTGACCCGCAAGCCGGTGGACACCGGTGCCCCCGACCGGCTCTACACGGTCACGAACGGGCGCAGCAGCGTCGACGACACCCTGGACCTGGTCACGCTCATCGTCGCGGAGTGCCAGCCGGCCACGGGAATGCAGTCGGAGCACGCCCGCATCCTGACCCTGTGCCGCCATCCCACCTCGGTGGTGGAGATCTCCGCCGAGCTGGAACTGCCGATCACGGTCTGCCGCATCCTGCTGGCCGACCTGCTCGACACCGGCCGGATCACCGCACGCCACCCACCGATGAACCCCTCGCTCCCCGATCCCGCCCTTCTCGAGGAAGTGCTCCATGGGCTCCGCAATCTCTGAGCTGCCCGCCCACCGCACGCCACTGGCCGACGCGGCGGAAACCGGTCTGAAGATCGTCGTCGTGGGCGGCTTCGGCGTCGGCAAGACCACGCTGGTCCGCTCCGTGAGTGAGATCCGGCCGCTGAACACCGAGGAGGTGATGACGGAGGCCGGCGTCGGCATCGACGAGACCAGCGGCGTCGCCGCGAAGTCGACCACCACCGTCGCCTTCGACTTCGGCCGGATCAGCCTCAACGACACCATGGTGCTCTACCTGTTCGGCGCGCCCGGTCAGAAGCGCTTCTGGTTCCTGTGGGACCGGCTCTTCTCCGGCACCCTCGGCGCCGTCGTCCTCGTGGACACCCGCCGGATGGACGACTCCTGGTACGCGATAGACCGGCTCGAACACCACGGCACGCCCTTCGTGGTGGCCGTCAACCGGTTCGACGACGCGGTCCACCACTCCCTGGACGAGATCCGGCAGGCCCTCGCGCTCCCGGATCACGTGCCGATGATCGACTGCGACGCACGGGTCCGGCAGTCCGGCAAGGACGTGCTGATCACTCTCGTGGACCATGTGTACACGCTGGCCACCGCCCAGGAGGCGACCCCGTGACCGATCCCGCCCCCTTCTCCGCGCAACCGGCCCCGCCGCCCGGCTGCCCCGCCCACACCGACGCCGTGCGCCTGGCGGGCCTGGAGTACCAGCAGACGCCGTCGCAGATGTACCGGGCGCTGCGCCGTGAGCACGGCGCGGTCGCGCCGGTCCTGCTGGACGGCGACATCCCGGCCTGGCTGGTGCTCGGCTACCACGAGGTCGCCCAGGTCACCAGCCACGACGAGCTGTTCGCGCGGGACTCCCGCCGCTGGAACCGGTGGGACAACATCCCGCCGGACTGGCCCCTGTTGCCTTTCGTCGGCTACCAGCCCTCGGTGCTGTTCACCGAGGGGGAGGAGCACCGGCGGCGGGCCGGGGTGATCACCGAGGCGCTGTCCGGGGTGGACCAGTTCGAGCTGGCCCGCGACTGCGAGCTGATCGCCGACGAGCTGATCGCCCGGTTCGCCGGCAGCGGCCAGACCGAGCTGATGGCCTCCTACGCGCACGCGCTGCCGATGCGGGCCGTGGTGCAGATGTGCGGTATGCCGGTCTCCGGCGCCGACACCCAGCAGCTCGTCGACGACCTGCGGATCTCCCTGGACGCGGCCGAGGGCGACGACCCGGTGGCGGCCTACGGGCGGGTGGGCGAGCGGCTGGTGCGGCTGGTCCAGGACAAGCGGGCCGACCCCGGCAAGGACGTCACCTCGCGGATGGTGCTGCACCCCGCGGGGCTCAGCGACGAGGAGATCGTGCAGGACCTGATCTCGGTCATCGCCGCCGCGCAGCAGCCCACCGCCAACTGGATCTGCAACGCGCTCAGGCTGCTGCTCACCGACGAGCGGTTCGAACTCAGCGTGTCCGGCGGCCGGGTCAGCGTGGGCGAGGCGCTGAACGAGGTGCTCTGGCTCGACACGCCCACCCAGAACTTCATCGGCCGCTGGGCCGTACGGGACACCCAGCTCGGCGGCCGCCAGATCCGGGCCGGCGACTGTCTGGTCCTCGGGCTGGCCGCCGCCAACACCGATCCGAGTCTCTGGCCCGAGGGCCATGTCGGCGCGGAGAACGCCGCGCACCTGTCGTTCAGCAACGGCGAGCACCGGTGCCCGTACCCGGCCCCGCTGCTCGCGGACGTCATGGCGCGCACCGCCGTGGAGACGCTGCTGGAGCGGCTGCCCGACCTGGTGCTCGCGGTGGACCCGCACACGCTGACCTGGCGGTCGTCCATCTGGATGCGGGGGCTGACCACCCTGCCGGTCCGCTTCACGCCGGTCGACGGTTAGAGCCTGTCGTTTGGATCATGCCGGCGTCGCGGGGCGTGGCACGCCCTCCCCCAAGCTCTGCGAGCAGGGGGGACCCCCAGCGGCGTTGTCGTCGGTTGTCAACGCTCCGCGTTGACGCCCTCCTCCGCCTTGCATCTGCACGCACCACGCCCCGCTCGGGTCGGCCAAGAGGCGCAGTCACTCTCGGCCGATCTGATCCAAACGACAGGCCCTAGCCGGTGGCCCGCTGGGCCCTCGGGGGAGGGGCCCAGCGGCGCGGCAGGGGTCAGGCCGTGGTGGGGGTGAACCGCACCGGGAGGGCCTGGGGGCCGCGGGTGAACACGCCTTGCTCGACCGGGTCGAAGCCGTCGGCGAAGCGCAGGTCCGGCATGGCGTCCAGCAGTTGGGCGACGCCGATCTCGACCTCCGCCTTGGCGAGCAGCGCGCCCACGCAGAAGTGCCGGCCCAGCGCGAACGCCAGGTGGTCGGCGGCCGCGGAGAAGGCGTTGGTGGCGGTGAGGTCCTCGCGGAAGATGTCGAAGCGGTCGGGCTCGCGGTAGCGGTTCTCGTCCCGGTTGGCCGAGCCGATCAGGCAGGTGACGGTGACCCCGGCGGGGATGGTGCCGCCGCTGAGCTTCACCTCGGTCGCGGACTGCCGCATGATCATGTGCACCGGCGGGGTGAAGCGCAGGGTCTCCGCGAACGCCCTGGGGATCAGGCTGTGGTCGGCTTGGACGGCGGCGAGCTGGTCGGGGTGGCTCAGCAGGTTGGCGAAGATGCTGGCGATCGCCTTGTCCGTGGTCTCACCGCCGGCGGCGAGCAGCAGGCTGCAGAACGCCTTGATGTCCTCGTCGCTCATCCGCACCCCGTCGACCTCGGCGGCGCACAGCACCGACAGCAGGTCGTCGCCGAGGTTCTCCCGGCGCTCGCGGATGATCGGCAGCATGTACTCCGCGAACTCCACGCGGGTGCGCTCGCCGGCCGCGGCCACCTCCTGGTCCCCGGACAGGTTGCCGAGGAAGGCGATGACCGTGGTGTACCAGCGGTGGAAGCGGGCGTGGTCGGCCTTGTCCAGGCCCAGCATGTCCGCGATGACATTGACCGGGAACCGGGTCGCGTAGTCGGTGACGATGTCGGCGGAGCCGGAGTGCCGGAAGGCGTCGATCAGTTCGCGCGAGTTGCGCTCGATGACGGGCAGGAACTTCTCCTGGAGCTCCCGGCCGCGGAAGGCGGGGGCGACCAGGGCCCGGCGTACGGCGTGCTCACGGCCGCTGAGCTGGAGGATCGTCTTGCCGTGGACCGGCTCGATCTGCCAGTCGTAGTTGTCGGTGGTGAACTCGCCGTCCTTGTCCTTGAAGACGCGTTCGACGTCGTCGTAGCGCGAGACGATGTAACTCCGCGTGGCCTCGTGCCAGATGAGGGGCGCGGTCTCCCGCATCTGGCGGTAGGCCGGGTAGGGGTCCGCCGCGAACTCGGGCGAGAGGATGTCGGGTATCTGTGCCGCAGTGGTCATGATGCTCCGTCGAGACCGGGAATGACGTGTTCCGTAAGGTTATTGATCATTCGTCAGCCATGACAGACCCCTAAGGGTTCGAGTGGGGCGCAGTGCCCCCCTTGGCCGGAAACCGGCTGTCCCGAAAGCGGGGCGCGCGGTCGGTTCTTCGGTCCGGCTGTCTTGATCTGGCCGGTGCGGCGCGGAGTCACGGGTGAAAACGGGGCGCACGGTCGGCGCACGGGAGCGTGGTGCGGAGTCACGCGTGCTCAAGTGAGGGCGTGGCGGCACATGCGCCGGATCGGCTGGATCGTCCTGGGTCATACGCGGCCGAACGGGCTTTATTCGGGCGTCCGTTGACCAAATGGCGGACCCTGAATGCTGTTTGGCATATGCCTGGGGCAGCGTAGGCGGTTATTGCGTGCTCTATTACCCATCGGTAATCAATCGAACGAGTACCTCCGGTCGTGGACTTTCCCTTAGTGTGATGAGTGTGAATGAACAGGGTCCGGGCAGTCTGGTTCCGACCGGACGCACGGGAACTGTCATCTCGGGGATGGAGCGCTTCGCTCCCTCGTTCGATCTGACGCACTGCGCGGATCGGGCGAGCAGTCCGGGGGCCGCGGAAACAGAATGCGCGGCGGCCCGGAAAAACAAGCTGATGTACGTGCTGCCGAGGGGGGCGTCGTGGTCAATCCTTTCGACGATGAGTCGGGCAAGTTCCTGGTGCTCGTGAACGAAGAGGGTCAGTACTCGCTCTGGCCGGCGACCCTCGCCGTGCCGGGCGGCTGGCGGGCCGAGGGCCCGGAGGGGTCGCGCCAGGAGTGCCTGGACGCGATCGAGGCCAACTGGACCGACATGCGGCCCGCCAGCCTGGTGCGGGCGATGGCGGCCGACGGCTAGGCCGCCCGCGGCCCCGGCCCGTCCGGGGTGTCATGCCTGGTCGTACGGCATTTCGCCGCCAAGTGATCCCCTGGGCGCCGCTCTCGCCCTGGGGGTCGCCGGGTAGGCGTGCCGGGCGGCCGTCATCGCCGGCGAGACGCTCGCGCCGGTTCCCGTTCCCGCTCGCGGAGGTCCCGGCGGCCCGCCCGGCCGAAGGGTCGACGCGCGTGGATACGACGGGCACTCGTGCGCCGGTAAGCGGAAGTGCGGATGGGCGCGGCCCTGTTCGACATCTCGCAGATGCACTTTCTTCCTTTCACCGTCACGGAAACGCCATGGGGCGAGCCGCTGTGCGCGTGTTCGTTTTCCCAGGGCTTTCCTTACCGTCCCCGGAACCTCTCCCCAAAGGTTGATCCCGCATGCGTGAAAACCGCTCGGCCGCGTTCGCAGTGACGCCCGAAGAACCGTTCGAATTGACCGCCGCCCAGCAGGGCGTGTGGTATGGGCAACTCGTCGATCCGGACAGCCCCAAATACAACATCGGGGAATGCCTGGAGATCCGGGGCGGCCTCGACGAGCGTTTATTCGCTGCCGCGGTGGACCGGGCGGTGCACCTCCACGACAGCTTTCACCTGGAGTTCGTCACTCACGGTGAAACGATTCGCCAGCGGGTGGTGCGCCCCGGACCGGACGCCCCGAGCCGGCTTCACCGGGTCGATCTGAGCGGCGAGGAAGACCCGACCGCCGCGGCCGAACGGTACATGGCCGACGACATGGCCACCGTCGACCAACTGCACGCCCCGCGCCACCACTTCGCGCTGCTGCGCCTCGGCCCCGCGCTGCACTACTGGTACATCCGCTACCACCACATCGCCGTCGACGGCCTCAGCGGCGCCCTCTTCGCCCGCACCGTCGCCGACCTCTACACACGCGCGGTACGCGGCGAGAGCACGGACGAGATCACCGCCGCGCCCCTGCGCGACCTGGTGGACGAGGAGGCCGCCTACCGCGCCTCCGGCCGCACCGAGGCCGACCGCGCCTACTGGACCGGCCGGTTCACCACCCCGGCCGGGGACGACCCGGATTCCGGCACCCGCGCCGCCGCCCCGCTCGTCCGCCGCCGCACCGGCGCCCCCGCCGCGCGCGCCGCCTCCGGCGCGCAGGTGGAACTGCACTCCGGCGAGACCCTCCCCGTGGCCGTCCTGGACGAGCTGCGCCGCCTGGCCGGGGACAGCCGCACCACCTGGACCGCCGTCCTCGTCAGCGCCGTCGCCGCCTACGTCGCCCGTGTCACCGGGACGCAGGACGTGAGAGTCGGCCTCGCCTCGCACGGCCGGCACGCGGGGCTGCGCCACATCATGGGCATGACCTCCAACATTCTCCCGCTGCGGCTGGCCGTCACCCCGGACATGACGGTCGGCGCCCTGGTCCGCGCGGTCGCCGCCGAGATGCGCGGCGCCATGCGCCACCGTCGCTTCTCCCGCGAACAGCTCGCCCGCGAGCTGAACATGGCCGACGACGGGGCCCGCCTCACCGACGTCGTCGTCAACATCATGGGCTTCGAGTACGGCCTCGACTTCGCCGGCAGCACCGCCACCTCCCGGCTGCTGTCCATCGGCCCGGTGGACGACGTGTCCCTCTTCGTCTCCGAACGCTCCGAGGGCCAGGGGCCGTTGATCGGCTTCGACACCAACCCGGAGCTGTACCACCCGGACGACGTCCGGCTCCACCAGCACGCCGTCGTCTCCTTCCTGACGGCCCTGGCCGGGGCGGACGCCGAAACCCCGCTCGCCGAGATCCCGTTGCTGGACGACACCGCCACCGCGGACGTGCTCGCGCAGGGGCGCGGCGCCGAACTCCCCGCCGGGGACACCGCGCTGCCGCAGGCGTTCGCCGCGCAGGTCCGCGCCACCCCGGACGCCCCGGCCGTCGTCGCCGGGGCGCACACCCTCACCTACCGCGAACTGGCCCGGACAGCGGCCGAGTTGTCCGGCGCGCTGAGCGGCTGGGGCATCGGTGCCGAGGACGGTGTCGGGGTGCTGGTCGACCGCTCGGCCGCCGTGGTGACGGCCACGCTCGGCACGGTGGGCGCCGGTGCCGCGTACGTACCGATGGACGCCGCGTGGCCCGCCGAACGGCTGGACCGGGTCGCCGGGACCGCCCGGGTCCGCGCTCTGATCGTGGACGCCGCGAACGCCGGCACCGACTGGGTCAAAGCGCGGGCCACCACCCTCCCCGTCCTCGTCGTCGACGAGCGCGGCGCCCTCCTGCACGGCGCCCCGGACCGGCCCGGTACCCCGCCCGAGGTGCAACGGGGTGACCGCCTCGCCTATGTGATGTTCACGTCGGGCTCCACCGGCCTCCCCAAGGGCGTCGGCGTCACCCACGCCGACGTGCTCGCGCTGGCCGCCGACCCGGCCTGGCGGGACGGCGTCTCCGACGCGGTGCTGATGCACTCCGCGTACGTCTTCGACGCCTCCACCTTCGAGATCTGGACACCCCTCCTCAACGGCGGCCGGGTGGTCGTCGCACCCCCCGGCGGCCTGGAGCCGCGCGTCCTGCGGGAGATGACGGAGCGGTACGGGGTCACCGCGCTGTTCCTGACCACCTCGCTGTTCAACCTCGTCGCCGAGACCGACCCCGCCGCCTTCGCCGGGCTCCGCCTGGTCGCCACCGGCGGCGAGGCGGCCGCCCCCGGCCTGATCCAGCGCGTCGCGGGCGCCGTCCCCGCCACCCGGGTGCTGAACGTGTACGGCCCCACCGAGACCACCACCTTCGCCACCCGCCACCGGGTCGCCGCCGACACGACGGGCGTGCCCCCCATCGGCCGCCCCCTGGACGGCATGAACGCCTACGTCCTCGACGACCGCCTGCGCCCGGTGCCGCCCGGCGTGGTGGGCGAGCTGTACGTCAGCGGCCGGGGCGTGGCCCGCGGTTACCTGGGCCGCGCCGGGCTCACCGCCACCCGCTTCGTGGCCGACCCGTACGACACGGGCAGCGCCCGGATGTACCGCACCGGCGACCTCGCCCGCTGGACCGCCGACGGCGCCATCGAGTACGCCGGACGCGTCGACGGACAGATCAAGCTGCGCGGGTTCCGCATCGAGCCCGCCGAGATCGAGAACACCCTGCTCACCGACCCCGCCGTACGCTCCGCGCGTGTCCTGGTCCGCGAGGACGTGCCCGGTGACCCGCGCCTCGTCGGCTACGTCGTCCCCGAACCCGGCACCGCCCCGGACGCCGCCGCCCTCGCCCGGACCGTGGGCCGCGCGCTGCCCGCCTACATGGTGCCCTCGGCGTTCGTCCTGCTCGACGCGCTGCCCCTCAACGCCAACGGCAAGCTCGACCACCGCGCCCTGCCCGCGCCCCGCGCCGCCACGGCCGCCGGGCGTGCCCCGCGCACCGCCCACCAGGAGGTGCTGGCCGGCCTGTTCGCCGATGTGCTCGGCCTGGACACGGTCGGCGTGGACGACGACTTCTTCGCCCTCGGCGGCCACTCCCTGCTCGCCACCCGCCTCGCCGGCCGGGTACGCACCGCGCTCGGGGCCGAACTCGACCTGCGCACCCTCTTCGAGCACCCCACGGTCGCCTCGCTGGCCGCCGTGCTCGACACCTCCGGCGGGGCCCGCCCCGCGCTCGTCCCGCAGGACCGGCCCGGCACCGTGCCGCTGTCCTTCGCGCAGCAGCGGCTCTGGTTCCTCAACCGGGCCGAGGACTCCGGCGACACCTACAACGTGCCGCTCGTCCTCGACCTGGAAGGCCCGCTGGACACCGACGCCCTGCGTGGCGCCCTCGCCGACGTGGTGGCCCGGCACGAGAGCCTGCGTACCGTGTTCGCGGAGGAGGACGGGGTGGCCCGCCAGGTCGTCCTGGACGCCGCGCACGCCGCCGCGCTGGTCCCGCTCGCCGTGGAGGAGCCCCCGGCCGGGGCGGACGCCGAGGCGTGGGCCGAGGTGGCGGTGGCCCGGCTGGCCGGCGCCCCCTTCGACCTCGCCGGGGGCGTCGCCTTCCGCGCCGGGCTGCTGCGGCTCGGTGCCGACCGGCACATCCTGGTCCTGGTCCCGCACCACGTCGTCGCCGACGGCTGGTCCCTCGCCCCGCTCGGCCGGGACGTCGGCGCCGCCTACCGCGCCCGGCTGGCGGGGGAGGACACCCCCGACTGGCCCGCGCTGCGGGTGCAGTACGCCGACTACGCCCTGTGGCAGCGGGAGCTGCTCGGGGAGGACGGCGACCCGGACAGCCTCGCCGGGCGGCAGCTCGCCTTCTGGCGCGAGGCCCTGCACGGCGCCCCCGACCTGCTCGAACTCCCGCTGGACCGGCCGCGCCCGGCCGTCCCGAGCCACCGGGGCGGGGCGGTGCCCTTCGAGCTGCCCGCCGAGGTGCACACCGCGCTGACCGGGCTGGCCCGCGCGGCCGGCTGCACCCCGTTCATGGTGCTCCAGGCCGCGCTCGCGGTGACCCTGGGCGCCCATGGCGCGGGCGAGGACATCCCGCTCGGCACCGCCGTCGCCGGACGCGCGGACGAGGCGCTGGACGACCTGGTCGGCTTCTTCGTCAACACGCTGGTGCTGCGCACCGACCTCTCCGGCGACCCGACGTTCCGGGAACTGCTGGGCCGGGTCAAGGAGTTCGACCTCGCCGCGTTCAGCCACGGGGACATCCCGTTCGAGCGGGTCGTGGAAGCGGTCAACCCCGAGCGGTCCAGCGACCACCACCCGCTCTTCCAGACCATGCTCGTCCTGCAGAGCCAGGAGAAGGCCGGGATCGACCTGCCCGGCATCACCAGCCGCGACCGCTCCGGGCACACCGGGATCAGCAAGTTCGACCTGACCTTCTCGCTCACCGAGAACGCGGCCTCCGCCGACCGGGCCGGGGCCGCCCGCGGTATCGGCGGCTACCTCGAGTACGCCACCGACCTCTTCGACGAGGCCACCGCCCGCGAGCTGTGCGACCGGTTCGCCCGCGTCCTCACCGAGGCCGTCCACGACCCCGACCGGCACCTCGGCGACCTCGACCCGCTCGGCCCCCGCGAACGCGACCGCCTCCTCGCCCAGGGCCACGGCACCCGGCGCCCGCTCCCCACGGTCACCGCACCGGAAGCGGTCCGCCAGTGGGCCGCCCGCACCCCGGACGCGACCGCCGTACGGGACGCGGACACCAGCCTCACCTACGCCGAACTCGACGCACGGGCCGACAGGTTGGCCCACGCTCTGCGCGAGCGCGGGGCCGGACGCGACACGCTGGTCGCGCTCGCCCTGCCGCCGTCCGTCACCTCCGTCGTCGCCATGCTGGCCGTGCTGCGCGCCGGTGCCGCCTACCTGCCCGTGGACCCGCGCTACCCGGCCACCCGCGTCCGGCACATGGTCACCGACGCCCGCCCGGTCCTGCTGCTCACCACGCATGACGTCCACGAGACGCTGCCGCCCACCGGCGTACCGTGGCTCGACCCGGACCGACTGGGCGCAGGGGAAGCCCGGTCGGGGCAGCCGGTCCACCCCGCCGACCCGGCCTACGTCATCTACACCTCCGGCTCCACCGGGCGGCCCAAGGGCGTGACCGTGCCGCACGGCGCGCTCGCCAACCACATGGCCTGGATGGCGGGACACCTCTCGCTCACCCAGGGGGACCGGGTCCTCGCCCGTACCTCCACCAGCTTCGACGCCTCCGTGTGGGAGCTGTGGCTGCCGCTGATGAACGGCGCCGAGGTGTGCGTGCTGCCCGACGGGGTCAACCAGGACCCGCGGGCGCTGGTCGACTGGATGGGCCGGTTCGGCGTCACCGTCGCCCAGTTCGTGCCCTCGCACCTCGCGCTCGTCCTCGCCGAGGCCGCCGACGCGGCACCGCTGCCCGCGCTGCGCGCCGTCC
Organism: Streptomyces sp. NPDC018263; assembly: GCF_055562575.1. Lineage (NCBI taxonomy): Bacteria > Bacillati > Actinomycetota > Actinomycetes > Kitasatosporales > Streptomycetaceae > Streptomyces > Streptomyces sp. NPDC018263. Next base: position 355,562 of record NZ_JBVHFA010000002.1, read on the forward strand.
TGTGCGGCGGCGAACCGCTGCCCCGCGCCCTCGCGGACGACATCGCCCGCACCTGGCTCGCCGAGGCGCACAACCTGTACGGCCCGACCGAGGCCACCATCGACGCCACCGCCCACCGCGTCCCCGACGACGGCGAAGTCCACGCCTCGGAGACCGTGCCGATCGGCCGGCCCGTCGACACCATGCGCGCCTACGTCCTCGACACCCGGCTGCGCCCCGTACCGACCGGTGTCACCGGCGAGCTGTACCTCGCCGGGCCCAATCTCGCGCGCGGCTACCTGGGCCGCCCCGGCCTGACCGCCGAGCGCTTCGTCGCCGACCCCTTCGCCACCACCGGTGGCCGCATGTACCGCACCGGCGACCTCGTCAAGTGGAACCGGCACGGGCTGATCGAGTACGTGTCCCGCGCCGACGACCAGGTCAAACTCCGGGGCTTCCGGATCGAGCTGGGCGAGGTCGAGGCCGCCCTCCTGGCCCGGCCCGGCGTCACCTCGGCCTGCGCCGTCATCCGCGAGGACGCCCCCGGCCGACGCCGGCTGGTGGCGTACGCCGTCACCGCCGACGGGGCCCCGCGCGGCCGCACCCTGCGCGACGACCTCGCGGAGACGCTGCCGCACTACATGGTGCCCGGCGCCGTCGTCGTCCTGGACGAACTCCCGCTGCTGCCCAACGGCAAGGTGAACCGGCGCGCCCTGCCCGCACCCGAGCCGGAGCCGGAGGACGGCACCCCGGTCGCCCCCGGCCGGGGCACCCCGCAGGAGGAACTCCTCGCCGGGATCTTCGCCGACGTGCTGCAACGCCCCGCCGTCGGCCCGCACGACAGCTTCTTCGACCTCGGCGGCCACTCCCTGCTCGCCATGCGCGTCGTCAGCCGCGTCCGCGCCGTCCTGGGGGCGGAGGTCGCGGTGCGCACCCTCTTCGAGCACCCGACCGTCGCCGGCCTGGCCCGCGCCCTCGACACCCCCGGCAAGGCCCGGCCCGCCGTGCTGCCCATCGCCCACCGCCCCGAGCCGCTGCCGCTGTCCTACGCCCAGCAGCGGCTGTGGTTCCTCAACCGGCTGGAGGGCCCCAGCTCCACCTACAACATCCCGCTCGTCCTCGAACTCGACGGCACCCTCGACCCGGACGCCCTCCGGGCCGCGCTGGGCGACGTCATCGAGCGGCACGAGGCGCTGCGCACGGTGTTCCCCGAGCGGGACGGCGTACCGCACCAGACGATCCTGCCCGCCGAGGCGGCCACGCCCGAGCTGCCCGTGGTGAGCACGGCGCCGGCCGACATGGACGCCACCGTGCTGGCCGCCGTGCGCGAGACGTTCGACGTCACCACCGAGCTGCCGCTGCGCGCCCTGCTGCTGCGCTCGGCGCCCGAACACCATGTGCTGGTCCTCGTCGTCCACCACATCGCCGGTGACGGCTGGTCCCTCGCCCCGCTCGCCCGCCACCTCGGCACCGCCTACCGGGCCCGCCTCGAAGGCGCCGAGCCGGGGCTGACCCTCGGCACCCCGCTCCAGTACGCCGACTACACTCTCTGGCAGCGCGCCCTCCTCGGCGAGGGCGACGGCGAGTCCGGCGAAGACGCCGTACTGCGCGACCAGCTCGACCACTGGAACACCGCGCTCGCCGGGATGCCCGGCCTGATCGACCTCCCGCTGGACCGGCCCCGCCCGGCCGCCGTCGACCCCCGGGGCGGCGTCCACACCTTCGAGGTGCCCGCCGAGCTGCACGCTCGGCTCAAGCGGCTGGCAAGGGAGTCGGGCAGCAGCCTCTTCATGGTGCTCCAGGCGGCCGTGGCCACCCTGCTGCACCGGCACGGCGCCGGCGACGACATCCCGCTCGGCTCGCCCGTCGCGGGCCGCACGGACGAGGCGCTGGAGGACCTGGTCGGGTTCTTCGTCAACACCCTCGTCCTGCGCACCGACGTCTCCGGCCGCCCCACCTTCCGTGAACTCCTGGTACGAGTGCGGGAGTTCGACCTCGCCGCGTACGCCCATCAGGACGTGCCCTTCGAGCGGCTGGTGGAGCACCTCAACCCGGTCCGGGCCCGCGACCACCACCCGCTGTTCCAGACCATGGTGGTGCTCCAGAACCAGGACAGCGTCCGCCCCGCCCTGCCCGGCCTCACCGTCGAGGACCGGCTCGTGCACAACGGGCTGAGCAAGTTCGACCTCACCTTCGCCTTCACCGAGGAGCGGGACGGCGGCCTCGGCGCCGGTGTCGAGTACGCCACCGCGCTGTTCGACCGCAGCACGGTCGTGGAACTCACCGCCCGGCTGCTGCGCCTGCTGGAGCGGGTCACCGCCGAACCCGAACTCCCTGTCGCCGCACACGACTTGATGACCCCGGACGAGCACACCCGCGTCGCCCGCTGGGGCACCGGCCGCGCCCTGCCCGCCGCCGACGAGCCCGCCGTCCTGCCGGCGCTGTTCGCCGCCCGGGCCGCCCGCACCCCGGACGCGGTGGCCGTCAGCGCCGACGACGCCTCCCTCACCTACGCCGACCTGGACACCCTCTCCGCCGAACTCGCCGCCGCCCTCGCGGGCCTCGGCGTCGGTCCGGAGACCGGTGTCGGCGTGCTGCTCGGCCGGTCCCCGGCCGTCGTGACCGCCTCCCTCGCCACCGTCCGCGCCGCCGGGGCCTACGTCCCGCTGGACGCCCGCTGGCCCGAGGAGCGGCTCGACCAGGTCGCCGGGGCGGCCGGGGTGAAGGTCCTCCTGGTGGACGAGGACACCGATCGCTCACCCTGGGTGCGTACGGCCGCCGCACGCACACCGGTCGTCGTGCTGGACCGGCTCGGCCGGGTCCTGCGGGGCGCCCCCGAGCGGCCAGGCCGCCCGGTGCCCGTACCGGGCCCCGCCGCGCTGGCCTACGTGATGTTCACCTCCGGCTCGACCGGCCTGCCCAAGGGCGTCGGAGTCACCCACGCCGACGTGGTCGCGCTCGCCGCCGACTCCGCCTGGCGGGAGGGCGCCGCCGACGCCGTGCTGATGCACTCGGCGTACGTCTTCGACGCCTCCACCTTCGAGATCTGGGCCCCGCTGCTGCACGGCGGCCGGATCGTCGTCGCACCCGACGGCGTGCTGGACGCCCGCGCGCTGGACGACGCGGTGCACACCCACGGGGCCACGGCCGTCTTCATGACGACCGCCCTGTTCAACGTGATCGCCGAGACCGACCCCGGCGCCTTCACCGGCCTGCGGCTGGTGTGCGCCGGTGGTGAACTGGCCTCCCCGGACGCCATGCAGCGGATCGCGGCCCTCGCCCCCGACACCCGCGTCCTGCACGTGTACGGCCCCACCGAGACCACCACCTTCGCCACCCGCTACCCGGTGGCCGCCGGCCTGCCCGCCGGGCCGCCGCCCATCGGCCGGCCGCTGGACGGCATGCGCCTGCACGTCCTGGACGCCTCGCTGCGGCCCGTACCGCCCGGCGTGGTGGGGGAGTTGTACCTCGCCGGACACGGTGTGGCGCGCGGCTACACCGGCCGGCCCGGTCTGACGGCCACCCGCTTCGTCGCCGACCCGTTCGACGCCTCGGGCGGCCGGATGTACCGCACCGGCGACCTGGTCCGCTGGACCCAGGACGGACAGATCGCCTACGTCGGCCGGTCCGACGGCCAGGTGAAGCTGCGCGGCTACCGGATCGAGCTGGGCGAGATCGAGAACACCCTCGCCTCCTGCCAGGGGGTCGCGGACGCCTTCGCCGTGGTCCGCGAGGACACACCCGGCGACCGGCGCCTCGTCGCCTACGTGGTCCCCGCCAGCGGCGCGAACCCCGACCCCGCCGACCTCGCCCGCGCCGTCGGCCGGTCGCTGCCCGCCTACATGGTGCCCAGCGCCCTGGTCCCGCTGGAGGCGCTCCCGCTGACCCCCAACGGCAAGGTGGACCGGCGCGCGCTGCCCGTCCCCGAGTACGCGCCGGTGAGCGGACGCCCGGCCCGCACCGCGCGCGAGGAGATCCTCTGCGGACTCTTCGCCGACGTGCTCGGCCTGGACGCGGTCGGCCCCGACGACGACTTCTTCGCGCTCGGCGGCCACTCCCTGCTCGCCACCCGGCTCACCGCCCGCATCCGGGCCGCGCTCGGCGTGGAGGTCCCCGTCAAGACCCTGTTCGAGCACCCGGCGCCGGCCGCGCTGGCCGCCGTGCTCGACGGCGCCGAGGCGGCGCGGCTGCCGCTGCGGCGCGCCGAGCACCGGGCGGAGCCGCTGCCGCTGTCGTTCGCGCAGCGCAGGCTCTGGTTCCTCAACCGGTTCGAGGGGCCCAGCGACACCTACAACGTGCCGCTGGTGCTGCGCCTGGACGGCCCGCTGGACGCCGACGCGCTGGAGAGCGCGCTGGCCGACGTGGTCGAACGCCACGAGAGCCTGCGCACCGTCTTCCCCGAAACCGACGGCGTGCCGCGCCAGCTCATCCTGGACGCCCGTACCGCCGACCTCGACCTCACCCCCCGCGACACCGACCCCGCCCGCCTGGACGAGGTGCTCGCCACCGAGGTGGCCCACGCCTTCGACGTGAGCGCCGAGGCGCCGGTACGGGCCCGGCTGGTGCGGCTCGGTGCCGAGGCGCACGTCCTCGTCCTGGTCCTGCACCACATCGCGGGCGACGGCTGGTCCCTCGCCCCGCTCGCCCGCGACCTCGGCGAGGCGTACCGGGCGCGGCTCGCGCACGAGGAGCCGGGCTGGGCGGACCTCGCCGTCCAGTACGCCGACTACACCCTGTGGCAGCACGCGCTGCTCGGCGACGAGGCGGACCCGGACAGCCGGGATGCCCGGCAACTCGCCTACTGGCGCCAGGCGTTGGCCGGAGCACCCGAGCTGCTGGAGCTGCCCGGCGACCGGCCGCGCCCGGCGGTCACCGAGCACCGGGGCGACGCGTTCGCCTTCCCCGTGGACGCCGACACGCACCGGGCCCTCGCCGCGCTCGCCCGCGCCCGCGGGTGCAGCCTCTTCATGGTGCTCCAGGCCGCCCTCTCGGTGCTGCTGTCCCGGCACGGCGCCGGGGAGGACATCCCGCTCGGCACCGCCGTCGCCGGCCGCACCGACGAGGCCCTGGACGACCTGGTCGGCTTCTTCGTCAACACCCTGGTGCTGCGCACCGACCTCACCGGTGACCCCACCTTCGACCAAGTGCTGGACCGCGTCCGGGAGTTCGACCTCGCCGCCTACGACCACCAGGACGTGCCCTTCGAGCGGCTGGTGGACGCCCTCAGCCCGGAGCGGGCGCAGAACCACCACCCCCTGTTCCAGACCATGCTGGTGCTCCAGAACACGGCCGGCGCCGACATCGAGCTGCCCGGGCTCACCGTCTCCGAGCAGCCGGTGCGCACCGGCATCAGCAAGTTCGACCTGACCTTCACCTTCACCGAGACCGAGGACGGCGCCGGGCGCCCCACGGGACTCGACGGGGTGCTGGAGTTCTCCACCGAGCTGTTCGACCACGCCACCGCCCACTTTCTGACCGAGCGGCTGACCCGCCTCCTGGCCTCCCTCGCGGCCGACCCCGGACAGCGGGTGCACGAGACCGAGGTACTGGGCGCGTCCGAGCGGGAGCGGCTGGAGCGGGCGGCGCTCGGCCCGGTCCGGCCCGTGCCCGCGCGGACGGCCCCGGAGGCGTTCCGCGCGCAGTGCGCCCGCACCCCGGGCGCCGTCGCGGTACGCGGGGCCGACCGCACCCTCACCTTCACCGAACTCGACCAGCTCTCCGGCGACCTCGCGCACCACCTGAGCGGCCGGGGCATCGGCCGGGGCGACCTCGTCGCGCTCGCCCTGGAGGGCACCGCGGACCAGGTGGTGGCGATGCTCGCCGTCACCAAGGCCGGGGCCGCCTACCTGCCCATCGACCTGGAACACCCCGAGGCGCGCATCGCGTACACCCTCGCAGACGCCCGCCCGGTCCTCCTGCTCACCCACGCCCACCGCGTCCGGGACCGCCAACTGTCCGTTCCCGTGCTCACGTTGGACGACCAGGCCGCCTGGTCCACCGGCCACACCGCACCGCCCGTCACCGTGCCCGACCCGCGCGACGCCGCGTACGTCATCTACACCTCGGGCTCCACCGGGCGCCCCAAGGGTGTCGTCGTCACGCACGCCTCGCTCACCAACCACATGGCGTGGATGGCCGGCCACCTCGCCCTCACCGGCGACGACCGGGTCCTGGCCCGGACCTCGCCCAGCTTCGACGCCTCGGTGTGGGAGACCTGGCTGCCCCTGCTGCACGGCGGCTCCACCTGCCCGGTACCGGCCGCGCTCAACCACGACCCCGCCGGACTGCTCGGCCGGGCGCGTGAACTGGGCGTCACCATCGCCCAGTTCGTGCCCTCGCACCTCTCGCTGGTGCTCACCGAGACGGCCGACGAGGAAGCGCCGACGACTCTGCGGGCCGTCCTGTGCGGCGGCGAACCCCTGCCGCGCATCCTGGCCCGGCGGGTCCGGGACGCCTGGCGGGCCGAGCCGCACAACCTGTACGGGCCCACCGAGACCACCATCGACGCCACCGCCCACCACCACACCGACGACGACACCGAGACCGCCGAGGGGAGCGTGCCGCTCGGGCGCCCCGTCGACAACACCCGCGCCCACGTCCTCGACGCCCGCCTCCAGCCCGTGCCGCCCGGTGTCACCGGGGAGCTGTACATCGCCGGTGACGGGCTGGCGCGCGGCTACCTGGGCCGCGCCGGGCTCACCGCCACCCGTTTCGTCGCCGACCCGTTCGGGCCCGCCGGAAGCCGGATGTACCGCACCGGCGACCTCGTCCGGCGCGACGCCGACGGCCTGCTCACCTACGTCTCCCGCGCCGACGACCAGGTCAAGCTGAACGGCTTCCGCATCGAACTCGGCGAGATCGAGACCGCGCTCGCCGCCCTGCCCGGCATCACCGCCGCCTGCGCCGTCGTCCGCGAGGACCAGCCGGGCGAACGCCGCCTGGTGGCCTACGTGGTGCCCAGTGGGGGAGCAGGCGCCGACGTGGCCGACGACGCGCTGCGCCGGGGGCTGGCCGACACGCTGCCGCCGTACATGACGCCCGCCGTCTTCGTGCACCTGGACGCGCTGCCGCTGATGACCAACGGCAAGACCGACCGGCGCGCCCTGCCCGCACCGGCCCGCACCACCGGCACCCGGCCGGGCGGGGAACCGCGTACCGAGCGCGAGCATGTGCTGTGCGAGGTGTTCGGCTCCGTGCTGCGGGCCGCCACCGTCCGCACCGACGACGACTTCTTCGCCCTCGGCGGCGACAGCATCCTCTCCATCCAGCTCGTCAGCCGGGTCCGGCAGGCCGGGCTCGCCGTCACCCCGCGCGACGTCTTCACGCACCGCACCCCGGAGGCCATCGCGGCCGTCGCCACCGTGCTGACGGCGGACTCGGCCGGACCCGCCGAGGCGGGCTCCGGCGAGATGCCGCCCACGCCCATCGCCGCCTGGTTCCTGGAGCGGCCCGGCCCCACCGACGGCTACAACCAGTCCGCCGTCCTGCGCACCCCGGCCGGCGCCGACGAGGAATCCCTCGCCGGCACCCTCCAACTCCTCATCGACCACCACGACATGCTCCGCATGCGGGTCACCCGCTCCACCGAGGAGGAGCCGTTCCTGTACGCGCAGCCGCCCGGCTCCGTGCAGGCGCGCAAGCGTCTCACCCGGCTCGACATCGCCGGGCTGGACGCCGCCGCCGCGACCGCCGCGCTCACCGAGGCGGGCGAACAGGCCCGCGCCCGGCTCCGGCCCGCCGACGGCCAGGTCATCGAGGCCGTCTGGGGCGACGCCGGGCCGGGCACCCCCGGCCGGCTGCTCATCGTCGTCCACCACCTGGCCGTCGACGCGGTCTCCTGGCGGGTGCTCGGCGCCGACCTCGCCGCCGCCTGGCGGACGGCCACCGGCACACCGACGCCCCTGCCGTCCGTCGCCACGCCGTACCGGAGCTGGGCCCGCCTCCTCGCCGCCCAGGCCCGCACCCCGGAGCGGGAGCGCGAACTCCCGCTCTGGGAAGGGGTGCTGAACACCCCGGACCCGCGCATCGGACACCGGCCGCTCGACGCCGAGCGCGACACCGCCGAGCACACCCGGACCATCACCACCCGGCTCGACGCCCGCTGGACCGACCCGCTGCTCACCACCGCGCCGGCCGCCTTCCACGCGGGAGTGGACGACGTGCTCCTCACCGCGCTCGCCCTCGCGATCCGCGCCTGGCGCGAGGACCGGGGCACCGGCCGCACCGACGACACCGGTGTCCTGATCGACCTGGAGGGCCACGGCCGGGAACAGCTCGCCGACCACATCGACCTCTCCCGCACGGTCGGCTGGTTCACCAGCCTCTACCCGGTCCGCCTCGACCCCGGCCCCGGCCGGGTCGTCGACCCCGCACGCTTCGACGCGACCCTGATCGACCGCGCCGTGAAGCAGATCAAGGAACAGCTCCGGGCGATACCCGACCACGGCGTGGGCTACGGCATGCTGCGCCACCTCAACCCCGCCACCCGCGACCGGCTCACCGCCCCGGACCCGCAGATCGGCTTCAACTACCTCGGCCGGTACGCGAGTCCGGCCGGGAGCGCGGGCGACTGGGAGGTCCTGCTCGACGGCGGCCAGCCGCGCAGCCAGGACCCGGACATGCCCGTCCACCACGTCATCGACATCAACGCGCACACCGAGGACCGCCCCGACGGACCCGTCCTCGTCACCCGCTGGGCCTGGCCCGGCGACCTCCTGAAGGAGGAGGACGTGGCGGACCTGGCCGACGCCTTCGCCCGCGCCCTGCGCGCCGTCGCCGAACACGCCGAACAGCCCGACGCGGGCGGCTACACGCCCTCCGACCTTCCCCTGGTCTCCCTCGACCAGGCCCAGATCGACCGACTTCAGAACAAGTGGGGTGGACGCAAGTGACCGGGTTCCAGTTGGAGGACGTACTGCCGTTGACGCCGTTGCAGGCGGGCATGCTCTTCCACTCGCTCTACGACTCCCAGGCCGTGGACGTCTACACCACCCAGTTCGTGTTCGACCTCGAAGGCACCGTCAGCGTCTTCGCCCTGCGCTCCGCCATCGGCACCCTGCTGCGCCGCCACGCCAACCTCCGGGTCGGCTTCCTCCACGAGGACCTGGACCAGCCCGTCCAGGCGGTCGCGGCGCAAGTGCCCGTACCGCTGGAGGAGCTGGACCTCACCGCCACTGACGGCACCGAGGCGCTGGAGGCGTTCCTCGCCGAGGACCGCACCCGGCGGTTCGACCTCACCACACCGCCCCTGATGCGGTTCACCCTGATCCACACCGGGCCCGGCCGGCACCGCCTGGTGATGACCAGCCACCACCTCCTGTTCGACGGCTGGTCCGTCCCGCTGCTGGTGCGCGAGCTGTTCGAGCTGTACGCCCGCCAGGGCGACGACCTCACGCTGCCCCGCGTCACCCCCTACCGCACCTACCTCGCCTGGCTGGCCGCCCAGGACCGGGCTGCCACGCTCAACACCTGGCGGGAGGCGCTGGCCGGGCTGGAGACGCCGACGCTGCTCGCCGGTCGGGGCGGGCCGGAGGGCCCGGACGCCGCCGAGCTGCCCGAGACCCTGGTGCTGGAGCTGGACCGGGACACCACGCACCGGCTGCGCGAGACGGCCCGCGCCTCCCGGCTCACCCTCAACACTCTGGTCCAGGGCGCCTGGGGGCTGGTGCTGGCCCACCTCACCGGACGCTCCGACGTGGTGTTCGGCACCACCGTCTCCGGGCGGCCGCCGGAGATCCCGGGCATCGAGACGATGATCGGCCTGTTCATCAACACCGTCCCGGTCCGGCTGCGCCCCGAGCCCGGCGAGTCCCTGGCCGCGCTGCTCACCCGGCTCCAGGAGGAGCAGGCGCGGCTGCTGGGCCACCAGTACGCCGGCCTGACCGAGATATGCGAGACCGCCGGGCTCGACCGGCTCTTCGACACCCTCGCCGTCTTCGAGAACTACCCGCTCGACGCCGAGGCCCTGCGCACCGCCCAGCAGGGCATGGCCGGCCTCACCGTCGCCGGGATCGAGGGCACCGACGCCGCCCACTACCCGCTCACCCTCACCATCGCGCCGGGCGAGGACGGTCTCCGCGTCACCTTCGGCTACCGTGCCGCCCTGCTCGACCGCACCATGATCGAGCAGACCGTGGAGCGTATGCGCCGCCTGCTCACCCGGATGGCGGACGGCCTCGGCGTACGCGCCGACAGCCTGCCGCTGCTCCTGGAGGGGGAGCGGGAGCGGCTGCTGGCGTCCGGTCGCGGCGCGGAACTCCGGCTGGACGTACGGCACTTGAGCATCCCCGACGCCGTGGCCCGGCAGGCCGTGCACCACCCCGGCACGATCGCCGTCACCGGCGCGGGCGAGGAACTGACCTACGGGCAGCTCCAGGAGCTGTCCACCGGACTGGCCAAGGCCCTCACCGGCTCCGGGGTCGGTACGGAGGACGGGGTGGGCATCCTGCTCGGCCGCTCCTCGGCCCAGGTCACCTCGGCCCTGGCCGTCCTGCGCGCGGGCGCCGCCTATGTCCCGCTGGACCCGCGCTGGCCCGAAGACCGCCTCGGCCGCGTCACCGAGTCCGCCCCGCTGAGCGCCCTCATCGTGGACGCGACCACGCGGGACAACCCCTGGGTACGCGGCCTCGACATCCCCGTCCTCACCGTGGACCCCGCCGGACGCGTCGTCAGCGGCGGCCCCTTCGCCCCCGGCACCCTGCCCGCCGTGCCCGGCGGCGACCGGCTCGCCTACGTCATGTTCACCTCCGGCTCCACCGGCCTGCCCAAGGCCGTCGGCGTCACCCACGCCGACATCACCGCCCTCGCCGCCGACCGCACCTGGGCCGACGGGGTGGCGGACGCCGTACTGATGCACTCCGCGTACGTCTTCGACGCGGCCACCTTCGAGATCTGGGCGCCCCTGCTCAGCGGCGGCCGGGTCGTCGTGGCCCCCGCGGGCACACTCCAGCCCGAGACGCTCCGGGACCTGGTGGCCCGGCACGGGGTGACGGCGGCCTTCCTGACCACCGCCCTGTTCAACGTCATCGCCGAGACCGACCCCGGCGCCCTCGGCCTGCTCCGGCTGGCCGCCGCCGGCGGCGAGGCCGCCACCCCCGGCGTGCTCCAGCAGGTCGCCACCGCCCACCCCGGCACCACGGTCCTCAACGCCTACGGCCCCACCGAGACCACCACCTTCGCCACCCTCCACCGCGTCCCGGCCGACGCCGCACCCGGCATGCCCCCGATCGGCCGCCCCCTGGACGGCATGCGGGCCTACGTCCTGGACGCGGCCCTGCGCCCGGTGCCGCCCGGCGCCGAGGGCGAGCTGTACCTCGCGGGCCCCGGTGTCGCGCGCGGCTACCTGGGGCGGCCCGGCCTCACCGCCACCCGGTTCGTCGCCGACCCCTTCGAGGGCGACGGCACCCGGATGTACCGCACGGGTGACGTGGTGCGCCGGGACACCGAGGGGCTGATCCACTACGTCAGCCGCGCAGACCAGCAGATCAAGCTGCGCGGCCACCGCATCGAGCCCGCCGAGATCGAGGCGGTCCTGCGCACCGACCCGTCCGTGCGCGCAGCCTGCGTCCTGGTCCGCGAGGACCTCCCCGGCGACCGCACCCTCACCGCGTACGTCGTCCCGGCGCCCGGCCACACGGCGGACCCCGGCAAGCTGGCCGCGCACATCGGCCGCCACCTGCCCTCCTACATGGTGCCGTCCGCCATCCAGGCGCTGGACGCCCTCCCGCTGACGGTCAACGGCAAGGTGGACCGGGCCGCGCTGCCCGCCCCAGCCTCCGACGGACCGGGAGCCACGGGCCGGGCGCCGCGCGGGGCGCACGAGGAGATCGTCGCCGGACTGTTCGCGGACGTCCTCGGCGTGCCTCAAGTCGGCGTCGACGACGACTTCTTCACCCTCGGCGGCCACTCCCTGCTCGCCACCCGGCTGGTGGGCCGCGTCCGCACCGCCCTGGGCACCGAGACCGAGATCCGTACCCTCTTCGAGCACCCGACGGTCGCTTCCTTCGCCGCCGTCCTCGCCGACGGCGACCGCCCGGCCCGCCCCGCCCTGGTCCCGCAGCCGCGCCCCGAGGTGCTGCCGCTGTCCTACGCCCAGCGGCGCCTGTGGTTCCTGCACCGGCTCGAAGGCCCCTCCGCCACCTACAACATCCCCTTCGCCGTACGCCTGGACGGCCCGTTGGACCAGGAGGCCCTGCGCGCCGCGCTGGACGACGTGGTGGCCCGGCACTCCGCGCTGCGCACCGTCTTCCCGGCCGACGGGGACGGACCGCACCAGCGCATCACCGAACCCGGCGCGGCGAGGGTGCCGTTCACCGTCCGGGACGCCGACGAGGACCGGCTCGACGCGGCCGTGGCGGGGACCGCAGCCGAGGCCATCGACATCGAGAGCGAACTCCCGCTGCGGGCAACCCTGTTGCGGCTGGCCGAGGACTCCCACGTGCTGGTCCTCGTCGTGCACCACATCGCCGCCGACGGCTCCTCCCTCGCGCCCCTCACCCGCGACCTGGGCACCGCCTACCGCGCCCGCGCCGGCGGTCAGGCCCCGGCGTGGACCGCGCCCCCGGTCGACCACGTGGACCACGCCCTCTGGCAGCGGGCCCTCCTCGGCGACGAGGACGACCCCGGCAGTGTGCTGTCCAACCAACTGGATCACTGGAAGCGGGCGTTGAGCGGGCTGCCCGAGCTGATCGAGCTGCCCTGGGACCGGCCGCGCCCCGCGGTGCCCCAACATGTCGGCGCCACCCATGACTTCACTCTGGACGCCGACACCGCCCGCAGGATCGCGGACCTCGCCCGCACCAGCGGATGCAGCGTCTTCATGGTCCTCCAGGCCGCCCTCTCCCTGCTGCTCTCCCGGCACGGCGCGGGCGAGGACATCCCGCTGGGCACCGCCGTCGCCGGACGCACCGACGAGGCCGCAACCGATCTGGTCGGCTTCTTCGTCAACACCCTCGTCCTGCGCACCGACCTCTCGGGCGACCCCACCTTCCGCGAGCTCCTGGACCGGGTGAAGGAGTTCGACCTCTCCGCCTACACCCACCAGGACCTCCCCTTCGAGCGGCTGGTCGAACTCCTCAACCCCGCCCGCTCGCAGAGCCACCACCCGCTGTTCCAGACCATGCTCGTCCTCCAGAACCACAGCCCTGCCGCCCCGGTCGAGCTGCCCGGCCTCACCGTGAGCCCGGTGCCCGTCGAGCTGGACGTCAGCAAGTTCGACCTGTCCTTCACCTTCACCGAGACCCAGGACGACCAGGGCGCGCCGGGCGCCATGCGGGCCGCCGTGGACTACGCGACGGAACTCTTCGACGCGGCCACCGTGCACGCCCTCGGCGAACGCCTCGCCGGGCTGCTCACCGCCGTCACCGCCGACCCCGACCGCCCGCTGCACACCTACGACGTGCTCACCGACACCGACCGCGCCCGCGTCACCGCCTGGGGCACCGGGCCCGAGGCCGACCACCCCGAGAGCGTCCCCGCCCTGTTCCGGCGCCGGGCGCGCGACACCCCGGACGCCCCGGCGGTCCGCGACGCCACCACCACGCTCACCTACCGCGAACTCGACGCCCTCGCGGACTCCGTGGCCGCCGACCTCACCGCGCGCGGCATCGGCCCCGAGGACCGGATCGCCGTCGCCCTGCCCCGCAACCGGGAGCTGCTGGTCACCCTGCTCGGCGTCCTCAAGGCCGGGGCCGCGTACGTCCCGCTCGACCCCGACTATCCGGCCCGGCGCCTCACCCACATGGTCGAGGACTCCCGGCCGCGCCTGCTGCTGACCACCCCCGAGGTGCGCGAGCGGCTGCCCGAACTTCCGGTGCCGCACGTCCATGCCGGGGACCTCATGCGGGGCACGGTGGCCGCCCCCGCTTCGGGCGACCCCGATCCGGCGCACCCGGCGTACGTCATCTACACCTCAGGCTCGACCGGGCTGCCCAAGGGCGTCGTCGTCACCCACCGGGGTGTCGGCGCGCTGGCCCGTACGCACGCCGAGCGGCTGCGGGTCGGCCCCGGCCACCGGGTGCTGCACCTGGCGTCCGTCAGCTTCGACGCCGCGTTCTGGGAGATGGTCATGGGTCTGCTCACCGGGGCCTGCCTGGAGATCGACGAACGCGACGCCCTGCTGCCAGGACCCGCCCTCGCCGGCACCGTCCGGGAACGCGGCGTCACCCATCTCACCCTGCCCCCGGCCGCGCTCGCGGTGATGCCGCCCGGCTCGCTGCCCGAGGGCACCACCATCGCGCTGGCCGGTGAGGCGTGCCCGCCGCACCTGGTGCACACCTGGGCGCGCGACCGGAACCTGGTCAACGCCTACGGGCCCACCGAGACCACCGTCTGCGCCACCATGAGCGCCTTCCAGCACGCGGACGGCCCCCACGCCCCCGACCGCACCGTGCCCATCGGTGTCCCCGTGGACGGCACCCGCGTCCATGTCCTGGACGACCGGCTGGCCCCCGTACCGCCGGGCGTGGTCGGCGAGTTGTACGTTTCCGGCGCGAGCCTGGCCCGTGGTTACCACGAGCGGGCCGCCCTGACCGCGACCCGGTTCGTCGCCGACCCCTTCGACCGCGCGGGCGGCCGGATGTACCGCACCGGCGACCTGGCCCGCTGGACCGCCGACGGCGAACTCGTCTACGTCTCCCGCGTCGACGACCAGGTCAAACTGCGCGGCTTCCGTATCGAGCTGGGCGAGATCGAGGCCGCCCTGACCGCGCTGCCCGGCATCGGCTCCGCCTGCGCGATGGTCCGCGAGGACCGGCCCGGCGACCGGCGCCTGGTCGCCTACACGGTCGCGGAGGAGGGGCAGCGGATGCCCGACGGCGCCGACCTGCGCGCCCGCCTCGCCGAGACGCTGCCGGACCACATGGTCCCGGCCGCCTACGTCACGCTCGACACCCTGCCGCTCACCCCCAACAGCAAGACCGACCGGCAGGCCCTCCCCGCCCCCGAGCACACCGCGCCCGGCGAGGGCACCGCCCCGCGCACCGACCTGGAACGCGAGCTGTGCGCGGCCTTCGCGGAGACCCTCGGTGTGCCCGAAGTCGGCGTCAGGGACGACTTCTTCGCCCTCGGCGGCCACTCCCTGCTCGCCGTCACCCTCGCCCAGCGGATCGAGGAACGCTGCGGCCGGCGCCTGTCCCTGCGGGACCTCTTCGCCGCGCCGACCGCGGAGGGTGTCGCCCGTCTGCTGGAGCGCACGCCGGGTGAGCAGGGGGACGGCGGCGGGCCCGACCTCGCCGCCGAGGTCCGCCTCGCACCGGACATCACGGCCACCGCCCGCAGGAGCGCCCGCCCCGGCTCCCGCCCGCTGCTCACCGGCGCCTCCGGGTTCCTGGGCGCGTTCCTGCTGCGGGACCTCATCGAGAGCACCGGCGGCCCGGTCGACTGCCTGGTCCGCGCCGAGGACCCCGTGAGGGCCGCCGAACGGCTGCGCGCCAACCTGGAGCACTACGGCCTCTGGCAGCCCCGCTACGAGACCCTGATCCACGCGGTGCCGGGCGACCTCGCCGCCCCCGGCCTCGGCCTGACCCCGAAGGACCGCGCCGCGCTGGTCCGCCGCCTCGGCCCGGTCCTGCACAACGGCGCCCGCGTCAACTTCGCCGCCGGGTACGGGGCTCTGCGTGCCCCCAATGTGGCGGGCACCGAGGAACTGCTGCGGCTGCTCGCCGACTCGGGGTCACCGGGCATGCACTACATCTCGACCACCAGCGTGTTCGCCCCGGCGACCGGCGACGACCCGGTCACCGTCACCGAGTCCACCCCGACCGGCCCGCCGGCCGGTCTGCCCGACGGGTACGCCCGCAGCAAGTGGGTCGCGGAGGGGCTGGTCGGTCTCGCCGCCGAACGCGGCCTGCCGGTCACCGTGCACCGCCCCGGCCGCATCAGCGGCGACACCGCCACCGGGGCCTGCCAGGACCGGGACCTGCTCTGGCAGCTCATCAAGGGCTGCCTCCAGGCCGGGGCCGTACCCGACCTGCCGTACGGCTCCACCGACTGGGTGCCGGTGGACCATGTCAGCCGGGCGGTCGTGGCGCTCGCGGAGTCGGGGCAGACGGGCGGCGAGGTCTACCACTTCACCAACCCGGACGCTCCCGGCCTCGGCCGTGTCTTCGAGGCGGCCGCCCGGCTCGGCCACGAACTGAGCACGGTCCCCGTCGAGGAGTGGCAGGCCCGTGTCGCGGCCGACCCGGACAACGCGGCCCAGCTCTTCCTCGGCGACGAGCCGCAGACCCGGCACGAGGCGATGGACCGGCGGCGCTTCGACTCCCACCAGACGGCCAAGGCCGTGGGCGTCCTCGGCGTCCACCAGCCCGAGCTGACCGACGAGGTGCTCGCGCGCTACCTCACGTGGTTCCAGCGCACGGGCTTCCTGCCGGCGCCGGGGAAGGGAGGTTCCGCGCGCTAGCGGGCGGACCGCTCGGCGGCGCGCTTGATGCCGTGCAGGGCCTCCTCCAGGCCGCGGCTGACGTGCTCGCCCTCGACGTTGTCGGTGTGCAGCTCGACGGTCAACCGCGAGCTGCCCGCCTCGTCGCCCGCGGCCACGTGCAGCCGGCCGTGATAGTCGTCGGGGCCGGGCGCGCCCCACTCCAGGCTCTTGCCGTCCTCCAGCACATGCACCCACGCCTCGCTGGTGACGTCCTGCTCGGGCTCGCCGGGCGGGTCGATGTGCGCGGTGACGGTGACGCGGTCGCCGCCCTCCGGCTCGACCGCGGTCAGCCGGGGGAGGTAGGACGGGAGGTTCTCCACGTCCGCGAGGTAGTCGAACAGGCGGTCCGCGGGGACGGCCACGGTGATCGAGTTGTCGTAGTTGCCCATGCTCCCGCTGTGCCCCGGCGTGCGGGCGGGTAACGGCGCGACGCGGGCGATTGGCCCGGACGGGTGAACCGATGCGGACGGGTGGCGCAGCACCGGGTCAGCCCGCCTCACTGTGGGTTGCCGCCGTGCTGGTTGCGCGACCGCTGCCTCAGCGACGGGTGTGAGGGGCGCCCTGAGCAGGGGTGTCGTCCGTGCGCGGGATTAATCGGCCGTCCAGGGGAAACGCGGAGCGGGACCGTACGCCCAACTGCGCCAGGAGGCGACCATGAGTGAGCAGACCCCGATGGCTGACGATGCCTACCAGCCCACCGGCGGCAATGAGCAGCAGGAGGACGCCGCGCCGCTGGATCTGCAGGACGCGGTGGATGAGCGGGACTACGACGAGATCCTGGACGAGGGTTACTCCCCGCCCGAGCGGCCCCTGGGCGTGAACCAGCACGGGACCACGGCCGCCGAGCAGCAGGAGGGGGAGACGCTGGACGAGCGGCTGGAGCAGGAGGTGCCGGACGTGAGCGCGCCGGCCGGTGACGGGGTCGGTGACCTGCCCGGCGGGGAGGGCGAACCGGTCGACGCCGAGGTGGGCGATGCCCGGGCGGGCCGCCTGGTCGCCCCGGACGAGGGCGCGCACGCCGACACGGTGAGTGAAGAGGTCGCGGAGGACGTCGGTATCGACGGAGGCGCGGCGGGCGCGGAGGAGGCGGCCGTGCATGTGATCCCGGACGAGGGCTGACCGCCGGGTTCTTACCGAGTGGTGACGCCGGGGCGGTGAACCGGGGAAGTGGGCGGCCGGGGACCTAGGTTGAGGCCATGCGTGTATTGGTCACCGGCGGTGCCGGGTTCATCGGGTCGCAAGTCGTGGACGTGCTGCGGGCGTCGGGGCACCAGGCCGTGGTCTACGACCTTCGCGAGGACCCCGCCGCCGACGTCCGGGACCCGGAGGCCGTGGCCCGCGCCCTCGCCGGTGTGGACGCCGTCTGCCACCAGGCGGCCATGGTCGGCCTGGGCGACGGTGTCGCGGACGCGGCCGAGTACGTCTCCCGCAACGACCTCGGCACCGCAGTCCTGCTGGCCGCGACGGCGAAGGCGGGTGTACGGCGGCTGGTGCTGGCCGGGTCGATGGTGGTGTACGGCGAGGGCCGCTACGAGTGTCCGGAGCACGGGGTCGTACGGCCCGGTCCGCGCGCCGAGGCCGACCTGAGGGCGGGCCGCTTCGAGCCGCCCTGCCCCCTGTGCGGCACCGCGCTCGTCCCCGGCCTGGTGGGCGAGGACGCCCCGGCCGACCCGCGCAACGTCTACGCCGCCACCAAGCTGGCCCAGGAACACCTGGCCGCCGCGTGGGCCCGCGTCACCGGCGGCACGGCGCTCTCCCTGCGCTACCACAACGTGTACGGCCCCCGGATGCCCCGCGACACCCCGTACGCCGGGGTCGCCGCATTCTTCCGCTCGGCCCTGGCACGCGGCGAGGCGCCACGGGTGTTCGAGGACGGAGGTCAGCGGCGCGACTTCGTGCACGTACGGGACGTGGCCGCGGCGAACCTGGCCGCGCTGCTGGCGCCGGACCGGCCCGGCACCCTGACCGCGTACAACACCGGCAGCGGCGAGCCCCGTACCGTCGGCGAACTGGCCCGGGCGCTGGCCGCCGCGCACGGCGGCCCGGAGCCGGTGGTCACCGGCGAGTACCGGCTCGGGGACGTACGGCACATCACCGCCGACTCCGCCCGGCTGCGCGCCGACCTGGACTGGCGGCCGCAGGTCGGCTTCGCCGAGGGGATGGCGGAGTTCGCCGGGACCGGCTGAGTCAGGAGGCCGGGGCGGGCAGGGTCACCTCGAAGCGGCAGCCGCCGGGGATGTTCCGTACGCTCGCCCGACCCTGGTGCGCCTCCACGATCCCGCGCACGATCGCCAGCCCGAGCCCGGCGCCTGCCGGAGGGGTACGCGCGTCCGTGCCGCGCCAGCCGGTGTCGAAGACGCGGGGCAGATCCTCCTCCGGGATGCCGCCGCAGCCGTCCGTCACCGACAGCACCACGCCCTCCGGCGCCCGCCGGGCCGCGACGGCGACCGTGCCGTCGGCAGGGGTCCGGCGGATGGCGTTGACCAGCAGGTTGGCGATGACCCGGCTCATCTCCCGGCCGTCCACCTCGACCGGCACCGGCCGCACGCCGTCGCCCACCAGCCGTACCCCGTGCTCGCGGGCGAGCGGGCCGACCCCGGCGAGGGCGTCGCCCACCAGGTCGTACAGCGAGATCCGGGTGGGGCTCAGCGGGAGTGTCCCGGCGTGGATGCGGGAGAGTTCGAAGAGGTCGCCGACCATGCCGTTGAGACGTTCCACCTCGGTGCGGATCTGCCGGAGGTAGCGGGGCGGGTCGGCGGCCACCCCGTCCTCCAGCGCCTCCGACATGGCCCGCAGACCGGCCAGCGGGGTACGCAGATCGTGCGAGATCCAGGCGACCAGTTCACGCCGGGACGCCTCCAGGGCGCGCTCACGCTCACGGGAGGCGGCCAACCGGGCGCTGGTCGCGGCCAGTTCCCGGCTCAGGGCGTCGAGTTCGGCGGTGGCCGGAGCCGTTGGAGCGGCGAAGGCGTCGGCGTCACCGAAGTTCCGCGCCGCGTCGGTCAGTTCGCGACTGCGGGCCACCACCCGGCGGCCCAGGAGGAGCGCGGTGGGCAGCGAGACGGCCGCCGCCATGGCGACGACCGTGGTGACCACGCGCAGGTCGTGCGGGGAGAGGAACATCGCCCAGGCCACCGCCATGGTTCCCGCCAGCATGGCGAACACGCCGACGCCCGCCACCACCGCCAGTGACGCGGTCAGCGAACGGCGCCGGACCAGCCGCAGCGCGGCCGCGCCGAGCAGGCCGGAGGCGGCGGCGCCGAGGAAGGCGTACAGGGCGATCAGAAGGTTGGCACGCATCTCAGCCCTCGTCCGGTTCGGCGGAGGCATCCGGTTCGGCGGAGGCGTCGGGTTCGAAGCGGTAGCCGACGCCCCAGACGGTACGGATCAGCCGGGGCCGGGCCGGATCGTCCTCGATCTTGCCCCGCAGTCTCCGGACATGCACGGTCACCGTGGACAGATCGCCGAAGTCCCAGCCCCACACCTCCCGCATCAGCTCCTCCCGGCCGAAGGCACGTCCCGGATGCCGCAGCAGGAACGCCAGCAGGTCGAACTCCCGCAGTGTCAGGGCGAGTTCGGCACCGTTCTTGGTGGCCCGGCGCGCGGCCGCGTCGAGGGTCAGGCCCGCCGCCGCGAGCGGGCCCGAGGCGGGCGGCGCCTGAGCGGCGGGGCGGCTGCGGCGCAGCACCGACTCCACGCGCAGCACCAGCTCGCGCGGGCTGAACGGCTTCGTCACATAGTCGTCCGCGCCGACCTCCAGACCGAGCACCCGGTCGTCCTCCTCGCCGCGCGCGGTGAGCATGACGACCGGGACCGGCCCGCGCTCACGCAGCCGCGCGCACACCTCCAGGCCGTCCATGCCGGGCAGCATCAGGTCGAGCACCACCAGGTCGGGCCACTGGCCGGCGGCGGAGGCGAGGGCGGACGGGCCGTCGGCGGCACGGTCCACCACATGCCCGGCGCGGGCCAGATATCCGGCGACGACCTCCGCCACGGTCGGGTCGTCGTCCACGACCAGGACACGGCCCGCGGACGGGGTTGAGTACGGCTGCTGCATGCCCACCAGCCTGGCACCACGGCCGGGCCCCGGCCGCCACGGCGGCCGGACGTCCGCGTTTCGTAAGGAGCGGAAGTCCGGTTCGTCCTGGTTCGGCTTCGTAGGGTGAAAGCCGTGACCACCTCACCCCCACCCACCGGTCCCGCCGTGGACGTCGTGCTGCCCTGCCTGGACGAGGCCGAGGCGCTGCCCTGGGTCCTGGCCCGCGTCCCGGCCGGCTGGCGCGCGCTCGTCGTGGACAACGGCTCCACCGACAGTTCCGCCGAGGTCGCCCGCGCCCACGGCGCGACCGTCGTACGCGAGGAACGGCGCGGCTTCGGCGCCGCCTGCCACGCCGGGCTGCTCGCCGCCACCGCCGACCTGGTCTGCTTCTGCGACTGCGACGCCTCCCTCGACCCCGGCCTGCTGGTGCCCTTCGTCGAGGAGGTGCGCGCGGGCGCAGCCGACCTGGTGCTCGGCCGGCGCCGGCCGCAGGGGCGGGGGAGCTGGCCCGCGCACGCCCGCGCGGGCAACCTCGCGCTCTCCCTGCTGCTGCGCCGCCGCACCGGCCTCGCCCTGCGCGACCTCGGCCCGCTGCGCGCCGCCCGCCGCGAAGCGCTGCTCACCCTCGGCCTCACCGACCGGCGCAGCGGCTACCCCCTGGAGATGGTGGTCCGCGCGGCCGACGCGGGCTGGCGGGTCACCGAGCACGACGTGCCCTACCTGCCGCGCTCCGGCACCTCCAAGGTCACCGGCACCTGGCGCGGCACCTGGCACGCGGTACGCGACATGAGCAGGGTCCTGCGCGAAGCGCCTCCGGCGGAGCGGGAGCGGACGGCGCCGGGGGGTACCCGGTGACGGCAGGGACTCCCCCCGGCGCTGCGGTACCTGGAGAACGCCCATGACCACTCTCCTCGTCATCGCCAAGGAACCCCGGCCCGGCAGGGTCAAGACCCGGCTCACCCCGCCGTACACCCCCGCCCAGGCCGCCGCGCTCGCCGAGGCCGCGCTCACGGACACACTGCGCGCTGTGGCCGCCGCCCCCGCGACACGCCGGGTACTGGTCCTGGACGGACGGCCGGGGCCCTGGCTGCCGGACGGGTTCGAGGTCGTACCGCAGTGCGCGGGCGGTCTCGACGAACGGCTCGCGGACGCCTTCGCCCGCTGCACCGGGCCCGCACTGCTGGTCGGCATGGACACCCCGCAGATCACCCCGGACCTGCTGATCCCGGACTTCACCGACTGCGACGCCCGCTTCGGCCCGGCCGAGGACGGCGGCTTCTGGGCCCTCGGCCTCGCGCGCCCGGAACCCGAGCTGCTGCGGGGCGTTCCGATGTCCGTGCCCGAGACGGGGAGCGTGCAGCGCGAGCGGCTGGCCGCCGCCGGGCTGCGGGTACGGGATCTGCCCCGGCTGCGCGACGTCGACACCGCCGCCGACGCCCGCGAGGTCGCCGCCCTCGCCCCGGACACCGCCTTCGCCGCGCGCCTGGCGGCCCTCACCCACCCCGGAGCGTCATGAGCACCGCGACCGCACCCCCCGCCTGGGCCGCCTCCGACCCGTACGCCACAGCGCTGCGCACCGGCCGGGGCCCGCTGTTCCTGCGCCGGGGCGACGGCTGGCTGCTGCCGCTGGACGTGGAGCGCTGGTGCGCGGCGGCCGACGCCGTGGACCGGGCGGTGCTGGATCTCTGCGAGGGTGCCGTGCTCGACGTGGGCTGCGGACCGGGCAGGCTGGTCGCGGAACTCGCCGCGCGCGGCCGCAGCGCCCTCGGCGTCGACGTGAGCGAGGCAGCGGTGGCCCGTACCCACACGCTCGGCGGGCGGGCGCTGCACCGCTCGGTGTTCGACCCACTGCCCGGCGAGGGCGGCTGGGGCACCGTGCTGCTCATGGACGGCAATGTGGGCATCGGCGGCGATGTGGCCGCCCTGCTGGACCGGATGCGGGAACTCCTGTGTCCCGGCGGCCTGTTGGTCGTCGAGACCGTGCCCGGTGACGTGGACGAGCGGACCCGGGTGCGGGTGGTGGACGTGGCCCACGGCGGGGGAGCGGTGGGCGAGCCGTTCCCGTGGGCCCGTATCGGCACCCCCGCGCTGCTGGAACTGGCGCGGCGCGGGGGCTGGCCCAATACCGTTCAGTGGACCTCGGGCGAGCGGTGCTTCGTCGCCCTGCGCAGCCGCAGGACGAGCAGCAGCGCGGAGCCGCCGAAGAGCGCGGCCGTGATCAGCAGCCAGCGGGAGAGGTAGACGTCCGGGTCGAGTCCGGTGGCCGACCGGTAGCGGTCGGCGGACAGACCCAGGATCAGCGGGGCCCACACCAGCAGCGCCAGCCCGGACAGCACGGCGGGCACGCGTACGTAGAGCGTCCACCGCGCCGCGGTCCCGGCCCTCAGCGCGCGGTCGAGCGTGGAGTACAGCGGCACCAGCACCAGGTCGTGCAGCAGGGCGGCCCCCACGAACCAGAGGACCACCCCGAGCCAGTCGCCGGCGAGCAGCCGCACCCCCGCATAGGCGACGAGCGCGAACGAGCAGACCAGCAACAGCAGTTGCAGCGGACTGCCGAGCAGGGCGCGGAACGTCGGCCGGCGCATCACAGGTCTCCGAAGGTCAGCCGGCCCACCCACTTGGTGTTGTGGACGCCGGGAGCGGCGGGCACGATGATCCGCGCCGGATAGCCGTGGTCGGGGGACAGCTCCTCGCCGTTGACGGACAGGGCGAGCAGGGAGCGCGGGTCGGACACCTGGTTGGCGCGCAGCGCCGCCCGCCGGAAGGCGCCGTGCCGCTGGAGGGACTCCACGAGCACATCGGGCGGGGCGCCGCCGTACCCGGCGAGCGCGGCCAGGTCGCGCAGCCGCACCCCGCGCCACCACTGGTCCGCCGTGGACCAGCCCTCCACGCACGCGATCGGCAGCGACGAACTGTGCTGCGGCAGACGGAGCAGCTCGGCGCGGCTGAGCCGTACCGTCCCGGCCGGACCGGTGACGACCAGCCGCCAGGCGTCCGGGTGCGTGTCCGCGTCGGTGATCCCGGCGTAACGGGCCGTCTTGTTGATCTGGAAGCCGTTCGGCCCGCCACCGGGGTCGGACCCGCCGTGCGGCGCGAGCAGGGCGGTACGGCGCAGCGGGCCGCCGAGACTCTGTCCGACGGTCGTCGCGAACAGCAGCAGCGAACCGCCGCCGACCAGCCACAGCGCGCCACGCCGGGACACCGTGGGCGGTGCGGGGTCGGGCGCCGCCAGTCCGGCCTCGTCCTGCCGCCACGCGCGTACGGCACGCACGGCCACCGGGGTCCGCAGGGCCGCGTGGACGACGAAGGCGGCGATGAACACCCAGGCGCCGTAGAAGTGCAGGGGGTAGAACGAGCCGGGGAAGACGTACTCCAACTGGATGTTGAGCAGCCCGGTGACGAACTGGAACAGCGCGCCGCCGACCAGGAGCAGCAGCGAGACCCGCTCCAGCGCGTGCGCCACCGAACGGGCCGGCGGCAGCGTGAACAGCTTCGGCACCACCGACCACAGCTTGGCCAGCAGCACCGGCACCAGCACGACGCCCAGCGTGACATGGACGCCCTGGGTCAGCCGGTACAGCCAGGAGGGCCCGGCCGGCCAGTCGAACAGGTAGAAGCCGAGCACCCCCTTGTCCGGGGTGGTGTCGTTCACCGGTGAGAGGCCCGGGTTGTAGGCGGCGTAGGACACGAGCCCGGTCACGAACAGCACGCTGATGCCGCCGAGCAGCACCAGCCCGAGCACCGCCGTGAACCGGGTGCCCCGCACGGGACTGCGCCAGAAGCGGGGAGAAGTGGGAAGCCGGGGATCGTCGCGCATGCCCCGACCGTAGGCCGCGGAACACCCCGGAACGGGTGCGCGACCCATGACGAAACGCTGACGTCCGGCCCGGAAGGCGGACCGGAGCCGCCCCTGCGGCCTAGCGTTCCGGTGTGATCCACCGCCAGCCCCACACCTCACGCCGAGACCTGTACGCCGCCGCGGCAGCCGTGCTCCTGGTGACCGCCGCCGTCCTGGTCGGCCGTCACATCCAGGACGCCCACCACACCCTGTTCGTGCACTGGCCGCCGCTCTTCGCCGACTGGGACCCGCACATCGGCCCCGCCACCCCGGCCGCGTCGGCGCTCGCGGCGGCCGGGGTGGCGTACGGGCCCACGCTCGCCGCGCGGCTGCCCTGGCGCGCGCTGCCCTGGGTGACCTGGGCCGCGTCGGCGGCCTGGATCGTCTCCCTCGCCCTGATCGACGGCTGGCACGGCGGCATCGCCACCCGGCTCACCACCGCGAACGAGTACCTCCAGGTCATCGACCGCTTCCACGACATCCCGGCCACCCTGCGCGGCTTCGACGACCACATCCTCGCCGGTGTCCCCGGCAACTGGCCCGCCCATGTCGCCGGCCATCCCCCCGCCGCCACCGTGACCTTCGTCCTGCTGGACCGGATCGGTCTCGGCGGGGGCGGCTGGGCCGGGACGTGGTGCGTGACCCTCGGCGCGTCCGCCTCCGCCGCGGTGCTGGTCGCCGTGCGGGCACTGGCGGACGAGCGCCTCGCCCGGCGCGCGGCACCCTTCCTGGTCCTGGCCCCGGCCGCGGTCTGGATGGGAGCCTCGGCCGACGCCTACTTCGCCGCGGTGGCCGCCTGGGCAGTGGCCTGCCTCGCGCTCGCGCTCACCCGGCGCTCCCTGCTCTGGGCAGCCGCCTCCGGCCTGCTGGCCGGCCTGACAGGCTACCTCTCCTACGGGCTCACCCTGATCGCTCTGATCGGGCTCGCGGTGGTCGTCCTCGCCCGGGCGGATCTCCGGGCCCGCCCCCTGATCGTGCTGCCCTTCCTGGCCGGACTGGCGGTCACCCCCGTGGTGTTCGGCCTGCTCGGCTTCAACTGGTGGACGGCCTACCACCTGTTGGTCACCCGCTACTACCAGGGCGTCGGCGGCACCCGCCCCTACAGTTACTGGATCTGGGCCAACCTCGCCTGCGCCGCGCTCATCACCGGCCCGGCTACGGCGGGGGCCCTCCCGCGCACCGCCCGTTCCCTCGTCAACCGGGACGGCGACCGCCCCGCAGGCCGCCTCGCGCTGATCGTCGGCGCTGCCCTGGCCGCCCTGCTGATCGCGGATCTCTCCGGCATGAGCAAGGCGGAGACGGAACGCATCTGGCTGCCCTTCGCGGTGTGGCTCCTGTCCGCCTGCGCCCTGCTGCCACGCCCCCGCGCCTGGCTGGCCGCCCAGGTGATCCTGGCCCTGCTGCTCAACCACCTTCTGCTGACGGGGTGGTGAGAGGCGCGCCGCTCATGGCCGGGTGAGAGAGGTCGAGTTGGTACCAACTCCCCGATTTGCCTCCGAGGTCGGCCGGACCGGCGGGGCCGGTGCGGACGAACCCCGCCTTGAGCAGGACGCGTTGAGAGGCGATGTTCTCGTGGGCGGTGGCCGCGCGGAGGGTGTGCAGGGCGTGCTCGGTCGCCGCCAGCACGCACAACTCCCGTACGGCCGCCGTGGCCACGCCCCGCCCGCTGGCGTGTTCCGCGACCCGGTAGCCGACCTCGGCGGTGCCGTCGGCGAGGTCGTAGAGGTTGAAGCGGCCCAGGACCGTGCCGGTGCCGGTGACGAGCAGGTAGAAGGCACACACGCCGGTGGCCTGTTCGGCGAGGAGGGCGTCGTAGCGGTCGGTGAAGCGGGCGAAGTACTCGTCGCCCCGGTCGGGGACGGCAGCGGCGAAGTAGTCGCGGTTCGCCAGCTCGAACGCCATCACGGCCGGGGCGAGTTCGGCGGTCAGCGGCTTCAGCGAGGGCGCCGCCCCGCCCCGCTCAGCGGCGGACATCCACCGAGGCCAGGAAGTCACCGATCAACGCCGTGAGCGCGGCGGGCTGTTCGAGCGTGCTGCTGTGCCCGGCCCCCGGCACCACCTCCAGCCGGGCCCCCTTCACGGCGGCCGCGAGGCGCTTGGCATCGGCGGGGGGAGTGGCCAGGTCGTCGGCGCCGACGGCGACCAGGGTGGGTACCGAGATGCGGCCCAACTCGTCGTGCACGGGCGTCCGTTCGATGACGCCGAGCACGGCCTTGCGTATCCCGGCCCGCTCGCAGCGCCGCAGGCGTCGTACCCACTCGTCGATGACCGGCTCGCTCGCCGGGTCGGCCAGGAAGCCGGGACCGAACATCGCGGCCTTCACCTTCCCCAGCACCGGCCCGACGCCGGTGAACCGGTAGACGCGGGCCAGCAGCCGGTACTCGGCGGCCTTGTCCGACGGCTCGCCGTCCGCGCTCGTGTCCAACAGGGTGAGCGAACGCAGCAGTTCGCCGTGGCGGGCCGCGATGCGCTGGCCGACGAAGCCGCCCATGGACAGGCCCACCCAGTGCACGGGCCCGAGGCCCAGATGCCCGATCAGGGCGACCGCGTCGGCGGTCAGGGTGTCCATGTCGTACCCGGACGGCGTCGCGGGAGTGTCACCCTGGCCGCGCCAGTCCACGGTCACACAGCGGTAGTGCTCCCGGAGCACCTCGATCTGCGGATGGAACATCCAGCCGCTGAACAGCAGCCCATGACCGAAGACCACGGCCGGCGCGTCCGGCCTGCCCGGAGGCGCGCCGGTGTCGGTGTACGCGATCGCTGCGCCATTGACCTCGGCAGTGGGCACCTGGGGGCTCCTTCGCTCCGGGAGGCGCTCCGGGCGGAGCGTCTGCGGTGGGAGCCGAGCATAGGGACGTACCGAGCCGATGGCACAGCGGCGTGCGCGGTCGGATACGTACCCGTGTGGCGCGGCCACGGCGCGATCGCCGAACGCGCCGTGGCCGCGCTGCGTCCCCGGGGAGTGCCGGGGGCGCCGGTGACCGGGGAGCTGGTACCGGCTCCACAGGGGTCCGGGTAAGCGCGGGCCCGGCTGGGCACGCATGGCCCTGACAGGTGGCCGGTGGTGCGGCGGATACCGGGCGAAGAGCGTGTGACGACGGTGAGGGCGTTGCCATGGAGACGGAGCGGGTGGCCGAAGAGCGTCGGCCGTCGGTGCGGGCGGTGGTCGCCGGGTCGGTGGGCAACTTCATCGAGTGGTACGAGTTCGGGGTGTACGGCTACTTCGCCACCGTGATCGCGGAGCGCTTCTTCACCCCGGCCGGCGGTGGCACGGTCGGGGGGCTGGTCAAGACGTACGCCTCCTTCGCGCTGGCGTTCTTCTTCCGCCCGGTCGGCGCGGCCCTGTTCGGGCGGCTCGGGGACCGCATCGGGCGGCGGCCGGTGCTGATCCTGGTGGTCTCGCTGATGACGGTGACTACGGCACTGATCGGCGCGCTGCCGACCTATGCCACGGTCGGCGTCCTGGCACCCTGGCTGCTGACCCTGCTCCGGGTGCTCCAAGGACTGTCCGCGGGAGGGGAGTTCGGGGGCGCCGTCGCGGTGATGACCGAGTTCGCGCCACCGGGCAGGCGGGGGCTGTACGGGGCGTGGCAGTCGTTCACCGTGGCGCTCGGGCTGCTGGGCGGGGCGGGGGTCGCTGCGGTGCTGGCGAGTCTGCTGAGCGAGGACCAACTGGGCGCGTGGGGCTGGCGGTTGCCGTTCCTGCTGGCGCTGCCGATGGGGCTGGGCGCGCTGTGGCTGCGGTTGCGGCTGGACGAGACGCCGCCCTTCCGGGAGCAGGAGCCCGCCCAGTCCCTGCCCGCGCGGGACGTGGCATGGGCCATCGCGCTGGGCGCCGGACGGGTGATGGGCTGGGCGGCGGCCGGGTACGCCTTCCTGGTCGTGCTGCCCTCGTACCTCCAGACGGCGCTGCACGCCACCTTCCGCGAGGCGCTCATCGCGACCGTGCTGGCCAACCTCGGCTTCGCCGCCACGATCATCCCGGCCGGCCTGCTGAGCGACCGGATCGGACGGCGGCCGGTGATGCTGACGGGAGCGGGCCTGGTCGTCGTGCTGGCGGTGCCGCTGCTCGACCTTCTGCAGAGCGACGGCACTTCGACCGCGCTCAAGGGGCTGGCCGTGCTGCTCGCCGGTGCGATCGTGGGCCTGATGGCCGGGCCGGGACCCGCCCTGCTGGCCGAGATGTTCCCCACGCGGGTGCGCTGCACGGGGCTCGGACTCGCCTACGCCCTGTCCAATGCCGTGTTCTCGGGCTGCGCCGGGCTCATCATCACGGAGGCCGTGAAGCGGACCGGGAACGTGGACGTACCCGCCTACTACGCGGCGGCGGCCTGCGCGGTGAGCATGCTCGCCCTCTTCAAGAGCACCGCTTTCAACGGCACTGCGGGAAAGGCGGGTTGGACCGATGCTGGTGATCGGCCTGATGTCGGGAACGTCGTATGACGGCATTGACGCGGCGGCGGCCGGGCTGCGCCTCACGGGGGACACGCTCCGGCTGAAGCCGCTCGGGATGGTGAGCGAGCCGTACGACCCCGGCCTGCGGGAACTGCTCGCCGGTGCGCTGCCCCCGGCGGCGGTACCGCTGGCCGACGTGTGCCGGCTCGACACAGGGATCGGGCAGGCGTTCGCGGCGGCGGCCGCTCGGGCCGATGCCGAACTGTGCGCCGGCTCGGCGGAGTTGATCGCCTCGCACGGACAGACCGTCTACCACTGGGTGGACGGCGACCGCGTGCGCGGCACGCTGCAGCTCGGGCAGCCCGCCTGGATCGCCGAGGCGACCGGACTGCCCGTGGTCGCCGACTTCCGGCCCCGTGACGTGGCCGCCGGCGGCCAGGGCGCACCGCTGGTCAGCATCGTGGACCTGCTGTGGCTGCGGGGCAGGCCCGGGACGCCGGTCGCGCTCAACATCGGCGGCATCGCCAACCTCACCGCGCCGGACGGGACCGCCTTCGACACCGGTCCGGGATGCGCGCTGGCGGACGCGGCGGCGCGGGAGTTCAGCGGGGGCCGGCTGGCATACGACGCCGACGGCGCCCTGGCCGCCCGGGGCCAGGTCCACGGGCCGCTGCTGGAGCGGCTGCTGGCCGACCCGTACTACGCGCGTCCGGCGCCCCGGACGACGGGCAAGGAGCTGTTCCACCCCGGTTATCTGCGGGAGACGGCTTGCGGGCTGTCGGCCGGCCTCTCCGCCGAGGACGTCCTCGCCACGCTCACCGCACTGACCGCCCGCACGATCGCGGACGCCGTACGGTCGGTCGCCGCCACCGAGGTCGTCGCCTCCGGCGGCGGCACCCGGAACCCCGCGCTGATGCGTGCCCTCGCCGCCGCGCTCCCCGGCGTCCCGGTGCGCCTCTCCGACGATCTGGGCCTGCCCTCGGCCGCCAAGGAGGCGTACGTCTTCGCCGTCCTGGGCTTCCTCACCCTGCACGGCCTCGCCGGAACGGACCCCGCGAGCACGGGCGCCCGCCATCCGAGCGTCCTGGGCTCCCTGACCCCCGGCCGCGACGGACTCAGGTTGCCCCCGCGGCCGGAACAGGCGCCCGTGCGCCTGGAGTTGGAGTGACCCCGACGCCCGCTCAGAACGCCCGGTGGTACGGCTGCGCGACGTACGGCTCGGCGCCGAGTTCGCGGGCCGCGCGCAGCGCGAAGTACGGATCGCGGAGCAGCTCCCGGCCGAGCAGGACGGCGTCGGCCTGGCCGTCGGCGACGATCTTCTCCGCCTGGCGTGCCTCCGTGATGAGCCCCACCGCGGCGACCGGCAGACCGGTCTCCCGGCGCACCCGCTCGGCGAACGGCACCTGGTAACCGGGGCCGGTCTGGATGCGGGCGTCGGGCGCGATGCCGCCGGAGGACACGTCGATCAGGTCGACACCCCGATGGCCGAGGTCGGCCGCGAGACGCACCGTGTCGTCCACCGTCCAGCCCGTACGGTCGTCGCTCTCGTCCTCGGTGAGCCAGTCGGTGGCCGAGACCCGGAAGAACAACGGGAGTTCGTCGGGCCACACTGCGCGGACCGCCTCCGCGACCCGCAGCGCGAACCGGGCCCGCCCCTCGTAGGAGCCGCCGTAGGCGTCGGTGCGGTGGTTGGCGTACGGGGAGAGGAACTGGTGGACGAGGTAGCCGTGGGCGCCGTGGATCTCGGCGACCTCGAAGCCTGCCGCGAGTGCTCGCCGGGCGGTGGCCGCGAACTCCCCGACGATCGCGTCGATCTCGTCGGTGGTCAGCTCCGCGGGGGTGGTGTACCCGTCGTCGAAGGGGAGCGCGCTGGGCGAGACGGGCCGCCAGCCGTAGCCGTCACCGGGGGCGATCGGGGCGCCCCGGTCCACCCAGGTCCGCTCGGTGGACGCCTTGCGCCCGGCGTGCGCGATCTGGATGCCGGGGACGGTCCCCTGGGACTTGAGGAAGCGGGTGATCCGCGCGAACGCGGCCTGCTGGGTGTCGTTCCACAGCCCCAGGTCGTACGGGCTGATCCGGCCCTCCGGGCTGACGGCGGTGGCCTCGGTGAGGATCAGGCCGGTGCCGCCCGCCGCGCGTGCCGCGAGGTGCTGGAAGTGCCAGTCGTTCGGCGCGCCGGTCCCGGGGCCCTCCGGGGCGGCCGAGTACTGGCACATCGGCGCCATCCACAGGCGGTTCCGCACGGTCAGCGAGCGGAGGGACAGCGGTTCGAACAGGACGCTCACGCGTGGCTCCCAGGGGTCGCGGGTCGACAGGGCGGCCCGCCGTGCCGAAGGCGGACCGACACGGGTAACACCGTGTACGCGCCATGGATTCCCCGGGAGCCCTGTCCGCTCAGAACGCGTACCGCACCCGCAGCCAGGGCGCGTGCGCCGCGACCAGCCCGGTGAGCCGCTCCACGCCCTCGCGCTTGACGTCGTTGCGGTACCGCACGTTCAGCGCGCCGTTCTCCGAGCGTTTGGCCTGCTGGATCTCCGGGCGCCACAGCACGTCCTCGGCGCGCGGGTGCCAGCGCAGGTTCACGTCGTGGAGCTGCCGGTTGTGCGTCAGCATGATGACCTCGGCCGCCGCCTGCGCCTTCACCCGCGCGGGCAGTACGTCGTCCAGGTGCCGCAGCAGCTCCGCCCAGTCCTCCTCCCAGCCGGGGCGCAGCACGACGGGGGAGAGGTTGAAGTGCACCTCGTAGCCCGCGTCCAGGAAGTCCGCGGCGGCGGCGATCCGCTCGGCCACGGGGCTGGTCCGTACGTCCAGCAGCCGGGAGTCGCCGGGCGGCATCACCGAGAAGCGGATACGGGTCGAGCCGCGCGGGTCCAGGGCGAGCAGGTCCCGGTTGACGTACTTGGTGGCGAAGGAGGCCATCGCGGTGGGCCACCGCCGGAAGGCGGCGACGAGGTCGGCGGTGTTGTCGCTGATCAGCGCGTCCACCGAGCAGTCGCCGTTCTCCCCGGTGTCGTACACCCAGCGCTCCTCGTCGCACTGCGTGGGCTCCCGCTTGGGGCCGAGGGAGGTGATGTGCCTCTCCAGGGCGTCGACCACGTCCCCGATGTTGGTGAACACGGTGATCGGGTTGGCGTACCCCTTGCGGCGCGGGACGTAGCAGTACGCGCAGGACATGGCGCAGCCGTTGGAGGCGCCGGGGGCGATCCAGTCGGCCGAGCGTCCGTTGGGGCGGACGGTCAGCGACTTGCGCACGCCGAGGACCAGCGTCTGCCGCTTGACCCGCACCCAGCGGTCGGCGTTGCCCTCGTTGCCGTGCAGGTGGGGGATGTTCCAGTGCGAGTCGACCTCCAGCACGCGCGCCCGGGGGAAGCGGGCGATGACCTGCCGGCCGCGCGGGGAGAGCGCGGCGGCGGGCTCGGCGTAGATCTCCCGCACGTCGAGCAGGCGGGCCACCGGCTCGGGGGTGTCGGCCGGCGCCGGGTCCTCGGTGTGGTCCTCGGCGCCCAGCAGCTCGGTCAGCCCGAAGAGGGCGTCCGGGTCGCCGGAGGCGGGGGAGGAGGTCGGGGACACGGCGGCTCCAGCGGTGCGGGGTGGCGAGTGAGGGCTCGGTTCCCCTCCCAGCATCCCACTCCGGCAGGACAGCACCGTGCCGGAACGAGTGCGCCGAGAGGGGGACGGTCACCGCACCCCCGCCCCGCCGCACCCCCGGTCGAGTTGCTGGGACCCGTCGATGCGAGAAGGTGAGGAGGAACGGCCGGGAAGGGAGCCTGAGGTGGCGAGCGATCCCATCGACGATGCCGCGGTGCTGAACGCGCTGTTCGGCAACTCTCCCCAAGGGCTGTTCGTCTTCGATTCCGAGCGGAAGGTCACCCGCTACAACCCGTCCGGGCGAGGGGTGCGGAAGCTGGCCGCCGAGGACGTGGTCGGGCACGACATCGAGGAGTTCGCGCCCGGTCTGCAGTCGGCCGAGCTGCGGCCCCTGATGGACGAGGTGCTCGCCGGCGGCGTACCGCTGCGGGGGATGCTGGTCCGGGGGAAGTCGCCGTCGGACCCGGACCGGACGCTCGCGGTGGAGGTGTCCCTCTTCCCGCTGCCCGACTCGGGCAACGGGTCTCCCGGCCTGGTCGGCGTGGTGGAGGACGTGACCGAGCGACAGGCCGCGGCGGACCGGCTCGCCGTCCTCAGCAGGGTGCACTCGACTGTCGGTTCCACGCTGGACGTGCGGACCACGGCCGACGAGCTGGTGCGGGCGCTGGTCCCGGCGTTCGCCGACGGGGCGAGCGTCGACCTGCTGGACGACGGTCCCGCTCCCGGCCCCCTGTCGCCGGGAGTCCCGCTGCGCCGGATCTCCTTCGCCCCGGCGGGCACGGTGACCGCCAG
This sequence comes from Streptomyces sp. NPDC018263, assembly GCF_055562575.1. Classification (NCBI taxonomy): domain Bacteria; kingdom Bacillati; phylum Actinomycetota; class Actinomycetes; order Kitasatosporales; family Streptomycetaceae; genus Streptomyces; species Streptomyces sp. NPDC018263. Next base: position 388,613 of record NZ_JBVHFA010000002.1, read on the forward strand.
GAAGGAGGGGGACAGCCGTCCCTTCCCCTTCCCCACGCCCTACACACAGGCGCTCAACGACACCGAGGCCCGTATCGTCCCGGTGACGCCGGACACGCCGTGGCTGGCCACCGACCCGGACATGTTCGAGCCCTTGCTCAGGGCGAACGTGCACTCCATGATCGTCGTGCCGCTGCGGGTACGGGGCACCGTGCTCGGTCTGCTCACCTTGTACCGGCACCGGACCGACCCCTTCGAGGAGGCCGACCTCGACGTGGCCCGGCAGGCGGCCGCCGCCACCGCCGCCCACCTGGACAACGCGCGCAGTTACCGCCGAGAGCACACCGTGGCCTCCACCCTGCAGCGCAAGCTCCAGCCCAGCACCACCCCGCGCCTGTCGGCGGTGGAGACCGCCCACATGTACCTGCCCGAGAGCGCGGGCGGCGACTGGTACGACGTCATCCCCCTCTCCGGGACCCGCGTCGCCCTCGTCGTCGGCGATGTCGCCGGACACGGCATCGAAGCGGCGGCCACGATGGGCCAGCTCCGTATCGCCCTGCGCACCCTCGCCCTGCAGGACCTGGAGACCGACGAGCTGCTGACCCACCTGGACGAGGTCGCCTCTCAGCTCGCCGAGCCCTCGGACACCCATGTCGCGACCTGCGCGGTCACCGTCTACAACCCGGTCTCCCGCCGGTGCGCCATGGTGCGGGCGGGACACCCGGCGCCGGTGATCGTCGACCCCACCGGCTCGCCCGTCCAGGTCGACGTGCCGTGCGGGCCCCCGCTGGGTGCCGGAGGCGGACGGGTCTTCACCCCGGCGGTGATCGACCTGCCCGCCGGGACCCTGCTCGCCCACTACACCAACGGCCTCCTCGGCGCCCACGCCCACGACCCGGCCGCCGCCCGGCGCAGACTCGCCCGGACCCTCTCCTCGCCCGCGCGGCCACTGCGGGAACTGAGCGACGACGCCGTGTACCGCATGGCGCCCTCCCGCGACGACGACGCCGTACTGCTGCTCGCCCGCACCCACACCCTGGCCAAGGAGAACGTCGCGGACTGGACGCTGCCCGCCGAGCCGCTCGTGGTGAGCACCGCACGGCGGCTCGTCGACCAGCAGCTCTCCGTCTGGCACCTGGACGGGGCGGCGCACACCACCCGGCTCATCGTCAGTGAACTCGTCACCAACGCCATCCGCTACGGCGTCGGCCCCATCCAACTGCGCCTCATCCACGACAGCGGCCGGCTCCTGACCGAGGTCACCGACACCAACAGCACCAGCCCCCACCTGCGCCACGCCCGCGACAGCGACGAAGGCGGGCGCGGCCTCTACATCGTCATGCGCCTCAGCACCCGCTGGGGCGTCCGGCACAGTCACCACGACAAGACGATCTGGTCCGAGCAGCGCCTCGGCGGGGAACCGGACGCGGAGGCCGATGTCCTGCCGTTCGACATGGCGGAGGTGGAGGAACTCATGTGAGCGCCGGCCGCCGCACGTATGCCGTCCAGGTCACGCCCGCGCACACCATGTAGGCGGCGACGAACGCGATGTACGCCCCGTCGCCGTTCCCGACCGCGAGGAACGACTCGCGGAAGGCGATGTTGACCAGCACCCCGCCGAAGGCGCCGACCGCGCCCGCGAAGCCGATCAGCGCCGAGGCGCGGGCCTCGCCGTCGGGGGTGGTGCGGCACAGGGTGGGGATCATCTTGTAGGTCGAGCCGTTGCCCAGCCCGCTGAGGACGAACAGGGCGGTGAACGCCGTCACGAACAGGGGGAGGGAGTGGGCGCGGGACGCGGCCAGGGCCAGCAGCGCGCCGCCCGCCATCGCCACGAAGGCCGCCAGGCTCACCCGTGCCCCGCCGAACCGGTCGGCGAGGCGCCCGCCCACCGGACGCACGAGCGAGCCGAGCAGCGGACCGAGGAAGGTCAGGTACGCGGCGCTGACCGGAGTGGCGAACTCCTCCGCGAACTGCACCTGGAGCACCTGCCCGAAGGCGAACGAGAACCCGATGAACGAGCCGAACGTGCCCACGTACAGCAGTGAGATCAGCCAGGTGTGCCGCCACCCGAGCAGCACGCGCAACCGGCCCGGCGGCCGGGGCACGCGCAGGTCGTCCATCCGCAGATAGGCACACGCGGCGGCGGCCACGACGAGCGGTACGTACAGCAGCACCAGCAGCCGGGGATGCCCCGCGCCGACCGTGGCGAGGACCGCGAGGCCCGCCAACTGCACCGCCGGGACACCGAGGTTGCCGCCGCCCGCGTTGACGCCGAGGGCCCAGCCCTTGAGGGCCTGCGGATAGTACGCGTTGATGTTCGCCATCGAGGAGGCGAAGTTGCCGCCGCCGACCCCGGCGAGGCAGGCGGTGAGCAGCAGGGTGCCGTATGAGGTGCCGGGCTCCAGGACGACCGCGGTCGCCACGGTGGGGACGAGCAGGAGCAGCGCGCTGACCACCGTCCAGGTGCGGCCGCCGAAGACGGCGACGGCGCGGGCGTACGGCACCCGCAGCAGGGCGCCGAGCGCGGTGGGCAGGGCGGTCAGCATGAACTTGCCGGCCGGGTCGACGCCGTACTCCGGGCCGAGGAACAGGACGAGCACGGACCACAGGCTCCAGACGGAGAAGCCGACGTGCTCGGCGACGACGGACCACAGCAGGTTGCGGCGGGCGATCCGGGCGCCGCCCGCCTGCCAGAAGGCGGGGTCCTCGGGGCGCCAGTCGGTGAGTTCACGGCGCCGGCCGGGTATCAGCCGGCGCAGGGGCGGGGCGGCTTCCTGGACGCCAGGGGCATGGGCGGGGTGGGTCACGGGCATGCGGGGCCGCCTTCCGGGGGAGTGGTGCGCACCGGCCACACGGGCAGCCGGGCGGGCGTGCCGTCGGGGGCGGTGGGCTCGTCGAGACAGGTGCCGGTGCTCAGGTCGAAGACCTGCTTGTACATGGGTGAGGCGACGACGCGCGTGGTGCCCCGGCTGCCGAGCAGGCCGCGGGAGATGACCTGGGCGCCGCTGAACGGGTCGCGGTTGCCGACGGCGTGCAGCCGGCCCTCCCGGTCGCGGAACAGGGCGACCTGCTCCTCGCCGAGCAGGACGGCCACGCCCCGGCCGGGGACCAGATCGGCGTACGGCAGCACGGGGACCCAGTGGGCGCCGTGCCGGACCTCGACCAGCACGTCCGTCATCGGCCGGCCTCCTGCGCGGAGACGAGGACCAGCTCCCGCAGCGGGCGCCCGTCCTCACCCGGCCGGGCCGGGCGGATCTGGTCGCGTTCGGGGACGAACGTGACCGTGGGGTCGGGTACGTCCGGCGCGTTGGCGAAGGAGGTGAAACGGCGCAGCCGGTCGGGGTCGTCCAGGACGGCGGCCCACTCGTCCGCGTAGCCGGAGACATGGCGGGCCATCTGGGCGTCCAGGTCGGCCGCGATGCCCAGCGAGTCGTCCAGCACCACGGCCCGCAGATGGTCCAGGCCGCCTTCGAGCCGCTCCAGCCAGGGCGCGGTGCGTTCCAGACGGTCGGCGGTGCGGATGTAGAACATCAGGAAGCGGTCGATGGTGCGGATCAGGGTCGCCTTGTCCAGGTCGGTGGCGAGCAGGTCGGCGTGGCGCGGGGTGGTGCCGCCGTTGCCGCCGACGTAGAGGTTCCAGCCGCTGGAGGTGGCGATGATCCCGAAGTCCTTGGACTGCGCCTCCGCGCACTCGCGGGCGCAGCCGGATACGGCGGACTTCAGCTTGTGCGGGGCACGCAACCCCCGGTAGCGCAGCTCCAGTTCGATGGCGAGCGAGGTGGAGTCCTGTACGCCGTACCGGCACCAGGTCTGCCCGACGCAGGACTTCACGGTGCGCAGCGACTTGCCATAGGCGTGCCCGGACTCGAAGCCGGCGTCGACCAGTCGGCGCCAGACGGCGGGGAGTTGGTCGACGCGGGCTCCGAAGAGGTCGATGCGCTGACCGCCGGTGATCTTGGTGTAGAGGCCGAAGTCGCGGGCCACCTCACCGATGACGATCAGCTTCTCCGGGGTGATCTCCCCGCCGGGGACGCGCGGGACGACCGAATAGGAGCCGTTGCGCTGGAGGTTGGCGAGGTGGTGGTCGTTGGTGTCCTGGAGGGCGGCCTGTTCGCCGTCCAGGACATGGCCGTTGCCCAGGCTCGCCAGGATCGAGGCGACGACGGGCTTGCAGACGTCACAGCCGTCACCGGTGCCGTGGCTGTCGAGGAGCGTGGTGAAGTCGGTGATGCCCCGGACGCGGACGATCTCGTACAACTCGGCGCGGGTGTGGGCGAAGTGTTCGCACAGGTCGCGGGAGATCTCGGTGCCGGACACGGCGAGTTCGTCCCGGACGACGGTGGTGAGCGCCTTTACGCAACTCCCGCAGCCGGTACCGGCCTTGGTGCACTTCTTGACCTCGGCGACGTCGGTGAGGCCCCGCTCCCGTACGGCGGCGCGGACGGCGCCTCCGGTGACGTTGTGGCAGGAGCAGAGCACGGCCTCGTCGGGCAGCTTCGGGGTGGGGGAGCCGCCTTGGGTGGCGGGGAGTACCAACTGCTCGGGGGGTACGGTCAGCGGCTTTCCGGCGAGTGCGAGGGGCCGCAGTACGCCGTACGCCTCGGTGTCGCCCACCAAGACACCGCCCAGGAGGGAGCCGTCGGTGCCGATGACGAGCTTCTTGTACACACCGGAGCGGCTGTCGCTGAAAGTGACGTCGAGCGCGCCCTCGGCCGTGCCGTGCGGGTCGCCGAAGCTGGCCACGTCGACGCCGAGCAGCTTGAGCTTGGTCGAGAGGTCGGCCCCTGTGAACTCGGCTTTCACGGCGCACAGGTGCCGGGCGGCCGTCTCGGCCATCGCGTAACCGGGAGCGACCAGGCCGTACACCCGGCCGTCCACCGCCTGGGCGCACTCCCCGATGGCCCACACACGCGGGTCGGCGGTGCGGCAGGTGGCGTCGACGGTGATGCCGCCGCGCTCACCCACTGGGAGGCCGCAGTCGCGGGCCAGTTGATCGCGGGCGCGGACTCCGGCCGAGAACACCACCAGATCGGCGGGGAGTTCGGTGCCGTCCGAGAGCCGGGCCGCGCTGACACGTCCGTCCGAGCCTGCCTCCACGGCCGAGGTGCCCGCGCCGGTGTGCACGCGCACGCCCAACTCCTCGATCTTGCGGCGCAGTACCGCCCCACCGCCCTCGTCGACCTGGAGGGCCATCAGTCGCGGGGCGAACTCCACCACGTGCGTGTCCAGTCCGAGGGCGCGCAGGGCGCCGGCCGCCTCCAGACCGAGCAGTCCGCCGCCGACGACGATCCCGGTACGGGCGTGTGCCGCGTCCTCGCGGATGGCGCGGACGTCCTCGAGCGTGCGGTACACATGGCAGCCGGGGGTGTCGTGGCCGGGCACGGGCGGCACGAAGGGGTACGAGCCGGTGGCCAGTACCAGCGCGTCGTAGGAGAGGACGCGGCCGGAGGCGCTGGTGACGGTGCGGGCCGCGCGGTCGACGGCCCTCGCCGGGTCGCCCAGGTGGAGGGTGATGCCGTGCCGCGACATGAACTCGTCCGGGACCAGGCTCAGTTCCTCGGCGGTGGTGCCGGAGAACCAGCTCGTCAGGTGGACGCGGTCATAGGCGGGCCGGGATTCTTCGGCGAGGACGGTGACATGCCAGGCGTCGGCGCCGGGCTGCTCGTACAGCGCCTGAAGGAAGCGCTGGCCGACCATGCCGTGGCCGACGAGCACCAGCTCCTTCGGGGGCCGGGTGAGGGGGGCGGTCATGGGCGGGACTCCTCGGTCGCTCGGTGGGACAGCGGGGCGGTGAGCAGGGACAACGGGTCGGGGCCGACGGGCCGGCCGGTGAGATGGGCGCGGGTGAGGGTGCCGGCGGTGGAGAGGTCGCCGACGAGGATCGCGCCGACGATCCGGTCCCCGCGCAGCACGAGCTTCTTGTAGGCGCCTCGAGTGGCGTCCCCGATGCGCAGCACGTCGGCGCCCGCCTCGGCCGCGTCACCGCACGCCCCGAACGCGGCGAACTCCACGGGGCCCGCGGTGAGCCGGGTCATCGGCGGGGAGCCGGTGTACCTCGCCTCGGGCTCGGCGCCGGACAGGCGGGCGGCGAGCACGTCGGCCTGCTCCAAGGCGGTCGTGGCCAGCGCGTACGGAGCGGTGCGGTGCTCGGCGCAGTCCCCGATGGCGTAGGTGTGCGGGGCGCAGGCGAGGGTGTCGTCGACGAGGACGCCGCGCCGTACGGGGAGTCCGGCGGCGCGGGCGAGGGCGGTGCGGGGGCGGACTCCGCAGGTGGTGACCACGAGCTCGGTGCTTGTCGGGGTGACGCTGCTGTCGGGGGTCGACGCGAGGCGGACCGTGACGCCGAGGCGGGCCAGGGTGGTGTGCAGGGCGTGGCCGGCCTGGCTGTCGAGGTGGCGGTCGATCAGGTGGGGGCCCTTGTGAACGAGGTTCACAGGCAGACCGCGGGCGGCAAGGGCGCGGGCCGTGCCGACGCCCAGTACGCCACCGCCGATCACCACGGCGCGGGTGGCGGTGTCGGCGTGACGGGAGATGCCGGCGAGGTCGGCGAGGGAACGCAGCGTGTGCCCGCCCTCCGCGAGCGGTCGTACCGGCTCGGCGCCGGTGGCGAGGACCAGCTCGTCGTACGTCTCACGGCTCCCGTCGGCCAGCGTGAGGGCCCGGCCCCGGACGTCGACGGCCACCACCTCGGTCCCGGTGCGCACGCGGGCATCCCCCGTCGGCAGAGCCGGCGCGTCGCCGCCCCGGTACCGCCCGGCGAGCATGTCGGCCAGAAGGGTTCGGTTGTAGGGCGGCTCGGGCTCAGCCCCGTACAGGACCGTCTCCGTACGCCCGCCGTGCGCCCGAAGCTGCTGGGCCAGGCGCGCGGCGGCCATTCCGGCGCCGACCACGGCGATGCGGCGGGACCTCACGCGCCGACCGCCACCGGCGCGGCGGGCGCCCAGACCCGCGGGAGTACCGCCTTCTCGACCCGCACCGCGCACACCTTGAACTCCGGCATCCGGGACACCGGGTCGAGCGCCGGGTTGGTGAGCAGGTTCGCGCGTCCCCCGCCGGGCCAGTGGAACGGCATGAACACGGTGTCCGGCCGGATGGCCGAGGTGAGGCGGGCCGGGGCGGTGACGGTGCCCCGGCGGCTGGTGACGACGAGCAGATCACCCTCCTGGGAGTCGAGCCGAGCGGCGAGATCGGGATGCAGCTCCACGTACGGACCGGGTGCGGCGGCGGCCAGTTCCGGCACCCGGCGGGTCTGGGCGCCGCTCTGGTAGTGGGTGACGGTGCGCCCGGTGGTCAGGTACAGCGGATACGCGTCGTCGGGTTCCTCGGCGGCGGGCCGGTGCGAGGGCGCGGTGAAGCGGGCGCGGCCGTCGGGGTGGGCGAAACGGTCGAGGAAGAGGCGCGGGGTGCCGGGGTGGGCAGGGGAGGGGCAGGGCCAGAAGACCCCGTCCTCGGCGGCGATGCGGTCGTAGGAGATCCCGGAGTAGTCCGCGGGCGCCCCGGCGGTGGCCCGGCGCAGCTCGGCGAAGACCTCCTCGGGGGCTTCGGGGAACCCCGTCGCGTGGCCCAGGCGTCGGGCCAGTCCGTGCAGGACGGCGAGGTCGCTGCGGACGCCGGCCGGCGGGGTGACGGCGGCGCGGCGGAGCAGGACGCGGCCCTCCAGGTTGGTGAGGGTGCCGGTCTCCTCGGCCCACTGGGTCACCGGCAGGACGACATCGGCCAGCAGCGCGGTCTCGGACAGCACCACGTCGCACACCGCTAGGTGGTCCAGTGAGGCCAGCCGCCGCGTGATGCGGGCCGCGTCCGGGGCCGAGACGACCGGGTTGGACCCCATGACCAGCAGCGTCCGGACCCCGCAGGGCCGGCCGAGGGAGTCCAGCAGCTCGTACGCCGACGACCCGGAGTGCGGCAGGGCGTCGGGGTCCACGTCCCACAGGGCGGCGATGTGCGCCCGTGCCTCGGGGTCCTCCAGCGAGCGGTAGCCGGGGAGTTGGTCCGCCTTCTGCCCGTGCTCGCGGCCGCCCTGGCCGTTGCCCTGCCCGGTGAGGCACCCGTATCCGCTCAGCGGGCGTCCGGCCCGGCCGGTGGCCAGGCACAGGTCGATCCAGGCGCCGACGGTCGCGGTGCCCTTGCTCTGCTGCTCTGGCCCGCGCGCGGTGAGCACCATGGCGTGCGGGGTGCGGGTGAACAGAGCGACGGCTTGCCGGAGTCGGGGCACGGGAACGCCGGTCAGGGCCTCCACCCGTTCCGGCCAGTGAGCCATCGCGGCGGCGCGGGCATCGGCCCAGCCGGTCGTACGGGCCGCGATGAACTCCTCGTCCAACTGCCCTTCGGCTATGGCCAGATGCAGCAGCCCGAGCGCCAGGGCCAGGTCGGTGCCGGGGACGGGCTGGAGGTGGAGGTCGGCCAGTTCGGCGGTGCGGGTGCGGCGCGGGTCGACGACGATCAGAGTGCCGCCGTTCTCCCGCAGCTCACGCAGGTGGCGCACGGCGGGCGGCATCGTCTCGGCCGGGTTGGCGCCGACCAGGATCACACAGCCGGTGCGGGCCACGTCCGCGAGCGGGAAGGGCAGACCCCGGTCCAGGCCGAAGGCGGCGCGGGAGGCGGCGGCTGCGGAGGACATGCAGAAGCGGCCGTTGTAGTCGATCGAGCGGGTGCGCAGCGCGACCCGGGCGAACTTGCCCAGCAGGTACGCCTTTTCGTTGGTCAGGCCGCCACCGCCGAACACCCCCACCGCGTCCGGCCCTTGAGCCTTTGCAGTGGCCCTCATCGCCCCGGCGACCCGGTCCAGCGCCTCCTCCCACGACGCCTCGCGCAGCCCGTCCGCGTCCCGGACCAGGGGCGCGGTCAGTCGTACGCCGGGCGCCAGCAGCGCGGCCGAGGACTGTCCCTTCCCGCACAAGGCACCCCGGTTCACCGGGAATTCGTCGCGCCCGGTGACCTCGGGAACCCCTCCGGCGGGGCTCGGGCCGAGGCGCATGCCGCACTGGAGGGCGCAGTAGGGGCAGTGGGTGTCGGTCATGGCAACGAGGCTGGCCTCCCGCCGTTTCCGCCGAAGCTCAGCCGCGTTGCCCGTGCGGAACGGGACGCGCACAGGCCCGCCGGAGCGGTGTGCGCGGGAGGACATCTTCCGTAACACGCAGGCCCGTTGCGGTAACCGCGACGTGACAGGCGGGCAACGGCCGCGACATCGCGCCCCCGCAGCCTCGGGGCATGAAGGCCGGTACCAGGGAGACGGCCGCCGAACTCACCGGATTCACGGTGGGTGTCACGGCGGCACGCAGGCGTGAGGAACTGACGGCGCTGTTGCGGCGGCGCGGGGCGCGGGTGATGGAGGCGCCCGCGCTGCGCATCGTGCCGCTGGAGGACGACGCGGCACTGCGGGCGGCCACCGAGCGGTGCCTCGCCGCCCCGCTGGACTACGTGGTGGCCACCACCGGCGTCGGCTGGCGCGGCTGGATGAGCGCCGCCGAGGGCTGGGGGTACGGCGCCGCCCTCACCGCTGCCTGCCGCGAGGCGGAGGTGCTCTCGCGCGGCCCGAAGGCGACGGGCGCGGTACGGGCCTGCGGCACCACCGAGACGTACTCGCCCGCCTCGGAGGCGGTGGACGAACTGCGCACCTGGCTGCTCGCGCGGGATCTGCGGGGACGGCGGGTCGCGGTGCAGGAGCACGGGGCGCCGCTGCCGGGGCTGACCTCGGCACTGCGGGAGCGGGGCGCGGAGGTGGTGGAGGTCCCGGTGTACCGGTGGGCGCCGCCCCAGGACCCCGAGCCGGTGCGACGGCTGGCCGAGGCGACGGCGCGCGGCGACGTGCACGCCCTGCTGTTCACTTCCGCGCCGGCCATCACCTCCTTCCTGGAGCACGCGGAGGCGGCGGGCACGTACGAGACGGTCCTCGAACGGCTGCGTACGGACGTGCTCCCCCTGTGCGTCGGCGCGGTGTGCGCCCGACCGCTGCTGGAGGTGGGCGCCGGGCCGGTGTGGCCCGGGCGAGGGAGACTGGGAGCGATGGTCCACCTGCTCACCGCCACGCTCCCCGACCGCGACCGCCACCTGGTCCCGGCCGGCGACCGGACGCTGGTCCTCCAGGGCAACGCACTCCTTCTCGGCGACGACACCCCGGCCGAAGCGGTATGGCTGACGCCGGGCTCGGCACGGGTCCTCCGGGCCCTCGCCGAACGCCCCGGCTGGGTGGTCGGCCGCCCCGAACTGCTGCGCCGCCTCTGGCCGGGCCGGGGCGCGGACGAGCACGCCGTGGAGGCCGCGGTGACGCGGCTGCGAGCAGCCCTCGGCCCCTACGCGAGCCTGATCCGCACGGTGCCCAAGCGCGGCTACCGCCTGGCGACGGAGCCCGACGGAGGCACCCGGTGAACGCCACGCTGCTGGCCGTCGCCCACGGCACCCGCGACCCGGAGGGCGTCCGCACGGTACGCGCCCTGCTGGAGAAGGTCCGCCGGCTGCGCCCCGGTCTACGGGTCGAGCCGGCCTGGCTGGGCCTGGTGGAACCCTCGGTGCCCCAGGCGCTGGCCTCGCTCCCCGGCCCGGTGATCGCCGTACCCCTCCTCCTGGCCAGCGGCTACCACGTACGCGCCGACATCCCGGACCTCCTCGCCGAGGCCGTGGGCACGGTACGGGTCACCCCGGCCCTCGGCCCGGCCCCCCTCCTCGCCGAGGCCCTGGCATCCCGCCTGACCGAAGCGGGCCGCCCACGGGACGCGTCCCCCGTCGTCCTCGCCGCCACCGGCTCCTCCGACCCCCGCGCCCGAGCGGACACAGCCGAGTCGGCCCGCCTCCTGTCCGCCCGCCTGAACGCCCCGGTGACACCGTCCTTCGCCTCCGGAGCGGGCCCCACGCCCGCCGAAGCGATCGCCGCCTGGCACAGGGCAGGCCACCGGGACGTATCCCTCGCCACCCACCTCCTGGCGCCGGGCCACTTCGCCCACACCCTGACCCAGACCGAGGCCCGCTGGACATCGGCACCCCTGGGCACGCACCCGTCGGTGGCGGAGCTGGTGGTGCGGCGGTACGACGAGGCAGCGGTGCCGGAAGCGGTGCAGCGTCCGCGTGGTGCCACGGCTCGGGGTTCGGCGAAGGCTTACGCCCCTTGAACGACCGCCAGCCCCATCTCCGCACACGCCGTCTGAAGCGCCTCCAGCCCGAAAGCCTCCACCGGCCCCACCACGCCGGCCGTACCCCCGGACCGCCCGACGAGCGACTCCGCGGCCCAAGCCATCAGCTCTCCGGTGAGGCTGTACGCGCTGGGTCCCTCCAAGTGGACCTCGGCCAGGGGCGCGCTGCCGGTCGACGCGACGGCCACGACGTACGAGCGGGTGCGGGCGCGTTCTGCCGCGTCCGGGCCGCCCGCCGGGCCCAGGGTCATGGGGAACGTGAGGGCGTCCGCCAGGCGGTGGCCGCCGGGGAGGCGGGTCAGGGTGTTCACCGCCGAGGAGATCAGGGTGAGGGGGCGGCTCAGGGCCGGGAACCAGCCGTTGTACACGGCGACGTCTGTCAGGGACGGGAACTCCGAGGGCAGGAACAGGACTTCGGTGCCGGAGACCAGGAAGGCGGACTTCCGGTGGCCGTCCATGTCGAAGTCCCGGACGCGGGACGCGGTGCGTTCGTCCACGAGGTGGTGGTCGCGCCAGGCGGGGGACGGGAGCGTGAGGCCGTCGCGCATGGTCGTGCGGGTGCCCTGGCTGATGCCGCGCCAGAGGGGGCCGGTGGCGAAATAGCCGATGTCCAGGGCGCGTACGGCTGCACCGGCGCGGTGGGCGGCGAGGGTTCCGGCGAGGATGCCGGGGACGTAGTCGTAGCCGAAGGCCGGGAGCATGACGGCGCCGGTCTCGCGGGCGCGCTCGTCGTACCGGTCGCGCACCGCACGGACGAAGCCGACCTCGCCGGTGGAGTCGACGTAGTGGGCGCCCGCCTCGGCAGCGGCCTCGGCGACGGGGTACCCGAGGCGTTCGAAGGGGCCGACGGTGGTGACGAGTACGTCGCCCTGCTTCAAGTGCCGCTTGAGTGACGTGGGTTGGGAGGCGTCCACCACCACGTGGTCGAGGTCGCCGTGGCGTTCGGCGAGGGCTGTGAGGGCGGCGGCGTTGCGGCCCGCCAGGACCGGGCGGGTGCCCCGGTGCAGGAGGGCTCGCAGGACGAGACCGCCCGTGTAGCCGGTGGCGCCCAGGAGAAGGATGCGGCTGTTCACCTCGGTCAGCTCCCGCCCAGGTCGGAGACCAGGCGCTTGGCCAGCCGTTCGGAGGAGACCGGGTTCTGGCCGGTGTAGAGGTTGCGGTCGACCACCACGTACGGCAGCAGGGGCAGGCGGGCCTTGGTGTAGTCCGCGCCCATCTCGCGCAGACGGTCCTCCAGCAGCCAGGGGGCCTTGCGGCCGAAGCTGTTGAGCTTCTCCTCGGTGTTGGACAGGCCCGTCATCCGGTACCCGGCGAACGGCCACGAGCCGTCCGCGTTGCGGGCGGCCAGGGTCGCGGCCGGGGCGTGGCACAGCAGGGCCAGCGGCTTGCCGGAGTGGAGTACGCGGGTGAGCAGCTCACCCGAGACCTCGTCGTAGGCCAGGTCCTCCATCGGGCCGTGCCCGCCGGGGTAGAAGACCAGGTCGTACTCGGCCGGGTGCACCTCGTCCAGCGGCAGCGGGCTGTCCAACTCGGCCTGGATCGAGTCCAGATAGTGGCCGACCTCGCGGAGCTTGCCGGGCAGGCCGGCCGTGCGGGACATGCTCAGGCGGTCCAGCGTCGGGGGCTTGCCGCCCGGTGTGGCGATGGTGATCTCCCAGCCGGCCTCGCTGAAGATCTTGTGCGGCATCGCCAGTTCCTCGCCCCAGTAGCCCGAGGGGTGCTTGGTTCCGTCGTTCAGCGTCCAGTGATCGGCCGCGGACACGACGAAGAGGACCTTGGTCATGGCAGTTGCTCCTTCTGTCGGCACTACATAGCACCGTACGTCATTTCTGGCACAGTGTGCCAGGAGTGGCACTGGTAACCTCTCGGTATGAGGGAGAACAGCACCACGCCCGGGCTGCGACTGCGGACTCGCCGGCTCGTCACGGAGGCCCTGTCCGACACGGCCCTGGAGCTGTTCGACGCGTCCGGCTTCGACCAGGTGACCGTCGCCGACATCGCGCGGGCGGCCGGCATCTCCCCGCGCAGCTTCTTCCGCTACTTCGGCAACAAGGAGGACGTGGTCTTCGGGGACCGGGTCCCCACCGCCGAGGAGGTCCGCGACGAGCTGTGCCGCCATCTCGCCGGGCACACTCCCTGGGACGCCCTGCGCGCCACCTTCGTCGTCGCGGCCGAGCAGATGGACGCCGACGCCGGGCGCTGGAAGCGGGCGACCCGCGTCATCTGCCACACCCCGGCCCTGCGCGCCCGCTACCTGGAGAGGCACCTCGCGTGGAGCGGGCTGCTCGTGCCCGAACTCGCCGCGCGCCTTCAGCCCGGCGGCCCGGTCGCCCACCTGAAGGCACAGACCATGCTCAACACCGCCCTGGCCTGCTTCGACGTCGCCCTGGAGAACTGGGCCGACACCGAGGACGGCCGACCGCTCGCCACCCTCGTCACCGAGGTCTTCGGCTTCGTGGCCATCCCGGACGCCTGAGCATGGGCATCCCACACGCCTGAGCATGGGCGTCCCACACGCCCCAGCCGGGCATCCCGGACTCCTGAGCATGGGCATCCCGCACGCCCCAGCCGGGCATCCCGGACTCCTGAGCATGGGCATCCCGCACGCCCCAGCCGGGCATCCCACACGCCTGAGCATGGGCATCCCGCACGCCCCAGCCGGGCATCCCACACGCCTGAGCATGGGCATCCCGCACGCCTCAGCCGGGCATCCCACACGCCTCAGCCGGGCATCCCACACGCCTCAGCCGGGCATTCCGTCGGCTGAGCGGAGCAGCCTGCCCGACTGCCCCGAGCAACCCGCACTGGTAAGCCGAGCGTCCCGCCCGCCCGGCCTGCGCACCCCGTGCGACCGGCCTGCGCGCCCCGCTCGACCGGCCCGCGCGCCGCCCCCGCCGGCCGGTTGAGGTCCATGGATGGCGACCGGGCGCCCGCCGATCTCGTCGGCGAGGTCTACGGCCTGTGGGCATCCCGCCCGACTGCACGAGCGATCCGCGCTACTGAGCCGAACGCCCGCCCCGCCCGACTGGCCCGCGCCTCCGCCCGGCCGGGCCACCCGCCCCCCGGTGGCCGGTTGCGCTCCATGGCGAGCGATCGGACGCCCGCCGTCGTCCGAGAGGTCCAGGGGTTCGTGGGCATCCCGCACGCCTGGCCCGGGCAAACCCGAACCGCCGAGCCGCCCCCACCCGACCGCCCCATGCCCCCCGGCGCCGGTTGCGCTCCACCCCCGGCCCCCCAAACATGGACAAGGGGAAACCGCATGTGTGGGTGATCTCCGACTCGGGGTAGCCGTCACCACCACGCGGCCGGATCGGCCGCGGGACGGGTGCTCGTGTGCCCGGTCCAGGGAACAGCGCAAGGAGTGACCATGTCCGAAATCCCGCCGCCCGTCACCCCGTACCTCGAACCCGCCGCCAAGGAGCTGGCCGAGGCGACCGATCCGCACCCCCGCATCTACGAGGTCCCGCCGGAACAGGGCCGGGCCATCCTCGCCGACCTGCAGAGCGACACCAGCGTGCCCCGTCCCGAGGTCGACGAGGAGTGGGTGGACGTGGACGCGGGCGAGTGGGGCACCGTCCGCACCCGCATCATCCGCCCCAAGGGCGTGACCGGCCCGCTGCCGGTGCTGATCTACATCCACGGCGCGGGCTGGGTCTTCGGCGACGACAAGACCCACGACCGCCTCTTCCGTGAACTGACCGTCGGCGCGGGCGCGGCGGGCGTCTTCCCGGTCTACGACCGGGCGCCGGAGGCGAAGTACCCCACTCAGGTGGAGCAGAACTACGCGGTGGGCCAGTGGGTCCTCGAACACGGCGCGGAGCACGGCCTGGACACCTCCAGCATCGCCGTCACCGGCGAGTCCGTCGGCGGCTGCATGTCGGCGGTGTTCGCGCTGATGAACAAGGACCGCGGCGGCATCGACCTCAAGGCCCAGTGCCTGCTGTACCCCGTGGCCGACGCAGGCTTCGACACGCCGTCCTACGAGCAGTTCGCCGAGGGCTACTACCTCACCCGCGACGGCATGAAGTGGTTCTGGGACGCCTACACCTCGGACCCGTCCCAGCGCTCCGAGAAGTACGCCGCCCCGCTCCAGGCGTCCCTCGACGAGCTGAAGGGCCTGCCGCCCACGCTGGTCATCACCGACGAGGCGGACGTGCTGCGCGACGAGGGCGAGGAGTACGCCAACAAGCTCCGCGAGGCGGGCAACGACGTCACCTCCGTCCGGGTCGCCGGCATGGTCCACGACTTCCTGCTCCTGGACAGCCTGCGCGACACCAGGGCGGCGAACATCGCCCGCAAGATCGCCATCGACTTCCTGGGATCGGCGCTGCACCCGGACGACTGAACAGGGCGGGAGCGCGACGTGTTGACGGTGCTTACATCGGTGGCTACGCTGATGTAATCACCGTCAACATGTGAGCCAGGAGCCGCATCATGCCCTCGTCCCAGCCCCAGCCCGAGGCCGTCAAGGTCGACCTCGGCGGCCGCTCGGTCAGCGTCCCCAAGGGGGGCCTGTACGACCGGTACCGGATGGACACCGACCTGGACGCGGTCGCCCGCGACCCCCGCGTCAGCGGCGTCGACTTCTTCCGGAAGCTGCCCAAGACCAAGGTCGACTCGCCCATCGGCGAGACCCTCACCCCGAACTTCTACTACCGCATCTCCACCGCCCGGCTCACGATGCTCGCGCCCACCCGCGCCATCCGCTCCCGGCTGCCCCGCGAGCTGGCCCCGCTGGAGGTCGCGCCCGGCCTCGGCCTGGTGTCCGCGATGTTCTTCCGGTACGACGTGTGCGACATCGACTTCTACACCGAGGCGGCCGTCGGCATCGCGGTGAAGCCCGCCCGTCACGGCAAGCTCGGCTTCTTCGACCTCGTCGCCGCGCTCAAGAACGAGCACCTCGACTCCTACGTGCTCTCCCTGCCGGTCAGCACCGAGATCGCCCAGGTCCGCGGCCACGACGGCTACGGCTTCCCCAAGTGGGTGACCGGCCTGGACGTCGACATCGACGCCCACCGCACCACCGCGCGGGTGGCCAACGACGCGGGCGGGGTCGACCTCGCGCTCTCCGCGCCCACCCCCGCCCAGAACAGCTTCCCGAGCGGCAAGCGGGTCGCGTCGCTGACCTCGTACACCTCGATCGACGGCGCCTGGCACTCGACCCTCAGCCAGACCAACGTGCTCTCGGCCGGTACCGCGCTCGTCCCGCGCGACCTCCAGCTCACGGTGGGCGAGGGGCGGATGGCCGACGACCTGCGCTCCCTCAAGCCGATCCGGACCATCCAGTTCGACGTCGTGACCGAGGGGCAGCTCGCCCTGCACATGCCGGTCCCGACCTCGGTCCGCAGCCGGTAGGAGAGGAACCCCGCCATGGCCACCGCCCAAGCCACCACCGCCCACGCAACCCATGCCCCGCTGCCCGCCTCCCTGACGCCGGCCCGGATCGAGCGGCTGGCGGCACACGTCAGCGCGGCACCCGACGCCGTACGCGTGACCACCACCGCCCCCTACACCGGCGCGCCTCTTGCCGACCTCCCGGTCTCCACGCCCGCCGCCGTCGAGGACGCCTTCGCGCGGGCCCGGATCGCCCAACGCGCCTGGGCCGCCACGCCGTTGAGCCGCCGCAAGCAGATCCTGCTCCGCTTCCACGACCTCGTCCTCGCCCGCCAGGACGAGGCGCTGGACCTCATGCAGGCCGAGAACGGCAAGACCCGCCGGGACGCGTTCCTCGAAGTCGTGGACATCGCCATCGTGTCCCGCTACTACGCCCGCAACGGCGCCCGGTACCTCGCGCCCAAGCGCCGCCGGGGCGCGATCCCGCTGCTCACCCACACCACCGAACTGCGCCACCCCAAGGGCGTCGTCGCGGTCGTCTCGCCCTGGAACTACCCGCTGAGCATGGCCGCCAGCGACGCCATCGCGGCACTGATGGCCGGCAACGCGGTCGTCCAGAAGCCCGACACCCAGACCGCGCTCACCGCCCTGTGGTCGCTGGAGCTGATGCGGGAGGCCGGACTGCCCTCCGGCGTCTGGCAGATGGTGATCGGGCGAGGCAGTTCCATCGGCGGGGCGCTGATGGACAACGCCGACTACATGATGTTCACCGGCTCCACCGCCAGCGGCCGGAAGATCGCGCGGGACGCGGGGGAGCGGCTCATCGGCGCCTCCCTCGAACTCGGCGGCAAGAACGCCATGCTGGTGCTGGACGACGCCGACATCGAGAAGGCCGCCGACGGCGCCGTCGCCGCCTGCTTCCCCTCGGCCGGCCAGCTCTGCGTCTCCATCGAGCGTCTCTACGTGGCGGATTCGGTCCACGACCGGTTCGTGGAGGCGTTCGTCGCCCGCGCCGAGCGGCTCAAGGTCGGCGGCGCGTACGACTTCAGTTGCGATGTCGGCAGCCTCACCACGCCCGCCCAGCTCAAGACCGTCACCGAGCACGTCGACGACGCCGTGGCCAAGGGGGCGAAGGTCCTCGCGGGCGGCAGGGCGCGCCCGGACCTGGGCCCGCTGTTCTACGAGCCGACCATCCTCGCCGGCGTCACCCCGGACATGACGCTGTACGACCACGAGACGTTCGGCCCCGTCGTGTCCATCTATCCCGTGCGCGACGACAGCGAGGCCGTCGCGCGGGCCAACGCCACGCCGTACGGCCTCAACGCCAGCGTGTGGTCCCGCAGCGGTGCGCGCGGTCGCGCCGTCGCGGCCCGGCTGCACGCGGGCACCGTCAACGTCAACGAGGCGTTCGCCGCCGCGTGGGGCAGCGTCGACGCGCCGATGGGCGGCATGGGCGACTCCGGTCTCGGCCGGCGCCACGGCGCCGAGGGCATCCTCAAGTACACCGAGGCCCAGAACGTCGCCCACCAGCGCGTCCAGGGCTTCACCCCGCCGAAGAGCATCCCGCCCGAGACCTGGGCGGCCCTGCTGACCGGCGCGCTGAAGGTGCTGAAGGCGGTCGGCTCCCGCTGAACCGACGACAAGGCGGGGCGGCTCCGACCGGAGCCGCCCCGCCTTGTCGGTGCGCGCTACGCGGCGCCCCGCGTGGTGCCCAGCCAGGCGCGGTAGCGGCGCAGCGCCCGGCGCTGCTTGCGCCGCTCGGCGACGAGGGCGACCGCCGGGTGGGTGTTCGGCGTGGGGCGGCTGCCGCGGGCTATCCGGCGCATCTGGTGCCGGACCTGCGCCATGCTCGCCGCCGAGGCGAGCGCCTTGTCCGCCCAGGTCACCGGCCGGAGCTGCCGCTCGGCCTCGCCGCCGGCGCGCCAGCGCTCCGGCAGGTCCGGGGTGACGGCGAGGGCGGTGCCCATCCCGATGACCGCCACCCCGCTGTCGAGGACGCGCTCGGCGGTCTCGCGCCGGGTGATGCCACCGGTCAGCATCAGCGGCACCGGGCTGGACCCGACCAGGTCCTTCGCCAGGTCCAGGAAGTACGCCTCGCGCGCCTGGGTGCGCGCGTCGGCCGCGCGGCCGGACATCGCCGGGCTCTCGTAGC
Source organism: Streptomyces sp. NPDC018263 (assembly GCF_055562575.1). Lineage (NCBI taxonomy): Bacteria > Bacillati > Actinomycetota > Actinomycetes > Kitasatosporales > Streptomycetaceae > Streptomyces > Streptomyces sp. NPDC018263. Next base: position 407,204 of record NZ_JBVHFA010000002.1, read on the forward strand.
TGCCGCCGGACAGCTCGACCAGGTCGACCCCGAGCGGTGCGAGCATCTCGATCACCTGGCGCGCGTCGTTCGCGTCGAAGCCGCCGCGCTGGAAGTCGGCCGAGTTGAGCTTCACCGCGACCGCGAAGGAGGGCGACACGGCGGCCCGTACGGCACGGACCACGTCCAGCAGCATCCGGGCCCGGTTCTCCAGCGAGCCGCCCCACTGGTCGGTGCGCTTGTTGACCAGGGGGGAGAGGAACTGCGAGAGCAGATAGCCGTGCGCCGCGTGCACCTCCACCCCGTCGAAGCCCGCCCGCTCGGCGCGCTGGGCGGTCACCGCGTACCGGGTGACCGTCTCCTCGATCTGCCGGGCGGTCATGGCGACCGGGCGGCCGAAGCGGCTGCTGTGCTTGCCGAGGTCGACGCCGACCGCGGACGGGCCCCACACCACGCCTGGCATGTCGGCGCCGATCTGGCGGCCGGGGTGGTTGATCTGCATCCAGATCGCCCCGCCGCCCGCCTTTCCGGCCTTGGCCCACTCGGTGAACGGCTCCAGCGGCGCGGCCTCGTCGAGGACGACACCGGCCGGACCGGTCAGCGCCTCGGCGTGGACCATGACGTTGCCCGTGATCAGCAGTCCGGCGCCGCCCTCGGCCCAGCGCCGGTACAGCCCGAACAGCTCGGCTCCGGGCAACTGCCCGTCGGCCGCCATGTTCTCCTCCATGGCCGCCTTGGCGATCCGGTTGCGCAGTACCTGGCCGGAGCGCAGGGACAACGGCGCGAACAGTTCGCTGGTCATCCTGCTTTCCCCTCTCGATCTCCATCGCTTACAATGTGTACAGCGTTCACATTAAGTCAGGAATGTAAGCGCCGTAAACTTCAAGGAGTGTGACCTATGCCGCAAGCGAGCAGCTCGTATCACCACGGCGATCTGCGCGCGGCCTGCCTGCGTGCCGCGCGGGAGCTGCTGGAGGAGGACGGCAGTGCCGGGCTGTCGCTGCGCGCGGTGGCGCGGCGGGCGGGCGTGTCGGCCACCGCCCCCTACCGCCACTACGCGGACCGCGACGCCCTGGTCTCCGCGGTGGCCGCCGAGGGGTACCGCGAACTCGCCACACACCTGGCCGCCGCCCATCCCGACCCCCGCACCCCGGACGAACTTGCCTCGGTCGCGGTCGCGTACGTGCGGTTCGCGCTGGACCGGCCCGCGATGTTCCGGGTGATGTTCGCCGAGCCGTGCGACCCGGACAGCGAGGAGCGGGTCGCGGCGACCGCCGCCATCTCCGGGTATGTCCGCGGCATCGTGCACGCCGTCTTCCCCGGCGCCGACCCCGACGCGTTGGCGACCACGGTGTGGGCACTCGTCCACGGCCTGGCCTTCCTGCATCTGGACGGCAAGCTCGACTCCTCCACGCCGGAGGTGGTGGACGCCCAGGTCCGCGCGGCCGTCCGGGCGCTGTTCGACGCGTCGGCGGCCCGCTAGGAACCAGGTCATGTTGACAGTGCACACACCCGCCGCCTAATGTGTGTGCTGTAAACATGCGAGCGGGAGAGCCCGCAGTCCTATGAACGGAGCGTCATGAAGGCAGTGTCGATCAAGGAACCCGGCGGCCCCGAGGTCCTGGAGTGGGTGGACGTCGAGGACCCGGCGCCCGCAGCCGGTGAAGTCGTCATCGACGTCGTCGCCAGCGCCCTCAACCGGGCGGACGTCATGCAGCGTTACGGCCTCTACCCCCTCCAGCCGGGCACCTCGCCGTACCCCGGCCTGGAGGTCTCGGGTCGCGTCAGCGCCCTCGGCGAGGGTGTGACCGACTGGCAGGTGGGCGACGAGGTCTGCGCGCTGCTCACGGGCGGCGGCTACGCGCAGAAGGTCGCCGTCCCCGCCGGCCAACTGCTCCCCGTACCCAAGGGCATCGGCCTGGTCGAGGCGGCGGCGCTGCCCGAGGCGGTGGCGACCGTATGGTCCAACCTCGTCATGACCGCCCACCTCAAGAAGGGCGAGACCCTCCTCGTGCACGGCGGGGCCGGCGGCGTCGGAACCTTCGCCATCCAGATCGCCAAGGCGCTGGGCGCCCGGGTCGTCACCACCGCGGGCGGCCTCGAGAAGGCCGCCCGCGCACGGGAGTTGGGCGCCGACGTCACGATCGACTACCGCACCGAGGACTTCACCGAGCACGGTCCCTACGACGTGATCCTGGACGTCGTCGGCGGCAGCTACCTCGAACGCAATGTGCGCTCCCTCGCCCCCGACGGACGCCTGGTGGTCATCGGCCTCCAGGACGGCCTGGAGGCCGGCCTCAACCTGGCCGAGCTGGTCTTCAAGCGGGCGTCCGTGCACGGCACGACCCTGCGCACCCGGTCCAAGGAGCAGAAGGCGGAGATCGTCGCCCAGGTGCGGGACGAGGTCTGGCCGATGATCGAGAGCGGCGCCGTGGGACTCGTCATCGACCAGCGCCTGCCCATGTCCCAGGCCGCCGAGGCACACCGGCTGATGGAGGCCGGCGGCCACGTCGGCAAGATCCTGCTGGTCAACGAGTAGAACGAGTAGTACGAGGGAGTACGCCATGGACACCCACGTCGATCTCGGTGCCCTGCCCGTCGACACGAGCGGCCCGGTCCTGGTCACCGGTGCCACGGGCTATGTAGCCGGCTGGATCGTGCAGGCCCTGCTCGACGCGGGGGTCACCGTGCACGCCGCCGTCCGCGCCCCGGGCGACGGCAAGAAGGTCCGGCACCTCCGGGACGCCGCCGACGCCTCGCCCGGAACGCTGCGCCTGTTCGCCTCCGACCTGCTGCGCGACGGCTCGTACGCGGAGGCCATGCGGGGATGCCGGATCGTGCTCCACACCGCCTCCCCGTTCGTCCGCTCCGTAGGGGACCCCCAGCGGGACCTCGTCGACCCGGCGGTGCAGGGCACGCGCAACGTGCTGCGCACCGCCGGCGAGGCCGGCTCCGTCGAACGGGTGGTGCTGACCAGCTCGGTAGCCGCGATGATCGGGGACGCGGAGGACATCCTCACGTACCCCGGCCGGACCGTCACCGAGGAGAGCTGGAACACGACCTCCTCCCTGACCCGCGAGCCCTACAGCTACTCCAAGACGCTGGCGGAGCTGGAGGCGTGGCGGATCGCGCAGGAGCAGAACCGCTGGCGTCTGGTCACCGTCAACCCCGGCCTGGTCATCGGCCCCGCCCTCAACTCCGCGCCGACCAGCGAGAGTTTCACCGTCGCCCGGCAGATGGCGAGCGGCCGGATGCGGCTGGGCGCCCCGCGCATCGCACTGACCGTGGTGGACGTGCGCGAGGTCGCCTACGCCCACCTGGCCGCCGCCTTCCTGCCCGACGCCGAGGGCCGCCACCTCCTGGCGGCCGAGTCCACCGACATCGTCGACCTCGCCCGCCGCCTCCTCCCGGCCTACGGCTCGTACCCCCTGCCACGCCGCGAGCTCCCCAAGCCCGTGGCGGTCGCCCTCGCACCGGCGGCGGGACTCGAACGCGGATACCTGCGGCGCAACATCGGCCACGACCTCCGCGTGGACACCACGAAGAGCCGCCGTGCGCTGGGGGTGCGGTACCGGCCCGCGCAGGCGTCGATGGAGGAGATGTTCGGGCAGGTCGTGGGGGCGTCGGGCCGGTAGCACGCCGGGTCCGACGGGGCCGCCGCTTCAGGGTTCGACCGCGCCCCGCCAGGTCATCCGGTCCCCTGGGACCACCGGCGACCCGAGGAGGTCCTCATCTCCGGCTGACTGTTCGCGCACGCCGTCGCGGCCCTACCCGCTCCGTCGCGACCAGATGATCCGTCGCCGAACGCCCGCCGGATTGGTGTGAGATGCGTCTTCATCCGAACTGAGGAAGTCACCAATCCGGCCCCCTTCCCGGCCCCGGATTCCCCGCGTGAGCGAGGAACAGAACGACCCAAGGACAGCACCGGGTCCGGTGCGGACGGCACTGGGGGCCCTGAGCGGCGTGCTCGCCGGGTTCGCCGCGCTGGCGGTGGCCGAGCTGGCGGCCGCCGGGGTGCGGCCGCAGGCCGGTCCGGTCGTCGTGGTCGGCGGGGCCTCCATCGACCAGACCCCGGCGGCGGTCAAGGACTGGGCGATCCGCAACTTCGGCACCAACGACAAGCTGGTGCTCCAGCTCGGCATCCTCGTCGTCCTCGCCCTTCTCGCCCTGGCACTCGGCGCACTGGCGGTACGCCGCCGGGTCCTCGGCGCGGCCGGTGTCCTCCTGTTCGGCGTCATCGGCGCGACGGCCGCCCTCTCCCGCCCCGACTTCCGGGGCTTCACGGACACGCTGCCGTCCCTGACCGGGGCCGTCGCCGGAGCGCTCCTCCTGTACTTCCTCGCCGGACGCCTCACCACCCCCGTACCGCGGATCACCGCCGTGGAGTCCGGCATCTGGGACCGGCGGGGCTTCGTCATCGCGGCCACCTCCGCGGCGGCGGCGTCCGCCGTGGTGGGCGGAGTCGGCCGGACGCTGAGCGGCAACCGGGCGGGGGACGCCGCCGCCTCCCGCAAGCAGGTCGTACTGCCCAGTCCCGGCTCGCCCGCGCAGCCCATACCCGCGCGGACGGCCCTGCGGGTCGACGGAGTCAGCCCGTACGTCACGCCCAACAAGAGCTTCTACCGAGTCGACACCGCCCTGGTGGTCCCCAAGGTGGACGCCACCGCCTGGCAACTCCGCGTCCACGGCGAGGGCGTGACCCGGCCTGCCACCTTCACCTTCGACGACCTGCTGCGCAGGCGGCTGATCGAGCGCGACATCACCCTGACCTGCGTCTCGAACGAGGTCGGCGGCCCGTACGTGGGCAACGCCCGCTGGATAGGCGTCCGCCTGGCCGACCTGCTCGCCGAATGCGGGGTCAAGCCTCCCTCGCACGGCGGCCCCGCCGACCAGTTGGTGGCCCGCTCGGTGGACGGCATGACCATCGGGACGCCCGTCGAGGACATCATGGACGGTCGGGACGCCATGCTCGCCGTCGGCATGAACGGCGAACCGCTGCCCTTCGAGCACGGCTTCCCGGTCCGCATGCTCGTTCCGGGTCTGTACGGGTACGTCTCCGCCTGCAAGTGGATTCAGGACATCGAACTCACCACGTTCGACTCCTACGACCCGTACTGGGTCAAGCGTGGCTGGGCGCGGAAGGCGCCGGTCAAGACGCAGTCCCGGATCGACACGCCCAAGCCGTTCGCCCGGCCCAAAGCCGGGACCGTGATGGTGGCCGGTGTCGCGTGGGCCCAGCGCCGGGGCATCGACAAGGTCGAGGTCCGAGTGGACGACGGGCCGTGGCAGGAGGCGCACCTCGCTTCCGAGGACACCCGTGACACCTGGCGCCAGTGGTCCTTCCCCTGGCAGGCCACCAAGGGGTCCCACACCCTCACCGTGCGCGCCACCGACCGCACCGGAAGCGTGCAGACGGAGAAGCGTGCCCGGACCATCCCGGACGGCGCGAGTGGCTGGCACTCCGTCGTCGTGACCGCGGAGTGAGCCCGGCCCGGCTCCCCGCCCCCTGACCGACACACCCTGACCAACACCCCCCACCTCGCAGCCCGTTGCTGCCCTTCCACAACAGGAGAAACCCGATGAACGCTCGCATCCGCCGCACCGCCGGTCTCGTCTCGGCCGCCGTCATGCTGCCCCTGGCGCTGAGCGCCTGCTCCGGCAGCGACAGCGACAGCGACTCGGTCAAGTCCGACTCCAAGCCGTCGGCGTCCGCGTCGGCCCCGGAGAGTAGCGAGGGCATGAGCGGCATGGACCAGCCGTTCGGCCCGGCCTGTTCGTCGGTGCCGAAGAACGGCGCCGGTTCCTTCGACGGCATGGCCAAGGACCCGGTCGCCACCGCCGCCTCGAACAACCCGGCGCTGTCCACGCTGGTCACCGCCGTGAAGAAGGCCGGTCTGGTGGACACGCTCAACAACGCGCAGAACATCACGGTGTTCGCGCCGACCAACGACGCCTTCAACAAGATCCCGAAGGCCACCCTGGACAAGGTCCTCAACGACAAGGCCCAGCTCACCAAGATCCTGACGTACCACGTCGTCGGCAAGAAGCTCGCGCCGAAGGACCTGGAGAACGGCTCCTTCGACACCCTGGAGAAGTCGAAGGTCATGACCTCGGGCTCGGGTGAGTCGTACACCGTCAACGACTCCGCCAAGGTCGTCTGCGGCAACGTCAAGACCGCCAACGCCAACGTGTACATCATCGACACCGTCCTGATGCCCAAGAGCTGACCCCGGACGGAGCTGCTCCCGCCCAGGCTGCCGACGGCCTGGGCGGGGCCCCGCCGTACCGAGACCGACAGGGGGCCCTGTTGACCACGCCAGACGAGGACGATCCGACGAGCGCGCCCCACCCGGCATCTCGCGACGATGTCCTGCGCCGAATCGCCGCCACCCGTCAAGTCAGCGCCAGGCGGGGTCTGTTCGACGGAATCTCCGGGTGTCGTCCCGGTCGCCGCCACGACCTGCCTCAGAGCTGAACCACCGCCAGCGGCGCGGATGCCGGCTGTTTCGACCCCCCCCGGGCTCCATCGTGATCCTGGCCGAGGGAGCCGAGCAGCACCCCGCCCTGCTTACCGGCGCTGACCCGGAACGCGGTGAGGCCGGCCCATGAGCGGGGGCCGGCCTCACCGTTGCGCTGTCACGCCCGAGCCGTCTCCGACTGGGACCGCGCAGGCACGCGGTAGGTGCGAGGATGGGCGCTCCTGGCTCCTGACGGCTGAGGGCGGCGAGCATGACGAGCAGCGCGCTCCTGGTGATGGACGTCCAGCGGGACGTGGTGGCCCTCGCCGACGACGGCTCCGGCTATCTGCCACGGCTGCGCGGGGCGATCGACGGCGCGCGGGGCTCCGGCATCCCCGTGATCTACGTGATGATGGGGCTGCGGCCCGGCGATCCCGAGGTCAGCCCGCGCAGCAAGGTGATGGCCGGCGTCCTGCGCGCCGGGCTGTTCACCGAGGGCGCTCCGGGTACCGAGATCCATCCCGACATCGCGCCCCGGACAGGGGATGTCGTGGTCACCAAGCGGCGGGGGAGCGCGTTCTCGGGGAGCGACCTCGATCTGGTGCTCCGGGCGCGGAACATCGACAGCCTCGTGCTCACCGGCATCGCCACCAGCGCCGTGGTGCTGTCCACCCTGTGGCGCGCCGTCGACCTGGACCTCGGCGTGACCGTCCTGGCGGACGGCTGTCTCGACACCGATCCTGAGGTGCACCGGATGCTCGTGGAGCGGATGTTCCCGCAGTGGGCGGATGTCCTCACCATCGAGGACTGGCTCGGCGGGATCGGTGCGCCACGCCCCTTGTCCTGAACAGGTGGGTCTGGTTTCGTACCGCGTGATCAACCAGACCTGAGGAGAGCGGGCGGCGTGGAGACGAGCGACGGGGACTCCCTGCCGGAGGGACTGGGCGGGGCGATACGCGAGACGGCCGGTGCGATCGCCGCGCTGCTGGACGGCGCGGACCCGGCCGCCCCCGTACCGGGGCTGGAGTGGACCGTAGGGGAGACCGCCGCCCATCTGGCCCTGGCCAACGGCCTGATGGCCGACCTCGCGGCCGGTCAGGACCGCCCGTACGGCGACGGCACACCGCAGAGCCTCGCGGCGGCCAACGCGCGTAGTCTCACCGAGTTCCCGGAGCGCGGGGCGGAACCGCTGGCCGCGCTGATCGTGGAGCAGGCGGAGGCGTTCCTGGCGGCGGCGGAGGGAACCGACCCGGCCCGCACGCTCGTGACCCCGCTGGGTCCGATGACCAAGGACGTGCTCGCCTCGTATCTCCTGACCCACATGCTGGGCCACGGCTGGGATCTCGCGCGCGGGGTGGGCCGGGCGCACATGATCGACCGTACGCGGGTGGGGCTGTGCCTGCCGTTCCTGAAGACGGCGATGCCGCGGGTGGCGGTCGCCCCGGCCGGACTGACGGCCCGTTACACCCTGCGGGTCCGGGGCGGCGAGACCTTCGGGGTCACCTTCACCGACGGGGTCGTGGAGGTCCTCCCCGGCCCGCCGGAGCGCTCGGAGTGCACCATCCTCACCGCGCCGGTCACCTTCCTCCTCATCGCGCTGGGCCGCGTGGGCCCCTGGCAGGCCATGGCGCGCGCCGGCGTACTCGCGTGGGGCAGCAAGCCGTGGCTCGCGCCCCGCTTCCCCACCCTGTTCAAAGCGCCCTGATTCAGGGGGGAATCGACGGGTAGGCGTAGCCGGGAACGACGTACGCACCAACCGCAGGAGGCTTCCCATGAGCAAGTTCGGGGATCTGGCGAACAAGGCCAAGGACCTGGCCAAGGGCCACCCTGACCAGGCCGACAAGGGCGTGGAGCGTGCCGAACGGCTGATCGACGAGCGTACGGGCAACAAGTACGACACCCAGACCGACAAGGCCGCCGACGCGGTCCGCCGCTCCTACGGCAGCGAGGGCCCGAGCGGCACCGAGGCCACCCCGGAACGCTGACCGCCCGCGAGCGGTAAGAAAACCCCGAGGGCGGGAGACGCAGACCGCGTCTCCCGCCCTTTGCGTGTCTGCGCGTACCGGGGCTTCGTCAGTTCCTGTTCATGAGCCAGGCCCACGCCTGCGGGTCCCGCTCGATCCAGGAACAGAGCACGTCCAGGTTCTCGTACAGCGGGAACGAGACGCGGGCGGCGTTGTCCTGGACGTAGTCGCGGACCGTGGTGACGAAGTGCCGCGCATCACCGTCCGGGTCGAACTCGATGCTGAAGTGGTCGCGGTGATAGCGGTGCTCTATGCCTCTGACCTGCTCGCGCACGTCACCGAGCCGGGCCACGCCGCAGAACTGCGGCTTGCCTCCCCAGTTGGTGACGCGGACGTACCGCAGAACACGGACATCGCTTGGACGGACCTGCTCGTTGCGGCGCAGCCCCAGTTCCTCCGACATCTCGCGCAGCATGGCGCTCTTGACCAGGCCGAGCAGGTCGGGGCCGTCCTGGAGATCGGCCCAGTCCATGGAGCCGCTGCCTGACGGCGCGAGCTTTCCCTGATTGGTCGTGTTCTTCTCCCCCTGCAAGGTCAGCACGACCCTGCCGCTGGAGGACACGGCCACGACGTCGACCCCGAGATGGTTGGAGCACCTGCTGTAACGGAGCCGTGGGATCAGGCCGTTCCGCAGAAGTACGGCATCGCCGTGCACCAGCTCCCGGTGACGCTGCCGCTCACGCAGCACCTTCTCACCGAGGAGGTTCGTGACCGTGTGAGCGGAGTACCGGGTTCGCTGTACGCGCGCCACATCCGCTTCCGGGACGAGATCGTCGTGAAGGCGGATCTTGGCGTCATCGAAGTCGAGCCGTACCCGGACCAGTTGGCGTGCCTCCTCGTACTCGGGGGGAACGCTCCACGGGGTCTGTTCGATCTCCAGGGGGATGACAGGGTCGTCGCGCAGCCGGGCGTCCAGTTCCTCGCTGTGCACGGAGGAGTGCCCATTGAAGTGAACGCGGCTCCAGCCGTCGTAGGGCGCGGAGTACGAGGCGTCGAAGGGCTTGGCGCGGGCGTCGAAGTAGATCCGTGACACCCGGACCCAGTCCTCGATGACCTGCGCGACTAGGCCGATGACGGACAGCACAATGCCGGCCAGCCCCAGGGTGAGCGCGAGCATCGAGCCGGCATCGAGGCCGACCAGGCTGATGATGAGACCCACGACACCCAGGAGGAGCAAGGTTCCGTGCAGCGCCGACAGCCTGCCGAGTCGCCCCGCGACGATACGGAGGGCGTACGGCATGTGTGCCCGCACGGCGCGCCGGTCGGGGAGCAGCATCACTTCGACCTCTTCCTTGGAGCAGCCCGCAGGCGAATCCTTCACTGCCCGGAGGAACTCTATGCCGCCGACCATGAGTTGGCGGGTGATCTCGAACGCACGGTTACCGGAGGCCGGAGAGGACGCGCGGAACGCGTACGACTCAGCCGGCGCCCTCCCCTCGCGCGCGCCGATGGCGGCTCACAGCGCCCACGGCACCCCGCCCACCACTGTCAGTGCGGCGCGAGGGTGACTCGAAGGCCGGCCGGCCCCGGAAGGCGCCGATGAGGAGGACGACGGCCGCGTACTCGGGGATGAGGACGAGCCTGACGCCCCTGTGACCACGCCCACCCGGCCGGCCGTTCCGCGCTCGCCCCGTCTCCCCGAGCCGGGACAATCGACGGCATGGCCGCCAAGCCCCCGCCCGAGAGAACGCCCGACGGGCACTTCGTCGTCATCAACGGCCGGCGGTGGCGGGCGACGGACCCGGATGTGCCCGAGGAGGTCGCCGCTCGGTTGCGGCGGCATCTGATGGCGGGGCGGCGCGGGGTGCGGGACGCCGAGGACGGTGCGGCGGAGCGGGTCGCGCGGGGGCGGGTGCAGGGGGCCAAGGTGGCGTTGGGGGAGCGGGGGACGCCCTGGTGGGAGGAGTCGGGGGAGGAGAGGCGGCGGCGCTGGGAGGAGGGGCTGGCCCGGCTCGACGCCGACTATCCGGAGTGACCGGCCGCCCCGGACTCCGCGTGGACGAAGAACTCCGCCACGCCCTCGGGGTTCTTCGTGTAGACGTCGATCTCCTGGACCAGACCGTCCTCGACGCGATGGATCTCGACCAGGGTCAGCGCGTACTCCTCGCCGGACGAGCGGGCCCTCAGGGTGCCGGTGATGCGGGCGACGATCCCGGCCGGGCCCTCGAAGACGTCCGTGCCGGTGATGGTGTAGTCCGCGTGGGCCGTGATCCCGCCCAGGACCGCTTCCGCGAACGCCTCGCGGCCCCGGTGCACCCCGCCGTAGGGAAGCCGGTTCGGTTCGTCGATGATCACATCGGGGGCCACCCTGGCCAGGACGCCCTTGATGTCACCCTCGCCGAGCGCCGCGTACAGCGCCCGAACGACGTCCACCGGGCTCTCGCTCTGGTCGCTCATCTCGTCACACCCTCCACTCGGGAACACGTACCTCGTCTCCTGCCCGCCGAGCCGGGGCCCGCCACAGCCTTTCGACAAGGTTGGCTCCTACGGTGCAGCCGGGGTGACTGGCACACCCCTTCACGGGCATCAGGTCTGTGTTCCGGAAGACCTCACTCATCCGAAGGGGAGCACATCGTGCTGGCCATCATCTCGGCGGTCCTGTTCTTCATCGCCTTCCTGATCAACGCGGCGGACATCTCCACCAACGACACCTTCAGCTCGACCAACGTCATGCTGATCGGCCTCGCCCTGCTGGCGCTGCACGTCGCGGGCATAGGCGCCGGCTGGAGCACCCGCGGCCGCAGACGCTGAAGCCGCCGTGCCGGGCAGTCGTGAGGCTGCCCGGCCCGGCCATGCCGGACTCATGTGCGTTCCTTACCCGGCCACTGCATGACAGCCCCATCAGTCGACGGCCCCCGTGGACACCCCCGACACCCCGCCCAGAGTCCGCATCGGCGGCCCCGACTACGCCCAGCCGTACGACATGGCGCTGCTCAATGTCTCCGCGACGCGGTCCTCGCCCTCAACACCGGTGCGGCGCGAGGCGGTTTCGCCCAGGACACCGGCGAGGGCGGCCTCTCCGACCACCATCTGCGCCCCGGCGGGGATGTTCGCCGGCGGCTGCATCCAGGCCCAGCGCTGCCACACCAACCGCTGCCCCACCGGCGTCACCACCCAGGACCCGCGCCGCGCCCGGGCCCTCGACGTCCCCGACAAGTCCGACCGGGTCCGCCGCTACCAGGAGGCGACCGTCCGCAGCGCCCAGCAGATCATGGCCGCGATGGGCGTCACCGACCCCGGCGACCTGCGCCCGGAGATGCTGCGCCGCCGCGACACCCCCACCGGCGACTTCCGCTCCTACGCCGCGCTCTACGACTGGCCGGCCCCCGGCCGCCTGGGCGGCCGACTGGAATGCCGCCGACCCCGCCCGTTTCGCCGGCTGATCCGCAGGCACCCGTACCTGTACGGCGGCACATCGTCCGCCGTACGACACCAGCGGGCCGTGAGGGCCCGCGGAGAGGACGCACCTCATGGCCCGTACCGTCGCCCGTCTTGTCGTCGACACGCTGGAGGAACTCGGCGTACGCCAGGTGTTCGGCGTCGTCGGCGACGCGCTCAACCCGTTCACCGACGCCATCCGCACCTCCGAGGCCGTGTCCTGGGTGGGCTGCCGCCACGAGGAGGCCGCGGCCTTCGCCGCCGGTGCCCAGTCCCAGCTCACCGACACGCTCGGGGTCTGCATGGGCACGGTCGGTCCCGGCTCGGTCCACCTGCTGAACGGCCTGTACGACGCCGCGAAGAGCGGTACGCCGGTCCTGGCCATCGCGGGCCAGGTCCCGCAGGCGGAGATCGGCACCGACTACTTCCAGGAGGTCGACAACGACCTGCTGTTCAAGGACGTCGCCGTCTTCCGCGCCACCGTCACCTCGCCCGCGCAGTTGCCCGCGCTGCTGGAGGTCGCCGTACGCACCGCCGTCGGCCGGCGCGGGGTCGCCGTGCTCACCGTGCCCGGCGACATCGGCGACCTGGAGCTGCCCGACGACCGGCCGGTCCGGCTGTCGCTCACCGGCTCCGCCAACCGGCCGGACGACCCCGCGCTGGACGAGGCCGCCTCCGTGATCGACGACGGCGGCAAGGTCACCCTGCTCGTCGGCCGGGGTGCGCGCGGCTGCCGCGAGGAGGTCCTCGCCCTGGCCGAGCGGCTGGCCGCCCCGATGGTGATCACTCTCAAGGCCAAGGAGGGCTTCGAGGGCGACAACCCCTACCAGGTCGGTCAGACCGGCCTCATCGGCAACCCGGCCGCCGCCCACGCGATGGACCACGCCGACACCCTGGTGCTGCTCGGCACCGACTTCCCGTACCGCGACTGGTATCCGGAGGGGAAGAAGGTGATCCAGATCGACCGGGTCGCGGAGCACATCGGGCGCCGGGTGCCGGTGGACGTCGGACTCGCGGCGGACGTCGGCCCGACCGTGCGCGGGCTGCTGGAGCGCGTCCGGCAGCGCACGGACCGGGACCATCTCGACTCGGCGCGCGAGAAGTTCACCAAGTGGCAGGACGGGCAGCGCGACCTCGCCTCACCCGGCCACGACCGGGGGCTGCTCGGCAAGGTCCGCTCCAAGTTCGACAACCGCTCGCACCTAGTGCGGCCCGAGGCGCTGGCCGCCGCGGTGGACGCCGTCGCGGACGAGGACGCGATCTTCACCTCCGACACCGGCATGGCCACGGTGTGGCTCTCCCGGTTCGTGGAGATGCGCGGCGACCGACGGCTGCTCGGCTCCTACAACCTCGGCTCGATGGCCAACGCCATGCCGCAGGCGATCGGCGCGCAGATGCTCGACAAGGACCGGCAGGTGGTCGCCTTCTGCGGCGACGGCGGGCTGTCCATGCTGCTGGGCGACCTGATGACCATCCGCACCGAGCAACTGCCGGTCAAGCTCGTCGTCTTCGACAACCAGCGCCTCGGCATGGTCAAACTGGAGCAGGAACAGGCCGGGCTGCCGGAGTTCGGCACGGTCCTCGACAACCCGGACTTCGCCGCCGTCGCCCAGGCCCTCGGCATCACCGGCATCCGGGTCACCCGGCCCGAGGACCTGACCGACGCGGTGAAGCGCGCGTTCGCCGAGCCGGGTCCCGTCCTGCTGGACGTGCTCACCAACCCCGACGAGATCGCCGTACCCGGAAAGGCGACCGTCCAGCAGGGCTGGGGGTTCGCCATCGCCAAGGTCAAGGAGAACCTGTCGAGTTCGCACCGGTAGGCACGACCGCCGCGACGGCGCCCGGTGAGTGCGCCGGGCGCCGCCGTGCACGGTCAGGCCGGCGAGAGGTGCCGGGCGAAGAAGCGGGTGGCGCTGTCGGCCTCCACCAGGTGCCAGGCGACGTGCTCACCCGCGTCGGCGTGCAGCGACTTCTCCGCCGAGCCGAGGGCGTCGAACAGAGCGAGGCTCGCCTCGCGCGGAATGCGCCCGCTGTCCCAGTGCATGACGAACTCCACCGGGACGGTAATCCGCTTCGCCGCCTCGAACAGCGCGTCCGGCCAGGTCATGCCGAAGACCGCGGCCGTGATCCGGGGCTCGGCCGCCACCAGCGGCATCCCGATCGCCATCCCCAGGCCGAAGCCGACGTAGCCCACCGGCCCACCGGTGCCGATCTCCGGGAGTTCCTGGAGGGCGTCGAGCGCCGCCAGGTACTCGGGCACCGCCTGCTCGGCCAGCCGGACGTTGTACGGGACGACGACCGGCGCCTCCGGTGCGCCCGCCGCCTGGGCCTGGCGCAGCGCGGCGATGTCCTGCTCGTCCTGGGCGGAACGCGGCCGGTCGCCATGGCCGGGCGCGTCGAGGACGGCGGCGTGGAAGCCGCACCCGGTCACGAGAAGGCGGGCGCGGCCCGCCATCGCGCGGTGCCGCTTGGCCGTGCCGCCGCCGTGGCCCATCAGGACCAGGGGTGCGGGACCGGTGGCGGCGGGGGACCAGAGGACGCCGGGGACGTCGCCCACGGTGAAGTCACGTTCGAGGATGCCGTCCGAGGACGATTCGGCGGTGAAGCGCAGAGAGTTCATGGCTGGTGCCTTTCGGGAGTGCCTGGGTGGGGGCGCTCCCGACGACACCTATGTCAGTCGCCGGCCGTGACGCGAAAAAGGGAGCACCCACGTCGATACAGCGTTCATGGGTCTCACCTCCTCGGGCGGTGTCACGGTCGGTGCAAGCTACCCGGCCGATCATGACCGCGTCCACTCTTTTCGCGATGAGGCTCTTTTCGCGGTGAGGGGCGGGCTCACGCGAGCCCGCCCCTCACCGCCGGAGTTCCGCTCAGACCTCGCCGCGCCACTCGCCGGTCGCGGTGCCGCCCCGCTCCTCGATGAAGGACTTGAACCGCTTCAGGTCGCCGGTGGCCTGGCGCTTGACGAAGCCCAGCTTGTCCCCGACCTTCTCGGCCAGCCCCTCCGGGTCGTAGTCGAGCTGGAGCATGACCTTGGTGGTGCCGTCGTCCAGGCGGTGGAACGTGACCACACCGGCCTGGCGGGCCTCTCCGCCGATGCTGGCCCAGGCGACCCGCTCGTCGGGGATCTGCTCCACGATCTCCGCGTCGAACTCGCGCTCGACCCCGGCGATCTTCGTCTTCCAGTGCAGGAGGGACTCGGTGCGCTGCTCGATGCGCTCGACGCCGTCCATGAACTGGGGGAAGTCCTCGAACTGGGTCCACTGGTTGTAGGCGTCCCGTACGGGGACGTTGACCTCGATGGACTCTTCCACGTGCGACATGCGGTTCCTCCTTGACTGGTGCCGGTACCGGCGTGGCCGGTGTTGCCGCCTTGCCCGCGTGGTCAGCGGCCGAAGGAGATGACGGTCCGCTCGTACTGGCTCAGCGCCTGGCCGAGACCGAACCAGGTCGCGGGCCAGGTGGCGACGAATATCCCCCACCGGTCGGCCCGGTCCAGACCCTGTCCCTCCACCTTGCGCGAGGTGAACCAGGACGCGATGGACAGGCCGATGGCCGCGCAGGCGACGGTGTTGGCGTGCTCGCTGCGCAGACCCTTGTCGTACAGGAACTTGATGATCATGACTCTCCCTGACGGGCTCGACGACACCTGCACCACGTTCCGGGGCGGCCCTGAGGGGCGCACGCGGTGTAGGGCAATGGAGTGACGCCGGGCGGGGGAGAGGGGCCGACGGCGGGCTGCCCGGCCCCCGTCACCTGACTTCCCACGGCACCCGACCGGCCGGGCGGCTCAGGCTGGTCACATTTGTGCCACTCTCCCTCGCAGGGCGCACCGGCTGGGCAGACTTCACACCACTCCTTGTCCGGAAGGAGTACGAAGTCGACCCCGAGGAGCACGAGTTGGTGACCCGCCTGGGCAACGCAGACAGCCGACGGCACTACGCGACCACGCCGCGTCTCATCGAGATGCTGGACGCGATCTTCCAGGCGTTCCGGCGCCGCAGCCCCATGGCCCTGCCGGAATTCGTGCTGTACGCGGACGGCGGATCACCCGAGGGCGACGAGGCCGTACGCGGCAGCCTCGCCGAGCTGCGGCAGGAACTCCGGTCGCGGGGCGTGCCGTTCGCCGCCGTCCGGCAGTCCGCGCTCGTCGACCCCACCGACGGTGGCAGCCCCATGGTGCGCGCCCTGCGGGTCGTCCAGGCGCTCGGCGGCAAGCGCGCCCGCTCCGGGAGCGAACCGTACGTCGATCCGCACGCCTGGCGCGGTGGCGGCCGCCAGTACGGCCAGTACACCTTCCCGCGCAGCGAGCTGCTCCTCGCCATAGAGAACGTCGTGCGGGACGCCGGACCCGACGCCGAGCCGGACGAACTGCTGCACGGGCTGAACCGCACCGGCTGGCGGCCCGGCGGCATCCAGTGGACGGCCAGGCTGCGCGACGCCGCCACCGACGCCTCCCGGACCGTCCCCGCCCTGCTCATCGCGGTCGTCGCGGTGCTCATCACCGACAAGCCCTGGTACGTGACGCTGCTCTTCCTCGCCGTGGTGATGGCCGCGCTGCTGGCGCTGAGCATCCTGCCGGGACGCGCGCCGGTGTTCCTCGGGCTGCGCCGCGAGGTCCGCTGGTTCCTCAGCACCACCTACCTCAACCAGGGCCCGCGCGCCGACCGGGGCGAGGGCCTCACCTGGCGCCTGCTGCGGCTGTGGCCGCCGGGCGCGGTGCGCCAGCGGGTCGCCGCCGTGGCGCGGGACATCCAGGACGGCGCCCTCCTCGACGAGCACCGCACCGGCAGCGGCGACGAGGACGCCCAGCGCCGCCACCTCCAGTTGCGGGTGCACGCCCTGCGCGAGGACCTGCGCGACGCACACCGCGCCTGGTCACTGGACCTGCGCGGACGCAAGCGCCCCACCCCGCCGGTGCTCGTCCTGCCGGACGCCACCGCCGACAACGGCCTGATCGAACTCCTGCGCGCCATCAGCGACATCCGCAGCATCCGCAGCGAACTCGACCCGCTGCTCGTCATCGCCGCCGTACGGCACGAGGACATCGGCCTGCTGGAACGCAGCTACGCGGCCGAACCGGCCGGAACCCACCTGTACGGGCCGGGCGCCGACCTGCCCGCCTGGTACGCGAGCTGGAACCGCGCCCGCCGGGTCAGCCAGTCGCCCAGCCTGGAGGGGCGCACCCTGCCATGGGTGCTGCGGGTGCCCCTGCCCGAGGGGCTGCTGCTCCACCCCGACCTCGGCGTCGGCTCCCCGCACCGCTCCCGGCCGGCCACCGGCCGCCCCCGCTGGACCTGGCTGTGGTCCCTCCCCGCGCTGGCCCTCGTCCTCGCCGCCACCGGGCTCGGGCTCGGCGTCCGCGACCACCGGCTGAGCAGCCGGTACTGCTCCAGCGACCTGCGCGGCGCCAACCAGGACACCCGCCGCGTCGAGGCACCGGACGGCAAGGGCGGCGGCGAGTGCGTCGGCGTGGCGACCGGCGGGGTGACCTTCCCGGTCGCACGGCAGCTCCAGGAGCTGATCCGCGAGGAGAACGCGTCGATCGGCGACAGCGGTTACGTCACGCTGGTCTACGCGGGTCCACTCAGCGGACCCGACCCGGACGGCAAGAACGACGACCAACTGGTCAAGGGGTTCGAGGAGTTGCGCGGTGCCTACATCGCCCAGCACGCCAACAACGCCTCCCAGCCGGTGAAGCTGCGCCTGCTGGTGGCCAACGGCGGTACGGACATGGCCGGTCAGGCCACGATGGCTGAGCGGATCGTGGAGGTGGCGCGACGCGACCGTACGATCGTCGGCGTGGTCGGCATCGGGCGCGACATGACCGACACCGACCAGGTGCTGGAGACCCTGCGGGAGGCCGAACTCCCGGTCGTCTCCGGCACCAACTCCGGCACCTGGCTGCTCGACAAGCCCAACTTCTTCAACCTCGCCGCCACGGACCAGTGGCAGGTGAGACAACTCAGGCTGCTGGCTGACCAGTTGCGCGCCCCCGGCTCCCACGGGTACGGCACCGCCGGCCGGGCCGTCGTCCTCGGCCGCAACCCCGTCACCCGGGACCGCTACACCCGCGAGCAGATGGACCACGGCGCCCGCATGCTCACCGACGTGGGCTACCGGGTCGACCGGCTGGAACGGTACGGACTGAGCAACGGCCGCCCGGTCCTCGGCCGCCAGGTCAGCCAGATCTGCCAGGAGGGCGAGGTGCCCCGCGTCGTCTACTTCGCGGGCCGCACCGAGGACGTCAACGCCCTGATGGACGGCATCACCTCCGAGCCCGGCTGCAACGGCAAGCAGATCGCCGTCCTCGCCGGGGACGACCTCTCCCAGGCCGGGTTCGACTCCGAGCGCAGCAGCGTCGCCGCCAACGTCACCCTCTACCACCTGGTCCTCACCGCCCCCGGCACCAAGAACCAGGGCACCATCTTCGTCAACAACCTGCGCAAACTCGGCCCCGAGCAGGAGAAGATCCTCGGCCTGAGCGCGGCGACCCCGCAGACCGACAGCGCGCTCAGCGACGGCCAGACGATGCTCATGCACGACGCCACCGAGGTGCTCTACCGCGCCGCGACCGGCGACGGACAGCCGCGCGGCCGGGCGGAGGCGTGGTCCGGCCTCCTGCGCACCAACATCGACAACCTCGCCACCGGCCGCATCGACTTCACCGCCGTCACCCAGGACAACGCCCACGACCAGGGCCTCGAACCCGGCACCCGCGACAACTACGCCATCTCCCTGGTCCGGGTCGCCAACACCGGCGGCGCCCACTACGACCGCACCGTCCTCTGCTCCCGCCGCGCCGGCGACCGGCGCCCCCTGACCGAGAAGGAGTGCGACGTGAACCGCACGGCCCCGTCGTCCCCGCTAGGCCCCAGCGGGCGGTAGCGGCCGGCGCCAGTCGCCCAGCGCCGTCACGAGGAACCGCCGGGCCAGCACGCGCACGTCGCCCCACACCGGCTCCGTGGCCAGCTCATCGGCCCAGAGCCCGGTGTGCGGCGCGTCCTCGATCTCGCCGAGCCGCCGCACGATGGCCCCCGCGTCGGGCAGGGTGCCGGGCTCGCCGGCCCCGCGCTCCACCAGCCCCTCCCAGACCCGGCAGAGCAAAAGCACCTCCTCGACCACGTCACCCGCTTGCACCGCCTGCTCACCCAGCCACGCGAGCTGATCCTCGGGGTCGGCCGCGAGCAGGGTCATGAAGCGCAGGGCCCAGGTGCGCATGTGCGCGTCGCCGAGGTCATTCACAGGAGCACGATCGCCTTTCCTCCGGGCCTCCGGCGCTGCTGATGAGCGCCTCGCGCAGCCACGCCTCCGCCGCACCCGGCGTGGGCTCCGGCGGGGCGCCGGGCGGCGTCGCCAGCTCGGACACGACGTCCCAGTAGTGGTCGAGACGGGGTTCGTCGGCGAGAACGTCCGTCAGCCGCCACCGGAACGCCGCGCCGTCACGCGCGCCCCCGGCCTCCGCCCAGGCCGCGACGAACCGGTCCAGGGCCTCACCCCCGGCCGGAGCACGCCCGGCCCGCAGCTCCGGGGCGGCCAGGTCGTACGCCTCCCTGAGCCCGGAGTAGAGGACGGCGGGGCGGAAGCCGTCGTCGAACCGCCGCGGCGCGGGCGGCCGGTCCACGACGCCCGGCGGGCAGGGCGCCGTGACGATCGCGCGCAGCCGCCCGAAGGCGAGTACCTGCGCCGGGGTGGGGTCGTGCGGCGGAGCGGGGACGGCGGTGTCGACGATCCCGGCCAGCAGGGGGGCCGGCAGCCGGGCCGGGAAGAGCCAGCGGCGCCAGAACCGGGCGAGGACGTCGGTGTCGGGTGGGAGGCCCATGGCGCCGATGAGGTCCAGCCGTCGGGCACGCTCCTGGGGCGAGCAGTCCGTGAGGAGGTGAAGCGCGGCCTCCCGCCAGCGCAGCGAGGTGAGTTGGGGCCGCAGTTCGCGCAGGCGGTCCGCGACGATCTCCTCCAGCGCGTCGTCCCGCTCCAGCGCCCGGCCCACGTCCGGCACCGGCAGGTCGAGGGTGCGCAGGGAGCGGATCAGGCGCAGCCGTCCCAGCGCCTCCGGGCCGTAGCGGCGGTGGCCTCCGGAGCTGCGTCCGGTCTCGGGCAGCAGTCCCTGGTCGGAGTAGAAGCGGACGGTCTTGACGGTGACGCCCGCCCGCGCGGCGAGTTCCCCGATGCTCCACGAAGTACTGCCGGTCACGCCTTGAACCTCCTCCAAGGGGAGTTCCTACGGTAGCGGCGCGCGGCGGGCGACAGGTCCGCGCCGCTACCAGTGGGAGGAGACGGGGATGACAGGGGACACAGGCGCGTTCGTCCTGGTGCCGGAGGCGCACACGGGGGACTGGGTGTGGGAGCGGGTGGCGGCGGCGTTGCGGCGGGCGGGGGCGCGGGTGTTCTGCGCGACGCTCTCCGGGGGTGGCTCTTCCGCCTCGGCCGACTTGGAGACGCACATCGCGGAGGTGGTCCGCCAGGTCGACGCGGCGGGGGAGGGCGTGGTGCTCGTCGGACACGGCTACGGACTGCTCCCGGCGCTGGGCGCCGCCGACCGGCGCCGGGACCGGGTGGTCCGGCTCGTCCACCTGGCCGCGGCCGGGCTGCCGGGGGACGGTGACACCGCCCTCGACGTCCTGCCCGCCCTGCCTCGACCGGACAGCGGCGCGAGTGAGGTGCCGCCGCCGACGCGCGCGGAATGGCACCGGCTGGGCAGCACCGACGGGCTCACCCCCGCCGTGCTCGACCAGCTCGCCGCGCGCGCCCTTCCGCAGCCCGTCGCCACCCTCACCCAGCCGCTACGGCTCTCCGACAGGGCCGCCCGCATCCCGAGGACCGGAATCCTGTGCCCGGCGGACGGTTCGACCATCGACCGGCTCCGCTGGACGGCGTCCCTCGGTGACCCGCGTCTGAGTGCGCTCACCGCGCCGGGCAACACCTTCCTCGAACTGCCCACCGGGCATTGGCCGATGCTGTCCGAGCCGGAACTGCTGGCGAAGGCCCTGCGGCAGGCTGCGGCGGGTGAGGGGGAGAGTCTCGCCATGCCGCCGGGCCATGTCCCCGACCATTTGCGGCCGTTCGTCCTGGAGGTGCCGGACCGGCCGCGGGAGCGTACGGAACACGTCGACCTGTACCTGCCCGACGCCCAAGAGGCCCGCCCCGCCGTGGTGTTCGTGCACGGCGGTCCGTTGCCCGCCGGTGTCCGGCCGACGCCGCGAGACTGGCCGGCCTTCACCGGGTACGCGAGTCTCACCGCCCGACTGGGCTGCGTAGGGGTCACGTTGGACCACCGGCTGCACGCGCCGGGCGACCTCGAACGCGCCGCCGAGGACGTGTCCGCAGCCGTCGACCTCGTCCGGGCGCACCCCCGGGTCGACGGCGACCGGGTGGCCCTGTGGTTCTGCTCCGGAGGCGGCCCGCTGGCGGCGCCGTGGCTGGCCGCCCCGCCGCCGTGGCTGCGGTGCCTGGCGGCCAGCTACCCACTGCTGGAACCGCTTCCGGGTCACGGCACGGACGGCGACCGGTTCCGCCCGGCGGCGGCGGTGCGGGGTGCGGGGGATCTGCCGGTCGTGCTCACCCGCGTAGGTCTTGAGGACCCGATGCTCGACGCGACGGTGGAGCGCTTCCTGGGCGCCGCCGGTGAATGCGGCGCCCAGGTGGAGGTCGTCGCCGCCCCGCACTGCCGGCACGGCTTCGAAACACTGGACCACACCGACGAGGCGCGTGCCGCCGTACGGGAGGCCATGCGCCGGGTGCTCGGGCACGTCGGAGTCTGATCCCGGCCTGGCAGTCGATAATATGCGTGCGCCTGTAACAATCTTGCGCGACTTCATGGACTTCATTTCCACACGCTCCTAACTTTCTTGCGTCCGCTCACCCCACGAGCCGTGAGGACGCACCCCATGACTGCACCCCCCAACGGCAGATCCCCGCGCCGGACGCTGGCGGCGACCGTGTCCATGGCGCTGGCCGCGGCCGGCGCGCTCGTCGCCGTGGCGCTCGCGCCCGAAGCCCACGCGGCCGGCGTGCCCGCGCCGTCCCCGGTCGGCGTGTCCGGGCGCGGCGCGACCGTCCCGTTCAAGGAACAGGAGGCCGAGTACGCCGCCACCAACGGCACCCTCATCGGACCGGACCGCCTCTACGGCCACCTCCCCTCCGAGGCGTCCGGCCGGCAGGCGGTGACCCTGGACGCGCCGGGCGAGTACGTCGAGTTCACCCTGACCGCACCCGCCAACGCGATGTCGTTCCGCTACTCGCTGCCCGACAACGCGGCTGGCACCGGACGCGACGCCAGCCTCGACCTGAAGATCGACGGCAATCAGCTCAAGTCCGTCCCGGTGACCTCCAAGTACGGCTGGTACTACGGGGGTTATCCGTTCAACAACAACCCCGGCGACTCCAACCCGCACCACTTCTACGACGAGACCCGCACCCTGCTCGGCTCGACCCTGCCGGTCGGGACCAAGGTGCGCCTGGAGGTGTCGTCCACCAGCGCCTCACCGACGTTCACCATCGACCTCGCCGACTTCGAGCAGGTGGGCGCGCCCGTCGGCAAGCCGTCCGGCGCCCTGGACGTGGTGAGCGACTTCGGCGCCGACCCGACCGGCGCGGCCGACTCCAGCGCCAAGATCCAGGCGGCGGTCGACGCGGGCAAGGCGCAGAGCAGGGCGGTCTACATACCCCAGGGCACTTTCCAGGTGCGGGACCACATAGTCGTCGACCAGGTGACGCTGGCCGGCGCGGGCCCCTGGTACAGCGTCCTCACCGGTCGCGACCCGGTGAACCGGGCGAAGGCAGTGGGCGTGTACGGCAAGTACGCGAGCCAGGGCGGCAGTAGGAACGTCACGCTCAAGGACTTCGCCATCCTCGGGGACATCCGCGAGCGGGTCGACGACGACCAGGTCAATGCCATCGGGGGCGCGCTGTCCAACTCCACCGTCGACAACGTGTGGATGCAGCACACCAAATGCGGGGCCTGGATGGACGGCCCCATGGACAACTTCACCATCAAGAACAGCCGCATCCTGGATCAGACCGCTGACGGCGTGAACTTCCACATGGGTGTCACCAACTCCACGGTGACCAACACGTTCGTCCGCAACACGGGTGACGACGGACTCGCCATGTGGGCGGAGAACATTCCGAACGTCAAGAACAAGTTCACCTACAACACGGTGGTCCTGCCCATCCTCGCCAACAACATCGTCACCTATGGCGGCAAGGACATCACCATCTCCGACAACGTGGTGGCCGACACCATCACCAACGGCGGCGGTCTGCACGTCGCCAACCGGTATCCCGGTGTCAACTCCGGTCAGGGTACGGCCGTCTCCGGTACCACGACAGCGGCCCGCAATACCCTGATCCGGGCCGGGAACAACGACTACAACTGGCAGTTCGGCGTCGGCGCGGTCTGGTTCAGCGGGCTCAACGAGCCCTTGGACGCCACGGTGAACATCACCGACACCGAGATCCTCGACAGCTCATACGCCGCCATCATGAACATCGAGGGCGCGACGAAGGGGCTGCACTTCGAGAACGTGAGGATCGACGGCGCCGGCACCTACGCCCTCCAGATCCAGGCACCCGGCAACGCCTCGTTCACCAACGTCACCGCCACGCACATCGGCCAGTCCAACCCCATCCACAACTGCGTGGGCTCCGGCTTCGTCATCACCCGCGGCACCGGCAACAGCGGCTGGTACGCCGACCCGCCCGCCTGCACCGGTACCTGGCCGGACCCGAAGTGGACCAACGGAGGAGTGCCCGGAGGCGGCCCCACCACCCCGCCGACCGACCCGCCCACCGATCCCCCGACCGACGACCCCACCCTCAACCTGGCCAAGGGGCGCCCGGTCACCGAGACCAGCCACACCGACGTCTACCCCGCCGCCAAGGCCGTCGACGGCGATGCCAACACCTACTGGGAGAGCGCCAACAACGCCTTCCCGCAGTCCGTCACCGTCGACCTCGGCGCGGCGAAGCCGGTCAAGCGCGTCGTCCTCAAGCTGCCCCCGGCAACGGCATGGGCCACCCGCACCCAGACCCTGTCCGTCCTGGGCAGCACGGACAACTCCACCTTCACCACGCTGAAGCCGTCGGCGGGATACACCTTCAACCCGTCGAGCGGCAACACGGCGACCATCACCCTCACCGGGACCGCGACCCGCTACCTCCGCGTCACCGTCACCGGCAACACCGGCTGGCCGGCGGCACAGCTCTCCGAACTGGAGGCGTACACGGGCTGACGCGACATCGGGCGGGCGGGGGCGTGGTCCCTCGCCCGCCTGCCCGTACGGATGCCGGTGGACTGCCGGGCCGGATCGGTGGCATCGTCATCGAGCGTGACGAAGCGAGGTCTCCTGGCGGTGGCGCCGCAGTACACGCCACCGGCGACGGCCTCCCGCCCGGTCCTGACGCCCCGGTGCTGATCAGCGACGTGGTGACCTGGGCAGCGGAGTTCCGCCTCTACGTCCTGGACGGCGAGATCCGCGACCGGCGGTTCTCCCGGCACATCGAGGACGCCGACCTGACCGGGCTGAAGCACTGGCGTCCCTCGGCCGGTCACGTAATGCCGGGGAACCCGGTGCCGGTGTGTGCTCGCAAGTACACTCTGCGTACGCCTGGTTGACGGAGAGGACATCCGATGGCCCTGGATCTGCCCGAGCTGGAGCGTGTCGCCGGTGTGCTGGAGGAGGCACACGTCCTGCTGGAGTCCGATCGCGAGCGCCTGGAACAGCAGCCCAAGACAAGCGCGTTGGCGGACACCGCCGCCGGCAGCCCCGCGCAGACGCTGCGCGGCGTCAGGGACCTGTCGGAAGAGATGGCCAAGTCACGGCAGCAAGTCGCCCTGGCCGCCGGTTACTCCGTGCTCGGCTTCGACCAACGGGCCGACCACACACTCAAGATGGCCCGCAGGCACCTCGTGTCCTTCCCCTCCGGCGCGGACCGCATGGCCCGCCCCCTCGGCGAGGCCACCGTACGGGCGCTGGAGTTGATCCGGGACCTCGGCTTCTTCGACCCGGAGGTCTCCATCGCGATCGACGTCGCCCTCGCCGCACCCCAGGCCACCTACCCGCCGGCCGACTGGGACGCGTGGATGCGCGAGCGCAGGCAACGCGGCGAACGGTTCTGACCGCCGACGGGACGAGCGAACAGGGAGGGGAGCCGCGCCTCGTACGCGCTCCCCACGTGGACGAATCAGTGCAGTTGTTCGGCCAGGCCGACGATGAATCCCTCCGGGCTCCGGAGGTAGCAGAGCAGATAGCTGTCCTCGAACCGGGCGATCCCGCCCACGAGTTCGGCGCCGTGCGGCCGCAGGCGGGCGACGGTGTCCTCGATGTCGTCGACGGCGAACATGACACGGTGGGTGCCCAGGACGTTGTGCGGCCGGTCGCGCGGGCCGCCGTCGATCAGCTCGGGACTGCGGTACTTCGCCAGCTCCAGCCGGCTGTGGCCGTCCGGTGTCCGGAGCATCGCGATGTCGCAGTGGACGCCGTCGAGCCCGGTGCACCGGTCGGCGAAGCCGCCCCGGACCTCCCCGCGGCCCTCCAGCTCCATGCCGAGTTCCTCGAAGAACGCGACGGCGGCCTCCAGGTCCGCCACCACGATGCCGACATTGTCCATCCGCTGAATCGCCACGCTGCCTTCTCCCTCTGCCTGCGAACCGGCCGAACGCTCCCTCCGGGAACGTATCCCCGGACGGAGCGCTCGGCACGGACGCCGCACCCGGCGGCCGGCGAGAGGCAGCCCCGCCCCCCGTCAGGCCCGGACCGTCAGGTACTGCCAGCCGCCCCAAGTGCTCACGTTGGTGGTGTCCTTGGCGCCGCGGACGTACTCCGAACGCACCCGGAACTTCTGGCCGACCGCGTTCGAGAGGGTCAGCCCCGACGCCACCGCGCTCCTGGAGCCGAGCGTGAAGCAGCCCGAGGTGTTGAGCGTGTGCCAGGCGCCGCTGTAGTACCGCTGGGCCTGGAACTTCACGCACTGACCGGACTTGTCGGGCGACACGGTCACGGTCACCGTAGGACGCGTCCTGCGGTGGTAGACGCGGTAGGTGGTGCCGCTGTACGTGGTGCTCGTGTAGTAGCCGCTCAGCGCCTGCGCCACCTTCACCTGACCGCTCACGGCGCGGCTGGCCGTGGCCGGCGCGTACCGGTGGTCGCCCGCGTACGACGCCGTGAAGGTCGTGTTGTGGGTGACCTTGTACGTGGCCCTCAGGTTGCCCTTGCTGTCCACGGTGCCCGTCTTGACCAGCGCCTTCTTCCCGCCGGCGGGCGTGGCGTACAGCGAGACCGTACGGCCGTTGTACGTGGTGCTCAGGTGGGCGGTCACGGTGGCCGTCGCGCCGTACGCGTACGTCGCGGCGTCGGCGGCCACGGACAGGCTCGTCGTGGTGCGCGAGACCTGGACGGTCGCGGAGGCGGTGGCGGCCCGGTGGGCGGTGTCGCCCGCGTAGGCGACCGTGTAGGTGTTGGCGCCGCCGGTGGCCGGGGTGTCCCTGACGGTGATCGCGCCGTCGGCGGCCACGGGGGCCGTCCACGTCACGGGCGTCGTGGTGTGCGCCGCGTCCGTGCGGGTCACGGTGACCGTCTCGCCGCCCGCGTACGGGCCGTCGCCCAGGCGGGCGTTGAAGGCCAGCGCTGCGCCGCGCGTGGCGGTCGCGGGGGCCTGCAGGGTGAGGGCCGGGGCGTAGGGGGAGATGACGGTGCTGATGTCGTTCGCGCCCGGCTGGTGTGTGGCGTCACCCTTGAAGGAGAGGCTGTAGGTGAACCCTCCGGCCGCCCCCGGGTCGTCGGTGACCGCGAACTCGCCGGTGGCCGGGTCCAGCGGGGCCGCCGGGAGCCGCGTCGACTCGTGGGTGTCCTCGTTCGTCCGGGTCACCTGGACGGCGGTGCCCTGCGCGAAGGGGCCGCGGCTCAGGTCGGTCATGACGGTGCCGGTGAAGGCGACCTTGTGCGGTGCCGCCGAGCTGAACTCCGGGTACGGCACGGTGGTCCCGATCCTGGACACCCACACCGTCAGCGAGGTGGTCGCGGGCCGGTGCGTCGCGTCGCCCGCGTACGACACCTGGTAGCTGTAACCCCCCTCGTCCTGACGGGTGTCGGTGATAGCGAACGAGCCGTCCGCGCCCACTGTCGCGTCGGGCAGCTCGGCGCCGTCGCGGGTGACCTTCAGCGTGGCGCCGGCCGGTACGAAGCCATGCCCGCCCACCGTCCCCGCCAGTGTGAACCGCTGGGTGGGAATGGCATACGGCGAGGGGGAGTCGAGCGACAGCTCGGTGTCCGTGAGCTTGGCGTCGCCGAGGACGCCGAGGGCGTAGGAGCCGTTGTCGCGGGTCACGGCGTAGAGCGTGCGGCCGTCGGTGCCCCAGGCGAGGCCGTCCGGGGCGACGGCGCCGGCCGGGAAGGTGAAGTGGTTCTCCGCGATCTGGTCGGCCGCGTAGACGTAGGCGCCCGCGCCCGAGCCCGCCGGGGCTCCCAGCGCGATCGTGCCGTCGGAGTCGACCGCGACGGCGTCGGGGGAGGAGTTCACCCCGCCCGTGAAGTACCCGCGCGGCGGGGCGGCGCTGAGGTCCGCCGTGCTGTACACGTACACGGACGCCGACTGCGGAACGAGGAGCTTCGTGCCGTCCGCGGTGACCTTGACGGGGCCGGTCGCGGTGCCGCCGAGGCCCATGTCGGCCTTGGGGGAGGGGGTCCCGGAGGAGACGTCGTAGGTGGCGACCAGAGTCGTGTAGGGCTGGGCGCCCTGCACCGCGAGCACCCCGCCGCCGGTGCTGAGGAGCGGGGCGGCCGACCAGTGCGGCATGGCGGGCTGCGGGGTCGGCGCGGGGGCGGCGGGGTCCAGCGAGCCGACGGTGCCCTTGCCGTCGGCATCCGTGTAGCCGTACCACACCTTGCCGCCGGCCACGGCGACGGAGACCGGGGCGCTGGCGGTGCCGGTGTCGACGCGGCCGGTCTCGGTGAGCGTCGCCGTGTCGATGACGGCGATCGCGTCACCGTCCGTCAGGGCCGCGTACAGCGTCCCGCCGTCGGCGGACAGTGCGAGGCCGTCGGCGCCCTGCTCGCCCTCGACCGTGGCGACGGGGTTGCCGGACAGGTCGGTCACCACGATGCCGGTCGTCCCGGCGCCCTGGCTGAAGAACAGGTGCTGGTGCGCACCGTCGACCACCATGTGGGCGTAGTGCGACAGCGGCAGCACACGGGCACCGTCGGCCCGGGCGACGGGGCCGGTCAGACCGACGGTGGCGGTGGTCAGCCCCGCGACGACGGAAATCGCCGCCGCGAGCGAGACCTGCTGGAGGCGCATGGTGCTCCTGGGAAGAGGGTGAACAGGCAGCCGAACGCCCCATGAGACCGCTGACCTGTCCCTTTGGTTGTACGCTGCGCGTCCAGGCATGGAGGGGGAGCGATGTTCAGCAGGCGACTGGCGGTGGCCGGAGTGACGGCGTTGGTCATGGCGGGACTGGGCGGCTGTTCGGGCGACGCCGGGGGAACGCACACGGGCGCCGGGAACCACGTACGCACCGTGGACGACGCCCCCGCCCCCTCACCGGACACCGTCTCCGGACTGCGCGACGAAATACGCCACGTCTCCGCCGTGACCACCAGGGCCACCCGCCCGCACCTGGTACGACGCTGCACCGATGCCACACGCCGCGTCACCCACACCCGCAGCACCGGCTCCGGCAAGCGGCGCTCCGTACGCACGTGGTACACCACCGAGCACTACCAGCGCTGCGAAAAGGTCCGTCAGGGTACCGAGACGTACCGGCGCGTGACCCGGCCCGAGCACTGGTGCGTACGCCTGGACGACGTCGGCGGCAACCGCTCCCGCGACGACATCTGGTACCGGGTCACCCGCACCACGTACGGCGACGCCTCCGCCACGCACGACCACGCCCGCCTGGAGTTCAGCCCGCTGGCCACCGGCTGCTGACGGGCGGGGCGCGCGCCGCTCACCGGTGCCCGCGATGCCGTACGCGTGGGCGTCGGGGAAGGTCCCGAGTGAGGGAACCCACGACGGCCGCTCTACCCGTCAGCCGTGTCCTTCAGGGCGTCGCACGTGTTCTGGAACTCCTCCATCAGGCGGGTGGCCTCCACGACCAGGACGCCGTAGGGGCGGGAGGCGTCCGACAGGGGCAGTCGGTTGTCCTGGGCGGCGCCGATCACCTTCCGCAGGGCTTCCTGGGCGGTCGTCGCCAGGCGGCACATCTCCTGCGCCTGTTCGGCCAGGGTGTCGCTGTCGAGTTCGGCGATGACGTGGGCGATGTCGCGCAGGGCGGCGGCGAAATCCGCGTACGCCCTGAGGACCGGGGCGTAGGTGTACGTGTCCTCCGTCTCGCGCCAGCGGCCCAGGCTGCGGGTGAGTGAACCGAGCTGGTAGACCGCCCGTTCCAGCGCGTCGACGCTTCGCCGGTAGCGCTCGAAGCCCAGGTAGCCGCGGTGGGCGGGCAGGAACCGGCGGGGGTTGAGGGGGAGGCTGTTCTCCGCCGTGTGCAGTCCCGCGCGGGCCTGCCCGACCGCGTGCTGCGCGCGCTCACCGGCCCTGCGCCACTTGGCGGCCCGGTCCGCGTCCACGTCGCCGGCGCTCAGACCGTCGGCCATGTCGTCCAGCAGGGTCTCCAGCCGCCCGGCCAGCACCTGGACCCCGTGCTCGGCGCTGCGGTACCGCAGCGGGGGCGCGACGCAGAGATTCACCAGTACGCCCAGGCCGCAGCCGATGAGCACGAGCAGGACGATCTGCCCGAGCTGGTTCACCTTGTCGCCCGTGGTGGTCGCGGTGGCGTACGTGGAGAAGGCGAAGAAGGCCGCGGTGGCGACCTGCGAGCGCTGCTCGCCCAGGGCCGGCCACTGGCCGATGCACAGGGCGATGACGGCGACCAGGACGAAGGCGAACAGGTCCGGGCCGGCGAGGAAGCCGATGACCGCCTGGACGGCCACGCCCACGGTGACCGCGGCCGTGTAGCGCAGGGCCTGCCAGACCGACTTGTAGACCGTCGCGTTCATGATCAGTACGGCGGAGAAGGGCGCGAAGGCCGGTGAGGCCGCGTTCAGCAGATCGTGCGCGATCCACCACGCCAGCGTCGCCGCCAGCGCGCTCTTCCCGACCAACAGCACCGTGTTGCGTTCGTGCCCCGGCGTGTCCCACGCCCGCCTCAGCCACGCCACGCGGCTTCGCGACCACTCCATGCGCTTCTCGCCTCGACCCTCACTCACCGCATCCGTACAGGTTAGGCAGGTACCCGCTGTGGAGCAGGTATGCGGAGGGCGGTCCTCAGCGGGCGTCGTGGCGCCGGCGCGGCCCGGCCGTGTGCGCGTCCGGTGCGGTGGCGGAGGGACGGGAGGCGGCACAGACGAGGGTCTCCCAGTCGAGGGTCAGCTCGCAGACGAGGGGGTGGCGGGGCACTTTGACGCCCGTGGTCTGGGCGGCGACGTTGTGGGCGGCCCACCAGCGGCGGAAGTGCGGGTCCCTTATCGACAGGTCCCCGACGAGTTCGGTGAGGCGCGGATCGTCGGGGTGGCGGGCGGCCGCCATGCGCAGGAAGGCCACACAGTCCGGCGCCACGGCCTCCCACCATGAAGACACTGGAGGCCATCGCGGCCCAGCGCACCGCCGAGGCCCGCGGGGGCGAGCAGCGGCTCGACAGCTCCCTGCCGCCCTCGGTCGAGAAGGCACGGGAACTCGGCCTGGTCCCGCCCCTGCACATCGACGTCGCGGAGGCCACCGAGTACTACAAGACACCGTGCGGCGCCCACCCCCACGGCACGAACCTCTGGTCGTTCTCCTCCCTGGCGCCCACCGTCTGGTTCGACGCCCACCACCTCGCGGACAGGCTGCTGACCCCGGGTAGCGTTCCGGCATGACCTCAGAGCCGCCCAGGTTTCCGCCGTATCCGATCCGGGGCGTGCGGATACTGCACCAGAGGCAGAACTGCGCACCGCAATTCGCGGGTGTGGAGGTGGATTTCGAGCCTGCGGAGGAAGGCTTCGCCTTCGAGGTGGCTCCAGGGCTCACGGTGGACTACGAACCCGCCGAGGCCCTGCCCCGCTTCTTCGCGGCCGCTGCCCTGGGGATCGAGGAGCAGTTGCGCTTGCCCGAGCACGGAGTCGTGGTCGCCACTCGGGTGGTGCTGCGGCGAGCCCGCGCCGATACCTTCGGCTCCCACGAACTGGCGTTCAAGATCGCTGGTCACCTCGTCGCGCGCGAGGCGCTGGAACGTACGGGACGCCCGGCTGTCGGATGACGCATGCCGTCGGTGGGACGCGTCTCAGGAACGCCGTCCCAGCGGGCTCTGCGCGAGGGAGGCGAGCAGTCGTTCCGGGTCGTCGTACACCACGTCCGCGCCGGCCTTCTCCAGGTCCTCGCGGGGAATCCCGCCGCACAGCAGCCCCACGCAGGTGACCCCCGCCCGGGTGCCCGCCTCCATGTCCCACACGGTGTCCCCGACGAACACCGATCGCTCCGGTACCGCCCCGGCCAGCTCAAGCGCCTGCTCGACCGGCTCGGGCGCGGGCTTGCCCTCCGAGACGTCGTCGGCGCTCGCCATGCCGCTGA
Organism: Streptomyces sp. NPDC018263; assembly: GCF_055562575.1. Classification (NCBI taxonomy): domain Bacteria; kingdom Bacillati; phylum Actinomycetota; class Actinomycetes; order Kitasatosporales; family Streptomycetaceae; genus Streptomyces; species Streptomyces sp. NPDC018263. The sequence continues at coordinate 438,588 of NZ_JBVHFA010000002.1, forward strand.
TCGCGTCGTCCGCGTCGAGCGCGGTCCGCAGCGCGGACAGCTCCTGGCCGCCCGCCGACGTGGCCAGTACGACCTTCCATCCCTCGTCCGCCAGCCGCCGCAGCAGCCGCCCGGCCTCCGGCAGGGCGGTCAGCCGCCCGAAGTACTGCCCGTACAGCGTCTTGTGCGCGGCACTGAGCGCCTCCGCCTCCGCACGCGCCCGCTCCTCACCCAGCAGATGAGTCACCAGATCACTCGACGCCAGCCCGATGGCCCGGTGAATCGCCTGCGACGGCACATCGTGCCCCGCCTGCCGCAGCGCCTCCCACCACGCCGTGACATGCAGATAGTTGGTATCCACGAGAGTGCCGTCCACATCGAACACGGCGGCCCGAGCCGCGCCTCGGTCATCGGTGGGGGGCATGGAACGCACCTCGTCTCCTCGTGCCGGCATTCCCTGCCGGGTACCCGTTTTCCCCCAGGGGAACGGTGGTGATCGCTCAGCCCTTCAGGAACTCGGCCAGACCCGCGACCAGCCGTTCCACGTCCTCCGTGTCGCTGTAGGGCGACAGCCCCACGCGCAGGCCGCCGGTGTCGCCGAGGCCCAGGTGGCGGGAGGCTTCGAGGGCGTAGAAGGAGCCGGCCGGGGCGTGGACGCCGAGGGTGGCGAGGAAGTGGTAGGCGTCAACGGCGGGGCGGTCGCGGAAGGTCAGCAGGAGGGTGGGCGTCCTGTTCGCCGCGCGTGAGTGCGTCATCACGCCGTCGAGGGCGTACAGCGCGGCCTCCGCCGTCTCGCGCAGTGCGTCCTCATGGGTCTCGATCGCCGCGTAGGCCGCCCGGAGCCGGTCGCGCCGGCTGCCCTCCCGGCTCGGGGCGAGGTCCGCGAGGAAGTCCACGGCCGCGACGGTCCCGGCCAGCGCCTCGTACGGCAGGGTGCCCAGCTCGAAGCGCTCGGGGACCGCGTCGCTGGACGGGGCGAGCTTGTCCGGACGCAGCGTGGCGAGGAGCGCGGGGTCGGCCGCGAGCACGCCATGGTGGGGGCCGAAGAACTTGTACGGGGAGCAGACCGCGAAGTCGGCACCGAGGTGAGTCACGTCCACGAAGGCGTGCGCCGCGAGGTGGACGGCGTCGACGTGGAGCAGCGCGCCGGCGTCGTGCACGAGGGACGCGATGGCCGGGAGATCGGGCCGGGTACCGATCAGGTTGGACGCGCCGGTCACGGCGACCAGCCGCGTACGCGGGGAGAGCAGCGCCCCGATGGCCTCCGGCGGCAGCTCACCCGTCGCCGGGTCGAACTCCGCCCAGCGGACGACCGCGCCGACCCGTTCCGCGGCCTGAATCCACGGCCGGATGTTGGCGTCGTGGTCGAGCCGGGAGACGATGACCTCGTCGCCCGCCGTCCACTGGGCGGCCAGGGTGCGGGCGAGGTCGCAGGTGAGCTGGGTGGCGCTGCGGCCGAAGACGATGCCGGCGGGGTCGGCGTTCAGCAAATCGGCCGTCGCGCACCGGAAGCCGGCCACGATCCGCTCGGCGTTGATCTCGCCGGGGGCGACCGTGCCCCGGATCGACAGAGGACTGCTGAGGGCGCCGGCGATGGCCTCGATGACGGGCGTCGGGGTCTGGGTGCCACCGGGGCCGTCGAAGTGCGCGATACCGGCCTTGAGAGCGGGGAACTGAGCGCGCAGGGCGCTGACGTCGTAGGTCACGGAAGAGTCCTTGCGTCGCGGGGGCGGGCCGCCGGGCGGATACCTCACCTGTGGCCCGGTGTGATCGTCGCAGAAGGGTGTCGCCGCCGACAGGGTGCCCACGCACTGTCAACGGGCGGTGCCCGCTGCGGAAGTCTCCGGGGCCGTCCACGCGAGGGCACCCACCGTCCGGCGGGTCACCCACGGGGTCACAACTCGGGGTCACCGGGCTGCGGTGCCCCTGTCCTCGCGGTCACGGGCGAGGAAATCCAGCAGCCGGTCGTTCAGCTCCTCCGGCGCGGTGAAGGGGAGGGAGTGGTGGGCGGCGCCGGGGAGTACCGCCACCTCGCCCCGCGAAAGCGTCCGGCGGGCCCTCTCGGCGACCTTGCCGACGTGATGGGCACGGCTGCGCTCCGCGAGCAGGACCAGTACCGGCATGCGGAGGCCGGCGGCCGGGGGGCGGCCACCGGCGACGAGTTTGCGGCCGGGGAGGGTGGTGGCCAGTGCGTAGACGCGCTGCCAGGTCTCGTCCAGGTGGTCGTTCCCCGTCTCCCAGGCCAGGAAGGCGCGGGCGCGGCCCTCGCTCGGGCGGATCAGCGTGGGCAGCGCGCTCAGCAGATAGCCGGGGCGGAACCCGGCGAAGACCTGGGTGGGGTCGACCAGGGCGAGGCGGCCGACCCGCTGCGGGGCGTGGAGCGCGTACCTGACGGCCAGCCAGGCGCCGTACGAGTGGCCGCACAGGTGGGTGCGGGCGAGCCCGAGCCCGTCCAGCAGCGCGTCCAGCCAGGCCATGAGGTCGCCGGTGTTCCTCAGGGGCGTGCCCCGGCGTACGGTGCGGCCGGCGTCGCCCAGCAGGTCGACCGCGTGGATACGGTAACGCCCGCCCAGAGCAGGCGCGTTGGCGAACCATGCCAGGCCGGTGGCGCCGCCGCCGGGCAACAGCACCAGCGGGGTGCCGTCCGCAGGGCCGTACACATGGACGCGGGTGGGGCCGTACGGCGTGGCGACGTCGCGTTCCTCGGTGGACTCGGGCCAGCGGTCGCGAAGCTCGTCGTAGGCGAGGTCGAACGGGGACGATGACACGGGCATCCCTCTCGATGAGCGATAATCTCGGTGAGCGAGATATTACGCCGTGAGGGAGTGTTCCAGTGGACGATCAGAGCCCCGCCATGCGGTTGGTTCACCTACTGCGCGCGGTCACCGTGGAGTTCGACCTGCTCGGAGCCGAGTTCGCCGCGCGCAACGGCCTGCACCCCACCGACGTACGCGCGCTGATCCACCTCCTGGACGCGGCCCGGTCCGGCACCCGCGCCACCCCCGGATGGCTCGGCGAGCGACTCCGCCTGAACTCCGCCGGCACCACCGCCCTGGTGGACCGCCTGGAACGGCTCGGTCTGGTCCAGCGCAGCCGGGACACCGCCGACCGGCGGCGCGTACTCCTGGAGGTGCGGGAGAAGGCCACGGAACTCGGGTGGACCTTCTTCGGGCCGGTGATCGGCGGGGTGGTGGCGGCCGCGGAGGGGTTCGAGGAGGGCGAGCTGGAGACCGTACGCCGCTTTCTGACGGCGGTCCTGGAGTCCACCGAGCGGGCGGGGCCGGGCCGTTCCTGATCGGCTCCGCCTCCCGCTCAGGGGCCCTCACGCTGAACCCTGTTGACGTCACCACGTCGTGATCGTGCGAAAGTCGTCTCGCAGCCGTTCGCCCGGGCCGGGCTACGGGCCAGCAGGCAGGCGTGCGGTCGGTGCACCCGGCCGCCGGGCTCCTGCTCAAGCCTCGCGATGACGGCGAGTCCGGCTTCCTCCAGCAGGCCGGTCATGCGGTCCAGGGGCAGGAGATACGACTCGTAGGACACCGGGCGGCCGTATCCCCGGGCCGGCCGCAGTCGTTCGTCGCCGACGTAGTCTCCCCAGAGCAGGTAGCCGCCGGGCGCGAGGGCACGGTGGAACTCGGCGAACACCGCCGGGAGCCACTGCGGCGGCGTGTGGTGGGTGGAGTACCAGGCCAGGATGCCGCCCAGCTCCTCGTCCCCCGTCTCCAGCGCGGTCATCGAGCCCACGCTGAACCGGAGGTTCGGATGGGCATGCCGGGCCAGCTCGATCATCTTCGGCGACAGATCGACGCCGAAGGCGGGGACTCCCAGCCCGGCCAGATGCGCCGTCACCCGCCCGGGACCGCACCCCAGGTCCGCGACCGGCCCCAGTCCTGCCGTCCGCACCAGCTCCGCGAACCCCGCCAGCATCGCGCGCGACAGCGGGTCCAGCGCGGCGGGCGGCGGGACGCGTTCGACGTAATCGGCGGCGACCGTGTCGTACGACTCGCGCACGGCGCTCAGGAAGGAGGGCTCAGCCATGCGGGCGACCCTAGGGCCTGTTGTGAGTCCCACTCGCGGAACCGGCGACGGTCTCGCAGCATGGCACGGCAAGGCCCCAGGCCGGGGCGAGCCCGGGGCCTCGTTCAGCAGCGGGTGACGCGCGTCGGAACGTGGGTCGTCCGGGTTCGTGGCTGAGTGGCCTGGTCAGCGGTTGAGGACTTCCTCGATCTTGGCGGCCACTCGTGCGGCCTGGAGGTCCCGCCCCTTCTCGTTGGGGTGGGCGTACCAGGGGATCGGCTGTCCGAATTCGACCTTGGAGCCCTCCAGCAGGCCGCCGATGCCTCGGTTGGCACCGTCGCATGCCGTGTTGCTGCCGGTGTGGGCGTAGAGGTCCACGAAGTCGGCGCCGGTGTCTGCGGCGGCCTTCTTCATGATGTCGTCCAGCCGCTTCTGGGTCTGATCCAGGACGGGCAGCGCGTTCTGGGGGATGTCGGCGAACGGCAGTTCCGTCTGGCCGGGGGCCGCGGTCTGGCACTTGGCCGTGTCCTGGGGCACGAGCCGGGGGTAGCCGACCAGGACCCGATCGGCGTACGGGGAGAAGTGGCTCATGCCGTCGAGCATGTCCACCAGCTCGGCTTCGACCTGCTCGAACTTGTAGTCCAGCCATGCCTTTCCGTCGTCCGAAGTGAAGAAGTCCCGGCACTCGCCGGCCGGGCTGTCCGGGTCCACCGGCGCTCCGGGCAGGATCGCTCCCTCTGTGCCACGGAGCTTGGCGGAGCACTGCTTGAGGAAGTTGGTGAAGCCGAGGGTGTTGCCGCCCAGGCCGCCCACGACCAGCCTGGTGTCGTCCTTGAGCGCCTCCCGCTGCGCCGGAACCGTCCCGGCGCCGAAGGGAAGCCGCTGCTCACGCCAGAAGTTCTCGACGAGTGCGCCGCCGCAGGAGACGTCCGCCTGGACGTTGAGCGTGATGCCCTTGCCTGCCAAGCTCCGCGCGGCGACGGCGGGGTAGTTCTCCGTCGCCTGGAAGCACCAGAACCTGGGGTTGTCGGGGTTGTTCACGGGAGCGATGCCGAAGTCGGCGGTGTAGGAGTCGCCGAAGAAGACGGTCGGCACCGGGGCGGCGGGTGCCGCGTCGGCGGTCCCCACCGGGACGGCGAGCGCCAGGCAACTGCCCAGCGCGGCGGCCGCGGCGGCCAGCCGCCGTGCCCGTGGAGTTGTCGTCGTCTTACGCATGGCCGAAGGCATGCCTGTGCCCTTTCGTCAGAAACGTGCAAGGTGAGCGTTCACATAACTACGCTCCGCATTCATACACATGCGGAAGGTGATGTTCCAGGATCGTGGACAGTAACCGGGCGTTCTCGGCCAATCGCCTTGTCCGCCCGGACCCGGTCGGGCCGGCCGCGTGGCCGACCCTGGCACCCTTCGGCAACAGCGGCTTCAGCACTGCCCACTGCTTCTCTTTCGGGCATGGCGGGAGGGTGGGTCGGCAGTAAGTAGGGTGGTGGCATGGACACATGGGGGCGCAAACTCAGATTCGCTGCGGTGTCGGCGACGGTGGTGCTGGCTCTGACCGGGTTCTCGTCGAGTCGCGGTCATGGGGGCGGCAGCCATCACGGCAGTGGTGGTGGTTGCAGCAACTCAAGTCAGGATCACGACAGTTCGTCGGTGTCGGGCATCGACGACTCGGTCGGGAGCGATCCGTACGGTGATGATGACCCGTACGACGGTTCGTCCAGCAGTGGCGCGTACGACCTCGGGGCGAGTACCGGTGGCAGCGACGGTGGTACGTACCGTTCGCGTCCGGGCAGCCGTTCCACCCCCACGGCATCCCCCGGTGGCAGAGCCCAGGCCCTGAAGGACGGCACGGCCGAGCTTGTCGAGTGCGCGAGCGTGGACGACCCGTACGCGACCGTCGAGGTCAGGAATCCGAACGGACGGCAGGGGCTGTTCACCGTGAAGGTGAGCTTCCTGGACGAGCACGGCTCGTATCTGGCCGACCGCTCGGATCAGGTGTCGGTGCCGCCCATGGACAAGGCAACCGTCCGGGTCCCCGTCGCCAGTTCGGGGCGCGTGGACGAGATCGACCACTGCGAGGTCGAGCCCCGGGCCACCGCCGACGAGTGACCCGGCACGCACAGGGGAGCGCCACGGCGGTCTGTCATGCCAGACCGACCACTTCGTGGTGCGGGCGTGTAGTCGTTGGGCGGACGCAGCTCGAATCCCCCTGCGCGAGGCGGACTCCCATATTGCCTGCCAGGTCTGGCGGGCCGTCAGGCAGGGCGAGCACACCACCAGGTCGGGCCGCTCTGCCGGTCCCGGCCCGCGCGCCATCCGCCCGGGGCCTCGGCCTCGCGCCCGCCCGACGGCGACAGAGGGACGTCCCGGCCAAGCCCCGCCACCGGCTCCGTGGAACGCGAGGCGGGGAAGGCGAGGCCGGCCGTGGGCTCGTCGTGCCGCAGCGCCCCCGACACAACGCGTCCAGACCCCATGGCCGCACCAGTGGCACGCCACAAGCCTTAGACGCCGCGATACGGGCAAGACGGTAGATCAACGTCAGCCCGGCCGGCCCCGCGGGGTCGGCTCACGTCAAGGAGAAGTGCATGTCGCAGGTGGAAGAGTCCATCGAAGTCCGCGTCCCCGTGACGGACGCCTACAACCAGTGGACCCAGTTCGAGGACTTCCCCCAGTTCATGGACGGTGTGGAGCGCATCGAGCAGCGCACCGGGACACTCACCCACTGGAAGACGAACATCGCCGGAGTGGAGCGCGAGTTCGACGCGGAGATCACCGAGCAGATCCCCGACGAGCGGGTCGCCTGGACCAGCGTCGGCGGGGACGCCCGGCAGGCCGGAGTCGTCACCTTCCACCGCATCGACGACGACACCACCAAGGTCATGCTCCAGCTCGACTACGCCCCGGAGAGCCTGACCGAGAAGGTCGGCGACAAGCTCGGCTTCGTCAAGCGCCAGGCCACCGGCGACCTGAAGCGCTTCAAGGAGTTCATCGAGAAGCGCGGCGGCACCGCGACCGGCGAGTGGCGCGGCGAGGTCTGAGCCCACATCGTCGGGGAGAAGGGGCGGGTCCGGACCTCAGCCGGACCCGCCCCTCGTCCGCCGAACCCCACCGGCCGACGCAGTACCACGTCGTCCCCCGACCAGTTCCGGCCGAGGCCGGACGAGCGAGGAGTGCCCTTCATGCACGATGTGCTTCCCCCGTCCGCCCACGCGGAAGAGCCCCCGGACCACAGCGCGCCGGCCCGCTCCCCGGCGGCCGAGGCGTTCACCCGGTACGCCGACGCCCTGGCGGCCGGGACGGCCGACTGCCCCCTGCCCGGCGGCGGCGACACCGCCGCCCGGTTCGACGCGCTGGCGGGACTCGCGCGCGAGGACCTGAGCACGGCCCGGCTGGCGGAAGGGCACCTGGACGCCGTGGCGATCCTCGCCGAGCTGGGCGGGGAGCCGGTGCGTTCCGGGGAGTACTGGGGTGTCTGGGCGGCCGAACCGCCCGGCTCCGGGCTCACCGCCACCCGTACGGCGGAAGGCTGGGTGCTCGACGGGGTGAAGCGGTACTGCTCCGGGGCGCACACCTGCACGAACGCCCTGGTCACCGCGCTCGCCGACGACGGACGCCGACTCTTCGCGGTGCGCACCGGTGACGCCGCCCGCCCCGACGGTGCCGGCTGCCGGCCGGTGCCCGGGACGTGGCAGGCGGTCGGCATGGCCGGCAGCGACAGCCCCGACGTCCGTTTCACCGCCGTGCCCGCCACCCCGGTGGGCGACGTGGAGGCGTACCTGCGCCGCCCCGGCTTCCACCACGGCGGCGTGGGCGTGGCGGCCTGCTGGTACGGCGGGGCGCAGGCGGTGGCCCGCGTCCTGTTCGAGCGGGCCGGGCGGCGCGCCGACCCGTTCACCGACGCGCACGCCGGTGCCGTCGACCTCCGGCTGCACACGGCCGGGACGGCCCTGGCGCGGGCGGCCGAGGAGATCGACGCCGACCCCCTGGACAAGGCCGGTACAGCCGCACTGCGCGCCCTGCGGGTACGGGCACTCCTGGCGGAGGTCTGCGCCGAGGTGCTGGACCGGGTGGGCCGGGCGACCGGCGCGGGACCGCTCTGCCACGACGAGGGGCACGCACGGGCCGTCGCCGACCTGACCGTCTACGTACGCCAGCACCACGCCGAACGGGACCTCGCGGCCCTGGGTGCCCTGGTGTGCCGCGGCGCCGGAGCCGACCGGTGAGCGCCGCCGCCGGGGAGTACGCCGACCCGATCCAGGCGCCCGGCACCGACGAGCGGGAATGGCGCGCCTGGGACGGCTGGGACCGGATGCCGGAGTACGCGTTGCCGACGGCGGGGCGGGTCGTCGTGGTGGCGGCCCACCCGGACGACGAGGTCCTGGGCGTGGGCGGAACCCTCGCCCGTCTTGCGGCGGCCGGGGTCGCGCTGACCGTGGTGTCCGTCACCGACGGAGAGGGCTCGCACCCCGGCTCCACCCGCCTCACCCCGGACCGGCTGGCCGAGCTGCGCGCCGGTGAACTGTGCGACGCGCTCGGGGAGTTGGGTGCATCCCGGGCGGAGGTCGTACGGCTGCGGCTGCCCGACACCGCGGTGGCCCGGCACGAGGAGCGCCTCGCGGAGGAGCTGGCCACCCTGCTGCCGGACGCCGCGCTCTGCCTCGCGCCGTGGACGGAGGACGTGCACGGCGATCACGAGGCGGCGGGCCGCGCCGCGCTGGCCGCCTCCCGCGCGGCGTCGGTGCCGTGCGCGCTGTACCCGGTGTGGCTGTGGCACTGGGCGCGCCCGGGAGACGCCCGGGTGCCCTGGCGGCGGGCCGCCCGGATCGACCTGCCGCCCGAGGTCCAGGCCCGCAAGCGTGCCGCCGTCGACCGGTTCGTCACCCAGATCCGGCCGCTGGGCGACGCGCCGCAGGACGCCGCCGTACTGCCCCCGGACGAGCTGGCCCACCATCTGCGCGGCTGGGAGGTGCTGTTCGGATGACCGGGCGCCGTACTCCTGACGCGTACTTCGACGCCATGTACCGCGCCGCCCGCGACCCGTGGCGGCTGGCCGAGCGGTGGTACGAACGGCGCAAGTACGACCTCACCGTCGCCGCCCTGCCGATGGCCCGCTACCGTCGGGCGTTCGAGCCGGGCTGCTCCGTCGGGGAGCTGACCGTCCGCTTGGCGGAGCGCTGCGACGCCGTACTCGCCTGCGACCGGGTCGAGTCGGCGGCCGCGACCGCTCGCGAGCGCACCGCCGGACTGCCGAACGTCTCGGTGCGCCGGATGCTGGTGCCCGAGGAGTGGCCGGACGGATCGTTCGACCTCGTCGTGCTGTCCGAGCTGCTCTACTACCTGGACGACAGCACCCTGGACGAGCTGCTGGAGCGTACGGTGACGTCCCTGGACCCGGCCGGCACCCTGGTCACCGTCCACTGGAACCACCCGGTGGCCGAGCACCTGAGAACCGGCACCGGTGTCGCGCGCCGCCTCGACGCGCAGCCGGGACTCGCCCTGCTGGCCGACCACCGCGAGGAGGACTTCGTCCTCCAGGTCCACCAGCGCACCGGCCCGGACGGCCGTACACCCCCCGGTGTCGCCGCCCGCGAAGGGCTCGCATGAGCGCGGCCACCGTCGCGGTCGTCATCCCCGCCCACGACGAGGAACAACTGCTCCCGGCCGCCCTCGCGGCGCTCGCCCGCGCCGCCCGCCACCCCGATCTGGCCGCCGTGCGGGTGCTGCCGGTGGTGGTGGCCGACGCCTGCCGCGACCGTACGGCGGCTGTGGCCCGTGACGCCGGGGCCCTGGTCGTCGGCACCGACTGCCGCAACCCCGGCCGGGCCCGTGCGGCGGGCGTCCAGCACGCGCTCGAACGGAGCCTCACCAGGCCATCCGCCCTGTGGATCGCCACCACTGACGCCGACAGCGTCGTCCCGTCCGGCTGGCTCGCCCACCAGCTCGCCCACGCGCGGGAGGGCTGGCAGGCCGTCGTGGGCACGGTGACCCTGCCCCCCTCCTCACCGCTGGCCGCGCCGCACCTCGCGCTGTATGAGAGGACGCGGCCGGCGCCGGGCACCCCCTGGCTCCACCCTCATGTCCACGGCGCCAACCTGGGCTTCGCCGCCGACGCCTACCTCGACGTCGGAGGCTTTCCGCCGCTCACCACCGGCGAGGACAGGGCCTTGGTGCACGCGCTGGAGCGAGGCGGTCACCGGGTCCTGCGCACCGCCGCCTGCCCGGTCCTGACCTCCCCGCGACTGCGCCCGCGCGCCCACGGCGGCTTCGGCCACTTCCTGTCGACACTGGCCCGCACGACGGACGTCTGCCCTCCGGCCTAGCCCCGGCGGACCTCGTTGCGCCCCGGCCCGCTCCGTTTCCGCTTTGGCGAAAGGAGCGTCGACGCAGCGGTGGATGCCGTGGCCGAAACCGAGATGGGCGGAAGCGCGAGCTGACGGGTGATCCGGGACGAGAGCTCACCATCGCCGACCTCGGCGCACCGGAACTCGGCGTCCGGTTCTCCGGAGGATGCCGGACGCGCTCGCGGAGGCCGTCGACCTGAACTCGCGGGGGAGACTGCGCATCCCGGTCGAGAGGTCGCACCCCCTCGACGAGGCGGCGACGGCGCACATCGACAGCCGGGCGGGACACACTCGCGGGCGCCGGGCGCCGGGCGCCGGGCGCCGGGCGCCGGGTGCTGGTCGTCTGCGTCTCGGACGGGGCACGGTGGCGGGAAAGCGCTGGGCATGATTGTCTGGTGACAACTATTTGTTCTGTGGCCTAGAAGGAGGAGCGTGCATCCTCCGGTGTGGGCTTCCAGCCATGCGGCGAGAGCACTCGCGGCCCCCGTGGAGACCTTGTGGGTCATCAAGCTGTGGGGTGACTTCGACGCCGACTCCATCCACGTCGTCGAACGGGTCACCTACGACGTGCTGCGCAGCAGCGTCACGCCCGTGGTGTTCGACCTGTGTCAAGTGGCCTTCGCCAACACGGCCTTGCTGAACCACCTGATCGCGCTCCGCCTGCACCGCCCCGTCGGCCTCGTGGGAGCCGACCGTCTGATGCGGCTGATGATCGAGGTCAGCGGGAGAGCCGACGCCCTCCCCGTTTTCCCCCACCTGGCCGCCGCCGTCTCCGCCTTGTCGGCGGGTGAGGCGTCCTAGGCGTCCAGATCGGAAGGGCAGTCGACCTTGCCGCCTCTTCGCCCATCTGGCACCGCACCGGTGCACCTGGCGAGCGGCTTCGTATGGCAGCACCGGCCAGCGCCTCCCCGGCCACCGCCCTCGCGGCACGCAGGGGCCTCGCTCTGCGGTTGGAGGCGAGCTGATCGCGGCCGCGGCGGTGGTCGGGGCGGCCCCGTGGGAACAAGGGCTCGCCCGGAGGGGCGGTTCGGCCGGGATGAGTGCCGGGTCGAGGCCGCGCGCCGGGCGAGCACTCGATGACCGTCCGCGCGGCCACCAGCGGCGGGCCGACGGACGGGTGAGTCACCGTCGTTGCCCGGTGGTGAGAGCCGATCCCGGCGTGTAGCGTCGCCGGCAGATGCCGTGTCCCGCCCGCGCTCCGGCGTGGGCGTTCTGCTGTGCGCCGCGGGAACAGGGCATCGCTTCGGGTCCGCGCGGTGCGGGCCCGGTCTCGACCGGAAGGCTCAGCATGACCAGCGGTACCGTCAAGTGGTTCAACGCCGAAAAGGGCTTCGGATTCATCGCGCAGGACGGCGGTGGCCCGGACGTCTTCGCGCACTACTCCAACATCAACTCTTCCGGCTTCCGTGAGCTCCTCGAGGGCCAGCAGGTGACCTTCGACGTCACCCAGGGCCAGAAGGGCCCGCAGGCGGAGAACATCACCGTCGTCTGACCGTTCGCGGTCCGCGGGCCCCGGAACACGCTCCGGGGCCCGCTCCGCAGGAGAAGGTGACGCTGTCTCAGATGGTCGGGGTGTCGTCAACCACCGGCCGGTGGATCTCGACGACCGGCTTCCATCCCGCGGTGAACTCGATGAAGTCCGCGCGGGTGGGGTACGTGTCGATCGCGCGACGGTCACGCTTCGGGCTGTCGCCCCCCTTGCGGCCCCGGGGGATCTGCTCCTCGAAGATGTCGACCTTGACGTCCGGGACCTCCTTGAGGCCCTGGCGCCAGATCTGCACGACATCGGCGCCGAACGCCTGCCGGGCCGCGGCGTAGAGGGCCGAGAGGGCACCCTTGTCGCCGCTGGGGACGAAGAGCGCGAGGTCCAGGACGACGCCGGCGGACTGGAGGACCTCGATGGTCTCCGAGCCGCTCTCGTCAGCCACATATATTCCCGCTTCGTTCTCGTCCTCGGGAAGGCACGAGACCTCTTCCTGGAATATGGTCTTCGCCGTTATCGAGCCACCCTCGAATTCCTCACCGGATTTGGTCAGAAAAGCAGGGACATAGCAGCCGGGAAGCTTGAGTTCTGCCGTGTCGGCGGAAACGAAGACCCTGTCCTTCATGCCGAGCTTCGTCACCTCTTCCCAGGAGAGGCGGCGAGCGGCGATCTTCTCCGTGTTCACGATTTCCCTTTCAGGTAGCTCTGTCCCTCAGAACGAGGACGCTACCATGAAACACCCAGGTCAACTGCCCAGCAAACGTTGGGTACATGGCCTTGGAGGGCGGTTGCATTTCGGTGCGTTGGGTGCATCTCGAAGAGAGCAGTGCAAATAGACCAGCTCCGATGGCCTCGGCGAACAGAACGACGGACCCCCGACAGGACGGTCAGGCGTCCTTACGCATCAGCCGGTACGCCGCACCGGCCAGCGCGAGCGCGAACGTCGACTCGCCCGCGTTGCCGGGCAGGTAGACCGATGCTGCCTGCGAGGTGCCGGGAAGCAGTCGGCGCGGTACCGCCGCCGGCGTCGAGCGGATCATGCCGGTGGAGTACTCGGCGGCCGTGACCAGGACCCCGAGGACGTCCAAGGCCAGTTGGGCGAAATTCGTACCGAAGAGCGAGAGGCTCACGGCGGCCTGGCGGGCGAAGTCGGGGTTCACCGCAGCGACCGGAGCCTCCTCCAGCCGGGGGCCCCTGCGTCCTCTCTTCGTTCCCTGACTTCCGGCTATGCGGCAGTGGTGAGTTCGGCGCGGCCGAACAGCAGGGCGTAGCCGCCGGGGAGGTGGGCCAGGATGCGGGTGACGAGGCTGGGGCCGGCGTGGGCGGCGACGGCGGAGAACACGGTTCCGGTGTCCCAGCGGGTGGTGGCCAGGGAGGCGCCGGTGCGAGCGGCGAGGTCCTTGACGAAGGCCCAGCCGGTGAGGGGCTCGGGGTCGGGTGTCTGCGCGGTCAGCACGCGTGCGGCCTCCACGGGCAGACGCTCGGCGAGTTCGGCGCGTTCGGCGCCGGTCAACTGGCGTCCGAGCCCCGCGAGGACCAGGCGGACGGTTTCGTCGGCCTTCTCGCGAGTGGGGTAGGCCCCTTCGTAACGGACCTTCTCCAGCATCTGCTCGTACGCGGTCCCGTAGGGCTGCTGGTGCTCAAGCGGTACGCGCGCGTCGGACATCACTGCGGTGCATGCCTTTCGTGGAGCCGGGATGGGTGGGGTGGTGCGCGGTGCGGCGCCGTCAGGTGGGCTGGGGGCGGCCGAAGAGGAGGTCGTAGCCGACGGGGAGCTGGAGCAGGATCTGTCCCAGCAGGTCATCGCCGGCGGAGTCGGCGACGGTGGACAGCACGGCGCCGACGTCCCACGCCGCGGTCTGTTCGGTGGCGCCGTCGATCCAGGCGGCGGTCGCCCGGACGAACCGCTCCGGGGACAGCGGTTCGGCGCTGTGCAGCGGATTGAGCAGGATCAGGGCGAAGCCCTCCGGCAGGCGCGCCGCGAGCTGGGCGCGGACCTCGCCGACCAGGTGCGCGCCCAGCAGGGCGAGTACCACCCGGGCCGCGCGCTCCGCTTCCGCCGCGGTGCCGTATTCGCCGCGTTCCGTCACGTGGTCGAGGAACGCCTCGCGTCGCAGAGCCATCTCACCGCGCCCCCTTCTTAGGAGTGTCGACAGAGGTGCGGAGGCGGAGCGAGGGGAGACCGGACGCCCGTCCTCCGCACCCGTCCGGCCGGTGTCAGCCGGAGATCTCCTTGCGGCCGGAGCCGACGCCGACAGAGATCTTGCGAGGCTTGGCCCGCTCGGCGATCGGGATGCGCAGGGTGAGCACGCCCGCGTCGTAGTCGGCCTGGATGTGCTCGGTGTCGAGAGTGTCAGCGAGCACGAGCTGGCGGGAGAAGACGCCCAGCGGCCGCTCGGACAGCTCCATCTGCACGTCGTCGGCCTTCGTCGCCGGCCGGCGCTCGGCCTTGACGGTGAGCATGTTCCGCTCGACGTCGATGTCGATGGCGTCCACGGTGACGCCGGGAAGGTCGAACGCCACCACGTACTCGTCGCCCTCGCGGTAGGCGTCCATCGGCATCACCGAAGGCTTCGACCAGGTTCCCGGCCCCATCAGATGCTGCGTCAGCCGGTCCAGCTCACGGAAGGGGTCAGTGCGCATCAACATCGTGAAAACACCTCCAGCAGGTCGGGCAGTTGCTGCCAATGCGCTCACGGGCACTGTTGTAGCATGTCATCGGATGGATGACAAACGTGATGTCATCCGCACGATGACACTTCGAGGGAGGTGCCTGTGACCGCAGCCGACCAGCCGTCCACGACCAGCACGAAGCCCCACAGCCCGGCATCGTTGCTCGCCGCCGAGGCGGCCCTGCACGCCATAGACGACGCCCTCCGCGAGGCGCAGCGGGAATCTCCGCGCGAGTCCGACGGTGCCGGTTCCGGGCCGGAGCAGGCGTTGGCCTCCCTGTTGCTGCTCCGGCAGGTGCGCGAGCGGCTCGCGGGATGGGAGACCGGCCTGATCGAGACCGCCCGCGACGCGGGCGCGAGCTGGGCCGACCTCGCCCATCCACTCGGCGTGGCCAGTCGCCAGGCAGCCGAACGCCGCTATCTGCGCGGTCGGCCCGGCCCCGCCGGGACCACCGGCGAGCAGCGCGTGACGGCCACCCGGCAGGCCCGGGCCGCCGGACGGACCACCGCCGCCTGGGCCCGCGCGAACGCCGCCGACCTGCGCCGCGTCGCGGGCCAGATCACCGCCCTCACCGACCTGCCCGCCGGCGCCCGCCGCCCGCTCGCCAAGCTGCACGCGGCCCTCGCCCACGACGATCCCGCCGACCTCGTCGCCCCCTTGACGGCCACCCGTCCCTATCTGTCCGCCGCCCACCCCGACCTCGCCGCCCGGCTCGACACCCTCACGCCCCCCTGAATGCAGCCGAGTTGGCCGAACGTGCTGCCCTCGGATCGGACCGGCCGCCGGAACACCCTGCGAACAGGCCGGCGGCCGTACTCCTCCACAGGGCGCCGCCCTCGCGGACGCGCTGAGAGGGCATGCCGTCGATACATCACCTCCTTCGATACAATGGTGAACAAGGCCAGCCGGCTCCTGAAGGAGATCGAGGAGGCCGACGGCCGGCCCCGGGAACGCCGCAAGCGGCGGTACGCCGCGTCGCATCTGCGAAGGAATCCTCCAGCGCGTCCGGGACGACATCCCCCACGCGGTCGACGGCGGCATCGAACGGGTGCACACCGTGCGGAGGTGCTGAATGGCACGCTCCGTACTGCCGTGACCCCTCGCCGGCCGCCGACCAGGAACAGGAGCGCGTCCCATGAGCACGATTCCCGACCCGCACCTGACGATGGTGCGTCCGGTGACGCCGCGTACCCCACAGGGCTGCGAGGAGTGCCTCAACGAGGGGTCCCCGTGGGTGCATCTGCGGCTCTGCCTCACCTGCGGGCACGTCGGCTGCTGCGACTCCTCGCCCCTCAGGCACGCCAGGCGGCACGCGGGCAGTACCGACCACCCCGTCGTGCGGTCGTTCGAGCCGGGTGAGGACTGGCGCTGGTGCTTTGTCCACGAGGCGCTGGTCTGATGAGCGCGGCCGAGTACGACCACGGTGCGGTCCGCGAGACACCCGACCGGTACGGGGCGTTTCCACGCCTGACTCCGGAGCAGCTCCAGGACCTGGCCGCGCACGGTGAGCGCCGCCCGACCACCGCGGGCGAGGTGCTGTACCGCGAGGGCGAGCCGTTCCGGGAGTTCATGGTCATCCTCGGCGGGACCGTCGAGGTCCTCGAGGATCACGGTGGACCCGAGGAGCGCACGATGGCGGTGCACGGACCCGGCAGGTTCCTGGGTGAACTCGGGCTGCTGGAGGGCGAGGCGGCGTTCGAGACCGCCGTGGTGCGTGAGGCGGGCGAGGTACTGGCCGTACCGGTGGAGCGGCAACGCGCTCTGGTGGCCCGCGACGCCGTCCTCGGCGACCTGATCCTCCGCGCTTACCTGGGTCGCAGGTATCTGCTCATCGGCCTCGGCGTCGGCTTCCGGATTCTGGGCTCGCGCTATTCACCGGACACGCTGCGGCTGCGTGAATTCGCGTCACGCAACCGGCTGCCCCACCGCTGGATGGATCTGGAGAAGGACAAGGAGGCGGAGGCGCTGCTGCGCCGGTTCGCCATCCGTCCCGAGGAGACTCCGGTGGTCATCTGGAAGGGCGAGCAGGTGCTGCGCAACCCGGACAACGCCGAACTCGCCCGGCTCATCGGGCTGCCGGCCCCGGTGAGGGAGACCGACCGGTGCGAGGTGATGGTGGTGGGTGCGGGCCCGGCGGGACTCGCCGCCGCCGTGTACGGTGCCTCCGACGGTCTCACCACGGTCACCGTCGACGCCGTGGCCGCAGGCGGCCAGGCCGGTACCTCGTCCCGCATCGAGAACTACCTCGGCTTCCCGTCGGGCATCTCCGGGGGCGAGCTGATCGAACGTGCGGTGCTCCAGGCAGGCAAGTTCGGAGCCCACCTGATGGTGCCGGCCCAGGTCAGCGGGATCACCTCGCAGGACGACGAGTACGAAGTCACCTTCACGGACGGGTCCCGAACCCGGGCGGGCGCCGTGGTGATCGCCTCGGGTGTGTGGTACCGCAGGCTCGACGTACCCGGCATCGACCGTCTGGAAGGCATCAGCGTCTACTACGCGGCGACCGTCCACGAGGCCAGCCTCTGTCAGGCGGACCCGGTCGCCGTGGTCGGCGGCGGGAACTCCGCCGGGCAGGCGGCGCTGTTCCTCGCCGACCACGCGTCCAGGGTCAACCTCCTCGTCCGGGGCGGTGACCTCAACGCGGACATGTCGCGCTACCTGGTGGACCAGGTGGAACGGCACCCGAAGATCGAGGTGCTGCTCCATACCGAGGTCCGGGGCGTCGGCGGGGAGGAGAAGCTGGAGACGCTGACCGTGGAGGACAACACCACCGGTGAGCGCCGTGAGGTCCGGGCCGTGGCACTGTTCGTGTTCATCGGTGCCCGGCCGCGCACGGACTGGCTCAGGGGCGTGCTGGCCCTGGATGAGAAGGGCTTCGTCCTCACCGGCGCTGACGCCCAGGCGGCGGCCGACGCCGACGGGTGGGACTCGCTCGGCCGTGGGCCGTTGCTGCTGGAGACCACTCTTCCCGGAGTCTTCGCCGCCGGCGATGTCAGGAGCGGCTCGGTCAAACGGGTGGCCTCGGCGGCCGGTGAGGGTGCCATGGCGATCCGCCTCGTGCACGAGCACCGCGAGAAGGCGGGCAACCTGGTCCGCACGGCGGGCCCCGAGGGGCCTCGCCAGCGACAGGCCGGCCCATGACCTTGACCGGGTGGAGAAGGCCACGGCGCGACGGGCTGGAGCCTGCTGGCGGTCCGCCGCGCGATGGGGGAGTGGCCGACCGGTGTGGGGGCGCCCGGCTGCGACTCCCGGCTTCGTCGTCGTGTGGCCCGGTGGAGGGTGACCGGGGTCCACGCGCCTCAGGCGGAGGGCGACCTGCGCAGCGCCCGGCGTACGGCGTATACGACAGCGGCCGCGGCCACGACCGAGGCGCCCGCGATCACTGAGTCGGCGGGCAGGGCGAAGGCGAGCACGAGACACCCCAGCAGCCCGGTGACGGGAATGATCCACGCCGGGCGTCCCTCCTGGGGAGACAGGGTGAGCGCGGACGCGTTGGCGACGGCGTAGTAGACGAGGACGCCGAACGAGGAGAAGCCGATCGCGCCGCGCAGGTCCGTGAACGCGGCCAGGAGGACGACGACCGTCCCCACCACCAGTTCAGCCCGGTGCGGCACCTTGAACCGCGGGTGCACCGCGGACAGCCGACGCGGCAGGTGACCGTCACGGGCCATCGCCAGCACGGTCCGCGACACCCCCAGGATCAGTGCCAACAGCGAGCCGAGTGCCGCCACGGCGGCTCCCAGCCGCACCACCGGCACCAGCCAGTCGGCTCCCGCCTCCCGCACGACGTCCGACAGCGGTGCGGCGCTCGTCCCCAGCCGGACGGGACCGAGCACCAGCAGCGCGCTCACCGCCACCAGGGCGTAGACGACGAGCGTGATCGCCAGGGCGAGCGGGATCGCGCGCGGGATGGTGCGCGCCGGGTCCCGCACCTCATCGCCCAGCGTGGCGATCCGGGCGTACCCCGCGAACGCGAAGAAGAGCAGTCCGGCCGCCTGCAGTACCCCGCTCCATGACGCCTCGGCCCCGGCCCCCGGTCGGGGCGCCCCCACCGCCCCCGACGTCAGCGACGTGATCACGACCGCCGTGAGTACCGCGAGAACGATCGCGACGATCACTCGCGTCAGCCACGCGGCCTTCCGCACCCCCGCGTAGTTCACCGCCGTCAGCGTCACCACCGCCGCGATGGCCACCGTACGCGCCTGCCCCGGCCACACGTACGCGCCGACGGTGAGCGCCATCGCCGCGCACGAGGCGGTCTTGCCGACGACGAAGCACCAGCCGGCCAGATACCCCCAGAACTCACCGAGGCGCTCACGTCCGTAGACGTAAGTGCCGCCCGACACCGGATACCGGGCTGCGAGGCGGGCCGACGACGTGGCGTTGCAGAGGCCACCACCGCCGCGAGCGCCAGACCGGCCAGCAGTGCCGAACCAGCCGCCCGCGACGCGGGAGCCAGTGCCGCGAACACTCCGGCGCCGATCATCGACCCCAGGCCGACAACCACCGCGTCGTGCAGACCCAGGCTCCGGACCAGCTCACCCGGCGCCGCAGTCGGTCGTGATCTCGCCCTCACGGCCATGCCTCTCCGTACGATCGACTCGCACCGTCGTCCCGACCGCCTCGTTCACTGGTGCACGTGTGCGCGCTGCCCGTCCCGGTCGAAGACCATGATCAACTCGGCGGGAGCGTCCAACGCGGTGATCGCGTGCGGGACCATCGTCGCGAACTCCGCGGCCTCTCCCGCGTCGACGTCGATCTGCCGCTCACCCAGCCACAGCCGCACGCGCCCCTCGAGCACGAGGAACCAGTCGTGGCCCGGGTGCACCCGCTGGCAGGGCGGACCGTCGGACGGTTCGAGGCGCATCTTCATCGCGATCATGCGGCCGTCCGGACGGCTCAGCGGCCACGTCGTCCGTGTGCCGCTGCTGTGCGCGACCGGGCGGATGACGACATCGTCGTCGGTGGGCACCTCCAAGAGCACGTCGAGGCTCACTTGGAGGGCGTTGGCCAGCGGCACCAGCACGTCAAGACTCAGCGTGCGCTTGCCCGTCTCGACGCGGCTGATGGTCGACGGACTGAGGTTGGTCCGCTCGGACAGTTCGTCGAGGGAGTACCCCAGGGTGGTGCGCATGCTGCGCAGGCGGGACCGCGCCAGGGCTTCGATGTCGGCGATTCCATTCACGTTCTCATCCTGGCACGCCTTGCCAATTCCGCAAGATTGTTTGCGCAGAACGCCTGGCGCCGTACCGTCGGACGCATGAGAAGCCACGCGCAGAGCCGGCAGTCGGCCCAGTCCGAGCACACCGAGCACACCGAGCACACCGGGCAAGTCAGCCACTCCCAGCCCCCCACCCTGGAGCGGCACTGCGACGTCGCCGTGATCGGCGGCTCGGCCGCAGGTCTCGCCGCTGCCCTGCAGATCTCCCGCCAGCGGCGCGGTGTCGTCGTGATCGACGACGGCACCCCGCGCAACGCCCCGGCCGACCACATGCACGGCTACCTGGGGCATGAGGGGGTCGCGCCCGGCGAGCTGAGGGCGGCCGGGCGCGAGGAGGTACGCGCGTACGGCGGGGAGGTGCTCTCCGGCCGAGTCGTGGGGGTGCACCGTCGCGACGACGGCCGGTTCCGGCTCGACCTCACTGGTGGGCACACGCTGGTGGCCCGCCGGGTCCTCGCCGCGACCGGCCTGTCGGACGAGCTGCCCGCCATCGAGGGCGTCGCCGAGGGGTGGGGGCGCGGTGTGATCCACTGCCCGTTCTGCCATGGCTTCGAGGTGCGCGACCAGCGCCTGGTGCAGATCGTCACCCACCCCCTCGGCCTCCGCCCGACACCGCTGTTCCGGCACCTGACCGACCGGTTGACTGTCGTACTGCACGACCCCGCCGGGCTCGACGGGGGAGTCGTCGCCGCCCTCGCCGCCTCCGGCGTCACCATCGAGCGCGCCGAGGCCCGCCGGGTCCTCACCGGGCCGGACGGCGAGGTGTCCGGCGTCGAGCTCGGCGACGGCCGCGTCCTCGCGGCCGACGCCGTCGTGGTCGGCTCGCGCTTCCGGGCACGCGCCGACGTGCTGGCCGGGGTCGGGCTCACCACCACCCCGCATCCGACCGGCGCCGGCGACTTCCTCGCGGTCGACCCGTGCGGAGAGACCGCCGTACCGGGGATCTACGCGGCCGGCAACGTCACCGACCCGAGCCTTCAGGCGCTGCCGTCGGCCGCTCAGGGCAGCCAGGTCGGCGCCATGATCGCCTTCAGCCTCGCCGACGAGGATCTCCGCGCCGCCGTTCGGCACTCGGGTGAGGAGACCGACTGGGACCACCGCTACGGGGGGCCCGACCGGGCGTGGAGCGGCAACCCCAACGGCACGCTCGTCCAGGAGGCCACTGCCCTGGTCCCGGGCAGGGCGCTCGATGTCGGCACCGGTGAGGGCGCCGACGCCCTCTGGCTGGCCGAGCGCGGCTGGAAGGTGACCGCCACCGACATCTCCGGCAACGCGCTCGCCCGGGTGCGTGCCGAAGCCGGACACCGCGGGCTCGCAGTCGACCTCGTACGTGGCGACGCCAACGGTCCCGCGCCCTTCGGCACCGAGACCTTCGACCTGGTCTCCCTCCAGTACGGCTCGTTCAAGCGCACGCCCGACCAGCGCGGCCTGCGCAGCCTGCTCGCCGCCGTCGCCCCCGGCGGCACGCTCCTGGTCGTGCACCACGACCTCACCCCACTGAGCGGCCCGGTGGACGTGGCGACCCAGACCCGGATGTACGACCCGGCGGCGTTCGTCGGCGTCGACGAGATCGCCGCCGCGCTCATCGCCGACCCCGACACCTGGCAGGTCGAGACCCACGAGACCCGGCCACGGCCCGCCGGCGCGGCCAGCACCCACCACGTCAGCGACATCGTGCTCCGCGCGACCCGACGAGCGGTCTGACTGCCCGGAGCCGTCCACGACGCCTGCGCGGTCCGATGACTCGAAACCCGGGATCGGGGAAGCAGAACAGATGCCCTGCCCCACAAGGGGAGGGCCGGGTCTCCCGACGCCCGGCTCCCTCACCGGAAGAAGGACCATGATGGCGCACGAAGACGACGGCGGGCAGGCCGTGCCCAACACGCCGGGCATGCCCTCCGACGGGGACGGCGTCGCACGCCGCCGCCCCCTGCGCGAGCGGCACGTCGAGGAGACGGTCGAGGTCGCGGTGCCGGTCCGCACGGCCTACAACCAGTGGACGCAGTTCAAGACGTTCCCGCGCTTCTCGACCGTGGTGCGCGACGTCGAGCAGATCAGGCCGACCGTCACCGCGTGGACCATCGGCTACGGCCCCCTGCGTCACCGCTTCGCGGTCGAGATCCTGGAACAGGACCCCGACGCCTACCTGGCCTGGCGTGGCCTGCAACAGCACCCCACCCACCAGGGCGAAGTCGAGTTCAGGCCGACGGAGTCCGGTGGCACCGCGATCACGGTCCGGATGCTCCTCCAGCCGCACGGGGCTGCGAAGGTCCTCGCCCGCTCGTCCAGGGTCGCGGGGCTGACCGGGCGACTGGTGCGCGGGGAACTGGCGAGCTTCAAGCACTTCATCGAGGGACTCGGCCAGGAGGGCGGTGCCTGGCGCGGCACCATCCGCAACGGCCGGGTACAGCACGACTCCCCGGAACCGCCCAGGAGCCGTGTCGCCCAGTGGCCCGTCGGCTGACCCGCGTACCGCACACGGCAAGAGAAAGGCCAAGCGATGCAGAACCCGCCCGGTGAGGAGCCGGAGACCTCCCTCTCCGTGACACCGCCGAAGAAATGGGCGGCCGGGGTTCCCGCCGTCGTGCACGCGCTGGAGTACTCCCTGGAGCAGACCTCCCCGCGCAGGACCGGGGTCGACCTGCTCACCATGAACCAGGTGGGCGGGGTCGACTGCCCCGGCTGCGCGTGGGCGGACCCGGCTCCGGGCCGGCGCCATCGCAACGAGTACTGCGAGAACGGCGCCAAGCACATCAACGACGAAGCCACGACGCGCCGGGTCACCGCCGACTTCTTCCGCGAGCACAGCGTGTCCGACCTGGCCACCCGCTCCGACATGTGGCTCAACGAGCAGGGCCGGCTCACCGAGCCGATGATCAAACGGCCCGGATCGGACCATTACGAGCCCATCGGCTGGAACGACGCCCTGGGCGTCCTGGCGCAGGAACTCGGGGGGCTGGACTCGCCCGACGAGGCGGTCTTCTACACCTCCGGCCGGGCCGGCAACGAGGCCGCCTTCGTCTTCCAGCTCTTCGCCCGCGCCTACGGCACCAACAACCTGCCCGACTGCAGCAACATGTGCCACGAGTCCAGCGGCTTCGCGCTCAACGAGACCCTGGGCGTCGGCAAGGGCACCGTGAGTCTCGACGACCTCCACCACGCGGACCTGATCTTCCTGGTGGGCCAGAACCCGGGCAGCAACCACCCGCGGCAGCTTTCGGCCCTGGAGGAGGCCAAGCGCAACGGCGGCCGCATCGTCGCGGTGAACCCGTTGCCGGAGGCGGGGCTGCGACGCTTCAAGAACCCGCAGAAGCCGCGTGGGGTGGTGGGGCGGGGCACCCAGATCGCCGACCGCTTCCTGCACATCAAGCCGGGCGGGGACCTCGCCCTGTTCCAGGCACTGAACCGGTTGTTGCTGGAGGCGGAGGACGCGCGTCCCGGCACCGTCCTGGACCACGACTTCATCGACGCCCACACCTCCGGTTTCGAGGAGTTCGCCCGGCACGCCCGCACCGTCGACTGGGAGGACGTGCACGCGGCGACGGGGCTGACCCGCGAGGAGATCGAGAAGGTCCGCGACGACGTCCTGCGGAGCGAACGCGTCATCGTGTGCTGGGCGATGGGCATCACCCAGCACAAGCACGGCGTACCCACCATCCGGGAGATCGTCAACTTCCTGATGCTGCGCGGCAATCTGGGGCGCGCCGGCACGGGCGCCTGCCCGGTGCGCGGCCACAGCAACGTCCAGGGCGACCGCACCATGGGCATCTGGGAGCAGATGCCGGACACCTTCCTGGACGCCCTTCAGAAGGAGTTCGGCTTCGATCCGCCGCGTCCGCACGGCTTGGACTCGGTGAACTCGATCAAGGCGATGCTGGAGGGCCGCGTCAAGGTCTTCCTCGCCCTGGCCGGGAACTTCGTGCGCGCGGCGCCCGACAGCGAGGTCACCGAGAAGGCGATGCGTTCGTGCCGGCTGACCGCCCACATCTCCACCAAGCTCAACCGCTCGCACACCGTCTGCGGCGACACCGCCCTGATCCTGCCGACGCTCGGACGCACCGAGCGTGATGTCCAGGCCGACGGCGAGCAGTTCGTCACCGTCGAGAACTCCATGAGCGAGGTGCACACCTCCCAGGGACGACTCGAACCGGCCTCACACATGCTGCTGAGCGAGGTCGCCATCCTGTGCCGGCTCGCCCGGCTGACCCTCGGCGGCGAGGGGGACATCCCCTGGAGCAAGTTCGAGGGCGACTACAACACCATCCGCGACAGCATCTCCCGGATCGTGCCGGGCTTCCACGACTTCAACGCCCGGGTGACGCGCCCGGGAGGCTTCCAGCTACCCAACCCGGTCAACGAGGGCGTGTTCAGGACCGATACCGGCAAGGCGCGGTTCACCTGCAATGAGCGGGTGGTCCCCCGGGCCCCCGAGGGGCACCTGCTGCTGCAGACCCTGCGCTCGCACGACCAGTGGAACACCGTCCCTTACACCAACAACGACCGCTATCGGGGCATTCACGGCAGCCGCCATGTGGTCCTCGTCAATCCGGCCGACCTCTCCGAACTCGGCCTCGCCCAGGGTGATCGCGTGGACCTGGTGGGCGTCTGGGAGGACGGCACCGAGCGCCGGGCCGACGACTTCGAGGTCGTGTCCTACCCGGCGGCCAAGGGTTCGGCCGCCGCCTACTATCCGGAGACGAACGTCCTGGTGCCGCTCGACAGCGTCGCCGACGTGAGCAACCAGCCAACGTCGAAGGGCATCGTCGTCCGCCTCGAACCCACGGGCGCCGGACTCCGGCGGCGCCCGTCCGACCCAAACCGATGACATCCGTTCGGATCATCTGATCGTCTCGGGTGTGCCGGTGCGGCCAGTGCCGGCTGCCGGAGATGGCACCGCTCATCGGCAGAACCCCAGGCGTGCGCCGCTGCCGGCAGCGGAGGGGACAGTGGCCCACTGCTGCACGACACCGGTCAGCTCGCCGAGCATCAGTCCCGCGAGTGTCGCGCACAAGGCGGCGGCCACCCATGGGATCTCCTCAACCGGCAGGCCCGCCGCGGCCAGCACGTCGGTGAGGTCCAGACGGCTTCTTCGAGCCGGCTGACGAGGTGAGCGTCGGTGACGACTATCAGATCGTCGGTGAGGAGCAGGTCATCGACCTTCGCTCCTCCGTGGGTTTCGACTCCTTCCTCAGCACGATCGCAGCGGCCGTCAACGCCGTCGCCGCGGTCGTCGAGGCAGAGCCCGGTCTCCTGTCGATGGGAGATCTGCCCACCCGTGCGGTCGCGGCCAAGGGGGTACGACGAGCAGCCCGGACGTGACGCCCCCGGCAACGCGTGCCGTCATCGTCCTGTGCGCGTGTTGCTGAGCAACGGAGGCGACAGGACCCACAGGACCTCGCTCGCCGTCGTACCCGGATTGTCGAACTGGTGAAGTGTCCGACCGGAGAACGAGGTGGAGACACCGGGGGACAGCATCCGTGTCTCGCCGCCGACGATCAGGCGGGTCGAGCCGCTCAGTCCCAATGCGAAGATCGTGGTGGTGTCGAGCCGATAGGGGCCACCGGTGCCACCGCCTGGTTCGACCACTGAACGGAAGACTTGAAAGGCCGTGCTGTCGGCAGGCGTGAGCAGGTACTCCGAGACGCCTTCACCGCCCATGTCGATCCGGCTTCCGCCGGTGACGATCGGCTCATCCGGATAGGCGAACAGCTCTCCGACCCCGATCCGCAGCACATCGCAGACCCGCAGCAACGTCGGCACGGACACCCTGCTGAGACCGCGCTCCAACTGGCTCAGGAAGCCCTTGGTGACGTCCGCCCGATGTGCGACCTCCGTCAACGACAGCCCACGGCGGAGTCTGATCTCCCTCAGTCGCGCGCCTGTGGACTCGTCGAAAACCGTGGAGCTCCTGGATGCCCCGCCTGCTTCTTCACTGTCGTCCGTGGACACCGTGTGCTCACCGCCCGTCCGGAGGTCGAGGTCGTGTGGCCATCGGGTGACAGGCCGAGTCTGACGAGCCCCTCATGTGCACCGAGGCTAAGGCATGCGTGCGAGGGCCTGTCACATCCCCATCCGTCCGTCGCACTTCAGTCGAGTGCGTCGATCCCCGGTGCGAGGGTGATGAGCAGAGGGAGCGACGGAGTCAGCGCCGCCGCCATGGCGATGAGCGCGCGTGCGCGGTGCCTCAGTCTCGGCGGGGGAGTGAGGAGGCGGTCCACCCGGGCACCCAGCGCGCGGCGGCTGGAGGCGCAGGAGAGGACTCCCCGGTGCTGGTTGAGTTCGATGAGGGCGAGGGCGGTGGTGACGTGCCCGCAGCGCCGCGCGGCGGTGTCGTCGGCGGCCAGTTCCACCAGTTGGTGGGTCCGCTCGCAGAAGTGGGTAAACAGGGGCACCCGGGGAAATCCACTGGCGAAGGCGGCGGACAGATGCAGCAACCAGTCGTGGCGGGCACGCGCGTGGCCGCGCTCGTGGGTGAGGACGGCATCGAGCTGGCGGTCGGTCAGCCGCCGTATCGCACCTGTGGTGACGACGAGCTGGGACGGGCTGCCGGGCAGCCACCAGGCGTCGGGGTATTCGTCCTCGAGGACCAGCAGGGGCCCGCTCGCGGTGGGGAGGCCGCCGGGCAGATCCGGCGCCCTTCGCCTCAGCCGGTCGCGGGTCACCGCGCGGGTTCGGCGGATCGCCCAGAACCGTCCGGCGAGCACGGCGGCCGTCCACACCGCGCCCGCCGCCAGGAGCAGAGTGAGCCCGGTGGCCCATGCGGGGACCGCGGCCAACTCGTAGGCGGCGAGGACGCCGGGCGGCGCCGCATCGAAGAGGGAGTCGCGCACGGTGCGGAAGACCGCGGCCATGCCGAGCAGCAGCCCGGTCAGGCAGCTCAGCAAGGCGGTGGCGACCAGACACTGCCACACCCACAGGCCGAGCACGGGCTCCCGCTCAGGCCAGGTCGCCCGGTCCAGTCGTCGGGCGGCCGGTACACCGGCCGTCCAAGCGACGGTGAGAAGGAGGAGCAGGCAGCCGATCATGTCATGACTCCGATGGATGTCCCTTCGTGTTCGGCGCTCAGACCGCCGGCATCTCCGGGAAGGCGAGGTGACCCTTGGCCAGAGCCACGGTCGCGGCCACGAGCGCCCTGAGGCCCTGCTGCTCTGCGGCCTCGTCCTCCAGACTCAGGGCCTGCAGGGTGAGGCCGTCGAAGCCGGAGAGGAAGAACCGGGCGACCGTCTCGGCGGGCATGGTCAGCTCCTGTCCGGCCCTCGCCGCCGTCTCGCTGATCAGTCGCGCGGTCACCTCCACGACCCGCCGGTAATGGCCTTGCCGGGCCTCGTGCAGTCCAGGCACGCGCAGGGCGAACATGGCCAGTTCGTTGAGCAGTTGATGGTGCGACGACGGCTCGCGCATGGTGCCCCACAACTGGGCGGCCAGGGCGCTGAACGTCTCCTCGAATCCCGCGTTCTCCGGAGCCGCCCGCTGCACCTGCTCGATGAGGTCGTCGGTGATCTGGTCCATGACCGCGCGGTACAGGTCCTCCTTCGTGCCGAAGGTGTAGTGGACCGTGGCCTGCGCGACCCCGAGTTCGGCGGCGATGGCGCGTGTGCTGCCGGCGGCGACACCTTCCCTGGTCATCAGGTCTATAGCCGCTTTGATCAACTGTGGGCGGCGCTCAGCCGCGGTTACGTGAGCCATACGTGCCACTATATTCGACTCAGTCGGTCGACCAAGTCTCGATTTTGACTCGGACGGCTCACTCAGGGGAGGGGCTGTTCGGCCCAGATGACCTTTCCCTCGCGGGAGTGCCTCGTGCCCCAGCGGTCGGCCATCTGGGCGACCAGCAGCAGACCCCGTCCGCCCTCGTCGAAGGTGCGCGCGCGGCGCAGGTGCGGGGCCGTGCTGCTGGCGTCGGAGACCTCACAGGTGAGCGAGGACTGAAGGATCATCCGTAGCTGGATGGGGCTCCTTCCGTACCGGACGGCGTTCGTCACCAGCTCGCTCACGATCAGTTCTGTGGCGAAGGACAGGTCCGCGAGCCCCCATTCCGTCAGGCGATCGGCCGCGAAGCGACGGGCGCGGGACACGGCCGCCGGGTCGGACGGGACGTCGAGCACCGCGATGTGCCGGGCGTCGAGCGCCCGCGTCCTGGCCACCAGCAGGGTGGTGTCGTCGGCGGGCTGGTCCGGCAGCAGTGCGTCCAGCAGCCGGTCGCAGACCGCGTCGAGCGACTCGGGTGCCGCGGCGAGCTGTTCGCGGAGCACCGCGCGTGAGGCCTCCACGCCAGAGGCGCCGCTCCCGGTGAGCCCGTCGGTGTGGAAGGCGAGCAGACTGCCCTCGGGAATGTCGAACTGGGCGGTCTCGAAGGGGAGTCCGCCCACCCCCAGGGGCGGTCCCACGGGTACGTCGAGGAAGTCGACGGACCTGGCCACCGAGCCCGCGTCGTTCCGTGGCGGTGCTGTCGCCAGGGCGGGAAGGACGTGCCCGGCGCTCGCCAGGGAGCACGTCCTGGTGGAGGCGTCGTAGACGGCGTACAGGCAGGTGGCGCTCAGACCGCACTCGTCGCGGCCTTCCTCGCGGCTGAGGCGGATGACCACGTCGTCCAGGTGGGTGAGCAGCTCGTCGGGCATCAGGTCGATGTCGGCGAAGGCCCGGACCGCCATCCGCAGGCGCCCCATGGCGGCGGCGGCCTCCAGGCCCCGGCCGGCCACGTCGCCCACGACCAGGGCCACCCGTGCCCCCGACAGCGGGATGACGTCGTACCAGTCGCCGCCCACCCCCGCGTGGCCCCCGCTCGGCAGGTAGCGGGCGGCAGTCTCGACCACCGCGTTCCGTACGGGCCGCTGTGGCAGCAGGCTGCGCTGGAGGGTGAGGGCGGTGAGGCGTTCGTGGGTGTAGCGGCGGGCGTTGTCGATGGACACCGCGGCCCGCGCCGCGATCTCCTGGGCCAGCGACAGATCGTCGTGGTCGAACGGCGTGGCGGAGCGGCCGCGGAAGAACTGGGCGAGGCCGAGGACGGCCCCGCGAGCCTGAAGGGGAAGCAGCAGGACCGAGTCTCCGGCCTCCGGCTCCCAGGGGGCGGACCCGCGGGTTTCCACGCCGGCGCGGAGCACCGGCTGTCCGCTCCTGAGTGCCCGCTCCTGCGTGGACCCCTCGGGGTAGCGGTGGGTCGGCCGGCCGCCGGGGTGGTCCTGGACCGCACCGGCGCCACCCAGCGCCACGCGGTGCAGGGACCAGTCCTCCCCGGCCTGGTGGGGCGAGGGGGCTTCGCTCACCGCGCTGTCGAGGAGATCGACCACCACGAGGTCGGCGAAGTCCTCCGTGGCGACCTCCACGAGTTCCTCAGCCGTACGCGCGATGTCCAGGGTGGTGCCGACGCGCCGTCCCGCCGCGTCGGTCAGGGCCAGTCGCCGTCGCAGACGGCGCTCGCGTTCCTCCTGGTAGGCGGTGACCACCAGTTCCGAGCCGATGTCGACGTAGGCGAACCCCGAGTCCGTCACCCGCGTCACGATGCCGGCGACGAGTTCCGGGTCGTCGGTGAGGCGGGTGGCCTCGGCCCGCATCTGCCGCAGCAGGATCATGTGGCCGATCCGGTACGCGCGCAGGAGCCCGCTGAGCGGCAGACCACGGCGAGCGCATTCACGAGAGACGGTCGCGGCCAGTTCCGGCGGTGCGACCTCGTCCATGGTCACCTGATCGTCGAGCAGGTCGAGGAAGGTCGTCAGGTGGCCGGTGATCTCCTGGAGCGCCAGTACCGCCAGGTCCTCGTGCTCCCAGAGACCGGGCAGCTCCTCGCGCAGCCGACCAAGAAGCGCGTCGGCCCGCTCGCCCACCTGGGGGCGGAGCCCCTGAACCAGGCCATGCAGCAGCTTGTCGACCTCGGCGCTCATATGGTGAACCTATCGAAAGATCACGCTGTCTGTCCTTGCGGGGCGGGGGAAGCGGGCACCGGCGCCGATGGCTGTGCGTGAGGCCCCTGCGGGACCCGGAAGGGCCTCACGCACGCGAGGTGCCCCTCAGGGAGTGAGCACCAGGCGGATCGGGTCCCCGACCTTGTTCTCCAGGCGGGCGACCGCCTCCGCGGCCTCGGCCAGCGGCACGTGGGCGGTGATGGACGGAGCCAGATCGATCCGGCCGGCCGAGGCGAGACCGACGAGCTGCTCCACGTGCTCGGGCTCGGAGCCGTAGTGTCCCCGGACCTGGTTGACGTTGAAGCAGAAGCCGATGCTGTCGGCGATCGTGACCGGCTCCGGGGTGAGCCCCGCGAGCACGAGTGCGCCGAACGGACCCAGCACCGACGCGGCCTGGGCGCGTGCCGCGCCCACCCCGGCGAAGTCGAACGCGACATCCAGGCCGCGTCCGGCCGTCGCCTCCCGTACCGCGTCCGCGAAGTCCGCCGCGAGCGGGTCGAGTGCCAGGTCCGCACCGAAGGTGAGGGCGCGCTCGCGGGCGGAGCGCAGCGGGTCGACCGCGATGACCGGGGCCGCGCCGACCATGCGGGCCAGTCGCACGGCGTGCGCGCCCAGACCGCCCGCGCCCCAGATGCCGACCGCCTGTGCGGGACGGACGGCGCCGGTGCCCACGATCGCGGCGTACGGGGTGGAGACCGCGTCGGGGATGATCGCGGCCTGGTCGAAGGGCAGGTCGTCCGGGATCGGGAGCAGGGTGGCCTCGCGGGCGACCGTGTACTGGGCCCAGCCGCCGTCGTAGTCCAGACCGCGGGTCAGCGGCCGCTGGCACATCATCCGGCGCAGACAGCCGGGGCAGTCGCCGCAAGCCTCGCCGGCCTGCAGCACCACGCGCTGCCCGGGGGTCCAGTCGCCCTTCGTGTCCGGGCCGAGCGTGTGCACGACCCCGGAGACCTCGTGGCCGAGCGTCACGGCGCCCGCCTCGGTGACGGCGTCGACCGGGAAGAAGGGGCTCAGGCTGCCGTCGATCAGGTGGACGTCGGACAGGCAGACCCCGGCGGCGCGGACCTCGATCAGGACCTCGCCCGGACCGGGGACCGGGATCGGGACCTCCTCGACGGCGAAGGTTCGGGTGTCCAGACGGAGTCGTCCGGCGAGCATGCTGCTCATGGTGGGCCCTCGATTCGTACTCGGGAGACAGGCGCGGATCGCGACATCGAGACGACTTGGTCAATCGCTCAAGTCATTCAACCGTGTCGTGCGACCAGGTCCGCTGTCAAGAGGTCCCGGCCCTACGTTCCACCTGCTTCTTTAGTTCCCGCAATCGACTGTGTCGAGCAATACGGTCACTCGACATGAGCAGGTGACAATGTCGTCTGTATGGTGGTGGGCAAGCTACCGCTGATGAGCAACGAAAGGTACGTTCATGACCCAGATGACCGTCGGCGGGACCCAGGCGATTCCTGAGCGTCCCTCGCTCCCCCTGATCGGCCACGCCCTGACCCTTCCCGGAGGGGCCGACTTCCTGACCCACGTCCTGAAGGAGGTGAAGGAGCTGGGGCCGGTGTACCGGCAGCGCGTCTTCGGCAGCGAGACCGTCATCGTGGGCGGGCTGGACCTGGTCGCGGAACTGGCCGACGAGAGCCGCTTCCGCAAGCACGTGCACGAAGAGCTGGTGGAGGTCCGGCAGATCGCCAGGGACGGGCTGTTCACCGCCTTCAACCACGAGCCGAACTGGCGCAAGGCGCACGACATCCTGATGCCCGCGTTCTCACTGGGCGCGATGCGCAGCTACCACGGCACGATGCTCAAGGTCGCCCGATCCCTCATCGGCAAGTGGGACCGGCTCGCCGACGTGCAGTCGGTCGACGTGCCCGACGACATGACCCGGCTGACCTTCGACACCATCGGCCTGTGCGGCTTCGGCTTCGACTTCGAGTCGTTCCGCCGCACCGACCTGCACCCCTTCGTCGAGGCGATGGGCCGCGCCCTGCACTTCACCCAGGAGAAGACGGAGTCCATACCGGGTACGGAGATCTTCCGGCGCAAGCAGGCCGACCAGTTCCGCAAGGACGCCGAGCTGATGACGAACCTGGTCGACGACGTCATACGGCGACGCAGGGAATCCGGCGACACCAGCACCGACGACCTCCTCGGCATGATGCTGCACACCAAGGACGCGGTGACCGGCGAGCCCCTGGACGACGTCAACATCCGCCACCAGGTGATCACCTTCCTCATCGCCGGCCACGAGACCACCAGCGGCGCCCTCTCCTTCGCGCTCTACTACCTCACCAAGCACCCCGAGGTCCTCAAGCGGGCCCAGGCCGAGGTGGACGCCCTGTGGGGCGACACGGAGAACCCCGAGCCCGACTACGGGGACATCGGCAAGCTCGCCTACATCCGCCAGGTGCTCAACGAGAGCCTGCGGCTGTGGCCGACCGCGCCGGGCTTCGCCCTGGAGCCCATCGAGGACACGGTCATCGGAGGCAAGTACGCCGTACGCAAGGGCGAGGCCCTGATGGTGATCACCCCCGCGCTGCACCGCGACCCGGCCTGGGGCGAGAACGTCGAGCTGTTCGACCCCGACCGCTTCTCGCCCGAGCGCGAGGAAGCACGCTCGGTCCACCTCTTCAAGCCCTTCGGCAACGGTGAACGCGCTTGCATCGGGCGGCAGTTCGCCCTGCACGAGGCCACGCTGCTCCTCGGCCTGCTGGTGCACCGCTACCGGCTGCTCGACCACACCGACTACCAGCTCAAGATCAAGGCGTCGCTCACCATCAAGCCCGACGGGTTCAGCCTCAAGCTGGCCCGCCGCACGAGCGACGAGCGGATCAGGCCCGCGAGCGCGGCCGCCGTCCTGGGCACCCAGGGCGCGACGACCACGGGCCGGCGCGCCACCGGCACCGCCCTCACCCTGCTGCACGGCTCCAACCTCGGCACCTGCGCCGGCATCGCCGCCGACCTCGGCGCCGAGGGCGCGGACCACGGGTTCGCACCGGCCGTGGCCTCCCTGAACGACCACACCGGCCGGCTGCGTGATGCCGAGGGTCCCGTGGTGATCGTGGCCGCCTCGTACAACGGAAGGCCCACCGACGACGCGGCCGAGTTCGTCACCTGGCTGGAGGGTCTGCAGCCAGGCGAGCTGGACGGCCTGGAGTACGCCGTCCTCGGTGTCGGCGACCGCAACTGGGCCGCCACGTACCAGCGGGTGCCCACCCTCATCGACGAGCGCCTTGCGGCGGCCGGCGCCACGCGCATCCTGGACCGTGCGGCCGCCGACGCCTCCGGCGACTTCGGGGGCACCGTGGACCGCTGGACGGCCGACCTGTGGACCACGCTGCTCGACCGGTACGGCACGGCGGTCGAGGGAGCTTCCGCCCCGGCCGCGGAGACGGAGGACGAGGGCGACGGTCTGTACGAACTGGAGGACGCCACCGAGTCGGTCATCGGCGGACTCGCCGCCCGCCACGGGGTCCGGCCGATGGAGGTCCTGGAGGCGTACGAGCTGGTCGACACCGACCACGAACTCGGCCGCTCCAAGCGCTTCCTGAGGCTACGGCTGCCCGAGGGCGTCACCTACCGCACCGCCGACCACCTCGCCCTGCTGCCGAGCAACCCCGAGGGGCTGGTGCGGCGGGTGGCGGAGCGCTTCGCCCTCGATCTCGACCGCACGGTCCGGCTGTGTACCCGCCGCCGGAGCCGGAACGCCCTGCCGGTCGACCGGCCGCTGACGCTGCGCCGCCTGCTGACCGACTTCGTCGAGCTCCAGGACGCCGCCAGCCGGGAGCAGATCGCCGTGCTCGCCGAGCACACCTCCTGCCCGCCGGAGAAGCAACCGCTGGCCCGGCTCGCCGAATCCGACGACGAGACGTTCCGTGAGCAGGTGACCGTGCCCGGGACCAGTGTCCTGGACCTGCTGGAGCGGTACCGCGCCTGCGAGTTGTCCTTCGAGGGCTTCCTCGAACTGCTGCCGGTCCTGCGCCCCCGCCACTACTCCATCTCCTCGTCGGCGGCGGCCAGCCCGGGCGAGGCGGACCTCATGGTCTCGCTGCTCGCGGCCCCCCATCGGGGCGGCGAGGGCACCTTCCGCGGCATCGCCTCGCACTACGTGCAGACGATCGAGGCCGGTGACACCGTGCAGGCGCGGGTGCTGCCGTGCAGCGAGTCCTTCCGGCTCCCGGAGGACCCCTCCGTACCCGTGATCCTCGTCAGCGCGGGTACCGGCCTCGCGCCCTTCCGCGGAGCCGTCCTGGACCGGTACCACGCCGGCTCGACCGGCACCCTGCTGTGCTACTTCGGCTGCGACCACCCCGACGTGGACTACCTGCACCAGGACGAGTTCGAGGCGGCCGAGGCGGCGGGCGCCGTGAGCATGCGTCCCACCTTCATGCACGCGCCCGTCGACGGAGCCCGCTTCGTCCAGGACCGGATCGCCCGCGAGAGCGACGAGGTCTGGGCCGCCCTGGAAGCGGGTGGCCGCGTCTACATCTGCGGCGACGGCCGCCGCATGGCCCCCGCCGTGCGGGAGGCGTTCATGGCCGTCCACCGCGAGCACACCGGCTCCGGCGACGAGGAGGCCGCCGCCTGGCTGGCCGGCATGGTCGAGTCCGGCCGCTATGTCGAGGACGTCTGGGCGGGCTGACAGCGGGTTCACCGATGGCAGGGGGGGCGCACCCGTGGGGTGCGCCCCCCCTGACCTGGTCGTTTCACCGAAGCCGGCGAAGGGGCAGTGCTACCGTTGAAGTAGTTCAATTGACTGAGTCAACATCTCTCGGTCACTGTCTTCCGGAGGGCTGATGGCGTACGTGTCGGCGGAAACGCGGCGAGAGCAGTTGATCGAGGCTGCGGTACGGGTGATCGCCCGCGAGGGCGCCGACGGGGCCACCACCCGGAAGATCGCGGACGAGGCCAAGGCGCCTCTCGCCTCCCTCCACTACTGCTTCCAGAACAAGGAGAACCTCCTGCTCGCCGTCTTCACACAGCTCTCCGCGGAGATGCCCGTGGGCGTCGCGCTGCCGGAGGACGGGAGCGCGACGCTGTCGTACGTCCTGGAGCAGAGCCTGACGAACGCCATGCGGTGGAGTGTGGACAACCCCGTTCGCACGCGGGCCATGATCGAGGTCACGCTCTGGGCCGAGCGCAACGACCCCGAGCTGTCCGTCAGCTTCTACGACACCTTCCTCGGGTCCTCGGAGGCCGTGCTGCGCCAGGCCGATGTCGCGCTCTCGGACGAGGAGTTGCACTCGGTGGTGCGGGTCGCGATGTCCCTGGTCGACGGGCTCTCCCTGCAGATGCTCACCAGCGGGGACAGGGAACGCACGCTGCGCGACACCGCGACCGCCTGCGCGATCCTCAAGTCCTACCTGAGGGAGCGCGAACGGAACCCCTCGGCGGGAGGCTCGCCTACGGCGCCCTGCTCATGAGGCACGGGCAGGGCGCGTGCGCCCATCGGGTCGCCGCTCAGAGATCGAGGTGGTCGCCCAGGTCGGCGTAGTCGACCTGCCACAGGCCGGGAGAGCCCGTCGGGTACTGGGAGCGGAACCCGAGCATGCGCTGGACACGCGGCGAGAGCGTCCTGGCGACCTCCATGTCGACCAGGAAGGGGTACGCCTCCTCACCCGTGAGGAAGCCCGGATTGAGAGCGAAGGCCACCGCCCGCCGGTACTCGTCGTCGGTCTGGTTAGCGCCCCCACCGTGTGCGGTCTTGCCGCTGAACAGAAGGGCATCCCCGGCGTTCATGATCGCGGGGACGGTCTGCCCGGGAGTCCCGCGGTCCTCGAAGTCGCTCCA
Source organism: Streptomyces sp. NPDC018263 (assembly GCF_055562575.1). NCBI lineage: Bacteria > Bacillati > Actinomycetota > Actinomycetes > Kitasatosporales > Streptomycetaceae > Streptomyces > Streptomyces sp. NPDC018263. The sequence continues at coordinate 473,985 of NZ_JBVHFA010000002.1, forward strand.
GTGGTTGCTCCCCGGGATGACGCGCGTGGCGCCGTTCTCCTCCGTGAAGTCGGTCAGGGCGATGAGGAAGTTGAGGGTGACCTCCGGCCCGTCGGGCCCCATCCCGATGAACGGGAACCAGTTCTCCAGGTCCCGGTGCAGCATCTGGGCCTGGCTGTGGGGGCCGATCTCGATAACCTGCGCGGTGGTCATCCAGTACGTCCCCGACTCCGGGAGGAAGACCTGGTCGCAGATCTCGTGGACCAGGGAGTGTTCGAGGATCTCGTCGCGGAACGTGGCGCTGTGGGTGACCAGGTTCGTGAGCCGCTTGGTGTTGCTGCCGTGGAACGCGGCCACCATCTCGTTCTCGTGGGTCGAACCGGGACGGAGCGCCCGCAACGGCGGCTCTATCTCGGTGTTGAAGCGGTTCATCTGCTCCGTGGTCAGGAACCCCTTGACGATGACGCCTCCGTCACGGGTCAGGAGGCCGAGAATCTCCTCCGTCGGCGTGTCGGCCGACACCGACGACAAGGTCCGGGTCTGCTTCTCCACTGTCATGACATCTCCCTCTGGACGTGAACTCCGTTTGTCACATGGCTTCTTCAAAGATCGCCGCCCTCCACAGGGCGACGGTCCGGTGCCCCGTCCAGGCCGCGGAGTTCGGCGCGGCGGATCTTGCCGGTCTGGGTCTTGGGCAGGTCGGCGATGAAGTGGACCCGGCGAGGGCATTTGTAGGCGGCCAGCCGGTCGCGGGTGAACGTGATCAGCTCCTCCTCGGTGGCGCGCAGGCCCGACTTGAGGGAGACGTAGGCGACCACCGTCTCCCCGCGGTACGCGTCCGGGCGGCCGATCACGGCGGCCTCCAGTACCGAGGGGTGTTCGTACAGGGCGTCCTCGACCTCGCGGGGCCAGACCTTGTAACCGGACACGTTGATCTGGTCCTTGAGCCGGTCCACCAGGTAGACCCAGCCCTGCTCGTCGATGACCGCGACGTCACCGGTGCGCAGCCGGCCTTCCGGCATGGTCAGCTCGGTGACCTCGGGCTTGCCCCAGTAACCGGGCACCACCTGCGGCCCGCTCAGTTCCAGTTCGCCCTGCTCCCCGTGCGGCACCGGCCGGCCCTCGGGGTCCACCACCCGAGCCGTGAGACCCGGCAGCGGCTTGCCGATGGACAGCGTCCCGCTCGGCAGGTGCACCGGCGCCCTGAGTCCGGCGGGCACGGCGATGACGGCGGAGGTCGTCTCGGTCATCCCGTAGCCGTTGTGGATGTAGGCCCCGAACCGTTTCTCGAACCGCTCGACGGTCGCCGGGGGGATCGGCGCGCCTCCCGAGTACAGGTTCTTCACCGACGCGAAGTGTTCCGGTCCGGCGTGCGGCAGTTCGTAGATCGCGTTGTACGCCGTGATGGAGCCGATCGTGTAGGTCACGCCGTGTTCGGCGAACGCCTCCAGGGCGACCTCGGGGTGGAACCGGCCCGCCAGGACGAGGGTGGTGTCGGTGAGCAGGGAGATCGCCGCGTTGACCACCGCGCCGGTGATGTGGAAGAGCGGGGCCATGGCGAACACGACGTCGCCGTCGCTCACCCCGGTCCAGGGGGCACAGGTCGCCACCACGGCAAGGACGTTGCCGTGGGTGTTCATGGCACCCTTCGGCGGCCCGGTCGTACCGGAGGTGTACGTCAGGAACGCGACATCCTCGCGCGTCAGTTCCACCGGCGAGGGACCGCGTCCCTCGAACTCGTCGATCAGGGCCACCAGGTCGCCGTCCGGGGCGGGGGAGGGGCGCTGCGTCGTCGCGAAGACCCGTACGTCGTCGCGGGACTGGTAGTCCAGGGCCGACGTGCTGACCAGCCACCGCACCGAGCTGCCCGCCAGGGTGGCGAGGGTCTCGTGGACGTCCGCGTCCGCACAGACGACGCCGACCGCCCCGGCGTCGTCGATGATGCGGCGCAACTCCTGCCGCCGGTACATGGGGTTGAGCCCCAGCGCGGTGGCGCCCACCTTCCACAGGGCCAGCAGCACCAGTACGTAACCCGGCACGTTCTGGAGGTACACGCCGACGCGGTCGCCCCGCTTGGTGCCGCGTGCCTCGAACGCGGCGGCCAGGGCGTCCGTCGCCGCGTCCAACTCCCGTGCGGACAAGGCCCCGTCGAAGTAGCGCAGCGCCACGCCCTCCGGGTTCCTCGCCACCCGGTCCTGCCAGGCGGCCACCAGTGAAGCACCGGACCCGTCGAGAAACGTGGCCCCCCACCTGCCCTCATCCACTGTCATCTGTCGTCCTTCCTGCCGACGCCCATGCCGGGTGCCGGGCCGTCACATGAGTTCGCGCTTGAGGATCTTCCCCGTGGACGTCATCGGCAAGGTCGGCACGATCTCCACGATGCGCGGGGCACGGTCGCGCCGAAGGAAGTGAACAGCGGCAGCACGACCAGATGGGTGTCCGAGGCAGGCCGGTGCGCGCGCGCGGAGTCCTCGAGCAGGGCCGAGAGGTTCAGCATGGCGTCTTTCGGGAGGGTGGGCCGGGCCAGGCCGTGGGGAATGCGGCACACGGCATGGCCCGGAGTGGGTGGGGATCACAGGTGGCTCGATACGGACGTCACGACTGCCGCAGGGTGCGGTCCAGGGCCTCGGCCGTCGCCTCGATGTCGGAGGAGGTGTGCGCCGTGCTGATGAAGACCTTGCCGGACGGCATGAAGAGGAAGCGCTGACGCAGCATCCCTTCGAGGATCGTGGTCCAGAGTCCGCCGGTTCCATGGAGCCCGGTGGTGCCGCCGGCTGGGATGTACTGCAGGAGCGAACCGACCCTGTTGAAGCGGCCGAAGTCGGGAGATGAGCGCAGGACGCCGCCGACGTGGGCTTCGAACTCGGACGAGTTCTGTTCGAGCAGCTCGTAGACCGAGGGGTCGGCCAGGACGCGCATCGTCGCCTCGACGGCGGCCAGTGCGATCGGGTTGGCGTTGAAGGTTCCGGCATGAACGACGCCGGCCGCCACCTGATCGACCAGCTCCGCCCGGCCCACGACGGCGCTCTGGGTGAACCCGCCTGCCATCGCCTTCCCGAAGACGGACAGGTCGGGCAGCACGCCGTACTTCTCGGCCGCTCCTCCCCGTGCGATCCGGAACCCGGCGATCACCTCGTCGAAGATGAGGACCACGCCGTGCCGGTCGCAGAGAGTGCGCAGCGTCGAGAGGAACCGCGGTGCGGGTTCTTCGACTCCGGCGTTGCTCATCACCGGGTCGACGAGCACGGCCGCGATGTCGCGCTCGACGGATTCGCTCAGCAGGCGCTCGGCCAGCCGCACGTCGTTGAAGCGCGCCACGACCAGGTCGTCCAGCACGCTGGTCGACTGCCCTGGTCCGCCGGGCGTGGCAAGACGATCACAGTCGTCCTCGGACATCCCGGCATACACGGTGTCATGCCAGCCGTGGTAGCTCTTCGCGAACTTGAGCACGCGCCGTCGCCCCGTGGCGGCGCGCGCCAGCCGTAGGGCGACCTGCACCGCTTCGGTCCCCGTGTTGCTCCACAGGAGGCGCTCGCCGTGCGGCACGGCATCGAGTACCGCTTCCGCCGCGAGGTATTCGAGCGGGTGCCCGGTGCCGACGACCTGCATCTTCTTCGCCACCTCGGACACGGCGGACACCACGCGCCGGTCACCGTGACCGAGGACGAGTGGGCCCCAGGCCATCACGTAGTCGGTGTACCGGTCGCCGTCCAGGTCCCATACGTACGCGCCCTGCGCCTCCCGCACGAAGAGCGGATGGGGAGGCATGGTGGCGCGCAGGCCCGACCCCACACCGCCGCCCATGCTGCGGCGGGCCCGCTCGAAGGCCAAGCGTGATGATTCCAGGGCCATGTGACAGTCCCCGCCTTTCAGTACGTGATCACCGAGCGGATGCCGATGCCGCGCTTCATCTGGTCGAACGCCTCGTTGATGTCCTTCAGCTCGATCACGCTCGTCACCAGGGAGTCGAGGTCGATGCGGTTGTCCATGTAGTGATCGATCAGCAACGGGAAGTCGGAAGCCGGCTTGCTGGAGCCGTAGTTCGAGCCGATGAGCGACAGTTCCTGATCGGACATGACGAAGGGATCGATGGAGACCCTCACGCCGTCCGCGACCTGCCCGGCGACCACTGCCGTGCCGCCCCGGGCCAGTACCTCGTAGGCCGACTCGATGGTGCGCGGCAACCCGATGGCCTCGATGGCGATCTCCACACCGCGTCCGTCGGTGATCTGCCGCACCCGGTCCGCGAAGTCCTCGCGGCCGTTGTTGATCAGCTCGGTCGCACCGAAGACACGTGCCTGCTGGAGCTTCTCGTCGGAGATGTCCGCGGCGATGATCTTCCGGGCGCCGGCGAGCCGGGCCCCCTGGATCGCGTTCAGGCCCACGCCGCCGCAGCCGAGGACCAGCACGGTGTCGCTCGGACGGACCTTGGCGGTGTTGACGGCCGCGCCGACGCCGGTCGTGACGGCACATCCGACGAGAGCCGACTGTGCGAACGGGGCGTCGTTCCGAATGGCGATCGCGCCGGATTCCGGCACGACGGCGTACTCGCCGAAGGTGCCGAGGCCCGCGAAGCTGTAGACGTCGCCCTCGCCGACGGAGGCGATCCGGGTTCGGCCGTCGAACGACAGATGATTCGCCGAGTGTTGGCTGACCATGTCACACAGGACCGGCCTGCCACTGATGCAATAGCGGCAGCGACGACAGGAAGGCGTCCAGGACAGCACGACGTGATCGCCCTGCTTCACCGTCGTGACACCGTCGCCGACACTCTCGACGACTCCGGACCCTTCGTGGCCGAGAATCATCGGCGAGGGCACCTCCCATTCGCCCAGGAGCACGTGGAGGTCGCTGTGGCACACCCCGCTCGCCTTGAGCCGCACGAGCACGTCTCCGGGCGGGGGCGTCGAGGGAACGGTCACCCTCTCGATCGTCAGTGGTTCGTTCGGCGTCCGGAAAACGGCGGCGTCGAATTCGATGGTCATGTCAGGCGTCCTTCCGTACGGCGTGGCGATCAGGTCCGAGCGGTGCGGATGAGCTTCTTGTTGGCGAACTCGTCGATCCCGGCCCGGCCCAGTTCGCGGCCGAAGCCGGACCGCTTGACACCGCCGAACGGCAGTTCCGCACCTTCGAGGCCGACGCCGTTGACGAAGACCATGCCCGCGTCGATCTTGTCGGCGACGCGTATCGCCTGCTCGGGGTCCGTCGTGAACACGTAGGAGCCCAGCCCGTACGGTGTCGCGTTCGCCAGCTCGACGGCCTCATCCTCGGACCCGACTCGGTAGACGGTCGCGACAGGGCCGAAGAGTTCCTCGGCCGCCGACGGCGCCGTAGGAGACACGCCGGTCAGAACGCCGGGCGGGAAGTACGCTCCCGCGCGTCGTCCCGCGGAGACGAAGGTCGCCCCGTCGTCGGTGGCTCGCTCGACCTGTTCCTCGAGGCGCTCGGCGGCGGCGACCGAGGACAGGGGCGCCAGGCCGTCGGCCATGGCGAGCACCTTCTTGGCGAACCTGTCGAGAAAAGCGTCATAGATGTCGTCGGCGACGATGACGCGCTTCCCGGCGTTGCACGCCTGCCCCGTGTTCTCGAAGCGCGTTTCGACCGCCGCGTCGACCGTGGCGTCCAGGTCGTCGGTCGACAGCACGACGAAGGGGTCCGAACCGCCCAGTTCGAGCACCACCTTCTTCAGGCTGCGCCCGGCCCTCTCGGCGACCTCCGCGCCGGCCCGCTCCGAGCCGGTGAAGGAGACGCCTCGCACCCGGGAGTCCGCGATGACGCCGGCGATCTGCTCGTGGGTGGCATAGACGTTGACGTAGCAGCCCCGGGGGTAACCCGCGTCCGTGAACAACTGCTGCAGGGCCGCGGACGACTCCGGACACTGCGGGGCGTGCTTGAGCACGATGGTGTTGCCCAGCGCGAGATTGGGTGCGGCGAATCGAGCGACCTGGTAGTACGGGTAGTTCCAGGGCATGATCCCCAGCAACGCGCCGATCGGCTGGCGACGGACGAAAGCGGTGCCCTCTCCTTCGAGCAGCTCGATCGGCTCGTCGGCGAGAAACGTGGGCGCGTTCTCGGCGTAGTACCGGTAGATGGCCGCGCTGAACTCCACCTCTGCGACGGCCTGGTCCAGCGGCTTGCCCATCTCCCGGTGGATGATCTGGGCAAGTCGCTCACCGCGCTCGATGTGCAGTTCGGCGACGGTGCCGAGCAACTGGGCACGCTGAGCCACGGAGGTCTGCTTCGACCATTGCGCGTACGCCGTGACCGCCGCGTCCAGCGCTCCGTCGACTGCCTCGTCCGTGGCGGTGGGGTACTCCTCGACCAGCTCCCCGCTCGCGGGGTCCACCACCGCGTACACGTGCTTGTCCGTCATATCGACTCCCTCTTCGTGCTCGGGGTTCCTGCGACTCCCATGGCCTGAGCCGGGGGCGCGGCCAAGGACGCGTTGTGGTCGTGCAGCGTGCGGTAGGCGCGGAAGTAGACGAATCCCTGGGTGCCCCACGTCGCCAGCGCCGCGGTGTAGAAGATCGTGCGGTTCGCGTCGTCGAACGGCAGCGGGAAGAAGTCGTAGGTCAACGCGATGGTGGTCCCGGCGGCCGTGACCAGTCCCGTCCAGATCGCCGGCCGCTTCGCGCCCGCGTCCCAGAGCCGCTTGACGAAGTACCCGAGGAAGACCGCCGTGAGGAGATTGGCGACGACGTAGAAGGCGGCGACCGAGAACGCGCCGCGGTCGGTGTGGAGATCCGCGCCGTGGAAGGGCCGGAGGAACACGCCCGCCACGATCGCGACTCCGAACACGCCGACATCGACGCCGAGGCTCGGCTTGTAGCGGTGGGTGACCTTCATCAGGCCCAGGATCAGAATGAGCGTGATGCCGACCGACCTGGAGAACGCGTCGAAGAAGTACGCCACGTCGTACATGACGCTGTCGCTGTCGGCTCCGGACAGCGACCAGAGGAGGAAGTTGCTGCCCGATGTCGCGACGACCATCCACTCGAGCCCGAGGAGGTAGTTGCCGTACCGGCGGATGAATCGCCAACCGTAGAAGTAGCCGGCGAAGATCATCCATAGGTCGGCCAGCAGGAACAGCGCGTCCTTCATCGCGACACCGCCCCCTGGGCGTCGTGGGACAGGAGGGTGACGACGCGTTCGGCGGTGCGCTGGCCCGTCAGAACCGCGCCGTTCATGGTGCCGGCCCATTCGCCGGCGGTTTCGGTGCCGGCCCAGTGGATGCGCCCGTGGGGCTCGGTCAGCGCCTTGCCGTAGCTCACGGTGGCGTGCGGGCCGGCGGCGGGGTGGGGGCCGCCCGGGGCGAACGGTTCCGATCCCCAGCAGTGGTCCATGTAGTCGATCGGGGTGCGGGCCTGCGGACCGTAGAGGTCGACGAGCTGCCGGACGACCAGGTCGCGTCGGGTTCCGGGGTCGAAGCCGTCGAAGACGCGGGGGTCGCAGAAGGTCATCAGGACGCCCGGTCCGCCGTGGGCGGGTGACACGTCGAAGGTGATGAACACGGTTCCGGTGTCGGTCACCGCCTCACCGGAGCATCCGTCGGCCCGCCAGAACGGCCTCTCGTAGGCCACGAAGGCCTTACTGAGGACGCCCATGGGCCAGGTTCGGGTGAGCCCCTGGGCCTGCTCGGGCAGAGCGGGTTCGAACTCGATGGCGGCACGGTGCTCCGGGGTGGCCGTGACGATCGCGTACCTGGCGTGGATCTCGCTGGAGTCGGTGCGGACGGTGACGCCGTCGTCGTCCTGCGCGATGCCGCGCACCGGTGTCTCCAGCCGCACCCGGTCGCCGAGCCGCTCCGCCACCCGCTTGGCGATCTCCTGGGTGGTTTCGACGAACCGGTCCTGGTTCGCTCCGCCCTCGACGTCCAGCATGTGGTTGAGCCCGCCCGCCGCACGGATGTAGCGCAGGACGTGCAGCAGGGAGACGTCTGACGGGGTGCAGCCCCACTGCACCTTGCTGACGACGGTCATCAGCGCACGGGTACTGGGCAGCGCGTTCTTCCGGTCCAGCCATTCGCCGAACGAGATGGCGTCGAGCCCGCTCGCCCCGGGCGTCTCCCACGGGGCGTTCACGTCGACGGTCGCGACCAGCTTGTTCACCGCCGTCTGTATGCGGGCCATGTCCACCAGGGTCAGCGGGGAGACCTTGGGAATGGTGCCGCTGTACGTGCGACGCCGACCCGCCATCCAGAGCACGTTGCGGCCCTGGTCGAACTGGTCGGTCGTGGTACACCCCACTCGGCTCGCGAGGTCCCGGATGGCCGTGTGGCGTGGCGCCACCCACGTCGCTCCGAGGTCGACCGGCACGCCTGCCACCTCGCCGGTGAGCGACCGGCCGCCGACCCGGTCGCGGCCCTCCAGCACCAGCACGGACCGCCCGGTGTCCACCAGCCGCTCGGCAGCGCTCAGGCCCGCGAAGCCGCCACCGACGACCACGACGTCGACCGCGGTGTCCCCGGAACCGTGCTTACGAGATCCGGACATGGTTTCCTCCTTCACCCACGCGGTTCGCGTGCTGCGAGATGTATGTAGTGACGGGGCCGACGAGGGCCTCGGGAAGGTGGTGGCCCATACCGGGAATGACCACGTGCTGCGCCGAACGGATCGCCCGGGCGGTCGCGGCGCCGCCGCTCGGGTGCACCAGCAGATCCCGGTCACCGTTGATGACCAGCGTCGGTGCCGTGATCGCGCTCAACTGGGCCGTCCGGTCTCCGGAGCGGTGGATCGCCTGGATCTGGCGCGCGACGGCGGCCGCCGGATCACCGGCGCTGCGGTCCCACCCACGCGCCGCGACGGCCGCCTCGGCCGCGTCGTCGATCGGATGTCCCAGTCCCGCGACGTGCATGGTGAGCCGCAGGTGAGCACGGACCGCCGCGGTCCTGGTCCGCGCCGGCGGGGCGGCGAGGAGCCGGATCGTCGACAGAGCCGGCCGGCCGACCTTTCGTGCCCCGGTGGTGGAGTAGATCGAGGTCAGGGACAGGACCCGCTCAGGTGCCGTGGCCGCGATCGTCTGCGCGATCATTCCCCCCATCGACCGGCCGACCAGGTGAACCCGCGAGATCCCGAGATGGTCGAGTACGCCGACGGCGTCCTGAGCCATGTCGGCCAGCGCGTACGCGTCGGCGCGCGGCCGCGCCGCGATCTGACGCCAGAGCCCGGGAGGGGGAGTGGTGACGAACGTCGACTGGCCCACGTCGCGGTTGTCGATCGCGACGACCCGAAAGCCGCGGCTGACGAGTGAGCCGACGAACGAGTCGGTCCAGAAGGTGAGGTCCTCGCCCAGTCCGGCGATGAGCAGCATCGCGGGGTCGGCCTTGTCGCCGAAGTCCCGGTAGCAGATCGTCAGTCCGGACGGCAGGGTCGCGTACTGGTCGGCGCTCTCGGCGCCGCTCGGCTCAGACACGGGTCGCTCGCTGTCCACCGGGCCGCCGCGCGGCCGACCGGCCGACGCCGAACTCGAGGTGCTCGTCGACCACCGGGCCGCGCAGGGCCTTGGCGTCCTCGGGGTAGGACATCGCCATCCGCCAGGGGGCGGACGGCCCCTGCTTCGGCAGGAACTTCTCGCCGCGCTTGGCGTATCCGGCCTGAAGGTCCATGACCGGCCTGCGCTTCGTCCCCGACGGCGCGACCGGTACCACCGTGTCGTATCCGCAGGCGTCCATGTGCCGGACCAGATCGATGAAGTAGCGGCACATCAGGCTCACCTTGAGCGTCCAGGACGAGGTGGTGTAGCCGATCGCCATCGCCCAGTTCGGGATGCCGCTCAGCAGCATGCCGCGGTAACAGAGCGCGTCCGCGACGTCGATCCGGCGCCCGTCGACCACGATGGGCATTCCGTCGAAGAGCCGCAGGTTCAGCCCCGTCGCGGTGACGATGACGTCGGCCTCCAGCTCCTCGCCCGACGACAGGATGATTCCGCGCTTGCTGAACCTCGCCACGGTGTCGGTGACGACGGAGGTCCTGCCCTCCTTGATCGCGTCGAAGAAGTCGCCGTCCGGTGCGAGGCACAGCCGCTGGTCCCAGGGGGCGTACGGCGGGTTGAAGTGCTTGTCGACGTCGAACCCCTTGGGAAGGCGTCTGATGTTCTCGCGCCGGATCAGCGCTCGCCCGGCCCTGGGGAAGGTCCGCAGGCCCTTGACGACGGCCCGGTCGACCCAGATGTTCTTGAACCGGGTCACGGCGTACCCGCGTTTTTCTCCGAGCAGCTTCGTGAGCGCGAGGGCGATCCGGTCGACACGGGGGAGCGCCATGACGTAGGTGGGAGTGCGCTGCAGCATCGTCACGTGCCGGGCGGCGCCTGCCCCGGTGGTCATCGCGGGCGCCAGCGTGATCGCGGTCGCCCCGCTGCCGATGATCACGACCTTCTTCCCGCTGTAGTCCAGATCCTCGGGCCAGTGCTGGGGATGGACGATCTGCCCCTCGAAGTCGTCCCGCCCGGGGAACTCCGGGGAGAATCCCTCGTCGTACCGGTAGTAGCCGGTGGCGGCGAAGACCCATCCCGCGCGGATCGTCCTGGTCCGGGTCTCACCCGTGGCCGGGTCCGGCGTCTGGACGGTGAGGGTCCACCGCGAATCCGCCGACGACCACTCCGAGCTGACGACCCGGTGGCTGAGCTTGAGGACGCGGTCCAGCTCGTTCTCCTCGACCGCTTCCCGCAGGTACTCCCTGATGAGGGGGGCGTCGGCGATCGCGGCCTCGTGGCGCCACGGCTTGAAGTCGTAACCGAACGTATGCAGGTCGGAGTCGGAGCGGATACCGGGATAGCGGAACAGGTCCCAGGTGCCTCCGATGTTGTCTCGCGCTTCCAGCACGGCGAGCGACTTGTCGGGGAGCTCTCGGCTGAAATAGGCGGCCGCGCCGATCCCGGAGATCCCCGCTCCGATGATCACCACGTCGAACTCCTCGACGGCGTCCAACACCTGAGCTGTCATGGCGTTTCCTCGCTGTTCCTGTGGCGGTCACCTCACTGTCGTCAGCCGCGCACGCAGTGAGAACGACAGTGAGCACCTGCTTCGCCGGGGCTCGGTGCACGGTGCACAAGCCAGTCGCACGGCTGCGCCCCTACGGTGGTCGCCGGCCGGCACCGGCCCGTGAGCTGAAAGGCGGTCGGTATGAGCGGCCTCTCGAAGACAGGGCACGACGGAGCACCCGGCGGTGAGGCGGGGTCGGTGGCCCTGCTCGACCGTGGGCTCGGCGTATCGCAGATCGTGTTCATGGTCGTAGCCGCGGCGGCGCCGCTCGGATTGGTGATCGGCGGTGTGCCCCTCGGCTTCGCGGTGAGCGGCAGCCCCGGAATGCCGCTGTTCTTCGCGCTGGCCACCGTGCTGCTGCTGGTCTTCGCCGTCGGCTTCACGCTGATGGCCGGCCGGGTACGCGACGCGGGCGCCTTCTACGCCTACATCCAGGCGGGGCTGGGCCGGATACCCGGCCTGTCGGCCGCGACTCTCGCGCTCTTCTCCTACACGCTGCTTCTCGTCGGGGTGAACGCCTACGTCGGCGTCGCGACGCGCAATGTCATCGACCGGTACGCCGGTATCGCCTCCCCGTGGTGGCTGTGGGCGCTCGTGTCGCTGGGCGTCATCGCCTTCCTCGGCTATCGCGACATCGAGCTGAGCGCCAAGGTGCTCAGTGTCGTGCTGGTGGTGGAATCCCTGCTGCTCCTGGTCATGGACTTCGCCATCGTGGGCCATGGTGGCGCCGACGGGCTGACGGCCGAACCGCTGTCGCCTTCGATGGCGGGGAACGGCTCCCTGGGCCTCGGCATGATGTTCGCCGTCTTCGGGTTCATCGGCTTCGAGGCGACGGCTGTCTTCCGCAACGAGGCCAAGGACCCCGATGCCACCATCCCGCGGGCCACGTATGTGGCGATTCTGATCATCGGCATCTTCTACTCGTTCACGGTGTGGGCGGTCGTGATGGGCGTGGGCGTCGACGCGGTGACCGGTGCCGCGAAGGCCGACCCCGAGGGCTTGGTGCTCACTGTGGCCCGGAGTCACGTCGGGCCGGTCTGGGCCGATGTGATGCAGGTACTCCTGATCACCAGTCAGTTCGCGTGCGTGCTGGCTTTCCACAACGTCGTGACGCGCTACCAGTTCGCGCTGTCCAGGGCCGGTGTCCTTCCGGCCTCACTGGGGCTCGTGCACTCCCGGCACCGCGCGCCGTCGGCGTCTTCGGCTGTGGCCTCGGCGGTCGCTTTCGCCATCACGCTCGTCGTCGCCGCGCTCGGACTCGACCCGATCGGGGATCTCTACGCCTGGTTCTCCGGCGCCGCCACCCTCGGCATCGTCCTGCTGATGGCGGCCACCAGCCTCGCGGTGATCGGCTTCTTCCGGCGCGCCGATGAGCGGCAGTCGGTGTGGCGCACGGTTGTGGCCCCGGCTGTGGCCTTCCTCGGCCTGGCCTGTGTGGTCTGCCTGATGGTCGTCAACTTCCCCCTGCTCGTCGGCACCGTCGGGGGCGCCTGGGTGATCGGCGGGTTCGTCGTCCTCTCGGCCGTGGCGGGGGCGGTGCAGGCCCTCGTTCTGCGGGTGCGCCGACGGGCCGTCTTCGATCAGCTTTAGGACGCTCCTCACGCGGCAGGGCCCGCCCGAACTCGCTCAGGTAAGTGCCGCCGAACCCCTTGCGGCCGTGCCCTGAGGCTGATAGATCTGCCGCGCGGTTTAGTGAAACTAAACGCTGCCCCCGCAGTCCTGGAGACCTGTGCGTGCGGTGGTAGATGGGCCGTACAACTGCGGGTGACGGGGCATCTTGGCAGCGTCGGCTCCTCGCGATCAGGGGAAGATGAGGACATGGAAGAGCTGTGGCCCGCGCCTCCCGACGAGGTCGCTGACGCGATCAGGTCACTCTGTCAGCGACTGCTCACGGAGACGGAGGTCATGGTCGACGCTTTCGCGGGGCCCTCTCTGCTCGCCCAGAACGATCCAGCCCTTCTCGCGGACGCGTCGCTGGTCGAGGAGGATCGCGAGCTCAACCGCTCCGATCTCGTCCAGTGGCTGACCGCGAACGTGCAGCAACCGGGGCGCCGGGTGGAGCCCTACGTCGGCCCGCGAACCACGGCGTACATCAACGACCTCGTCTGCCGGGGCATCGCGCCGGACTTCGCCGTCGCCTGGCGGGTGGCACTGGGGATCGGCTGGCGGCGATGGCTGGAGGAATGTGTGGCGGACTGCGCCGACCCCGACCTCCTCGTAGGGGTGCTGGACGTGACGGGGAAGTCGCTGGTGCAGTACGCCCTCGACTCGGTCGCGGCCCTGCGTCAGGCCGGTCTGGCCGCAGCGGTGGGCAACGCGGATTCCGAGGGCATCGCGTTGATCCAGCTCATCGCCAGCGGGGCGCCGATGGCGGAGGATCTCGCGGAAGGGCGCCTGCGCTACCGGATGGCGCGGTGGCACGCAGGTCTCGTGGTGTGGGTCGATGATCCGCGGCAGGCCGATGCGCTGAACGCGGCGATCTCCGCCGTGCGCGGCGCGGCCGGGGGCCGGTGCGCCCTGGTGGCGCGTGCCAGTGCCACGTCGCGGTGGATCTGGCTCTCGGGGGAGGCCGTTCCGGACCTTCTGCATGTGGCGAAGGCCCTCGCGGCGACCGACGAGGTCCGTGCGGCGGTGGGAAGGCCGGGACGCGGTCTCGAAGGATTCCGCTCCAGCCACCAAGACGCCTTGGCGGCGCAGGCACTGGTCATCCGGCTCGGGTCCGACCGGCGATACACCGCCTACGCCGACGTCGAGCTGCTCGACGCGCTCACGAAGGACCGTGCCGGCGCACGTCGGTTCGTCCTCAACACGCTCGGTCCGCTGGCCGAAGCCGACCCGGCACTACGGCAGGCACTCCTCACCTATGTGCAGTGCGGCTTCAACACCACTCGCGCGGCCGCCAACCTCTACGCGCACCGCAACACCGTCGAGCGCCGGGTCTCGCGGGCCAATGAGCTCTCGGCCGTCAAGGTGGAGGACAACCCGGCTCACGTCGCGGCGGCGCTGCTGGTGCTGGACATCGCGCCTGGCATCGTGGCGAGCGATCCGAACTGAACCCGCGCGACGGGGGCGAGGCGCTCCCCGGCGCCGCGCAGGTCGCCACCGTGGCGCCGCGCGGAATCCTGCGCCCTGTGCATGCGCGAGCAGACCTTCGAGTCCCCCTCCCGCACGACGGGCGGGGCGGTGCACCGGCCCGCAAGCAGCCCTGACGACGACGCCAAAGCCCGTGGTGGGGGCCGTGGTACGTTAAAGTAGATCAAATGACTTAGTCAGGCTCACGGAGCGCCGGGTGGCGCACGCGCCGGCGGACACGCGGCGAGAGCGGTTGATCGAGGCGTCCGGGCAGAGGCGCGACCGCCTGTCGCGGTCGATCCGCCGGTCGGGAACGAGGGCTTCGGGCGCGCTGTCGAGCAGGCCCTGACGCGGAGCATGCGGCAGGACAAGCACCCCATCCGAAGGAGATCAGGACAGCATGAGGACCGACGGCACGAAGTACACCGACTTCACCGGCTGGATCGACCGGCCGGACGACGTGCAGCCTGCACTGGACGGGGACCTCACCTGTGACATCGCCGTCATCGGCGGCGGCATGGGTGGCATGGCGGCCGCGCTGCGCCTCGCGGAACGCGACCAGGACGTGGTCCTGCTGGAGGCCCAGTTCTGCGGCTACGGCGCGGCCTCGCGCAACGGCGGTCAGATCGCCGGGGCGCCGGGCGGCGACCTGCGGATGCTCAGCCTCCAGTCCCCGAAGAAGATGCCGGTCATGGCCAAACTGGCGGAGAACGCGGGCCAGTACGTGGAAAACCTCATGAAGACGCACGACATCGACTGCGACTACGTGGCGAACGGCCTGGTGTGGGGTGCGGTCTCACCCCTCATGATGCTCAGGGTGCGCACTCAGGCCGCGATCCTGCGCGCCTTCGGCGGGCACGGGACTGTCGGCGACCGAGAGGAACTCGGCCTCCCCGCCGGCTTCGTGGGCGGTATGCGGGAATCCGTCGGCGGGATGCTGAACCCGGGCAAGCTCGCTCGTGGTGTGCGTCGCGCCCTGCTCGCCTCCTCGGCCAAGGTCTACGAGCAGTCGCGGGTGAGCGATGTCCGGCGGACAGGCGGCATCGTCGAGCTCACGACACCGCACGGCACCGTGCGGGCCAACAAGGTGGTGCTCGCGACCAACGCCTACGGCGGCGAGTGGGACATCACGCCCAAGAACCTCGCGACGCCGCTGTACGTCATCGAGATCGAGTCGGAACCCATCGCGCCGGAGCGGCTCGCCGAGCTGGACTGGACCAGTCGGTGCGGCATCATCACCCAGCACCAGTTGATGACCCACTACCGGCTCACCGAGCGCAACACCATCGTCTGCGGGGTCCGCCAGGCGGAGCGAGGCCAGACCTACCCGCTCCCGGACCGGGTCCCGGACCCCCGTGTCGTGCGGGACATGGGGAAGGATCTGGCCAACCGGTTCCCGTCGCTGTCCGACGTGGCCATCGAGCGGGCCTGGGGCGGTTGGATCGGCATCAGCCCGGACTGGCTGGCGGTCGCCGGGCAGGTGGGCGACAACGTCTTCTACTCGATGGCCTGCAACGGCCACGGCCTCTGTCAGGTGCCGTACGTGGCCCATCAGCTCGCCGACTACGTCGTCGACGGTGAGATGTCGGACGACCTCGCCGGCATCTGGTCGAACACCTCGAAGTACCCGCCGTCGATGTCGCTGCTGATGCAGCCGTTCGTCCTCCGGTCCATCTGGGGGCTGGACCGGTTCAACGACTTCTTCAACGGCAGCAGGACGCTGGCGCGACGGGCGCTCCGTCGTCGCGGGCGCGGGGACTCCTGAAGGCTGCGGAGACTCCTGAAGGCTTGGGTGACGCGACGGCGCCGCTCCGTGGTGGCGCTGCTCGGCCCGTTGGCGGCTCAGGACGAGGTGCCTGGAGAATGATCTCGACCTCAGTCGCCTTCTGGGCATGTGGCACACCCACCTCCGCGCCGCCGCGGGCGCCTCGCGCGAGCGCCCCATGAAGGCGGCGGACGCCTCCACCGATGGCCGCAGGGTCTCGGGTGCCCGTGGATGAGCGCGTTACAGGCGCCCCGTAACGTTCTGTGGTGACGGCGCGTCAGGATGGTGATCTGGAGCAAGGTCCGCGCGCATGCTCACAAAGTTGCGTCGTTTGCACGTCGTCCCTCCCGACCGAGCCTTCCCGGTGATGCGCGGCAGTGCCACGCTCGTTGCACCCGGATCGTTTGACGGTGCCTGGGTGCGCTCCGGCAGTACCGGAGGCTCCGACGACACTCACGTGTGACGCGGAAAGGGCGGCAGGTGGACTTCACGCTGACCTCCGAACAAGAGCAACTGCGCGAGGAGACCGATCGATTCGCCCGGAGCGAGCTCAGCCGTTCGGCGTCGGTCCAGGGTGGATCCCTTTTCCGTGAAAGATGGCAACGTTGCGCCAAATTCGGCGTGCAGGGAATGCCGTTCCCCACCGAGTACGGCGGCCAGGGCGCCAGCCTGCTGACTACTGTGCTGATGCTGGAGGAACTGGGCTACGGCTGCCCCGACAGCGGGTTGCTGTTCTCGTTGGGTGCCCACATGTGGTCGTGCGCACTGCCGGTGTGGCGCTTCGGCGACCCACGTCAGAAGGACCGCTACCTGTCCTCGCTCTGTGACGGGTCCATGATCGGCGTGCAAGCGGTCACGGAGTCCGGGTCCGGTTCGGACGCACTCGCCGTCGGCACCACCGCAAGACGAGATGGTGACGGCTATGTCCTCGATGGAGTCAAGACCTTCATCACCAACGCGCCTGTCGCTGATGTGTTCGTGGTGCTCGCTCGCACGAGTCACGGCGCCGGTCTCGGTGGCCTGGGTGCCTTCATCGTCGAGCGCACCGCACCGGGTCTGTCCGTGGGTGAGCCGTTCGCGAAGCTGGGCCTCGCCTCGTCTCCCATGAGTGAAGTGGTGCTGTCGGACTGCCGGGTGCCTGCCTCGGCGCTGCTGGGTGGTCCCGGGGCGGGAGCAACCGTGTTCCACACGACCATGGAGTGGGAGCGCAGCTTCATCATGGCCACGGCTCTCGGCACCATGCGCCGTCAACTGGAGGAATCGGTGGCACACGCGCGTGGCCATACGCGATCCGGCGAGCCGATCGGCCGGAACCAGGCGGTCGCCCATCGCATCGCGGACATGCGGGTGCGGCTGGAAGCGGCCCGACTGCTGCTGTACCGCTTGGCGTGGCTGAAGGACCAGGGCAGGCGTACGGGACCGGAGTCCTCCATTGTGAAGCTGTTCCTGAGTGAGGCGCTGGTCGAGTCCAGCATGGCGGCGTTCACCACCCACGGCGCGTACGCCTACATGTCCGGCACCTCGCAGGAACGGGACGTGCGGGATGCTCTGGCGAGCCGCATCTATTCCGGCACGTCCGACATCCAGCGAGTCGTCATCGCACGCATGATGGGGCTGTGACGCATGTCCGACCTACTGCATAGGCTGATCGTCGACCAAGTCGCACGCGCCCCTCAAGCTACCGCCGTCATCGATGAGCACGGCACCACGGACTACGCAGAGCTGGACTTACGTGCCAACCAAGTGGCCCACCTGTTGCTCTCCTTGGGGGTGAGGCCCGGCGACCGGGTGGGACTCTGCTTGCCACGGACGGCGGAGGCTCTCCTCGGTGTCTACGGGACTCTCAAGACCGGCGCCGCTTACGTACCGTTGCCGCTGAACGCTCCGACCGCGCGGTTGCGCACCATCGTGGCTGACGCGGGGATCCGCGTGGTGTTGGCGGCGCGGCGGGATACCAGCCGGCTGCTGGCTGACCTCGGCGGAGACGATTCGCCCGTCTCCCAGGTGGTGTCGCCGCGAGCCGCGGCTCCGATGCCCGGCCGCCCTCCGACGGTGGAGGTCCGCCCGGACGATCTGGCCTATGTGCTGTACACCTCCGGCTCGACCGGCTCCCCCAAGGGAGTGATGATCTCCCATCGCAACGCTTTCGCATTCGTGCGATGGGCAGCCCAGGAATTCGGTGTCACCGCGGAGGACCGGCTTGCCAATCACGCTCCGCTCCATTTCGACCTTTCCGTATTCGACGTGTTCGGTGCTGCGTGGGCTGGGGCGGCGGTGGTGCCTGTGCCTGCGGGGGCTGCCGCCTTCCCCATGACGCTGGCCCGGTTCATTCGCGACCGGCGGATCACGATCTGGTACTCGGTGCCCTCGGCGCTGAACCTGATGGTGACACGAGGCGAACTGCGTGCCGGCGACCTTCCCGCTCTGCGGCTGGCTCTCTTCGCTGGTGAGCCGTATCCCGTTGCCCAGCTCAGGCGGGCCATGGAAGTGCTGCCCACCGCACGCTTCTACAACCTCTACGGCCCCACCGAGACGAATGTCTGCACCTATTTTCCAGTGCCCCGCCCTCTTCCGCGGGACTGCACAGCGTTGCCCATCGGCACAGCACTGCCCGGAGTGGAGCTGTGCGCCGTGACCGACGAGGGGCGCCTGGCTGATGTCGGCGAGGCTGGGGAATTGTGCGTGCGCGGACCGACCGTGATGCGCGGTTACCTCGGGGACACCGACCGCACGGCGCGGGCGCTGCGGCCCGCGCCCGACCAGCCGGATACTCCCGCTTACCACACCGGCGACCTGGCTTTCCGGGACGGCAAGGGCTGCTGGCACTTCATCGGCAGGCGCGACTCTCAGATCAAGACGCGGGGTTACCGGGTCGAGCTCGGCGAGGTGGAACAGGCTGTGGCAAGTCATCCGGCAGTCCTGGAATGCGCCGCAGTCGCCGTGCCGCACGAGGCGTTCGGCAACCTCATCGCTGCGTTCGTGGTGCTGTGCGAGGAGGCGACAACCGCCCAGTTGATCGCTCACTGTCGCAGCGTGCTGCCGGGCTACATGGTCCCCTGGCAGTTGCGGAACATGTCCTCGCTACCCAGGACCAGCACAGGGAAGATCGATCACCGTCGGCTGAAGACAGAGATGGAGGAGAGTCCTGATGCGTGACATCTCCGACGACGTAAGGAAGTTCATCCTGGAGAACCTTGTCTGGGAAGGTGCTGCGGACGATCTCACGGATGATCTGCCGCTGATGGAGTCGGGAGCCCTCGACTCTCTCGGCCTGCTCTCCCTGGTCGCACATCTTGAGGACACGTTCCACATCCTGGTGGCCGACCGCGACATCGTCCCGGAGAATTTCGGGACGCTCAAGGACATCGATCGGTACGTCGCCCACAAGCAGGCTGCCTCGCGGGCACAGAAGCCGGCCTGAACGGGGAAGAGCAATGACCTTCGTCCACGGATACGAGTTCGACGCCATGTCACGTCGACCCTTGTACGCCGAGGTGACCCGGCGCCTGGTCGACGCCTGTGCGCCGCACGCTGACGATGTCGTCGCCGACATCGGATGCGGTTCGGGACTGGCCACCCAACTCATCCTCGGCCGTACGTCGCACTCCGGTTCCGTGGTCGGGATCGACCCCTCGGAGCACGAGCTGGCCATCGCGCGGAAGCGGCTGTCGGACCCGAGGGTGAGCTTCGTCCAGGGCCGTGCTCAGGACCTGGACTCGCTGGTCGGCCGCGTGGATGTCGCGGTGCTCAGCAACGTCATGCATCAGATCCCCGCGGCCGAGCGGCCGTCCGTGCTCGACGGCTGCCACCGACTGCTCACACCAGGCGGCCGCTGCGCGCTCAACACCTTGTTCTACGAAGGAGCCGTCCTTCCCGAGACCCGGCTGTTCTACGCCCGGTGGCTCCACGGCGCACGCGCCCACCTGAGGAAAGAGGGCAGCGATCTCGTGCTGCGGCGGGACAGGCCGGTGGCGCTTCAGACTCTTACGCCGCAGGACCACGAGGACCTGTTCACCCAGGCAGGGTTCTCGCGGATCAGGATCGAGGAGGTCGTGTACGCGTGGTCGCGGGCCGACTGGGAGGCTCTGTGCACGTACTCGGTGTTCGTGGAGGGCGCCACCGGACTCAGCGACTTGGCCCTCGGCTCGGGAGCGCTCCTCGCGGGTCTGCGGACCGCCTTCACCCAGCTCGACCTGGCCGTGGTGCCCCGGCGCTGGCTCTTCGTCTCGGGGGTCAAACAGGCCGAAGCCCGGGAAAGCGCGACCAGGACGACGCGCGCATGACAGGTCGCGAGTTCCCGGTCGTACGAACGGCCTCCGTGTGCAGCGAAGGCGCGAACATCGTCTACGAGGTCCGAGGCAGCGGGCCGCCTCTGCTGATGATCGCCGGGGCCGGCGGCGACGCGGCGCGCCATCGTCCAGTCACGCGAATCCTGGCCCCCACCTACACGCTGCTCAGCTATGACCGACGCGCCACCGCACGCAGCACCGGAGACACCGAGGCCGACATGGACATCGCGCAACAGGCCCGCGATGCACTCGCGGTCGTCCATGCCGCCGGATACGAGCAGGCGTACGTCTTCGGCAGCAGCGGGGGTGCCGTCATCGGTCTCGAGCTGGCGACCCGGTACAACGAGGCGGTCGCAGCCCTGGTGGCCCACGAGCCGCCCACGGTGACGGTTCTGCCGGACGCCGAGGACTGGCTCGCGTACGTGCATGGCGTTCGCGACGCCGTCTTCGACCAAGGCGTGCCTACGGCCACCGAAAGCTTTTTTTCGGCTCTCAAGGGAATCAACGGGCCCGAGCGCCCACGCGCCCCGCAGGGCCGTCCCCCTGTCCGACGTGTCCCGCCCGGATTCGACCACTTCCTCCTCCGGGAGCTGCTGCCCTTCACTACGTACGTCCCCGACCTCGATCGCATTCGGGCCAGTGGGGTGCCGGTCGTCACTGGCGTGGGCCGCGCCAGCAGGGACGCCTACTACGCACGTGCAGCACGCCTGCTCGCCGAGCGGTTGGGCTGTCCATGCATCGAGTTCTGCGGCCACCATCTGGCCTTCCGGTCCAGCCCCAAGTCATTTGCCTCCACCTTGCATCACATACTGGCGCGGTACGCTCCGCCTCCGCTGAAATCGCCGAGCGCCTAGCTTGGCTCATGTGTGGCGAGAATACCTGGCCGCTGGGATGATGCACTCATGCAAGATCCAGCCGACTATGTATTCGCCGCCGAAATTCGGGGCGATGTTCACCGAGTCCTGCCGGGACATCCGCTGCGGCTCTGTGACACACGGTGCACGGTGTCTACGAGGACACCTCCAGGAGCGACCGTATCCGCTGATCGAGTACGGCAGCCCGACGATGACGCCCATGGGGACGCAGTAGACGGTGCGCCAACTGAATGGCCTTCGTCGCTTTCGCGGATCGAAACTCGGGGTAGTGCCGGATAAAGATCTCCCAGATGTCGACAGCCTGGTCGATCTTACCGACCTTGAAATGCATTTCGGCCAGTCTGGCTCTGGTGAGCGCGCCGGGTAACACTTCCGCAGGGGCCCGCAGCCGTAGCGAGGTGTTCAGCGCCGAGACGGCCCCCTCGTGGTCGCCCATCACCGCCAGCGCCTCGGCCTGCTGGTAGTACAGGGCGGACGTGGGGTAACTGTCGAACGGCCCCACGACCTCTCTGGGGGCGCGGGCCTGTGATCTCTCGGCTCTTGAGAGAGTGATCGATGCCGCTCGCTGATCGTGATGGGCGAGGATGACCGCCAACTGGCTCTCGGTGTAGGCGCGCACAGCGAGCGGCGCATGGCGGTCGGCGAGCTCGGCGAGCCGGAGGACGACCGCCGTGTGATGACCACGGCCGTAGGCGTGCGCGGCCATGGCCCGCAGGGAGATGGCGAGAGCGGCTTCATCGCCCGCCTCGGCGGCGAGCCGGGCGGCGATCAGGTGGTACTGCTGCGCTGTCGCGTCGTGACCGCTGTCGATGGACATGTTGCCGAGCAGCAGTGTGAGCCGGGCGGCGGACGAGAGAAGCGCGGGGCGCGCCGGCGGGCGGATGGGGGCGCTCAGCCGGGGCAGCACCTCGTGCGCCACGTAGGCGCTGAGTGCGACGATCGTGTGTCGTCCGCCGTGCCGGTCGGCCCCTGCCGCGAACAGCGCACCCATGTCGGCCATACCGTCCGCTTCGAAGCTGACACCGCGTGGCGAGAATTCGGCGGCCAGGAACGAGTCGATCGCCGGCGGAGTCAAGGCCGCGAGCGTGTAGACGCCGTTGCCCTCCGACAGCGGTTGGTTCGGATCGAGTTCGGCTCTGGTGAGCCGGGCAAGCCTGTGCAACGGATCGGCCGTCCATGAAGGCCCCGCTATGACCACGGGTGCGCTGCTGAGGCCGGCTTCGCGGGCGGTGACGCGTCTGCCCAGGCGCCTGGAGAGGCACTCCAGGATGAGCTCGGGATAGGGGGGCCTGGGGCGCGTTCCGTTGAGCCAGCGCCGGACTGTCGTGTGATGGCATGACAGGGCGACCCCGTCTTCGGCCGCGAGCTTGCGAATTGCCTGGGCCAGTTGCACCGGACCCCAGTCGGCGGCTCGCAGGATGCTCTGCAGTCCGTAATTCTTCGGGACGGTGGCCATTTTCCCTCCCTGGAGGCTCAAAACCGACTTCGCCCATGAGCGGCTGGCGCGACCGTGCGTCATATAAATTTCCATACCGCTCGCCCGGGAAAAGGGAAAGAGGTCACTCACCGCCCCTGCCCCGGCGATGCACTGTCATGACAAAGGGCGGGCGCAGGGCCGAAAGACAAAGAATTCACAAGGTTGCACAAAATGCTATCTGCCGGACGGAGGGAGCCGCTGACTTCCCTGGTAACCCGATGCTGGACTGACGAGACGCTGCCGAACGGCCGACGCGATGCCGTTGTCCGAGTTCCCTCGAGGAAGGGTGAGTGCCATGTCGGAGTTGCCTGACGAACCGGGCGCGCGACTGGCCCGGTTCCAGGGGCCTGAGTCCGTTCGCGGGGTGCCGACGGAGCGGCTGCAGGCGCTGGCGGAGACCATACGGTCGTTCCTGGTGGATGTGGTCAGCGAGACCGGTGGCCATCTGGGACCCAATCTCGGCGTGGTGGAACTCACCCTGGCACTGCACCGGGTGTTCCGGTCGCCACACGACACGCTGCTCTTCGACACCGGCCACCAGACCTATGTCCACAAGGCGCTGACGGGCCGCGCCGGCCGGTTCGCCTCGCTGAGGAAGCGTCACGGGCTGTCCGGGTACCCCTCGCGAGCGGAGTCGGTGCACGACCTGGTCGAGAACTCCCACGCCTCAACGGCGCTCTCGTACGCCGATGGACTGGCCAAAGCTCGTCTGCTGGCGGGGGAACGGGACCGCACGGTGGTGGCCGTCATAGGCGACGGTGCGTGCACCGGAGGCATGGCCTGGGAGGCGCTGAACAACCTGGGGCGCACGACTGGCTCCCCCGTGATCGTCGTCCTGAACGACAACGGGCGCTCTTACGCGCCCACGGTGGGTGGATGGGCCGCTCACCTGGCCGCCCTGCGCACCGGCGTGGGCAGGGACCGCAATCTCTTCACGGACATGGGCTTCGCCTACACGGGTCCCGTCGATGGTCACGATGTGACCGCCGTCGAGCAGGCGCTGCGTGCCGCGCGAGACCTGAAGCGTCCGGCCCTCGTGCACGTCGTGACCGTGAAGGGCAAGGGATATCCGCCCGCGGAGAAGGACGAGGCGGACCGCCTGCACGCGGTCGGAGCCGCCACCCCGCCGGGAACGCGCGGCGGCGACGCCGTTTCCTGGACCAGCGTGTTCGGTGAAGCTCTCGCCGAGCTGGCCGCCGCACGCCCGGAGGTCGTGGCGATCAGCGCGGCGATGGTGCGGCCCACCGGCCTGGACCGTATGGCGGACCTGTTCCCCGGACGTGTCTTCGATGTCGGCATGGCCGAGCAGCACGCGGTCACGTCGGCCGCCGGACTGGCCATGGGTGGCGCGCATCCGGTGGTCGCCATCTACGCCACCTTCCTCAACCGTGCTTTCGACCAGGTCCTGATGGACGTGGCCCTGCACCGGCTGCCAGTCACTCTCGTACTGGACCGGGCGGGCATCACGGGACCGGACGGGCCCTCCCACCACGGTCTGTGGGACATCAGCCTGCTCGGTGCCGTACCGGGCCTGCGTCTCGCAGCGCCCCGGGACGCGGAGCAACTGGTCGAACAGCTCCGGGAGGCGGTCGACCACGATGTTGGTCCGACCGTCGTCCGCATGCCCAAAGCGAACACCGGGCCTGCCGTGGCCGCGCGAATGCGCCGAGGTGGCGTCGATGTCTTGAGCCGAGGGCGGGCTTCAGATGTCCTCCTCGCCGTCGTGGGTCCGCTGGCCGGTGTCGCCCTGCAGGCCGCGCGTCTGCTGGAGGGACACGGGCTGAGCGTGACCGTGGTGGATCCCCGCTGGGTGCTGCCGGTTCCGCTGCCGCTGGTGGAAATGGCCCGAAGCCACAGGCTCGTGGTGAGCGTGGAGGACGGCATCGTCCGAGGCGGGTTCGGCTGGGAGCTGGCCGACTCCTGCCGCTGCGCCGGTGTGACCGCCCCCGTGCTGCCGCTGGGTCTTCCCGCCGCTTTCGTGGCACACGGGTCGCGGGGCGCGCTGCTGGCGGAGAACGGCCTCGACGCGCCGTCCATCGCCGCCGCGGTGAGGGACGCGTATGCCGGTCTTCGTCACCGCTGCCGCGCCTGACCGGCCGCGCCGGGGCGCGTCGGTCACGCGACCGCACAGTTCGTGATCATCACTCAGTGGACCAAGGAGGCTTCCGTGCCGCCCATCGACCTGGGGCTCCCCGCCCCGCCCCCGCCGGGACCACCCCGGCGGCGCGCGAAACAGATCCACGTCGGTCGGGTGCCGGTGGGAGGAAGGGCGCCCATCAGCGTGCAGACCATGACCACTACACCGACGACGGACGTGGATGCCACCCTCCAGCAGATCGCCGAGGCCACGGCCGCCGGCTGCGACATCATCCGCGTCGCTGTCCCGTCCGCCGACGACGCCGAGGCACTCCCGCGGATCGTCGCTCGTTCGCCGATACCCGTGATCGCGGACATCCACTTCCAGCCGCGTTACGTGTTCGCCGCCCTCGACGCGGGCTGCGCGGGAGTCCGGGTGAACCCTGGCAACATACGCCGGTTCGACGATCAGGTCGGCTCGATCGCGAGGGCCGCCACCGACGCCGGAGTGCCGATCCGTATCGGCGTCAACGCCGGTTCCCTGGACCGGCGTCTGCTGGACAAGCACGGCGGTCCCACGCCTCGGGCGCTGGTGGAGTCGGCGCTCTGGGAGTGCTCTCTGTTCGAGGAGCACGGCTTCACCGACCTGAAGATCGCGGTCAAGCACCACGACCCGCTCACGGTGATCGCCGCCAACCGGCTGGTCGCCGAGCACTGCGACTACCCGCTCCACCTGGGCGTGACGGAGGCCGGACCCGCGTTCCAGGGCGCGATCAAGTCCGCTGTGGCCTTCGGAGTACTGCTCGCGGAGGGCATCGGCGACACCATCCGGGTGTCGCTGTCGGCTCCGCCCGTCGACCAGGTCAAGGCGGGCTGCCAGATCCTGGCCTCGCTCGGACTGCGCCCGCGGCGACTGGAGATCGTCTCCTGCCCCGGCTGCGGCCGTCTCCAGGTGGACCTGCACAGACTGGCAGCACAGGTGGAAGCGGCCTTCGAGGGATTCCCGCACGCCCTGCGGGTCGCCGTGATGGGCTGTGTGGTCAACGGCCCGGGTGAATCCCGTGAGGCCGACCTCGGCGTGTCCTGCGGCAACGGCAAAGGCCAGATCTTCCGCAAGGGGGAGGTCGTCAGGACCGTCCCCGAGTCCCGCATAGTCGACGTGCTGCTGGAAGAGGCTCTGGCTCTCACCGGGGAGGCGTCACACGACTCGGACGACGTGAGCGCGACCTGAGGAACGAGGCGTCGGCCGCGAGTGGCCCTCGCGGCCGACGGGGTCGAGGCGCCTGCCCTCAGGGGGCCTCGTGCGCGAGGTCCGGGGCCAGTTCCCGTGAGGCCCGCACCTGTTCGAGGATCTGCCGCCCCAGGGCTTCGACCGCCTCGGTGGCGTCCGCTCCCGCAATGAAGCGCGATGGCGGCTCGTCCATCTCGGTGATCCTCAGCAGGGCGGCGGCCAGCTTCGCAGGATCACCGACCTGTCGGCCGTTCACCTCCTGCAACATCTGCCGCATGGCGGTCCCGCGTTCGGCATAGTCGTCGATCGCCGCTTCCGTCCAACTCGTGGAGGCTTCGGACAGCAGCCCCGTGCGGAAGAAGCCGGGTTCCACGGTCGTGGCGCGGATGCCGTACGGTCGCACCTCCTCCCGCAGCGTCTCCATCCAGCCCTCGACAGCGAACTTGGACGCGACGTAGGCGGCGGCGAACTCGAAACCGACCAGTCCGACGAAGGACGAAACGGTCACCAGGTGGCCGGAGCGCTGTCGGCGCATCACCGGCAGGACAGCGCGGGTGACGTTCATGGGCCCGAAGAGATTCGTCTCGATCTGCTGCCGCATCTGAGCCGGCGACACCTCCTCGAAGTAGCCCACCTGGACGCTCGCGGCGTTGTTGACGAGCACGTCCATCCGGCCGAATTCCTCCAGGGCGGAGTCGACCGCTTTCGCCGCGGCACCGCTGTCCCTGATGTCGAGTTGCAGCGTCAGCAGGCCGTCCCGCGGACCACCCAGGCTGGTGGCCGCTCGGTGAGAATCGCGTGCGGTGGCCACCACGCGATGCCCGGCGGCCAAGGCAGCCTTCGCGATGTCGAGGCCGAGTCCTCGGCCGGCGCCGGTGATGAAGAAGACCTTGGTCATGGTGGTTCCTCCTGATCTACCGGTCAGATGTTCAGGCTCTTGTGGAAGAAATCGGCGAGCTTGTCGGTGGCGGGCGTGAGGTACTCCTCGCGATCGAAGAGGTCGACGTGCGTGGCCCCGTCGATCCAGAACAGCTCTTTGGGGCCCTGAGCCATGTCGAGAAGGCGGCGGCTCTGGTTTGCGACGGCGGACTCGCTGCCCTCGATCAGCAGCAGAGGACGGGGGGCGAGCAGATACATCGTCGAGGCAGGGTCGAACTGCACGAGGTGGTCCACGCTGCGGAGCACGAACCGGCTCGTCGAGCGCGGATGGGCGCCGCGCTCGGTCTCGTAGTACTCCCACACCTCGTGAAAGAGGTCGGGCAGGGGCGCTATCTCCTCCCATGTCGCCGGGAAGATGCGTTGCAGCCGGACGTCCTTGCCCTGAGCCTCCTCGGTTCGGGCCCGGCCCGCTTCGGCCAGCAAGGCACGCAGTGCCGTTGTGGTTTGTTCGCCGAACAGGCCGTCGCGGAACATACTGCCGACGTCCACGGAAGAGACCCCGGCTACCGCCTTGATCCTCAGGTCGGTCTGTGCCGCGTAGGGCATGTAGGCGCCAGAGGCGAAGAGGCCGAGCCCGCCGATGCTTTCCGGGTCCACCTCGCCGCGCGTGGACAGGAAGGAGACGGCGCTGCGGATGTCCTCGGCCCGCTGGCCGGGGGTCTCCAGAAGCCGGGGCTGCCCTTCGCTCTCGCCCTGGTAAGCGGCGTCGAAGACGAGAGTGACGAATCCCTTGGCCGCGAGTCGCTCGGCGTAGGCGGATGCCGCCTGTTCCTTCACTCCTCCCCACGGCGTCGAGATCACGATTGCCGGGAGGGTGCCCTCCTGGCGCCCGTCCGGGGTGTGGAGGTGTCCGACGAGTTCGAGGCCGTTGCTCGGGAAGGTGACGGTCGTTTTCATGGCCTCACTCACTCTCCTGGGGTTCGAGGGAGAAGATGCGGAACGTTCGGTGACTGCTGTCCAGGTACTTCTGGTAGACGGCGGCGAATGCCGTGAACTCCTTCCAGACGAGGTGGTGTTCGGCGCCGGTGAGCAGTCGGGCCCTGACGGGACGGCTGCGGTTTCCGAGGGTGACGGTCGCCCTGGGATCGGCCAGCAGATTGGCCGACCAGGCGGGGTGCTCCCTTCGGCCGAAGTTGGAGGCGACGACGACGAGGGCGTCGCCGTACGGCTTGTAGAAGAGCGGGGTGGACCGTCGCTTGCCGCTGCGTCGGCCGGTGGTGGTCAGCAGCAGGGCGAAGGCACTGGTGTTGCCGATCGAGCTGTAGCGGCCCGAGGTGCGGGTGAGCAGGAAACGGTCGACGGGCACCATGGCGGTGCGCATGAACGCGATGAACGACGGCCGGTGAGCAAGCCGTTGCATGAGAATCAGGGGCAGGTCCCTGAGACGCGGGCGTGGCATGGGGAACCTCGCAGAGGCGGGCGGCGGGAGGGCGGCGGCACGCTCACGCGTCCTGGGCCCGGATCAGGTCGGCGGCGCGTTCGGCGATCATGACGGTGGGCGCGTGGGTGTGTCCGCGGGTGATGCGCGGCATGACGGAGGCGTCGACGACGCTGAGTCCTTCGACGCCCCGGACACGGAGTCCGGGGTCGACCACGGCGTGGTCGTCGTCGCCCATGCGGCAGGTACCGACGGGGTGATAGACCGTGTCGGCGTGACGCCGGATGTGGTGCTCGACGCTGTCCGCGTCGCGCAGGTCGAGATCCCGGTACCAGCGCTTGCCGACGAAGGGGGCCAACGCCGTGGTTCGGAACAGCTCGTCGGCGATGTGCAGGCCCTTGGCCAGGCGGCGCAGGTCGTCGCCGGCCGGGTCGGTCAGATAGCGCGGATCGATGGCGGGCGGCTGGTCCGGCGACGCCGAGCGGAGCGACACACGTCCGCTGCTATCCGGCTGGAGAAGGACAGCGGCGATGGTGAGCCCGTGCCAGTTCAGCGGTTCCAGACCGTGGTTGATGAACGGCACCGGCAGGAAGCTGACTTCCAGGTCGGGCGCGGACATCGCCGGAGAGCTGGACAGGAAGGTGACCGCCTCCGCCACGTTCGACGTCAGCGGGCCACGGCGGCGCAGCGCGTAATCCGCCACGGAGGACAGGGAGCGGGCCGAGGAAAGGGTGACCGGCTGTGGGCAGTGGACGATCAGGGGAGCGAAAAGGTGGTCCTGCAGACCCAGGCCGACGCCGGGAAGCTCCGTCGTGCAGGTGATGCCGTGTTCCGCCAGGTGACGCGGGTCGCCGATGCCGGACAGCATCAGCAGGTGGGGCGAGTTGACGGCACCGGCGCAGAGCACGACCCGGCGGGTCGCCGTCAGCGTGCGGGGTCTTCCCCTCGCATCGGTGGTCTCGATCCCTTGGGCGCGGCCGTTCCGTACGATGACGCGCCGTACGCGCAGTCGGTCCAGCACGGTCAGGTTCGGGTGTTTGCCGGAACGGAGGTAAGCGTCGGCGGTGCTCCAGCGGCGGCCCCTGCGCTGGGTCGCCGGGGTCCGCCCGTACCCGGTCGTGTCGGCCGTGTTCAGCTCGGCCAGCGGTGTGTGCCCCAGCTCGGCGCAGGCGTCGAGGAACGCGGCCGTCGCCGCGGAGGGGCTGCGGATGTCCTGGACGTGGAGGGGGCCGTCGGTGCCGTAGACGTCGGCCGCGTTGCTGCCGGTACGGTGCTCGGCGCGACGGAAGTACGGCTCGACCTCCTTGTAGGACCAGCCGTCGTTGCCGGCCGCCGCCCACGAGTCGAAGTCCGCCTGATGCCCGCGGGTGTAGACCTGCGCGTTGAGGGACGAACTGCCGCCCAGCACCCGCCCCCTGGGGCAGCGGATCACCCGGTCGGCGAGGCCGGGCTGCGGGGCGGTGCGGTAGTCCCAGTCGTACTTTCCCCCGATGAGTGCGGAGAACGCGGCCGGTACCTTGATGGCGGGATGGCGGTCGGGGCCCCCCGCTTCCACCAGTCCGACCCGCGCCCGCGGGTCGCCGGCGAGGCGGGCGGCGACGACACAGCCGGCGGACCCGGCGCCGACGACGAGGTAATCGAAGGTTGTGTCCATGGTCGTCCTCGGGTGCTCGGAGGAGGGGGTGTCCTGAGGCGCGGTGTGACGGTGACCGGCTCCGCCTTCGGGCGTCGCCGGCAGGTACTCAGCGGTCCTGCGGCGCGGCGCTGAGCAGCAGTGAGCTCGTGTGGAGGATGGTCGTGCGGTCGGCCACGGCCCAGCCGTGGGCCGCCGCCAGGCCGCGCAGCGGTGAGTCGGGTTCGAAGGCGATGACGGCGCCGGACCCGACGAAGATCTCCGCGTCGTTCACGGCATTCCCGATGGCGAGGTTGCGGGCCGGGTCCACCTCACCGGACGCCACCAGTTCGCTCATGACGGCGCTCTTGCCGCCGGGGAGACCGGGAGCGCACGTGAGCCGACGGGTCAGCAGACCGTCCTTCACTTCCGTGACCGCACCTCTGCCTCCGCTGAGTCCGAGGTCGCGGACGGCCTCCTGGATCAGCAGGTCACTGTTGCCGGAGACCAGGTACACGCGGATGCGATGGGCGCGGAGCAGATCCAGCAGGTCGTGCACGAAGGGGAAGAGCCGCCCGCGGCAGGTCCGCCATGTCCGCACCGCCGTGCGCCGGGCCTGCTCGCGGGGGGTTCCATGCAGAGCCTCCGCGTAGAGCCGGTACGCCTCGGCCATGATCTCGGCCCGGCCGGTGTCCGCCTCCGCGTAGCGCCCGATGGCGTCGGCACAGGCCCGTCCGGCGGTGTCCTGGCACGCTCCGTCGTCCAGCAGGTCGCGGACGTACTGGGCTCCCAGGACGCCGGGCAGCAAGGTGCCGTCCAGATCGAGGATCGCGCATCGGATGTCGCTCCGGGGCCGGTCCGGGAGGATCGGCATCGTCACGAGTCCCTGTCGACGGCGAGGGAGGCGATGGTCCGGAGCGCGTCGGCCGTGGCCGCGGGCACCGGCGCCTCCTCGAGTGCGGCGAGAGACTTCTTGTAGCGCTCGCTGATCATCTGCTCGACGGCGGAGGCGGCTTGTGTCTCCCGCAGTACCTCGAGGACTCGCAGGGCTCCGTCTTCGTCCAGCGACCGGTCTCCCACCAGCCGTTCCAGCAGGTTCCGTTGAGCGGAGTCGGCGCGCTGGACGGCCAGGGCGAGCAGGACGGTGCGCTTGCCCTCACGCAGGTCGTCGAGGACTGGCTTGCCGGTAGCCTCCGGATCTCCCATGACGCCCAGCAGGTCGTCCCGGAGTTGGAACGCCTCTCCCAGCGGCAGGGCGAAGCGGGTGAGGGAACGCCGCAGCGCCGGGCCAGCTCCGGCGAGCGCGGCTCCCGCGTGCAGCGGACGTTCGATGGTGTATTTGGCCGTCTTGTACCGGATGACCGTCAGAGACGTGTCGACGTCGGCCAGAGAACCGAGCGACGCCATGAGGTCCAGGTACTGGCCGTAGTGCATCTCCTCGCGCATCGCGTCGAGCACCTCGCACACGGGCCCCCGGCGAGCAGCGGATATCCCGGCCCCTGTGACCAACTCCTCGGACCAGGTGAGGGCCATGTTGCCGATGAGGATGGCGGCGCTCATCCCCACATGAGCGTCCGCTCCCGTCTTCGCGTGGCGATCGGCGAGCGCACGGTGCACGGCAGGACGGGAACGGCGGGTGGCGCTCCTGTCGATGACGTCGTCATGTATGAGCGCGAACGCCTGGTACAGCTCAAGCGCGGCAGCGGTCCGGACGACGGGCTCCGGCAACCCGCTCCCGCCGGCGGCCTGCCATCCCGCCGCGCACAGCAACGGACGCAGCCGCTTTCCGCCGGCATCTATGAAATCGCTCAGCACGGTCGCTACTTCCGTCGGCAGCCCGTCCGTGAGCGCCCGCTGGGCCTTGTGGTCGAGGAAATTTCTCAGGTACGACGTGATCTTCAGCCGCGTGTCATCGAGATCAAGTACGGACTCCGGGGGAAAAGTCGATGGAGACACGACGGCAGCCTTTCTTCAGTCGCAAACCGCCTCCCGCAGGCGTGCCTGCCGACTCGCATGGCCGCACGGGGAGGACGGCCTCGAGTCAACTGCGGGGCCATCCCGGCGTACAGGGGGTCGATGGGGCCGGGCGATCGCAGACTCAGCAAGTATGTGCGTTCGTGAAAGGAGCGCCGGCTCAGGAGGGGCTGCGTTCGCTTCCGGGCAAAGCCCTGACGGGCGACCGACCTGGCTCCGCGGCGTCAGGAGGCGTCGAGACGGAGCGGGTCGCGAAGGACCTTCGGCCTGTTGGTGTCGTCGGCGAGATGTTCCTGACGGGCGGCCGAATGACGGCAGACAGGGGCGGGCCGTCGGCCCGCCCCTGTCTGTCCCGACTGGTTGACGTCGACTAGTTCACGTCGACGTGGCAGTACCAGATGGTGCTGCTCTGGCCGATGGCGCCGTCCAGCTCCTCCGACTCGGGCTGCGGGGTGAGGATCTGGAGGTCGAGGATCGCGTTCATGGTGAAGTCTCCTTGTGTGCTTATGAGTTGCTTCTGATGTCGTGAACAGGGATCAGCAGCCGTTCAGGACTGCTCGGCACCCGGGACTGCTCACGGCCACTTGCCCCGGACCTGTGTGCCCGGTCTTCGCCGGGCCGCCTCACCGGCGGTTCTGGGTGTCGCGGTGACGGTCATGTTCGGTCCTCTCGGTCGTTCCGGACGGGTCGGGGCAGCAAGGGCAGGACGGGCAGGCCGTCGGAGACGGTGTGCAGGGCGTGGAGGACACCCGCCGTACCGGTGGCGAAGTCCATGGACAGGCGCATGTTCTGGGCGCCGATGACGGCGATGCCGCCGTCCTGGGAAAGCGCGTGCCAGGCCAGGTCCCGGACGTGGGCCGTCAGAGCGGCGGCCAGGCTCGGGTCGTGGTCGGCCGCCCGGTTGTGGGCCAGGGCGGCGGCGAGACCGGCCCGGCCGGCGACGAGACCGCTGTGGACGGTGAAGTCCATGTCCAGAGCGGCGTGCAGGGCGTCCAGGGTTCCGGTCAGCTCCTCCTCGGGGCGGTGCCCGAGGTAGGCGGTCAGGGCCACGGCGATGCCGGCGGCGCCGCCTCCGAGGGTGGGCAGCGGCCGGGTCTTGTCGCTGGGGGCGAGTGCCGTGCCCACGCGCCGGCAATGGGCGAGATCGAGGTGGATCGCCTGGCGGGCGAGGTCCAGCCAGCGGGTCTCGCCGGTGTCCTCGTACAGGCCGAGGAAGAAGAGGGCCGGTCCGCTCCAGCCGCGCATGAGTCCGGCGCGGACGGCGGGGGTCCGGGTGACCCCGGTGAGCCGGGTGGCCAGGCGCTCGCCGGTCCGCAGGGCGCGGGTGTGCAGGCCGGGCATGTCCAGGGCCCGCGCGAGATGACGCAGGTTCAGTCCGATGCCCGCCAAGCCGTCGTGCAGCCCGCTCGGTGTCGCCCCGGTGGTGACGTCGATCGCCCGGTTCAGCACGTCGAGGGCCTGCTCCGGCCGGCCGAGCAGATGCAGGGTGTGGGCGACGCCGTGCAGGCCGTCGTACAGACCCGGGCGCGGCTGCTCGTCGCGCTGGGCGGCCTGCCACAGCCACTCGTGGTGTCCGGGGTCGGTCTCGTGTCCGGTGACGGTCAGCGCGTACAGGACGCCCGCGGCGCCATGGGCGAGGGTGTGGCCGCCGTCGTGCAGTGCGGCGGGCTCGCCGGGGAAGAGCCGGTCGGTGCGCCCGGGGGTGGCGCCGGCCCGTATCGCGGTGGCCAGGGCCCGCTCCAGCTCGCGGGCCGGAGCCGAGCCGGGGGCGTCCGCGGCGGCGGCGAACAGATCGGGTATCGCCCGGTCGGTGCGGGTCGTGATGTCGGGCGGGGTGAGTGCTTCGCGTACGCGGTCGGTCAGCGTGGCGGGCAGGGGGAAGAGTCCGGACGCCGCCTCCACGAGCTGGGCGGCTCGGGCCGGGTCGATGTCCAGTGTCGTGGTGAGCGGCAGGAACAGCGCCAGGCGCAGACTGTCCAGCGCGTAACGGTCCCGGTCGAAGCCGACGGCGTGCCCGGCGACGAAGCCGGGGGTGGCGATGCTGGGCTCGGCGTCGTCGGTGCCGGGGCGGTAGGCGATCTCGAAGTCGATGAGGGCGACGCGTCCGTCGGGACGGAGCATCACATTGCTGGGACTGAGGTCGCCGAACACGGTTCCGGTGGCGTGGACGGCGTCCAGGACACGTTCGAGCTGCTCCAGGATGTCCAGCACGGTGTTCACGTATTCCTGGCGTTCCCGCGCGTCCCGGCCCGGCCGGTTCAACGGGTTGGCGGTGGCTGTGAACTGCTGGAGGGTCTGGCCCTCGATGTACTCCTGCACCAGAAAGTGGTGCTCCCACGCGGTGAAGGTGCCCAGCAGCGCGGGGACGCTGTCCAGGTGGGCGAGGCGGCGCAGCGTCGCCGCCTCCCGGTGCAGCCGGGTCACCGCATCGTCGCCCGCACCGTCCAGGCCGGCCAGCGGCCGGGCTTCCCGCAGGACCACCCGGCGGCCGGTGGTGTTGTCGGTGGCGAGGTAGATGCCGCCCCCGTTGGAGTAGTGCAGGGCCTTCTCCATGGTGTAGGGGAAGGCCGGTGCGTCCGCCGACGCGTGACCGGCGGCGATCTGCTCGGCGATGAACCCGGGCACCGGCGCCCACTCGGGGA
Source organism: Streptomyces sp. NPDC018263 (assembly GCF_055562575.1). NCBI lineage: Bacteria > Bacillati > Actinomycetota > Actinomycetes > Kitasatosporales > Streptomycetaceae > Streptomyces > Streptomyces sp. NPDC018263. Next base: position 508,272 of record NZ_JBVHFA010000002.1, read on the forward strand.
TCTGGAAGACGGGGGCCCGCTCGTCGGGTACGAGCACTCCGTCGGGACGTGCGACGGCCGCGGTCCGGGCGCCGTCGGCGGACAGGCATTCGCGGCGGGCGAAGCCTCCGTAGCGCAGGTAGAGCGGCCCCTGCCGCCACCTCAGGTCGCTGAGGATGTACGGACCCGTGTAGCCGGCGAGGAGGGGACCCAGTTCCTCGAGGACGTCCTTCAGTTCGGTGTCGTCGACCGGGTAGAGGGTGATCAGCTTGCCGCTGCTGCCGCGGGGTGCGTACTTCCCGTTCGTGGACTGGTGGACCCGTGAGTTCGGGAGGAACTTGAAGGTCAGGGAGCGGGACAGGCAGTACTCCCACACCGTGTCGATGACCTCGGCCGCGTCCTCGGACGTGGCCGAGACATGGATCTTCCAGCCCTGGCCGGGGAGTTGGAGGTTCTCGGGGCTCAGGTACACCCAGGAGCCGTTCTCCACGCGCTTCCAGCCGGCCGGGGCCGGGCGCCCGGTGGCGGGGAACGGCGTACCTGCCCGCGAGGCGGGAGGGTGGTCGTAGAACCGCACGCCGGCCCGGCAGTAGGCGAGGTGGTTGGCTCTTTCCACGAGATTCTCTCCTTCGAGGGAGCACCGACGGCGTGATTCGCATCACGCCGCCCCGGTGTCCGACCTGCCGGGACCGTGCCGCCGAAGCCGCCGCCCCCGGACAGTGCCGGGATTCCGCGGGGCCGGCCTTGTCGTGCGAACGAGACAAGTTGATCAGCCGGAGCACAGGGACCACCAGGCAGTTCATCCGGCAGGGTTATGGACCGTCATACTTCTGCCGGGGAGCTGGTGTTCGAGGCTGGACAGCGCTGAGCAGGGGGTATTCGACGTGGTCACTGCACCGGTCGCGGAGGAGTTCGGGCGGCTGCTGCTGACCCTGCGCACGCGCGCCGGACTCAGCCAGGAGCGGCTGTCCCACGCCGCCGGGGTGAGCGTGCGCGCGCTGGCGGATCTGGAGCGCGGCCGCTCCCGAGGGCCGCAGCAGCGCACCGTGCAGGCCCTGGCCGCCGGGCTGGGCCTGGACGAGAAGGGCGCCGCCGAACTGGAGCGGGCCGCCCGCCGGGGGCGGCCCCGCCCGCGGTCGGCCGCCGAGCCGCACGCTCACAGCCCGCTGGCCCTGCCCCGTGACGTCAGCGACTTCGTCGCCCGCGGTCCGGCCCTCGCCGGGCTGCTCGCCCTGGCCGAGCGCACCGACGCTGACCGCTGTGCGGTCAGCGTGGTGTCGGGCCAGCCCGGTCTCGGCAAGACCGCCTTCGCGGTGCACGCCGCGTACCACCTCGCGCCGCACTTCCCGGACGGGCAGCTCGTCCTCGATCTGCACGGCATGGACCCGGAGCCGACCAGCGCGCGCGACGCCCTCGCGTCGCTGCTGCGGGCGGTGGGCGTGGCCGAGCGCGCGATCCCGGCCGCGACCGACGACCGGTCGGGACTGCTGCGGTCGCTGCTCCGGGACCGGCGACTGCTGCTGGTGCTGGACAACGCGGCCGGCGAGGACCAGGTCCGCCCCCTGCTCCCCGGCGCCGGGCGCTGCCTGACGGTCATCACCAGCCGCCACTGCCTGGCAGGTCTCGAATCGGTCCACCGGACCGACCTCACCCTGCTCCGCCGGGAGGAGGCGGTCGAGCTGCTGAGCCGCATCGTCGGCCCCGAGCGGGTACGGCGGGAAGCCCAGGCCGCCCGCGACCTCGCCGACCTGTGCGGACTCCTGCCGCTGGCCGTGCGGATCGCCGGGCAGCGCCTCGCCGGCCGGCCCCACGAGCGCATCGGCAAGCTGGCCGCACAACTGGCCCGGGAGAGCCGCCGCCTGGACACGCTCCGGGCCGGGGACCTCCAGGTGCGGGCCGCTTTCGCCACGTCCTACCGGCAGTTGGGCCCGGCCGCCAGGACTGTGCTGCGCCGGGCCTCGCTGGCTGCCGGAGGCGACTTCAGCCCGGAAACCGCCTCCCTCCTGGCCGGTGTGCCCGCCGACGAGGCGGCCCGGTGCGCCGAGGAGCTGACGGACGCCGGATTGCTGCAGCCCGACGCCGCCGCCGAGCGCTACCACTTCCACGATCTCCTGAAGCTCTTCGCCACCGAGCAGGTAGGCGTCGAGGACGGTGACGAGGTGTCCGGCGCCGCACTGGACCGGACCGCGCGGTGGATGCTGCGCCGGGCCACGGCAGCCGCGCTGCGTTTCGACGCCGACCCGGACCGGGAACTGCCGTACGGCGATCCCGATCCAGCCGGTGCTCCTGCGGACCGCGACGAGGCGCGCGCCTGGCTGGAGGCGGAGCGTGCCCAATGGCTCGCGGCCCTGCACCGGGCGAAGGACACGGGACTGCACCAGCAGGTGATCGACGCGGCCCGGGCCATGCACTGGTTCTCCGACCTCAACCAGCACTGGGAGCTGTGGGTGGAGGTCTTCAGGTGCGGAGCCGACGCGGCCCGCGCGCTGGGCAGCAGACAGGACGAGGCCGTCCACCTCAACTTCCTTGCCTGGGCCTACAACAACTGCGTCCACGACCCGGGCGCCGCGTTGGTCACCGCCGAGGCCGCGCTGGAGGCGGCCCGTGACATCGGGGACCGACTGGAGATCGGCTGGGCGCTGGGCTACGGGGCGTCGGCGCTGCACCGCCTCGGCCGGACCGAGGAGGCCAAGGCCCGGCTGCGGGACGCCGTCGACAGCCTCGCCGGCCAGACCTCCGTGCAGGGGCGCCTCGCCGAGCTCACCGCCCTGAACACGCTGGGCAGTTACCTCCGTCAGTCGGGCAGCGCCGAAGAGGCGTTGGCCATCCACCGGCGCAGCGAGGCGATCTGCCGGGCGGAGGAGCCCGGACGTCCCATCGAGCTGTTCACCGTGTATCTCGGGGCGAGCCTCCAGCACATCGGCAACGACCTCGCGGCGCTGGCACGCTGGGCCGAGGCCGAGGAGCCGCTGCGGCAGGCCCTGGACATCTTCGAGACCGTGAACATGGCCTCCTGGGCCGAGGCCACCCGCCTCGACCTCGGCATCGTGCTGCGCCGTCTGGCCCGCCACGACGAGGCCCGCCGGACCCTGCTCACCGCCCACGAGGCACTCCACAGGCTCAACAGCCCCAGGCAGGCGGAGGCCACGGCCGAACTGCGCGAACTGGAGGTGAGCGGGCAGGTCTGAACGCCGGCGCGACGGCTCGGCCTCGGCCTCGGCGAGCGGACCCTCGCTCTCCGCCTCCGGCCGTCACACCCGTGGTGGCCGTACCGGCAACCGCCCCCGCCGGGGGGATGAGGGTGCCGACTCCACGACAGCCTCGTGCCCACGGCCTGTTGGGGTGCGCCAGGAGACGGCGCGCGCCGGGCGCCGCCCCTCTTGTGACACGGAACGTCCAGTTGGGGCGGGGGCTCGGACCGACCGCCCGAGGCGGTTCGAGGTCTCGGTCCCGGGCCCCGCACCAATCACCCGTAAGTGATCTAGCCAACCCTCATCGACCTGTGACTTTCTGGTGTCGAATGATGACCGCCTGTAGTGGGCGGTCGGTGAAACGGCGAAGGGAAGACGATGAGTACTGCCCACGCGGCACCCACAGGTGACGAGCAGTCCGCCCCTCCGATCAACACCGTTGCGGGAACGGGGGCAGCGGGGTCCGCGGGTGACAACGATCGTGCCGTCGCGGCACAGTTGAACCGCCCCTACGGGATGGCAGTGGACAGCACCGGCACTGTCTACGTCTGCGAGTTCTCCGGCCACCGGGTCCGGAAGATCACGACCGATGGCAGGATCAGTACGGTCGCGGGAACCGGCCGTGCCGGGTTCAGCGGCGACAACGGTCCCGCCGCATCCGCCCAGTTGAACTCGCCGCGCGAAGTCGCGGTGGACCGCGAGGACGCCGTCTACATCGCGGACGCCGGCAACAACCGGGTCAGGAAGATCACCCCCGACGGGACGATCACCACCGTGGCCGGCACGAGTGCCGCCGGCTTCACCGGTGACGGCGGCCCCGCCACGGCCGCCCGGTTGAGCGGACCGTTCGGCGTGGCGGTGGACAGCACGGGCACTGTGTACGTCTCCGACTACTACAACAACCGGGTCCGGAAGATCACCCCGGACGGGACGATCACCACCGTCGCGGGCAACGGGACCGGGGCCTACCGGGGAGACGGTGGTCCGGCGACCTCAGCCCAGCTCAAAGGCCCGCACGCGGTCGTGCTGGGCACCGCCGGTGACCTCTACATCGCCGACTACG
>NZ_JBVHFA010000002.1:512602-949633 GCF_055562575.1 Streptomyces sp. NPDC018263
CGGCAACAACCGCGTCCGCAGGGTGGCGGCCGACGGGACGATCAGCACGGTCGCCGGCACGGGGGCCGCGGGCTTCGGCGGTGACGACGGCCCGGCTGCCTCGGCGAAACTGAGCGGTCCGACAGGGGTGGCGGTGGACAGCGCCGGTGACGTCTACATCGCCGACTACGGCAACAACCGCGTCCGCAGGGTGGCGGCCGACGGGACGATCAGCACGGTCGCCGGCACGGGGGCCGCGGGCTTCGGCGGTGACGACGGCCCGGCGGCCTCGGCCCAGTTGGACAAGCCGATCGCGCTCGCTGTGGACTGCGTCGACACGCTCTACATCGCTGACTTCACCAACAACCGGGTCCGCAAGATCGCGTCGGGAAAGCTGGCCGGGCTGCCCGAGTCGGGCACGGTGGTCTCCTGGGCCAACGTACGCAGCAGGCTGCGGATGGGGGTCCTGCGTGAGTCCACCAAGGACGGGGCGGAGATCCACCAGACCCTGGCCGGCCCCCGCGATCACCAGCGTTGGCGGCTGGTCGCGGCGGGCCAGGACGACGGCGACATCCTGTACAGGATCGAGAACGTGCGCAGCCGCAAGGTCCTCGAAGTCCTCGGAGCGCAGGAGATGTCCGGCGCGGTGGTCGTGCAACGGTCCTACGAGGGCGGCGCGGCACGCCATCAGCACTGGAGGCTGATCCCGGTGGGCTCCCAGGACGGTGCCCCGCGGGTGTACGAAATCGCCAACCACAAGAGCGGGTTGCTGCTGCGGGTGGACACCAACGCCCGCGCGTCGGTCAAGCAGGACGGAGCGGACGGCGACCACCGGGCGCGTCAGTGGCAGTTGCTCCCCGTATGACCGGCGAGGGGTCAGGGGCGCCATCGCCCCTGACCCCTCGGAAGCCGGGTGTCACTTGGATTGGGGCGGCTTCTCCGCGGTCGCCTTGGGCGCCTGGGGGGCGTCCGGTGCCTTCGGTGCGTCCGGTGCCTTGGGGGGCTTGCTGAAATCGCTCTTGCTGGGCCTGTCCTCCAGGTCCCCGTCCTTCTTCAGACCGAGGTCGTCGGTCACCGTCGTACTCGACTCCCGCATGCCGGCGGACGCCGCCGCTGACACCGAGCCGGGATCCCCCGCGAACCGGGCCTGCGCGCCCGCCGATTCCTGCGTGGCCTGGATGAAGGAGCCGAGGAAGCCCAGGACGGCACGCGCCTCGGGGGACTGCTCCCGCACGATGCTCGCGCGGGAGGAGGCCCCGTGGATGCCGCTGCTGAACAGGCTCGGGACCGTGTCGTCGTACGTGTCGTCGGCGGCGTCCTCGAAGTCGACGCCGGCGCCTGGCTGGGGCTTGGTGCCGTCGGTCGTCACGGAGAAGAGCCCCGTGCCCTTGCCCGCGGAGTTGAAGATGTTGTCGAACACCATGGTCGTCACCTCTGGTCGTCGTGGCGGCGGCGCCGCGCGGTCAGGGCTGCTTGTGCAGCGTCTGCTGGCTGACGGCGAGGTTCTCGCCGTCGAGCATCGTGTGGTGGACCTCCAGGGCGGAGACGACCTCGGCCAGTCCCTTCATGCGAAAGCCCCCGGGCGCCAGATCGATGTCGCCGATGTCGCGGGCGACCAGATGGTCGAGGCCGGGATAGGTCTTGCTCTGCGGGGGAGACAGGACCGCCACCGGCACGGGGTACTGCACCGCGATCAGACCGGAGAAGGTCACCGGGATCTCGTAGGTGTACTGCTTGCGGGTGCGCCGCTGCGACACCATGGTCTGCACGCGGGAGTTCGGCGGGACCTTCCCGGAGATCTGCGACTTCGACGCCCAGCTCGTGGACAGGGAGCCGCCGACGGTGGCCGCGATGCCCAGGGCGAGCTGGGCGTTGAGCGAGGCGTTGCCGGTGGCGCTGCCCGAGGTGGTGAACCCCACCGAGTTCGTCATCCCGTTCGACGAGGAGTTCGTCGCGGAGCTGCTCGCGGACGTCTCACTGGTGTTGGCGTTGTCGACCCCGACGCTGTCCTTGCTGTTCTTGTTGGTGACCGTGTTCGAGTTCCTGTTCGCCGTCCCGTTCTGGCACGACGCCTGGAGCTGCGACTGGAGGTCCAGGCGGAGCTGGTTCTGCAACTGCAGTTGCAGCGACGCTCCGACACTGCCGCCGAACGTGAGCTTCGCGTCTCCGTGGAGCGACCAGGTGACCCCGTTCGACACGGTGAAGTCGACCGAGTCGGTGAAGGTCATCTCGGCCTGGCTGCGGTTGACGTAGGTGCGTGAGGAGAACGTGTCGGGCGGAGGCTGGCCGATGTCGCCGCGCACCTCGATCAGCGGCTCTCCGAGGTTCATGTAGGCGAGCCAGCCGAGCTGGAAGGCAGTGCCGGGGAACGAGCCGAAGCTCGACTTGTTCACGGAGAAGCCGATGGGTTTGTGCTTCACGCCGGAGGGATCGACGTAGACCAGGTTGGGGTGGCCCAGGATGGACTGCCAGGTCTGTTCGATGTCGAGTTCCCGGAGGTTCTTCTTCGTCAGGGGCTGACGCTTGGCCTGCACCAGGCTGTACGCGTTGGAAGGCATCTACCCGTCCTCTGATCATTCCGGATCTGTCGTGCTCAGTGGAAAGCAAACAAAAATTCGCGCACGTTCTGGCAGGCGAAATTAGCACGGGGTTGAAATCGCCGGGAAGATGTATCTGTACATCACACTCAATCGAGTGATCCGGGCCCTGAATTACTTTTCTTCACTCGATCGATGACTTTCCGTAGTCACTGCCCGTGGGTAGTGTGACCTCGATCGTTGTCGAGGATCCAATTCTCGATTCGGCCATCCACATGCTTTCGGACGTCCGTGTGTCCGGAGCATTGTTCTCCCCGTCCAGCTTCAGGTGAGGATTCCGCGATGTACACGCAGGAACGCACAATGATGTCCAATTTGGTAGTCGGCGGCCCGGTGGCGGTGAACAGTTATGACAATGCGACCGTGGCGGCACTCGTCGAGAATCGGCCAGTCATGCTGGTGCACGCTTTCAACGGCGGCTACCTGCGGCCGGCCGAACTGAAGGAGACGAGCCACGACAAGGGGGTCAAACTGGCCACCTCGCTCGACCCGGCCGTGAAGGAGGCGCAGGGCCATCTCTGGTACATCACCCCCGCCGGCTTCTTCGGGCAACGGCCGCTGTACGTCCTCGAGAGCGCCGCGGGCCAGGTGTCGCCCAAGCCGGCCGGTGCGGCCGATGCCGACGCCGGGCGCGGCGACGACGGTGCGCCCAAGCCGCGGCGCCGGCGTATCACCGTCCACCAGGACGCCCCGAAGAGCACCGCCGACACCGTTCAGGTCGGACTGCCGGACAAGGTGGGCGAGTTGTGGCGCGGCAAGAACGGCACGCCCGAGGACACCCAGCTCTGGGTCGTCACGGTGACGCCGTGGGGCGGGATCACCTTCGTGCCGATCACCCACCCCGACACCATCCTCGGCTTCAAGGACCACGCGGTGGCGGCCGACAGCGAAGTGCGCCTCACCTACAACTGGGGCGGGGACTTCACCGGAACGGTCATCAACACCTTCTACCCGCGGCTGCCCAGCGAGTGGAACGTGCCCTACCACCACGTGTTCACGTGATCCGCGGCCGTCGTCGCTCCGCACCCGCCCCGAGTCACCGCCCGCGCCGCCTGGAAGAGGCACCACGATGCCCGTGCCCACGGAAGAACTGAAGCTCCAGATCATCAACGACGCCACGGGGAAGGCCCTTACTGTCGACACCACACGCGCGGACGGAGCCCTCGTGGTCCGCGCGTTGCCCGACGGCGGCCCGGACCCCGACCAATGGCAGCTCATCCCCGTACCGGCTCAAGGCAGCCAGGACGACCAGTCGTACGTCATCCGCGCTGTGGCCGGCGGCAAGGTACTCGAAAATCCCGCGGCCGCCGACCGTGGCGTGCGCCAGGGGAACGCCGCCGCCGGCAAGAAGAACCAGCAGTGGCGCGTGGTCCCCGTCGAGGGCGGACCGGGCCTCTACTGCATCGAGAACGCCACCGACGACACCGTGCTCGACCTCGCCGGCTCCGGCGAGGGGAACGTCCCCGTCGCCCTGCGCGAGTACGACGACAACGCGCAGAGCCAGCGCTGGCGGTTCGTGACGGCCGAGCCCGAGCGCACCAGTGACCCCGCTCTGAGCTGGTCCGCGCTGAGCCACTGGAACGGCCGTCAGTCCTGGCGGCTGGCCCGCTCCGGGGGGCTGCGTCCGGCCCCCGGCGCGACGCCATCCTTCAGCGACCTGCTGCTGGTCCTCCGCGGCTTCGGCAGCGACCAGGACGCGGGGGGCTGGAAGAGCGAAGGGTCACATCAACCTTCCGGGGGACAGCCGGGCTGGTGGGCCGGGCTCGGCGCACGGTTCCTCGCCGACACCGGGGGAGTGGGGCGGGCGGACATCGTGGGGCTGAAACCCGCGAAGGGCGCCGTGACGGCGTCCAGCCGGGGTGACGGCACGTTCGACGACGAGCGCCTCCTGCACCAGGCGGCGCAGTCCGCGAGTCCCTCGGACCTGTGGACACTTGCGGACACGACGGGCACGGGGAAGTCCGACGTCGTCGTACTGGCCGCGGACGGGGTCCGGGTGTCCACGGTGGACGAGAGCGGGACGTTCGCGCCCGCGGGCGGCAAACCTGTCCTCAAGGCGTTCGGTCACGGGGACGGGGCCGGCGGGTGGCTCGCCGACAAGCACCCCCGTTTCCTGGTCGACACCACGGGTGACGGCAGGCTCGACCTGGTCGGTTGCCACGACGACGGCGTCTGGGTCTCGCTCCAGGACGAGGACGGGAAGTTCGCGGCGCTTCCCGACGAACCTGTCCTCAAGGCGTTCGGCCATGGTGAGAAGGCGGGCGGCTGGCTGGCCGACAAGCACCCCCGTTTTCTGGTCGACATCACGGGCGACGGCCGCACCGACATCGTCGGCTGTCACGACGACGGCGTGTGGGTCTCGCTCCAGGACGAGGACGGCACGTTCGCCGAGCCGCTCTATGTCCTCGACGACTTCGGGACCGACCAGGGGTGGGAATCGGCCGAGGAGCACCCCCGGTTCTTGATGCGGACCATCGCGGCCGGAGCGGTGGACATCATCGGGTTCGGCCCGCAGGGCGTCGTGGTCGCACGCGGACTCAGCGACGGCACGTTCGAACCCCCGCGGCTCGTCCTGAACGACTTCGGGCACGCCCAGGGCTGGACGGGCGGCAAACACATCCGGTTCCTCGCCGACGTCACCGGCGACGGCAACCCGGACATCGTCGGTTTCGGCGACGAAGGGGTGTGGGTGGCGCACAACCGCGGCGACGGCCTGTTCGACCAGGCCCAGTTGGTGTGCCGTGGCTTCGGGTACAACGACGACTCGGGCGCCTGGCGGGTCGGCCGTCACCCCCGTTTCCTCGCCGACATCACCGGTGACGGGCGCGTCGACATCGTCGGGTTCGGCGGCCCGGGCGTGTACGTGGCCCGCAACCTCTTCCGCCGGTTCAGGACCCGATAACCCTCAAGGTCCGCACGGCGCCGCGCGAGCGGAACATCGCGCGGCGCCGGCGCACCGCCCGCGGGGCAGGGAAGGGCCGGATCTGAGCCGCGAGAATTCGGTGCGGCGCCCCGTCCTCCACCGACTGCGTGCGAGCGGTACGACTCGGTGGCAACAGTGCCTATCTCGTACTGGCGGCGCTGGTGGCCCTCGCCGTAGGCAGCGAGCTTGCGTGCGTGGCGGTCCGTCGCGTCGGTCGGGTTTCGGGTCATCCGGCGGCCAGGAGCACTGTTCCGGCCAGTGCCAGGCCCGCGCCGACCGCTTGCAGTCCCTGCAGCCGTTCGCGCAGGAAGCCCCGTGCGGCCAGGGCGGTCACCACTGGGTAGAGCGAGGCCAGTACAGCGGCGATCGTGACCGGGCCGTGCTGCGCGGCGATGGAATAGGTGCCGTTGGCGGCGACGTCGGCCAGGCCGACGAAGGCGAGGGCCGGCAGGGAGGCCCACGGGAAGCCGGTGTCCGGCAGCGCGGGGGTGCCGCGCCGCACGGAGACCCAGAGTGCGGCGCCGCCGGCGACCACGTTGGTGACGCGCTGGACGAACAGGGCGAGGAAGAGTGCGGGGATGGTCGTCGACGCCTCGGCGATCAGCGCGAAGACCGTGCCGAAACCGAGCGCGGCCACCAGCGCGAGCAGGACGGCCCTCCGCTGCACCGGGGCGCCCTTGAGCTGTGGTCCGCCCGCGAGCACGACGCCGGTGATGGCGATCAGGATGCCTCCGACCGCCACCGGGCCGGGGCGCTCGCCGAGGGTGAGTCCGACGCCGACGGGGACGGCCACGCCCAGGGTGCCCAGCGGTGAGACGACGCCCATGGGGCCCAGGGCCAGTGCCTGGTAGAACGCGATCATGGCGACCGGTCCCACCAGTCCGGCCGCGACGGCGAACCACAGCCGCGGTCCTGCCTCGCCCCACGCCCCGGTGGTGGCGACGATCAGGCCGAGCGTGACCGCGGAGATCACCTGCGAGACCACGACCACGGTGAGGGCGGGGATGCGGCGCGTCAGCAGCCCGCCGCCGAAGTCGGCCAGTCCGTACAGGACGCTGGTGGCCAGGGCGAACAATGCGGTCACAGCACGCCTCGCAGTGTAGTTCAATGGACGGTCAGGCTGGTTCAGTGTAGTGCAATAAAGTAACTGGACCGTCCAAAATAGTAAACTACTTTGTGGGTGGGCCGTGTCGGACCTTGATCAGTTGACCCAGTCCCTGGCGGGCAACGTCAGGCATTGGCGCAAAGAGCGCAACCTCAGCCTGGACGCGCTCGCCGCCCGGGCCGGCGTCAGCCGTAGCATGCTCGTCCAGATCGAGCAGGCCCGCACCAACCCCAGCATCGGCACCGTCGTCAAGATCGGTGACGCCCTCGGGGTCAGCATCACCACCCTGCTCGACTACGCGCAGGGGCCCGCGGTCCGCATCGTCTCCGCCGAGCAGGCCGTACGGCTGTGGCACACCGATGCCGGCAGCTACAACCGCCTCCTCGCGGGCGCCGAGGCCCCCGGCCCCCTGGAAATGTGGGACTGGCAGCTCATGCCGGGCGACAGCAGCTCCTCCGACCCCCACCCCGCGGGCACGTTCGAACTCATCCACGTCACGGCCGGCGAACTGACCCTCATGGTCGGCGGCAGGACGTTCCACGTCCCGGCCGGCTCCAGTGCCTCCTTCGAAGCCAGCACCGCCCACGCCTACAACAACGCCGGCGACACTCCCACGACGATGATGATGGCCATCTCCGTCCCGCCCTCACGCTGAGTACCCATCACTGGGCGACTCCCCGAGCTCCAGGTGACAGAAGTATTGCCAGGTCAGGCACTGGACCTCATGGCACCGGCACATCACGCTCGCCATGCTCGACCTGGCCGTCCTGGCCGTCCTGGCCGTCCTGGCTGTCCTGGCCGCTCTCGCCGCCGACGCGGCACCACAGCGGCCCGGCCATCCGCACCACCCCGCCCGCGGCAGCGACCCGATTGCGTTGACCGTCCCGGAGGTCCGCCGCCCCTTCGCCGCCCTCCTCCACGGACTTCTCCGTGGTTCCCCGCAGCATCTGGCACGGGTCTGGCACCCCCGTCATCGCTGCCCCAGACCTACGAGTCCGTCTCTCCGGCTGCTAAAGCAGATCGACTCTCCGCCCGCTCACGCATACGGCCTCGGACGAGGCGGAAGGTCACGGCGTACCCGCAAGGGGCGCGGGTCAGGGGAAGCAGGCAGTGAAGGTTGCGGTCAGGGCGTCCAGGGCAGCCGCGTAGGCGTGTTCGGGGGGACGGCCGTAGCCGATGATGACGCCCTGGGCGGTGGAGGGGAGCGCGCGGCGTTCCGACAGGTAGCCGAGGGCGAGGCCGTGTGACTCCGCGACAGTGCGGACATCGGCCTCGGTGGGCCCGTCCGGGGGAAGAACGGCCAGGGCGTGCAGACCCGCGGCGATGCCGGTCAGGGAGACGGGAAAGTCCGCGAGGCGGCTACGGAGCTCGTCACGGCGGCGCAGGTATCGCTGGCGGGAGGCGCGGATGTGCCGGTCGTAGCCATGACGGGTGATCAGGTCAGCCAGGGTCAGCTGGCCAAGATGTTCGGTGTGGTGGTCGGTGTGCAGCTTCGCGTCGACCACCGGGCCGGTCAGACGGGGCGGCAGGACCATCCAGCCGATCCGCAGCGCCGGGCCCAGGGTCTTGGACGTCGTACCCAGATAGGCCACGTCCTCGGGGCCTGCGCCCTGCAGTGCGCCGACGGGCTTGCGGTCGTAGCGGAACTCCGCGTCGTAGTCGTTCTCGACGATCAGACCGCCGCACGAGCGCGCCCAGTCCAGGAGGGTGCGCCGTCGCCCGGGATGGAGCGTCCGGCCGGTCGGGTACTGATGGGCCGGGGTGACCTCCACCGCATTCGCCGTCAGAGCGCCGACGAGATCGGTGCGGGCGCCCAGAGCGTCGACCGGCAGCGGCACCACTCGCGCCCCGGCACGGCGGACCGCCTCGGCATGCATCGGAACACCCGGGTCCTCCATGACGAACGTCCCGCCGACGGCGGCGGCCAGCAGCGTCAGACCCTGCAGATACCCGTTGGTGATCACAATCGAATCCGGATGGGCCGCCACGTCCCGTGCCCGCCCCAGATACCCGGCCAGCGCGGTCCGCAACTCGACGCGTCCCCGCGGATCGCCGTAACCGAAGGCGTCGGCCGGAGCCGAGCCGAGGGCACGCCTCGACGACTCCAGCCACGCCGACACCGGAAACGCCGATGCGTCCGGACTCCCCGGACGCAGATCATGCTGGGGCCGTATTTCCCGCGCCGGTTCGACCGTGGCCACCGGCACGACCCGCGGCAGTAGCGCCACCGCGGTGCCCGAGCCCTGCCGTGCGGTCAGATACCCCTCCGCGATGAGCTGGTCGTACGCCGCCCGCACCGTGCCCCGCGCCAGCCCCAGATCCTCCGCGAGCCTCCGCGTGGCCGGCAACCGTGTCCCGGGCGCCAGTCGCCCCGACCGCACGGCCGCTCGCAACGCCCGCTCCAGACCCGTCCGGAGCCCGTCAGAAGCGTCCAGTTCCAGATGCAGGTCCAGGCCAGAATTGGGCCACTGATCCGCCATGCGATTGGATCTTATCGGCGGCCCAATCGGCTCCCTAGGTTCATCCAGGTGACCTTGATCGAACCTCCGCAGAGCGCTTTTCCCCGGACCGGCCGGCTGCTCGCGACGGCCTACGGACTGACGATCGCGAACCTCTACTACTGCCAGCCCCTCCTCCCGCAGATCTCCCGGTCCATCGGCCCCCACGCGGCGGACCATCTCATCGCCGTCGGCCAACTCGGCTACGCCCTCGCCCTGATCCTGATCGTCCCGCTCGGCGACATCGTCCCCCGCCGCCCCCTGCTCGCCGTCCTGCTCTGCGCCGACGCCGCCGCCCTCGCCCTGACCGCCGCCGCCCGCACCACCGGCCTCCTCCTGACCGCCGGAGCACTCATCGGGCTCACCGCCGCCGCCTTCGTCAACACCCTCATCCCGTACGCCGCCACCATGGCCGCACCCCACGAACGCGGACGCGCCGTCGGGACGATGCTCACCGGCGGACTCACGGGCATCCTCCTGTCCCGCACCATCGCCGGCCTGGTCTCGCAGGCCGTCGGCTGGCGTGCCCTGTTCACCGCGGCCGCGATCAGTACCCTGCTGCTCGCCGTCGTCCTCACCCGCGCCCTTCCACCCGCCCCGCCCGACCTGCCCGCCTCGTACCGGTCCCAGCTCCACGCCACGCTTCGCCTGGCCGCCACCCACCGGCTGCTGCGCCGCCGGGCCTTCATCGGAGGCTGCTCCTTCGCCGCCTTCGGCGTCTTCTGGTCGACCGCGGCCTTCCGCCTCTCCGAACCCCCCTACGGCTACGGTCCCGCCCAGATCGGGCTGCTGGCACTGGCCGGCGCCGCCGGAGCACTCACCGTCCGCCTCATCGGCCGCGCCGCCGACCGAGCCGACCGCGTACGGCTCACCAGGACGGCACTGGTCCTCGGCGTGGCGTCCTTCGCCGCTCTCTGGGCCGGCGGCCATCACCTGGCGTGGCTCCTCATCGGGCTCTTCGCCATGGATACCGCCATCCACGCCACCCACCTGCTGAACATGAGCGTGGTCTACGACATCGACGACGCCCGCGCCCGCCTGGCCTCGGTCTACATGACCGGCTACACCCTCGGCGGCATCGCCGGCGCGGCCCTCGGACCCGCCGCCTACACGGCCGGTGGCTGGACCGCGACCTGCCTCCTCGGCGCCGCCTTCCTCGCGACCGCCCTCACCGCGACCTTCCACCGGACGGAGACTCCGGACGACAAAGTTCCACCACATACCACGTGATCAGCGGTTCATCCCAGGTCAGGGGTGTGACGAACCCTCGGGCGTCAGCAAAGGACGAGGCGTCGGTGAGGGGGGCCGAGCGCCTGGGGGTTCGCGCCGCGTCGCGAGGACGAACTGCAAGGCCGCCCGCCAGCGAGCGCCGCCGCGCTGGGGCGTCATCATGGTCCGCAGTGGCATGGTCGCCAGGCGGCCTTGGGGTTGTTCGACGAGTACGTCGTTGTCGAGCAAGTGCCATCCATCTCGTGGGTGAGAAACGGCTGCCGAGCGCGGCATCGGCGTTCGTGCAGCTCCGAGGGGCCCCGGTGTGCGCGGGCGGAGTGGGATGACTCCGATGGAGGCGGACCGCGTGTCCGCAGCTCAAACGGTTGCTCGACGCGCATAGCCGGAAGGGATATTCACTCTTCGAACTCGATACGATACGGAGAGTGACTGGCGTGTCTTGTTGTCCCGCTGGGAAAAGACGCGACGCCACAAGCCCCGGCCCGGCATGCGATCCGGAAAAGGGCGCCCCGCCCCGTCCTCAGGAAGGGATTCCCCCATGAGCATCACCGAACAGCAGGCCGCCGACGCCTTCGACGCCGGCCCCCCGATCATCCTGGCGCCCGGTCCCCGCACGACGGATCGCATCCCGCCCCCGCCCAACGACGTCTGGGACCTCCCCTACGGCACCGCCTGGGTCTACCACGGCGAGGGCAACGGCCAGCTCACCCGCCCGGTTCTGCTGGCGGACGGCTTCAGCGTCGGCCCCACCGACCTCAGCCTCACCTGGGAACTCCTGGAGTACGGCCCGTTCCCTCTTCTGAGCGAACTCCGTCGCCGGGGCCGCGACGTGGTCCTGGTCGGCTACCACGAGCGCAGCGCGTCGATCCTGCAGAACGCCGAGGCGGTGATGGCGGCCGTCGCCGAGGCGATCGACCGCCGTACCGGCGACCACCCGCTGACCGTCGGCGGCTTCAGCATGGGCGGCCTGGTCACCCGCTACGCCCTCGCCAAGCTGGAGACGGCCGGCATCGAGCACCAGGCGCAGCTCTACTACTCCTGGGACAGCCCGCACACCGGCGCCTCGATCCCCATCGCCCTCCAGGCGTTCGCGCACTACATCAAGAAGCTCAACTCCCGCTTCTCGGACCAGATCAACAGCCCGGCGGCCCAGGAGCTGCTCTTCAAGCACATCGCGAACTGGGACGACACGCCCGCCACCAGTGAGCGGCGCCTGGCGTTCCTGCGCGCGCTGGAGGAGGTCGGCAACTGGCCCCGGTCGAGGCAGCTCCGGCTGATCGCCCTCGCCAACGGCCCCGACACCGGCGCCGGCAACGGCGTGGCTCCCGGCGTCGAAGCCGTCACCGGCAAGGGGCTGGCCGTCACCGGCACCGAGCTGCGGACCCAGTCCGAGGGCAACGACCAACTGGTCGCCAAGCTCCGGGTAGTCACCGTCCCCACCCGCGAGGTCCGCACCAGCGACCTGCCCGACATCGACGGCGCGCCCGGCGGCACTCTCCCCGGCTTCGGCATCCTCGCCGACGCGCTCAACGACATCCAGGGCTTCGGCGTCGTCAACCCGATCCGCGAGCACTGCTTCGTCCCGGCCGTGAGCGCCATCTCCGTACGGGAGCCGGCCACCCACTCCGACCTCTACACCCCGATCAGCGACGAGGAACTGGAGGAGTCGCCCTTCCACGCCGTCAAGCTCGCCTCGCAGAGCGAAACCCACACCCTGATCACTGAGGAACTCTCCACCTGGTTCCTGGACCAACTGCCATAACCCACTGCCGTCAACCGGCGGCTGTCCGAACCCGGTCGCCTCGCTCTCGCACGGCTTGCCGGTGGTCACGGTTGCTTCCGGGCCCGCGGTGGTGGCTCCACGCCTCCGTCGGCGGGCCCGGCACTCCGCGCTGATCAAGCTAGGTGGAGGTCGTCGGGGGCGGAGGGGCCGCCCATGCGGGGTGGGGACCCATCCGGGGTCGACGGCGGTGACGAACAGCTTGCTGTCCGGGTAGGCCGCGGGGGTGTCCTGGTTCCGCGAGGTGATGAGGCCGGCGTCGGCGTGGCCGCCGGTGACGGGGACGGCACCCCGGTTCAGCAGGTCGCGTACGTCGGTGAGCCGGTCGTGACGGCGGGTGTGGAAGACGGCTTCGTGGCCGTCATCGAGCAGAGCCGCGACGGTGTCACGGCCCAGCCCCGTAGCGGCGCCGGTGACCAGTACGCGTGCCACGGGATTTCTCCTCCTCGTTCGGCCGGGGTGGTTCAGCGGGCCACGTAGCCACCGTCGACGGGCAGGGCCACGCCGACGACGTAGGAGGCGGCGGGGCTGTTGAGCCACAGGACGGCTTCTGCGATCTCTTCTGCTGTGCCCAGGCGGCCGATGGGGGCGTCCGCTGCGGCGGCCGCGGGGTCGAGTTCCCCCTTGGCGATCATGTCGGCGACCATCGGGGTCTCGATCGTGCCGGGGCAGACGGCGTTGATCCGGATGCCGCGCGGGGCGTACTCGAGGGCGGCGCTGCTGGTCAGGCCGATGACGCCGTGCTTGGTGGCGTGGTAGGAGGCGCGACCGGGGTTGCCGACCAGGCCGCCGAGGGAGGAGCAGTTGACGATCGCACCGCCCTCGGCCTGGGTGCGCATCTGGCGCAGTTCGTGCTTCATGCACGCCCACACGCCGCGCAGGTTGATCGCGTTGACCCGGTCGAAGGCGGAAGCGTCCTCCTCGGCGGCGTCGGCCAGGGGGATCATGATGCCGGCGTTGTTGAAGGCCATGTCGAGGCGGCCGAAGGAGGCCACGGTCTGATCGATGAGGGCGGCTACCTGGTCCTCGTCGGTGACGTCGCAGGGGACTGCGAGAGCCTGGTGGCCGGCGGAGGTCAGTTCCTCGGTCACCTTGGTCAGGGCGTCTTCGCTGAGGTCGGCCAGGACGACGGCGGCACCGGAACGGGCGTAGGCGCGGGCGGTGGCCAGGCCCATGCCGCCGGCGGCGCCGGTGACGAGGGCGACCTTGCCGGTGAAGTCGTAGGTGGGGTTCATGCGTACGGTTCCTTTCGCGGGCCGCCGGTGAGTCAGACGGTCTGGCCGCCGTCGATGACGAGGGCGGTGCCGGTGGTGAAGGCGGCGTCGTCCGAGCAGAGCCAGAGCACGGCGGAGGCGACCTCCTCGGGCCTGCCGAGGCGGCCGACGGGTTCGTCGGCGATGAGCCCTTCGCGGCCGCCGGGGCGGGTGTCGCCGAAGCGGCGGATCATCTCGGTGTCGATGATTCCGGGGCAGACGGCGTTGATACGGATTCCGTCGGCGGCGTGGTCGAGGGCGGCGGAGCGGGTGAAGCCGATGACGCCGTGCTTGGCGGCGGCGTAGGCGGCCTGCCCCTTGAAGCCCTTGACGCCCGCGCCGGAGGAGACGTTGACGATCGCACCACCACCGTCTTGCCGGAGCATCTGGCGGATCTCGGCGCGGGCGCAGAGGAACATACCGGTCAGGCTGACGCCGAGGATGCGGTCCCAGTCGTCCTTGCCTGTGTCGGCGGCCGACTGGACGGGCTGCTCGACGCCGGCGTTGTTGAACGCGGCGTCCAGCCGTCCGAACCGGTCCACCGTGGTGTCGACAGCCGCCTGCACCTCGTCCTCGCGGGTGACGTCGCAGACGAGGGCGACGGCCTGGCCGCCGGCGTCGGTGACGAGCCGGGCGGTCTCCTTCAGTCCGTCGGCGTCGCGGTCGGCGACGGCTACCCGGGCGCCCGCGCGGGCGAAGGCGAGAGCGGTGGCCCGGCCGATGCCGGAGGCGGCGCCGGTGACGAAGGCGACCTTGCCGGTGAAGTCGTACGTGGTGTTCACGCAGTGCCTCCAAGAGAGAGCGAGTACGGGTGGGTGTCAGCGCCTGGCCGCAGGCTGCTCGCCCCTGGCCTCGGTCGCAGGGGGCGCTGGGCGACGAAGCGCGGCGGGGTGGAGGTGCCAGGCGCGGCGAGCAAGATCAGCGGGACCACGGTCAGCACCGGCGAGCGCCGATCCGGCGGCGACGCCGGTCTCGTAGGCCGAAGTGGTCAGCGACGCGGTCAACGTGGGCGCGTCGCCCGCGAACCGGACGGCGAGGGAGGTGACGATCGGGTTCAGCGTGAACCCGGTCAGCGCCATGAGGAAGAACAGCCGCCTGGGGGACGGGGCTGTACTGCAGGGCCTCGGTCCAGGGCCGCGGTCAGGGCCTGGGGGTCGCGCACGTCGGCGGCGAAGCCGTGAGCACGGACACCGTCCCGGTCCAGCTCGGCGGCCAGAGCGTCGAGGTGGTCCTGGCTGCGGGAGACGAGGGCGATGTCGAAGCCTTCGCGGCCGAAGCGGCGGGCGGTCGCCAGCCCCAGTCCGGAGCCGGCACCGACAAGGGCAAGAGTGGTCACGGTGCGCCTTTCACAAGGGAGATATGAGCGAGGGGACGGCCCAGTGACAGGCACGCTGCGTGCGGCGCGCCGTTCGCGGCGGCGGGCCGGGCCGGGATGTCAGCTCGTGGCCGGCGCGGCGGCGTATTCCTCGTCGGTGACGGGGTTCAGCCAGTGCACGACGTCGTGGTCGGCGTCCGCCTCGTTGATGGCCAGGTGGACCATCAGCCGGTTCGGCGCGGCGCCGTGCCAGTGCTCCTCGTCGGCCCCGAACAGAACGCGGTCGCCCGGCCGGATGACTTCGACCGGGCCGCCGCGGCGCTGACACAGGCCGACGCCTTCGGTGACGAACACGGTCTGGCTCAGCGGGTGTCGGTGCCAGTGGGTGCGGGCGCCGGGCATGAAGTGCACCAGGTTGGCGCTGACGCGGGAGGGCTCCGGGGCTGCGGCGACGGCGTCGATGTAGACATCGCCGGTGAACCAGTCGGCGGGCCCCTTGGCGGTGGCGAGGGAGCTGCGGGTGATCTGCATGAGCGTTCCTTCCGGGGCGTGTCAGGGGGTGAGGAGCGTCTTGATGGCACGGCGTTCGTCCATGGCCTGGTAGCCCTCGGCGACCTGGTCCAGGGGCAGGGTGAGGTCGAAGACCTTGCCGGGGTCGATCGCGCCGGTCAGGACGCGGTCGATCAGGTCGGGCAGGTAACGGCGGACGGGAGCGGGGCCGCCGCGCAGGCCGACGTGGGAGAAGAACAGTTCCTGCCCGTCGATGGCGACCTCGTGGGGGACGCCGACGAAGCCGACGTTGCCGCCGGGCCGGGCGGAGTGCAGCGCCTGGCTCATGGACTGGGCGGTGCCCACGCACTCCAGCACGCTGTCGGCGCCGATCCCGCCGGTCAGTTCCTTGATCCGGGCGACGCCCTCCTCGCCGCGCTCGGTGACGATGTCGGTGGCGCCGAACTCGCGGGCCAGCTTCTGGCGTGACTCGTGCCGGGACATGGCGATGATGCGCTCCGCGCCCATCTCCTTGGCGGCGATCACCGCGCACAGGCCCACCGCGCCGTCGCCGACGACCACGGCGGTCGAGCCGGGCTCGACCTCGGCGGCTTCGGCGGCCCACCAGCCGGTGCCCATTACGTCGGAGACGGCCAGCAGGCCGGGCCAGAACTTCTCGTCCGGTACGCCGTCGGTGGCGACCAGGGTGCCCTGGGCGTTGGGGATGCGGACGTACTCGGCCTGGCAGGTGGACATGAACTCGCGGTTCAGGCAGCTCGACTGGAAGCCGTTTCGGCAGTTCGCGCAGGTGTTGTCCGAGGTGGCGAACGAGCCGACGACGAACTGGCCGGGCTTGACCGAGGTGACCTCGGAGCCGACCTCCTCCACGAAGCCCACGTACTCGTGGCCCATCGGATGGGCCTGCTGGGTCGGCTCCGCGCCGCGGTAGGGCCACAGGTCGGAGCCGCACACGCAGGTCACGGCCGTACGGATGACGGCGTCGGTCGGCTTGAGGATCTTCGCGTCCTCCACGGTCTCGAAGCGGATGTCGCCGGGGGCGTGGATCACTGCTCCGCGCATGAGAAGGGTTCCTTTACGTACGGGGGCGGCCGGCACACACACGGGCGGTGTGCATCGGCCCGCCGGGCTACGGGTGCGGGCCCGGTACCGTGCGGCGCGGAAGTGCCGCGCGGTCCGGGGTGGGCACTGCGTCCACCCCGGCCGGGGTGGACGGTGAGCGCCACGTCATCCAGGTAACCGCCGTATCGCGCGGGCAGCGAGTCACTGACAAGGGGTGTACCGGCAGTGCATCCCTCGGGCGCCGGGCGGGCCGTACCGTCGAAGGCATGGACAACCGTGAAGAGGTCCGCGAGTTCCTGACCTCGCGGCGCGCGAAGATCACCCCCGAGCGGGCGGGTCTGCCCCCCGGCTCCCGCCGGCGGGTGCCGGGCCTGCGCCGTAGCGAGGTCGCCGCCCTGGCGGACATGAGCGTGGAGTACTACGCCAAGCTGGAGCGCGGCCACGTCGCCGGTGTCTCCCCGCCCGTCCTGGAAGCGGTCGCCCGCGCGCTCCAGCTCGATGACGCTGAACGCGCCCACCTGCTGCATCTGGCCCAGGCGGCCGACGGCTCCGACGTCCTCACCCGCCCGAAGCGCCGCCGTACGAAGGGCCAGTGGACGCCGCACCGCAGCCTGCAGTGGATGCTGGACGCCATCACAGCGGGCCCCGCACTCGTCCGCAACGGCCGCATGGACGTCCTGGCCGCCAACCCGCTCGCCCGCGCGTTCTACACCGACCTGTACGCCGCACCCGGGAACCATCTGAACCTCGCCCGGTTCCAGTTCCTCGACCCGGCCGCCCGGCGCTTCTACCCCGACTGGGAACGCTTCGCCGACATGTGCGTACCGATCCTGCGGGCCGAAGCAGGCCGCAACCCGCACGACAAGGGTCTGCACGACCTGGTGGGCGAACTGTCCACCCGCAGCGAGGACTTCCGCGTCCGCTGGGGCGCCCACAACGTCCGCCACCACGGCACCGGCACCAAGCGCTTCCACCATCAGGCGGTCGGCGAACTGATCCTCGCCTTCGAAGACCTGGAAATGACCGCCGAACCCGGTCTCACCGTCACCGTCTACACCGCGGAACCCGGCTCACCCTCCGAGGAGGGCCTGCGCCTGCTGGCCTCCTGGGCCGCCACGCAGGACGCCGGCACAGCCGCAGAAACGACCACCACCAACTGACCGAAACCCCGCGCACCGGCGGCCCGCCTACGGCACTCCGCCTAGGTCGATGGCTGTCACTGAGCGGTCTACTTGGCCGGTACGGACAACCACGATGTCAGCTTCCGCCCTGCCCTGTACGACCCAGCACGGCCCGGAACCGCTCCCGTCCCGCTGTCACGCTGGCCTCCCAAAGACCAGCGGCGTCGCCGGTCGCCGAGCGGGACTGAAGCCGCTGCTCCTCGGCACTGAAGTCGACACCAGTGAGATTCTGGTCCAGCATCCCCATCGCGGTGAGCGCCGCGTGGCCACAGGCCACCGCAGCACGGGGATCTCCGGTGCCGTGGGCCAACAGGGCATACCGCAAGGCGAGGGCTCCGAAGAAGGCGTAGGTGTCAGCGACATCGGTGATCCCCTCCTCGCTCGGCTGAAGTTCGGGGAACCGCTCCAGCACGCTTACTCGCTCAGCAGCGTCGGCCAGCGGCTGGCCTGTGTGCCAGAGGTCGCGTACCGACCGCACGCAAAAGTCCAGGTCGGCCTCCCGCCCTGGCACCCCCGCCCGCAGCCCTATGAACAACGGCGCCATGCGCTCGGCGCAGGCGGCTACGTACAGACGGATCACCTCGCCGCCGCTGTCGCGCAGTGCCTCCGTGACGGTTCCCTCCACCAGCGTCTGCATGTCCCACCCGCTTCTTTCGTCAGCCTGTAGTGGCTGGCTTCGATCGCGCGTTCGCCAAGGCGCGTCCGACCCCTCCAACCTGGGCATCGTCGCAAACCACTGTCCTGTGCTGAGCATGCCCCCGGGCCAACTACGGCGCTCAGCAGGTGCACCAGCGCGAACCAGGTCGTTGAGAGCAGCCGGACACGTCAGTCTGCGGGACGTTTCCGAGGGTTTGACCGGCCCTCGCAAAGCGGAGCTCCGGTGGCTTCAGCGGCAGCGCTCTTACTTCCGCTTGCGTGCCCGCTTCGGCTTCCGCTCAACGATCATCGTCTGAGGCGCGGCAGGCGCCTCGTCCTCAGAAGCCGGCTCAAAGCGACCCGGGATGCTCCTGCGCATCGCCTCGACATACGGCGGAAGCTCGAAGGTCCGCTCGTTTGCGATGGACTGGGCAGGTTCTTGCGCAATAATCCGCCCGGTCGCGTGGAGTACATCCGGATTGTAGGAGCCGCTTCGCTGGATGTCCGGCCCAGAGATCTCGTTGCCGTCGGGTGCCGCCGGGGCTGGCAGAAGGGTGACGTGCATCCAGGGCGCGGCGCTCTCGCGGTAGGAGTGGCCGAGAGGTTCGATGCCACTCTGGTCGGTGAGGCTGAGGCCGGTCACCGTGATCGTGCTGGAGCCGTCGGCCACGGACACCAGGTGGGTACCGCAGTCGAGGCAGAACCCGCGGCGGAGGGTCGGGCCTACGGTCCGGAAGAGACCTGAGGAACTTCGTCCTGCCTGAGTTAGGCCAGTTGCTGATCTTGCGGCACACCGGCATCCGAATCGAGGAACTCCTTGAGCTGGGGCATCACAGCATCGTCAGCTACAGGCCCCCCACCGCCGGGCAGACCGTTCCGCTCTTGCAGATCGCCCCGTCGAAGACGGACCAAGAGCGACTTGTCTTGGTCACGCCGGAACTGGCGGACGTGTTGAGTACGGTCGTCTCTCGAGTCCGAGGCTCGGGCGGGCGAGTACCTGTTCTCGTAGCTATGACCACTACGAACGGGTCTGGAACCCGCCGATGCCGCTCCTGTTCCAGGATCGCTCTGGTGGCTACCTGCGTCCGCTGTCACGAGCGACGATCCGTCGGGAACTCGGCGTCACCATGTTGGCCTCAGGTTTGACGGACAGGGTGGCTGACCCTCTCGTCTTTCAGCCCCACGACTTCCGGCGGATCTTCATCACGGACTCCCTCCTCAACGGCCTGCCACCTCACATCGCTCAGGTCATCGTTGGTCACGACCACACCGGAACGACGCTGGGATATGCCGCGATCTACCCCACTGATGCCATCGAGGCACATCGAGCGTTCATCGCCCGGCGCCGGGCTCTGCGGCCTGCCGATGAATACCGCACCGTCACTCCTGAGGAATGGGGAGAGTTTCTCGGGCACTTTGAGCGCCGCAAGCTCGCCCTGGGCGACTGCGGCCGCGCATACAGAACTGACTGTGCTCACGAACACGCTTGTGTCCGATGCCCCGCGCTGATCGTCCACGCGACAGAACGTCCCCGGCTTGTCGAAATCCGCGACAACCTCCTCACACGCATCGTGGAAGCCGAAAGGGAAGGCTGGCTCGGCGAGATCGAAGGGCTGCCGAGCAGCCTGACCCACGCCGAGGGGAAGCTAGCCCAACTCGAGGGGGCGTAGCTAAACCCTTCTCCAGCACGGCCCAGCATGTTCACAGCACCTCCTGAGGCGAAGAGCCTACAGAGAAGTCCTTGGGCGTAGTTCAGCCAGTCGACAGGCCGGCCTGACATGGAGCGGTACTCGTCTCTCCCATAGTTCAGAGAAGGTAGGTCGCGTACCACTTCGGCTCGCCACCGGGCCCGGTCCAGATCAGGGAGTTGAGGGGAAAGCCCACCCACAGCACCGCGAGCCCGCCGGAAATCCGGAACTCATGGGCACAAGAACACAAATGCGGATCATCCGGGAGACCGGTGACATCCGGCCGCACTGGCAGTGCCCTGTTCGCACCGGCGCCGGAGCAGCAAGTGTGGCAGGCAGAGAGCGAGCGGGCACGGGTTGGATGCCGAGGGCGGGTGATGTGGCGTTCATGCGAGTCCTCGTTTCGGGACTGGCCGGGGCAGGCTACAGGGTAGTGAGATCGGTAGCCTCCGGCAGTTCGGTGAGGGCTTGCCGCCCGGCCGAGCCGGGCTCGGGCGTGGGTGGACGGCGGAGAGCTAGTCGGTGGCCGGAGGCGAGGCCCCCAGTCGAGAGCTCCATGGCCTGCTCGGGTGGCCAGGACACGGATGTAGGTGCCGCCGGTGGCCGGATCGACGGGAAGCGGGCTGAGACGGGGGAGGGGCGCTGCTCAGCGGAGACGTACGGCTTGTCGGGGTCGGAGAGGTGACCGAGGAGCAGCGGTTCGCCGAGCTCCGCCTCCGAGCAAGAGGCAGACCGGGCGGTAGTCGACGCACTGGATCAGGACCAAGGCCCCGTACTCGTCGTCGCTCATCTGCGTGCTGGTTGGCGGGTCAGGGGAGGGCGTGCTGGTCATTTTGCCTTCGATCATGCGGACGGAACCGTGCCGTTTGGAGGTGGGCCGGTCAGGCGACGAGCCTGTGCCGGTTCGCCCGGGGTGGGGCCGACGGACAGCCGGGTGAAGTGTTCGGTGCTGATGATCTCGTTGCGCTCCGGTTCGGGCAGGCGGGCGAGCAGGCCGGGCAGGGGCCGTGGGCGCGCCGCCTCGCTCCGGTGGGCGCAGATCGCGGCCCACTTCACCGCGGCCCACGGTGAGACGTCGACGGTCGTGGTCACGTACGCCTCCGGCACCGCGAGGAGCGTCTTCCCGACGCTCTGCAGGAGCGGGCCGAGCCGGCCCATACCGGATTGTGAGTGCGTTGCCGCGTACAGGGCTGCCGGTTGCCAGGGTTCGCCGGCATCGGGATACAGGTGCGGCAGGCCGGCGGCCTCGACGGCGAGGAGGGTGATCTGGTGGGCGCGCCGGTGGTCCGGGTGCCCGGTGAGTTGGCCCAGGGCGTCGTGTCCGACGACGATGTCGGGCCGGAACTGGCGGATGTGTGCGACCAGGCGGCCGACGGCTTCGTCGAGGGGCGCGTCAACGAGGCGCACGGTGCCGTCGGGTGCCGAGGCGGGGTTACGGGCATCGGCGTAGCCGAGCAGCCGCGGGGCCCCGGCGCCCAAGACGATCAGGGCGTCGGCAAGTTGGGGGGCTCGGTGGCTCATCGGGGCCCAGGTCGCGGTGACGACGCAGGTGCGCGCGTCGGCGGCGTGGTGCTGTGCGAGCACACCGCCGGCCAGCAGGCTCTCATCGTCGGGGTGAGCGAACACTCCCATCAGCGAGGGCATCGGTGGCTGGCTCATGGCGAAGTGGACTCCTCAGGGTGGGCTGACGGGGCAAGGAGGTCAGATGATCGGCGGCCGTCCGGCGGCGGTGAGCCGGTAGATGGTGCGCCAGCTCATCGGACGCCGCCGTTGCGTGCGCCGGCTCGTCCATCCTTCGTAGATGCCGCGCAGCGTCAGGCGCAGTCCGCCGCCGCGCACGGCTCGGGCCAGGGTGATTGTGGTCCAGGCGCTCAGGTAGAGGGGGAGGAGCGGGGCGGGGAGGTTGCGGTGGGCGATCCAGATCCGGTTGCGGGCGGCGAGCCGGTGGTACAGCGCGTGGCGGGCAGGTTCGGTGAGGGGGTGGTGCATGCGGATCGAGGCCGCGTACCAGCCGCTCCATCCCGCCTCATACAGCCGCCAGGCCAGGTCGAACCCCTCGTGATACAAGAAGAGTTGCTCTTCCCACCCGCCTACCGCGTCGAAGGCGCGGCGCCGGACCAGGACGACACCTTCGGCCATCGAAGCGACCTTCCCCGGCCGTCCCGGGTTCGAGGCGCGCAGCCGGGGGACCCAACGGCGCGGCGTGGTCGAATCGTCCGGGCCGGTCAGCCGGGGCTGCACCCAGGCGGCCTCGGGATGTTGCTCGGCCTCGGCGACGAGCCGGGCAAGGATGTCGCGGCGGGGGAAGCTGGCGTCGTTGTCGAGGAAGTACAGCCACTCGGCCGGATCGCCCGCCTCGTGCAGCGCGTCGGCGCCGGCGTTGCGACCACCGGGGATGCCGATGTTCTCGGGCAGGTACACGGTGAGCGCACCGGGTGGCACGACCTCGGGCTTGCAGCCGTTGCCGACCACCACCACCCGCGCGTCGACGCCGCTCTGGGCAAGAAGTGTCGCCTGCGCTGCGGCTTCCTCCGCAGGGCGGTCGTTCATAGTCAGAACGACGACGTCGACACGTGGGCGGGACATGGATTCCTCCAGGCCGTCGGGGCCCGTCAGGGCGTGGGGACGGGGATGTTGGTGAGGTGCTCGGCCTGGTGGGCGACGAGCGGGGCGAGGCGAGGGTGGACGCCCCGGGAGCACGCCTGGAGAAGCTGCCCGAGGGCGATGAGCTCCCCGGTCCGGCCGGCGTCCGTGTCCAGAACGTGGCCGAACTCGCGCCGGATCCGGGCGGCGGTCGTCGGCGCGGCCAGCGAGTACGCGTGAAGCAGCCCCAGGTCGTAGCCCACGGGCAGCCGCCCCCAGTTCTCCCAGTCCAACAGGACCAGGGGCGCACATGTCAGGTTCGCCCAGTGCAGATCGGCATGCCCGGTCGTCGTCTCACGGATCCGGACGGGGGCGATGCCGAGGAAGCGGCGGAAGTTCCGGTCGACCCAGCTCTGCCGCACCGACTCCCGGTCGGTGGGCACCGTCGCGAGCGTCCCGAGCGCGGACTTCAGCTCCGCCCACCACGAGTCGGGCAGTGGGATGTCCTGGTCGAGAGCCGGAGTGCCGCTGGCGACCGGCGGGACGGACACGAATTCGGTGAGCTCCGCCCGGTAGGCGACGTCCGGCAAAGTCCAGTCGAGCACGCCGTGAAGCCGCGGCCGCGGTACCGAACGGGGCACAAGCGTGTCAGCGGTCGCCGTCCCCTCCCACAGCCTTCCGCCCGCCTTACCGGCCTCGGCGGAGACGATGCGCAGCCAGCAGTCCCCGGCCCGTCGCCCCAGGGTGCGGCCCTGCCACCCCCACACCTCCGGCCCCGACGCAACCACCTCAAACTGCTTCGCGGCGGCCGCGTGCGCGCGACGCATCCGGTCCCGCTCGTCACGCTCCACCGGAGCGACGAACACCGCCTCCCGCCCGGCCCGTTCCACCGTCATACCTCCTCCGCAACGACGTCGGCCACAGGACGCTCAACGGGCCTGGGCAGCACCACGTCACGCCCCGGCCACCGGAACACCAGGCGGCAGTTGACCTTGTCCATGACGTCGCCGGGGCGCAGCGCAACGTCGGGCGTGCCGGCCGCGTGGACCATCAGGACGGGATCGGCGTGCTGGTCGTTGGCTTCGGCGCGGATGTGGCGGTCCAGGCCAGGACCGTGGCCACCAGCCGCTCGGCGAGCGCGGGCCCCTGCCCGCTGAACGCGCGCACCCTCCACTCCCACTCCGTGTCTTCCCGGAGGTCGCTGTCCTTGGTCTGTTCCCTGGTGTTCGGTGCTCCTGGGCGGACGGGGGGCGTCGGCTACGCGGCTCGGTTGTCACGGGGGCCCGCGTGGAGGTCATGGACTTCGCCGCAGCCGAGGCCGAGAAGCGGGCTGCCGGTGTCTCGGCTGGCATGGTCTGTTGGGTCTATGCCTTGGAAGGGGGCGACGACGCGCTCGGCTTCGGTGACCAAGCGGGTGGCTGTCTTGTCGGGGTGACCGAGAGCCTTCGCGGTGACGTGGGCCCGGGCTCGGAGGACGAGCTGTCGGAGAGCTGTGGTGGGGAGCTGACCCGCTCATCCCTGTCCGGGGGCTCGCTGCAGGCCGAGCATGGCGAGCAACTCGTCCATCATGTGGTTGAAGAGTGTGACGAAGTCGTCGAAGGCCGTGGCCATGTGGCCGTACACCGCCATGCACGTCAGACCGTAGATCTGCCGCCAGCACGTGATCATTGTGAGTACGACGCCGAGCGGGAATTTCTCGCTGGCTCCCATGAGCTCGCGGTACGCCGTCAGGTTCAGCAGCAGCGAGGGGGCGAGTTCGTCGTCCCTCGGACAGGCAAGGCCAGTCCGGTTCACCAGCTCCGTGAACAGGGAGACGTAGAGCTGGCCCAGTTCGTGCACGAACACGGGGTCGAAGGCCTGTGCCGAAGAGACCAGGCGGGCGTAGCCGGAGCCCATCAGCAGGTCGAACTCGGCAGGGTGCGCGATCGAGTAGTCGAAGAACGCCCGGGTGGCGGCGTACAGGCAGGCGCCGAGGTCCTGGAGGTCCTCGCGTGCGACGGCGTCAGCGACGACGGCCACGCATTCCGCCGTCACGTCTTCGTACACGGCGAGAGCGAGCCCCTTGCGGCCGTCGAAGTACCGGTACAGGGCGGGCGGGGTGACGCCTACGGCGCGGGCCACGGCCGACAAGCTCAGTCCTTCCACGCCGTCGATAGCGATCTGCCTGCGCGCTTCCTTCTTCACGTCACGTGCCAGCTCGGCTCTCAGCCGCTCACGCCGTACCGTCAACTTCGCGCTCCTGCCTCACACCTGCGCCGTACATGGCTTGCCCTGACGTCATGTCAGGTGGTTAATGGTATTCACTCAGTTTCTGTGCTTCACCGACGGGGGACACATGCAAACAGACCAACCTCCCGAGCGCCCCGCTCACGCACCGGCTGTGCCCGCCCAGCCGTCCGCGCCGCCTCCGCTCGTACCCCTGTCGGGGATTGAGCTGGAACTGCGGGTGAGTAAGCGGCTGCTGTGGATCGGCACGGCCGCTTATCCGCTGCACAACATCACGCGCGTACGTACCTCGCTGCTGCAGCCCCGGCGAGGCGATGCGGCGATGCGGTGGATCAAGCACACGGCGGCAGCCGTGGTCGCCGCCTCCCTCACCACCCTCCCCGCCCTGCCCCTGCTGATCGCTTCGAGGGGAGAGGCGGGTGGCGACTACCTCGGGTACGTGTGGCTCTTGGCCTTCGCCGCTGCGGCGTATTTCTTCGTCGAGGCGATGATGGTCTGGACTGCGTCGCCCCAGTACGTCTTGGCCATCGAGACCAGCAGTGCGTCGGCCGCGGTCGTGACGAGCCGGAGCCCGCAGTACCTGGACCAGCTCGTCGGGCAGATCTCCTACGCCATCGAGCACCCCGACACGGAGTTCCAGGTCATGGTGGAACGGCTGACGGTCTCGCCGACCAACTACCACTTCGGCGACAAGGTGAACATGTACGGCGGGAGCGGAAACGTGGGGATCGCGGTATGACCGGCAACAGCTACCACTACGGCGACAGCGTCAACATCCACGGCGGCCGGGGCCATCAGGGCATCGTCAAGACGCAGATCGGCAGCGACACATCCGGCCGGGTGGACCCCGTTGTCCTCGCGGCCCTCGCCGAACTGCATGCGCAGATCGTAGAGTTGCGCGCCCAGCCCCAGGTACCGCGGGCAAGCGCGGCGATCCTGGACGAGTACCTGCCTGCCCTCAGTGACACCACCACCGTCCCGCCGCAGGAGCGGCATCGGGCGCTTGTGGCCATCGCCGGGGTCGCCGCCACCGTGGGGGCGGTGGGGCAGCCGGTCGCGCAGGCCGTGCAGGCACTCATAGGGATGCTCGGCGGGTAGGACGCACGTCCCTGACAGGTGCGATGTGTGATCGATCCTGCCCTGCAGGCGCGCCCGAGGCCGCCTGGAGGCCGAACGGGGCCCCGGTGGGGTGCCCGCATCAGCCCCTCGCACCTCCACGCCGATCCCGCTCCGCCGGCGGAGCGGGCCCGCCGCCACCCCTGCCGGTGCGAGACGGCGCCGCAGGCGGTCCGGGACGGTCGCCCGCGGTCATCAGTGACAGCTACGCACACTTTCCGGCCGGCTGCGGGCCACACCGCTGCGCATGTGCGCACCCCCGGCTCGCCGATCCCACATTTCACCCGCTTTCGTTGAGAGGAACTCCAGCCGTGCCCGCACTCGCGAAACGCCTCACCTCAACCTTGTCGGTGGCCGTCTTGGCGGCTGCCCTGACCATCAGCACCGCCGGCCCCGCAAGCGCCCATACCTGTCCTTCCGCGCAGTCCCCCGTCGCCCGTGGAGGAAAGGCCAGTTGGCACCTCACCTGCACCAGCCGGGGCCTGAAGATCTACGGATGGGTGGAGGACACCCTTCCGGACAGCCGCTGCGCCACCGTCACTGCCAGCTCCGAGGACGGGCCCGGCAGGATCGACATGTGGCAAGCCTGCGGATACGGGGTCCGCACGAACTTCGACACTCTCTTCCCCGGCAGCCGGAAAGCCGAGGTGATCCTGCGCATCATCGACACCGACTAACGCCGACAACCCCAACGAGCCGCCCCCAGGCCGGGCGGAGGCGGGGTGTTGGTCGCGGACACCCAGTGGTGCGGTGCCCCTCCGGATGACCCGGTCCGGCTGCCGGCACCTACTTCGTCTTCTTCATCGACTGCTCGACCCGCTGCCGCTCTAGTACTGCTTCCTGCTGTCTCCGGCCCTGTCCGGCGCGGGCCCCGCCTTGCTTTCCGGCAGATGTGTCATGCAATGGTGTTGCTCATGCAGGCACAGTGAGCCGGGCGGGGTGTGCTTCAGCTTGAGAAGACCCAGCTCAGCGCACTCGTCCTCGTGCTTTCAGTGGCACAGAAGGTAGTTGGGGCGCGGGAAGCCGGTCCCCGTCGTATCCCTTCACCTCTCCGAATCGCGAACCCTCCATCCAGTCCTCCCGCGCCCGACTGATGTCGTCCTGCGTACGCCCGACGAAGTTCCACCACATGATCAGCTCCTCCGCGAACGGCTCGCCGCCCAGCAGCATGATCGAGGCGTCGGTGTCCGCGTGGAGGGGGAGGGACGTGCGGCCGCAGCCGAGGTAGAGCATGGAGCCCGGGGTGACGGGGACGCCGTCCACGTGGACCGAGCCGGACATGGAGAGGACGCCGTACTCGAAGTCGGGGTCGAGGGGGAGGCGGGTTCGGGCGCCCTCGGTGAGGGTGAGGTCGGCGCCGGTCAGAGGGGTGTAGGTGGTGCCGGGGGACGTCGTGCCGTCCAGGGTGCCCAGGATCACCGTGGCCGTCAGGCCGGGGGCCGTCACCGTCGGCAGCTCCGCGTGGTACTCGAAGTGCGGGTCGGTGTGG
This sequence comes from Streptomyces sp. NPDC018263, assembly GCF_055562575.1. Taxonomy (NCBI): domain Bacteria; kingdom Bacillati; phylum Actinomycetota; class Actinomycetes; order Kitasatosporales; family Streptomycetaceae; genus Streptomyces; species Streptomyces sp. NPDC018263. The sequence continues at coordinate 539,771 of NZ_JBVHFA010000002.1, forward strand.
CGGTGTTCGTCCGGGAGGGCCACCCACAACTGGGCTCCGTGCAGGTAGCGGGCGTGGGGCTTCGGACTCTCCTCGGAGTGGCTGATCGCCCGGCCCGCCGTCATCAGCCCCAGCTCGCGCGGCCGGATCGTCTGGAGACTGCCCGTGGAGTCCCGGTGCAGCACCTCGCCCTCGTGCAGCCAGCTCACCGTCTGCAGGCCGATGTGCGGGTGCGGGGGCACCTGCATGCCGGGCTCGTCCGCGATGTCGTCCGGGCCGTAGTGATCCACGAACGCCCATGCGCCGATCATCCGACGCCCCAGGTTCGGCAGCAGCCGGCGGACCTCCGTGGACTCCCCGAGCTTCACCGTACGGGGGCTCAGCAGTTCACGGACCGGCTCGGCGACGACAAACCCACGGCCACCGCATGCGCGCGGCTCCGGCGCGAGGTCAAGGTTGCTCATACGGCCAACCTAGCGCTCCGCTCACCCGGTGGCGGGACCGAGCCCCTCACCCGCCCGTCAGCCGTGGCTTCCGGCGCCGGCCGGGGGAGTCCCTCACCTGGCCAAGGCCGCCGCCCTGTCGGCCGCGTGGCGCGGGCCGAGTTCTCAGCCGCACCGGCGCCCCGGCCCTCTCGGTCATGGCCCGCAGGACCGCCGGGGGGCGAGTCCCTCACCCGGCCGGTGCCTCGGCGCGGGCCGCCCGAACCGATTCCCTCGCCCGGCCAAGTGCCTCGGCTGCGCGGCACCCCAAATACCCCGCGCCGCCAGCACCTGGCCCTCCCGGCCGTGGCTTGCGGGGTCGACGGAGTCGATCCTTCGCCCGGCCAGGTTCCCCAGGCCGGGGGTTGCCCGAACGGATTCCCCCGCCCCGTCAAGTCCCTCGGCCGCAGGCGCCCGAGCCGGGTTCGCTCGACCCTGCCCGTTCCCGCACCCCTCGGCCGTGGCTCCCGGCGTCGGTCGAACCAGGCCCTTCACGCTGCGCGTTCCCGTGCCCGTCGGCCGTGGCTCCCGGCGTCGGTCGAGCCAGGCCCTTCACGCTGCGCGTTCCCGCACCCCTCGGCCGTGGCTCCCGGCGCCGGTCGAATCAAGCCCCTCACCCCGCCAGTTCCCCCGCCCTCTCCGCCGTAGCCTCCAGTGCCGCTCGGACCGATTCGCCCACCCGGTGTTCCCGCAGGGTGGCGATGCCCTCGGCTGTCGTGCCGTTCGGGGTGCTGGCCTGTCGGTACACGGATTCCGGGGTCACGTCCGGCTGGGAGAGGACGTCTGCCGTGCCCCGGAGGACCTGGGTGGTCAGGAGGAGGGCGTCGTCGGGGGTGAAGCCCGCCGCTCGGGCGAAGTCCGTGAAGGAGCGGGAGAGGTAGGCGACCAGGGCCGGGCCGCTGCCCGCGACGGCGGTCGCCGCGTCGAGGAGGGACTCGTCCTGGACCACGAGGACCTTGCCGATCACCGACAGCGCGCCCTTCGCCCGCTCCACACTGCGGGCGGGGACCTGGTCGCCGGGGCAGAGGACCGTCATGCTCTGGCCCACCCGCGAGGCGAGGTTCGGCATCGCGCGGAGGACCGTGCCCGTGCCCAGGGCCGACGCGAGGGTCTCCAGGCGTACGCCCGCCATGATCGAGACGACGGTCGCCTCCGCGCACGCGCCGGGCGGAAGGCCCTCCGCGAAGGAGTCGAACGCCTGGGGCGGGATGGCGAGGACGAGGAGGTCGTCCGGGCGTGGCTCGTACGCGGCGGCCACCTTCGCGCGGCTGTCCAGGGAGGCCCGGCGGTCCGCCGAGGGTTCCACGATGACCACCTCGGCCTGCGGCATCCCGTCCAGCAGGCCCCGTACGATGACCGACCCCATGTGGCCGGCACCGACGACGACGATCCGTTCCACAGCCGCCACACTCCTCGCTTCGGATGCCAGAAGTGATACCAAAGGGGGCGTTCCGGCCCCCGTACGGGCCACCACAACGCGCCGACCCGCTGCCCCGGCCGGTGCAATGGACGGGTGACCGCCGCCCCGGACGACTGCCTCGCGCGCAACGAGTGGATCTGCGGTGACTATCTGAGCACCCGCCGCCAGATCCTCCTCGACGCGGTCGGCCAGCACCTGGAGCTGACCGCGCTGTCCGTGCTGATCGGGCTCGCCATCGCGGTGCCGCTCGCCGTGCTCGCCCGCCGCTGGGGATGGGCCGCCGGGCCGGTGCTCGCCGTCACCACCGTGCTCTACACCATCCCGTCCCTGGCGATGTTCTCCCTGCTGCTCCCCGTGTACGGGCTGTCGGCCACCCTCGTCGTCGCCGGGCTGGTGCTGTACTCCCTCACCCTGCTCGTGCGGAACATCCTCGCCGGGCTGCGCGCCGTGCCGGAGGAGACCCGGCAGGCCGCGCGCGGGCTCGGCTTCGGGCCCGTACGGCTGCTGCTCACCGTGGAGCTGCCGCTCGCGCTGCCCGCCGCGATGGCCGGGCTGCGCATCGCCACCGTCTCGGCGGTCTCCCTGGTCACCATCGGCGCGATCGTCGGCTTCGGCGGGCTCGGCAATCTGATCTACGCGGGCATGAACACCTACTTCAAGGCCCAGGTCCTCACCGCGTCCGCGCTGTGCGTGCTCATCGCCGTCGCCGCCGACCTCCTCCTGCTGGGCGTGCAGTGGCTGCTCACCCCGTGGGCGAGGAAGGGCCGTACATGAACGTGCTCGGTTCCACCTGGGACTGGCTCGCCGACCCCGCCCACTGGTCCGGCGACGACGGTGTCTGGCACCGGCTGCTGCAACACCTGCTGCTCACCGTGGTCTGCCTGCTCGTCAGTTGCCTGATCGCACTGCCCGTCGCGCTCGTCCTCGGGCACCTCGGCAAGGGCGGTGCGCTGGCCGTCAACATCTCCAACGTCGGCCGGGCCGTGCCCACCTTCGCCGTGCTGGTGCTGCTCCTGCTGACCCCGGTGGGCAAGTGGGGGGAGGGGCCCACCGTCGTCGCCCTGGTGCTGTTCGCCGTGCCGCCGCTGCTCACCAACGCCTACGTCGGTATGCGCGAGGTCGACCGGGGTGTGGTGCAGGCCGCGCGCGGCATGGGGATGACCGGGCGGCAGACGCTGGTCCGGGTCGAGGTGCCGCTCGCGCTGCCGATGATCCTCACCGGGGTACGGATCGCCGCCGTCCAGCTCGTCGCCACCGCCACCATCGCCGCGCTCGCGGGGGGCGGCGGCCTCGGCCGGATCATCACCGCGGGGTTCAACCTGGCCAGCACCCCGCAGGTGGTCGCGGGCGCCATCCTCGTCGCCGCGTTCGCCCTGCTCGTCGAGGGCGTCTTCGAGGTCGTGGAACGGCTCGGCCCCGCCTGGGCGAGGGGCGGCCGATGAAGCCCCGTCCGGGTGAGCGGCCCCCGGCGAAAGCCCGGCCGGGCGACCGGCCCCCGGCGAAGCCCCGGCCGGGTGAGCGGCCTCCGGCGAAGCCCCGGCCGGGTGAGCGGCCTCCGGCGAAGCCCCGGCCGGGTGAGCGGCCCCCGGCGAAAGCCCGGCCGGGCGACCGGCGCCCGGCGAAGCCCCGCCCCGGCGACCGGCGCCCGGCGAAACCCCACCCGGTCGCACCGCGACCGACGAGCGCTGCCCTCGTCGCCGCCATGCTCGCCACCCTCAGCGCCTGCGCCACCGGCCCCTCCCTGGAGAACCAGGACGCCGTCACCGCGCCGCCCGGCGACAGCCACCACCTGGTCATCGGCTCGGCCGGCTTCACCGAGAGCGACCTGCTCGCCCAGCTCTACGCCCAGCTCCTGGACCAGGCGGGGTACCGGACCTCCCTGATCACCGTCGCCAACCGGGAACTGTACGAACCCGCCCTGGAGTCCGGGCAGATCGACGTCGCCCCCGAGTACGCGGCCACCTTCGCCGACTGGCTCAACGCCAAGGCCCACGGCGCCGACGCACCCCCGGCCGGCTCACCCGACCTCGCGAAGACCATGAAGAACCTGCGCGCCCTGGCCACCCCGCGCGGCCTCACCGTCCTCCCGCCGGGCCGGGCCGTCGACCAGAACGCCTTCGCGGTCAGCGCCTCCTACGCCCGCCGCCACCACCTCAAGACCCTCAGCGACCTCGGGGCCTCCGGCCTCAAGGTGCGCCTCGCGGCGGGCGACGAGTGCGTCAAGCGGCCGTACTGCGCGCCCGGCCTGGAGAAGGTGTACGGGATCGACATCACCGCCGTCGATCCCAAGGGCGTCGGCACCACCCCGGCCAAGCAGGCCGTGCAGTCCGGGCGGGACCAGATGGTGCTGACCACCACCACGGACGCCACCCTCGGCTCCTTCGGTCTGGTCCTGCTCGCCGACGACAGTCACCTCCAGAACGCCGACTACATCGTCCCCGTCGTCAACCGCGCCCGCGCCGGCAGCGAGCGGGTCGCCAAGGCGCTCGGCAAGCTCAACGACGTCCTCACCACGAAGGACCTTGCCGACATGAACCAGCAGGTCGACAGTTGGCGCAGGCTGCCCGCCGACGTGGCCCGCACCTATCTGAAGGACAAGGGCCTGGTCAAGTGACCTACGCGTCCGACACCGAGTCGAACGGCACCTGACCCCGCGCCACCCCCAGCATGTCCGCGTCCACCGACCGCCGCAGCGCCTCGTGCAGCTTGGCCGGGGTCAGCACACCCAGCAGGCGGGCGCCGTCCAGTACCGCGACCCACCCGGCGTCGTACTGGAGCATCACGCCGAACGCCTGCTTCAGCGGGGCGCCCACCGGCACCCACGCGGTCATCCGGTGGGCCAGCTCACCGACCGTGCCGCCCGCCGCCAGTTCCTCCAGGCCGACCCAGCCGTGCAGGTCACCGTCCGCGTCCAGGACGACCGCCCAGCGGGCGCCCTCCTCGCGCAGCCGGCGTGCCGCCGACGCGGCGGGCTCGTCCGGGCGGGCCACCGGGGGCTGTTCCAGGTCGTCCGGCTCGATCGCGGTCACCGACAGCCGCTTGAGCCCCCGGTCGGCGCCGACGAACCCGGCGACGTACGGGGTGGCGGGGGCGCCCAGCACCGCGCCGGGGGTGTCGAACTGCTCGATGCGGCCCTCGCCGTACACCGCGATCCGGTCGCCGAGGCGGACCGCCTCCTCGATGTCGTGCGTGACCAGCAGCACCGTCTTGCGCACCGCCTGCTGCATGCGCAGGAACTCGTCCTGCAACTGCTCGCGCACCACCGGGTCGACGGCGCCGAACGGCTCGTCCATCAGCAGCACCGGCGGGTCCGCCGCGAGCGCCCGCGCCACCCCGACGCGCTGCCGCTGGCCGCCGGAGAGCTGCTCGGGGTAGCGCGCGCCGAACGTCCCGGGGTCCAGGCCGACCAGGTCCAGCAGCTCGGCCGCGCGGGCCCGCGCCTTGGCCCGCTTCCAGCCGAGCAGGGACGGCACGGTGGCGGTGTTGTCCAGCACGGTGCGGTGCGGGAAGAGGCCGACCTGCTGGATGACGTACCCGATCCGGCGGCGGAGCCGGACGGGGTCGACCCGCGCGATGTCCTCGCCGTCCACGACGATCCGGCCCGCGGTGGGCTCGATCAGCCGGTTCACCATCATTATGGTGGTCGTCTTGCCGCAGCCGGACGGGCCGACCAGCGTGACGAGTTCGCCCTCGGACACCTCGAAGGAGAGGTCGTCCACGGCCGTTGTTCCGTCCGGGTAGCGCTTGCTGACCTGCTCGAACCGGATCATTCCCCCACGCTAGCCGGGGTCCCGTCCGGCCGCCCGGTCCCGCCGACCGAAGGGATGACCCCCGGCGAGCACGACCTCCAGCGTGCGCGGCCCGTGCACGCCCTCCACCCGGTTCAGCTCGATGTCACTGGTGGCCGAGGGACCGGAGATCCAGGTCAACGGGCGGGTGGGGGAGAGGCGTTCGAGCGCCTGCGGTACGGACGCCACGACCTGCTCGGGCACCCGGACCACACAGATGTGGTGGTCGGGCACGAGGGTGATCCGGCGGCGCCCCTGGCCGGGCCCGCCGTCCAGCACGAGGGTGCCGGTCTCCGCGACCGCCACCGCGCAGCCGGTCACCACGCTGTCCACCGCGTCCAGCTCGTACGGGGTGCTCTCCGCACGGTCGAGGACGGGAACCGGGTCGGCGTCCGCGAGCCACGCCGACGGGAGCCCGTCCGGTACGAGCACGGACCTGGCGCCCCGCGCCGCCAGCAGCCGGGCGATCAGCGCGGGCAGGTCCGCCTCCGCGCACCGGTGCACCACCGCCCGGTAGTCGGCCAGGTTCTCCGCCAGCAGCTCCACCGTCTCCTCGACCGTGCGCGCGCCGTGCTCTCGCGCGTAGTCGCGCGGGATCGCCCGGTCGTACGGCGGGTCGTCCTCGGGCACGTCGGCCAGCGCGCGCCGGACCCGGCCCAGGACGCGTTCCCGGTCGCTCACTTCGTCTCCTCCTTGCCGCCTCGGGTGCGTTGCCACCAGTCCCGGAACGGCTCGGCCGGCACCTCCGGCAGATCGCGCGTCCGGGTCCACGCCGCGCCGGGCCCCGGCAGGGTGCGCGGGCGCAGGCGGCGGGCGCGGGAGGCGAGGCGCTGGCCGGTGCGCAGGGCGCCGGGGTGGGTGAAGGTCCAGCGGGCCGCCAGCATGGCCGCCCGTTCCGCCGCATGTGCCCTCGCCGGCCTCAGTACGACCCGGTTGCCCCCGCGCACCGCCGGGCCGCCCTCCACGACCCGCTCGCGCAGCCGGACCAGCACCTCGGGGATGTCGATGGCGACCGGGCACACCTCGTAGCAGGCCCCGCACAGCGAGGACGCGTACGGCAGCGAGGCGTCGATCTCGCTCGCCGTGCCGCGCAGTTGGGGGCTGAGGATGGCGCCGATCGGGCCGGGGTACACCGAGCCGTAGGCGTGGCCGCCCGCGCGCTCGTACACCGGGCAGACGTTCAGGCAGGCCGAGCAGCGGATGCAGCGCAGCGCCTGGCGGCCGACCTCGTCGGCGAGGGTGTCGGTGCGGCCGTTGTCCAGCAGCACCAGATGGAAGGTCCTCGGTCCGTCGCCGTCGGTCGTGCCGGTCCACATGCTGGTGTACGGGTTCATGCGCTCGGCGGTGGAGGAGCGGGGGAGGGTCTGGAGGAAGACCTCCAGGTCACGCCAGGTGGGGACGACCTTCTCGATGCCGACGACCGAGATCAGGGTCTCCGGCAGGGTCAGGCACATCCGCCCGTTGCCCTCGGACTCCACGACCACCATCGTGCCGGTCTCCGCGACCATGAAGTTGGCCCCGGACACCCCCACCCTGGCCCGCAGGAACTTCTCCCGCAGGTGCAGCCGCGCGGCCTCCGCCAGCTCGGCCGGGCTGTCGGACAGCCCCTCGGGCGCCGGGCGCCCCCAACCGGCCATCGCGGTACGGAAGATGTCGCGGATCTCGGCCCGGTTGCGATGGATGGCCGGGACCAGGATGTGCGAGGGGCGGTCCTCGCCCAACTGCACGATCAGCTCGGCCAGATCGGTCTCGTAGGCCCGGATGCCGGCCGCCTCCAGCGCCTCGTTGAGCCCGATCTCCTGCGTGGCCATCGACTTGACCTTCACGACCTCCGACTCGCCCGTGTCACGCACGAGTCGGGTGACGATCCGGTTGGCCTCCGCCGCGTCCGCCGCCCAGTGGACGGTGCCGCCCGCCGCGGTGACCGACTCCTCCAACTGCTCCAGATAACGGTCGAGACGGCGGAGCGTGTGTTCCTTGATCCGGCTGCCCGCCTCGCGCAGCTCCGCCCAGTCGGACACCTCCGCCACGGCCGCCGCGCGCTTGGCGCGGATGGTGTGGGTGGCGTGCCGCAGATTGCCGCGCAGGATGCTGTCGTCCAGCGCTTCCCGTGCCGCCTCGGGGAAGGCGGGCATTCCGACGAAAGTCTCGTTCACCGGGGCGGTTCCTCCTCCGTGCTCGCCAGGATCTCCGCGATGTGCACCGGCCGCACTGCAGAGCCCGCCCGGCTCATCGTGCCACCCAGGTGCATCAGGCACGAGTTGTCGGCCGCGCACAGCACCTCGGCACCGGTCGACTCGGCGTTGCGCACCTTGTCCGCGCCCATAGCGGCCGACACCCCGGCGTTCTTCACCGCGAAGGTGCCGCCGAACCCGCAGCACTCGTCGGCGCCGGGCAGCTCGACCAGCTCCAGACCCCGCACCGCCTCCAGCAGCCGGCGCGGCCGGTCGCCCAGGCCCAGCGAGCGCAGGCCGTGGCAGGTGGGGTGGTAGGTGACCTTGTGCGGATAGACGGCGCCGACGTCGGTGACGCCCAGCACGTCCACCAGGAACTCCGTCAGCTCGTACGTCTTCGGCACCAACGGCGCCAGCACGTCGGCCAGTTCATCGCCCCGCCCCTCGGCGCGGGCCCGCTCGCCCAGCCTCGGGTACAGCTCCCGGACCATCGCCGCGCAGGAACCCGACGGTGTGACGATCGCGTCGTACTCCCCGAAGACCTCCGCGTAGTGCCGGGCCAGCGGTTCCGTCTCGTGCCGGTAGCCGGTGTTGTAGTGGGCCTGGCCGCAACAGGTCTGCGCCAGGGGGAAGTCGACGTCGACGCCGAGGCGGCCGAGGAGTCTCACCACGGCGCGGCCGGTGTCCGGGTAGAGCGTGTCGTTGACACAGGTCAGGAACAGGGCGACACGCATCGCGGCTCCTCGGGCCTCGAAGATCGGACAGGCGCCAGCGTAGCCAGAGCCCGTACCCTGGCCGCGATGCCCGATCACATACCCCTCCTCCGTGCCGACTGCGCCGACTGCTTCGGCCTCTGCTGCGTCGCCCTGTCCTTCGCCCGCTCCGCCGACTTCGCGCACGACAAGCCCGCCGGCAAGCCCTGCGCCAACCTGCGCGAGGACCACCGCTGCGGCATCCACACCGAGCTGCGCGCCGAGGGCTACGCCGGGTGCACGGTGTACGACTGCTTCGGCGCCGGCCAGCGCGTCTCCCAGGTCACCTTCGGCGGCCGGGACTGGCGTACGGGCGGCAAGAAGCACGCCCGGCTCATGTTCGAGGTGTTCCCGGTGGTCCGGCGCCTGCACGAGCTGCTCTGGTACCTCACCGAGGCGCTCGCTCTCGACGCCGCCCGGCCTCTTCATCCCGAGCTGCGCCGCACGCTGGAGCACACCGAGCGGCTCGCCGCGCAGGAGCCCGAGGAGCTGGCCGCGCTGGACCCGGCCGAGCACTGGCACGAGGTGGCGGAACTTCTGCTGCAAGCCTCGGAGTTGGCTCGCAAGGGCCACAGGAAGGGCCGGGACCGGCGGGGCGCGGACCTGATGGGCGCACGGCTCAAGGGCGCCGATCTGCGCGGGATCAGCCTGCGCGGCGCCCGCCTGATCGCGGCCGACCTGACCGGGGCCGACCTGCGGCATGCCGACCTGATCGGCGCGGATCTGCGGGGCGCCGATCTGACCGACGCCGACCTCACCGGGGCGCTCTTCCTCACCCAGCCGCAGGTCAACGCCGCCCGCGGGGGACCCGGTACCCGGCTGCCGGGCTCACTCGTCCGTCCCGTGCACTGGGCAGCGGCCCGCTGAACCGGCGTCCGGCTCGGGAGCGCCGGCCGGTGCGGCGGCGGGGGCCCTGCGGCGCTCCAGGCCCAGGCGCAGGCCGTCCGGCATCAGGGTCAGGCGCTCGGTGACCTTCAGACGGTAGCCGGGGTCCGGGATCAGCTCGTAGCGCCGCAGCAGCAGGCCGAGCACCAACGTGGCCTCGTGCAGCGCGAACTGGCGTCCCACGCAGGCCCGCGCGCCGGTGCCGAAGGGCTTGAAGGTGTGCGGCGGGCGGGCCCGTACCGCCTTGGCGTCGAAGCGGTCGGGGTCGAACCGCTCGGCGTCCTCGCCCCACACCTCGGGGTCGCGGTGCAGCATCGGCGTGAGCACCAGCGCCCAGCCGCCCCGGCGCATCGGGTGCTCCCCGGCCAGCACGGTGTCCTCGGTGGCCTCGCGGGCGAAGGCGGGCGCGGTCGGCCACAGCCGCAGCGACTCGTCCAGCACCCGGCGCAGATAGCGCAGCCGGGCCACCTGGTCGTACCCCGGCTCCGGGGCGTCGCCCCAGACGCGGTCCACCTCGGCGCGGGCGCGGGCCGCCACCTCGGGGTGCTTGGCCAGGTAGTACAGGGCGAACGACAGCGCCCCGGAGGTGGTCTCGTGGCCCGCGACCAGGAAGGTGATCACCTGCTTGCGGACGTTCTCCGCCGACAGCCGCTCGCCGGTCTCGGGGTGGGCCGTCTCCAGCATGCGGTCCAGCAGGTCGCCCTCGCCGCGCCCCGCCTCACGGCGGGCGGCCACCAGGGCGTCGACCGTGTCGTCGAGGTAGGCGATGTCGGCGGCGTTGCGCCGGGCGGCCCTGCGCTGGAGCGCCGGGGGCATCGGCACGCTGTTGAGCCGCTGGGCGTAGGCGAGGGTGCCGACCATGGCGGTGACGAAGGGGTGCGGCCGGTCGCGTTCGAAGGAGCCGAAGTCGTGCCCGAAGCCGGTGCGGGCGATGGTCTCCAGCGTCAGCCGGGTCATGTCGCCGGGCACGTCCACCGTGCGCCCGGCGGCCAGCTCACGGTCCCAGTGGCCGGTCAGCCGGGCCGCGACCGCCAGCATCATCGAGTGGTACCCGGCCATCGCCTCCCGGCTGAAGCCGGGCGCGAGCACGTCGTGCGCCAACTGCCAGTTGGGCTCGTGGTTGTACGCCGTGAACAGGCCGTCCCCGGCGACCGGGCGCAGGTTGGCCACCCCGAGCCCGACGTGCTTGGCGAACCGGGTCTCGTCCGCCATGTCCGCCGCCAGCTTCGCGCCCCACAGGAACACGAACTCCCGGTTCAGCACCCGGCGCCGGAAGATCGGGCCGAGTTCGCGGGCGAGCCGCATCGAGTCCTGGAGCGGGGTGCGCCGGTCGACGCCCAGGACGTCGCCGAGCAACGGCAGCCTGCGCGGCGGATGCGGGATGCGCTCCAGCTCCGGCCAGCCCTGCTCGGCACCCCGGAACCCCTTGGGCAGTGCCGCCCCCGCCGTCCCGTCCATGACGCGATCTCCCTTGATCCGGTGGCCTGTTGCCCGTCCACCACCCGCGTGTTGAACGCGAGTTCAATAGTGCTGGCAGTCTGGTCCGCCTACTGAACCCGCGTCAAGCAACGGGTCCAGTAGGGTGACGGCATGGCCGCCAACCAGGGGGAACGCGCCCGGCGCCGACTGAGCACCGAGGAGCGCCGCGAGCAACTGCTGGCGGTCGGGGCGCGGTTGTTCTCCGAGAGCCCGTACGACGACGTGTGGATCGAGCGGGTCGCCGAGATCGCCGGGGTGTCACGCGGTCTGCTGTACCACTACTTCCCGACGAAGCGGGACTTCTTCGCCGCCGTGGTGGAGCGGGAGAGCGAGCGCATGCTCCGGATGACCGCGGCCGTGCCCGGTGTGCCGGTCCGCGAGCAGCTCGGCGCCGGTCTGGACGCCTACCTCGGGTACGTCGAGGCGCACGCCCACGGCTTCCGCGCCTTCCACCGTGCCGACGCGGCCGGCGACCAGGTGGTACGCCGGGTCTACCAGCGGGCGTTGGCCGCGCAGGAGCGGCAGATCCTCGCCGCGCTGGCCGCCGACCCCGAGTTCGGGACCGCCTTCGAGGGCTCCCCGCAGGCCCGGCTCGCGGTGCGCGGCTGGCTCGCCTTCACCACCGCCGTCTGCCTGGAGTGGCTGCGCGAGGGTGAACCCGGCCGGGAGCAGGTGCGCGAGCTGTGCGCGCGGGCGCTGCTCGGCGCCATCGCCTGACGGCGCGTTTCCTCTGTGGTGCGTCACTCGAACGGGGTGGCGTGGTTGGCGTACGCCCGGATCTTCGATAGGTTAGGCAAGGCTTACCTAAGGAGGACTCGGGATGGGTGACACGCAGGACTGGGCGGCAGGACCCGGAGCGGCGGAGCGGGCGCGGTCGGTCCTTGCCGTCGCGTGGTCGTGCGCGGTGACCGCGGACGGCGCCCGCGAGGAGTACGCCGGCGCGCACACCGTGACCGGCGACGGCGGGGTGCTGCTCGACGTGCCGGAGGACAGCGCCCTGTTCGCCGCCGCGCTGTGCGCCCCGCGCGGCGAGCCCACCGCCGTGCTGGAGTTCGCCGACGTGGCACCCGTGCCGGTACGCCGGCGCATCCGGGCCCGGCTGTGGCTGGCCGGCTGGTTCTCCCGGCGCGGCGCGCGGCTGCTGTTCACGCCCACCCGCGTGGTGCTGCGCCGGCCTACCGGAGCGGTGCTGATCGAGCCGGCGGAGTACGCGGCCGCCCGGCCCGACCCGCTGGCCACCGCCGAGGCGCAGTTGCTCACCCACCTCGCCGACTCACACCCGGACGCCGTGGAGCGGCTCACCCGGCTGGTCCGGCCGGAGAATCTGCACGCCGCGACCCGGGTGGCGCCGCTCGCGGTGGACCGGCACGGGCTCACCCTGCGCATCGAGCGTGCCCGGGCGCACGGAGACGTACGGCTGGCTTTCCACACGCCCGCCGACGACGTCGCGCAGCTCACCGAGCGCATGCACGCGCTGCTCACCCAGGCCGGTGCCGCCGCCTGCCCGCGCGCCCTACAGCGGCACCGCGCAGACGGCGACCGGTGACGCGAACGGCTCACCCGCGCTGCTGAGCGCTCCCGTACCGGTGTCGACGTGGAACACGCTCACCGTGCCGGAGCGCTGGTTCGCCGTGAACAGCAGGCGGCCGTCCGGCGCCAGCGCGAGCTGGCGGGGGAAGTCCCCGCCCACCGGCACCGTGTCCAGCAGCCGCAGCCGGGCGCCGTCCTCCTCGACCGCGTACCGGGCGATGGTGTTGTCCCCCCGGTTGGCGAGGAAGGCGAAGCCGCCGTCCGGCGTCACCACGAACTGTGCCGGGTAGTTGGTAGCGTCCCCGGTCGCTCCGGAGGACTGCGGCTCGCCCACCGTCAGCCGGCCGGTCGCCGGGTCGTACGCGCAGACGGCCACCGTGTCGTCCACCTCGTTGGCGAGGTACGCGTACCGCCCGTTCGGATGGAACGTCAGATGGCGCGGGCCCGCGCCCGGCCGGGTGTGCGCCTGGGACACCTCGGTCAGCGTGCCGTGCCCGGTGTCCAGCCGGTAGGTGTAGACGGTGTCGGTACCCAGGTCGACGGAGAGCACATGGCCGCCGTCCGGGCTGGTGATGAACTGGTGTGCGTGCGGGCCCTGTTGACCGGGTCCAGGCGCCGGGCTGGAGTGCGTGACCAGTGCGGTGCGCTCACCCGGCGCGCCCGAGGCGTCGAGGGGATGCACGGCGACGCTGCCCGAGCCGTAGTTCGCGCTCAGCAGCCAGCGGCCGCTCGGGTGCACCGACAGATGGCAGGGCCCCGAACCACCGGTGCCCCGGCTGCCCAGCACCTTCCGGTCCGCCAGCCGTACGGCCGTGACCGCGCCGACCTCGCGCTCGTCGACCGCGTACAGGGTGTGCCCGTCCGGGTGGACGGTGACGTACGACGGGTCCGGGATCTCGGCCAGTGGCTGCGCGTCGGTGACCGTGCCCGTGGCCGGGTCGTACCGCGCCACAAAGACGCCCTTGCCGCCGCCTTCGACGGAGGTGTAGGTGCCCAGGTACAGCGGGCGGGGCCCCGGTTCGGCCTTCTGACGGTGGGGCACCGGGTCCGGGTCCGGGGGCGGCGCGGCGGGCGCGGGCACCGTCACGACGGCGGCCGTACCCGCCACGGCGCCGACGAAGCGCCGCCTGCTCCAGCCGCCCTGGTCCGTCCTGTTGTCCATGCCGCCCCCTGAGTACTCACCCGTCACCGTGGTCCCGGCCACCCTGTCGCGGACCTGCCTCCGGAGGCAAGGCGGGGGCGTGCTCACCCGTGGGTCGCGCCGGGTGTCCCGTCACCCGGAACGCCCGCCGACCCCCGTACGGTTCCGCCACAGGTCCTCCTGCACGCCGAGGCGCTGGCGCAGGCGGTTCACGCGGGGCATCTTCGCGCGCTGCTGGCGGGAGACCCGGTCCAGCTCCTCCAGCAGGCGGCGGCTGCGGTGCTCGGTGTCCAGCTCGTCGATGATCCGGGTGACCTCGGTGAGGACCGCGCCGAGCAACTGCCAGTCCTCCCGGTCCTCCTCGACATGGGCGAGGAGCTGCTCCGCGAGCCGGTCGCGGGTGGCGGCGGCCGTATGCAGCTCGGCGGTCAGCCGGGCCTCGGCCGACTCGGCGTTGGCGCTCAGGTCGGTAGTCACCAGCACGGCGAAGCTCACCACCGCGTCCGCGATCTCGGACAGCACCTGTTCCACGGTCTGCCCGATCGGCGGCGGGAACAGCTCCTGGGCGCCCCGCTCCTTGGCCAGGTCCGTGAAGGAGCGGGCCAGTACGCGCAGGACGACCGTGCAGATCTCCAGCGTGTCCAGGCCGGTGCGCAGCACCACCCGGTGCAGCAGGCCCTCCTTGACGCGCGGGTTGAGCCTCAGGCTCTCCTCCGCCTGCCGCAGGGCCGCGTCCACCTGGATGATGTCGTGGTCCAGCCGGCGCGCCTCGTGCAGTCGTTCGGCCGCCCGCTGCCAGGGGATGGTGCCCGCCGCCTCCTCACCCATCCGGAGCATGAGCTGGCGCAGCCGGCGGGCCAGCCACTCGATCGACCGCCCGGCCGCGTCCACCCACACCGGGGGCGGCAGCAGCAGATTGCAGGCCATGCCGATGATGGCGCCGATCAGGGTCTCCACGATCCGCGCCCACGCGGTGAAGCCGACCGTGGTGACGCCGAGCACGAGCATCGCGCTGATCGCCACCTCGTTCACGTACTCGTCCACGCGCACCAGGTGACCCACGCTCAGCGCGGCCACCAGCAGCAGGGCCAGGCTCCACCAGGTCAGGCCGACCAGGAGGCTGAAGACGATGGCGACCAGCACGCCCGTCACCACGGCGTTCACCCGGCGGATGCCGTTGGTGAGGGTGGCGAAGAAGGTGACCTGCACGACCAGCAGGGCCGTCAGGGGCGCGGTCAGCGGCGCCGGTTCCGGACTGAGCTTGAGCGCGATCACATAGGCGACCGTGGCCGCGGCGGCAGACCTGAGTGTCTGGACGACCACCGGCTCCCGGCGGCGCGCGACCAGGCGCCGCAGCGCGTCGGCCCACTTGCGTCGCGCTTGCGCGTCCATCCACTTCCGTACGTCTGGCATCCTTTGGCGTCTTCCCTTTCCGTGACCGTGCCGAACGGGGCCGTTCGAGCACCGTGTACGCGAAAGGGGCGGCCCTCAGGCGTACAGGCGATCGACGAAGGCGCCGAGGTTGCCGCTCGCGCGGGCGATCTGCTCCTCCGTCGTGAGGCTCTCCTCGAACCGGCTCCCCGACTCCGGCACCTTCTTCCCCCGGACATACAGGGAACACGCCAGGTCGGCGCACATGTACACGCCGACGGAGTTGCCCTCGCGGCCCGCCGCCCCCGCCTTGCGGGCGGTCATCAGCGAGACCCCGCCGCCGCGATGGGTCGTCAGACACACCGAGCACATGCTGCGGTGCTGGAAGCCGCGCCGGACCGTCGGGTGGCGCAGGGCGATGCCGACGAGACCCGTGCCGCGTTCGAGGACCAGGTAGCTGCGGTCGGGCGCGCCCGGATCGCGCCAGCCCAGGAAGTCGAGGTCGTCCCAGGGGCGTTCGCCCAGGTCGCGGGGGACGGTCAGCCGCTTGGCGTCGCCCTTGGAGCAGTTGACGAAGGAGGCGCGGATGTCCTGCTCGGTGAGGGGTCGCATCGGGGGTTCCTTCTGTTGTAGCCATGAGCCTAGGAGGTCTAGGTTTACGAGGGTATAGAGCGCCGTTGTCCGGGCCAAACGGTTTTCCGCGCGCCCGTTCCTAGCCGGGTGCGGCTCCCCGTACCCGAGGCGGCCAGACGCCCGGCGCGAGCACGCCCAGGGCGTAGGCGCGGGCGACCAGCTCGGTGCGGTTGGCCGCGTGCCAGCGGGCGGACAGACGGCGCAGGTGATACGCGACACCGTCCCGGCTCAGGCCCAGCTCGCGGGCGGCCCGCCCGGTCGTGGCACCCTGGGCCAGCAGCGCCAGCACCGCGCCCTCGACCGGGGTGACGGACGCGGGCTCGGGGACGGACTCCGGCTCGCTCTCCCCGAGCACCCGGAGCATCACCAGCAGCGCCGGGGTCTCGTCCGTGGAGTCGCTCACCGGGTCGGCGGTCAGCTCCCCGTACCGCTCCGGCCCGCCGGGCGCGCTCCAGCTCACCGACACCTGGTAGCGGGAGCGGTGCCGCAGCCGCAGCGCCTGCGCGATCCGCTCGACCTGGCCGGCCTCCTGCGGCCGGAACAGCTCCAGCACGTCCCGGCCCCGGAGCTGCCCCGGTGACGTACCGCACTCGGCGGCCATCGCCGGGTTGGCCAGCAGCACCGTGCCGTACACGTCACAGACCGCGACCGGCACCGCGACCCGGTCGAAGAGCATCAGGGCCCGGTTGCGCCACACCACGGCATCCGCCAGCCCCCACTCCACGCCAGCCTCCCAGATGCCGAACCGTCCCCGCCATCCAAGACGAAAACCCAGGTCAGCGGCAACTTGGGGGGCATCCCGGAGCCGGTGCGCAAGTGCGCGCGCCCACTTTCCACTGCACGTTCGTGTAGTGGCCCGGCACGGGCGCGCCCCGCCGCTGGAGCACGCTGGAAGACGCGCACCCCCCACGCGAAACGCCAGTCCCCGCCCCGCGAAAGGCAGTTGCCGCGCCATGCCCCCCACCGCACCGCACCCCGAGCCCCCCGCACTCACCGGCGTGCCGGTCGTCGACATCTCCGCCACCGGGCCGACCCGCACGCCCATCCAGCAGGTCATGGAGCTGATGCGGACCCACGGGCCGGTGCTGGTGCGCCGCCTGCACGGGCGCGACGCGCTGTTCGTCTCCGACGCCGACCTGATCGCCGACCTCGCCGACGAGGACCGGTTCGCCAAGCACATCGGGCCCGCGCTGGAGAACGTGCGCGCCTTCGCCGCCGACGGCCTGTTCACCGCGTACAACGACGAGCCGAACTGGGCCAAGGCCCACGACATCCTCATGCCCGCCTTCGCGCTCGGCTCCATGCGCGCCTACCACCCGGTGATGCTGAAGGTGGCCCGGCGGCTCATCGAGGCGTGGGACCGCTCCGCCCGCGCCGGGCAGCCGGTCGACGTCCCCGACGACATGACCCGGATGACGCTCGACACCATCGGCCTGGCCGGGTTCGACTACGACTTCGGCTCCTTCGAGCGGGCCGAGCCGCACCCCTTCGTCCAGTCGATGGTGCGCTGCCTGGAGTGGAGCATGACCCGCCTGGCCCGCGTGCCGGGCGGCGACCACACCGAGGCCGACGCCGCCTTCCGCAAGGACGCCGACTTCCTCGCCGGGGTCGTGGACGAGGTCATCGCCGCCCGCACCGGCACCGACCAGAGCGAGGCGACCGACCTGCTCGGGCTGATGCTCACCGCCCAGCACCCCGCCGACGGCACCACCCTGGACCTCGCGAACATCCGCAACCAGGTCATCACCTTCCTGATCGCCGGCCACGAGACCACCTCCGGCGCGATGTCCTTCGCCCTGTACTACCTGGCCAAGCACCCCGCCGTGCTCCGCCTGGTCCAGCGCGAGGCCGACGCCCTGTGGGGCGACACCGCCGACCCCGAGCCGTCGTACGACGACATCGGCAGGCTCACCTACACCCGGCAGGTGCTCAACGAGGCGCTCCGGCTGTGGCCGACCGCCGCCGCCTTCAGCCGGGAGGCCCGCGAGGACACCCTGCTCGGCGGGCGGGTGCCGCTGCGCGCCGGGCAGGCGGTCAGCGTGCTGGTGCCGATGCTGCACCGCCAGCCCGTCTGGGGTGACAACCCCGAGCTCTTCGACCCCGACCGCTTCACCGCCGAGGCCGAGGCGGCACGTCCGGTGCACGCCTTCAAGCCCTTCGGTACCGGTGAACGCGCCTGCATCGGGCGGCAGTTCGCGCTCCACGAGGCGACCATGCTGCTCGCCATGCTGGTCCACCGCTACCGGCTGCACGACCACGCCGACTACGCGCTGGACATCAAGGAGACCCTCACCCTCAAGCCCGAGGGCTTCACCCTCACCCTGACCCCGCGCACCGGCGCCGACCGCGTCCACTCCCCGCTGCCCGGCGCCGCCGCCGTGACCGCCGCCGAGGACACCGACGCCGCCGCGCTCCCCGCCCGCGTGCGCCCCGGCACCGCCGCGCTGTTCCTGCACGGCAGCAACTACGGCACCTGCCGCGAGTTCGCCGGACAGCTCGCGGACGAGGCCGCCGCGCTCGGCTGCGCCACCGAGGTCGCCCCGCTGGACGCCTACGCAGACGGCCTGCCCACCGACCGGCTCGTCGTCATCGCCGCCGCCTCCTACAACGGCCGCCCCACCGACGACGCCGTCGCCTTCGCCGCCTGGCTGGAGGGCGACCACGACCTCACCGGGGTCACCTACACCGTGCTCGGCGTCGGCGACCGCAACTGGGCCGCCACCTACCAGCACATGCCGACCCGCATCGACGCCCGCCTCGCGGAAATGGGCGCCACCCGGCTCACCCCGCGCGCCGCCGCCGACGCCTCCGGCGACCTCACCGGCGCCGTCCGCGACTACACCACGGCCCTGCGCGCCGCCCTGCTCACCGAGTACGGCGACCCCGACGCCACCGCCCCGGCCGACGAGCCCGAGAACGCCTACGACGTCCGCGCCCTGACCGGCGGCCCGCTGGACGCCCTCGCCGAGCGGCACGAGCTGGTCCCGATGACCGTCACCGAGGCGTACGACCTCACCGCGCCCGGACACCCGCGCGTCAAGCGGTTCCTGCGCGTCGCCCTGCCCGACGGCGTCACCTACCGCACCGCCGACCACCTCACCGTGCTGCCGGTCAACGCCCCCGAGACCGTGGAGCGGGCCCTCGCCGCCCTCGGCGCCGACCCGTACACGGTGCTCGACATCCGCGCCACCCGCCCGCGCCGCGACGGCCTGGCCGTGGACCGCCCGCTCACCGTGCGCGAACTCCTCACCCGGCACGTCGAGTTGCAGGAGCGGCCCACCGCGCGCCAGCGCGAACTCCTCGCCGCCGCCAACCCCTGCCCGCCCGAGCGCGCCGCCCTCGCCGCCCTCACCGGCGACGACCCGCGCACCCTCCTCGAACTCCTGGAGGACCACCCCGCCCTGCGCGAGGCCCTCGACTGGCCCCGCCTGCTCGACCTGCTCACCCCGCTGCGCCCCCGGCACTACTCCATCTCCTCCTCCCCTGCCGCCGACCCGCGCCACGCCGACCTCATGGTCTCCGTGCTCGACGCCCCCGCGCGCTCCGGCAACGGCCGCTACCGGGGCACCGGTTCGGGCCACCTGGCCGGCGTGAAGCCCGGCGACACGGTGTACGCCCGGGTCCAGCCGTGCCGGGAGGCGTTCCGCACCGACACCTCCGCCCCCGTCGTGCTGATCGCCGCCGGTACCGGTCTCGCGCCGTTCCGCGGGGTGGTCATGGACCGGGTGGCAGCCCGCGCCCAGGGGGCCGAACTCCCGCCCGCGCTGCTCTACTTCGGCTGCGACGCCCCCGACGCCGACTATCTGCACGCGGCCGAGCTGGGCGCCGCCGAGGAGGCCGGAGCCGTCTCGCTGCGCCCCGCCTTCAGCGCGGCCCCCGTCGACGGCGCCGAGTTCGTCCAGCACCGGATCGCCGCCGAGGCCGACGAGGTCTGGGGGCTGCTCGGCGCCGGGGCGCGGGTCTACGTCTGCGGCGACGGCGCGCGCATGGCGCCCGGCGTCCGCGAGGCGTTCCGCGTCCTGTACCGCGAACGCACCCCCGGCGCGGACGAGGCGGCGGCGGCACGCTGGCTGGACGAGCTGGTCGGCGCCGGCCGCTATGTGGAGGACGTGTACGCGGCCGGCTGAGCCGCACCCGCACGGCCTGGAAATCTCACAGCATGAAATAAGGGGGCCCGCGAAGTCGTGCCCGGCCTGTGCCGAAGGGTATGTTGCAGGTCGGGCACGGGTCGGAAGGGGCCACATGGCGGGTCGGAACGGGCGCACGGTACGCGATCTGAGGCGGGGCAACCGCACGGCCGTGCTGCACAGGCTGTACTTCGACGGCCCCCTCAGCCGCTTCGAACTGGGCCCGGCCACCGGACTCAGCTCCGGCTCGGTGAGCAATGTCGTGGCCGACCTCGTCGCGGACGGACTCGTGGAGGAGGCCGGCAGCGTCGACTCCGACGGCGGCCGCCCCCGCACCCTGCTCCGGGTCGCCCCGCACAGCGGCCAGATGATCGGCGTGGACGTGGGGGAGACCCGCGTCCGCGTCGAGCTGTTCGACCTCGCCCTGACCGAACTCGCCCGCGCCGAACGCCCCTTGACCCGGCCCGGCTACGACGTCGACGACATCACCGGCCACATCCGGGACGGGGTGGCCGAGGTGCTTGCGGCCGAGGGCGCGCGACCCGAGCGGCTGCTCGGTGTCGGGGTGGGCGTGCCCGGCATCGTGGAGCACACCGCCGACCGGGGGGCCGTGGTGCACGGCCAGACCATCGGCTGGGACGCCGTCCCGCTGGAGCGGCTGCTCCGGGCCACCTCCGGGCTCCCCGAGAGCGTGCCGTACTTCATCGACAACGGCGCCAAGACGCTCGGCCAGGCCGAGATGTGGTTCGGCGCCGGGCGCGGCGCGCGCAACGCCCTGGTGGTGCTCTTCGGCTCCGGCGTCGGCGCCTGCCTGGTCACCCCCGAGGTGGAGCACGGCCGCGCGGTGGAGTGGGGGCATCTGACGGTACGGGTGCGCGGACGCCGCTGCCGGTGCGGGGCGCCGGGCTGCCTGGAGGCGTACGCCGGTGCCGAGTCGCTGCTGGCCCGCTGGCGCGAGGAGGGCGGACGGCCGCCCGAGGGCACCGACGAGGAGACCGCGCTCACCGCCATGCTCGCCGCCGCCTATCCGGCCCACGGCGCGGAACCCGACCCGGTGGCGCTCGCGGTGCTGGAGGAGACCGCCGAGTACCTGGGCGCGGGCCTGTCCGACCTGATCAACCTCTTCCAGCCCGAGCGCATCCTCATCGGCGGCTGGGCCGGGCTCCAGCTCGGCACCCGCTTCCTGCCCGCCGTACGCCGGCACGCGGCCACCTACGCGCTTCGGCACCCGGCGGACCGGGTCACCATCGAGCTGGGACGGCTCGGCCCGGACGCGGTCACCGTCGGCGCGGCCATCCTGCCGCTGGCCGACTTCTTCAGCCGGGGCGGCCGCCGCGCCGAACCGGTCCCCGAGGACCGGCCGCCCGCCTGGCGGGCCGCGCTGGACGAGCGCACCCCGCGCTGAGCCCGGACACGAAGATGCCCCGGCCGTGACGGGGGAATCACGACCGGGGCGGTCCGTCGCGGACGGGGTCCCGAGTCAGGGCGGGCCCGCGCCCACGTCTGGTTCAACGGACAACCACGGGTCGGCGTTCCCGGACGGTGCCGTGATCCGGGTCACGCGAGGTCAGGCGTGGGTACGCGCCCCTCACGGGTCCAGTCCAGCAGCTCGTCCGCCGTCCAGGTGTTGACCACCCGCCCGGCGGGCACCCCGCACTCCTCGGCGCGGGCACAGCCGAGGATCTGCCAGTCCAGTTGGCCCGGCGCGTGCGCGTCGGTGTCGATCGAGAACAGCGTCCCGGCGTCCACCGCCTTGCGCAGCAGCCGTTTCGGCGGGTCCAGCCGCTCCGGACGGCTGTTGATCTCCACGGCGGTGCCCGCCTCGGCGCACGCGGCGAACACCTCGTCCGCGTCGAAGGCCGACTCGGCCCGCCCGCGCCCGGTGAGCAGCCGGCCGGTGCAGTGGCCCAGCACGTCGGCGTGCGGGTCGGACACCGCGGCCACCATCCGGCGGGTCATCGCGGCGGCGTCCATCTTCAGCTTGGAGTGCACCGACACCACCACGACGTCCAGCCGCTCCAGCAGCTCCGGCTCCTGGTCCAGCGAGCCGTCGTCCAGGATGTCGCACTCGATGCCGGTGAGCAGCCGGAACGGGGCCCAGCGCTCGTTCAGCGTCTCGATCAGGCCGAGCTGCTCGCGCAGCCGCTCGGGGGAGAGGCCGCGGGCCACGGTGAGGCGGGGGGAGTGATCGGTCAGCGCGGTCCACTCGTGGCCCAGCTCGGCCGCCGCCCAGCCCATCTCCTCGATGGGGCTGCCGCCGTCCGACCAGTCCGAGTGGGTGTGGCAGTCGCCGCGCAGCAGCGCCCGCAGCTCCTCGCCGCCGTCCGCCGTCAGCGGGCCCCCGGCGTCCTCCTCCAGCGAGCGCAGATAGGCGGGGGTCTCCCCGGCCACCGCCTCCTCGATCACCTTCGCGGTCTTCGGGCCGATCCCCTTCAGCGTCTGGAGCGTCCCCGTGGAGACCCGCCGGGCGACCTCGTCCTCGGGGAGATCCTTCAGTACGCGCGCGGCCGTGCGGAACGCCCGCACCCGGTAGGTGGGCGCGAGCGAGCGTTCCAGCAGGAAGGCGATCCGGTCCAGCGCCGCGACGGGTTCCATGGCCACCTCCCGGCTCCGTAGGGACCTCCAGGGTTGCCCACCGGGGCGGTCCGCGCACGGTGGCGGCCCGGACGGCCCGTGCGGACGCGCCTTCCCCGCGCCTCGCGTTCTACGCTCGGAGACATGACCGAACAATCAGCTCCGTACATGTCCAATCCGCGCATCCGGGTGCTCGGGGTCTGTGAGGGCCGGCCGGGTTCGCCGCCCTTCCGGGTGATGGAGATCGACGGCGAGGTGATCGGCGAGGTCACGTCCATCACGGGGGTGCTGGAGGCCGCCGCCGCCCGCGGCATCGTCATCCACGATCTGGACGACCCCGACGTGGTCCGCTGGGTCGGCGGCGACAAGTTCACCTGGCGGGTGCGCGGCGGCACCCGCCGAGGCCGCGGATAGCTAGCCCACCGTCCACTTCTGGGCGGCGGTGCCGTTGCAGGTCCAGAGCTGGAGCCGGGTGCCGTTGGCCGAGTTGGCGCCCGTCACGTCCAGGCACTTGTTAGCCTGCGGGTTGACGATGTCGTTGGCCGAGGACACCACCCACTTCTGGTTGGGGCTGCCCGCGCAGTCCCACAGTTGCAGGGGCGTACCGTCCGCCGTGCCGTTGTCCTTCAGGTCCAGGCACTTGCCGAGCGCGCGGATCGTGCCGTCCGAGCCGACGGTCCACTGCTGGGCGGCCGAGCCGTTGCAGTCGTAGAGCTGTACGGGGGTGCCGTTGGCGGAGTTCGCCGCGGCCACGTCCACGCACTTGCCGGCCAGGCCCCGGATGGCCGTGCCGCCCGTCGAGCCGCCGCTGGTGGTCACCGACACCGAGTCCACGACGAGCTGCGCCGGGAACTGGGTCGAGCCGTCCGGGTCGCCGGGCCAGTAGCCGCCGACCGCGAGGTTCAGGATCAGGAAGAACGGCTTGTTGAACACCCAGGTCCTGCCGCCCAGGTCGGCCGGGGTGCGCCGCTGGTAGACGTTGCCGTCCACGGTCCAGGTGATGGAGTCCGGCGCCCAGTCGACCGCGTAGGTGTGGAAGGCGTCCGCGAACGCCTGCCCGTTCGGCAGCGAGTAGCCCGCGCCGATGCCGCCGGAGCCCGAGTAGCCGGGGCCGTGGATGGTGCCGTGCACGGTGGAGGGCTCGAAGCCGACGTTCTCCATCACGTCGATCTCGCCCGAGTCCGGCCAGTTCACCGGCGTGCCCAGCATCCAGAAGGCGGGCCACATGCCCTGCCCGCGCGGGATCTTCATCCGGGCCTCGACGTGCCCGTACTGCGCGTTGAACTTGCCCGAGGTGTTCAGCCGGGCCGAGGTGTACTGGCAACTGCCGTACCAGCACTGGTAGTTCGCCGGATTCTCGCGCTTCGCGGTGATCACCAGGTGGCCCTGGCCGTCCAGCGCCGCGTTCTTGGTGCCCGAGGTGTAGTACTGCCGCTCGTGGTTGTTGACGTTGTCTCCGGTCTCCAGCGTCCACTTGGAGCCGTCGACGGCCGAGCCCGCGGGGCCGTCGAAGGAGTCCGAGAACGTCGCCGCCGCGACGGCCGGTGCGGCGGCCGTGTCGGCCCTCGCGGGACCGACGGCCGCCGCGCCGACCAGCGCGGCGGAGAGAGCGGCAAGGAGGCATCTGCGGAGCAGGCGTGGGGATGCCATGACTCTCCGTTTCACGTGGGGGGAGTGATGCCTCCTGTTGTAGAGACCGGGACCGGGGCCGTCAATAGCTTGGTACAGACCAGTGGTCGGCCGGCCGGGCAAACCGGCTGAGGCCACTCACTCCTGGACGACCTTGGGCCGCCGCGCGTGCACCGCCCGCCCCAGCCGGCGCCCCAGCAGCAGCCAACCCAGCAGCGCGCCCGTGGTGTTGAGGATGACGTCGTCGATGTCGAAGGCCCGCCCGTTGATCAGCGCGCCCTGGGTCAGCTCCACCATCAGCATCACCAGCGCGGTCAGGAACAGGACCTGGAGGATGCCCCGCGCCCGGGGAGCCAGCACCGGCACCAGCACCCCGAACGGGACGCCCAGCAGCACATTGCCGCCGATCTGCTTCAGGGCGTCGCGCACCGTCCCGTAGTCGAAGTACGCCTTCAGGGAGTTGCCCGGCCGCATGTTGCTGTGCGTCAGCGCCTCCGACGCGGGCGACGGCTCCAGGGTGACCCGGGCCAGCGCGATGGCGAACGCCACCATGAACACGAACGCCAGCAGCATGATCGGCAGCCGGATCGGCAGCGGCAGCGGCTTGCGCTCCGCCACCTCCGGCGCCGGCTCGGTGACCGGCTCCGGCTCGACCGGCCCCGGCTCGGTCTTCTCCGTGCGCCCCCGCCGCAGAGGGGCGCGCAGTACGGTCGGCAGGCGAAGGGCGGTTCGGGCCATGCGGTGGTCCTCCAGTCGTGAACATCCCCGTGAGAAGCAGCGAGTGCCCGGTAACCGGCCGGTGATGCCGGGCCGGGCAAAGCGTCAGGAGCCGTACGAGACGCGTACGTCCTTGAAGCCGAGGGAGCGCAGCAGGCCCTGGAGCATGCCGGTGGTGTTGGACTCGGCGCGCGCGGTCAGCTCGCTGTCCCGGGCGGCCTCGCCGATGTGCTTGACGGCCAGCTTCTGCACCGCCTGCTCGCCGTTGGGGTTGTCCGAGAACAGATCGCCCAGCCGGTCCAGCAGGCCGCGCTGCTTGGAGACGGCGTAGGAGCGGTCCGGGTCCAGCGCGGGCTTGCCGAGCTGCGCGTGCGGCAGCTTCAGCACGGCGGAGGTGCGGTCGTCGTTGACCGTCACGTCCTTGTCGCCGACCTTGCCGAGGTCCACATAGGCGTCCACGGTGCCCGCGCCGACGTACAGCGTCCGGGTGCCGCGCAGCGCGTCGGGCAGGTACTTGGCGTTCTTCTCCAGGTCCACCACGACCTGGAAGTTGCCGGAGGCGGCCTGGTAGCGGCTCATGTCCTGGATGGACTGGAGCAGCGCCGGGCCCGAGCGGTCGCGGGACTCGGTGCCGAACAGGTCCTTGATGCCGGGCAGCACGGCGAGCCGTATCCCGGCGAACAGCAGCACCAGCACCAGGGCGATGCCCGCCAGTACCTTGACCCAGAGCGGTGTCCGCCGCCGGGGCCGCTGCTGGACCTCGGTCGTGCCGCCGGCCGTAGTCGTCTTCTCCACGGTTCTCCCTTCCCCCTCCTCGGATGCCCGCCAAGTAGGCGAACAGGCGCGCGAGTTGACCATCCCCCACCGCTGACGTACGTACCCCTGCCGCTCCCGTACGAGACCCGTCACGCCTGCCGTCCGGGCCGGGGGACAGGGGGCCGGTAGCATGGCCGCCCAGCCCGTACCGATCATGCGAGGAGCGGATCGTGCGAGACATCGCCGTCTTCAGCGGCAGCGCCCACCCCCGGCTGGCCGAGGAGGTGTGCGCGCACCTGGGCGTCACGCTCAGCCCGGCGCGGGTCAGCAGGTTCGCCAACGACTGCCTGGAGGTACAGCTCCGGGCCAACTGCCGGGAACGGGACGTGTTCCTGATCCAGCCCCTGGTGCGGCCGGTGCAGGAGCACCTGGTGGAGCTGCTCATGATGTGCGACGCGGCCCGTGGCGCCTCGGCGGCCCGGATCACCGTCGTCATGCCGCACTACTCCTACGCCCGCTCGGACAAGAAGGACACGCCCCGCATCTCGCTCGGCGGCCGCCTGGTCGCGGACCTGCTGGTGGCGGCGGGTGCGAGCCGGGTGCTCACCATGACCCTGCACGCCCCGCAGGTGCACGGCTTCTTCTCGGTGCCGGTCGACCACCTGCACGCGCTGCGCGAACTCGCCGCGCACTTCCGGCAGTACGACCTCTCCCGCACCACGGTCGTCTCCCCGGACCTCGGCAACGCCAAGGAGGCCGCCGCCTTCGCCCGGCTGCTCGGCGCCCGGGTCGCGGCCGGCGCCAAACAGCGGTTCGCGGACGACCGGGTCAGCATCAGCTCGGTGATCGGCGACATCACCGGCCGGGACGTCATCGTGCTGGACGACGAGATCGCCAAGGGCAGTACGGTGCTCGAACTGCTGGACAAGCTGCGCGAGTTGGGCCCGCGCTCGATCCGGGTCGCCTGCACCCACGGCCTGTTCGCGGCGGGCGCGCTGAAGCGGCTGGGCGAACAGCCGGACGTGCTGGAGATCGTCTGCACCAACACCGTGCCGGTGCCGGAGGACGAGCGCACCGACAAGCTCCAGGTGCTGTCCATCGCGCCGGCCCTGGCGGAGGCGATGCGGCGCATCCACGACGGGGAATCGGTGAGCGCGCTGTTCGAGCAGCCGGCGGAAGCCTAGGGCGGGTCCGCGAAGTCCCCCAGCGCCGACTCCAGGGTCGGGTGCGGGGGCAGCACGCGGGTCAGACCCGTGACCCGGAGGACGCGCAGGGTCAGGGGGTGGGCGCAGACCAGATGGAGCCGGCCGCCGCGCTCCAGGACGCGGTGCCGGGCCCGGTCGACCAGGCGCAGCCCCGAGCAGTCGAAGAACTCCACGGGGCGCAGATCCAGCACCAACCGGGCGCGTTCGCGGCCGGTGAGCCGGTCCAGCAGGGGTGAGATCTCCGCCGCCGAGGCGATGTCGATCTCACCCCGTAACTCCAGCACGGTGTGCCCGCGCTCCTCGCGCACCCGCAGATGCCGGCTGAACGGGGTGGGTTCCTCCCGCACGACGGCACCACCTCCCACCCGCGCCCACGACGGACCGTGCCGCGTGGCTACTCACTCGACAGGAGGAATTTGAGCATGTTCGCTTGACATATGTCTTCGGATTTGACGGAGCCGGTTCGAATCTGAGTGTTTGTGATCGGCCAGCCGTCCGAAGGCCGGGGCCGACCGGTTGGTTCAGCGCTTCGCCGGAGCCGCGTTCGGGTGCGGCCAGGTACCCGTGGAGCGGGCGACCGCCTTGGCGCGCGTACGGTCCACCACACTGCGGGCCACCGCGAAGATCGCGCCCTGCACCGCGGCCGCCAGCAGGATCTCTCCCCAGCCGCGGTCCGGGTCCAGCGGGTCGGGCGCCTCCTCCTCGTGCCGGATCACCATCCACGCCTTCCGGAACGCCAGCCCGGCCAGCGCACCGCCGGCCCAGCTCAGCGCGAAGCCCACCGGTTTGTGCAGGAGGGGCGCCTTGATCTTGCTCATGTTCTTGCTCTTCTTCGCCATGTGTCACTCCTTCCTCACCGCGCCCGCATCCTCCCCGGACAGCCCCCGACCTCCCCCGTCCGGGCCCGTATGATCCTCCGGGCCGGGGGCAGTCGCCGACAGGTGAGCGCTACTTCGGAAAAGCAGCCGGACACGACGACCGGCCACAGCGACGGCCAGGAGGCCGACAACTCCGACGGACACACCCGCGTCACCGTCCTCGTGGCACTCGCCGCGAACCTGGTGATCGCGGTGGCCAAGGCCGTCGGCGGGCTCTTCGCGGGCTCGCCCGCCCTGCTGTCGGAGGCCGCGCACTCCGTGGCCGACAGTCTGAACGAGGTGTTCCTGCTGGCCGCGCTGCGCCGCAGCCGCCGCCCGCCGGACGCCCGCCATCCCTTCGGCTACGGCAAGGAACGGTTCTTCTGGTCCCTGCTCGCCGCGGTCGGCATCTTCGTCATGGGCGGCTGCTTCTCCTTCTTCCAGGGCTTCGAGGCGATCAGGAACGGCAGCGAGGAGAAGCTCAGCGGCTACATAGCCGGTCTCGTCGTGCTCGGCGTCGCCTTCGTCGCCGAGGGCATCTCCCTGATCCGGGCCGTGCGCCAGGCGCACCGGCAGGGCGAGGGCGTCGGCGACGTCCAGGACCCCGCGCTGCGCACCGTGCTCGCCGAGGACGGCACCGCGGTGCTCGGCGTGACCTTCGCCGCCATCGGCATGGTGCTGCACTTGCTCACCGGCCAGGCCGTCTGGGAGGGCTGCGCGTCGATCCTGATCGGCGCCCTGCTGGTCTACGTCGCCTACCGGCTCGGCCGCGACGCCCGCGCCCAGCTCATCGGCGAGGCCGCCGACCCCGAGCTGACCGGGCGGATACGGGAACTGCTGAGCGCCCAGCCGGAGATCGACAGCGTGGAGGCGCTGTTCACGATGAAGACCGGCATCGACTCCGCCCTCGTGGCCGCGCGCGTCGACTTGGTGCCGGGGATGGACAGCGAGGAGGTCGAGGAGGTCGCCGTCCGCATCAAGCGGTCCGTGGCCGAGATGTTCCCGGACGCGGGGGAGATCTTCCTCGACGTGACCGACCGCGACCACGCGGACCGCGACCACACCGGGCTCGCCGGACACGAAAGCCCCGCCGCGACGGGGGAGCGCGGCGGGGCCTGACCTTCGCGTGCCCCTTGGGGGACGGTTCACACCCGCCGTACGCGGAAGGCGCGTGAACCGTCCCCCGGCGGCCGTTCAGCCCGCGTCGGCCGGCTCCAGGACGAAGACCGGGATCTCCCGGTCGGTCTTCTCCTGGTACTCGGCATAGGGCGGGAAGGCCGCCACAGCCCGCTCCCACCACTGGGCCTTCTCGTCGCCCTTCACCTCGCGGGCGCGCATCTCCCGCTTCTCCGGGCCGTCCTGGAGCTCGACCGCCGGATCGGCCTTGACGTTGAAGTACCAGACCGGGTGCTTCGGCGCGCCGCCCACGGAGGCGACCACCGCGTACTTCCCGTCGTGCTCCACCCGCATCAGCGGCGTCTTGCGGAGCTTGCCGCTGCGGTTGCCGCGCGTGGTCAGGATGATCACCGGCAGCCCGGTGTCGAGCAGGGTCGTCCCCTCCGTCCCGCCGGAGCTCTCGTACAGCTCGACCTGATCGCGTACCCACTGCTCCGGGCTCGGCTCGTACTCGCCCTCAAGAGGCATGGCTTCGTCCCCTTCATCGCGTTCGTCGTGTTTCGTGCTGCCGACGGCTTCACGCCTGCGGTCCACCGCAACACCGGGGGCCGCCGGAATCATCCGTACCGCGCATCCTCTGGGCCACGCGGGTGAATAGCCGGATCTCTCGGTCCCCTCCCGGCCGGGGGTGGCCGAAAAAGGGCGTACGCGACGACACTGGGAGAACCGATGTGCGTCGGACGACCGGATTCCGGTGCCCGGACACCTCCGGCGGACGCGCTTCTTCGGCCAGATCCGACGGGTCGCCGATCTGGCCGAACTTGCCGTCGCCCCATAGGTGCCCCGGGCATCTAATGAAGATCGGTTCGAGGTACTTCTTCGTCTGCGAGGTCCATCCATGACGGAACTGACGGACACCACCGGCCCGGCGAAGGCGGCCGATCCCGTCGCCTTCCCGCAGGACCGCACCTGTCCCTACCACCCGCCCACCGGGTACGGCCCGCTGCGCGACGGCCGGCCCGTCTCCCGCGTCACCCTGTACGACGGCCGCCAGGTCTGGGCCGTCAGCGGTCACTCCGCGGCCCGCGCCCTGCTCGCCGACCCCAGGCTCTCCAGCGACCGGCGCCGCCCCGAGTTCCCCATCCCCACCGCCCGGTTCGCGGGCGTCCGGGACCGCCGCGTCGCCCTGCTGGGCCTGGACGACCCCGAGCACCAGATCCAGCGGCGGATGATGATCCCGTCCTTCACGGTCAAACGCGCCGCCGCGCTCAGGCCCGCCATCCAGGCGATCGTCGACGACCTGCTGGACGCGATGATCGAGCGGGGGCCCGGTGCCGAGCTGGTGTCGGCCTTCGCGCTGCCCGTGCCGTCCATGGTCATCTGCGACCTGCTCGGGGTGCCGTACGCCGACCACGAGTTCTTCGAGGAGCAGTCCCGCAGGCTGCTGCGCGGGCCGACCGCCGACGACAGCCAGAACGCCCGCAAGGAGCTGGAGACCTACCTCGGCGGCCTGATCGACGCCAAGGCCGGCCACCCCGAGCCGGGTAAGGGGGTCCTGGACGACCTGGTCCACAAGCAGCTCAGCGAGGGCGCCCTGGACCGGGACGAGGTCGTCTCGCTCGCCGTCATCCTGCTGGTCGCCGGGCACGAGACCACCGCCAACATGATCTCGCTGGGCACCTACACCCTGCTCCAGCACCCCGACCGGCTGGCCGAGCTGCGCGCCGACCCCGCGCTGCTGCCCGCGGCCGTCGAGGAGCTGATGCGGATGCTGTCCATCGCCGACGGCCTGCTCCGGGTGGCCCTCGACGACATCGAGATCGAGGGGGTCACCATCAGGGCCGGGGAGGGCGTGATGTTCTCCACCTCGGTGATCAACCGTGACGACTCCGTGTACGCCGACCCCGACGCCCTCGACTTCGGCCGCTCCGCCCGCCACCACGTCGCCTTCGGCTTCGGCATCCACCAGTGCCTGGGCCAGAACCTGGCGCGCGCGGAGCTGGAGATCGCCCTCGGCACCCTCTTCGCCCGGCTGCCCGGCCTGCGCCTCGCGGTCCCGGCCGAGGAGATCCCGTTCAAGCCCGGCGACACGATCCAGGGGATGCTGGAACTCCCCGTGACCTGGTAAGAGGCTTCTCGCCATGCACACCGACATCGAGATCGACAAGGACCTCTGCATCGGCGCGGGCCAGTGCACCCTGGCCGCCCCGAGCGTGTTCACCCAGGACGACGACGGCTACAGCACCCTGCTGCCCGGCGCCGAGGACGGGGCGGGCAGCCCCATGCTCCGGGAGGCCGCCCGCGCCTGCCCGGTCGGCGCGATCACCGTCACCGAGAGCTGACCGCCGCTCAGTTGTCGTATGTCCTTATAGGGTTTCCCGGTGACCGAACTCGCCGGGAAACCCTTTCTCTACGTCGTCGTCTGCGCGGCCGGGGTCGCCTCCGGCGTGGACACGCTCATCGCGGCGGCCCAGGAACGGGGCTGGGAGGTGGGTGTCATCGCCACCCCGGCCGCGATGAACGGCTTCTTCGACGCGCCCGGCACCGAGTCCCGCACCGGCCGCCCGGTCCGCTCCGCCTGGCGCTCCCCGGCCGACCCGCGCCCCTTCCCGCCGCCGGACGCGGTCGTGGTGGCTCCGGCGACCTTCAACACCGTCAACAAGTGGGCCCAGGGCATCGCCGACACCCTGGCCGTCGGCACCCTGTGCGAGGCGCTCGGGCTCGGCGTGCCCATCGCGGTGCTGCCCAGCGTGGGGGAGGCGCTGGCCGCCCACCCCGCCTACCGGGAGAGCCTGACCCGGCTGCGCGGGCTCGGCGTGCGCTTCGGCGAGGGCCGGGTGCCGGGCGGGTTCGCGTGGACACGCGGGCTGGAACTGCTGGACCGCCCCTGACGGCATCAGCCCGTCCGGCGTACGTACCCCGCCTCGCCCGGTGTGGAGACGTCCAGGTCGCGGCGGACGATGCTGAGCCGCGAGCCCCAGCCGGCCACCGCCTTGCGCATGCCCTCGTCGGTGTACTCGATGTCCAGCACCCGGTCGTCGTAGGCGCGGGCGTAGACCCCGCACTCGTCGTACTGGCCGCACTCCTCGGCCACCGCGAAGTCGAGACCGGCGCTCTCGCGCTCGTCCGCCAGCTCCGGGGTGTTCTTCTGGCCCACGGCCAGGTGGCGGGCGTGCGCGTGCCGGGTGAGCAGGCGCATGAAGGCGGTCGCGTCGGCGGGGGTGAGGAGGCGGTGGGAGCGGGTGTAGCTGTCGTAGTTGTCGGGCTCGATGGCGTCGTAGCCCTTCTCAGCGCAGCCGTCGGTCCAGCGGTTCACCCGGTCGGCGATCCGCTCCCGCCTGGCCGGGGTGCCGATGTCGAGCAGGGGCTCGTCCCAGTCCTCGTCGATGACGACCTTGCCCGTGCGGTCACGCAGCAGCAGGTCGGCCGGCCAGTCGGCCCGCTCCTGCGGCTGGACCTGGAAGGCGTTGACGTAACAGACGTTGTACAGCCCCTTCGCGGGGGAGTCGGCGCGGTCACGGGTGACGATCCGGACCCCTGCGGGCGGTGGGTAGGCGCCGCCGATCTGGTAGTCGAACCCGGCGTGTTCCGGTGGCGGTTCGGGCGCATGCGAAGCCTGGTGGTCCCCGGTGCCGCAGCCGGTGAGGAGCAGGAGGAGGGCGAGGAGAAAGGCTCGGCTCCCGCCACGCGGGCTCGTCTCGGTCGGCACCCGTTGATCCAACCGGGCGGCCCGGAGCGCGTCAACTCGGTGCCGGAGCGTGCCCTGTTTCCGGCGGGAGATCTCTTGTTCCCCCCTGTCGCCCTGTGCGAAAGTGTGCGTCGCCGCGACAGGGGCGATTGCCCTTCGCTGAACGGGAGTTGATGGCCCCGCGTCCACCGTCCTGCCGATTGGTGCGGACCTGATTCCGTGTGGATTCTGGAGGAACAGCGCGTGAAGGGCGAAGGTCCGTCGAATTCCCGTTATTCCGCCGGGCCGTTCGGTATATCCGACGGCGAACTCAGCGCGGAACTCCAGAAGTGGACGGGGTCGGCGTCCGCCCTCCACCCCGTCGGTGAACTCCTCGACCGGCACTGGGCCGCCGCCTTCGCCTACGCCCGGCTGTGCGCGGACGGGCCGCGCGCGGCCGGCATGCTGACCACGGCCGCGTTCACCCGGCTCTTCGGCGAGTCGCTGCGCCAGGCCGGGCCGTCCGCCGCCTGGCGGCCCCAACTGCTGGTCACCGTACGGCGTATCGCCGCCGAGTGGGACACCGACGGCCGCCAGGAACTCCTGCACCCCGCGCTGCGCCCCGACCCGGCGAGCGGGGAGCGCGCCGCCGCCCGGCTGCTCCCGCCGCCCGGCCGACGGCTGCTGGCCCGCGCCTTCCAGCGGCTGTCGCAGCCCTCGCGCGCCGTGCTCTGGCACACCGAGGTCGAGGGCGAACCCCTCGCCGTACCCGCCGCGCTGCTCGGGCTGGACGAGGAGAGCACGGCCGTCGAACTCGGCCGCGCCCGCGAGCGGTTGCGCGAGGAGTGCCTCCAGACGCACCGCGAACTCGCCCCCGACGCGGAGTGCGGACGCTACCTGCGGATGCTGGACGTCACCTTCCGGCGCGGCGCCGGCCTCGCCATGGACCCGGACCTGCGCGGCCACCTCGACGGCTGCGGCCACTGCGCCCGCACCGCCGACCAGCTCGCCCGCTTCCACGACGGGCTCGCCCTCGCGCTCGCCGAGGCCGTGCTCGGCTGGGGCGCCGCCGCCTACCTCGCCGCCCGCGCCGACGACAGCGCCGCACCGCCCGCACCGGTGCCGCCCCTGCCCGCCGGCGGCGAGGAGTTCGTCCCCTCACCGCCCCCCGCCGAGGCGGACCGGGCCCCTGTCGGCCGGACCGCCCACCGCGCGGCCCGGCGGGTCCGGCGCCGCAATGTCTCGCTGGCCGTCGCCACCGTCGGCGCCCTCGTCGCGCTGCCCCTGGTGCTGTGGTCGGTGCTCGGCTCCGACGACAGTCCCACCACCGCCCACGGCGCCACCCCGTCCCCGGCCCCGGACACCTCCACACCCGAGCCGCAGCCGTCCTGGGCAGGCACGGACGGCAACCGGCCCACCGTGCGGGGCAGGCTGCACAACGTGGCCTCCGGGCGCTGCGTCGGCATCGTCGGGAAGAAGCCCGTCGAGGGCGCCGAGACCGAGGTCGTCACCTGCTCCTCGGCCCCCGGCCAGCGCTGGCGGTACGAGGCGGACGGGCGGCTGCGCAGCGACGCGGCGCCCGCGCTCTGCCTGGACTCCCGCCTCGGCTACTCGGTCCGCCTCGCCCCCTGCTCGGCCACCGGCACCGACGGCCGCTTCATCCGCTACGACTTCACCCTCCAGGGCACCCTCGTGCCCCGCTGGAACCAGAACCTCGCCCTCACCCCCGCCGCCACCGACGGCTCCGGCGCGCTGGTGCTGAAGAACCGCGCCGAGACCGCCGTCCAGCGCTGGGTCGTGGACACCGCCCGCAACGACCCGCAGATGGAGGTCGTCAACTGGGACAAGGGCAGCGCGACGGCATCACCCCACCGCACCTCTGCGAGGCCGACCCCCACCGCGCACTCCGCGAGCCCGGCCCCGAGCCCGACCCCCACGCGGACCCCGACCGCCACTTCGACGCCCAGCGCGACGGCCGGCGACAACTGCTCCCCCTACCGGGACCGCTGCGGCTGGGACGGCGGGGGCGGGGGACGCCGGTACGACGGGGGCGGCGGCTACGGAGGATGGCACCGCTGAGCCGTACCTCAGCGGTGGTGCGGCGGGGGCGGCGGGATCGTGCCCAGACCGGGGGCCTGTCCGGGCCAGACCAGGAGGACCGGGCACGGGGCGTGGTCGACGACGAAACGGGCCGCCGGACCCAGACTGTGGGGGCCCAGGCGGGAGCGGTCGCCGTCGCGGGCCAGGACGAGCAGGTCCGCGCCCTCGGCCGCCGCGACCACCTCACGTTCCGGCCGGCCCGAGCGCTCCTCGCGTACACAGGGCCGGCCCAGGCGCTCGGCGGCCGCGTCCAGCAGCTCCGCCGCCGAGCCGTCACCGAGGGCCTGAAGCCGGTCACCCGGATCGGCCTCCCAGGCGCGTCCGCGCCCCATCAGCCCCGCGAACGCCCCGTGCGCCACACCGGGCACCTCCGGCCCCGACACATGCAGCAGCACCACCTCACGGGCGTGCGGGGCGTGCACGCGTACCGCGTCCACACAGGCGGGCCATGTGCCCTCGACGAGCCAGACGACCGCACGCATCCGATGTCCTCCTCGGTCCACGCCACCCCGGTCAGAAGAGCCGCAGTGCCCCCCACAGTGCCACCACCGACACCGCCAGCGCCGAGGGCACGGCGATCAGGCCGAGCCGGGTGAACTCCCCGAGGCCCACGCCCTCGTCGTGCTGGTGCACGATCCGCCGCCACAGCAGGGTGGCCAGCGAACCGGCGTAGGTGAGGTTCGGGCCGATGTTCACGCCCAGCAGCACCGCCAGCACCGCGCCCGCCCCGCCCGGCGCGGCCAGCGGCAGCAGCACCAGCACGGCCGGCAGGTTGTTGATCAGGTTGGCCAGCACGGCCGCCAGGGCGGCGATCCCCAGCAGCGCGGGCAGCCCGCTCCCGGACGGCAGCAGATGCCCGAGCACATCGGAGAGGCCGTTGTCCACGACCGCCCGCACCACCACGCCCAGCGCCAGCACGAACGCCAGGAACGGCGGCGCCGCCGCCCGCACCACGGACAGCGGGGTCGCCTGCCGCCGCGCCACGGCCCGTCCGGCCATGACCAGCGCGCCCGCCGCCGCCGCCCACGCCGGATCGACACCGAACGCCGAGGCCACCACGAACCCGGCCAGCGTGCAGGCCACGGTCACCAGCGCGAACACCGGCAGCGGCGGCTCCTCGCCGGTGTCCCGCGCGGCCGGTGCCGCCGCCGACAGGTCGCGGCGGAAGAAACGCCGGAACACCACGTACTCCACGCCGATCGCCGCCAGCCATGGCAGCGCCATCAG
Source organism: Streptomyces sp. NPDC018263 (assembly GCF_055562575.1). Taxonomy (NCBI): domain Bacteria; kingdom Bacillati; phylum Actinomycetota; class Actinomycetes; order Kitasatosporales; family Streptomycetaceae; genus Streptomyces; species Streptomyces sp. NPDC018263. The sequence continues at coordinate 575,380 of NZ_JBVHFA010000002.1, forward strand.
GGCCGCGAACCGGGTGAAGGACAGTCCGCTCGCCGCGAAGGCCAGCAGGTTCGTCAGATTGGACACCGGCAGCAGCAGTGACGCCGTGTTCGACAGATGCGTGCAGGCGTAGACGTGCGGCTTGGGGCGGACGCCGGAGCGGGCGGCCGTGGCGAACACCACCGGGGTGAGCAGCACGATCGTCGCGTCCAGGCTCAGTACGGCGGTGATCGCCGAGGCCAGCGCGAACACCGCCGTCAGCAGCCGTACCGGCCGCCCGCGCGACCAGCGGGCCATCCACGCCCCGCAGGCCCGGAACAGGCCCTCCACGTCGCAGAAGTGGGCCAGGACGAGTACCGCGGCCAGGAATCCGACCACCGGGCCCAGCCGGGCCACCTCGTCGCGGGCGTGGTCGAGGGAGATGGCGCCGGTGAGGACGGCGATCCCGGCGGCGGGCACCGCGAGCACCGCCTCCGTCCGGCCGAAGGGCCGGATCACCGCCCAGGCGAGCACGGCGACGAGCAGGACGGCCGACAGGGCCTCGGCGAGCGGGGTGTTCAGGGCGATCCTCCGGACCGGTGGTGATGTGCCCGCTCATGAAAACAGACCCCGGTGCGCCGGGCCGACGGGGACCCGGCGCCGTCGCACCCGGTCAGGCGCCCGAACCGGGGGCGAAGACGGTCAGGCGGACCGAGGAGGAGTTGCCCGAGACCGGTACCGGACCGCCCGTCCAGGTCACCTTCAGCGGGTCACGCTCGTCGGGCGGGGTGACCACCAGCGAGGCCGGCTTCTGCGACTTGGCGCCGCTGACCTGGGGGTTGGAGAAGGTCAGCCCGGCCCAGGCGCTCTGGCCGGGGCGCAGCGTGACCGTCACCGGGGAGGCCGGGGTGCGCACGGGGTCGGGGCCGAGCTGGGTGCCGGAGGCGTTCACGAAGGCCGCGCCCGGATAGCCGCGCAGGGTGCAGGTGCGGGACGACTTGTTGGTGAGGACGACGGGGAAGTTCTCCTGCCCGGCGCCCGGATCGTTGCGGCCCACGGCGGCCCGCAGCTCCGAGGTGTGGCAGCGGGTGCTCTTAGCGGTGTCGGGCTTGACGGTCTTCGTCGCCGTGTCCGGTGCCGAGCTGGGGGGCGTGGTCCCGCCGCTCTGGGTCACCGGGGAGGGGGTGTCCGCGGGGTCGGGCGAGCCGGTGGACTCGGCCGGGGCGGAGCTCTCGGTCGCGGGCGCGGCCGAGCCGGACACCGTCTTCGCCGGTGCCGCGCCCACGTCACCGTTGCCGCAGGCGGTCAGGAGGCCCAGGACGGCGGCGGAGCCCGCGAGCAGGGTCCCGCGCCGCCTGGCCGGGGATGAGTTCGCCATGTCGCACAAGCCTCCCTGTCAACCACGGCACACGGGGTCCGCGTGCCGCCGGCGCCGGATGCGCCGTCACACCTTCCGATGCGCCGTCCGGCGGAAAAGTTCGGGACGGCCGGAAAAAACTTCCGCGCCCGAAGAAGTCTCCGCTCACCGGGGCCTCCCCGCCACGCCGGACGGGGGTTCCCCCCGATCAGGTGACCCGGAGCGAGCGGAGTATGCCGTCGGTGGCGTCCGGGTCGCCGTGCTGGCGCACCTGCACGTACACCTGCGGGCCGTGCGCGCCGTGCGAGGGGCGCAGCGCGGACTCCGTGACCGAGCCCCCGCCCGCGCACCCGCTCCACACCCGGACCGTGCCCCGCCAGCCGGACCCGGTGAACGCGCGCCGGTCCGCGCCCTCGCAGCCGGGGTGCGCCAGCGCGTCCACCCGGCCGGTGACATCCCCCTCGCCCACGCCGACGAAGACCCCGTTCACCGGCCTGCCCAGGTCGGACCAGCGGGACAGGTCGTCGGCGACCACCAGCCCTGGCTCCCGCCCGCCGGAGAGCCCGAGGGCGCGCGGGTCCCACCCGGAGTCGCGCACCTCCCGGTCCCAGCCCGCGGGCACCTGGACGGCGATACGCCCGGAGGCGTCCCGTACCCGCGCCGACTCGGGGCCCCCGGCGGGCCGGTGCAGCACCAGCGCGACCGTGCCCGCGGCCGCCACCAGGGCCACCGCGACCGCCACGGCGAGGACCGCGCGCCTGCCCCGCACCGCGCCGGCCCACCCCGGCCGGGCGGGGGCCGCTGCCAGCCGCTCCAGCTCGTCGGCGAACGCCCGCGCGGACGGCCAGCGCCGCTCCCGGTCCGGCTCCAGCGCCCGCAGCACCGCCCGCTCGACCTCCGGGTCCAGGTCCGGGCGCAGGCGGCTGGGCGGCACCACCTTGCCCGGCGGGCCCGGCACGGCCTGGGTGAGCAGCTCGTAACCCACCGCGCCCAGGCTGTAGACGTCGGCGCGCTCGTCGATGCCCGCGCCCGGCTCGGCCTGCTCCGGGGGCTGGTAGCCCGCCGAACCTGCCGCGAGGGTCAGCGCCGACGCCTGCGCCAGGCTCTTGGCCAGCCCCAGGTCGGCCAGCAGCAGCCGGCGCCCGCCGTCCGGGGCGGTGCGCAGCAGCAGGTTGGTCGGCTTGATGTCCCGGTGCACGATCCCCGCCTCGTGCAGCGCCGCGGCGCCCCGCGCGGCCAGCGCCGTCAGCTCCAGCGCCTCGGGCACCGGCGGCGGGCCGCCCGTGTGCAGGTCGGCGAGGGTGCCTCCGTCGGCGTACTCCATGACGAAGTACGGCCTGCCGTCGTCCAGTTCACCGATGTCGTAGACCTGCACCACCCGGCTGGACCCGGCCTTCCGGAGCAGCCGGGCCTCGGAGAGGAAGCGCTCGCGCACATCGAGGCGGTGGGACCAGTTGTCGGCGAGCACCTTGACCGCCACCAGGGCGTCCAGTTCCTCGTCGTGGGCGAGCCACACCGTGGCGAACGCCCCGCTGCCCAGGCGCCGTTGCAGGCGGTACCGGCCGATCCGCTCCGGGGAGTGCATACGACTATCATGCCTGCCCTGAGATCGACTTCGAGGGGGAGCCGACGTGCCGGACGCCGCGATGGCCGAAGAGCTGGCCCGACTGGCGGCGGCGGGCGACCGGGCGGCTCTGGACCGGCTGCTGACCGAGCTGCGGCCGGAGGTGGTGCGCCGCTGCGGGCGCTTCCTGCCCTGCCGGGAGGACGCCGAGGAGGCCGCCCAGGACGTACTGCTCCAGGTGGCCCGGCACATCGGCGGCTTCGAGGGCCGCAGCCGCTTCAGCACCTGGCTCTACACCGTCGTCGCCAACTGCTGCCGGCAGAAGTACCGCGAGCTGAAGCGGCGGGCCGCCGAACAGCCCGCCCCCGCCGAGGTGCCGGAGCCCGCCGACCCGCGCACCACCAGCGTCATCGCGGGCTCCCGGATCGACCTGCTGGAGGCGCTGGACCGGCTGGAGCGCGAGCACCCCCACCTGGTCGCCCCGCTGGTCTACCGCGACCTGTGCCAACTGGAGTACGCCGAGGCCGCCGAACGCGCGGGCATCCCGCTGGGCACCCTGAAGTCCCGGCTGCACGAGGCCCGCAGGCTGGTCCGGCCCTGGCTGCGCGACCGGTGACCCGCCACCGGGGCGGGTCCGGGGACGCTCACTTCTTGTAGCCGAGCACCGTCATCATGCCGCTCTCCGAGTGGTACTGGTTGTGGCAGTGCAGCATCCACAGACCGGGGTTGTCGGCGTCGAAGTCGATGACCAGCTTGCGGTGCGGCAGCACCACGGCGGTGTCCTTGCGGGCGCCCACCGCGTCGAGGCCGGTCAGCGCGAAGGTGTGGCCGTGCAGATGCAGCGGGTGCCACATGTCGGTGGCGTTGATCAGCGTCATCCGCACCCGCTCCCCGGCCCGCACCGCGTGCCGTTCGCGCACGTCGTACTGCTTGTGGTCGAAGCCCCAGTCGTACTTGGCCATGGTGCCGGTGACCCTGATGCGCATCTCGCGGTCCGGCTCGCGGTGGTCCAGGGCGACGGAGTCGGCGGGCAGCAGCCGGCGCGCCGGGAGCACCTCCCGGTCCAGCTCCGGCAGCTTCACACCCGCAGGAGGAACGGTTCTGCTGCTGTCGGTACGGAGCACCGCGAGCGCCTGGCCGCTCTTGCCCTCGGCCACCGCGACCAGCGGGAACACCCCGTCCTTGGCCGTGATCAGCACGTCGTACCGCTCCGCCATGCCGACCAGCAGCGCGTCCGTCTCCCGGTGCTGGACCGGGTAGCCGTCGGTGTGGGTCACCGTCAGCTTGTGGCCGCCGAGCGCCACCCGGAAGGCGGTGTCCGAGCCCGCGTTGATGATCCGCAGCCGCACCCGCTCGCCGGGACGGCACTTGAACGAGGTCGGCGCGCCCGGCCGGCGCCCGTTGATCAGGTAGATCGGGTACGAGACGTTGCCCCCGACCCCGTCCAGGATGCGGCTCTTCGCCCCGTGCAGCATGCGGTTCGGGCCGGTGTTCTTCGGCGGGTGGGGCATCGCCGACATCGGGGGCTCGTGCGGGTGGGCGGTCGGGCGGGCCGGGTGTTCGGGGCCCATCATCGCCATGCCGCCGCCCGGCTTGAGCTGCTGCAGCACCTTCTCCGGGGTGGAACCGTCGACGCCGTCCACCCAGTCGTCGAGGACGACCACCCACTCCTTGTCGTACTTCAGCGGCTCGCGGGGGTCGTCCACCACGAGCGGCGCGTACAGGCCCCGGTCCGGCTGCATGCCGACGTGGCTGTGCAGCAGATAGGTGCCGGGGTCGGCCACGGTGAAGCGGTAGTTGAAGTCCATCCCGGACGGGATGGAGTCCTGGGTGAGGCCCGGCGCGCCGTCCATGTCGCAGCGCAGCCGGACGCCGTGCGAGTGGAGCGTGGTGGTCTCCGGCAGCCGGTTGGCGAGCGTGATGCTCAGGACGTCACCGGCCGTCGCCCGCACCAGTGGTCCGGGCAGCGCGTCCTGGTACGCCCAGGTGCGCACCGACCGGCCGCCCAGGTCCAGCGTGGTCTCGCCGGCCGTGAGCGTGAACATGCGCACCCGGCCCGACCCGCGCCGCCGCTCGGCGGCCCGGACCTCCGGACCCGAGGGTTCGACGTAACCCGCGGGCCCCGGCGGGACGAAGTTCCCCGCCGCCATCATCGTGCCGCGCGGTCCGGGCCGGGGCCGGGGGCCCGAGTCGGAGCAGGCGGCCAGGAGTCCCGCGCCCGCGGCAGCGAGCGGGACGCGGAGGAGAGTACGCCGCGAAGGTGTATGCATGAAGGAAATAAGACACTTTTTGTGCTCATATGTGATGGATCTGGAGGCGGCGCGTCTGCTGGTGTCGGCCCGGCGAGGCGTCACAGAGGCCGGGTACCGGGGCAGTGTGCGGCTGATCTGGCTCGATTTACGGGTGAGTACCCTCGCGGTACCGTGAGGGCATGCCAGCTCTCAACGTGGAGTTCAGCGAGCGCGAACTAGCGGACCTGCGGCAGATCGCCAAGGAACGCGGTACGTCGATGAAGGCCCTGGTGCGGGAGGCGGCCGCGGCGGACATCGCCCGGCACCGGGCGCTGAAGGAGGGCGCGGAGACGTTCCGGGCCTTCTTCACCGCGCACGCCGAGGAGTTCGCCGCCGCCTTCCCCGACGACGAGGCCGTACCGGCCAGGGGTGAGGCCGCCTGACCGGCGATGGCCCCCGTCATCCACATCGACGTCCCCTGGCTGCTCCAGCGTCATGAGGACGTCCTGCCCGAACAGCCGTCCGTGGACGACTTCTCCGCCTTGGTCGCCGCCGTGGCCCGGCACCGCGTCGACCCGCCCCGGCTCGGTGTCGACTCCGACCCCGCCTGGCGGGCCGCCGCCCTGCTGCACACCCTCGCCGTGCTCCGCCCGCTGCCCTCGGCCAACGCCCGCTTCGCCTGCGCCACCGCCGTCGCCTATCTGCACATCAGCGGCGCCGGCATCGACCCGCCGTACGGTGCCCTCGTCGACCTCGTCCGCGACCTGACCGACGGCCGCGCCGACGTGTACGGCGCGGCCGAACGGCTGAGGTCCTGGCGGATCTGACACCACTCCGGCGGACGGGGGAAGCCGTACGGCGATCGGCCGGGGGGTCTTCCGGGCGGGACCGCGCCCAGTCCACACCGGTGCCGCGCGGCGGGAGAAGCGTGTGCGGGCGGCCGTCGTGTGCGCGGACTTCACACGGGGCGCGCGAAACCCGCCCGACTCCGACTTCCCGGCAAACCCGGTGATGTGGGACGCGCTCCTTGTTGCGTGTGGAGAATTTGTGCGAGGGTTGACACTCCCGCGCGGGGGGTGAAGTCCGGAACCGATTCGGCAGTTGGGCCACCGGGCCGGGGGACGCCGGGGCGGAGCCGTGGGTCCCGTTCACTCCGTGCGCACCCCGGAGGACCGCTCCCACGCTCCGCACGCGCCAAAGGAAACCGCTCAGTGACCACCCCTCAGCCTCCCCTTCCCCCCTACCTGCCCGGCACGGCGGCGGGGGAGTCCGACGAGTCCACGGCCGCCCCGCTGCGCGCCGGTTCGGACCAGGAGGCGTCCCGGTCGACCGCCCTGCTGATGGCCCGGCACTGGCAGCCCGCCGCCGACTACGCCGTGATCTGCCTCGCCGGTCCCGGACCACTGGCACACATGGTCACCGCCGCCGTCTTCCACCAGGCGCTCGACCGGCTCTCCCTCGGCGAGCCCGCCGAGGCGCTGCGGCCCCGGCTGCTGGTGGCCGTACGGGACACCGTCCTCGACTGGGCGGCCGACGACCGCCTCACCGCCGCCCTGCCCGGCCTCGCCAAGCCCGCCGGGGGACGCGGGATGCGCGCCGCGAACTCCCTCACCCCGGACAGCCGCGTCCTCACCGAACGGGCCTTCCACCTGCTGCCCCGGCTGGAGCAGACTCTGCTCTGGCACACCGAGGTCGAGGCCGAGCCGGTGACCGTCCCCGCCGCGCTGCTCGGCGTGGACCCGGTGAGCGCGGCCGCCGCACTCGAACAGAGCCGGGAGAAGCTGCGCGCGGGTGTGCTGCGCGCACACCGCGAGTTGGCGCCCAGTGGGGAATGCCGCCACTACAACCGGCTGCTCGATGTGCCGCTGCGCCGGGGCGGGGACGTACTGCCCGACGTCCGGCAGCACTTGGACGCCTGCTCCTACTGCCGGTACGCCGCCGAACAGCTCGGCCAGATCGACGGCGGCGCCGGGCTGCTGCTCGCGGAGGCGGTCCTCGGCTGGGGCGCCCGCCGCTACCTCGACTCCCGGCCGGGCCGGGGTCAGGCCGCCGCCGCTCCGGGCGGGGCCCCGCGCTCCGGCGGGCGCCGGCGGGCCGGCAAGCGGGGTGCGGGGCGGCGCGGCAGCGGATGGTCGCTGCGTACCGGGGCGGGTGTCGTCTCGGCCGGGCTGCTGGCGACCGGGCTGGCCTTCGCCGTCTGGCCCGAGGCGGAGGGCGGACGCGCCCCGGTGGCCTCCGCCGGGGCCGCGCCCGCCGCCGACCCCCGTACCGCGCAGCCCTCGTCGGCCGCCTCCCCGACGCCGCCCCTGGCCGGCCGGCCGATCCGGCTGCGCAATGTGGGGGCCGCACTCTGCCTGGGCATCAAGGGCGAGCCGGAGCGCGGCGGGCTGGTGACGCTGGCCCTGTGCTCGGACGCCGTCACCCAGCAGTGGACCTACGACGCGGACGGCCTCCTGCACAGCCAGGCCGACCCCGAACTGTGCCTCGACTCCCACGCGGACGCCGCCGTCGTCATCCTCGGCACCTGCGACGACGCGGGGACCCAGCGCGGGGACGACGTACGGTACGACCTCACCGTGCGGGGCGAGCTGCTGCCCCGCTGGGACGAGACCCTCGCGCTGGCCTCGGCGGACGCGCGTCCCGGCGCCGACATCGTCGTCTCGCTCCGCGACCGCTCACCCGCCCAGCACTGGCTGGCCGACACCCCGTCGGCCACCCCCGGCTCCCTGTCGATAGCGGAGACCCCCAAGACCCCGGCCCGCCAGGCGGAGGCGCCGGACCAGGGGGCCTAGGGGGTGTCCGCAAAGTCCCGCCTGACTCGCCGGGGCCAGGCGGCCCGGGAGGAGCGCCCTAGCTGAGCCCCTCCGTCAGGACGGAGGGGTCCAGGGTGGCGGGGGAGGCGTGGCCGGAGAGGGCCAGGGTGAGGTCGAGTTCCGCGAGGATGCCGCGGATGACGTGCTCGACGCCCGCCTGTCCGTCCAGCCCGAGCCCGTACGCGTAGGGGCGGCCGAGCAGGACCGTGCGGGCGCCCAGGGCGAGGGCCTTGGCGATGTCGTCGCCGGTGCGGATGCCGCTGTCGAAGAGCACGTCGAGCCGGTCGCCGACCGCGCCGGCGATCCCCGGCAGGGCGTCGGCGGCGGCGACGGAACCGGCGACCTGACGGCCGCCGTGGTTGGAGACCACGACCCCGTCCATCCCGGCGTCGGCGGCCGCGCGGGCGTCGTCCGGGTGCAGGATGCCCTTGAGGACGATCGGGCCGTCCCAGTGCTCCCGCAGGAACGCCAGGTCCGGCCAGGTGTGCCCGGCGTCCCCGAAGAGGCCGAGGAAGCGGAGGACGGCCGCGTCCGGGTCCTCCTCCACCGGCTTGGCGAGACCCGCCCGGAAGGCGGGGTCGGTGAAGTAGTTGGCGGTGCCGACGCCGTGCAGGAACGGCAGATACGCCCGGTCCAGATCGCGCGGGCGCCAGGACAGCAGCGGGGTGTCGAGCGTGACGACCAGCACCGAGAAGCCGGCCGCTTCCGCCCGGCCCAGGAAGCTCCGGGTCACCTCGCGGTCGCTGCCCCAGTAGAGCTGGAACCAGCGCTCGGCGTCCCCCATCGACTCCGCGACGGTCTCCAGCGGTGTGCTCGACGCCGACGACAGGATGAACGGCACACCCTGCGCGGCGGCGGCCCGCGCGGCCCCACACTCCGCGTCCGGGTGCATGATCGACAGCACGCCGACCGGCGCCAGAGCCAGTGGCGCGGGCAGCGTACGGCCCAGCACCCGTACGGAGAGGGCCCGTTCCGCCACGTCCCGCAGCATGCGCGGCACGATCCGGCGGCGCTCCAGCGCGGTCCGGTTGGCGCGCTCGGTGCTGCCGTTCCCGGCGCTTCCGGCGACATACCCGACCGGTCCCGGCCCGAGCCGGTGCTCCGCCAGCTCCTCCAGCCGGGTCAGATCGGTGGGCAGCCGGGGGACCGTCCCGTCCATGCCGTTCAGATAGATCTCGTACTGAAAGTCAGCCCACCGAGCACCCACGCCGCCGCTCCCTTTCCTTGAGTGTCATGCTCAGCTCAGTGTGCCTCAGGGGGCGGGCCGGGCCGACCCGGCCCGGCGACAGGGTGGACCGGTCAGGCTGACAGTGCGGGTGGTCAAGAGGGCAACGGTCAGGTCGAGTTGTCGCGCAGCCAGGCCAGTCGTTCCGCTGTCGTGCGGGTCAGGGGGTGGTGGGGGCCGAAGACGCGGGTGTAGTCCGTGTGGCAGCGGGTGAGGAGTGTCGCGGCCTCCTGGTGGTCGCCGTTGTCGATCAGGACGTTGGCGAGGTTGTCGCGGGCGTGGAGGGTGTCGGGGTGCGACTCGCCCTTGTGGTGGAGGGTGAGGGTGAGGACCTCGCGGAGGGTGTGGGCCGCTTCGGCGTAGCGCTCGCGGGCGTGGAGGACGGCGGCGAGGTTGTTGCGGGTGGTGAGGGTGTCGGGGTGGGCCGGGCCCTTGCCGCGCTGCTGGGCGGTGAGGACCGAGCGCATCACCGCCTCCGCCTCGTCCAGACGGTCCAGTCGGCACAGCGCGGCGCCCAGGTTGGCACGGGCGGCGAGGCCGGTGTCGTCGTCCTGGAGGCCGAGGCGCTCCAGCCTGGCGACGAGTGAACGCAGTTCGCGTTCCGCCTCGGCCCAGTGGCCGGCCTTGACCAGGGCCCCGGCGTGGCTGCTCGTGGCGGAAAGGACCGCCGGGTCGTCCGGGCCCAGCAGGCGCCTGCGGCGTTCCAGCACGTCCCGGCGCAGGGCGGCCGCCTCCGGCTCACGGCGCAGGTCCTCCAGGACCAAGGCCAGGGAGGACGCGCTGTCCAGGGTGTCCGGGTGGTCGGGGCCGAGGAGTTCGGCGCGGCTGGTCCACACGCTGCGCCACACCTCCTCCGACTTGGCCAGCTCGCCCGTGACGTGCATCAGTCCGGCCAGGTCCGCGGAGGTCGTGAGGGTGTCCTCGTGGACGTAACCGAGCGTCCGGGACTGGGTGTACACCAGGGCCATCAGCCGCTCGCGCGCCTCTTCCTGGCGGCCCTCCATACGGGTGAGCACCCGGGCGTAGTCACGGAACGCCCGCAAAGTGTCCGGGTGTTCGGGGCCGAGCCGCTGGTGGGCGTTGTTGGCGCGCATGCCGTAGAACTCGTCCGGGGGCAGGCCGACGCGGCTGATCTCCTCCTCGGTGCCGTCGTCGTTGAGCATGGTGACGACCAGGTCGGCGGCCGGGGGGAGTTCCGGTCCCGGGGCCTCCCGTCCGCCGTCGTCCCGGCGTTTCCTGCGCCATCCGAGGGCCATGTCCGGACCCCTTCCTCTCGTCGTCCGGTTCCGGAGGTGCTACGCCCCGGAGTGCACATGGGCGGCCCACAGGCTGGGGCTGCCGGGGAAGGCCGTACGGCACTCCCGTACGGCGTGGTGCAGGGCGAGGGCCGCGTCCAGCTCCGCCGGTGCCGAGAGGGCGTCGCGCAGCTCCCGGTACAGCCTCCGCGTGACGCGTACCGCCACCGCGTCGTGCACCGGCCAGAGGGTGCCGATCGCGTGCGGGTACCCGGCGGTCTGGAAGGCCGAGGTGATGTGGATCGACTCGTCCGCCAGCAGCTCCGAGCCCCGCGCGGTCTCGCAGGCGGACAGTACGGCGAGCCGGGCGTCCGGCAGCTCCAGCCGTGCGATGTGACGCACCGTCAGTGGATGCTCCCGGTGGTCGTGCACGAGCAGCCGCGCCCCCGACGGGTCGTCCGGCTCGCTCACCCCGTGGCAGGCGAAGTGGACGTACGGATGAGCGGGGAGCGCCGCCATCACCCCGGCGAACGTGGCACGCGGGCCCGCGATCACCTCGGTCGGCAGCAGCGCGCTCAGCTCCCGCACCTCCCGGCGCACCCCGCCGAGCCTGCGGGCGCCGGGGGCGTCGGGCACGACCACCGCGAGCAGGCGGCCCGAGCGCGGCGGGGCCGCCGCGCGGGCGCGGGCGTAGGCCAGGGCGCGGACGGTCGGCGTGTAGGAGGAGACCGCGAGGTCCAGCACCGTACGGGAGGGGTCGCCGTGGTGGCCGGCCGCGTGCAGGGGCAGCGCGGCGAGCGGGCCGCCCGGCGACCACCACAGCCTCGGCCAGGCGCCGTCCGCCGGCGGGGCGGACAGCCCCAGCGCGTCGAGGACCGGCCCGGTGACGTGGTCCCACGTCCAGGCGAGCACCTCCGCGACCGTCTGCTGCGCGGCCTGCTCCCCGTCCGGCACGGCCGCCTCCGCGAGCGCGGTGCCGAGCCGCCGCGCCTGCTCCTCCACGGCCTCGATACCGGCGCCCGGCAGGGGGACCGGCAGCACCCGGTCCGGCAGCAGGACCAGCGCGTCGCTCCGGTACGGGCTCGCGTACGCCAGGACCACGGGCCCGCGCCCGGCACCTGCCCGTACCTCGGCGGTCGTCGGACCGCCCAGGAAGCCGCCGAAGCCCGGCAGGGTGCGGATCTGCGCGACCAGGTCCTCCCAGGAGGCCGCGAGGACATGCCGTTCGTCGGTGTCCTCCTCGGCGGGGTCCAGCGCGTCGATGAGGTCCCGCAGTTCCATGAAGCGTGCAGCGGCCACGGGGTACGCGGCACGCAGCCGCTCCAGCTCGGCGCGGGCCGCGATGGTCTGCCCGAGCAGCACCCCGCGCCCCTGCTCCAGCAGCAGTACCGCCTGGTCGAGCCGGCCCAGGTGCACCGCACACGCGGCCGCGTCCGCGGCGAGCCCCTGCACACTGGTGAGCCCGTGCTCCTGGTCGTCGCGGCTCAGCCGTCTGCCGATGCTGAACGGCAGCAGGGCGAGGGCCAGTTCGAACCCGTCGAGCGCCTGCTCCCAGCGGCCCGCGTCCGCCGCCGCGATGCCCCAGGAGTACGCGGCGCGGACGCGTTGGGCGGCGGGCAGCGCCGTGATCCCGGCGACCTGCCGGTAGGCGTCCTCCGCCGCGAGCAGCACCGCCGGGTCCTCGGTCGTCATGTGCAGGGTGCGCAGCGCGGACGCGTACGACTGGAGCCGGTTGGCGTGGGGGGCCGCGCCGGGCGCCGACGCCCACACGGACCGGCCCAGCGTGGTCACCGCCTGGTTCAGCAGCGTCGGGTCCTCGGCCGCTAGCGCTCCCGCGAGCTGGGTCAGGCCCAGGTTGTGCAGGTAGTCGGCGTGCTCCGGGGTGCCGTACGCCGTCCGCTCCACGGCCTCGGTCAGCAGGGCGACCGATTCCGCCAGGTCGGCCGGGTCACCGCCGGACTCGTACCGCTGGAAGAGGGCGTTGCCCAGGTGGTTCAGCCGCATGGCCCGCTCCGCGCCGCCGGGCGGGGTCCGGGCGAGGACCCGGCGGGCGGTCTCGACGGCCTCGGCGGCGGCGCCCGCGTCGCCGGTGCGGTCGTGCCAGGTCTGGAGGACCACGCCGAGGTTGGCGAGCTGGGTGTCGGAGTCCTTCGACGTGCGGGGGACGTCCAGTGCCTGCCGGGCCAGCCGGGCCGCCTCGCGCAGGGTCTCCAGGTCGCCCGTCTGGTGGTAGCGCTCGCGCAGGGCCAGGGCGAGGTTCGCCACCCGGCCCACATGGCCCTCCTCCTGCGGCGACGGCTCCGCGACGGCGGCCCTCAGGACGCGCACGGACTCGTCCAGCAGGGCCGCGTCGCTCGCGCGCTCGGCCAGCCGGTGCAGGGCGTTGCCCAGGCTGTTGAGCCGGTGCGGTCGGGCCGGGCTGTCCTGCGGGGTCTCCCGTACGGCCTCGTCCAGCAGGGCCACGGCTACCCGCAGCGGCTCGATGTCCTCGGTGTGCTCGGCCGCCAGCCGGAGGGCCACGCCCAGGCCGGTGAGGGCGCGCACCCGCAGGGGATGACCGCTCGGGGTCGCGGCGAGGGCCGCGTCATGGGCGGTGACCATGGCCTCGATGTCGGCCGGGGCGCCGGTGAGTTCGGCCCTCGTCCGGCAGGCCGTGGCCAGGTGCAGGAGGGCCTGCGGACGGCGGGGTGCCGGGGTGTCCGCGAGGGCCGCGCCCAGCAGGTCGACGGCCTCGCGGGCCCGGGCGGGGTCGCGGTACAGCTCGGCGGTGTGGCGCAGGCTCGCCGCCAGGTTGTTCCGTACGGTCGGCAGCTCCGGGGAGTCCTCGGGCAGCAGGGTCAGCGCGACCCGGCGCAGATGCTCCGCCTCCGCGAGGTCGGCGGTGTCGCCTGTCGCCTCGCCGCGCTCGGCCAGCAGACCGCCGAGGGTGTCGAGGATGAACGGCCGGTTGTCCCAGCCCCGCGCCGGCAGCTCGGCGGCCCGCCGCAGGGCGACGATGCCCGACTCCAAGTCGGCCGGCTCTCGGGTGAGTTCGTGGCGGTCGGCCAGCATGCGGCCCAGCAGGCGGAAGTCCTGCTCGTCCGGTGCGGGGCCCGCCGTGAGCGCCTGTCCCTCGCTGATGGACTCGTCCAGGTCCCGGCGGTCGCGGAACGCCGACCAGCGCATGACCAGGGTGCTGCGCAGTCCCGCCCGGCACTCGGTGTGTACGGGGCCGTCGGGTGGCGCCGCGCGGAGTGCCTCCCGGCAGATCCCGACCGCGCTGTCCAGCGGGCGGCGGTCACCCGTTCGATGGAACTCGTCGATGAGCGCGGCGACTTGGCGGAGCGCGTGCCCAGCGGCTCCCTGCGCGTCCGACATGACCGGCCCCCGTGTGTGACGCCATGGGCTCTGAAGACCCGGAGCCCGATTTTACCCAAGTGGTCCGCCCGCCGTCCTCGTTATGCTGAGTCGCCGGTCGGCTGGTCCAGGGAGGTACGGCGATGAGCGGGCTCGACGACGAGGGGTACGGCGGTCCGGGCCATGAACGGCTGGCGGCCCTCTGTCATCGGTTGACCGAGCGGACACCCGAACTCGGCCCCGAAGGAAGCCGGTTGATCGACCACATCACCACCGAGGTACGTGGCGGACGCTCGCCGGAGGAACTGGAGGACGCCTTCGACGAGTTGGAGGACCTCCTGCTGGCCGCCGGCCACACGGCGGGCCTCGGCTCGTACCGCACGGACACCCCGCCCGTCTATCAGCGGTTCCCCGGCGCCGGACACCCCCTGCTGCACGTCCTGGCGTGTCCGGGCGGCGGCTGCGCCCGTGTCGAGGCACCGGAGTCCGAGAGCCCGGCGCGGTGCCTGATCCTGGGGCGGCCGCTGCGGGAGATCAGGCTGCGCCCGTGACCGCTTTCCTCAACGCGCTCGGCGGCAAGCTGGCCGAACGCTGGCTCGCCCTGCTGGCCGTTCCCGGCCTGGTGTACCTCGTCGCGCTGGCCACCGCCGTCACCCTCGGCCAGCGGCACTGGCGGGACACCGGGCGGCTGGGCGAGCGCCTCGACGCCCTCGCCGCCGCGCCGGGCGCGCACAGCGCGGGCGTGCTCGTGGTGTGCGCGGTCGCGGTGCTGGCCGGGGCCGCGCTGACGGGCACCGGAGTGCAGGCGGCGGGCGCGCTGGTCGAGCGGGTCTGGCTGACGGGTCCGCGCGGCCCGCTGACGCGGTGGCTGACGGAACGCCGGGCGCGCGGATGGCGGGCCGCCGACGCCGCCTACCGTACGGCCCTGGTCGCGGCCGGCCGGGCCCGGCTGGGCGGCGCGGCCGACGCGGACGCCCTGGCGGCGGCGGCGGAGGCGCTCTACGTCCGGCGCAACGAGATCGGCCTGGTCGCGCCGCGCCATCCCTTTTGGACCGGGGACCGGGTCACCACTCCGGACCGGCGCGTGTGGCGGGCGTACCGCCTGGACCTGACCGCCGCCTGGCCACACCTCTGGCTGCTCGCCCCCGACAGCACCCGCGCCGAACTCGGCACCGCGCGCGATGCGTTGAGCGCCGCCGCCCGGCTCACGGCCTGGGGTTCGGCCTACCTGCTGCTGGCCGTGTGGTGGTGGCCCGCCGCACTGGTCGGCGCGGCCACGGTGGCGACCGGTGCCGTACGCGGCCGTACGGCGGCGGCGTCCTTCGCGGAGCTCGCGGAGGCCCTGGTCGACCTCCAGGGCGCGGAGCTGGCCCGCACCCTCGGCCTGGAGTGCGAGGGGCGCCTCACCCCGGCGACGGGGGAGGAGGTCACCCGCCTGCTGAGCAAGCCCGACTGACACCCTGCCGACGGTGCGGCCGGATCGGCACGGCGGGCCGAAGGATGTCTCGTCCACCTCCGGCCGCCCGATGGAGGGTTCGCCCGCCCGCGTGCCCCGGCGAAACCCGTGCGAACGCGAGGAATCGTGAAGGTGTCAGGGGCGGATCGTGAAAGCGGCCCCGGCGCGGGCGGGCGGAATGTTTCAGGCCGATTGCTCAAGCGGTGAGTTCCGGCCATCGGGCCGATCCGGGTGTTCGGAAAGCCCGGCGTTGAGGGGCCGACGTGTTCGAATTCCGTGACTTCGCGCCACTGATTCAATACGCAATGTTACTGAAAGTCATGGGTGGGATGTGTGTTCCGGCTGCGGACTCGGCAGAGTGGCGCTCGCCGTCGCGGCGCCCCACCGGGCAACGGGCGGCACACCCTCAATCGAGCGGAAGGATGCACACCATGCGGAACACCGCGCGCTGGGCCGCGGCCCTCGGCCTCACCGCCGCCGCCGTCTGCGGACCCCTGACCGGTTCCGCCGTAGCCGCGCCGGCCTCCCTGTACGCGCCCTCGGCACTGGTCCTCACCACCGGGCACGGCGACGGCGCGACCACGGTCACCCCGGAACGCGCCGTCACCCTGAGCTGCGCGCCCACGGCCACCGGCACCCACCCCGCGGCAGCCGCCGCCTGCGCCGAACTGCGCGGAGTGGGGGGCGACTTCACCGCCCTGAAGGTCCGCCCCGAGGTGCGCTGCACCCGGCTCTACGACCCCGTGGTCGTCACCGTCCAGGGTGTCTGGCAGGGTCAGCGGGTCGCCTACGAGCGCACGTTCGGCAACGCTTGCGCGAAGGACGCGCTCGACAGCAGCGTCTTCGCGTTCTAGACCGGGATCGCACGGGCTCCGTGCCGCAGGGTCGGTTTTCGCGACTGGGGAGTGCGGCCCCTGAGGCGGAGCGACCGGCGATCCCGTACCGGGAGGGTGTGGCGGAGTGGGGCCGCCGCCTTCCGGACCCACAGCCGCTTCCCGGCCAGGCCCGTGGGGGGCCTCGCCGGGAAGCGGCACATCCCCGCTTACGCCATCTGCCTGCGCACCAGCTCGTGCAGCCGGCCGCCGGTGTCGGCGAGCAGTTCCGCAGGCGTGCCCTGCTGGATCACCTTGCCGTCCTCCATCACCACCACCCGGTCCGCGTCCATCACGGTGGACAGCCGGTGGGCGATCACGACCCGGGTCGCGTTCAGCTTGCGGGTGGACTCGATGACCGTGCGCTGGGTGTCGTTGTCCAGGGCGCTGGTCGCCTCGTCGAAGAAGAGGATGCGCGGCCGGCGGATCAACGCCTGCGCGATCATCAGCCGTTGACGCTGACCACCGGAGACCGCACCGCTCCCGGCCACGATCGTGTGCAGCCCCATCGGCATCCGCCGCACGTCCTCCGCCAGGCCCGCAAGCTCGATCGCCGCCATGACCTCCTCCGGCGTGTACGGCTCGGTGCCGCAGACCACGTCCATGATGGAACCGTTGAACGGCTGCGCGTGCTGGAGCACCACCCCGCACTGCCGCCGCACCGCCGACTGGTCCAGCGCGCCGAGATCCTGGCCGTCGTACAGCACGCTGCCGGAGACCGGCTTGTCGAAGCCGATCAGCAGGCGCAGCAGGGTCGACTTGCCGCAGCCGCTCGGGCCGACCACCGCGACGAACTCGCCCGGCCGCACCGCGAAGGACACATCGTCCAGCACCAGCGGGCCGTCGTCCGAGTACCGGAACGACAGACGGCGGGCCTCCAGCGCGCCGGTCAGCGGACCGGGCCGGGTGCTGCCCGCCCGCACCTCCGGAGTGGCGTCCAGCACCGGGCGCAGCTCCTCGAACAGCGGCAGCGCCGCCACCGCCGACACGAAGGCGCCGGTCAACTGGGTGACCGAGGTCAGCACCATCGTCACCGCCGTGCTGAAGGTGAGGAACGACGCCGCCGACATCGAGCCCTTCGCCGGCCCCGCCAGCAGCATGAACATCACCAGCGTGCACACCGGCAGATAGACCGCGCCCAGCACCGAGCTGAGGTTCTTGATCCGGCCGACCTTCTGCTGGAGCTCCCGGCTGCGCGCGAACTCACCGGCCCAGGCGGCGTAGGCGTAGTTCTCCGCCGACGCCACCCGCAGCTTGGGCAGGCCGCGCAGGGTCTGGAACGCCTGGTTGTTCAGCTTGTTGCCGAGGGTCACCAGGCGCCGCTGCCAGCGCACCTGCCACAGCCCGAGCCCCGTGAAGACGGCGCCGATCACCAGCAGCATCGCGATCGCGGCCATCGCCATCGGCACGCTGTAGTAGAGGAGGAGGCCGACGTTCATCGCGCCGACCGTCACCGACTGCGCCACCACCGGGCCGACGCCCGCCAGCAGCCGCCGGATCGAGCTGATGCCCATCGCGGCACTCGCCAGCTCACCGGTGGACCGCCCGCTGAAGAACCGGGTCGGCAGCCGCAACAGCCGGTCCCAGACCGCCGGTTGCAGCGATCCCTCGATCCGCCCCTCCAGCCGCAGGATGGTGAGGTTCTCCAGCAGCGTGAACGCCGCCGACACCACCCCGCTGAGCATCACCGCGAGACAGACCTGAGCGATCAGGTTCTCCCGCGCCTGCGGCACGTACTCGCCGAGCACCTTGCCGGTGGCGATCGGCACCAGCGCGCCGATCGCCACCGTGACCAGGCCCGCGAGCAGAAGGTTCAGCAGGTCGTTCCGGGTGCCGCCCAGGCTGAACCGGAGCAGGCCCAGCGGGCCGAGCCGCTTCTCGGGCAGCGGCCGGTAGAACATCACCGCGCGCGGCTCGAACTCCTCCGCGTTCGCCTTCTCCACCGGCGTCTCCCGGCCGTTCGCCGGCTGGACGGCCACGTAGCCGCCGCGCCGCCACAGCAGCGCCACCGGCGCCCCGGACAACGCCCGGTGACCGACCAGCGGGCCCACGTTCTCCCGCCACCAGCGGCCTTCCAGCCGTACCGCCCGGACCCGGACCCGTGAGGCCAGCGCCACCCGCTCCACCGGGTCCAGCCGCTCGCTCTCGCCGATCCCGCGCGCCGGGTCGGCCAGCGTGATCCCGGCCGCCTGCGCGACCAGCTTGCAGGCCGCGTACCCGGCGTCCGCGTCGGCCGCGGTGGTCCGCTGCCGCGAGCGCTTGCCGATGGAGGCGAGCAACGTCTGGTCGGCCTGGGCGCGTACCGCCTCACCGGCCTTGATGCCGGCCGCCGCCCGCGTCTCGTGGGTGCGCTCTAGTTGCTCGATCCAGCGGTCCAGCGCGGTCAGCAGCCGGTACTGCTGGTCGACCAGGCTCTGCCACAGCGCCGGGTCCATCAGCAGGTCGGCCGCCGCCTCCGCCCCGTACACCGAGCCGTACTGCGCGCTGCCCGGCGGCACCTGCATCCAGAACACGTCGTCGTCCGACGGCGCCACCGACCGGTCCTCGGTGAGCGGCGCCTGGAACAGCACCGACAGGCCCCGGCCGACGCCGAGCGCGAGGGCGTACTCCAGCGGGCTGGTGGCGGGCGGGACGTACTGCGGGTTGCCGTACTCGTCGTAGGACCAGGTCTCGGTGTGCGCGCCCTGGTACAGCTCGCGCAGGTTCACCCGGTGCACCACACAGTCCCGCACCGGGCGGGCCACCAGCGTGTGCTGGGGCCCGGCGACCGGGCCGAGCAGCAGCGCGCCCGCCTCCACCCGGCCCAGGTGGTGCCAGTGGCCCTGCTCGGCGGCGTCCACCGCGAACAGGTCGAGCGCGCCGGCCGCCACCAGCCAGAGCACCTGGGGTCCCTCGAGATCCAGCCGGTTCAGCCCGGCGCAGTCGACCCGCGTACCCAGCGAGCCGAGGGCGCCCAGCACCAGATCACTGTCGTGCGTGGACGTCATCTCACCGCTCCCTGACCAGCGCCGCGTACGCGCCACCGCGCGCCACCAGCTCCTCGTGCCTGCCCCGCTCCACGACCGTGCCGTGCTGGAGCACCACGATCTCGTCGCTGTCGCGGACCGTGGACAGCCGGTGGGCGATCACCACACAGGCGCAGCCGCGGCGGCGCAGGTTGTCCATCACCGTCAGCTCCGTCTCCGCGTCCAGCGCGCTGGTCACCTCGTCCAGCACCAGGATGCTGGGGCGGCGCACCAGCGCCCGCGCGATCTCCAGCCGCTGGCGCTGGCCGCCGGAGAAGTTGCGGCCGTCCTGCTCGACCTTGCTGTGCACTCCGCCCGGCCGGCGGGCCACCACGTCGTACAGCGCCGCGTCCCGCAGCGCCTCCTCCACCGCCTCGTCCGGGATCGAGGGGTCCCACAGCGCCACGTTGTCGCGGACCGAGCCCTCGAAGAGGAACACGTCTTGGTCGACGAAGGACACCGAGGCGGCGAGCGCGCCGCGCGGGATGTCCTCCAGCCTGCGGTCGTCGATCCGGATCACGCCCTCCCACGGCGTGTACAGGCCCGAGATCAGCCGGGACACCGTCGACTTGCCGCTGCCCGAACCGCCCACCAGGGCCACCTGCTGACCCGGCCCCACCGTGAGGTCGAAGCCGGTCAGCAGCGGCTTGTCCAGCGGGCTGTAGCCGAAGGTGACGCCCTCCAGCTCGACGTGCCCGCGCAGCCTGCGGGTGGAATCGGCGCCGCCGGGACGCGCGTACAGCGGGTCGGCCTGGAAGTTCTCCACGTCCTTCAGCCGGGCCACGTCGGCCGCGAAGTCCTGGATGCGGCCCGCCACGCCGTTGAGCCGGGTGAGCGGCGCGGTGAAGCGGGCCACCAGCGCCTGGAACGCCACCAGCAGGCCGACCGAGATGTGCCCCTCGACCGCCCTGAGGCCGCCGATCCACAGGATCAGCGCGCTGTTGAAGGTGGCCAGCGTCGGCGCGACCACGCCCAGCCAGGCGCTCGGCACCCCCAGCTTCTGCTGCTCCTCCAGCGTCGCCGCGTGCTGCCCGGCCCACTTGCGGAAGTACCCGTCCTCCCCGCCGGTCGCCTTCATCGTCTCGATGAGCTGGAGCCCGGTGTACGAGGTGTTCGTCAGCCGCGCGGTGTCCGCCCGCAGCTTCGCGGTACGGGTGGCGCGCAGCCGGATCACCAGCCGCATCGCCACGATGTTCAGCAGCGCCACACCGATACCGACGAAGGTGAGCTGCGGGTCGTAGGTGTACAGCAGCACCGCGTACAGCACGACCACGATCGCGTCCACGCCCGCCGCCGCGAGGTCGCGGGCCAGGGTCTCGGCGACCTGGTCGTTGGACTGCAGGCGCTGCACCAGGTCGGCGGGGGAGCGCTGGGAGAAGAAGGTGACCGGCAGCCGCAGCAGATGGCGCAGGAAGCGGGCGCTGGACAGGGTGGAGGAGATGATCCGGCCGTGCAGCAGGTTGGCCTGCTGGAGCCAGGTCAGCACCAGGGTCAGCGCCACACAGGTCGCCATCGACGCGAACAGCACGCCGAGCAGCGAGGTCTGGCCGCCGATCAGGAACATGTCGATATAGGTACGGCTCAGGGCGGGCACCGCCGCGCCCACCGCGACCAGCAGCAGGCTCGCCAGCACCGCCGCGGGCAGGGTGCCCGCCGTGCCGCGCAGCCGGGCGGGCATCGCGCCGAGCACACCGGGCTTGCGGCCCCCCTTGGTGAAGCCGTCGCCGGGCTCCAGGACCAGCACCACACCGGTGAAGCTGCCGTCGAACTCCTCCATGGGCACGAACCGGCGGCCCTTGGCGGGGTCGTTGATGTACACCCCGCGCCGGCCGAAGCGGCGGCCCATGCCGTCGTAGACGACGTAGTGGTTGAACTCCCAGAACAGGATGGCCGGGGCGCGCACCTCGGCGAGCGCCGCGAGGTCCATCTGCATGCCCTTGGCGGTCAGTCCGTAACTCCGGGCCGCTTTCAGCAGGTTGCTCGCGCGCGAGCCGTCGCGGGAGACACCGCAGGCGATGCGGAGCTCCTCCAGCGGGACATGGCGGCCGTAGTGGCCGAGCACCATGGCGAGGGAGGCGGCGCCGCACTCGACGGCCTCCATCTGGAGCACGGTGGGCGTACGGACCGTGCCGCCACGGGGCCTGGGCACCGGGCGGCGGGGCGGAGCGGCCCGTCTGCGGCCGCGGTTCTCCTGCGCGGTCTCGGTCGGGGCGGTCACGGGAGCAGCCAATCGATCGGGCGCTGGTCGCTCAGATGGACCGCGCCGGAGGCCAGGGTCATGGAGTCGAGCGCGAACGGCGGCCCGCCGGCCGACGACCAGCGGTAACCGCTCTTCGCGGAGGACGACTTGTCGAGCGTGACGAGGACGGCGACCGGGCGGCCCTTGCTGGTGAACTGCTTGCCGAGCTGGCTGTCGCCGAGGAACGCCCCGATCGACTGCGGGGTCTGCGCCGTGCGGTCCACCGACTTCACCCTGCCGCGCAGCACGCCGTAGCGCTCGGCCGGTACGGAGGACACGGTCAGGTCGACCGTGGCGTGCGCGGGGATCGAGGCCGCGTTCTCGGCGGGCACGTACACCGTCGCGTACAGCGGGTCGGAGTCGTGCGCGATCTTCTCCACGGCGGCCACATCGGCGCCGGTCTGCACGATCTGCCCGATGGTCGCGGCCAGCGCGGTGATCCGGCCCGCGGCGACGGTACGGATCACCGAATCGCCTTGCGCGGTACGGACCTTGAGCACGGGGGCGTTCGCGGGCAGCCGCTGCCCCTGCCGGGCGAGCACACCGGTGACCTGCCCGGCCACGGGGCTCTGGAGGACGTAACTGCCCTGGCCGTGGTTGAGGATGGCCGGGGCGCTCACGGTGGAGGCGACCGAACCGGTCACCGCCCACACCGAGGCGGCCGCCATCACGACGACGGTGATGCCCAGCACGAGCCATCCCTGCGGGCGTGCCAGCCGCACCGGGAGGTCGAGATCCTCCGGCGACTGGAGCTTGGCGAGGGCCTGTTGGCGGAACTGCACGGAACTTCCCTCACCCGAGGAGAGACGACGGCACGGAAATGTTTCGGGACGCCCGAGAGTCCCGGACCCGCGAGGGGGTCCGGGACTCTCGGTGACACCGAGGTGCGGTCAGAGACCGGCGACCAGGCCGGTGACCGGGGCCGTGTTGAGGCCGGTGACACCCTCGACGGTGCCGACGGCGGTGTCCACCAGGCCGGAAACCGGGGCGATGCCGTTGACGGCGCCGGTCACGGTGGAGAGGGCGTTCACGGACAGGCCGCCGGAAACGTTGTCCAGCTCGGCGTCCGAGATCTCGACGGTCTCGACACGGGGGGTGGAGTTCATGATGGAACTTCCCTTCGTATGGGTCTTCACAAGGGGGGAGCGGCCCCCTCTGGGGACAGATGACGGCCGCGACCGCGAGGAGTTCCAGACCTTCCGGCCGCCGTCTCCGGCAGCCGTGGGGCGGTTCCTGCGATGCGATGGATCAAAGCACGCCCGTCACGCCCGCATCCACTTGCTCAGGGCTCTCACCAGCGAGTTCGGTGCAGGGTGGGGTTCATTCGTGCAGAGGCGCGCACGCTGTGAGTGGTTCTCCTTCACATTCCACGCGCATTCGACGCGCCGTCTCCACTACCGGCGGTAACGCGAATCCGGCACACCTCTCCAAAGGCGTGTCCGGGACATGCGCGCCGGTGCGCGGACCCCGCGGTCCGTGCCCTGCCTGGGTGCGGGATGTGCAGATTCCCTGAAGCGGGGATTCCGCTCCCGGTGTTGGACGCAGGGCGACTCGGCCGTGACGCGCGGTGAGCGAGTTGGCGGCGCGTCAGGAGGGGTGCCGTCGTGGCTGATTCCCCACCCGCGCAACGAAGTTGGCAATCGGGATTGAACGCACCGGGCGGGCCGCCCGTACCTGTGGCCAGCCGGCACCCCCTACGAACTGCCCGACAGCGGCAGACCCCCGCACCCAGGAGGTCGAGAAGTTGAGTCACAAGCGCATGCCCAAGAGGAAGGCCGCGATAGCGGTCGGCGGTGTCGCGGCGCTCGGAGCGGCGGCCCTGCTGCTGCCCAACGCCAACGCGTCCCAGGACAAGGACACGGCGGCGGCGGGCACCGCGAGGACCCTCAAGGCCACCGACGCGACCACGCTCGCCGCCCGGTTGAAGCAGTCCCTCGGCGGCCAGTTCGCCGGCGCCTACTACGACAGCGCCAAGCGGCAGCTCGTCGTCAACGCGGTCGGTGACGGTGCCGCCGTCGCACGTGCGAAGAGTGCGGGCGCCGTCGTACGGCAGGTGGAGAACAGCACCGCCGACCTCCAGTCCGCCGCGAAGACCCTGCGGACCAAGGCCGCCATCCCCGGTACCGCCTGGGCCGTCGACCCGCGCACCAACAAGGTGATCGTCAGCGCCGACTCCACGGTGACCGGCGCCAAGTGGGACCGGCTGGAGTCCACCGTCGACGGTCTCGGCTCCGGCACGGCCACGCTGAAGAAGACCGGCGGCACCTTCAAGACCTTCGTCTCCGGCGGCGACGCGATCTTCTCCCAGGCGCAGGGCGGCGGCGTCCGCTGCTCCCTCGGCTTCAACGTCACCGCCTCCGACGGCAGCCCCGCCTTCCTGACCGCCGGTCACTGCGGGGTCGCGGCCAAGGAGTGGTCCGACTCCCAGACCGGGCAGCCCATCGCCACCGTCGACCAGGCCACCTTCCCCGGTGAGGGCGACTTCTCCCTCGTCAAGTACGACGACCCGGCGACCCAGGCGCCCAGCGAGGTCAACGCGGGCAACGGCCAGATCGTGGCGATCACCCAGGCCGCGGAGGCCACCGTCGGCTCCACCGTGTTCCGTATGGGCTCCACCACCGGGCTGCGCAACGGGCAGGTCACCGGCCTCGACGCCACCGTGAACTTCCAGAGCGAGACCGACCCCAACGGCGTCGACACCGTCACCGGGCTCATCCAGACCGATGTGTGCGCCGAGCCCGGCGACAGCGGCGGCTCGCTGTTCACGCAGGAGGGCGCGGCGATCGGCCTGACCTCCGGCGGCAGCGGCGACTGCACCAGCGGCGGCGAGACCTTCTTCCAGCCGGTCACCGCCGCCCTCGCGGCCACGGGCGCGACCCTCGGCGACGGAGGCGCGGGCGCGGGTGCCGGTGCCGGTGACGACCAGGCGGGCGCGGGCGACCAGGCGGGCGCCGGAGACCAGGCCGGTGCGGGCGACCAGGCCGGTGGCGGTGACCAGGCGGGCGGCGACCAGATCGGCGGCCCCGCCGACGACCAGGCCGGCGCCGGTGCGGGTGCCGACGACCAGGCCGGCGCGGGTGACGACACCGGTGCCGCCCAGGAGACGGGCACCGAGCACCACCGCGGTGGCCGGCGCGGCTGAACCTCCTTCAACCGACCCGGCGGGTCCGGCCCTTCGGCGGAGGGGCCGGACCCGCCGCGCGCCGGGCGCTCACGTTCCGTCCCGCGCCCGCAGCAACAGCACCGCCACGTCGTCCACCCGGTCCCGGCCCGCCGTCCCGTGCCGGACCAGCGCGTCCGCCAGCTCCTCCAGCGGACCGTCACCCACCTCGGAGAACAGCGCGCCCAGGTCGATCAGCGCCTCCTCGATGTCCACACCGGGCGACTCCACCAGGCCGTCCGTATAAAGGGCGAGCACCGAGCCCGGCGCCAGCGTCACCTCCGTCGTCGGGTACGCCGCCTCCGAGTCGATGCCGAGCAGCGGGCCCCCGGCCAGGTCCAGCACCCGTACCCGCCCGTCCGGACGCCGGAGCAGCGGCGGCGGATGACCCGCCCGCGCCATGACGGCCCGGCCGTGCGCGGGGTCGAGGCGGAGGTAGAGGCAACTGGCGAACAACTCGGTGCCCAGGTCGATCAGGAGCCGGTTGATGCTGTCCATCACCTCGCCCGGCGCCTGCCCCACCGCGCTGTACGCGCGCACGCCGGTACGGATCTGACCCATCAGCGCCGCCGCCTTCACGTTGTGCCCCTGGACGTCGCCGATCACGGCGGACGCCTGCGGCCGGGTCGGCACCAGGTCGTAGAAGTCTCCGCCGATGTCCATGCCCCGCGTCGCCGGGAGATAGCGCGCGGCCGCCTCGATGCCGGGCGGCGGGGACAGCGAGTGCGGCAACAGCGCCTCCTGGAGCCCGTGCGCGAGGCGGTGCTTGGCGTCGTACAGCATCGTCCGCTCCAGCGCCTGGGCGATCAGCCCGCCGAGGCTGGTCAGCACCGCCCGCTCCTCGGTGGGGAAGGAGTGCGGCTCCGCGTACGCCAGGACGCACGTCCCCACCGGGCGCCCGGAGGCGACCAGCGGCAGGAAGGCCCAGGCCGCGAAGCCGTCACGGGACTCGCGGCGCACGGGGTACAGCCGTTCCAACTGCTCCAGCGACTCGAAGAACGCGGGTACTCCACTGCTCAACGCCTGGGTTCCCGGGGTCCGTTCGCTCAGCGGTATCCCGTCGAACCAACCTGCCACCCGCTCGTCCCGATAGCCGCGGTGCCCGAGCACCCGCATCCGCCCCTCCTCGGCGGCGAGCAACATCAGCGCATGACTGCCGACCGCCGGACCCACCTCGTCCGCCACCAGTTGGACCAGATCGTCCACCGCCACCGCCTCGGTCAGCGCCCCCGTCAGGCTCAGCAGCCGCGAGATCGTCACCAGCCGGTGCGGCCGCGCCCCGGCCGGTACACCGGTGCGCTCGGTGAGCGCCCGCACCCGGGTGATGCGCGCGCTCACCCCGGTGCTGCCCGGATAGAGCCGGAAGGACAGCCAGTGGCCGGGCGGCCGCAGCGCCACGAACGAGGTCGGACGGCGGCTGATCAGCGCGGCCCGGTAACGGTCCTCGTACAGCGGGTCGTTGAGCCACGGCACCGACACCCAGGGCAGCGTGCCCAGCAGTTCGGCGGGGGGACGGCCGAGGAGCTCGGCGGCGGCCGCGTTGACATGGCCGATCCGGCCGTGCAGGTCGAGCGACACCAGCCCGTACGGCAGCCGGGCCACCATCCGGGCCGCCTCCACCGGACCCGGCGTGTCCGCCACGGCCGCGTCCGGCGTCGTCACCAGATCGTGCTCGGGGCCCAGCGGCTGGTTCTCGGCCGACGCCCGCGCCAGCAGCCGGGTCAGCCGCTCGCACCCCGCCGCGAGCAGCGTCCGCTCCCGCTCGGTCAGCTCCGGACCGTGCCCCGCCGGCCAGGTCACGAACACCGAGCCGAGCACCGCGTCGTCCGTCGCCAGCGGCAGCGCCGCCAGCGCGAAGGGGTACGGCAGCACCACCGCGATGCGCGGGAAGCGGCGCGCCATCTCCTCGCCGCCGCCGACCCACACCGGGCGCCGCTGCCGCACGGCCTGCGCGACCGGGATCGGGGCGCTCACCCCGACCCGTTCCCAGGGCGCGGCGAACGCCCTGGGCAGGCCCGCCATCACCGCCATCTCCAGCACCGGCACGTCCGGCCGCAGCAGGTAGACCGCGCCCGAGTGCGCGCCCACGTCCTCCATCATCGTCGCCAGGGCGACCGAGAGCAGCGGCCGCCCGGGCCCCGGGGGTTCCCGCGCGGAGTCCGGCGTGTCGGACACGCCGACCACCTCCTCGTACGGCCCTCGCGCCCCGGCCTGCGGACGAGTCCCACTTCTGGGGATACGCCGAGTACCCCGCCCCGACACCGCTCATGCCGGGCGACGGAAAAGGCCGATACGCGCACCCGGGAGGCTTTCGGGCCGATCGCGCGGTAGGGAAAAACCGCGCGCGGTCGGTGCACAGGGGCTGCGCCGCGCGCCCGCACGCGCTGTAATGGCCAACGTGGCGAGCGAGGGTGCTGCGGTGCGCAGGACGGGAGCCGGGCGTGCCGAGCACGTCCTCGCCACACTCATGGCCGCGCCCGCCTCCTCCGACCGGCTCCGCCGCGTCCTGGAACAGGCCCTCGTCCTCGCCGGCGCCTCCTTCGCCGCCGTGTACGCCCCCGGTGACGACCCCGCCGTGCTGTGCCTGGCCGAGTCCGTCGGACTGCCCGGCTCGCTGTACGGCCTGCGCGAGGGCTACCCCGCCGACGGCGGCACCCCGGTCGCCGAGGTGCACCGCTCCGGGCGCCCCCTCTGGCTCGGCCCCGACGAAGTCGCCGGCCGCGCCGAGGGCCGCCGTACCCCCGCACCCGACTTCTCCCTCGCCGTCCTGCCGCTCGCCGGGCCGGGCGGCGGCTCGCTGCTGGCGGTCGCGGAGCGGCCCGAGGGGTTCGACGCCGGGGAGCGGGCCGCGCTGGAGCTGATCGCCCGCGCCGTCACCGTCCCCGAGCCCGGCCCGGCCGACCCCCACGAACCGGCCGCCGACGCCTTCAGCCTCGCCATGGACACCGGCCGGGTGGAGGTCGGCGACGAGATCCTGCGGCTCTTCGGCATAGGGCGCGACGACTTCGACGGCAAGGTGGAGACGCTGCTCGGTCTCACGGTCCCCGAGGACCTGCCCGCGCTGATGTCGGTGGTGGAGCCCGACCACATGTCCCTGGACGAGCGCGAACTGGAGTTCCGCGTCCGCCAGCCCTCCGGGGTGCCCCGCTGGCTCCGGCTGCGCGGGCGGCCGCTGCCCGGCGGGGAGGGCAGGCCCGCCCGGCTCGTCGGCACCGTGGCGGACGCCACCAAACTCCGCTCCGACGTCACCGACGTGGCCCGCGTCCAGCGCCTCGCCGCCGACCTCGCCACCGCGGGCACCGTCAAGGACGTGGGGCACGCCGTCGTCGACGCCCTGCGCAAGCCGCTGCGCGCCGACCGTATCGCCCTGGCCGAACTGGAGAACGACCGCCTCGTCGTCACCGTCCTCGACCCGCCCGAACCCGAGGCGTGGCCCGAACTCTGGCGGGCCGAGTGGCGCGGGGAGTGGCCCGACGCGCCCGTACGCGCCATGCCCGCGCTCGCCGCCGCGCTGCGCGACGGCCGCGCCCACATCTGGCCCGCCGGCTCCGCCCTGGAACCCGGCCTCGCCGGAGTCGGCCCCGGCGGCCTCGCGGTACTGCCGCTGCCCGCGGGCGGGCGGATGGCCGGGGCCTGCCTGATCGGCTGGGACCGCCCGCACGAGTTCGCCCCCGACGAACGCGCCCTGCTCACCGCCTGCGCCGCCCTCGCCGGCCAGGCCCTCCGGCGTGCCCACGCCTTCGACGCCGAGCACGAACTCGTCGGCATGCTCCAGCGCACCCTGCTGCCCCACCGGCTGCCCCTGCTGCCCGGCGCCGAGGCCGTCGCCCGCTACCTCCCCGCCACCGAGGGCCTGGAGGTCGGCGGCGACTGGTACGACGTGATCCCGCTCGCCGACAACCACGTGGCCTTCGTCATCGGCGACGTCCAGGGCCACAACGCGGGCGCCGCCACCCTGATGGGCCAGATGCGCACCGCCCTGCGCGCCTACGCCGCCGAGGGCCACCCGCCCGACGTGGTCGTCGCCCACGCCAACCGGCTGCTCCTCGACATGGAGACCGACCTCTTCGCCACCTGCGTCTACGTCGACATCGACATGGAACAGGGCACCGCCCTCTGCGCACGCGCCGGGCACCCGCAACCGGTGCTGCGCCACCCGGACGGCAGCACCGAGACCGTCGAGGTCGAGGGCGGACCGCCGCTCGGGGTGCTCACCCGGGCGGAGTACCCGATGACCCCGCTGAAACTCAAGCCCGGCACGGTCCTCGCGCTCACCACCGACGGCCTGGTCGAGTCGTCCGGCACCGATCTCGACGCCGGCATGGAGCGGCTCGCCCGCGACCTCGCCGCCGCCGACCCCGCCCACCTCGGCCAGACCGCCGACGCCCTGCTCGCGGGCGCCCACCGGGGCGACGACGTGGCGCTGCTGCTGGTCCGCTACGACGGCATGGCCGTACGCCCGCGCCGCGAGAGCTGGAGCGTGTGGCGGGTCCCGGAGGCGGTACGGCACGCCCGGCGCTTCGTCCGCCGCACCCTGCGCGCCTGGGAGCTGCCGAGGGACACCGCCGACACCGCGCTGCTCGTCGTGTCCGAGCTGGTCACCAACGCCCTCGTGCACACCGAGGGGCAGGTGCGGCTCGACCTGAGCCTGGTGGGCCACCGGCTGCGCATCGCGGTCACCGACTCCTCGCCGCGCGGACCCCTCAAGCCGACCAGTGTCGGCTGGGAGGCCACCGGCGGCCGGGGCATCCTGCTGGTCGAGGCGGTCTCGCACGCCTGGGGCACCGTCCCGGTCAGCGGCGGCAAGCAGGTGTGGGCGGAGCTGGTGACGGACGAGGTGTGAGGGACGGGTGGGGGATGAGAGACCTTGACGAGCCGGGCGACGACGCCCGAAGAAGGGCCCCGGCGGACGGCGCGGACGGCGGCCCCGAGTGGCGGGTTCGCCCGGCGTGCCTAGGGTCGGTTGGTGTGGCACACACCTTCGAAGAACTGGTCCAGAAGCAGCGCGCGGCGGCCGCGGCACACGCCATGGTCGACGAGCTGCGGGACACCTACGGGCCCCCGGCCGAGCGGGCGATGACCGGCGCGCAGTCCGGCACGTACGAGACGGCCCTGCGCGCCTGGCGCGACCTGGCCCGCGATGTGCAGACCGCGCTCAGCGAGTACGCCCGCGACACCGGACGGGCCCGCGCCGAGGTCGAGGCCGAGGTGGAACGGGCGGCGGCCGCCGGGGACTGACCGGACGGCGGCAACGCAAGGGCCCGGCACCCGCGCGGGTGCCGGGCCGTCCCGGCGTGCTCAGGCGTGGGTCTTGGCCAGCAGTTCGAGGATCTCCGCCGTCGTACCGCTCTCCCCGAGGCGGGGGAAGATCCGCTCGACGCTGTTGGTGTGCGCCTCGGCGTCGGCGTCCGCCATGGCGTCGGTGGCCAGGGTGACGTTGTACCCGGCCGCGTACGCGTCACGGGCGGTGGACTCCACGCCGATGCTGGTGGCGATGCCGGTGAGCACGATCTGCGTGACGCCCCGGCGGCGGAGCTGCACCTCCAGGTCGGTGCCGAACAGGGCGCTCCAGTTGTGCTTGGTGACCAGGACGTCCCCGGCGTGCCCGGTCAGCTCCTCCACGATGACGTCCCAGCCCTCGGGGAAGGACAGGCCGCGCGCCTGGCGCTCGGTGCGGCCGGGCACCGCGTCCGCGCCGTCGGCGGCGAAGGAGACCCGGACCAGCACCACGGGCAGCTCACGGGCGCGGAAGGCGTCGGCCAGCTCGGCGCTGCGGGCCACCACGTCCGCGGCGCTGTGCGGCTGGACGGGCATCGCCGTGATCCCGGCCTGGAGGTCGATCACGACGAGGGCGGTACGGGGGTCGAGCGTGGTGACGGACATGCGTCGGCCTTTCGAAAAGGTGTGGGGGCAGGGGGCCCGGTGTTCAGGGGCGGGACAGCCGCTCCAGCAGCTCCAGCGCGGTCAGCACCGTCTCCCGCTCCTCCTCGGTGAACCGGTCCTGGAAGGCGCGGGCCAGCCACTCCTCGCGCAGTTGCCGGTTGCCCTCCACACGGGCGCGGCCCGCCTCGGTGAGGGTGACGAGCTGACGGCGGCCGTCGTCCGGGTCGGGCGCGCGGCGGATCAGTCCCTGCTGGTCCAGCGCGGCGAGCGTGGCCGCCATGGACTGCGGACGGACGCCCTCCGCCGCCGCGAGCGCGCTCGCCGTGGCCGCGCCGTGCTTGCCGACCAGGGAGAGCGCGGACTCCTGCGGGGGCGTGAGATCGGCGTCCCGCGCCACCTCACGGATACGGCGCCGCAGCCGGCTGAACACCACCCGCAGCTCGCGTGCCGCGCGGGCGGCCGAACCGGAGATGTGGACCATGCACGCCACCGTAAGGAGTCTCAGCCCAGCCTGTCCAGTTCGGACTGTTCAGTTTTACCTGTCTATTGCGCTTGCCTACGCTGGAGAGGTGCGTCTTCTCCTGATGTCCGACACCCACCTGCCGAAGCGGGCCAAGCGGCTCCCGGACCGCC
The DNA here is from genome assembly GCF_055562575.1 of Streptomyces sp. NPDC018263. Taxonomy (NCBI): domain Bacteria; kingdom Bacillati; phylum Actinomycetota; class Actinomycetes; order Kitasatosporales; family Streptomycetaceae; genus Streptomyces; species Streptomyces sp. NPDC018263. The sequence continues at coordinate 606,347 of NZ_JBVHFA010000002.1, forward strand.
TGCTCGCCGAACTCCCGCACGCGGACGTGGTGTTCCACGCCGGCGACTGGGTCGACACCGCCACCCTCGACCTGCTGGAGTCCGGAAGCCGCCGCCTGATCGGGGTGTACGGCAACAACGACGGCCCCGACCTGCGCGCCCGGCTCCCCGAGATCGCCTACGCCGAGCTGGGCGGCCTGCGCTTCGGCGTGGTCCACGAGACCGGGCCCACCCGAGGCCGCGAGGCCCGCTGCGCCGCCCGTTTCTCCGATCTCGACGTGCTGGTCTTCGGACACAGCCACATCCCCTGGGACACCACCGCCCCCGGCGGCCCGCGTCTGCTCAACCCCGGCTCCCCGACCGACCGCCGGCGCCAGCCGCACGCCACGTACATGACCGCCACCGTGGCGGACGGCACCCTCACCGACGTCATCACGCACACGCTTCCGTAGCCCGCCGCGTCGACGCGCGCGATCGGGGTACTGCTGGTCTGCTGGAGCGAGGGCCCGCCCGGGCCCTTCGTGACGTTCTCCGGAGAGGCGTATGAGTACCTATCGAGTGGCGCAGGTGACAGAGCCCGGCGGCAGCTTCGAGCTGGTCGAACGGGAGGTACGGCAGCCGGGCCCCCGCCATGTGCGGATCGCCGTGGAGGCGTGCGGGATCTGCCACAGCGACGCCATGTTCGTCGCGGGCGGCCTGCCCGGCATCTCCTTCCCCGAGGTCGCCGGGCACGAGATCGCCGGGCGGATCGCGGAGCTGGGGGAGGGCACGGCGGAGCGGGACTGGAAGGTCGGGGACCGGGTCGCGGTCGGCTGGTTCGGCGGGAGCTGCGGCTGGTGCAAGCCGTGCCGCGAGGGCGACTTCATCACCTGCGTCCGCCTCCAGGTGCCCGGCTGGGCCTACGACGGCGGCTTCGCCGAGCAGGTGATCGTGCCCGTCGACGCGCTCGCCCGCATCCCCGAGGGACTGGACGCCGCCGACGCCGGGCCCATGGCCTGCGCGGGCGTCACCACCTTCAACGCCCTGCGGCGCACCGACGCCCGGCCCGGCGGGGATCTGGTCGCCGTCCTCGGGGTCGGCGGGCTCGGGCACCTCGGGGTGCAGTACGCGGCCGCGATGGGCTTCGAGACCGTCGCCATCGCGCGCGGCGCCGAGAAGGAGGACTTCGCGCGCGAACTGGGCGCGCACCACTACATCGACAGCACCTCCGGCACCCCGGTCGCCGAGGCGCTCCAGGCGCTCGGCGGGGCCAAGGTGGTGCTGGCCACCGCCGGGAACTCCGACGCCATGTCCGCCACCGTGGACGGCCTCGCCCCGCGCGGCCAGCTCGTCGTCATCGGCGCCACCATGGAGCCGCTCGACATCAGCCCGGTCCAGCTCCTCATGGGCGGCCGCGAGGTCAAGGGGCACCCCTCCGGCACCTCCCAGGACGTGCAGGACACCATGGAGTTCAGCGTGCTGCACGGCATCCGCCCGATGAGCGAGTCCGTACCGCTGGACGACGTCGACTCCGCCTTCCAGAAGATGCTCTCGGGCAAGGCCCGCTTCCGGATGGTCCTGACCACCTGACCCGCTCAGCGGTGCCGACGCGGCAGCCGGGGCCGCACCACCCGGAGCAGCGCCAGCGCCAGCCGGGCCGGCCGGGGCAGTACGGAGTGCCGGGAGCCCGGCGGCGGGCCCGATCCCAGCCGCGCCGAGAAGGTCCAGGTCAGCCGGGAGCTGACCTGGACCCGCGCGAGCCTCGCGCCTACTCGTCCCATGCCTGGATGAGGATCTGGTCCGAGATCCGGCCGTCGCGCAGCGTGACCATCGACTCGGCGTAGACCTTGTTGCCGTCCGGGTACTGGCACGACTCGGTGAACGCCGCGTGGTCGCCGTCGATGACGCACTGGTCGAGCCGGTGGATCATGTCGCGGCTGTAGATGTCCGCGAGCATCTCCTGGATCTCGCCCCGGCCGCGCAGCACCTTGGGGTGGCTCGGCTGGTCGGCCTGGTCGATGACGCGGATCTGCGCGTCGTCCTCGTACAGCGCCAGCAGGCCCTCTCCGGAGTCCGCCTCGATGGCCTCGCGCAGCGCCTCCGTGGTGAAGGCGGAGTCTTTTCTGCTGCCCATGGTGACCTCCTTCGTACGCCCGCGGCCCGGCGGGCGGCGGACCGCGGGGGCCCACATCCGAGACTCCTCCGCCCCGGCGGCGACGGCAAACGCAAGGGGCCGGGTCCGCCTCACGAGTGAGCGACGGCCACCGCCCGTGTCCGGCGCGGGGGGACGGGCGTTGCTCAAGGCATGATCTCAACACGACGCATCGTCGCCGCCGTCGGTCTGGCCGTCGGTGTCACGGGCCTTGCCGCACCCATGGCGAACGCGGCCGACGCGAGCGCACCGGCGGGCGGGCAGCTCAACCCGATGACCGTGCTGGACGACGTCGCCCTCAGCGAACTCCCGCCCCAGGCCCAGAGCCAGGTCCCGCGCGTCGGCGAGCAGTTGCGCGGCCTGAACCAGGTGAGCGAGCTGAACCGGCTGAACGAACTGCACCAGCTCACCGACCTCGCCGCCCCCGTCACCGGACTGCTCCCCGGCCTCTAGGGCCGGCGGGCACCGGAAACTGAACAGCCGTACCCCTGAGGGCCGTCCGCGACCGGGCGGCCCTCGCTCGTGCCGGGAAACCCGCTGGTCCACGCCCTCGCGGAACCCTCCCGGCGGCCCTGGGTGGCGTAGGGTCGAGGCGATGGGAACACCGACGGGAAGGGGCCTGACCATGGCGCAGGAAGTACGCGGCGTCGTCGCACCGGGGAAGGACGAGCCGGTACGGATCGAGACGATCGTGATCCCCGATCCGGGCCCCGGCGAGGCCGTCGTGGACATCCAGGCGTGCGGGGTCTGCCACACCGATCTGCACTACAAGCAGGGCGCCATCTCCGACGACTACCCCTTCCTGCTCGGCCACGAGGCCGCCGGTGTCGTGGAGTCGGTGGGGGAGGGCGTCACCGACGTGGCGCCCGGTGACTTCGTGATCCTCAACTGGCGTGCGGTGTGCGGGAATTGCCGGGCCTGTCTGCGCGGTCGCCCCTGGTACTGCTTCAACACCCACAACGCGAAGCAGAAGATGACCCTCGCCTCCACCGGGCAGGAACTCACCCCCGCGCTCGGCATCGGCGCCTTCGCCGAGAAGACCCTCGTCGCGGCCGGCCAGTGCACCAAGGTCGACCCCGAGGTCTCCCCGGCCGTCGCCGGACTGCTCGGCTGCGGTGTGATGGCGGGCATCGGCGCGGCCATCAACACCGGCAACGTGGGCCGGGGCGACTCCGTCGCCGTCATCGGCTGCGGCGGCGTCGGGGACGCGGCCATCGCCGGGTCCGCTCTGGCCGGGGCCGCGAAGATCATCGCCGTCGACATCGACGACCGCAAGCTTCGGACGGCGCGCACGCTGGGCGCCACCCACACGGTCAACTCCAAGGAGACCGACCCGGTCGAGGCGATCCGCGAACTCACCGGCGGCTTCGGCGCCGACGTGGTGATCGACGCGGTCGGCCGTCCGGAGACCTACCGGCAGGCGTTCTACGCCCGCGACCTGGCGGGCACCGTCGTCCTGGTCGGCGTACCCACCCCGGAGATGAAGCTCGAACTGCCCCTGCTGGACGTGTTCGGCCGCGGCGGCTCCCTCAAGTCCTCATGGTACGGCGACTGTCTGCCCTCGCGGGACTTCCCGATGCTGATCGACCTGCACCTCCAGGGACGCCTGCCGCTGGACGCGTTCGTCACCGAGACCATCCAACTGGACCAGGTGGAGCAGGCGTTCGAGCGGATGCACCGCGGCGACGTACTGCGATCGGTGGTGGAGTTCTGATGACCGCCCGCATCGAACGCCTCGTCACCTCCGGCCAGTTCACCCTCGACGGGGGAAGCTGGGACGTCGACAACAACGTGTGGATCGTCGGCGACGACCACGAGGCCGTCGTCATCGACCCCGCGCATGACGCCGAGGCCATCCTCGCGGCCGTGGGCGACCGCCGGCTCACCGCGATCGTGTGCACCCACGCGCACAACGACCATGTGAACGCGGCCCCCGCCCTCGCCGACCTCACCGGCGCCACCATCTGGCTCCACCCGGACGACCTGCCGCTCTGGCGGCTCACCCACCCCGACCGCGAGCCCGACGAGCACCTGGTCGACGGCCAGGTGCTGGAGGCCGCCGGAGCCGACCTGACCGTGCTGCACACGCCCGGCCACGCCCCCGGCGCCGTCTGCCTCTACGACCCCGGCCTCTGCGCGCTGTTCAGCGGCGACACCCTCTTCCAGGGCGGCCCCGGCGCCACCGGGCGGTCGTACTCGCACTTCCCGACGATCATCGACTCGATCCGCGACCGGCTGCTCACCCTCCCCGCGGAGACCAAGGTGCTCACCGGACACGGCGACCCCACGACGATCGGGGAGGAGTCGGGCCACCTCCAGGAGTGGATCGACCGGGGCCACTGAGCCCCACGGCCTGACCGGGGCCACCGCGGCCGGACAGCCTCTGTCGCGGTGGCCCCCGCTGCCCTACCGTCGGCCCATGACCGATCTCACCCATCGCTTCACGGGCCACGGAGCCCTCGTCACGGGCGCGGGCCGGGGCATCGGCGCGGCCGTCGCCCGGCGCCTCGCCCAGGAGGGTGCCCAGGTCCTGGTCACCGACCAGGACGCGCCCGAGGCCGAGCGCGTCGCCGCCGCTCTGCGCCAAGAGGGGCTGACCGCCGAGGCGTTGGTGTGCGACGTGGCCGACCGGGCCTCGGTGGACGCGGCCGTCGCCCGCGCGGTCGACGCCTTCGGCTCGCTCGACGTACTGGTCAACTGCGCCGCCCACTGCTCACCGGACGCGGGACCGAAGTTCGAGGACGACCCGGACGAGTCCTGGGCCCGTGACCTCGACATCACTCTCGGCGGGGTCCGCCGCTGCTGCCAGGCCGCGCTGCCCCACCTCGCCGCCTCCGGCCGGGGCGCCATCGTGAGCATCGGCTCGGTCAACGGTCTGATGGACTTCGGCAACCATGCCTACAGCGCCGCCAAGGCCGGCCTCGGCTCCCTCACCCGTACCCTCGCCGGGCGCTCGGCCGCCCGCGGGGTCCGGGTCAACCTGGTTGCGCCGGGCACCGTGCGCACCTCCGCCTGGGAGGGCCGCGACGACGACCTGGACGCCGTGCGTGACTGCTACCCGCTCGGCCGGATCGGCGAGCCCGAGGACATCGCGGCGGCCGTCGCCTTCCTCGCCTCCCGCGACGCCGCCTGGATCACCGGCACCACCCTCGTCGTCGACGGCGGCCTGACCTCGGTGCACACCGGGTTCCGGACCGCGATGGACGGCAGCCGCGGCGGGCCGGGGTAAAGTTCACCGTTTCGTCACAGCATGCCGGAAACACAACCATCCGGCCGATGAGCCGGTCTAGTAGGCCGAAAGCCCCTGGAACCACCGGGGCCGTGAACCCCGGGAGACGCACCCGGGACCCGCAGGGGAGAAGGGATGGGGCCGACCATGGGCGACATACGCAGACGGGGAGCCGTCGCACTCGGGGTCGGCGCGCTGGTCGCGCCGCTCACCCTCGCCGCCACCGCCACTCCGGCCCAGGCCGCGAGCTGCACCACCAAGGCGGGCCCGTACCAGAAGCAGGTCGAGCGGTTCCTGGGCCGCAAGGCCGACGGCAAGCAGTCCTCGGGGGACTGCTCGGCCATCCGCAGCTTCCAGACCAAGCACGGCATCACCCCGAACATCGGCTACGCCGGCCCGGTCACCTGGGGCGTGATGGACCTCATGAACCGGCAGAAGGCCGTGGGGAAGAACCCCAACAAGGACGGCAAGTGCCCGGTGAACAAGGGCCGCATCGCCTGCGTGAACCTCACGCTCCAGCTCAGTTGGGTCCAGGACGGCAAGAAGCTGGTCTACGGCCCGGTCCCGGTGCGCACCGGCCGCGACAAGTACGAGACCCGCACCGGCCTGAAGAAGATCTACTGGCGTGACATCGACCACGTCTCCAGCCTCTACGACGTGCCGATGCCCTACAGCCAGTTCTTCGACGGCGGGCAGGCGTTCCACTCCGTCGGTCTCAGCATGTGGAACCCGCCGGGCTCCCACGGCTGTGTGAACATGACCACGAAGGACGCGAAGAAGTACTGGTCGCTGCTGAAGAACGGCGACGACGTCTTCGTCTACGGCCGCAAGCCCGGCACCTGAGCACGCCCCGCGTGCGGACGGGCGGGCCGACCCGGCCGGGCCGAACTCGCCCTTCCGCACGGCTTCTTGACGTGATGAGCAACACGGTCCGAAATGCCCGAATAGCGCGTACTTATTCACGGTGCCTTCACGGGGACCGGCATATGCTTCACACCATGTCCACCACTGCTGAAGCCTCCTGCGGGCGCTCGGCCGCGGAGGTCAACGAGGAGATCCGGGCCCTGTGGCGCCGGTCGGGCGGCATCCTGACCAGCGAGCAGCGCGCGGAGTACCAGCGCCTCGTGATGGAGTGGGCCGCCGCGGCCCCGACGCCGCGCCGCCCGGTCTGACCGGACCCCGCAGAGCCACCGTCGAACCGCCCGGAGGGCACCCGTGACAGGGTGCCCTCCTTTGTCGCGCCCGCATCCGTGCCGTGCCGTGCCTTGCCGTGCCGGGCCTGGATCAGCCCCAGGTCGCCGAGTAGTACCGCTGATACGCCTTGCGGTCCTGCTCGGCGCGGATGTACCGGGTGGCGACCAGCGCGATCACACTGCCCGCGATCACCAGCAGTCCGGGGCCGATGTTGCGGGTGTCGGTGAGCCGGGCCAGCAGCGTCTGCCCCTCCGCTCCGGTCACCGGGGCCGAGGAGCCGGGGCGGGCCGCGCTCGGGGTCATCCCGCCCCGGCCTGCCTCCGTCGCGGGAGTGGGGGCGGCGCCCTGGGCGCCGGGGGGCGGGGTGGCGGTGATGAGCTTGACGTTCAGCGCGCCGAGCGCCTTGGTCACCGGCTGGAAGAAGGTCGTACCGCCGGTGGTGCAGTCGCCGTTGCCGCCCGAGGTGACGCCGAGGGCGACCCCGTCGGAGAACATCGGGCCGCCGCTGTCGCCGGGTTCGGCGCACACATCGGTCTGGATCAGGCCGGTGACGGTGCCCTCGGGGTAGTTCACGGTCGCGTTGAGCGCGGTCACCTGGCCGTCGTGCAGGCCGCTGGTGCTGCCGCTGCGGAACACCCGCTGGCCCACGGCCGCGTCGCCCGCGCCGGTGATGCGCACGCCCTTGCCGCCGCCGACCGCGACCACGTCGGCGCCCTGGCCGGCCTTGTTCGTGTCGTACTGGACGAGGGAGAAGTCGCCACCGGGGAAGCTGCTGTTGACCGTGGCGCCGAGCTGCCGGGTGCCCTGGCCGTCCGCGAACCAGATGGAGCCGGTCGGCCCGCAGTGCCCGGCCGTGAGGATGAAGTCCCGCTGCCCGTCGGTCACGTTGAACCCGGCCGAGCAGCGGCCGGCGGTCGAGAGGATCGGCTGGGCGCCGTTGAGCCGGGTGGTGAACCTGCCCTGCGTCCGCTCCATGGTCACGAAGTCGCCGATGCGCGCGGCTGCTCGGGTCATCCTCGTCCAGTCGCCGGACGACACCGTACGGTCCCCGCTCACCACGATCCGGTTGGTGCGGTAGTCCACCGCCCACGCGGTGCCCGGCACGCGGGGCGCCGAACGCAGCGCGGCGGTGGCCGACTTCAGCTCGTTCATGCTGTGGCCGACGACCTTCGCCCGCGCCCCGGCCGCGCGCACCTCGGCGGCCGCCCGCTCGTCGGTGACGGCGACGACCGGACGGCCCTCGGCGTCCACCCAGTTGCCCGCCGAGCGGGCCGTGCCGAGCTTGGCGGCGAGCGCCGCGCCCTTGGTCCCGGCCGTACCGGCCGCGCTGAACGTGCCGGCCGGCGCGGCCGGGGTCTCGCTCGCCATGGCCGCCTGCGCGACCATCCCTCCTCCCAGGAGGAGTCCGCCGACCGCCGCCAGCCGTGTCACTCGCCGGACGACCCGCCGTCGTGCGTGCCTCATGCCAGACTCCCGAACCCCGAGCGCGCACCGCCCGTACCGGCGGCACGGGGCCCTCCGGTCGTGAGCGCCCCCCGTCAGTACGGGGCCGGGGCCGGGAGTGTTCACCGGACGGAACGATTCCGCCCGGCTTCCGGGGTCACTTCTTGCGGGCCACCCCGCCGAACATGGCGACCTCCTCCGGCTCGGTGTCCCCGGCGCCCTCGGGACGCCAGCGCGAGCAGGACACCACGCCCGGCTCCAGCAGCTCCAGGCCGTCGAAGAAGCGGGTCACGTCCTCGGGAGTGCGCTGGGTGAGCTTGGGGGTGCCGTTCTCGTTCCAGAACTTCACCGCCTCGTCCACGTCCGGCATCGAGGGGCTGGTGACGGTGTGCGACAGCACCAGGTAGCTCCCCGACGGCAGCCGGTCCACCAACTGCCGCACCAGGCCGTAGGGGTCCTCGTCGTCGCCGATGAAGATGACCACGCCGAGCAGCATCAGGGCCACCGGCTGGCTGAAGTCCAGGGTCTTCGCCGCGTGTTCGAAGATCGCGTCGATGTTGCGCAGATCCTCGTCGAGGTAGTCGGTACGGCCCTCGGGGGTGCTGGTCAGCAGGGCGCGGGCGTGGGTGAGGACCAGGGGGTCGTTGTCGACGTAGACGACCCGCGCCTCCGGTGCGACGCCCTGCGCGACCTCGTGCGTGTTGTCGGCAGTGGGCAGCCCGGTGCCGATGTCCAGGAACTGCCGTATGCCCAGGTCGCCGACCAGATGACGCACGGCACGGCCCAGGAAGAGGCGGTCGTGGCGGGCGTACTCCCCGATGCCGGGGTGCAGTCGGCGGATCTGGTCGCCGGCCGCGCGGTCGACCTCGTAGTTGTCCTTGCCGCCGAGCCAGTAGTTCCAGATCCGGGCGGTGTGCGGCTGGCCGGTGTTGATACGGGCGCGCAGGGACACGGCCACGTCGTTGGTGGCGGCCGGGTTGTCGGTCACGGGGGTCAGCTCCTGGGGTGCCTGGGGCGGGAGGTACCGGTCAAGACGCAATCTAGACGCCGGAGTTGCTCCGCGCCGCAGGTCCGCGGCATTGGGGGTGTCCGCGCGGCCCCGGAGAGGGCCCCTCGTAGACTCGGAGCCATGGACGACGCGCTAGTGTCCCGGCTCGGCTCGGGCAAGTATCTGCTGGTCACCAGCTACCGCAAGGACGGCAGCCCGGTGGCGACCCCGGTCTGGGTCGTCCCCGACGGCGACGCCCTCGGTGTCTGGACGGCCGCGGACAGCTACAAGGTCAAGCGCATCCGCCGCCGTGCCGACGTCCTGGTGGGCCCCTGCGACATGCGCGGCCGCCCGACCGGTGCCCCGCACCCCGCGCACGCCGAGATCGCCGACCCCGCCACCACGGCCCGCTACCGCACCCTGATCGCCCGCAAGTACGGCCTCGTGGGCCGCCTCACCCTCCTGGGCAGCAAGCTGCGGCGCGGCACCGAGGGCACGGTGGGGATTCGGGTGACGTTCCCGGCCTAGGGGGCCGACCGACTCAGGTCCACGCCCGGCAGGACTCGTCCAGCAGTTGGAACACCGGCTCGCCGCGCACCGGGTCCTTGGCCGTGGACAGGCGGACGCGGTCGCCGCTGTGGATGCCGATCGGGGGGCCCATGACCCGGCCGCGTACGACGAAGCCCTCGGCGAGTTCGACGAGGGAGACGTTGCGGGCGGCGGGGGTGTTGCGGTGGACGGTGGTGGAGTGGCGGACCGTGCCGACGCCCTCGCTGCGCTCGGTGCGGAGGTCGCTGCCCTGGCACACCGGACACAGGAGCCGGTGGTACATCGCGGTGCCGCACCAGCCGCAGCGCTGGTACTCGAGGGAGTCGGCGGGGCGCTCGGTCAGGAGGCCCGCCGAGCCCGCCACAGGCTGGGCCGTTCCTGCTGAGTGGTGGTACACGCTCGTCAACTCCCTGCACTGGGCCGGAATCCGCTCGTGCCCGATGCCGTGCCACCGTGCACGAGCGACAGCGTATGGCACTCAGTGTCACTCGTAAAGGCACTGCGTACCCTGATTTACCGGCTCTCGCCCTGGGCCGCCTCGAACTGCCGCACCACCTGCCAGAGGGGAGCGTCCCGCCGGGCCACCAGGACCACCACGTCGTCGGGGCGCGGCGACTCGGGTGGGAAGGGGGAGGGCGCGGGCCGGGCCTGCGGGTCGGCGAAGGCCGTCCGCACACAGTCCAGCGCGTGGTCCACGGCCGCCTCCGCGTCCCCCTTGCCGTCCGAACGCAGCCACGAGCGCAGGGCGTTGTTGTGCGCGGCGACCACCGCGGCCGCGATCACGTCCGCGCGCAGCGTGCCGTCGGGCCGCCCCGCGAACCGGCCGCGCAGATACGCGGCGAGCGCCCGCTCGTAGCGCCAGACCACCGACAGCTCGTACGCCCGCAGCCCCGGCACCCGGCGCGTCAGCCGGTAGCGCTGGACCGAGAACGCCGGGTTCTCCGCGTACATGCGCAGCACCAGCCGGGCCGCGTCGCACACCCGCCGCACCGGCTCCTCGTCGCTTTCGCCCGCCGCGAGGAACGCGGTCATGTCGGCCAGGCAGCTCTCGTGGTCGGGGAAGACCACATCCTCCTTGGAGGGGAAGTAGCGGAAGAACGACCGCCGTCCGACCTCCGCCAGCGCCACGATGTCGTCCACCGTGGTCTGCTCGTACCCGCGCTCCAGGAAGAGCTGGAAGGCGGCCGCCACCAGGGCGTCGCGCATCGGCGGCTTCGCGGGCGGCGCCGCACTGCTGGTGCTCATGGACGGGAACGTAGCACTCGGAACCCCCGTCTGGCACTGAGTGCACCAGACAGGGCCTGGTGAGGGAACCGAGTGCTCCGCGCGGGCCCGGCGATCATCGTCCACCTGCTGCGACGTAACCTTTCTCCACCCTGTCGGCACCCGGCCCGTACGAGGAGATCCCGTATGCCCTCCGCCCGCCCCCGCCTGCTCTACGTCACCGACCTGGCGTACCCGGCCCGCGGGCGTCGCTACGGCGACGAGGACGTCTTCCTCACCTCCCGGCTCCGCGACCACTTCGACCTCGCCCTGTGCCACCCGATGGACGCGGCCGCGCTGATGGACGGCTTCGACGCCGTCGTGGTCCGCAACAGCGGCCCCGTGCTGGGCTACCTCACCGAGTACGAGGCGTTCCGCGCCCGCGCGCTGGAGACCGGCACCCTGGTCTACAACCCGCTGACCGGCAAGGCCGACATGGCCGGCAAGGGGTATCTGCTCGACCTCACCGAGGCCGGCCTCCCGGTCATCCCGACCGTCGACCGCGCCGAGGACCTGCACCGGCTGCCGGCCGCCGACCGGTACGTGGTCAAGCCGACCCAGGGCGCGGACTCCCTCGGACTGCGCACCGTCCCGGCGAGCCGTGTGGCCGAGGCCCCGGTGGCGGACGGCTCGGTCCTGGTCCAGCCGCACATCGACTTCGTCCACGAGGTGTCCTTCTACTTCGTGGACGACGACTTCCAGTACGCCCTCTACGCCCCCGACCCCCGCGACCGCTGGGACCTCAAGCCGTACCGGGCGACCGCCGCCGACCTGGAGTTCGCGCGCGGCTTCATCGACTGGAACGCGCTCGGCCACGGCATCCAGCGTGTCGACGCCTGCCGCACCCTGGAGGGCGAGCTGCTCCTGGTCGAGCTGGAGGACCTGAACCCCTATCTCTCCCTGGACGTGCTCCCCGAGGAGGAGCAGGAGGCGTTCGTGGGCACGCTCACCGCGTCCCTGAGCCGTTTCGTGCTGGCGGGCGCCCTGGCCCCGGCGTGACGGGAGCCCGCTGAACGGCGCGGCCCCGCGCTCCGTATCCCCCGGCGAGGGACGGAAGGAGAGCAGCGTGCCGACACCCCCCGATCCCGAACGTCCGCGCCCCGCACGGGTCGTGGAACCCGTACGGGTCCTGCGCGGCCGCCCCACGGACGCCCTCGCCGAGCTGATGCGCGAGCTGATGCCGGAACCGGGGGAGGGGGCGCGGAACACGCCCGAAGCCGAGGCCGACGCCGACACCGAGGAACTGCCGCCGGTCCCGGCCCAGGAGCCGGCGGCTCCGAGGCGGCGCCGGGTCGCCGGACTCGCCGGACTGGCCCTGGCCGCCGCCGCCCTCGTCGGCTTCGGCTGCGCCCTCCTGCTTCCCGACCGTCAGGAAGCCACGGCGCGCCCCGCACCCCCGCCCGTCACCCCCACGACGAGCACCCCCACGACGAGCGCCACCGACCCCGACGGCCCCGGCACCCTCCGCCAGGGCGACTTTGGCCCCGAGGTCACCGAACTGCGCCGCCGCCTGCTCCGCATCCCCGACGTCTTCCGCGACGGCTCCGCCACCGGCCCGTACGACGCCCGGCTCACCGCGGCCGTGGCCCGGTTCCAGCTCTGGTACGGCATCCGGGGCGACGAGACCGGCGTCTACGGCGACGACACCCGCCGCGACCTGGAATCCCGCACCGGCATCGGGTGAGCCCTCACTCCTCCGGCAACCGGATGTCCACCACACACACGTCGTCGCGGTGCTCGTCCACCAGCATCGAGGCGAGCAGCGAGTCCAGGCTGTCGCCGCCGTTGGTGCGGACCGTGTGGGCGAGCCGGGCGAAGCCCGCGTGGATGTCCTCGCCGGGGCGCTCCACCAGTCCGTCGGTGAACAGCAGCAGCCGGTCGCCGGGCTCCAGCCGAGCCTCGGCGGAGTCGTACACCGGGGTCGCGCTCGCGCCGAGCAGCATGCCGACCGGGCGGTCGAGGAAGCGTGCCGTACCGCCGCGCACCAGCAGCGGCGGCGGGTGTCCGGCCTGGGCCCAGGTCAGTACGCGGGTCGTGGGGTCGTAGCGGGCGAGGACCATGGTCGCCGTGGAGCGTCCGTCGCGTGAGTGCAGCAGCAGGGTGTTCAGCCGGGTCAGCGCGCCCGTCAGCGAGGAGCCCGTACCCACCATGCCCTTGGCGGTGAACCGGAGTTGGGCCATCGTGGCCACCGCGCCGATGCCGTGCCCAGCCACGTCACCGACCACGAACAGGGCGGCGTCGTCGGAGAGTTCGATGGCGCTGAACCAGTCACCGCCGACCTGGATGCCCGACTGGGCGGGCAGATAGGCGACTTCGACCCGCAGCCCGGCCAGCCGGACCGGCCCGGCGGGCAGCGGCAGCAGGGCGTGCTGCAACCGGTCGGCCAGCGCCCGCTCGGCCTGGAGCACCCCGCGCTGGAGCAGCATCGCCCGCTCGCTCTCGACCAGCGCGAGTTCGGCGCTGCGCTGGGCGGTGAGGTCCTGCACGAATCCGTGCACCTCGGCGGGCGTGCCGTCCGGCTCGGTCACCGCCTCGGCGACCATCCGCAGGTGCCGCACCCCGCCCGGCGCGTCGACGCGGAACGGCACGTCGAAGGAGCGGGCGTGATGCACCAGTTCGGTGATCGCGGCCCGCAGCGGCCCCGCGTCCTGGGGCGCCACCAGCGCGGGCAGCTCCGCCAGCGGCACCGGTCCGCGCGCCGCGTTGAGACCGAGCACCGCGTACGTCTGCGCCGACCACGAGGTCTCGCCGGTCACCAGGTTCCAGTTGGCCCAGCCCAGGTTGCCCAGCCGCTGCACGTCCCACAGCCGCTGCTCCTGCCGCTCCACCGGGTCCAGCCGCAGCCAGGTCACCAGCAGCCCGTCGCCCAGCGGCGCGGCCCGCACGGAGTACGTCGCGGTCACCGGTACGCCGTCCACCACGTCCTGGTAGGCGAAGGGGGCGCTCTCGAAGGGCACGCCCGTGGTGAGCGCCGTCAGATAGCCGTGCCACAACTGCTCGCCCGCGACGGTGGGATAGCTCTCGAGAATCCGCCGGCCCAGCATCCCGCGCCCGGTGTTGCCGAACACGTCGACCGCCTCCGGGCTCGCGGCCTCGATCCGGTAGTCCTCGACCGCGCCGGACGCGGCGCGCAGCGGGCGCAACATGATCGCGGCACCCGGCAGCGCGTCGAGCACCGTCTGCACGTACGGGGTGATGCCGTTCGCGTCACCGGCCCGGTCCGCGTCGAAGGCCCGCAGTCGCCCCGCGCACAACCGGGCGGCACCGAGCAGCAGTTGGCGTTCGCGGGGCTCGAACGGCCCTTCCTGGGTACGCAGTACGCCGAGCGCCACCCCAGAGCCGTGGCCGCCCGGCACCGGCAGCCACGCCCGCGACAGCCAGCGCTCGGGCAGGTCCCCGAGCAGATGGCGGCGCCGGTCCTCGGCGGGGTTCTCCAGCCACTGCGGCTCGCCCGTGCGCAGGCACTCCAGCGGGGCGAACCTGTTCACCTCGGGCATGTGGTGCCAGCGCCCGGCGAGGGCGGCGTCGATGCCCGCGTACCCGATGAGTTCGAGGCCGTCCCCGGGTAGGCGCTGGTACAGCAGGACGGCGTCGGCGGCCACGTCCGGGCCCAGATGGCGCAGCAGATACCCGGCCAGCTCCTGCGGCGAGCCGACCCGCACCAGGGCCCGGCCCAGGTCGGCCAGGACGTCCGCGAGATCACCGGACGCGGTCGGCGCGGGCTGCCGGGCGGCCGACGCAGGCGCCGGCACACCGGCCGGGTCCGTGTCCGGCGCCGCCGGCTTCGGGGACTCCAGCGTGCCCAGGGTGAGCCAGCACTCCTCGATCAGGGTGCGGCGCCCGGCCTCGGCGCGGGCGAGCAGCTCCTCGTGGGCGGCGTCGGCGGAGCGGCCGGTGAGGGCCATCAGCACGCCCTTGGCGCGTTCCAGCACCGCCGAGGACGCGGTGAGGTCGCGCAGCCGCTCCAGCTCGGCGCGCTGCCGGGCCACGACTTTGGCCAGCGCCGCCACATCGGCGCCGAAACCGGTCTCCACGGTGGGTGTGGGCTCGCTCGTCACGCGATGAGCATGGCACACCCCGGCCGTTCGCTCACTTGTCCGGCCCAGCCGGTCCCAGCAGGGGCGGCGGACGCGGGATCGAGGGAGCGAAGGGCGAGGTCAGCGGCCGGTGCCACGGGTGCCCAGCGCCTCGGACACCGCGCGGACACTGCGCGCGATGTGCTGGAGCTGGAGCAGCTCGGCCGCGTACAGCTTGATGGTGTGCTCGATGACCGACTCCGGCAGCCCGAGCATGGGCAGTTCGGCGCGGGCGGTCTGGAGCGCGGTGCGCGCCACCCGGATCTCCTGCTGCACCTGGAGCCCGGCGTGCCGGGCCAGCAGGACGGGGTGCCGGATCAGCGCCGGATAGCTGGCGTAGCGCGCCGGGATCAGTTCGCGCAGCCACTTGGCCGCCGAGCGTTCCCAGTCGTAGCTCCCCGGCTGCTTGACCTGGCAGGGCCAGTCGGGGCTGATGCGCGTGGTGGTGATCGGCATGCTCATCGCCTCCGGAGTGCCTCGTCGTCGGGGAGCAGTATTTATATATGCCAACCGCTTTTCAAGACGGATGAAAACATTCATCCGTGCCGGTGCGGGAAGACCCGCCGCTGATCAGTCCCGCAGGAAGAACTGCTGCTGGTCGGCGACCTGCTCGTACTTCTCCAGGCGGGCCTGGGTGCGCTCGGGGTCGGCGTCGGTCATCGCCTGGAGCAGCGCGGCGGCCAGCAGGCCCGGAGCCGCGTAGGAGTCGAAGACCAGCCGGGACCCGGTGCCGGTGGCGAAGGTGACGTCGGCCTCCTCCGCCAGCGGGCCCAGCGCGAGATCGGTGACCAGCGCGACCTTCAGCCCCGCCTCCCGCGCCACCCGCAGCGCGGCGAGCGTCTCCTGCGCGTGCCGGGGCATCGCGAACGCCAGCACCCAGGTGCCGCCCGCCTCACGGGACTGCAGCAGCGCGTCGCTCGCCACGCTGCCGCCCCGCGTCACCAGCCGCACATCGGGGTGGATGCGCCGGGCCGCATACCCGAAGTACTCCGCCAGCGACCCCGAGATGCGCAGCCCCAGCACGGTGAGCGGGGTGGAGCGGGACAGCTCGCGGCCCACCCGGACCACCCGGTCGGGGTCGGCCAGGTCGCGGCGCAGATGCTCCAGGTTCTGGATCTCCGCGTCCACCGCCGCCTGGAGCTCGTTCGCCCGTTCCTCCTCGCCGGGACCGCCGGCCAGCGCGCCCAGCGCGATCGACTGGAGCCGCTCCCGCAGCGCCGGATAGCCGCTGAAGCCCACGGCGGACGCGAACCGGGTCACCGAGGGCTGGCTGACCCCGGCCCGGTCGGCCAGCTCGGTGATGGACAGGAACGCGGCCTCGGTGAGGTGCTCGATCAGGTACCGGGCGACCCGGCGCTGCCCCGGAGAGAGCCGGGGCCCGTCGAAGAGCGCCCGGAGCTGGGAGGTCGGCGCGGCCTCGGCGCCCGTGGCGGGCCCGCCCGAGGTGATCGCTGATGCCTGGGCGCGTGCCTGCTGCGGCGAGGACGCCGGACCGTCGACTTTGTCTCCCACGACGCATCAACATAGCTCACCGTCCGTGGTCGCCCCGCGTGTCGGGTCAGCGCCGGTACACCGTGACCGAGTGCCCCACGTCGTCGACCGGCCGGCTGGTGCGGATCAGTTCCGCCAGCCGCCCCCGCGCCTTGGCCGCGGCCGAGTCCGACACCACCAGCAGCCCGCGCACCCGCTCCGGCGGCACCGCCAGCGGCGCGCCCGCGTGGATGCGGTAGTACGCCGGGACACCGCTGCCCTTGTACACCAGCCACACCCGCTCGCCCGGGTACCGCTCCCGCAGCCGGTCCGCCAGCGCGCCGAGGTCCTGCCCCCAGTCCACGTTGGAGTCGTGCAGCAGCCGGTGCGTGTGGGCGGGCCCGCCGAACGCCTCGTTGGCGTAGGGCAGGTAGTACGGGAACGTCCGCAGCGAACTCACCGCCACCCACAGCACCAGCACCCCGGCCGGCGCCCTCACCCACCCGCGCCGCCAGAGCGTGACACAGCCCCCGGCCAGCGCCAGGAACACCGGGACGAACAGCGCGTACCGGGTGCCGAAGTTGCGCGCGCCGGTCGTCGCCACCGCCAGCAGCAGCGCGGGCGGCAGCAGCAGGTACGGAGCGGCGGGGCGCAGCCGGGGCACCGCCAGGACGGTCACGGCGCCGGCCGCGCCCAGGGCGAGCAGACCGAGCGGCGTCTTCACCAGGAGGGCCACCGGCAGGTAGTACCAGAGGGAGCCGGTGTACACCCGGCCGAAGAGGAAGCCCTCCCACGGGTAGTACTCCATGGCGAACTGCGCCCGCATCCCGGCGCCGTAGGCGGGCGGCAGCGGCAGCAGACCGCTCACCAGCGCCCGCTTGCCGGCCAGCGGCGGGATCGGCTGGGCGGGCGCGAACCCGAGGCGGGGGTCGACCACCAGATAGGCGGCCCAGACGACGGCCGGCGCCACCAGCAGCACCGTGCCCGCGCTCCGGAGCACCGACAGCACCCGGTGCCGCCGCCCGGCATCCGCGTGCGCGTGCCACACCGACCAGGCGGCCAGCAGCACCAGCAGCGGGACCGCGGGCAGCGCGCTCATCTTCGTCGCCACCGCCGCGCCCAGCGCCGCACCGGCCGGCGGCACGTACAGCCGGGGCCGGTCCCGCGCCCGCCAGGCCAGCCAGACCGAGGTCAGCAGGAAGACGGTCATCGGCAGGTCCAGGGTGGCCAGCGAGCCGTGCGCGACGACGTCGGGGCAGAAGGCGTACAGCGCGAGCGCCACCGGACCGGCCGCCCTCCCGGCCAGGTCCCGTGCGAAGGCGAACACCACCAGCCCGCCCAGCAGCGTCAGCGCGATCACCGGCAGCCGCGCCCACAGCATCAGCCGGCCGGGGTCGTTCCCCGACTCGTACAGCAGATGGCGGCCCGCGTCGCCCTGGGTGCCGGGGAAGGCGGGATCGTAGTGCGGGGCGGCCACCGCGACGCCGGCCGAGATCAGGAGCTTGCCGAGCGGCGGGTGCTCGGGGTTGTAGCGCAGCCGGTGCTCGTGCAGGTAGTCGGTGGCCGTGACCACGTACACCGGCTCGTCGATGGTGGGCGTCTGCCGGACGGCCGTGGTGACCATCGCCGCCGCCATCTGGGCCAGGAGCAGCGCCACCAGCAGCGGCACCAGCCACCGGCGGCCACGGGGGCGGGGGAGCGGTGGTGCCGGAGGCGCCGGTGCGGGGATCGTCCCGGTCCCGAGGTGTTCGCTCGCCATCATCCGCCCCACGGTGGCACGGTCCGCACCGGTCCCGGTGCCGGTCAGCCCCCCCTCGGGGCCGTGTCCGCGCACCGTTCCCGCGACCGGCGGTGCCACCGCCCGCCGGTCGATCCCGGCGGACCCTCCGCCGCGCACCCACGGATACGCGCCCCGGCGGGCGCCGGTTCAGCCCCGGCCGGACACGGGCAGCGCCGAGGCCGGTATCACCAGGTCCGCCCGGTCCCGCGTGGTGGCGATCAGGTCGGCGTTGCGCTGGTCGGTGCCGTGCACCCAGGCGACGGCCGCCGTGTGCTCCTTGCCGAACTCCACATGCCGGGCCACCAGCCGCCGTACCCGCTCCGTCTCCTCGACCTCGCAGTACCAGACCTCGTCCAGCAGCGGCCGTACCCCGGCCCACGAACCCTCTTGCAGCAGAAGGTAGTTGCCCTCGGTCACCACCAGCCGGGCCGACGGCTGAACCGGGATCGAGCCCGCCACCGGCTGCTCCAGGTCCCGCTCGAAGGCGGGCGCGTACACCACCTCGTCCGCGTCGGCGGGCGTCTCGCGCAGGCGCCGCAGCAGGGCCGCGTACCCGGCCGCGTCGAAGGTGTCCGGGGCGCCCTTGCGGTCCCGGCGGCCCAGCCGGTCCAGTTCGGCGTCGGCCAGGTGGAAGCCGTCCATCGGGACGTGCGCCACCCAGGGCGGGCCGTCCGCGTTCAGGGCGCGCACCAGGTGTTCGGCCAGGGTCGTCTTGCCCGCGCCCGGACCGCCCGCGATGCCGAGGATGGCGCGCCGTCCGTCCCTGACCAGGCCGCGGGCGCGGAGGAGAAGATCGTCGAAGGTCGGCGGCATGCAGCAGAGTGTGCCACCGGGCGTGCGCGGGGCGGCCGCCGGGCGCCCCATTTCCGCTCCGGACGGCGTGATCGCCGCGCCCGATCCGGGGAAGGGAGCAGGGTATGACTCAGCTCGGACTGCCCGACACCATCCAGGCGTGTCTGTTCGACCTCGACGGAGTGGTCACCAAGACGGCCGTCGTGCACGCTGCCGCCTGGAAGGAGACCTTCGACGCCTTCCTCCGCGACCACGAGGGCCCGGAGGCGCGGCCGTTCGACGAGGTCGCCGACTACGACGAGTACGTGGACGGCCGCCCCCGCGCCGACGGCGTCCGCTCCTTCCTGAAGTCCCGCGGGATCGAACTCCCCGAGGGCGGTCCCGACGACCCGCCGGACGCGGCCACCGTGCACGGCCTGGGCAACCGCAAGAACGAACTGCTGCTGGAGAAGATCCGCACCGACGGCGTCGAGGCGTACGAGGGCACGCTGCGCTATCTGGCCGCCGTACGCGCGGTCGGCCTGGCCACCGCCATCGTCTCCTCCAGCGCCAACTGCCAGGACGTGCTCCGCTCGATCGGCGCCGAGGACCTCTTCGACGTACGGATCGACGGCGTGGTGGCCGCGGAACGGCACCTGCCGGGCAAGCCGGAACCCGACACCTTCCTGGCCGCCGCGAAGGACCTCGGCGTGCCCCCGGAACGGGCCGCCGTCTACGAGGACGCGCTCGCCGGGATGGACGCGGGCCGTGCCGGAGGCTTCGGATACGTGGTCGGTCTCGACCGCACGGGGCAGGCCGACGCGCTGTACGCGCACGGCGCGCATATCGTCGTGAAAGACCTCGCCGAGCTGGGAGGGAAGCAGTGATCACTGAGCGGGCGTACACCGTCGAGCCCTGGCACGTGCGCGAGACCACCCTGGATCTGGACGTGCTGGCCCAGAGCGAGTCGGTGTTCGCGCTGTCCAACGGGCACGTCGGCTGGCGCGGCAACCTCGACGAGGGCGAGCCGCACGGCCTGCCCGGCAGCTACCTCAACGGCGTGCACGAGGTGCATCCGCTGCCGTACGCGGAGGCCGGCTACGGCTACCCGGAGTCCGGGCAGAGCGTCATCGACATCACCAACGGCAAGATCCTGCGCCTGCTGGTGGACGACGAACCCTTCGACCTGCGCTACGGCCGTCTGGTCTCCCACGAACGCGTCCTCGACATGCGGCGCGGGGTGCTGGAACGCACCTGCGAGTGGACCTCGCCGGCCGGCTCCACGGTCCGGGTGCGCTCCACCCGTCTCGTCTCCCTCACCCAGCGCGCGGTCGCCGCCGTCGCCTACGAGGTGGAGGCCGTCGGCCGCCCCAGCCGGGTCGTGATCCAGTCCGAACTGGTCGCCAACGAGAGCCTGCCCGAGCCCAATGGCGACCCGCGCGCCGCGATGAGCCTGCGCTCGCCGCTGGAGCAGGAGGACGGCTTCGCCTCCGGGGAGCGGCTGCGGCTGGTGCACCGCACCAAGCGCAGCGGCCTCAGGGTCGCGGTCGGCGCCGACCACGTCGTCACCGGGCCCGGCCGCACCACCAGCCGCAGCGAGAGCGGCATCGACGTCGCCCGGCTCACCGTCACCTCCGTACTGGAGCCCGGCCACACCCTCAGGGTGGAGAAGCTGGTCGCGCACGGCTGGTCGGGCACCCGCTCCCTGCCCGCCATGGCCGACCAGGTGGACGCGGCGCTCGCCGCCGCCTCCCACGACGGCTGGGAAGGACTGCTGGCCGCCCAGCGCGAGGCCCTCGCCGACTTCTGGGCCCGCGCCGACGTCGAGGTGCACGGCGACGAGGAGATCCAGCAGGCCGTACGCTTCGCCCTCTTCCACGTCTTCCAGGCAGGCGCCCGCGCCGAGCAGCGCGCCATCCCCGCCAAGGGCCTCACCGGCTCCGGGTACGACGGGCACGCCTTCTGGGACACCGAGATGTTCGTGCTGCCCCTGCTCACCCACACCGCGCCACGGGCCGTCGCCGAGGCGCTGCGCTGGCGCCACAACACCCTGGACGCCGCCCGCGAACGCGCGGCCCAGTTGGGGCTCGGCGGCGCCGCCTTCCCCTGGCGGACCATCGAGGGCTCGGAGGGCTCGGCGTACTGGCCCGCGGGTACCGCCGCCTTCCATGTGAACGCCGGCATCGCGGACGCGGTCGTGCGGTACGTGGAGGCCACCGGCGACCTCCGCTTCGAGCGCGAGGTGGGGCTGGAGCTGCTGGTGGAGACCGCCCGGCTGTGGCGCTCGCTGGGCCACCACGACCACCACGGCGCCTTCCACATCGACGGCGTCACCGGGCCCGACGAGTACAGCGCGGTCGCCGACGACAACACGTACACCAACCTGATGGCGCGGCAGAACCTGCTCGCGGCCGCCGACGCGGTGGAGCGCTACCCGGAGGAGGCGCAGCGGCTCGGCACCGACGAGGAGGAGAGCGCGGCCTGGCGGGACGCGGCCGAGGCGATGAACATCCCCTACAACGACGAACTCGGCGTCCACGAGCAGAGCGCCGGCTTCACCCGCTACCAGCGCTGGGACTTCGCCGGGACCCGCCCCGACCAGTACCCCCTGCTGCTGAACTTCCCGTACTTCGACCTCTACCGCAAACAGGTCGTCAAACAGGCCGACCTCGTCCTCGCCATGTATAGCTGCGCGTCCTACTTCGACGACGAGCAGGTCGCCCGGAACTTCGCGTACTACGAGCCGCTGACCGTCCGCGACTCCTCCCTGTCCGCCTGCTGCCAGGCCGTCATCGCCGCCCAGGCGGGCCATCTGCGGCTCGCCTACGCCTACACGACCGAGGCGGCGCTGATGGACCTGCACGACCTGGAGCACAACACCCGCGACGGACTGCACATCGCCTCGCTGGCCGGGACCTGGATGGCGCTGGTCGCCGGGTTCGGCGGCATGCGACGCGTGCTGGAGGGCCCGGCCGGGATGAGTTTCGCGCCCCGGCTGCCCGAGCGGCTGCGCAAACTCGCCTTCCACCTCCAGTTCCGGGGGCGGCGGCTGCGCGTGGAGATCAGCGGGGACAAGGCGACGTACACGCTGCTCGAAGGGCCGCCGCTGATCATCCAGCACCACGGGGAGACCGTCATGCTGGAGACCGACGAGCCCGCCGTGCGGACCGTACCCCCGCCCACCCCGCGCCCGGCGCCGGAGCAGCCGCCGCACCGGGTGCCGAAGGGGCTCTGAGCCCGCCGGGCACCCCGCCGTCCCCTCGCCGCCCCCGTACGGTCACGGCCGTATGGCCGTACGGGGGCGGCGGTGGTGGTGATTCCGCGTTAGTTTGACCTTGATTTCGCTGTGGCGTCCGGTTTCCCCGGGCGTCGGCGACGGGTGCTTCCGTGGAGGGGGAGGGGTGCCGATGACCCAGGACGCTCCCGAGGTGCTCCCCGTACCGGCCGGCCGTCCGGGGCCGCGTCCGCGGGGCCTCGTCTGGCAGGTGGGCCTGCTCGTCTGCGTCCTGCTCGTCCTCGCCTACCTCACCCAGCGGTACTGGCCCACCGTGCGCGGCGGGGCGGTGCGGCTCACCGAGGCCGATCCGGGCTGGCTGTCGGCCGGTGCGGTCGCCGCCGTGGGCACCTGGGCGGCCTCCGCGCTCGCCCAGCAGGGGGCCGTCGTCGAGCGGCTGCCCGGGGTACGGCTCGTCGCGGCGCAGTTCGCCGCCTGCGCCGCCAACCACCTGCTGCCCGCCGGGATCGGCGCCGGGGCGGTGAACCTGCGGTTCCTGCTGCGCTGCGGGCTGCCCATGAGCCGCTCCGCCGGTGCGCTGGCCGTCAAGGGCGGCGCCGGGGGCGTGTCGAAGCTGCTGCTGATCGCGGTGCTGGTGCCGTTCTGCCCGGGGCTGCTGCGCGTGCCCGAACTGCCGCTGGTCTGGCTGACCGGCGCGCTCGGCGCGGCACTGCTGGTCACCGCGGTCGTCGCCGGGCCGCTGTGGCCGCGCTGCCGCCGGGCTCTCGGCGCGGTGATGGCCGACGTACGGGCCGTGCACGCCCGGCCGGCGCGCGCTGCGGCCCTGTGGGGCGGCTCGCTCGGCTTCGCCGCGCTGCACTGCGGAGTGCTCGTCGCCGTCTCACGCGCCGTCGCGCTGCCGCTGCCCGCGCCCGAGGTGGCCCTGCTCTACCTCGCCGCCAGCGGCGCGGCCGCCCTGCTGCCCACGCCGGGCGGGCTCGGCTCGCTGGACGCGGCGCTCGTCCTCGCGCTAGCCACGTCCGGCGCGCCCGCCGCGACGGCCGCCTCCGCCGTGCTCGGCTACCGCATGCTGACCGTCTGGCTGCCGCTGCCGCCCGGCCTGCTCACCCTCGCCGTGCTCCTGCGCCGCAAGGCGCTGTGAGAGCGCTCTAGGGCAGGAGCTTCTCGATCGCCGCCGTGCCCTCCGTCTCCAGCTTGCGGCGGGCCCAGTCCAGGCTCTTCGGGGTGACGTCCCTGCCCGCCGCCATCACCAGGTCCTCCGGGGTGACGTCCCTGGCCGGGGCGGTGTGCAGCAGGGCGTCGGGCGTGCAGTGGTCGTCGATCGACCGGGACTCTTCGGGCGTGGAACTCGACATGATGCCTCCTCCTCCGGATGGGCGCATCCGTGCCGGTGCCGCCGAACGGGGCACCCTCTCACCATCGGCCGCCGGGCGCCCACGCGCATCCCGAGCGGCCTACGCTGGACAGGCAGCCGCACACCACATTGGGAGGCCGCAGCGATGGCCGAGACGCCCTTCCAGCAGGAGACCCGGCGGAGCCACCGGTACCTGCCGATCGCCGAGCACGGCCTCATCGGGGACCTGCGCAGCGTGGCGCTGGTCGGCAGCGACGGCACCATCGACTGGTACTGCTCCCCGGCCTTCGACGCCCCCAGCGTGTTCGCCGCGCTGCTGGACGCCGAGCGCGGCGGCCGGTTCGAGCTGGCGGCCTCCGTCCCGGCGCACACCAAGCAGTTCTACTTCCCCGACACCAACGTGCTGATCACCCGCTTCTTCACCGAGGAGGGCGTCGGCGAGGTGCAGGACTTCATGCCGGTCGGCACCGCCCGCCCCGGCGAGGCGGGGCGGCACCGGCTGATCCGCCGCGTGGTCTGCGTACGCGGCACGGTCCCCTTCCGCGCCCTGGTCGCACCCCGCTTCGGGTACGGCGCCGCCCCGCACACCCTGCGGGAGGAGGAGGGCCTGCTGCTGTTCGACGCCGGGGAGCGCGCCCTCACGCTCACCGCCACCGTGGCCATGGAGTGCGACGAGAAGGACGCGCGGGCCGAGTTCAAGCTCGGCGAGGGCGAGAGCGCGGTGTTCGCCCTGGACCAGGCGGGCGGCGAGATCGCCCCGCGCGGCTGCGCGCACGCCGAGGCCGAGCACGAGTTCAACGCCACCGTCGACTACTGGCGCCGCTGGCTCGCCCAGTCCCGCTACCGGGGCCGCTGGCGCGAGATGGTGCACCGCTCCGCCCTCACCCTGAAGCTGCTCACCTACGCCCCCACCGGCGCCATCGTCGCCGCCCCCACCACCAGCCTGCCCGAACAGCTCGGCGGGGAGCGCAACTGGGACTACCGCTACGTCTGGGTCCGCGACGCCGCCTTCGCCGTCTACGCCCTGCTCCGCCTCGGCTTCACCGGCGAGGCCGAGGCGTTCATGCGCTTCCTCACCACCCACATCAGCCCCGGCGACGGAGCCGTCGAGGGCCCGCTCCAGATCATGTACGGCATCGACGGCCGAACCGAGCTGCCCGAGAGGGAACTCCCGCACCTGGAGGGCTACTTGGGCTCGGCGCCGGTCCGCGTCGGCAACGCGGCGGCCCCGCAGCTCCAACTCGACATCTACGGCGCCCTGATCGACTCCATCTACCTCTACGACAAGTGGGCCCAGCCCATCTCCAGCGCCCAGTGGGACGACGTGTGCCACCTGGTGAGCTGGGTGTGCGACCACTGGGACCAGCCGGACGAGGGGGTGTGGGAGACGCGGGGCGGCCGGAAGAACTTCCTGTACTCCCGGCTGATGTGCTGGGTCGCCATCGAACGCGCCATCCGCCTCGCCAACCGCCGCGGCCTGCCCGCCGACCTGCCCCGCTGGCGCCGCTGTCGCGACGACATCTACCGCCGCATCATGGACCGCGGCTGGTCCGAGCAGCGGGGCGCCTTCACCCAGTGCGAGGACAGCGACGTCCTGGACGCCTCCCTGCTGATGATGCCGCTCGCCAAGTTCATCGCGCCGACCGACCCCAAGTGGCTCTCCACCCTCGACGCCCTCACCGAGGACCTGGTCTCCGACTCCCTGGTCTACCGCTACGACCCCGAGGCCAGCCCCGACGGCCTGCGCGGCGACGAGGGCACCTTCTCCATCTGCTCCTTCTGGTACGTCGAGGCCCTGGTCCGCGCCGGCCGCGTCGACGAAGCCCGCCTGGCCTTCGAGAAGATGCTCACCTACGCCAACCATCTCGGCCTCTACGCCGAGGAGATAGGCCGTACCGGCGAACAACAGGGCAACTTCCCCCAGGCGTTCACCCACCTCGCCCTGATCAGCGCGGCCTTCAACCTGGACAAGGCGCTGGGCTAGGGCCCTAGGTCACGGCAGCGGCTGTTCCGCCCAGATGATCTTGCCGGTCGGGGTGTAGCGGGTGCCCCAGCGGTCGGAGAGCTGGGCGACGAGGAAGAGGCCGCGGCCGCCCTCGTCGGTGCTGGCGGCGTAGCGCAGGTGCGGGGAGGTGGTGGTGCCGTCCGAGACCTCGCAGATGAGGGCCCGGCCGCGCAGCAGGCGTACCCCGATGGGGCCGCGCCCGTAGCGGATGGCGTTGGTGACCAGCTCGCTGAGGATCAGCTCCGTGGTGAAGGTCAGCTCCTCCAGGTCCCAGTCGGCGAGCTGGCGGGTCACCTTGGCGCGGATCTCCGAGACGGCCGCCGGGTCGGCCGGCACCTCCCACGTGGCGACCTGGTCCTCACCCAGGACGCGGGTCTCGGCCACGATCAGCGCGACATCGTCCGTCGGGCGCACCGGCAGCCGGTCCAGGACGATCCGGCAGGTCTCCTCCGGCGAGGCGCCCGGCGCGTGCCGCAGCGCGTCGCGCAGCAGGTCGAGCCCCTCGTCGATGTCCCGCTCCCGGTCCTCCACCAGCCCGTCGGTGTACAGCACCAGCCGGCTGTCCTCGGGCAGCTCCAGATCGGCCGTCTCGAACGGCAGCCCGCCCAGCCCCAGCGGGGGACCGGCCGGGACGTCGGGGAACTCCACCGTGCCGTCCGGCAGCACCAGCGCGGGCGGCAGATGCCCGGCCCGCGCCATGGTGCAGCGCCCAGAAGCCGGGTCGTACACCGCGTACAGACAGGTCGCGCCGGTGACGGCGGCCGCGCCGTCCTCCGGGGTCTCGTCCTGGTCGAGCCGGGCCACCAGCTCGTCCAGCAGGCCCAGCAGCTCGTCCGGAGGCAGGTCCAGCGAGGAGAAGTTGTGCACCGCCGTACGCAGCCGGCCCATCGTCGCCGCCGCGTGCAGCCCGTGCCCGACCACGTCACCCACCACCAGCGCCACCCGCGCGCCCGGCAGCGGCAGTACGTCGAACCAGTCGCCGCCCACCCCGGACTGGGCGGGCAGATACCGGTAGGCGATCTCCAGGGCGTCCTGCGCGGGCAGCGTGCGCGGCAGCAGGCTGCGCTGGAGGGTCACCGCCATGCTGTGCTCACGGGTGTAGCGGCGGGCGTTGTCGATGGACACCGCCGCCCGTGCCACCAGCTCCTCCGCCAGCGCCTGATCCTCGGAGTCGAACGGCTGCGGCTTCTCCGAGCGCCAGAAGTTCGCCACCCCCAGCACCAGGGTGCCCGCCCGCAGCGGCACCGTGATCAGCGAATGGATGCCGTACTCGATGATCTGCTCGGTACGCTCCAGGTCCTGCGCCTGCCAGCCCGGCGCCTCGCGCAGATCCGGTTCCACCACGGACTGCCCGGTCGCCAGGCTGCGCGCCTGCGGCGAGGTCGGCACGAACCGGATGCGCTCGCCCAGCGGATACAGCGGCGCGTCCTTGCGGATGCCGCTGAAGGCCGCCCGCCGCAGCTCGGTGCCCGGCTTCGGCTCCTCGCCCTTGAGCACCGGCTCGAACAGGTCCACCGTGACGAAGTCCGCGAACCTGGGCACCGCCAGCTCGGCCAGCTCCTCCGCAGTACGGCTCACGTCCAGGCTGGTGCCGATGCCCACCCCGGCGTCGTACAGCATGTTCAGCCGCTCGCGGGCCACCTCGGCGCGGCCGGACAGGGCGCGCAGCTCGGTGGAGTCGCGGAGCGTGGTGACGCTGCCGGGCGGGCCGCCGCGCAGGTCGGTGGGGCGCTGGTTGATGGCCAGCAGCCTGTCCTTGACCAGATGCACCTCGTCCGTGGCGACCCGACCCGAGGCCAGCAGCCCGGCCGTCTCGTCGTCCAGCCCGAGGTCCAGCACGCTGCGCATCTCGGCGTCCTCCGGCAGGTCCAGCAGCCGGTGCGCCTCGTCGTTGGCGAGCAGCAGCTTGCCGCCGTCACCGACAATCAGCACACCCTCCCGGACCGCGTGCAGCACCGCGTCGTGGTGCTCGTACATCCGGGTCATCTCGTAGGGGCCGAGGCCGTGGGTCTGGCGCAGCAGGCGCCGGCTGACCAGCGCGGTGCCCGCCGTGGCCAGTGCGAGCGCCGCCGCGGCCGCCGCGAGGAGGAGCGGTAGCTGCTGGTCGGCGGCACCGCCGACGTGCGCGGTGGTGATGCCGGCCGAGACCAGGCCCACCACCTTGCCGTCCGCGGCCCGCACCGGGACGACCACCTGGACCAGCGGACCTATCGTGCCGGTCAGCTCCTCGACCACCGTCCCCCCGTGCAGCGCGGGCCCGATCGTCCCCACGAACTTCTTGCCGATGCGGTCCGGGTCGGGGTGGGTGTAGCGGATGCCCCGGGTGTTCATCACGACGATGAAGTCCACGTGGGTCGCCTTGCGGGCCGCCTCCGCGCTCGGCTGGAGGATCGCCGTCGGGTCCGGCGAGCGCAGCGCGGCCGCCGTACCGGGGGCGTTGGCGAAGGAACCGGCGGCGGACAGGGAGCGGTTGCGGGCCTCCAGGCTGCTGTCGTGACGTACCTGGAGCACCTGGGCCACCACGGCCGACACGACCAGCAGCACCACGATCACCACCTGGAGCAGGAACACCTGCCCCGCCACGCTGCGCCCCGTCGCCGCGGCACGCAGAACACCAGGCGGACCGCCTTCGCCGTCACCGCCCGGAGGCCGCGCGCCCCAGGGCGCGCGCGGATGCCCGAACGAACGGGGCGCCCGCGTGTCGGGTCGGCCGGGCAGTCGCACCATGTGCCCATGTCTACACTGCCGCGCTCCGTCAGGCGAGGCCGTACCCCGAGGTGAGGGGCGTGATGGGGCCGATCCGCGCTCACCTGCGCCGATGGCCGCTCACCCGGTCGGTGGAAACCCGTACGGGATCACCCGAACCGCACCGGGCCGCCGGATGCTCAGAAGTCGCCGGGCCTGTCCGGCAGCGGGCGTGTCGCGGCGCGCATGCTGCGCAGGGCGAGCAGCAGGACGCCGATGTCGTCGAGATAGACCGGGTCGGGGAGCAGATCGGTCGGCAGCACCAGATAGAGGACGGCGCCCCAGAACACCCAGCGCGGCCCGGTGGGCAGCCCCGCGTCGCGCAGCGAGCGCCGGGCCCTGACCAGCCGCACCAGCAGGGCGACGGCGAACCCCAGCACCACCAAGGCCGCGACGGCCGCGAGCACCAGCACGATCGTGGAGTTGTCCATGGGCCCCGTCCCCTCCCGGCGCGCGGCCTGCCCGCGCCCTCTTGCTTGTGCTTCCTGCTGTTTCCTTCTGCTTCCCTCTGCTTCTGCCCGCTGCGGCGCCCGGCAGCCGCCGGGTCACACCCGGTCGCTGCCCTCTCTCTCGCGCTCCGGGTCGCGGGCGGCCTCAGGGGCGGCCCCGGAGGCGGTGTCGGGGGTCTCGGGCCGCTGCCCCCACGCCGGGAGCCGCAGCCGCTCGAACGTCCGGGTGAGCTGCTGCAACGGCGACTGGCCACGGGCCGAGGGCCGCTGCCGGGGCAGCACGGGCAACGGGGTGTCGCGGTACGCGGCCAGCGCCTCGTGGGCCTGCTCGGCGGCCTCCCGGTACAGATCCCGCGACTTCGTCATCGCCTCCAGTGCCTCCCGGTACCGCTCGACCCGGCGCCGCTCCCGCTCCAGCTCCTCCTGCGGGGTCATCAGCGTCCAGTTGTCCCGCAGACCCGCCAGCGCCTCCCCGAGCCCCTTGGGGCGCGGCCGGGACAGTGCGACGAAGTCCCGCAGGGCGGTGAGCAGTTCGGCCGGCTCGGAACCGTCCAGGAAGACGCTGCGCACGGCGTGCGCCTGCCGGTCGTATCCCGCGGGCGCCGGGTCAGGGGGCAGCAGTACGGCACCGCCGCGCGGCACCTCCACGCCGAGGTCCTTCAGCGCCCAGTTGACCGCCCGGAACTGCTGCGGGGTGGCCCGGTGCTCGATCACCCGGTGCCGCAGTCCCGGCGGCAGCAGCCGGGTCAGCGGCAGCCTGCCGCGCTCGTCCGGCGTCATCGCCTCGTGCACGACCAGATTGACGCACCATGCCTCACGGGCCGCGTCCCGCAGCCGGCGGCGCATCTCCTTGTCGTCCAGCGGCAGCGCGTTGACCTGCCGGAACCGCAGCCCCTGCACGGTCGGGTGGTGGTCCCACTCGCCGTCCTCGGACGCCGAGCCGGACTCGGGCCAGAACAGGGTGGCCGGTGAGGGCCACGCCTCCTCCCACAAGCGCTCGGCCTCCGCGACGAGCGTCCACTCGTGCCCCGGCCGCTCCGGCACGGAGACCAGGGTGAGCCGGGCCCGCACGGTGATCGTGCCCCCGGCGCGCCAGCGCGCCTCGAAGACGCGGTCGGTGGAGCCCTCGGGGACGGGCGGCTCCGAGAAGTCGTCCAGATCCCCGCTCGCCCGGCGCTCTCTCAGGGTGCGGCGTACGACGTCCTCGGGGGTGGGACCGGTGTGTCGGCCGCGGGCCGCCCAGATCGTCTGCGGGACGGGGGCGCGGTCGGTGGCGGAGTTCGACATGGGCCAATCTGCTGGTGGGGGCCGGTGCGCGTTCCAGTATCACCGGTATGCCCCGTCATCGGGGCGCCGGGTCCGGGGGCGGCGCGTCGGGCGGGGGCGCGCGCGGTCGCGTACGCCCCTGGTGCGCCTCGCGCGCGCCCCTTGGGGGCCGGGTGCGCGAAACCCCGACGAAGGCCGGGGTACGGCCCTGTCGGGGTCTCGTCGTCGTTCGGCGAGCGCTGTGAGATCAGGCGCCGCTCTCCCGGAGCATGTCCTCGCGCTCCACGAGCTTCACGCGCTCGCGGCCGTGCGGCTCACCGAGGGCGCGCTCGGCGGCGTCCAGCTTGTACCAGCCGTCCCACGTGGTGAAGCGGACTCCCCGGCCGGACAGGAAGGCGTACACGGCCTCCGGGTCCGGGGCGGACGGGGTGTGCAGCCGGCCGCTCGCGTGGTCGTCCAGCAGGTTCGCCACCGTCTCGTTGGCGTCGCCCTTGGTGTGACCGATCAGACCGACCGGGCCGCGCCTGATCCAGCCCGTGACGTAGGTCGACGTCAGGTGGGCGCCGCTCTCCTCGATGACCCGGCCGCCCTTGTCCGGGACGGTGCCCGTCTCAAGGTCCCAGGGCAGCTTGGGGAGCTTCTCGGAGAGGTAGCCGACCGCGCGGTACACCGACTGGACGTCCCAGTCCTTGAACTCGCCGGTGCCCTTGACGTTGCCGGTGCCGTCCAGCGCGGTGCGCTCGGTGCGCAGGCCGACGACCTTGCCGTCCTCGCCGAGGATCTCCACCGGGGACTCGAAGAAGTGCAGGAAGAGTTTGTGCGGGCGGTCGCCGACGTCGCGGATCGCCCAGTTCTCCAGCGTCTTGGCGACCATGTCGGCCTGCTTGTTGCCGCGCCGGGTCTCGATGGAGCCCGCGTCGTAGTCGATGTCCTCGGGGTCGACGATGACCTCGATGTTGGGGGAGTGGTCCAGCTCGCGCAGCTCCATCGGGCTGAACTTCGCCTGCGCCGGGCCGCGGCGGCCGAAGACGTGGACCTCCAGGGCCTTGTTGGCCTTCAGACCGTCGTAGACGTTCTGCGGGATCTCCGTCGGCAGCAGCTCGTCCGCCGTCTTGGCGAGGACGCGGGCCACGTCCAGGGCGACGTTGCCGACACCGAGGACGGCGACCTTCTCGGCCTCCAGCGGCCAGGTGCGCGGCACGTCGGGGTGGCCGTCGTACCAGGACACGAAGTCCGCCGCGCCGTAGGAGCCGTCCAGGTCTATGCCGGGGATCGACATCTCGCGGTCGGCCATCGCGCCGGTGGAGAAGATCACCGCGTCGTAGAAGGCACGCAGGTCGTCCAGGTTGATGTCGCGCGGGTAGTCGACGTTGCCGAAGAGGCGGATCTGCGGCTTGTCGAGCACCTGGTGCAGGGCGGTGATGATGCCCTTGATGCGCGGGTGGTCGGGCGCCACGCCGTAGCGGATCAGGCCGAACGGGGCGGGCATCCGCTCGAAGAGGTCGATGGACACGCCCGGATCGGCGGCCGTCTCGGACTTCAGCAGGGCATCGGCGGCATAGATCCCGGCGGGGCCGGCTCCGACGATGGCTACCCGCAGGGGGCGCGGCATGATCAGGTTCCCTTCGAGCGTGGACAGGCGACTCGATCAGGAAGCCTAAGTTAAGGCAGCCCTAAGTTAGTACTCGGGTCCGGTCTATGGGCTCATAAACAGCTTTTATGGGCGGTCAGGCGGGCCTGATCACCCGGTGGATCGCGGCCTCTCCGGCGCCGTAGACCGA
The DNA here is from genome assembly GCF_055562575.1 of Streptomyces sp. NPDC018263. Taxonomy (NCBI): domain Bacteria; kingdom Bacillati; phylum Actinomycetota; class Actinomycetes; order Kitasatosporales; family Streptomycetaceae; genus Streptomyces; species Streptomyces sp. NPDC018263. The sequence continues at coordinate 638,055 of NZ_JBVHFA010000002.1, forward strand.
CTCCTCGCGGATGGCCGCGCCCGGACCCGGCGCGTGGATCATCGTGCCGTTGCCGACGTACAGGCCCACGTGCCGGTCGTCCTCGAAGAAGAGCACCAGGTCGCCGGGGAGCGCGGCGGCGAGCGCCACCTCCGTACCGGCCGCCGCCTGCTCGTGCGCGGCCCTCGGCAGCTCGACCCCGGCGGTGCGCCAGGCGCCCTGGGTGAGGCTGGAGCAGTCGAACGAGTCGGGCCCGGTCGCCCCCCAGACGCACGGCTTGCCGACCTGGGCGGCGGCGAAGGCGATCGCCTTGGCGGCACGGACGGCGTGGGCGGACTCGGTGGTGGGGCGGGGGGTGAAGGTAGTGGTGTTGAAGGTGCCGGGTTCGGGGGCGGCGATCGGGGCTTGGGCGGGTACGGGGCCTGCGGGCTGGAAAGCGGGGGCCGGTGCCGGGACCGCCTGGGCCGCAAGAGGCGCTGCCTGGAAGGCGGGTGCCGGAGTCGCGGGGGCTTCCGCCGGGGGCGTGGCCTGGGAGGCGGGGGCCGGGGGTGCGGGCTGGAATGTGGCGGTCGCAGCCGGGGCGGGCGACGCGGGCTGGAATGCGGGGGCCGGTGCGGGGGTTGCCTGGGCCGCAGGGGGCGCCGCCTGGAAGGCGGACGCCGGGGTGGCGGGGGCCGGGGCCGCCGGGACTGCCAGCGGCGCGGCCTGGACGGCAGGCGCATGTGCGGGAGCCGCCGGGGGCGGGGCCTGGAACGACGGGGCCGCCGGGAACGCGCCCGTTCCGTACGTCGGCGCCGGGGCCGCCTCGGCCACCGGAGGTACGGCCGGGAACGCCCCGGTGTCGTACGTCGGGGCCAGGGAGGCCGCCGCCGGGAACGCTCCCGTCTCGTAGCCCGGTGCGAACGCGCGCGTGTCGACGGCCGGCAGTGTGCCCGTGTCGGTCTGCGGTGCCGGGGCCAGATAGCTCAGTCCGCCGGTGTCGCTCAGCGGGCCGGGGATCGGGTAGGGCAGCGAGCCGGTGTCACCGAGCGCGTCCGGCATCGGGTACGTCAGCGGGCCGGTGTCCGTGACGGAGTCCGGTGCCGTCCACTGCCCCATTGCGGCGGCCGGTGCCTGCGCCGCGCCGGAGCTGGCGATCCCCGGCGCGGCAGTCTGTGGGGCGCCCGGGGCGGGCGCCTGCGGGGTGTCCCATGCCTGCGCCGGGGCGGCGTTCCAGGAGTGGCGGGACAGCAGGTCCCTGGCGGAGCCCAGCTTGCGGCGGTTGTCCGCCTTGAGGTCGGCGGGGGAGCGGCGGCTCGGCCCGGTGGCCCCCACCGGCAGCACTCCGGGGGCGCCACCGGGCGGTGTCGCCGCGGGAGGACCCTGGAGGACCGGCATACCGGAGCCGCCGGGGTCGGGTCCACCGACCGGCAGGGCGGGGGTGCTCGACGGGGGCGCGGCCGGCAGCGCCGCCACGGGCGCGGCCGGGGGAGGCGCCGCCGTCGCCGCCTCCAGTGCCGGGGCGGACGGCGTACCGCCCGTCAGCTCGGCCACCGGACGCTGCGAGGAGCCGGCGGGCAGTGCGGGCCTCTCCGGCTCGACGCTGGGCAGGCCCAGCTCGGCGGCGGTCCAAGTCCGTTCGACGGCAGGGCCGTTGTCGGGCAGGCGGTCGGCGGGGAGCGCCGCGGGCACGGTCGGTCCCGCCTTGGCACGGGCCGCGTCGAACCACTGGCGGGTCACGGCGTCGAGGGCGGGGTCCGGGCGGCTGCCGGCGCGCTTGGCGAGGGGGACGCCCCGCCTGCGCGTCGCGGCCGCCATCGCGCGGGTGGCGTTGTAGTTGCCCGTCGCGTTCTCGGCCCGTGCGTAGAGAGAGTCGATCCGCTGCCGAACCTCTTCGTGACTCTCCGGCGCCATGGCGGACGACTCCTTCCTTGCCCCGCAGGGCAGTTGGGCCGGCGCGCCCGGAAGGCGGTCGAACTCCCGCACCGGACGGGCGCTGGGGACTCCTGGGGACGGGGGAGCCGGGCGGCCTGCGGTCAACCTAGCCAACTTGTGTCACTCGTGTGAAGGTCACCGGGTGGAATGTCCGATACGTATTTGTGATGTTCGCCGCCGTGTTCGGATGGGCAGACTAGGCGCCCACGTGCCCAACTCCCCCCTACGGGTGCGCGCGTGGTCCCGCGTGCCTCATGTGGCCCCGTTTTCTTGAGAGTTCGCCATGAAATCCGGGACGGGCTGAACATATGGACGCCGCCTCGCGTACGGGTGTGGGGCGCCACATGCCCCCACCGACCACGACTCGCAGGGGACGATCTTGGAACCGAACAGGCGCAGGCGCCCGACCGGCGCACGACGCGTGACCCTCGCCGCGGTCGCGCTGATGCTCGGCGGCGGCGGCCTCGTCGCGGCGAACGTCTACGCGTCGGCCGGCGAAGGCGGCTGGAGCGGACAGGGTCCCGGCGACGCGACGGGCGCGTCTCTCCGGTCGGCCGGCATGGCCACCATCGACTGCCCCGACGTCGGCGCCCAGTTGACCGACGTACCGGAGGCGGCACGGGGGGACGTCGACCGTGAACTGGCCACGCTGGACCAGCAGATCGCGGAGGCGTACCAGCGGCTCCAGCAGTCGGCGGACGCGCTCCGCCAGGACCCCAGGGCCGCCGACGACTCGGTGATGAACCCGCTGAAGGACAAGCGGACCGCGACCCTGGGCCGGATCGCCGACGCCATCGGCCGGGCCGGGAACCGCCCCGACCAGCTCGACGCGCTCGCCCCCTGCACCCTGCGTCCCGCCGAGGCGGCGCCCGGCGGCGAGTCCGCCGCGCCCTCCACGGGCGGGGAACAGAACCAGGGCCAGGAACAAGGTGGCCAGGGTCAGAACGGCGGCACCGGTCAAGGCGGCAACGGCCCTGTCGCCGCCGACTACGCGGACATCAACTCCGTACAGCCCAACGCACCCGAGGCACCCCCCGGCGGCACCTTCCGCACCGAGTGCGGGGTCAACGAGAACGGCCTGTTCAACTCGGACAACGTGATCGTGGCCCCCGGTGTCTCCAACGGCGCCCACCACTTCCACGACTACGTCGGCAACCAGTCCAACACCGCCTTCGCCAGCGACCAGGACCTCGCGAACGCCAGGACGAGCTGCGCCGACCAGGGTGACAGGTCCACGTACTACTGGCCGGTGCTGCGCCTGCAGAACGGCACGCAGGAGCGGGACGCCGGGGCGCCGGGCGGCGGTACCGAGGGCAACGCGGGCCAGATCGTCACGCCCAAGGAGGTCACCCTCACCTTCGTCGGCAGCCCGAGCGGCAAGGTCACCGAGATGCCGCGGCTGCTGCGCATCATCACCGGTGACGCCAAGGCGTTCGTCAACGGGCCCGCCAACGCCAACGCCTCCTGGAGCTGCACCGGGTTCGAGGACCGGCAGCTCAAGGACAAGTACCCGCTGTGCCCCCCGGGCAGCGACGTGGTGCGCAGCTTCCGCTTCCAGAGCTGCTGGGACGGCCGTAACGCCGACAGCGCCAACCACCGCACCCACGTGGCCTTCGCCGACGCCCGGGGCAACTGCCCCGAGGGCTTCGAGGCCATCCCGCAGCTCGTCCAGCGGATCGTCTACGACGTGGACGCGCCGAGCCTGGGCGACGGCGGGAAGAGTACCCCGCTGTTCGCCGTCGACTCCTTCCCGGAGCAGCAGCACAAGCCGGTCACCGACCACGGCGACTTCATCAACGTCTTCGACGAGGGCCTGATGCGCACCATGGTCGACTGCATCAACTCCGGCCGTGAGTGCGGCCCCGGCGACGACGGCAAGGGTGACGACGGCGCGGGCGAGTCGTCCGAGCCGAGCGAGCGGCCCGGCGGCGGTCAGGCCACCGCCGAGCCGAGCGCGACCGCCGAGCCCGAGAAGCCGGCCGAGTCCCAGCCGGAAAAGACGGAGCAGCCGGAGAAGACGGAGCAGCCGGGTAAGACCGAGCAGCCCGGCAAGCCCGCCGACACCGCCCCGGCCGAGCAGCCCGCGCAGTCCGACCCCGTCGAGGCCCCCCGCGTCGACGCCACGACCGCGCCCGCCAACACCACCAAGAACCAGGGCGGCGCCCCCGAGCGCGACGAGTCCAGCGCCCCGGCTACGGCCGCCGCGCCCCAGGTCTCCGAGTCCGCCCCGGCGCAGGCCGCCGCCGTCACCACGCCGCCGCCCGCGAACCTGGAGCCGCAGGCGGTCGGCAGCGGTGGCCTCGCCGAGACCGGTGCCAACCTGTGGCCCGCCGCCCTCGGCGTACTGCTGGCCGCCTCCGGCCTGGTGATGCTGCTCCGCGCCCGGCGTCTGCGGTACTGACCCGAGCGCGGCCCGAGCCCCCGGTTCCCTTCCAGGGACCGGGGGTTCAGTGCGCCGTACGCCGGCAGTACAGGAAGAGATGTGGCTCCGGCCCGGCGTCGGCGTGGGCCGGTACGAAGGTGGCGTGCGCCTCGGACAGCACGGAGAACCCGGCGTCCGTGGCGAGCCGGGCGAAGTCGTCCGGGGAGAAGCTGCTCACCCGCACCGGCTGCCCCATGAACTCGGTCTCCGCGTCCGCCACGTCCACCGGCACCGTGGCGAGCACCGCGAGACCGCCCGGCCGCAGCGCCCGCGCCAGCGAGGTGAGGACGTCCCGCTGTTCGTCGCGGGACATCTGGAGCAGCGAGAAGTACACGCAGAGCGCTTCGAACGACCCTTCCTCCAGGTCCAGTTCACGGATGTCGGCCACCTGGAACTCGGCGTCCGGCACCTGGCGCTCGGCCAGCTCGACCATCACCGGCGACACGTCGACACCCAGCACCCGGTGCCCGGCCCGCGCGAGCGCCTCCGCGGTGGGCCGGCCGGTGCCGCTGCCCACGTCCAGCACCCGGCTGCCCGGCATCAGATGGTCCACCAGCCAGCTCAGCGAGGCCAGATGCGGCCCGGAGGCGGCGAACGCCTGCTCATAGGCGATGCCCAGCGTGTCGAACACGACCGCCGCCGGTGCCCGCTGCTCTTCCTCTGCCAAGACGGCTCCTCTCCACGTTCCCTACCGGTGCCCGGCATCATCGCAGCCACACCCGCGCTTCGGGCAGCCCTGTTTGCGGACCGTGGTGCGGGCAGGGCAGGGTGCGGGGCGTGCCCACCTTGCTGATCGTCCACCACACGCCGTCGCCGAACTGCCAGGAACTGTTCGAGGCCGTCGTCTCCGGGGCCACCGCGCCCGAGATCGAGGGGGTCCGCGTGATCCGGCGGGCCGCCCTCGCAGCGACCGCCTCCGACGTGCTGGCCGCCGACGGCTACCTCCTCGGCACCCCGGCCAACCTCGGCTACATGTCCGGCGCCCTCAAGCATTTCTTCGACCAGATCTACTACCCGTGCCTGGACGACACCCGGGGCCGCCCCTTCGGGTTCTGGGTGCACGGCGGCAACGACGTGACCGGCGCCGTCCGCGCGATCGAGACCGTCACCACCGGCCTGGGCTGGCGCCGCGCCGCCGAGCCGGTCACCGTCACCGGCGCGCCGGGCAGGGCCGACACCGAGGCGTGCTGGGAACTCGGCGCCGTCCTCGCGGCGGGCCTGGCCGGCTGACGCGGGGGTCGCCCGTTCGGCGGCGCCCGCGCACACCCCTCGCGGTCCCCGCCCCGCCCGGCGCCGGACCGGAAAGTCGCTGGTCCCTACACCCGGTACCGGCCGGACGAAGGTGCGGGCGCGGGACCCCTGGCCGACGATGGGCACGAGGCCGCATCCCGCCGGACGCGGTCGCATCCCGTCGTACGTCGTCTGAAATCGAGGGAGCCTCGGATGCGAGCGGACGGCCACGCACCCGGACGGCCCGCGCCCGGCGGGCAGGACGCCGACCAGCGCACCACCGAGCGACTCCTGCGCGACGGCGCCCGCGAGGTCGCCGAGGTCGCCGAGGGCGTACGCGCCGTCGCCGAACGCACCGCGGGCGCGCTGCTCGCCCCACCCCACAAGCGGGCCGCCCGCCACCCCCGTACCGGACTCACCGCCCGCTGGGCGCTGCTGCGCACCCTGACGGACCCGCGCGGCCTGGGCGCCCCCGCCGGGGCGGCCCGCAGAAGAATCGCGCGGCTGCTCGGCGCCCGCCGGGGCGGGGAGCCGCTGGCCGCGCTGATGGCCGTCACCTCGCTGCGGCTGCGCATCGCCGCCGTGCTCGCCGGCCACCCCGAACTGGCCCGCGACCCCGGCATGCGCCGCCTCACCGAGGCCCTCGGGACCAGGGGCGACCGCGAGGCCGTGCGCGCCCTGCACACCCTCTTCCAGGACCCCGGCGCCCAGCGCGCCCTCGCCGCGCTGACCCCCGTACTGGACGAACTCCTGCGTGTGCGCGCCCTGTTGGACGCCGAGCCGCCCGCTCCCGCAGAACCGGAGACCGCAGGGGGCCAGCGCACCGCCGAGGCCGTCGGCCTCACCGGCCGGGAGAAGCAGACCCTCGCCACCGAGGGCTCACTCCTCGGCTTCCTCCGCAACATCGACACCCTCGCCCCCGAGGGCCGCGTCCTCATCCAGAACGTGCGCGGGCCCGACGGAGTCGTCCGGTACGTCGTCCAGGCGCCCGGCACCAGCTCCGGGCGCCCCCGGCACGGCTCCCCGCACGATGTCGTCGGCGCCTGGCGGGAGCAGCTCACCGCCGACTCGCCGTACACCCGCGCGCTCCGGCCCGCCATCGAGGAGCACGGCATCCCGCGCGGCGCCGAACTCGCCCTGATCGGGCACGGCGAGGGAGGTACCGCACTGCTCAACCTCGCGCGGGACGCCGGGTTCTGCCGCGCCTACCGGCTCACCCACGTCATCGCGGTCGGCGCGCCGGACCCCGCCGGACGCCCCGCCGACCCCCGCACGTGGGTCGGCCACGTCACCAACGAGCACGACCTCGTCCCGGCAGCCGCCCCCGCCGACCCCCACCCGAACCGGTACGACGCCCGCTACACCGGGCCGACCCGCGCCTTCCCCGAGTCCCACCTGCTGCGCGAGTACATCGGCCATCTGCGCACCGTCGCGCCCGAGGCCCGCGCACACCTCGACGAGGCCCTCGCGCCGTACCGGGGGCCCGTCGTGCGCAGCCAGGCGTACCAGCTCAAGGACCCGGCGCGGCCGCCCGAGGGCCACCCCTTCCTCACCCTGCCGACCTCCTCGGTGCCGACGACCACCGGCCCGGTCGGCGTGCCCGTGCGCTACCAGGACAGCGCCGCCGCCCACCTCTGCTTCCCGGTCGACACCGAGGCGGTACGGGCCCTGCTGCCCGACGTGCCCTGGATACGGCCCAGCGGGATCGGCCGGCGCACCCTCGCCGTGCTCTCGCTGTACGAGCACCGCTGCTCCACCCTCGGCCCGTACACCGAGATCGCGCTGTCCGTGCCGGTGGACGACCTGTGGCGGCCCCACCCGGCCGACTTCGCCACCGACCTGCTGCGCCGCGCCGACCTGCGCCGCACCGGCCGTCATGTCCTCTCCCTCGCCGTCACCACCGAGGAGGCCCGCGTGGCCGCGCGTGAGCTGTGGGGACTGCCCGCGATACGCGCCGCCGCCGAGGTCCATCTCACCGGCCCCCGGCTCCGGCTCAGCGCGCCCGGTCTCGGCATCGCCGTCCTCGGCCGCCTCGGACCCGGAGTGCGCTGCCCCGAGCCGGACTGGGCGCTGTACGGGCGGCGCGGCGACAGCACCGTACGCACCGCGATCCGTACCTCCGGGCGACCCCGGCTGCACGCCGGGGCGGGGGTGCGGCTGCGGCTGGACACCGCCGCCGCCGAACCCATGGCCGGGCAGTTGCGCAGGCTCGGCATCGACACCGCCCGGCCGCTGTTCGTCGTGGCCTGCCCGCAGTTCATGGTCCACCGCGCCGCGGGTGCCGTCCTGCCGCGCTGAACCTCCGCCACCGGGAGCCGTCATGGTGAGCCACTCCACGCCCGCCCACCCGATCGCCGCCGAACTCCTCGACCGCATCACCCAGTTGCGCACCGACGCCGACCTGATGGACGGCTACGCCCGCCGTCTCCTCGCCACCGCCGCCGCCCTGAACGGCCGGGTCGCCGCCCCGGAGTGGGGCAGACCCACCCTCGCCCGCCAGGCCGCCGCCTGCCGCACCACCGCCCGCCAACTCCGCCTCGCCGCCGAGGCGTTGCTCAGCCAGAGCGGTCCCGGCCGGTCCCGGCCCCGCCGCCGGGCGGCCGCGCCCGCCGCGCTCCCGGCCACCGGCCGGAAATGACGCGGTACGTCAAGGACGTTGGGGCATCCGGGTGGTAGCCCGTGGCGTCCTGGGCCGAACGGGTCGTGGCGGGCGGGGGAGTACCCGGAGGGTCCGGATAATCACCGCTCATGCAGCTCGTGAACGCAGGTCAAGCGACCCGGCGCGCCCCCGTGGCCGTCACCGGACTCGGACTGGTCACCCCAGCCGGCGTCGGACAGGCGGCCGCCTGGGAGGGGCTGTGCGCCGGGACCTCCACGGCCACCGCCGACCCCGGACTCGACGGCCTGCCCGTGGCGTTCTCCTGCCAGGTGCCCGACCTGGACGCACCCCGGCTGCTCGGCCACCGGCTCAGCCGCCGCCTGGACCGCTTCACCACCTTCGCGCTGCTCGCCGCCCGTGAGGCGGTCGCCGACGCCGGACTCACCCCCGGCGACTGGGACGGCCCGCGCATCGGCATCGTCATGGGCGTCGGCACCGGCTCGATGCAGGGCTGGCAGGGCGAGTTCGACCGGCTCGCCGCCCGCGTCCCCGACCGGGTCTCCCCGCTCGCCCTGCCGCGCAGCGTGCCCAACATGGCCGCCGCCGAGATCGCCCTCGACCTCGGCGCCACCGGGCCCAACCTGGTGGTGAGCACCGCCTGCGCCTCCGGCACCAGCGCCATCGGCCTCGCCCGCGACCTGCTGCTCTCCGGCGCCTGCGACCTCGTTCTCGCCGGTGGCAGCGAGTCCGCCCGGCTGCCGATGACCGCCGCCTGCTTCGCCCAGATGCGCGCCCTGTCCCGCCGCGCCGACGCCCCGCACGAGGCGTCCCGTCCCTTCGACCGCGACCGCGACGGCTTCGTCCTCGGGGAGGGCGCCGCCGTCCTCGTCCTGGAACGCACCGCCGACGCCCGCGCCCGCGCCGCCCGGCCCACCGCCCTGGTCGCCGGGTACGGCGCCTCCTGCGACGCGCACCACTTCACCTCCCCGCACCCCGACGGCGACGGCGCCGCCCGCGCCATCCGCAGCGCCCTCTTCGACGCGGGGCTCGCCCCCGAGGACGTCGACCACGTCAACGCGCACGGCACCGCCACCCCGCAGGGCGACCTCGCCGAGCACAACGCCCTCCACCAGGTCTTCCACCGCCCGCCCCCGGTCACCGCCGTCAAGGGCGCCATCGGCCACGCGATCGGCGGCGCCGGTGCCATCGAGGCCGCCTGCACCGCGCTCACCCTGCGCCACCAGCTCATCCCGCCCACCGCCAACCTGCACACTCAGGACCCGGCCATCGACCTCGACGTCGTCGCCAAGTCCCCCCGTGCCACGCCGATGCGTGCCGCCATCAGCAGCTCCTTCGGCTTCGGCGGCCAGAACGCCGTACTGGCTCTCACCGCCGCCGAGTAGCCACCCCCGTCGGGCCCACCCGGCGCCCGAGCCCAGCCGAAAGGTCCCGCCCGTGCCGGAAGTCCCGGAAGCGCCGCAGATCCCGGACGCCGTACCGCCCCTCGGCCGGACGTGGTCCTGGCCGAACGGCGAGCAGATCCTCATCGGGGTCTTCGTCGCCGTCCCCTTCCTCGCGCTCCTCGCCGCCGTCCCGCTGGCCTGGCGCAACGGGCTCAGCCCCGCCGACGTCGTGCTCGCCGCCGTGTTCTACCTGGTCAGCGGGCTCGGCATCACGGTCGGGTTCCACCGGTACTTCACCCACGGCTCGTTCAAGGCGCGCCGCCCGCTGCGGATCGCGCTCGCCGTCGCCGGAAGCCTCGCCGTGCAGGGGCCGCTGTTCACCTGGGTCGCCGACCACCGCAAGCACCACCGGTACTCCGACCGCGACGGCGACCCGCACTCGCCCTGGCGGTACGGCCGCACGCCGGGCGCGCTCGCCAAGGGCATGTTCCACGCCCACCTCGGCTGGCTCTTCGACACCGACCACGCCTCTACGGCCCAGTACGCGCCCGACCTGGAACGGGACCCGGCGCTGCGGCTGATCTCGCGGGGCTTCGGGGCCTTCGTGGTGCTCTCGCTGGCGCTGCCCGCGCTGTTCGGGCTGCTGATCACCGGGACCTGGGCGGGCGCGGCGACGGCGTTCTTCTGGGCCGGGCTGGTGCGGATCTGCCTGGTGCACCACGTGACCTGGTCCATCAACTCCATCTGCCACGCGGCCGGTTCACATCCGTTCCGCAGCCGGGACCGCTCCGGCAACGTGTGGTGGCTGGCCCCGCTGTCGTTCGGCGAGTCCTGGCACAACCTCCACCACGCGGACCCGACCAGCGCCCGGCACGGTGTCCTCACCGGGCAACTGGACGCCAGCGCCCGGCTGATCCGCTGGTTCGAGGGCCTCGGCTGGGCCTACGACGTGCGCTGGCCCGACGCCGGCCGGGTGCGGGCGCGACGCAGTGCGGCCAAAGCGCCGGAATCGGGAACCGGGGCGCGAGAATTGCGCTCTTAGGCACCGTCAACGACCGGGATCGGCCCGGTCGCGTGGAATACGGGGAATCGAGACACATGTCCATCCGCATTCGTACGACTCCGCTGACCGTCGTCGCCCTCGCCGGGGGCCTCGCCCTGGCCGCCGTCACCCCGGCGCTCGCCGGAACCACCACCGCCCCGGCCCGGCCCGCCGCCGCGACCTCCGTCCAGGGCGACCCGCGCAACGTCACCCAGCGGGTCACCGACTTCTACGGTGCCTACATCGACGCCGTCTGGGACACCGAGGACCCGGCGAGCGGCGCCGGCGCCAAGGCGCTGCGCGACTTCTACCTCTCCGCCTCCGCCCGTAAGAAGGTCGCCGCCTGGGAGAGGAAGAACCACGCCGACGGCATCCTCTTCGCCCAGAACGTGCCCGTGAAGTGGAAGGTCGCCTACACCGGCTCCGGGATGGGCCACGCCACCAGTAGGGTCACCCTGACCTGGAGCGACGGCAAGCACCCGGAGGTCACCCGGATCGACGTCCAGTCCGACCTCACGACGCGCAAGATCACGGATCTCAAACCGGCGGAGTGAGTCCCGTTTCCCCGGGTGTGCGGCGTTTTCGGGGGGTACTCGGGTCGTGTCAAATCCACATAAAGACGTGGAGCTCCTACTCAGGAGGCGTGATCATGACGGAACGAACGCACACCTCGATGGAGACGCACCCGGACGTCCTGGAGATGCGGGAGCGCTTCGTGCTCGCGGAGCGGGCCGCCGCGACGCAGCAGGGACAGGCCGTCGAGGCGATGGCCCTGATCACGGGGCTGTACATGGCGGCCTCCCCGTGGATCGCGGGTTTCAACGGCTTCACCACCCTCGCGGTGAACAACCTGATCGCGGGCGTCGCCTACGCCCTGCTGATGAGCGGCTTCGGCCACGCCTACGAGCGCACCCACGCCCGCGCCTGGGCCGCCGCCCTCATCAGCATCTGGATGATCATCTCCCCCTGGGTGGTCGCGGGCAATGTCAGCACCACCCGCACGATCATCAGCAACGTCGTGGCCGGAGCGGTGGGTCTGTGCCTCGCCCTGATGGCAACCGCGGCGAACCGTGCCGGCGGACGCCGGGGCAACCGGGCGGCCGCGATGATGGGCCGCTAGGAGAACACACCGGCCGGGACTCGTCCGAGTACGGGTCCCGGCCGGGCGCCGTCGGGCGCTGCGGAGCGGCTATGGGGTCTCAGCGGGGGCACTTCACCGCGTAGGCCGGATGCCGAGTTCGCCGAGCAGACCGCGGATGCGTCGCTCGATGTCGTCGCGGATGGGACGGACCGCGGCGACGCCTCGGCCGGCGGGGTCGTCGAGGGTCCAGTCGAGATACCGCTTGCCGGGGAAGACCGGGCAGGCGTCGCCACAGCCCATGGTGATGACGACGTCCGAGGCGCGCACGGCGTCGGTGGTCAGCATCTTCGGGGTCTGCGCGGAGAGATCGATGCCGACCTCGGCCATCGCCTCGACGACGGCGGGGTTGACCGCGTCGGCGGGGGCGGAGCCGGCGGACCGGACCTCGACGCGGTCCCCCGCGAGATGGGTGAGGAAGGCGGCGGCCATCTGCGAGCGTCCGGCGTTGTGGACGCACACGAACAGGACGGAGGGCTTGGTCTCAGGCACGGACGGTGTCCTTCGGGGCGGGAGTGGCGGCGGTGCCGGGCTGGGGAAAGCGATCGCGGACGGCGAGGGCGACATGGACCAGGCCGATGAGGACGGGGACCTCGATGAGGGGGCCGACCACGCCGGCGAGGGCCTGACCGCTGGTGGCGCCGAACGTGGCGATGGCTACGGCGATGGCCAGTTCGAAATTGTTGCCGGCGGCCGTGAAGGCGAGGGTGGTGGCCTTCGGGTAGTCCAGGCCGACGGCTCGTCCCAGTCCCATCGACCCGGCCCACATCAGCGCGAAGTACACCAGCAGCGGCAGCGCGATGCGGGCGACGTCCAAGGGCCGGGAGGTGATGGCGTCACCCTGGAGGGCGAACAGGACGACGATGGTGAACAGCAGCCCGTACAGGGCGAACGGTCCGAGCCGGGGCAGGAATCGTGCCTCGTACCAGGTGCGGCCCCTGGCCCTCTCGCCCAGGCGGCGGGTGAGGAACCCGGCGAGCAGCGGGATGCCCAGGAAGATGAGCACCGAGCGGGCGATCTCCCACGCCGACACGTCCAGTGCGGTCTGCTCCAGGCCGAGCCATCCGGGCAGGACGGTGAGGTAGAACCAGCCCAGCACGCCGAAGGCGAGCACCTGGAAGACCGCGTTGAGAGCGACCAGGACGGCGGCGGCCTCGCGGTCGCCGCAGGCCAGGTCGTTCCAGATGACGACCATGGCGATGCAGCGGGCCAGCCCGACGACGATCAGCCCGGTGCGGTACTCGGGCAGGTCGGGCAGGAACAGCCAGGCCAGCGCGAACATCAGGGCCGGCCCCACGATCCAGTTGAGGACCAGGGAGGGCACGAGCAGGCGCCGGTCGCGGGTGACGGCGTCCAGGCGGTCGTAGCGGACCTTGGCCAGGACGGGGTACATCATCACCAGCAGGCCGAGCGCGATGGGCAGGGAGACGCCGGTGACGGTGACCTTCGCCAGGCCGTCGCCGAGGCCCGGTACGAGGCGGCCGAGTCCCAGGCCGGCGGCCATCGCGGCGATGATCCACACCGCGAGGTAGCGGTCCAGGAAGGACAACCGCACGGCGGGCACGGCGGGTCGGGGCTGCACGCTCACGAGGCGGCCCCGGCGGGCGGCTGAGCGCCGGGGCGGGTGAGGATCGCCGCGAGACGGTCGGTCATCTCCGGCAGCAGGCGGTAGTACACCCACGTCCCGCGCCGCTCGGAGTCGATGAGGCCGGCCTGCTTGAGCAGCTTGAGGTGGTGGGAGATCGTCGGCTGCGACAGGTCGAACGACGGGGTCAGGTCACAGACGCACACCTCGCCGCCAGCGCGGGAGGCGATCATCGACAGCAGTCGCAGCCGTACCGGGTCGCCCAGTGCCTTGAACACCGTGGCCAGCGTGTCGGCCTGGTCCTCGTCCAGCGGTGCGGTGAGCAGGCCGGGGCAGCACTCCCCGGCGCTCCGGCCGAGCACCACAAGCTCTTGTTTCGACATGCTTCTATGTTGACGTTTTTCGATTCAAGGCGCAAGGTTGCATCGACAGACATCGATACAGCCTGATCGGGGAGACCGGTATGTCCCGTGTTCAGCTCGCCCTCAACGTCGCCGACCTCGAAGCCTCGGTGACCTTCTACTCCAAGCTCTTCGGAGTGGAACCCGCCAAGCGCCGCCCCGGCTACGCCAACTTCGCCCTCACCGAGCCCCCGCTCAAGCTCGTCCTCATCGAAGGCGAACCCGGCCAGGACACCCGCCTGGACCACCTCGGCGTCGAGGTCCCCACCACCGACGAGGTCAGCGCCACGACCACCCGCCTCAAGAACGCCGGACTCGCCACCTTCGAGGAGGCCGACACCTCCTGCTGCTACGCCCTCCAGGACAAGGTCTGGGTCCACGGCCCCGGCAAGGAACCGTGGGAGGTCTACGTCGTCAAGGCCGACACCGACGACCTCACCAAGAGCGCCGACACGGCACCGGAGGCGTGCTGCGGCACCACCTCCGGTGCCTCCCTCGGCGAGTAGGCCGACCCGAGCAGACGGGTGGGCCGACCCCGGCCTCGGGCCGGCGCGTGCGTCAGCGGTTCACCGCTCGCATCCCCGCCTCGTCGTAGCGTTCGCCCGAGACCTCGGGCAACTCGGCGTCGATGGCGGAGAGTTCCTCGGGGGTGAGGGTGATGTCGACGGCGGCGGCGTTCTGTTCGAGGTAGGAGCGGCGCTTGGTGCCGGGGATGGGGACGATGTGCTCGCCCTGGGCCAGGACCCAGGCCAGGGCGAGCTGGGCCGGGGTGACGCCCTTCTTCTCGGCGATCTCCTTGACCTTGGCCGCCAGGCGCAGGTTGGCCTTCAGGTGCTGGTCGGTGAAGCGGGGGCTGCTGCGCCGGTAGTCGTTCTCGTCCAGCTCGTCGGGGGAGGAGAACCGGCCGGCGAGGAAGCCCCGGCCCAGCGGCGAGTAGGCGACGAAGCCGATGCCCAGCTCGCGGCAGGTCGGCAGCACCTCCGCCTCCACGTCCCGTGACCACAGCGAGTACTCGCTCTGCACGGCCGTGATCGGGTGCACCGCGTTGCCCCGGCGCAGCGTCTCCGCGCTCGCCTCGCTCAGCCCGATGTGCCCGATCTTGCCCTCGGCGACCAGCTCGGCCAGCGCGCCGACCGTCTCCTCGATCGGCACGTTCGGGTCGACCCGGTGCTGGTAGTACAGGTCGATGTGGTCGGTGCCGAGCCGCTGGAGCGAGCCCTCCACCGAGGCCCGGACATGCTCGGCCGAGCCGTCCTGGCGGCCCACGCTGGACATGTCGCCCGGTACCGCGTCGTCCATCCGGTAGTTGAACTTGGTGGCCAGGACGTACTGGTCACGGTGGCCCCGGATCGCCTCGCCGACCAGGGACTCGTTGGTCAGCGGCCCGTACATCTGGGCCGTGTCCAGGAAGTCGATGCCCAGCTCGCGGGCGCGCCGGATGGTCTCCACGCCCTCGTCCTGGTCGGCCGTTCCATAGAAGGCCGACATTCCCATACAACCCAGGCCGATCGCGGAGACTCGCAGGTCACGCAGGCTGCGCTGTCGCATGTGGGATTCCAACCTTTCGCACGCGCTCGATCGTCCGCAAGGACGACTTGGGCCCCTTCATCCATCTAGCGACGGATCTGGCCGCCCGGCATCCCGTGAGGGACGCCGGGCGGCCGGAGCGCTTGCGACGTTACGAGCTGAAGCGCGCTCGAAGTCAAGTCACCCGTTCAGGCGGACCGGAAGCTCGAACAGGTCGTTCTGGGTGACCACCGGCTTGTGGCGCAGCTCGGCCGCCGGGACCGCCAGGTCCAGGTGCGGGAAACGGGCGTACAGCGCGGGCAGCGCGACCCCCGCCTCCAGTCGGGACAGCGCCGCGCCCGGACAGACGTGCGGGCCGTGGCCGAAGGAGATGTGCCGGTTCCTGGTCTCCCGCGTGATGTCGAACTCCCCGGCGCTCGGCCCGTGCGCCTCCTCGTCCCGGCCGAGCGCGCCGTACGACACGATCAGCGCGTCCCCGGCCGGGATGACGCGGTCGCCGACCGGTACGTCCTCGGTGGCGAAGCGGATCAGCACGTGCGAGGTCGGGGTGGACCAGCGCAGCGTCTCCTCGACCACCGCCGACCAGTCCGCCTGCCCGGACAGCACCAGGTCCCGCTGGCCGGGGTGGGTGGAGAGGTTGACGACGGCGTTGACGATCAGCGAGATCGTGGTCTCGTGCCCGGCCGCGATCATCAACTGGAGGGTGGCGACGATCTCCTCGTCGGTGAGGTGGTCGCCGTCCGCCGAGGCGAGGATCAGCGCGCTGGTGAGGTCGTCGCCCGGCTCGGCACGCTTCGCCGCGACGGTCGCCGCCATCATCCCGGCCAGCTCGGTCAGGGTGGCGATGACCTCGGCGGGCGGGGTCTGGGTGGAGAAGAACTTCTCGAACAGCACCTTCAGCCGGGGCAGCAGCGCCTCGTCGATGCCCATCAGCTCGGCCACCACGTACATCGGCAGCGGATAGGCGAAGGCCGCCTTCAGGTCGACCACCCCGCCGTCGGCGGGCAGCGCGTCCAGCAGGTCCTGGGTGAGCTTGCCGATCCGCTCCCGCATCAGCTCCACCCGGCGCGGGGTGAGCGCCTGCGCCACCAGTGTGCGCATCCGGCGGTGGTCCGCGCCGTCCACGGTGAGCATCGAACGGCCCGGATTGGCCAGCCCGATCAGCGGCCAGTCCGCCGGTATCTCGCCGCGCCGCCAGGCGCCCCACACATTGATGTCCTTCACCAGGCGCGGGTCGGTCAGCAGCGCCTTGGCCTCGGCGTGCCGGGTGACGGCCCACACCGGCACCCCGCCGGGCAGCTCCACGGCCGCCAGCGGTCCGGCCGCGCGCAAGGCCGCGCTCTCGCCGTCCAGGTCGGTGACGAAGGGGTCGAGGGCGATACGGGGAATCCCGGTATCGGTGGTCATCGTGACGTGCCTCCCAGGGCAGGGGTCGAAGTGAACCGCACGGGCAGCTCGGTCAGCCCGCGCAGCCAGGGCGAGGGCCGACGGGTGAGGGACCCGGCGGGCACCGCCAGGTCGATGTCCGGCAGCCGGTCGAGGACGACCTCGATGCCGGTGCGCGCGATGACCTCGGCGACCTCCTGCGCCGGGAACGGGCAGCGGTGCTCGCCGTGCCCGAAGGAGAAGTGCGCATTGTTCCCGCCGGTCAGCGCGGAGGCGTCGGTACGCACCTGGGGGTCGGAGTTGGCGCCCTGGAGACCGAGCAGCAGCAGGTCGCCGGCGCGGACCCGGCGCCCGCCGAGGTGGGTGTCGCGCGCGGCCCAGCGGCCCGCCACGTTCTGCGTGGGCGTGTCCTCCCACAGCACCTCGTTCATCGCCTCCGCGACACTGTTGCGGCCGCCGAACAGGGAGGCCGCGAACCGGTCGTCGGTCAGCATCAGCCGCAGCGAGTTGCCGATCCAGTCGGCGGTCGGCTGGTGCCCGGCCGCCATCATCACCATCAGGTCCTGGACGATCTCCTCGGCCGTGAACCCGCTGTCGTCCGCCAGCATCCGCGAGACCACGTCGGCGGCGGGCTGCTCACCGCGCTCCGCGACCAGCCGGGCCATGGAGGAGGCGAGGTGGGACTGGCCGGCCAGCGCCCGCTCCCGGCCGTCGATCATGTCGTTGAGCGCGGTGACCAGCTCCGGCCCCTCGTCGTCCGGGAAGCCGTAGAGGTGCGCGAGGACCCGTACGGGCAGCAGGGACGAGTACTGGGCGACCAGGTCGGCCTCGCCGGAGAGGCAGACGGTGTCGATCAGCTCGTCCGCGAACCGCTCGGCCTGGCGCCTGAGTTCGAAGGGGTCGACCGACTCCAGCGCGTTGCTGATCATCGCCGCGCGCTGCCGGTGCCGTTCCCCGACCGTGTAGAGGATGGAGGGCTGGCGGTGCCCGATCATCGGCAGCAGCGGCCAGTCCTCTGGGATGTTCTCCCACTGGTTCCACAGCTCGGAGTCCCGGCTGAACAGCACCGGATCGCCGGTGACTTGGTGCAGCTCGCGGTAGCCCAGCACCAGCCACGCCGGGATGCCGCCGTCCAGCTCCACCGGGACGACGGAGCCGTGGTTGCGCCGCATCTCCCGGTACAGGCAGGCGGGTTCGGTCTGGAAACGGGGTCCGCCGAGCGGAACGGCCTCGGACATCACACCAGTTCCCCTCTGACCCCGGCGGCCGTGGCGTACCGGGCCTGCACATGGCGGACCAGGGTGATCAGGACCTCCTTGGCCGACTCACGGGACCGCGCGTCGCAGTCGACGAGCGGTACGTCCGGATCGAGATCGAGCGCCTCGCGCACGTCCGCGCCCGCGTGCACCGGGCCGCCGAAGTCGTTGCAGGCCACGATGAACGGCGTGCCGTGGTGCTCCAGGCGGTCGATGGCGTACCAGGAGTCGTCGATGCGCCGGGTGTCGACCAGGACGACCGCGCCGAGCGTGCCGGAGAAC
This sequence comes from Streptomyces sp. NPDC018263, assembly GCF_055562575.1. Taxonomy (NCBI): domain Bacteria; kingdom Bacillati; phylum Actinomycetota; class Actinomycetes; order Kitasatosporales; family Streptomycetaceae; genus Streptomyces; species Streptomyces sp. NPDC018263. The sequence continues at coordinate 656,219 of NZ_JBVHFA010000002.1, forward strand.
AGCCGGTCCCACAGGAACCAGAACCGCTCCTGGCCAGGCGCGCCGAACAGGTACAGCACGTTGTGCGCGTCCAGGGTGATGCGGCCGAAGTCGAAGGCGACGGTGGTGGCCGTCTTGCCGCCCACCTGCGCGATGTCGTCCACCGCCTCGCCCGCCTGCGTCATCGTCTCCTCGGTGTTGAGGGGACGGATCTCGCTGACCGAGCGGACCAGCGTGGTCTTGCCGACGCCGAAGCCGCCCACGACGACGATCTTCAGACCGTTGTCGGCGGAGGCACCCAACGGGGTGCGCGCGTCAGAGATTGCGGAGTCCAACGAGCACCTGCTCCAGGATGTCGGGGTCGGTGATGGCGGGGCGGCGCGGATGGCGGGCGCTGACATGGCCGGTGGCCAGCAGGTCGGACAGCAGCACCTTGGTGATGCTGACGGGCAGGCGCAGCTCGGCGGCGATCTCCACCACCGAGGTGGGGAACTCCGTCAGCCGCAGGATGGCCACGTGCTCGGACTGCATGCCGGTGGCCGCCGCCGACTCGGCGACGATCAGCGTGACCAGGTCCAGCGGGCCGCCGGCGCCGGTCCCGAGCCGTCCCCGGGTGATGGTGTAGAGACGGTCGGGAGCGTCGTCCCTGCCCGGTCGGCTCATGAGGAGCGGGGCGGCGCGGTCAGGTGCTCGCCGAGCTGCTCCACCAGTTCGCTCATCGTGTGGCCGACCACGCCCGGGTCGGCGTCGTCGCTGGTCACCACGGCCAGGTGGGCGCCCTCGCCGGCCTCGACGATGAACAGCACCCCGCCGTAGAACTCGGCCATCGCCGAGCGGACGCCGCCGCTGCCGTCGCCGAACTCCACGGACGCGCCGTGCGACAGCGACTGGATGCCGGCGGCGATGGCGGCGAGCTGGTCCGCCTGGTCGACGGACAACTCCGGGGTACGGCACAGCTTGAGGCCGTCGCGGGAGAGGACGAGCGCGTGCCGGGCGCCCGGAGTCTTCTCCAGCAGGCCCTCGAGGAGCCAGGTGAGCGTGTCGTCCGCGGTGGTCGGGCCGGTCATGAAGTGGTGTCGCCTTCCAGGTGCGTGTGCGGTTCGTTGGGGGGACGGTGGTCAGCGGGGGTGCCGGCCGGGTCACCGTCGCGCGGTTCGCCGGGCCGGGTGTGCGGTGCGTCGCCCCCGGGGGTCGCGCCGGGGCGTACCGCGTTGCGGAAGCTGCTGAAGCGGGCCGCGCGGACCTTGGCCTCGTCGGGACCGGGTGCGGGCCGGTCGGTGCCGCCCGGCGAGGCCGACCGGGACCGCTCGGCCTCGGCCAGCGTCCGGCCCCGACGGCGCTTGGGCAGACCGTCCACCTCCTCGGCGGGCGGCGCGGGGGCCTCGCGCACCGGGGCGGGCGGCGCGGCGGGGCGCTCGGGCGCGGGCGCGGGGGTGACGGGGGCCGCGGGTGCCGGGCTGGTGAGGATCTCCTGCGGTACGAGCATCAGCACACCGGTGCCGCCGCGCGCCGAGGGCCGGAACGACACCTTCAGCCCGTGCTTGCGGGCCAGCCTGCCGACCACCGCGAGCCCGAGCCGGGTACCGGTGAGACCGCCCAGCCCGGAGACGTCACCGCTCACCGCCTTCTCGGCACGCCGCAGTTGGACGTCGCCCATCACCAGGCCGCTGTCCTCCACGGAGACGATGACCCCGGCCGGGACCTCCTCCACGTAGACGTGGACCTCGGCGGTGGGCGGGGAGAAGTTCGTGGCGTTGTCCAGGAGTTCGGCGAGCGCGTGCATGACGCCCTCGGCCGCGTGCCCGGCGACGGCGACCTCGCTGACGGAGTGCACCCGCACCCGGCGGTAGCCGCCGATCCGGCCCATGGCACCGCGCAGGATGGACTCCATGGCGATGGGCCGCGCCCAGCGCCGTCCCGAACGCGCCCCGGTCAGCACGGCGATGGAGTCCGCCAGCCGGCCCGCCTGCGCCGTGCGGTGGTCCAGATGCAGCAGGTCGGCGAGCACGTCCTCGTCGCTGTGCCGCTCCTCCATCGCCCGCAGGTCGGCCAGGGTGGCCGTGGCCAGCGCCTGCATCCGGCCCGCCGTGTTGGAGGTGGCCGACACGGCCGCCGCCCGCTCGCGCCGGGCCTTCTCCAGCTCGCCGGAGAGCCGCAGCACCTCACGGCGCAGCCGCTCCGCCTCCCGCGCGCCCTCCTTCTCGATCCGCGCCTGCTCGGCGCTGAACTCGGCGCGCTGCGCGGCCAGTTCATCGATGAGCCGCTGCTGCTCCCTGCGGGTCTCCTGGACGTCCGAGGTCCGCTGCCGCTCCAGCCGCTCCACATCTGCCAGCGCGCTCTCCAGCCGCAGCCGGGCGCGCCGTGCGGTACCCCGGGCATGGGCGGCCACGGTCACCGCGGCACAGAGCACGACCGCTGCCGAACCCCCGGCCCACAGCAGCGCGTCGCGCGCCGGATGCGGGGCCACCGCCACGACCGCGCCGAGCGCGAGCGCCGACAGGACGGCGGCCGCGGCCAGGGCGAGAGCGGGCGTACGGAGGGCTGGGCGGTCGCCGGGGGGCGTGGGCGCGGTCATCGGTCCGGTCTGGTCCTCGCGGAAATCGGGGGTGGTCGGGAGACGAGAAACGACAAGAAACACCGTCTGGGGTGAACCGGCGGTCACTATACGAGAGTTGATGATCAAAATGGAAAGAAAGCAGCGGCCTTCCATGAAGTGGACGTGCAAACCGTGGCGTTGGCCGTGAACCGGGCGCCGGTCGCGTATCGGCCGAAGCCGTAGATCTTGACTCCCGGTTCCCGGCCCGCTGAACTGTGACCGCCCGTCCCGGCGGGCCATCGGGTGAAGGGGGAGCGGCACGTGGCGGGGGAACCGGGGGCGCGGAGCCTCCTCGTGCGCGCGGCCCGGTTCACCGGGCGCACCCTGCGCGGCGAATGGCACGCCATCGTGGTGGACCCGGTACACCGCCTCGCGCACCGCGGGCTCTCCGGGCTGCTCCTCGCCTTCGTGGCCGCGTCCGGCGTCATCTTCTTCCACGACCTGGCCCAGCACCCCGTAGGCGCCACCTGGGTCCGGCGGCTCGGCGGCGTCACCGCCGACCTCCCCCTCTGGCTCTCCCTGCTGCGCACCCCCGTCTCGCTGTACGTCCCCGCGCTCGACCTGCCGGTGTGGGCGGGCATCACCCAGTTGTTCCTGGCCTTCGCCCTCGCCGAACTCGTCCTCGGCCGCGCCCGCACCCTGGCCATCGCCTACGCCACCACCCTGGCAGGCACCCTCACCGCCCGGCTGATGATCGCGCTGGGCCCCGGATGGTGGGGGTTCGGGCTGCCCGCCGAGTGCGGAACCGTCCTCGACACCGGCCCGTCGGCGGCCGTCGTGGGCCTGTTCACCTATCTGGCCGTGGTCCGGCGCGCCCCCGTGGTTTTCACCCTGACAGGCGGATCGATGGTGTGGGAGTCCGTCGCCGTACCCAACCTCGCCGGGCGCGAGCACCTCGTCGCCGTCTCCGCCGCCCTCGTCCTCGGCCTGCTGCGCGGCCGCCGCCTCCGCCTGCCGTACGCCCGCGCGTCCGGGCCCGCACCGGCGCCGGCGCCCCCTGCCCCGCCCGCACTGCCCGTCCCTGCCCCCCGCGCCTCCGCCGTGATCCCGGCCGACCTGATGCGCGCACGTCAATGTGACGGTTTTCGCACTTCGACCGGGGCGCGCACCCCCTAGTGTTTCCGCGGAGTACGGGGGCAGTACGTGGCTGACACCATGGTGTTCGTCGCCGGCAGGCTGAAGGGAATCCCAGATGTTCCGCAAGGTGCTGGTAGCCAACCGCGGAGAGATCGCCATCCGCGCGTTCCGGGCGGGCTACGAACTCGGCGCGCGCACGGTGGCCGTCTTCCCTCATGAGGACCGCAACTCGCTGCACCGGCTCAAGGCCGACGAGGCGTACGAGATCGGCGAGCCCGGTCACCCCGTCCGCGCCTATCTCTCCGTCGACGAGATCGTGACCGCCGCCCGCCGCGCCGGTGCCGACGCCGTGTACCCCGGCTACGGCTTCCTGTCGGAGAACCCCGACCTGGCCCGCGCCTGCGAGGAGGCCGGGATCACCTTCGTCGGCCCCAGCGCCGACACCCTCGAACTCACCGGCAACAAGGCCAGCGCGGTCGCCGCCGCGCGTGCGGCCGGGGTGCCCGTGCTCGGCTCGTCCGCGCCCTCCAACGACGTGGACGAACTGGTGCGCGCCGCCGACGAGATCGGCTTCCCCGTCTTCGTGAAGGCGGTCGCGGGCGGCGGCGGCCGGGGCATGCGCCGGGTCGAGGAACCCGCCCAGCTCCGCGAGTCCATCGAGGCCGCCTCCCGCGAGGCCGCGTCCGCCTTCGGCGACCCGACCGTCTTCCTGGAGAAGGCCGTCGTGGACCCCCGCCACATCGAGGTCCAGATCCTCGCCGACGGCGAGGGCAACGTGATCCACCTCTACGAGCGCGACTGCTCGCTCCAGCGCCGCCACCAGAAGGTCATCGAGCTGGCGCCCGCCCCCAACCTCGACCCCGAGCTGCGCGACCGGATCTGCGCCGACGCCGTGCGCTTCGCCCGCGAGATCGGCTACCGCAACGCGGGCACCGTGGAGTTCCTCCTCGACCGGGACGGCAACCACGTCTTCATCGAGATGAACCCCCGCATCCAGGTCGAGCACACGGTCACCGAGGAGGTCACCGACGTCGACCTCGTCCAGGCCCAGATGCGCATCGCCGGCGGAGAGACCCTGGCCGACCTCGGCCTCTCCCAGGACCGGATCACCCTGCGCGGCGCGGCCCTCCAGTGCCGGATCACCACCGAGGACCCCGCCAACGGCTTCCGCCCGGACACCGGCCTGATCAGCGCGTACCGCTCGCCCGGCGGCTCCGGCATCCGGCTCGACGGCGGAACCACCCACGCCGGCACCGAGATCAGCGCCCACTTCGACTCCATGCTGGTCAAACTCACCTGCCGGGGACGGGATTTCCCGGCCGCCGTCGGCCGTGCCCGGCGCGCGGTGGCCGAGTTCCGTATCCGGGGCGTGGCCACCAACATCCCCTTCCTGCAAGCCGTGCTGGACGACCCCGACTTCCGCGCCGGACGCGTCACCACCTCGTTCATCGAGGAGCGCCCGCATCTGCTGACGTCCCGTCACTCGGCCGACCGGGGCACCAAGCTGCTCACCTTCCTGGCCGACGTCACCGTCAACAAGCCGCACGGCGAGCGTCCCGAAGTCCTCGACCCCGTCAGCAAGTTGCCCGCGCTCCCGGCGGGCGGGCCCCCGGCGGGCTCCCGGCAGCGCCTGGTCCACCTCGGCCCCGAGGGCTTCGCCCGCGAACTGCGCGAGTCCCCGGCGCTCGGCGTCACCGACACCACCTTCCGCGACGCCCACCAGTCCCTCCTGGCCACCCGGGTACGCACCAAGGACCTGCTCGCGGTCGCCCCCGTCGTCGCCCGCACCCTGCCCGAACTGCTCTCCCTGGAGTGCTGGGGCGGTGCCACCTACGACGTGGCGCTGCGCTTCCTCGCCGAGGACCCGTGGGAGCGGCTGGCCGCCCTGCGCGAGGCGGTGCCCAACATCTGCCTGCAGATGCTGCTGCGCGGCCGCAACACCGTCGGCTACACCCCGTACCCCACCGAGGTCACCGACGCCTTCGTACGGGAAGCGGCCGCCACCGGCGTCGACATCTTCCGCATCTTCGACGCGCTGAACGACGTCGACCAGATGCGGCCCGCCATCGACGCCGTGCGCGAGACCGGCACCGCCGTCGCCGAGGTCGCGCTCTGCTACACCGCCGACCTCAGCGACCCCGCCGAGCGGCTCTACACCCTCGACTACTACCTGAGGCTCGCCGAGCGCATCGTCGAGGCCGGCGCCCATGTCATCGCGATCAAGGACATGGCCGGCCTGCTGCGCGCCCCCGCCGCCGCGAAGCTGGTCACCGCGCTCCGGAGCGAGTTCGGGCTGCCGGTGCATCTGCACACCCACGACACGGCCGGCGGCCAGCTCGCCACCTACCTCGCCGCGATCCAGGCCGGCGTCGACGCGGTGGACGGCGCGGTCGCCTCCATGGCCGGAACGACCTCGCAGCCCTCGCTGTCCGCCCTGGTCGCCGCCACCGACCACTCCGAGCGCCCCACCGGCCTCAGCCTCCACGCCGTCGAGGAGCTGGAGCCGTACTGGGAAGGCGTGCGCAAGGTCTACGCCCCCTTCGAGGCGGGTCTCGCCTCCCCGACCGGCCGGGTCTACCACCACGAGATCCCCGGCGGCCAGCTCTCCAACCTGCGCACCCAGGCCGTCGCGCTCGGCCTCGGCGACCGCTTCGAGGAGATCGAGGCGATGTACGCGGCCGCCGACCGCATCCTGGGCCGCCTGGTCAAGGTCACCCCGTCGTCCAAGGTGGTCGGTGACCTCGCCCTGCACCTGGTCGGCGCGGGCGTCTCGCCGGACGACTTCGAGGCCGACCCCGACCGCTTCGACATCCCGGACTCGGTGATCGGCTTCCTCCGCGGCGAGCTGGGCACCCCGCCCGGCGGCTGGCCGGAGCCGTTCCGTACCAAGGCGCTGCGCGGCCGCGCCGAGGCCAAGCCGGTGCGGGAGCTGTCCGCCGAGGACCGCGAGGGGCTGGAGAAGGACCCGAAGCCCACGCTCAACCGGCTGCTGTTCCCCGGCCCGACCGGCGAGTTCGACACCCACCGCCAGGCGTACGGCGACACCAGCGTCCTGGACAGCAAGTCGTTCTTCTACGGCCTGCGCCCGGCCAAGGAGTACGCCGTCGACCTGGAGCCCGGTGTGCGGCTGCTGATCGAGCTGCAGGCGGTCGGCGAGGCGGACGAGCGCGGCATGCGCACGGTGATGTCGACCCTCAACGGCCAGCTCCGGCCCATCCAGGTCCGCGACCGCTCGGCCGCCACCGACGTCCCCGTGACGGAGAAGGCCGACCGCTCGAAGCCGGGCCACGTGGCGGCGCCGTTCGCCGGGGTGGTGACGCTCGCGGTGGAGGAGGGCGCCGAGGTGGCGGCCGGGGAGACCGTGGCCACCATCGAGGCGATGAAGATGGAGGCGACGATCACCGCGCCGAAGGCGGGCCGGGTGTCCCGGCTGGCGATCAACCGCATCCAGCAGGTGGAGGGCGGAGACCTGCTGGTCGAGCTGGCCTGAGCCGCCCGCGTCCGCTCCGGCCCCCATGCACGGGGGGCCGGAGCGGAGCGCGTACGGGCGGGATCAGCTCCAGAGCGGGTAGACCATGGTCTGCGTGAAGCCCTTCGGGCGCGCGTCGTCGTACGTGACGCTCATCCGGGTGTAGCGCTTGACGTCCGGGTTCTTCTCCCACTGGGCCGGGCGGTCCAGGCGCACGGTCACGTGGTAGGAGCGGAAGACGCCCCTGGCGCAGTACGGGTCGCAGTCGTTGACCATGTTCACACCCTCGGCCACGGCCGACTCCGAGTCCCACTTCACCCACTGGAGCCCGCCGAGCCGGCTGTTGCCGTCGCCGCAGGCCAGGATGAAGTCGGCAGGGCGCACGTTCTTCTTGAACTGGCAGTCGACGAGCACGGGCGCGGTCCGGTGTGGCACGGAGGCCGTCGGCGGGCTGGCCGACGCCGTCGTCATCGCCGCGGTGAGCAGGGCCCCCGCAGCCAGGGTGACCGTCGTTCCCACCAGTGATCCGCGCATGGTCGCTCCCACCTGTCGTGCTGTGTCCGACCGTGTGCCGACGCTACGACCGTTCGCCCGAATGCACCACTCGCGCAGGTGGGAGCGCGGGTCACCCCGTGCTGGACGGTCAGCCCGCAGAACGCGACACGGGCCCCCGCCGGGCCGGATGCGTTCAGCATGCTGAACGCCGAACGCATCCTTGGACGCCGATGACCCGTGAAGCCAAAGGTCCGGTCCAGGCCCGTCAAGAGGCAGGCACGTTCTCATGCGATCAGCACGAGCCCTCGTCCTGCCACGGGCCCCAGTCGGAGCCGTTCGGGGTCTCGTTCTGGGTCCACCACTTGGCCTTCCAGTTGTGGTGGTTGTAGGACGCCTCGTCCCCGGCGACGTACACGGCCGACGAACTCCAGGCGGCCTTGCAGGAGTTGCCGGGGTTCGGGGGCGTCGGGGTCGGGGTGGGTGTGGGGGTCGGGTTCGGCGGGGTGGCGCCGGCGAACTTCACCGAGAACTTGGCGAAGTCCCAGGCGCTCTGGGCCACGCTGGAGCACGTGCCGGACGTACGGCCGCCGTTGTCGGCCGGGGTGCACTGGCGGTCCCGGTTCAGCGACCAGAAGGTGAAGCGGTCCATGTGGTGGCTCGTGGCGAAGTCCAGCACCGTCTGGAAGTCCGCCTGGGAGAAGTACTCCCCGGTGTCGCTGCGGCCGTTCATCCCGGAGAAGCCCTCGTGGGCGTAGGCCGTGGCCTCGTCCCAGCCGAAGGTGGAGCGCAGGACGCCGTTGAAGGCGGCCAGTGCGGCGGTCTGGCTCGCCGCACCGTTGAAGCCGCCGTCGAACGGCATGATGGAGAAGTTGTTCGGGGTGAAGCCCTGGGACTTCGCCTCCAGCAGCATCTGCTTGCCGAACCATCCGGTGCCGTCCGCCGTGCCGGCCGTGGTGACCGAGACGTACAGGCCGGGGTTGTTCTGCTGGAGGATCTTGGCCGCGCCGATCTCGTTGTGGATGGCCGCCGTGTTCTCGTACTCCGGCTCCTCCAGGTCGAAGTCGATGGCGTGCAGGCCGTACTTGGAGATGACCTGCTGGTAGGCCGCCGCCGTGGCCGCCAGGTCGGCGCAGGTCTGGCCCAGCTTGGTGCCGCCGTACCCGCCGATCGAGATGGAGACGTCACCGCCCTTGGACCGGATGGTGTTGATCACGGACTGCACGGCGGTGTCCGAGGAGACCGGCGAGGTGCCGCCCCAAGTGGGCGAGCAGCCACCGCCGTTGGGCGCCAGCACGAATGCGAGCTGGAACGCCTTGAGGCCGGTCGCGTCCATGATGGCGGCCGCGTCCGGCGGGTCGTTGTCCGTCGGCATCAGATACGGGGCCGCCGCGTACCAGCGGTTGTCGAGTGCGCTCGTGGCGCCGGACGCGCTGCCCGCGACCAGTGCCGTCGTGCCGGCCGCGGCCAGCGTGACGGCGGCCGCCGCGCCCAGACATGCCCGAAGTCGTCTCACTGCGAGCCTCCAGAGGGGGTGGGGGATGGGGGAGGGCCAGACTCGTGGACGGCGCCCGGCTTGGTCTAGTCCAATGCGCGTCTTTGGACTGGACCAAACCGTCTCTTTACACGGCGGTAAGTGAACGGCCGCCCTGTGCGGGGGACTTGTCGGACTCGGCGATCTGCGCGGAACCGTGGCGGACCGTCCGTCCGGTGAGGCACCCTGGACGCTGTGCGTACTGTTTCGCCACGTTTGAGCGGCGGTGCGCGAGGGGGAGCGATCACATGAAGGGCGGGGCGAACCACGGTGGAGATCACCATTCACAGACCCGGCGAACTGACCTCCGCGCTGCGCGGGGCCTGGCACCGGGCGATGGACGAGTCACCCGAGTACGCCAACCCCTTCCTCGCACCGGAGTTCGCCATCGGAGTCGGCCGCCATCGCGGCGGCGTACGCGTCGCGGTGCTGCGCGAGGACGGTGAGCCGGTCGGCTTCCTCCCGTTCGAGCGCGGGCCGCTCGGCACCGGACGGGCCATCGGGCTCGGGCTCTCCGACTGCCAGGCGCTCGTGCACCGGCCCGGCGTCACCTGGGACGCCGCCGAACTGCTGCGCGCCTGCGGGCTCAGCATCTTCGAGTTCGACCATCTCGTCCAGGAGCAGCGGCCGTTCGCCCCGCACCTCACCGGCACCTTCGCCTCCCCGGTCATCGACGTGAAGCCCGGCGACGGCACCTACGCCGAGTGGCTGCGTGCAACCTATCCGGGGCTCGCCAAGACGACCCTGAAGAAGGAGCGCCGGCTCGGCCGGGACATCGGCGAGGTGCGCTTCGTCTTCGACGAGCGCGACCCGAACATGCTGCGCACCCTGATGCGCTGGAAGTCGGCCCAGTACCGCCGGACCGGCCGCATGGACCGGTTCTCCCGCCGCTGGATCGTGGACCTGGTGGACCACCTCTTCCACGTCCGCGAGGAGCACTTCACCGGCGTGCTCTCCGTGCTGTACGCGGGTGACCGCCCGGTCGCCGCCCACTTCGGCCCACGCTCCAGCACCGTCCTGGCCGCCTGGTTCACCGCCTACGACCCCGAACTGCACTACTACTCGCCGGGGTTGATGATGCACCTGCGCACCGCCGAGGGCGCCGCCCGCAGCGGGGTGACCCTGGTCGACCTCGGGCGGGGCGACAAGGAGTACAAGGACTGGCTCAAGACCCGCGAGCTCCGCGTCGGCGAGGGCTTCGCGTCCCGCCCCCATCCCGTCTCCGTGGCCCAGCGGGTGTGGCGCCGGCCGGTGCGCGGACTGCGCAACACCGTGCTGGCCCATCCCCAACTGCTGGCGCCGGCGGATCGGTTGCTGAAGACGGTCGGTCAACTGCGCACCCAGGGACGGCCGGGCCGCTGACCTCACCGGGCGGGGCTGTCGGGACCAAAGCACATGGTCCGGACAGCCCCGCCCCCATGTGAACGGCCGCTCCGTGTGAACGCCCTTGTGCGCGAAGGATTTGGCTTCCGAAGGCTTGCGCCCGCTTGGTTCATCCCTTAAATCAAAACATGAACTAAGCAGGGGCCGGTCTCCCGGTCCCGCAGTCGCAGGGAGCCGCAATGAGACTGAGATCCCTGGGGACAGCGCTCGCCGCCACGGCAGCACTGCTCGCCCTGCCCACCCTCCAACCACCGGCCGTCGCCGCCACGGACGCCGCCCAGGCCGGCTGCAACACCGCCAACGCCGCGCAGGGCAGGCCCGCCACCGCCTCGTCCACCGAGAACGCGGGCACCCCGGCCTCCGCCGCCTTCGACGGCGACACGGGTACCCGCTGGTCCAGCGCCTTCGCCGACCCGCAGTGGCTGCGCGTCGACCTCGGCTCGGTACAGGACCTGTGCGGCATCGACCTGAACTGGGAAGCCGCCTACGGCAAGGACTTCCAGCTCCAGAGCTCGACCGACGGCGCCAACTGGACCACCCTCAAGACCGTCACCGGCGCCACCGGCGGCACCACCTCGTACGCGGTCAGCGGGTCCGGCCGGTACGTGCGCGTCAACGGGACCGCGCGCGGCACCGCCTACGGCTACTCGCTGTGGGAGATGGCCGTGCACACCGGCACCACCGGTGTCCCGCCGGTGCAGGGCGGCGGCGACCTCGGCCCGAACGTGATCGTCGTCGACCCGAGCACGCCGAACCTCCAGCAGAAGTTCGACAGCGTCTTCGCCGGCCAGGAGTCGAACCAGTTCGGCTCCGGCCGCTACCAGTTCCTGATGAAGCCGGGCACGTACAACAACATCAACGCCCAGCTCGGCTTCTACACCTCGGTCTCCGGCGTCGGGCTCAACCCCGACGACGTGCAGATCAACGGCGACATCACCGTCGACGCGGGCTGGTTCAACGGCAACGCCACGCAGAACTTCTGGCGTTCGGCGGAGAACCTCGCCATCCGCCCGGTCAACGGCACCGACCGCTGGGCCGTCGCCCAGGCCGCGCCGTTCCGCCGCATCCACGTCCAGGGCGGGCTCAACCTCGCGCCCAACGGCTACGGCTGGGCCTCCGGCGGCTACATCGCCGACTCGAAGATCGACGGCACGGTGGGACCGTACTCCCAGCAGCAGTGGTACACCCGGGACAGCTCGGTCGGCGGCTGGACCAACGGCGTCTGGAACATGGTGTTCAGCGGGGTGCAGGGTGCGCCCGCGACCAACTTCGACAGCGGCCCGTACACCACGCTGGACAACACCCCGGTCTCCCGCGAGAAGCCGTTCCTCTACCTCGACGGCTCCACGTACAAGGTGTTCGTCCCGGCCAAGCGCACCAACGCGCGGGGCGTGTCCTGGCCGGCCAACGCGGGGACCTCGCTGCCGCTCGACCAGTTCTACGTGGTCAAGCCCGGCGCCACCGCCGCCACCATCAACACCGCGCTCGCCCAGGGCCTCAACCTGCTGTTCACGCCGGGTGTCTACCACCTGGACCGGGCGATCGAGGTCACTCGCGCCAACACCGTGGTCCTCGGTCTCGGCCTCGCGACCATCGTCCCGGACGGCGGCGTCGACGCCATGCACGTGGCCGACGTGGACGGTGTGAAGCTCGCCGGCTTCCTCATCGACGCGGGCAGCGCCAACTCCGACACCCTGCTGCGGATCGGCCCGGCCGGCTCCACCGCCGACCACTCGGCCAACCCCACCTCCATGCAGGACGTGTTCGTGCGCATCGGCGGTGCCGGACCCGGCCTCGCCACCAACTCGGTCGTGGTCAACAGCAACAACGTGATCATCGACCACACCTGGCTGTGGCGCGCCGACCACGGCAGCGGCGTCGGCTGGGACACCAACCGCGCCGACTACGGCCTGCGCGTGAACGGCAACGACGTCCTGGCCACCGGCCTGTTCGTCGAGCACTACAACAAGTACGACGTGTACTGGGCCGGCCAGCGCGGGCGCACCATCTTCTTCCAGAACGAGAAGGCGTACGACGTGCCCAACTCCGCCGCCATCACCCATGACGGCATCGTCGGCTACGCGGCCTACAAGGTCGCCGACTCGGTCACCTCGCACGAGGCATGGGGTCTGGGCAGTTACTGCAACTTCACCACGGACTCCTCCATCGTCCAGGCGCACGGCTTCCAGGTCCCGGTGAACTCCGGGGTCAAGCTGCACGACATCCTGGTGATCTCACTGGGCGGCAAGGGCCAGTACGCCCACGTCGTCAACAACACCGGGGCCCCCACCTCGGGGTCGGACACCATCCCGTCCAAGATCACGCAGTTCCCGTAGTGCGCGGGCGCGCGGCCCGGAAGGCGGGCTTCGCGGGCCGGGCCTAGGGTGACGTGCACGGCGGGCCGCGCGGCCCGCCGTGCACGGTCCCCGGCCCGGTCAGGCGTCCGAGCGGCCGGCCGTCCAGGTCAACCCCTGGGCGGCCGGGCCGACTTCACCCACCGGGAGCCTCCCGCTCCCGCCTCGGACCACCCCGGACCGGGGGCCACCGCCCGAACGGAGTACCACGGCGGGCGCACCGCCCGACCTGCCGCTGTGATGGAGGGGTCCCCAACCTCGATTTCAGTGAGGCAACCTCATGCGTATGCGCAAGCTTGCTGCAACGGCCGTTCTCGCGGGCGCCCTTGCCCTCTCCGGCGCCACGGCGGCCCAGGCGGCCGACCCCGACCCGACCACCGGTGTCGCCGCCAACAGCCCCGGCGTCGCCTCCGGCAACGTCATCCAGGTCCCGGTGGAGATCCCGGTCAACCTGTGCGGCAACACGATCGACGTCGTGGGCCTGCTGAACCCCGCGTTCGGCAACATCTGCGCCAACTCCTGACGGCGTATGCGAAGGGTGCCGGTCCCTCTCCAGTGAGGGGCCGGCACCCGGCTGCCGCGGGTCAGTCGGCCGCGACCGGCTCCTTCTGGACCGAGGGCCGCTCCTTCGGCCGCCCGCCCCGCAGCAGCAGGCGGCGCACCGGGCGCTCCACCCCCTCGAACAGCGCCCAGGACAGCCCGAGCGAGATCGCGAACGCGGCCGCGGTCACCCCGATCCCGGCCACGGCGCCGAAGCGGGGCTTGTCACCCAGGACCGAGATGCCCGCGCGCAGCACCAGCAGATGCACCATGTAGAACGCGAACGACAGCTCCCCGAGCCGCACCAGCCGCCGCCCCCGCCACAGCGTCGGCACCCCGCGCAGGTCGGCCACGGCCGCCGCCGGGATCAGCAGGGTGAACCCGGCCAGGGTGCAGGACGTGGCCGCGTAGCCCGGCGCCACCTGGGGGACGAGGAAGTAGCCGAGGATGGCCAGGGCGAGCGAGCCCTCCAGGCCGGGACCGCGCCAGCGGCCGAGCAGCACCAGCCGCGCGGTGACCGTGCCGAGCACGAACTCCGGCAGCCGGGCCAGGGGCAGCGAGTACATCGGCTGGTTCAGCCAGTGATGGGCGTCCGCCCAGGCCAGCAGCAGGGCGATCACCGCCGCGCAGCCGCCGAGGACCAGCGTGCCGCGCGCGCCCAGGCGGCGCAGCAGCCAGAAGAGGGCCGGGAAGAGCGCGTAGAAGAACGCCTCGCAGGCCAGTGACCAGCTCACCGGGTTGAGCGTCTGCCACCAGGGCTGCCACCAGGAGTGCACCAGCGACACGTTCGCCAGGGTCTGCTTCCAGGTGGGGAGCGCCGGCTTGCCCATGGCGAGGGCGATGGCGACCGCGAGCAGGGCGGTGGCCAGGTGGACCGGGTAGACGCGGGCGATCCGCCGCCGCCAGAAGCCGGGTGCCTTGTCGCCGGGCCGGGCCGACCAGGTGAGCACGAACCCGGACAGGATGAAGAAGAACGACACCCCCGTGCCGCCGGGGGTGAAGGCCCAGGAGACCAGGCGTCCGGCCTGGCCGCCGAGGTAGCCGAAGTTGTTGATGTGCAGTCCGAACACCAGCAGGGCCGCCACCCAGCGCAGTCCGGTGAGCGAGGGCAGCGCGGGTCTGATGCCGTCCGGTGGGGCCGGGGCGGTGGTCGCGTCGGGCCGTGCGGGCGGCGTCCGGGGCGTCCGGGTCGTCGCCGTGGTCATCCAATCACCTGCCGCTGGAGGTTCGCGTGGGGCATGAAGGGGACTGCTGCCCTCCGGCACCCCGACATTCACGTCATGCCGGAAACCTCACACTGCTGCCGAACGAGAGAGCCTCCGCCCTGCCACGGATGGCGGCCCCGGAGCACCCGGACGAGTGAGCGCCGCCCTGGCGGGGAACCACCACCTCGGGTTTCCGTTTTGTCTGGTACATCCCGATGCTTTGTCTGGTGCGTACCGATGCCGGCCGGTCACCTCGAGGAGTCGGACAGTCACGTTGAGAAGTCTCAGACTTGTAAGCCTCGTTTTCTTGAATCTCTCGTGTTTATGGCGGTAGGTTTCTCCCATGACCGCATCCCAGCCCCCGACCACCGCCGCCGCGGAACTGCGCGGTGCGGGCCTCCGCGTCACGGCGGCCCGTGTCGCGCTGCTGGACACCGTCCGCGCGGGCGACCACCTAGCCGCCGAGGCGATCGCCTCCCAGGTCCGCGAGCGAGTGGGTCACATCTCCGTACAAGCCGTCTACGAGGCCCTGCACGCGCTCACCGCCGCTGGTCTCATACGCCGCATCGAACCGGCCGGCAGCGCCGCCCGGTTCGAGGGACGCGTCGGCGACAACCACCACCACGCCGTGTGCCGCTCGTGCGGTGCCGTCGCCGACGTCGACTGCGCGGTGGGCCACGCGCCCTGCCTGACCGCCTCCGACGACCGGGGCTTCGTCATCGACGAGGCCGAGGTCGTGTACTGGGGGGTCTGCTCCGACTGCTCCACCGGCCGCAGCTCCTAGCGCCGCTATATCCCGCCTTTTTCCGGAAGGATCGACATGCCTCACAACGAAGACGCGATCGTCACCGACCCGAAGCCCGAGGAGAGCGGCGGCTGCCCCGTCGCGCACGGTGCCAGTGCCACCTCCCTGCACCCGGCGCTCGGCAGCGGCAACGACCGCTGGTGGCCCAAGCAGCTCAACCTGAAGGTCCTTGCCAAGAACCCGCCCGTCGCCAACCCGCTGGGCGAGGAGTTCGACTACGCCGAGGCGTTCCTCAGCCTGGACCTGCCGGCCGTGAAGCGGGACCTCGCCGAGGTGCTCACCACCTCCCAGGACTGGTGGCCCGCCGACTTCGGCCACTACGGGCCGTTCATCATCCGCATGGCCTGGCACAGCGCCGGCACCTACCGCACCCTCGACGGCCGCGGCGGTGGCGGCAGCGGCCAGCAGCGCTTCGCCCCGCTCAATAGCTGGCCGGACAACGCCAACCTGGACAAGGCCCGCCGGCTGCTCTGGCCGGTGAAGCAGAAGTACGGCAAGAACATCTCCTGGGCCGACCTCATGATCCTCGCGGGCAACGTCGCGCTGGAGACCATGGGCTTCAAGACCTTCGGCTTCGGCGGCGGCCGCGTGGACGCGTGGGAGCCCGACGCCGACGTGTACTGGGGCCCGGAGACCACCTGGCTCGGCGACGAGCGCTATACCGGCGACCGTGAGCTGGACAAGCCCCTCGCCGCCGTCCAGATGGGTCTGATCTACGTCAACCCGGAGGGCCCCAACGGCACCCCGGACCCGATCGCCGCGGCCCGCGACATCCGCGAGACCTTCGCCCGCATGGCGATGAACGACGAGGAGACCGTCGCCCTGATCGCGGGCGGCCACACCTTCGGCAAGACCCACGGCGCGGGCCCGTCGAGCGACGTCGGCCCCGACCCGATGGACGCCCCGATGGAGCAGCAGGGCCTCGGCTGGAAGAGCAGCTACGGCACCGGCAAGGGCCCCGACACCATCACCTCGGGCCTGGAGGTCACCTGGAACTCCACCCCGATCACCTGGGACGTCAACTTCTTCGCCACCCTCTTCGGCTACGAGTGGGAGCTGACCGAGAGCCCCGCCGGCGCCAAGCAGTGGAAGCCGAAGGACGGCGCGGGCGACGGCACCGTGCCCAGCGCCTTCGACCCGGACAAGAAGATCGCGCCGAACATGCTCACGACGGACCTGTCGCTGCGCTTCGACCCGATCTACGGGCCGATCTCCCGCCGGTTCTACGAGCACCCGGAGGAGTTCGCGGACGCCTTCGCCCGCGCCTGGTACAAGCTGACCCACCGCGACATGGGCCCGAAGTCGCTGCTGCTCGGCCCCGAGGTGCCCGAGGAGACGCTGCTCTGGCAGGACCCGCTGCCGCAGCCGGTCGGGGAGCCGATCGACGCGGCCGACGCCGACGCGCTCAAGGGCAAGATCCTCGACTCCGGTCTCACCGTGGCCCAGCTCGTCAGCACCGCGTGGGCGTCCGCGTCCACCTTCCGCGGCAGTGACAAGCGGGGCGGTGCCGACGGCGCCCGGGTCCGCCTGGAGCCGCAGCGCGGCTGGGAGGTCAACGACCCCGACCAGCTCGCCCTGGTGCTGCGCACGCTCGAGGGCATCCAGGAGGAGTTCAACGCCTCCGCCGGTGCCAAGCACGTCTCCCTGGCCGACCTGATCGTCCTCGGCGGCGACGCCGCGGTGGAGAAGGCCGCGAAGGACGGCGGCTTCCCGGTCGACGTGCCCTTCACGCCGGGCCGCGTGGACGCGAGCCAGGAGCAGACCGACGTCGAGTCGTTCGAGGCGCTCAAGCCCGCCGCCGACGGCTTCCGCAACTACGTCGGCAAGGGCAGCAACCCCGGCCGCGCCGAGTACGCGCTCGTCGACCGCGCCAACCTGCTGACCCTCAGCTCCCCGGAGCTGACCGTCCTCATCGGCGGCCTCAGGGTCCTGGGCGCCAACTACCAGGACTCCGACCTGGGCGTCTTCACCGAGACGCCGGGCGTGCTGACCAACGACTGGTTCGTCAACCTGCTCGACCTCGGCACCACGTGGAGCTCCACCTCCGAGGACCAGTCCACCTTCGAGGGCCGGGACGCCTCCACCGGCGCCGTCAAGTGGACCGGCACCCGTGCCGACCTGGTCTTCGGCTCCAACGCCGAGCTGCGCGCCGTCGCCGAGGTGTACGCCTCCGACGACGCCAAGGAGAAGTTCGTCAAGGACTTCGCCGCCGCGTGGCACAAGGTGATGAACCTGGGCCGGTTCGACCTCGCCTGAGTTCCCGCAGCACCCGGGAGTGCCCCCGAACCGGCCGGTTCGGGGGCACTCCCTTGTCCGCGGCACCCCGTCCCGCCTGCGGTTCTTCCACCCCGGCCGCCCGTACTGCGGGCTGGTCGGGTCAGGTGCACGATGGTGGTGTGGGCAGGCGAGAGGAGGCGGCTGCCGATGACTCGGACACCTCCGGAAACGATCACCCCGGTACGACTCTGGCGCTGGCGGCGCAATCCGCTGCGCAGACACGGCGACCTCGTCGAGGCGTGGGTCGTGCTTCTCACCTGGATCTTCGTCGTCCTGGGGGGTGCCCTCGCGGGCTGGGCCGCCGCGAGTTCCGTGGACTCCGCGCTCGCCGAGCGCCGCGACCAGGTGCACGAGGTCCGCGCGGTCCTCACCGGCCCGGCGCCGAAGACCCCGCCCTCGCGTGGCGGCTACGACGACGAACGGGTGTGGGCCAAGGTCCGCTGGACCGACGGCAGGGGAGCCGTGCACACCGACAAGGCCAAGGTGAGCCCCGGCACTCCGGCCGGGACCTCCGTCGTCCTGTGGACGGACGGCTCCGGACGTGCCGTGCCGCCGCCCGCCTCTCTGGCCGAGTCCCTGCTCCAGACCGTGCTCACCGGCGTCCTCGTCGCCCAGATCACCGGCACGGCCGTCTGGGCCGGCGGGCGGCTGGCGTGCGGCACGCTCGTGCGGCGCCGGCTCGCCGAATGGGACGAGGAGTGGAGCCGCGTCGGCCCGGAGTGGCGGCGGCTCAGCGGCGGCAGGGGCTGACGCCCGGCCTGGCGTCGGCCGGCGGTGTCCAGCTCGCGCCGTGCTGCCGGGCGAACGGCTCCGCGCACAGCAGCCGCGCCCGCCCGGCCTGGTCCAGCCGGTGGGCGCGCTCTTGGACATGAGCGGTGTCCTGCTGTTTCGCTGTCACCTGTCGGTAATCCAATTGGTCCGACGGACCAACTCCCGTGGAGGGAACCACACATGACCCGTGCCACCCCCGTCCCGCGCCGCACCCTGCTTTGTGCGGGCGCCGCCCTCACCGCCACTGCCGCCGCCACCTCCGGCGCGCCCGCCTTCGCCGCCTCGAACGGCCCGGCCACGCCGCGCCCCGAGCTGGCGGCGCTGGAGAAGCGGTACGGCGCGCGGCTCGGCGTGTACGCGCGCAATCCCCGCACCGGCGCGACGGTGGCGTACCGCGCCGACGAGCCGTTCGCCATGTGCTCGACGTTCAAGGCCATCGCCGCGGCGGCCGTCCTGCGCGACCACGGGGGACGCGCCGCGCTCGGCGAGGTGATCCACTATCCGCCGGCCGACATCCTGGCCAACTCCGAGCACACCAAGGCCCGTCAGGAGACCGGGATGGCGCTGGGCGACGTGTGCGCGGCCGCCATCCAGTACAGCGACAACACGGCCGGCAACCTCATGCTCCGCCGGATCGGCGGCCCGGCCGGGCTCACCCGCTTCTTCCGCTCCCTCGGTGACCGGGTGAGTCGGCTCGACCGGTGGGAGACCGACCTGAACACCGCCGTACCCGGTGACCCGCGCGACACCACCACCCCGCGCGCGCTTGGCCGCACTTTCGAACTGCTCACGCTGGGGCGGGCGTTGAGCGACGGCGACCGGGAGCAGCTCGTCGGCTGGCTGCGCGGGAACACCACCAGCGGCAAGCGGTTCGGCGCCGGGCTGCCCTCGGACTGGGTGCTGGCGGACAAGACCGGTACCGGCTCCTACGCCACCGCCAACGACCTCGGCGTGGCCTGGACGAGCAAGGGCACGCCGCTGCTGCTGTCGGTGCTGTCCACCAAGCCGGCGCCCGACGCGCCCGTGGACGAGGCGCTGATCGAGGAGACGGCACGCCTGCTCGCGGCCACCCTCGCGCCAGGGGAGTGACCCGCCGGTGACCGGCGGGGCCGACCGGCGCAATTCGGGGATGTCGGGTCCCGTACCGAAATCCGCCATCCGTGCTGACCTGCGCATTCGGTTCCGGCGCGACTGTGATGATGCTCAACTCATGGAAAATTGACGGGAGTTGTAAAGGCGACAAGACTCTGACCGTCCTCGCTTCCGCCTCGGGCGGGCGAAGGGACACGGGGCGCCGCGCGCCGGTTGGCGCGCGCCCTGCCACCTCCCACACCTTTGAACGGACAGAGGCTCACCTTGGCACGCTCGCAACCAGCCAGATTTCTCGCCACGGCCGCCGCGGCCTTCCTCGCGGCGACCGTCGCGCCGCTGATCGGCGCCATCGCCGCCCACGCGCAGGAGGGCGGCGACTGCTCTTCCGCCACCGTGCAGTACCGCCTGGTCGACGCCGACGGCAAGGTCGTCGGCGCCGACTGGTCCTCGCAGGGCGGGTTCCACCAGTGGGACACCGTGCCCGGCACCGTCGAGGTCCGCCTCGCGCCCGGCCAGAGCGTCGGCGCGGGGTGCAGCTACCCCGTCTCGCTCGCCGAGTACACCACCGAGGGCCCCGACTGGGCCTCCTCCGGCCGCCAGGAGATGATCGACAAGGCCACCGTCCACCTCACTGCGAAGGATGTCGCGGGCAAGGACGACGACGGCCGCGCCTGGCAGAAGCTCAGCGTCAAGGCGCCGAACTGCTTCGGCCAGATCGACCTCTACGGCGAGGACACCGCCTACGACGGCAAGGAGGGCGAGGGCCACGGCCCGCTGCCCGACGTGCGCGCCGGCGTCCTCACCCCGTATCACCTGATAGCCGCCTGGAACGGCGGGGACAAGCGGTGCGAGGCCGGTACGCCGGAGTCGGCCACCCCGAGCCCGTCCGCGCCGGAGAACTCCGCTAGCCCGGCGCCTTCCGCGCCGCCCGCCGGGGGTGCGCCGAGCGCGCCCGCCGAGGGCACCAAGCCTCCGGTGAGCCCGAAGCCCGGCGCGACGCCGTCCACCGACGCGGACGTGCCGCCGGTCCAGTCCAGTCCGCCCGCTCCCAAGTCCTCGCCCAACGGCGGTAATCCGCCGCTGGCGGAGACCGGTGCGGGTGCCCCGGTCGGCATGCTCGCGGGTGGGGCCGCGCTCGTGCTGGCCGTGGGAGCCGGAACGGTGTACGCCTCGCGCGCACGCCGTTCCTGACCCCTCCCGCGTCACCGGCGCGGAAAGGGGAGGCAGGAGGGGGAGCCGTCGGCGGACGGTTCCCCCTTTTCGGCTCCGCACGGGCTGGTTTCCCAGTACCGGCAGTAACATGATGATCTTTCTCCGGAAGTTACTCACCAGTCAACCAGGCGTCGTCCGCGCGGGCGCGCCCTCTTCCGGAGATGACCATGTCCGCTGTCGACGAGGCGTTGGAAAACGCCCGTACCACCTATGAGCAGCACGTACAGACCTGCCGCCAGTGCCGTGCCGACGGCGCGGCCTGCGCCGTGGCCAAGGTGCACCTGCGCACGTACAACAACGCCCGCCGCGACCATCTCCGGGCCACGGGCGGCGCGGCGCACAGAGGCTGAGGCTTCCGGGGCTCAGAACGGGGGTGCGTCCCCCGTCTCCAGCAGTGAGTGGCTGCTGTTCGCCGTCTCCGTCGCGGACGGGAAGAGACGGGTCCACGCGCGGACCCGTCCCAGTGCGCCCAGTCGCCAGGCGAGCCGGGCCGCGCGGCGGAGTTCCGCCGTCGAGAGCCCCAGGTCGGTCCAGGGGTCGAGGTAGGCGTCGCGCAGGCGCGGGAGCACGTCGGGTCCGTAGCGCTCGGCCGCCCGCTGGGCCGGGATGCGCAGGCTGGCGAAGGGGTGCGAGACGATGGCGTCTCCCCAGTCGAAGTAGGTGAACCGGCCCGGCTCCGGGTGGAAGAGCTGACCCTCGTGCAGGTCGGCGTGGTCGAGCGAGTCGGGCACGCCGAGCGCGTCCAACTCCGCGCACCAGTCGACGAGTCGGGGTCGCAGAGCATCGAGCCGGGCCCGCTGCTCCGGGTCCAGGGCCCGGTTACCGGCCCCCAACCGGTCGAAGGATGCGGGCACTTCGCGCACGCGCAGCCTCGGCACGCCGAGCGCGGCCAGTTCGCCGACGCGTGGCACCAAGTCCCGCTGCATCCTGGCGTACCCGCCGAGCAACTCTTCCCAGGCCCGCGGCCCCACCTCCATCTCCCGGAACAGCGGCCCTCCGTCCGGCAGCAACGACCACCCCCGGTCGCCGTCGACGGCCAGCGGCCGCAGCACATACTCCGGCACCCACCGAGCCAACGCGGCGGTCAACGGCCCCTCGAAGACACTGCCAGGCGGATTGGCCTTGAACCACACGACGGCCCGCCCACCCACCGGCACCCGCATCAGCACCGACCAGGGCCGCACCCGAACCCTGGGCACCCCCGTCACCCGCAGCCCATGCCGCGCGAGTTCCCCCTCGACCCACCCGAAGACGCCCTCCCGCCACGCCTCCTCCTCCCAAGGCGTCACCACCTCGGGGTACACCCCCCGATCCACCTCAACCATGCGCTCCATCAAGCAATCCCAGCACGACGCCCGCCCCCCGGCCAGGGAATTCCCCCGCCCGTTCCGCGCTACTAGCGCCAGACGGTGCGCTGCCCGCGCACGAGCCGCCGGTAAAACGGGGAGTTCTCCACGCGGCGCCCACCCGTTCAACTCCCGCAACTCCGCCGCCGCCCGCCCGGGCAAGCCTTGGTCATCGCCCGGACGAGGCGGGAGTCGCAGGTCTATCGCCGGTTTCTCGCCGCGCAGGCCCCACAACCACCTCCCGCCGCTCCGCCAGCACCTGCTCGCGCGGCGGGGGGCTGGCGTCCCGGCCGCCACCTGAACGGGGCGCGGCACTGCCGGTCGATCCAGCGGTTGTCGCCGCGCGGCCCGAGCGGGCAGTTTCGCACCACTCGCTCGTGCATGGCCGTCAGCCGACCGTCGCGGTCCTCCCGGACGGGATGTGGCCCGTGCGCGGATCGCAGGCCGAGCCGTGAGTTCCTAGCGCCCAGCCCGCACCCCCAGCCCTCGCGGCTCTGCCGTCGCTTGCGCCGCCGCCAGCCTGGATAAGGCTCGGCCCCCACCCGGGCGTGAACCGCCGGGCGACCTCCGAGTTCTCGGCGTTCTGCCCCCACGACCAGCTTCCGCGGCTCCGCCACCGCCCGCTCGCACGTTGTCCCTCAGCAAGTCGCGACCACGGTCCAGACGCAGCGGGAGCCGCAGGTCGATCCCCGGCGTCACGTCGCGCAGGCCCCACGACCCCCTCCGCGTCGCCGTCAGCTCGGTGAGCCTTGGTCATTGGGCGGGCGGGGCGGGAGTCGCAGAGCCATCCCCGCCTGCTCGCCGCGCGTCCCCCACAATCAGCTCCCGCAGCTCCGCCATCGCCCGCTCCCGTGCCGCAGTGAGTTCCGGGGAGGCGACCGTCGCCTCCACCGCCCCGACCGGGCGCGGTCCCTGCGCGAGTTGCCGGTCGATCGCCGTGCGCATCGCCGGAAGGCGCCCCCACTCGCCGCCCAGCACGATCAGTGCGGGGTCTGCCAGGGCCACGGCCGCGCTCAGTACGCCGCCCACCGCGCGCGCCAGTGTCTCCGCAGCGCCGGCGTCGGAGGTGATGGCCGCCTCCAGGGCCGGTACGTCGATGGCCGTCGAGTCCGGCCGGCGCAGGCCGAGCGCGGCGAAGACCTCGGTGAAGGGCATCGCCGTGCCGTCCGGGCCGGCGGTGCACACGTGGGCGATCTCGCCGGCCAGTCCCCGGTGGCCGCGGCGGACGGTGCCGTCCGTCACGACGGCGCAGCCGAGGCCCTCGCCGAGGTGGAGGTAGACGAAGTCGTCCACGCCCACGGCCGCGTGCTCGGCGTGGGCGGCCCAGTTGACGTCGTTGTCCACGAGGACGGGGCCGGTGACATGCGGGGCGAGGACGGCGGCGGGGTCGAGGGCGCCGACCAGGAAGGGGGCGTCGGGGAGGCGGACCAGGCGGCCGGTCGCGCGGTCGACGGGGTCGGCGGCGCTGACGACGGCGAGGCGGAAAGGGCCGGTGAGCCGGGCGGCCGCCTCGGCCAGCGCCCTTGCCGCCTGGTGCTCGCCCGCGTTCCGCCCGAGGTCGGCATGGGCGCGCCCCACGGTGTCGCCGAGGGCGTCCACCGTCTCGGCCCGCACGCCGCGCGGCGAGATGCTCGCCACCAGCGCGGTGCCGAGCCCCGGCGCGAGCGCGTAGTACGTACCCGAGCGTCCGCGCCCCGTCGTGCGCTCCCCGGTGTCGACCAGCAGGCCGGAGGCCGCGAGGCGCTGCACGGCGTCGGAGATGGTCGGCTTGGAGATGCCGGTGCGGGCCGCGATCTCCGCGCGGGTCAGCCGCCGGTCGGCCATCAGGGCGCGCAGCACGTTCTCGTCCGTGAGCGCGCGCAGCATCTCCAGCGAGGGCTTGGCGGGTGTCATGCGCGCCAGTCTAGTAAGGACTCTTGCCCAAAGGGGCGGCCCGGCCTACCGTGGATTTGGTAAAGAGCCCTCACCAAAGGAGCCGGGCGTCATGACCCTCACCCGCACCGACCTGCCGCACTGGGAGACGATCCCCGCCGACCTCCCCGCCGCGATCCGCGAGATCAAGGCCGCCCTGCGGGCCCGCATCGAGGCGTCCGGCCGCAGCGTGGAGGACGTCTTCGCCGCCGTGGAGCGACGCGTCGCCGCACGCGTCGCGGAGATCGAGGCGGCCGGGGACGACGTGTGGCCGGTGGTCGAGTACGCCGACATCGAGAACGGCACCGTCACCCCCGAGCAGTCGGCCCGCATCAGCGCCCGCGGCTGCCTCGTCGTACGCGGCCACTTCCCCCGCGAACAGGCGCTCGCCTGGGACGCCGGGATCGTGGACTACGTCGAGGGCAACCGCTTCTTCGAGAACTACTCCGGCCCCGGCGACGACTTCTTCGGCAGCGTCGGCTCCAAGCCGGAGATCTACCCCGTCTACTGGTCCCCGGCCCAGATGGAAGCGAGGCAGAGCGGGCGCATGGCCCGCGTGCAGTCGTTCCTCAACTCCTTCTGGCGGCACACCTCCGACGGCGTCCAGTGGTTCGACCCCGACCGTGACGCCCTCTACCCCGACCGCATCCGCCGCCGCCCGCCCGGCACCGACTCCGCCGGCCTAGGCACCCACTGCGACCCCGGCACCCTCGACCTGTGGATGACCAGCGCGTACCAACAGGCGTTCCGTCACCTCTTCGACGGCACCGTGGAGGAGTACGACCCCTGGGACCCGGCCCACCGCACGTCAGGCCCCCAGTACCCCGGCTCCACCATGTGCTCGGCGTTCCGCACCTTCCAGGGCTGGACCGCGCTGTCCGACATGGACCACGACCAGGGCGTCCTGCACACCGTGCCGATCCCCGAGGCCATGGCCTACCTGATGCTGCGCCCGCTGCTGCCCGACGTGCCCGAGGACGACATGTGCGGGGTCACCGTCAACCAGGTCTTCCCGGCGAGCGAGCAGTGGCACCCGCTGATCGTGAAGGCGCTCTCCGGCATCCCCGACGTGCGCGCGGGTGACTCCGTCTGGTGGCACTGCGACATGATCCACAGCGTGGCCCCGGTCCGGGACCAGCGGGGCTGGGGCAACGTCATGTACATCCCCGCCGCCCCCTGGTGCCCGCGCAACGAGACGTACGCCTCCTCGGTGCGCGAGGCGTTCCTCACCGGCTCCAGCCCGGCCGACTTCCCCGAGGAGCACTACGAGCGCACCTGGCCCGACCGCTTCCCGGCAGACAGTCTCAACGCCACCGGCCGCCGGGGCCTCGGCCTGGACTGACGCCCGCTCAGCGCCCGTAACGCCGCTCGCGGGCCGCGTACGAGCGCAGTGCGCGCAGCAGGTCGATCTGGCGGAACGCGGGCCAGAGCACGTCCACGAAGTGCACCTCCGCGTACGCCGACTGCCACAGCAGGAACCCGGAGAGGCGCTGCTCGCCGGAGGTGCGGATGACGAAGTCGGTGTCGTGCCCGGCGGGGGAGTACAGGTTGTCGGTGATGTGCTCCAGATCGAAGTCGGCGGCCAGGTCGCGCGGGTCGCCGCCGGCGCGGATGTGCTTGTCGAAGGCGGCCCGGACCGCGTCCACGATCTCCCGGCGCCCGCCGTAGCCGACCGCGACGTCGACCTTCAGACCGCCCCGGCCGGTCGTCGTGGCGGCGGCCTCCTTCAGCACCCGCGCGGTGTCGCCCGGCAGCAGGTCCAGCGCGCCGATGATCTCGATCTCCCAGGGAGCGTCGGTCGCGCAGACCCGGCGCACGGTCTCCTCGATGATGTCGAGCAGCGGGCCGAGTTCGGCGGCCGGCCGGTGCAGATTGTCGTCGGACAGCATCCACAGGGTGACGTGGCTGATCTCGGCGTCGGCGCACCAGTGCAGGAAGTCCGTGACCTTCGCGCCGCCGACGCGATAGCCCTCACGGACGTCCGTGTGCCCCGCGCCGCGCGCCCAGCGCCGGTTGCCGTCCAGCATGATCGCCACATGCCGGGGCCGGGGCAGGCCCTCCAACTTGCGGTTCAGCCGCCGCAGATACACCGCTTCCAGCGCCGAGCGCAGTGCCTTCCATGCCACGCCGAGATCCTTCCAAGGCCGGGGGGTGAGGTCGCAAACGATAGCGGCATTCGCCGGGGGTGTTCCGCCCGGCCGCCCTCCGGCCGCTCCCGGCAGGGGCGTTACGCTGCCGCGGTGACCAAAGGGCCGATCAGCCGACGCGGGCTGCTGCGCTCCGCCCTGCTGGGCGGACCGGCCCTCGCGCTGCCCGGCTGCGCCCGGGACGACGGCCCGCACCGGCGGCTCACCCTCGCCACGGGCGCCCCCGGCGGGCCCTACCACGCCTTCGGACACGCCCTCGCCGCCGAGGCCGCGCGCACCCCGCCGTACCCGCTCATCGCACCGGTGAGCACGGCCGCCAGCGTGGACAACCTGCGCCGGCTGGCGGCCGGTTCGGCGGACCTGGCCCTCGCCATGGCCGACGCCGCCGAGCAGGCATCGCACGGAGCGGCGCCCTTCACGGCCCCGGCCCGCGTCACCGCGCTCGCCCGCGTCTACGTCAACTACACGCATCTGCTGGCCCGTGCCGACGGCCCGGTGCGCTCCGTGGCCGACCTCGTGGGCCGCCCGGTCGCCACCGGCGCCACCGGCTCGGGGGCTCAAGTGCTCGCCGGGCGGCTGCTGCGGGTGGCGGGGCTGACGGGCGGGCACGCGGTACGGGAACGGCGGCTCGGGCTCGCGGAGTCGGTGGCCGCGCTGCGCCGGGGCACCGTGGACGCCGTGGTGTGGGCGGGCGGGGTCCCCACCCCGGCCCTGTCGACACTCGCCCGGCAACTGGATTTGCGCGTGCTGTCGTTGGAGATTGAGGCGCAGGCGCTGCGGGCCGAGTACGGGCCGGTGTACTCGGCGGTCACCCTGCCGGCGGGGGTCTACGGACTCACCGCGCCGGTCACCACCGTCGGCGTCGGCAACTATCTGCTGGCCCGCCCCGAGGTGCCGGACCGGGACGCGCGGGACGTGCTGCGGGTGGTGTTCGACCGCTGGCGGGTGCTGCTGCGCGAGGTGACCGCGGGCGCGCGCCTGGAACCCCGCTTCGCCGTCGCCACCGGCGATCTCCCGCTGCATCCGGGGGCGGTGGCGTACTACCGGTCGGTGTACGGCTGACCCGGCAGCCACAGCTCCACCAGCAGCCCGCGCGGAGTCCCGGCCCGCACGGTCAGCCGCCCGCCGCTGAGCCGGGCAATCTCGTCCGCGATGGCCAGGCCCAGGCCGGTGCCGGGCACGTTCTGGTGCTCGGGCGCCCGCACGAAGCGCCGGGTGAGCAGCGGGAGTTGGTCGTCGGGGACACCGGGACCGTCGTCGGCCACCCGCACCACCACCTGGCCGTCCCCGGCGACTTCCGCCGACACGGTCACCCGCCCGCCGGACGGTACGAACTTCACCGCGTTGTCCAGCGCCGCGTCCAGCACCCGCCCCACCGCGTCCGGCACCGCCCGCACCCGCGGACCCGGCGGCACGCCGGCCGCGGTGAGAGTCAGCTCCGAGGCGTCGAACACCGGCCCCCAGGCCGCGACCCGGGCCGCCACAGCGCCGGAGAGATCCTGCTCGATCCGCTCGGCGGAACCCGACTCCACCCGCGCCAACGCCAGCAGTCCGTCGAGGAGTTCGGCCAGCCGCTCCGCCTCGTCCAGCGCGCGGGTGTGCTCCTCGCGGCCGGGTCCCGCCGCCAGATGCGGTTCCACGTTCTCCAGTTGCAGCACCAACGTGGCCAGCGGATTGCGCAACTGGTGCGAGGCGTCCGCGACAAAGGCGCGCTGCCGCCCGATCGAGTCCGCGACCGCCTCCGCCATCGCGTTGAACTGCTCGCGGAGGCTGCGGAGTTCGGGCGGGCCGGTGTCCGACACCGCCCGCGCCTCCAGCCGGCCCGAGGCCAGCCGCGCCACCGCCCGGTCCAGATCGCGCACCGGACGCATCAGCCAGCGGGTGATCCCGGCCGCGACCAGGCCCGCCGCCGCGAAGGCCGCGAGCGCGCCGCACGCGATCAGCAGCCAGCGCACGGTCACGTCCCGGCGCGCCGCCCCGGTCGGCACGGCCATCAGCACCGCTCCGCTCACCCGCTCGTCCCGGCCCACCGGCTCGGCCAGCACCAGCCGGCGCGGGCCCCACGGCCGGACCGTCGGCAGCCGCTCGGTGGACCGGCCGGTCAGCGCCCGCCCCAGCGCCTCCCGCGCCGCCGCCGACGGCACCGGCGCCCCCGCCCGCGCGACCGTCCTGCCCGCCGTGTCCGACACCGCGACGGAGGCGCCGTACAGCCCGGCGTACCGGCGGATCTCCGTGGACAGCTCGGCGCGGTCGGCGGGGGAGCGGACCCGGTCCGCGAGGTCGGCGAACCGGACAGCGTCCGCCCGGCGTTGGAGCAGCAGATGCTCGGTGCGCCCGGCCGCATAGGACTCGGCCAGCGGGACGGACAGCAACAGGGCCGCCGCGCCCATGAGCACCATCAGCACGGCCAGCAGCCTGCGCCTCATCGCGGGCCCAGTTGATAGCCGAAACCCCTTACCGTACGCACCAGTTCGGCCCGGCCGGTCTTGGCGCGGATGCCGGCCACATGCACGTCCAGCGAGCGGGACGCGGCGAGGAAGGCGTCACCCCAGATCCGGTCGAGGATCTCCTCGCGGGAGTGCACCTCCTCCGGGCGGGCGGCCAGCATCGCCAGCACATCGAACTCCCGCCGCGTCAGCCGTACTTCCGCCCCCGCGACGGTGACCGTTCGGCCCGCCAGGTCCACCTCCACGTCCCCGGCGCGCACCGGGCCGGGACCGGCGTCCGGGCGTGGCGCCAGGGCGCCGGTGCGGCGGCGGACGGTGTCGATGCGGGCCATCAGCTCGTTCATCCGGAACGGCTTGACCACGTAGTCGTCCGCGCCCGCCCGGAGCGCCTGCACGATGTCCCGCTCCTCGCAGCGGGCCGTCACCACGATCAGCGGTGCCGAGCACACCGTGCGGAGCCGCCTGAGCAGTTCCAGCCCGTCCAGGTCGGGCAGCCCCAGGTCCAGCAGCACGAACTCGGCCTCCCGCACGTGCCGCAGCGCGTCCAGGGCGCGGGCGGCCCGGCGCACGGTGTGGCCGCGCTGGGCCAGGGCCGTGGTGAGCGCCTGGGCCATCCGGTCGTCGTCCTCGACGAGCAGGGCGTGCATGGGAAGTCCTCGTGCCGGGTGCTGACCTGGGCCGCAGCCTATGCGGCGACCCGGGTCCGGTACGGTACCGGGTCAGCCGGCCGTCTTCGCCGGGGCGAGCCCGGCACCGGTCTCCGCGTCGGCCTCGGCCCGGCTCAGCGCCGCGTCACGGGTGTCCGGCATCAGCACATAGGTGACCAGGGAGACCAGCGCGCACCCCGAGACGTACCAGAAGAACATCTGCTCGTGGCCGGCGTCCTTGAACCACAGCGCCACATACTCCGCCGTACCGCCGAACAGGGCGTTGGCCAGCGCGTACGGCAGGGCCACGCCGAGCGCGCGCACCCGCGTCGGGAACAGCTCCGCCTTCACGGCCGCGTTGATCGAGGTGTACCCGGTGACGATCACCAGCGCCAGCAGGGACAGCCCCAGCGCCGACCAGTACGAGTGCGCCGACCCGAGCGCCGTCATGATCGGGTACGTGCCCACCGCGCACCCCACCGCGAAGGTGATCAGCAGCGGCCTGCGGCCGATCCGGTCCGACAGCATCCCGGCCAGCGGCTGGATCGCCGCGAACACCGCCAGCGCGGTGAAACTCACCAGCGTGGCCGTCGACTTGGCCATGCCCGCGCTGCCGATCAGATACTTGGTGAGATACGTGGTGTACGTGTAGTAGGCCACCGTGCCGCCCAGGGTCAGCGCCATCACCAGCCCGGCCTGCCGGCGGTGCTCCCACAGCGCCTTGAGCGAGCCGCGCGCGGTGTCGGCGCCGCCGCCCGTCTCCTCGGTGAACGCCTCCGTCTCCGTCAGCCGCCGCCGCAGCCAGAACACCACCAGCGCGAACACCGCGCCCAGCACGAACGGCACCCGCCAGCCCCAGCTCTGCAACTGCTCCGTGGTGAGGGTGTGCTGCATCGTGATCAGGATCGCCAGACCGAGCAACTGCCCGCAGGTCATGGACACATACTGGAAGGACGAGCCGAGCCCGCGCCGGTTCCGGGCGGACGCCTCGGTCAGATAGGTGGCGCTGGCCGCGTACTCCCCGCCGATGCTCAGCCCCTGGAGCAGCCGCGCCAGCAGCAGCACCAGCGCGCCGAAGTAGCCCGCCTGGCCGTAGGTCGGCGCCACGGCGATCAGCAGGGCCGCGACCGACATCATGGTGACGGTGAGGGTCAGCGCGCTCTTGCGGCCGTGCCGGTCCGCCGCCCGCCCCAGCACCCAGCCGCCGACGGGGCGCATCAGGAAGCCGACCGCGAAGATGCCGGCCGTGTTCAGCAGGTTGGTCGTCGGATTGTCGCCGGGGAAGAAGGAGTCCGCGAAGTAGATCGCGAAGCTGGCGTAGACGAACCAGTCGTACCACTCCACGAGATTGCCCAGCGAACCGCCGATCAGGGCGAAACGGCGGGCGGCGGGGGTCACCGTGGGCGGTGCGGCGGACGCGGACATGGCGGCTCCAGACGAGACCGGACAGCAGGGGACGGGGCCCGCCGTCGTGGGACGCCGGACCCGGATGCCGCCCGAGCATGCGCCGCGCACCCGCCCCGGACAAGGGACGACGCGCAGATCTAACACGCCGCTAAGGAAGCGGCGCGGCCAGCCGCAGATACAGCCGGGTGCCGCCCGGCCGGAAGCCGACCCGCTCGTACACCCGCCGGGAGCCCTCCCCCGAGGACTCCAGCCACACCGACTCCGCGCCCCGCTCGAACAGCACCCCGGCCAGCGCCGAGGTGACGGCCGCCGCCACACCCCGCCCCCGGTACGCGGGCCGCGTGCCCACCCCGGCGAGTTCCGCCGTGCCCTCGGCGGGCGCCGAGCAACTGGCCGCCCCGGCGCAGCGGCCGTCCTCCGCGCGCACGAACCGCACGGCCCCGCCCCGCTCCTGCGTCCGCCGCAGCAGCGACGCCCCGTCGGCGGGCGCGGGGAACTCCGCGCCGAACGCCTCGGTCAGGGCGGCGTCGATCTCCGCGAACTCCGCGTCCGTGCAGGGGGTTTCGGTCGGAGGCAGCCCGGCGGGGAAGGTGAGGGTGGCCGGGGTGCAGACCAGGTACTCGTGCACCGCCTCGGTGGTGAAGCCCGCCCGGCGCAGCGCCGGTTCCACCTCCGGTGCCGCGTCCGGGGCGAACTCCAGCCGGGGGAGCAGTCCGCGCTTCTCGAACTCGCCCACCAGGGCGGCCACTTCGGCGTCCGTAGGGGCGATTCCGGGCAGCGGGGTCGCGTAGTTGACGTAAGGGCTGGCCGTCGCGGGGTCGAAGCCCGCCACGAAGCCGCCGGTCCGGACCGGCTCCGGGCGGCGCAGCAGGTTGGCGGCGGCGAAGTTCTGCACATCGAGGGGCACGGCACCGCACGCTGCCACAGCGAGTCCGCCCGGCCAACCGAATTCGGCCCTGGTGCCCGGGCCGGTGTAGAGGTATCGTCCAGAACTGGAAAACCCGTCCAGCGGCTACGGAGGCGGTGCCGGTGAGTTCCGAGGACGAGCATCTGCTGGCCGAGGCCGAGAAGGTCGCCGTCGCGCTGGGGCGGATGTTCCCGGGGTTGTGCGAGGTCGTGCTGCACGATCTGCGGGACCCGGACCACGCGATCCGGGTCATCGAGAACAACCTCTCCGGCCGCGCCCCCGGCGACCCCGCGACCGAGCTGGGCCTGGCCCGCATCGCGGACCCCCGCTATCCGGACGTCGTGCAGAACTACCCCAACCGCTTCCCCGACGGCCGGCCCGCCAAGAGCACCTCCATCGGCATCCGGAACAGCGGGGGCGAGTACATCGCCGCCCTCTGCCTCAACCTGGACGTCTCCGTGCTCTCCCCGGTCGCGCTCGCCCTGGCCAACCTGGTCGCCACCGGCACCGAACACGGCGCCGAACCGCCCGAGACACTGCGGGACCGGCGCGCACGGGAGCTGCGCCGGACCGTGGAGGAGCTGGCCGCCCGGCGCGGGGCCACCCCGAGATCGCTGGGCCGGGACGCCAGGCGCGAGCTGGTACGGCACCTGTACGACAAGGGCTGGTTCGACGCGCGGGACGCCGCCCGGACCATCGCCGACCTGCTCGGAGTCTCCCGAGCGACCGTCTACAACTACACCAAGTAAGCGCCCGAACCACACCCTGGGGGACCCCACCATGCCCGCCGAACCGCGCCTCACCCTCGACGACGTCCGCGCCGCCGCCGCCCGCCTGGAGGGCGTCGCGCACCGGACTCCCGTGCTCACCTCGCGCACCCTGAACGCCCGCGTCGGGGCGGAGGTGTTCATCAAGTGCGAGAACTTCCAGCGGGTCGGCGCCTTCAAGTTCCGGGGGGCCTACAACGCCGCCGCGCAGTTGCCGCCGGACCAGCTCGCCAAGGGCATCGCCGCCTTCTCCTCGGGCAACCACGCCCAGGCCGTGGCGCTGGCCGCCCGGGAACTCGGCACCACCGCCGTCATCCTGATGCCCGAGGACGCGCCCGAGTCCAAGAAGGAGGCCACCCTCGGCTACGGCGCGGCGGTCGTCACCTACGACCGCTACACCGAGGAGCGCGCCGCGCTCGGCGAGGGCCTGGCAAAGGACCGGGGGCTGGCGCTGATCCCGCCCTACGACCACCTCGATGTCATCGCGGGCCAGGGCACGGCCGCGCTGGAGCTGCTGGAGGAGACCGGGGAGCTGGACGCGCTGGTGGTGCCGGTGGGCGGGGGCGGGCTCATCGCGGGCAGCGCCGTCGCGGCGAAGTCCCTGTACCCGGCGGTGCGGATGATCGGCGTGGAGCCGGAAGCGGGCGACGACACCAAGCGCTCACTGGAGGCGGGGGAGCGCGTCACCATCCCGGTACCCCGCTCCATCGCCGACGGGCAGGTCCTGCCGAGCCCCGGCGAGATCACCTTCGCCCTCAATCAGCGGCTGGTCGACGCCATCGCGCTGGTCAGCGACGAGGAGATCGTCGACGCCATGCGGTTCGCCTTCGAACGCCTGAGGATCGTCCTCGAACCGAGCGGTGCCACCCCGCTCGCGGCCCTGCTGTCCGGGCGGGTCGAGAACCTTCCGCCGCGGGTCGGCGTCATCGCCTCGGGCGGGAACATCGACACCCGGCGCTTCGCGGAACTCACCGCGGGCTGAGCCGGGCACGGCCGCCGTGCCCCCGGCGTGCGGGGGCACGGCGCATGGCGGGGCGGGTCAGACGGTGCCGCTCGCGGCGACCGAGACCTTGGCCTTGGGGGCGCCGCTGCCGGTACCGAGGGACTCGATGCGGTCCACGATGTCCTGGCCCTCGACGACCTCGCCGAAGACGACGTGCTTGCCGTCGAGCCAGCTCGTGACGACCGTGGTCACGAAGAACTGCGAGCCGTTGGTGTTCGGGCCCGCGTTCGCCATGCTCAGCAGGTACGGCCGGTCGTGCTTGAGGTCGAAGTTCTCGTCGGGGAACTTCTCGCCGTAGATGCTCTTGCCGCCGGTGCCGTTGCCCCGGGTGAAGTCGCCGCCCTGGAGCATGAACTGCGGGATGACCCGGTGGAAGGGGGAACCGGCGTAACCGAAGCCGTGCTCGCCGGTGGCCAGCTCGCGGAAGTTCTTGGCGGTCTTGGGCACGACGTCGTCGAAGAGACGGAACACGATCCGGCCCGCCGGCTCGTCGTTGATGGTGATGTCGAAGTACACGTTGTCGCTCATGTAGATCAACCTACCGTCGCTCGGCCCCGGACGTTCGCCGGAGCGGGTCACCGCGGAGCGAGGGCGTACGGGCCGTCCAGGTCGACTCATGGCATGATGTGCGTCCGCAAACGTCGCTTAGGTGTACAAGTAGGTGCTATTGGCGCGATGTTGACCAGGTCGAGGCGCCTCGGGTGCGCGAGAGCAAACCCCGCTGGGCGCTACCAGGTCACCGGCAGGGTTCGCGGACCGCGAATCAGCCCGTCCCGCTGGAACTCGACCTCCTCGGCCGGTACGGCGAGCCGCAGCTCGGGGAACTCCGTCATCACGGCCTCGATCAGCACCTCGGCCTCCATCCGCGCCATCAGCGCGGCCAGGCAGAAGTGCGGGCCGTGCCCGAAGGCGACGTGCCCCGCGCCGGTGCGGTCGAAGTCCAGCAGATCCGGGGTGGGGAAGGCGGACGGGTCGCGGTTGGCGGCGACGTAGGCGTTGTAGACCACGTCCCCCTTGTGGATCAGATGGCCGCCGATCTCCACGTCCTCGGTGGCGATCCGGGGGATGCCGACGCCGTTGCGGTGCGGGACGAACCGGAAGAGTTCCTCCACCGCCTTCGGCAGCAGCTCCGGCTCCCGGCGCAGCCGCTCGAACTGATCCGGGTGGGTGAGCAGGGCGTACATCATGGAGCCGCTGTTGTTGCGCACGGCGTGCCCGCCGCTGACGTACACGGCCATGGCCAGCGAGATCGCCTCGTCCTCGGTGATCTCGCCGCTCGCCGAGGCCGCCGCCAGCACCCCGGCGAGGTCTTCGCGGGGCTCGGTACGGCGGCGCTCCAGCAGCGCGACCACCCGGCTCCGGGTGTCCTGCCGGGCCGCCCGGTTGCGCTCCTTCGCGTTCGCCTTGGTCAGCAGCGCCTCCGAGTTGCCGGCCCAGTTGCGCCAGTCGTCCTCGTCGGCGCCGAGGAAGGCGCAGACCACGGCGATCGGGAACGGCGTGTACAGGTGCTCCATGAGGTCGCCGGGCGCGCCCGCGCGCCGCATCCCCCGGAGCATCTCGCGGGCGGTGCGCTCGGCCCGCGGCCGCAGCCGGGCCATGCTCTTCGCGGTGAACGCCCGCGCCACCACCCGGCGCAGCACGGTGTGCCGGGGCGCGTCGATGTACTGGAGTCCGGCCGTCTGCGAGGCCACCGTCTGCGGCGCCATCGTCGTCACCGAGCGGCCCAGCAGCTCCGCGCGGGAGAAGCGGGGGTCGGAGGTGACGAAGCGGACGTCCTCATAGCGG
Organism: Streptomyces sp. NPDC018263; assembly: GCF_055562575.1. Taxonomy (NCBI): domain Bacteria; kingdom Bacillati; phylum Actinomycetota; class Actinomycetes; order Kitasatosporales; family Streptomycetaceae; genus Streptomyces; species Streptomyces sp. NPDC018263. Next base: position 691,372 of record NZ_JBVHFA010000002.1, read on the forward strand.
GTGACCAGCCACGCGTGGCCCTCCCCGTAGGGCAGGCGGATGCGGGTGACCGGCTCGTCGCGCAGCAGCGAGTCCAGGAACGGGTCGGGGTCCAGCGCGGGCAGGTCCTCGACCAGCCAGGGCCGCACGGGCGGCGGAGGCGGGGAGGACGGGGGTACGGGCTCGACGGACGCGGAGTCGAAGGTCATGGCGGGTCCCTTCTCCAGCAGTGTCCGTCAGCCTCCCGCAGCCCCGTGCGTCCCGCATGCGGGGTTCCGCCACATCAGCGGTCCCCCTGGCGCACCGGAGTGCATCAGGGGGACCGCTGGGGCCGGGAGGTCACCACCGACGGGTCACCAGTAGTGCCGGCGACCGGCGACCGCGTGACCGGTGGCGCCGAGAATCCACAGGACGGCGCCGATCACGGCGAGAATGATGCCGATGGTCCACAGGATCGAGATCCCGGTGAGAAAGCCGATGATCAGGAGTATGACGCCGATCGCGAGCATGGTGTGCCTCCAGCCGTAGGAGTAGTACCTGCTCTTCTAGTGCCCCGATGCGGGACACATTCTCACCCCGGAGCCGGAAACCTGGACATCCATTCGAGCTGCTCCGTACCGCAGGGCGTTTCCGCTGGTCAGTGGTGTGGCGGGGGCTCGTCGGGGGAGCTGGGCAGCGCCAGATGACCCAGGTCGCCGGGTGGCGCCGAGCGCACCGGCCACAGCGGGGCCGCCTGTCCGTCCGCGACCGCGGCGGGGGCGTCGGTGAGGTTCATGCGCTCGCGCAGCCGCCCGTAGAAGTCCATCGGGCCCAGCCGCACCGCCCGCAGCCGCCGGGGCGAGGCGTACACGCCGATCCAGTCGCCGGGGTTCAGCACCCCCCGCACCTGGCCGTCGATGCTGACGGCGGCCTGCCCGGAGCGCTCCAGCACCCGGAACGCGATCGGCTCGTCCGGCGCCGCCAGCACCGAGCGGTCGAACGTCATGTGCGGGGCGACCGGCGTGAACAGCAGCCCCTCCATGCGGGGCGAGACCACCGGACCGCCGGCGGCGAAGCTGTACGCGGTCGACCCGGTCGGGGTGGCCACCAGCAGCGCGTCGGCGGAGTACGAGGCGAGGAGCTGGCCGGCGATGTACACGCCGACCGACACCTGCCGGTCCCGGGTCAGCTTCTCCACGACCACGTCGTTGAGCGCGGTGACGTTCAGGGCCACGCCCCAGTCGTCGCCGACCGCGCACTCCCCGCGCACCCGTGGCGGGGGCAGCATCGGGCCGCGTCCGTAGCGCACCAGGTCCGCCATGTGCGCCGGCACGCCCAGCGGGCAGGAGGCGCGCATGGTGAGCAGCATCCGGCTCTCCACCTCGTACCGGCCCTCGTACACCGCGTCCAGCGCGTCCCGCACGGCCGGGGCGGGCACCTCGGTGAGGAAGCCGACCCGCCCGAGGTCGACCCCGAGCACCAGGGCGTCGTTCTCGGCCGCCAGGCGGGCGCCGCGCAGGAAGGTGCCGTCGCCGCCCAGGGTGACGATGAGGTCCGGGTCGCCCGCGCTGTCGACCTCCTCGCGGGCGCTGTGCCGGGCGCCCTCCTGCCAGACGTCGATGTCGGCACAGCCCACGCCGTGCGCGGCGCACCACTCGCGCACCGCGTCCGCGGCGGCGAGGGCGGCCGGGCGCCCGGCGTGCACGACCAGACCGATACGGCTCACCGTCATCCCGACACCCGCCTCCAGCCGACCCGCACGAGAGCCCCATCCTCACCGGGCGGCGGACACGCGTACGGGACGCCACGCCGCCGGGGTGTCACCGGGCGGTGCCGAAGTCCTGGGTCCAGTAGCTGCCGGGCTGGGCGAGGCCCACGCCGATCTCCTTGTACGAGCAGTTGAGGATGTTCTCCCGGTGGCCGGGGCTGTCCATCCAGCCGGCCATGACCTGCTCGGGCGTCGCGTAGCCGTAGGCGACGTTCTCGCCGTAGGCGCTCCACCGGTAGCCGGCGGCGGTGAGGCGCGAACCGGGGTCGGAGCCGTCGGAGCCGGTGTGCGACATGGTGTTGTGCGCGGCCATGTCGGCGCTGTGGTCCTGCGCGGCCTTGGTCAGCGTGGAGTTGAGCTTGACCGGGGAGCAGCCGACCTTGGCGCGCTCGGCGTTGACCAGTTCCACGACGCGGGCGACATCGCCGGAGGCGGTCGCGGCGGGCTGCGGGGTGCCGGTCGCGGCGGCGGTGGCGGTCTGTACGGGGCCGGGCTGGGTGAAGACCGGGCGCGGCGTGGGGACCGAAACGGGCTTCGCGGAGGCCGGCTTGGCGGTGACCGGCTTGGCGGGCTGGGCGGCCGCGGTGGTCTTCGTCGCCGTGGGGGCCGGGCGCGCGGTGCGGTGGTGGGCGGGCGCCTGGGCGGGTCGGTGGTGCGCGGGACGGGTGCTCGGGGAAGCGGAGGGGGTCGCGGACTCCGTCCGCTTCTCCACCGGGTGCGGGGCGTGACGGGGGCTCTGCTCCGTCTGCCAGGCGGTGGCCTCGGTCTGCCGGCCGGAGTCGTCCTTCCAGTCGACGCAGGCCGCGGCGGCGGTCGGTACGCCCACCGCGCCCACGGCGACGGCGGCTATGAGCACCCGCCGGTACTGCTGGTCCTTGCGGTGCTTTCCCATGCGTGAAACCTCATTCGGTAGGCGCCGGGCGCCGCCGCGCGGCTTCCTCTTGCTGGAACCCGCCTCCCGAACAGCAAAAGACGCCCTGCGAGTCGTCATTCTTAGGACGGTCACACAAGGCGTGCAAAGAGACGCTCGCACTACCGCGCTTCGTAGACCTGGGAGCCCCTTGCCAAGGTCACGCGGGCGTGCCGACCCGGCGGCAACGGCTTCCGACGACTGCTGTGGGGCCGTCAGAACCCCTCATGATTTGCGAAAGCGAGGGTCCTGGGTGGGTGGATCGGCTCCTTCTGAGGACAGCATGATCCAAATACCCGCCAAGACGGACAAAGCGCACTTGTCGTCACGGCTCGTCACCTACTAAGGGGGACCCGTAGGTCACCGGAGCCTGTGAGGGATGTCACGGAGCGCGGACGCCGGTCACGACATCCGCCGGGGACGAGGCGCAGGCTCAGCCCGACACGTCCATCCGCTGGGTCCCCACCACCGACAGCAGGCGGAGCGACTCCTCCGACGCGGAGCCCGGCGCGGCGGTGTACAGGACGAGCCGCTGGTCCCGGTCCGGGACGTGCAGGGCATCGCAGTTGACGGTCAGGGTGCCGACCACCGGATGGCGGAAGGTCTTGGCCAGGGTCGGCAGCACGGACACCTCGTACTCCTCCCAGAGCCGGGCGAACTCCTCGCTGCCCGCCAGGAGTTCGGCCACCAGCCCGGTCACCTCGCGGGAGTCGGGGTAGCGGGCGGAGGCGGCGCGCAGCCGCTGCGCCGAGTCGCGGGCGAACTCGCCCCCGTCCGAGACGCCGTACAGCCCGCCCGGGGACGAGTCGAGGAAGACGCGGCGGATCAGATTGCGGTCGCGGCGCGGGAGCGCGGAGAAGTCCTCCATCAGGGCCGCCGCCAGGTCGTTCCAGGCGAGCACCTCGCCGATCGCCGACGTGACGATGGCGGCCGTTCCCGGCAGCCGGGTCAGCAGGTCCAGGATGCTCTGGCGCACCTCGCGCGGGGGACCGGGCGGCGGGGCCGGGGGCGCCCCGGCCAGGTGGTGCAGGTGGTCGCGCTCGGCGTCCGTCAGCCGGAGCGCCCTGACCAGGCCGGACAGCACCTCGCGGGACGGGCGCGGGCCGCGCGCCTGCTCCAGCCGGGTGTAGTACTCGGTGGAGATGAACGCCAGTTGCGCCACCTCCTCGCGCCGCAGCCCCGGCGTACGGCGGCGCGGCCCGGCGGGCAGCCCCGCCTCGGCCGGCCTGATCCGCTCGCGCCTGCCGCGCAGGAACGCCGCCAGTTCGTCTCGGTCCACGCCTCCAGTCTGCTCCGTACCGGCGACGCCGAGCCAGGTACCGCCTGTGCCTGGATGAGCGGGGCCGCGCGGCGCAGGCTCGACCATATGAACCCCACAGCGAACGACACTTCCGCCACCACCGGGCTGCTCTCCGGCAAGGCCGCCTTCGTCACCGGCGCCGGACGCGGGATCGGCGCCGCCTCGGCCCGGCTCTTCGCCCGCGAGGGGGCGCGGGTCGTGCTGGCCGCCCGCAGCGAGGACCAGCTCAAGGCGGTCACCGAGGAGATCCGCGCCGAGGGCGGCACCGCCGACTTCGTGGTGTGCGACCTGGCCGACGGGAACGCGGTGCGCGCCGCCGTCGACCGGGTCGTACAGCTTCACGGGCGTCTCGACATCGCCTTCAACAACGGGGCCGCGGGACAGGCGCCCGGCCCGCTGGACGAGCTGTCCGAGGACGAGTTCGACCGGCTCTACACCGTCAACCTCAAGGGTCAGTGGCTCGCCATGAACGCCGAGGTGGCGGCGATCCGCGCCACCTCCGGCACCGGGGCCGTCGTCAACAACTCCTCCGTCGGCAGCCTGCGCGGCAACCCCGAACTGCCGGGCTACGGCGCGATGAAGCGGGCCCTGAACAGCCTCACCGAGTCGGCCGCCGTCACGTACGGGCCCGAGGGCATCCGTGTCAACGCCATCGCGCCCGGCAACACGGCCACCGAGATGATGCGGGCCTGGGAGGAGAAGTCGCCCGGCCTCCAGGAGCGGCTCCAGGCGCACACCCCGCTGCGCCGGGACGCCCGGCCCGAGGAGATCGCGGAGGCCGCCGCGTGGCTGCTGAGCGACCGCGCCTCCTTCGTCACCGGCGCGGTCCTCCGGGTGGACGGCGGCGCCCTCACCTGAGAAGGCGGGGCGCCGGGGTCGTGGTCGGAAGGAGAGCCGGGGTCGGCGGGAGGGTCACACCTTGCGCCACCGGGCGCTGCACCAGGAGAACGCGCCGAAGGCGACCAGGCCCACCGCGATCAGCGCCAGCAGCCAGGGCCCGGCGGGCAGGTCCCGGAACGACCGCAGGGTGTCGTCCATCCCCTTGGCCTTGCCCGGCTCGTGCTGGACGGCCGCGATCAGCGCGAACACCCCCGCCACGGCGAAGACGACGCCGCGCGCCGTGCCGCCGCCCACGCCCAGGACGTCGACGATCTTCCGCACGGTTGGCGACATCTCCCCGGTGCGCAGGTGCTTGCGGAACTTCCGCATCACCGCGCGCGCCGCGATGTACACGCCCGCGCCGATCACCACCAGCCCGGCGGCCCCGACGATCCACTGGCCGCCGGGCCACTTCAGGGCCATCGCCGTCACGTCGTCGCTCTGCTGGTCCGAGGAGCCGCCGCCGCTGCCCCTCCGCCCGGCCGCGTAGGACAGCACGGAGTAGGAGACGAACGCGTAGAACACCGCGCGCGCCGCGGACATCGCCCGCTTCGACGCCTTGGTGCCGTCCGGTCCGGCGCTGCCGACCACCGCCTCCGACAGCCGCCACAGGGCCATGCCGGCCAGCGCGACGCCGACGACCCACAGCATGGCGGCGCCGAACGGCTTGTCCGCCAGCTCGGAGAGGGCGCCGCCGCGGTCGGCCTGCTTGCCGCCGCCGTCACCGCCCAGGGCTATCTGAAGGGCGATGACGCCCACGAGCAGGTAGATCAGTCCACGGGCGACGAAGCCCGCCTTCGCCGCCGCGGTCATCGCCGGGCTGTCGGCCGCTCGCCGGGCCTGCCCCCGACCGCGCTGTGCCAGAACGCTTGAGTCCATGACACACCCGATGCCCCGGCGTGTCCGCGTCACGCCCGAGCGGCGCCGACGTGCCAAGGTGAGGTGTGATCGACTCCTCCCGGCGGCGCCCCGGCCCCGGCTACCTCGCCGCGGCGGGCGTCTTCGCCGTGGGCATGATGGGCACCACGCTGCCCACCCCCCTGTACGGGCTGTACCGGGAGCGGATCGGGTTCTCCGAGCTGATCGTGACCGTGGTGTTCGCGGTCTACGCGGTCGGCGTCATCGTCGCCCTGCTGCTCGCCGGGGGCGCCTCCGACGTGCTGGGACGGCGGCCCGTGCTGGTCGTCGCACTGGTGCTGTCGGCGCTCAGCGCGGTGTGCTTCCTGCTGGAGGGCGGGCTGCCGCTGCTCTACCTCGGGCGGGTGCTGTCCGGCTTCTCGGCGGGCCTGTTCAGCGGCACCGGTACGGCCGCCGTCCTCGACCTCGCGCCGCCCGGGCGCCGGGGACGTGCCGCGCTCGCGGCGACCGCCGCCAACATGGGCGGACTCGGGCTCGGGCCACTGGTCTCCGGGCTGCTCGCCCAGTACGCGCCCCGGCCGCTCATCCTGCCCTTCCTCGTCCACCTCGCCCTGCTCGCCGTCGCCCTCGTCCTCACCCTGCTGCTCCCCGAGACCGTCCACCACGACGGAGCCCGGCCACCGCTCCGGCCGCAGGGGATGCGGGTGCCGCCCGAGGTGCGCGGGGTGTTCGGGCCCTGCGCGCTGGCCGCGTTCGCCGGGTTCTCCCTGCTCGGCCTGTTCACGGCCGTCGCGCCCGCCTTCCTCACCGAGACCCTCGGCGAGCACAACCTCGCGGTCACCGGCGCCGTGGTCTTCAGCGTGTTCTGCGCCTCCACCGGCGGCCAGATCCTCATGGGCCGCATCGGCGCCCGCGCCGCCCTGCCGTGGGGCTGCGCCGTACTCGCCGCCGGCCTGATCCTGGTCGGCACCTCCCTCCTCGTGGAGTCCCTCCCCCTCCTCCTCATCGGCGCCCTCACCGGCGGCACCGGCCAGGGCATGGCCTTCCGCGCCGGCCTCACCGCCGTCGGCGCGGCCGCCCCCGAGGAACACCGGGGCGCCACCATCTCCGCCTTCTTCGTCGTCGCCTACCTCGGCATCTCCCTCCCGGTCGTCGGCGTCGGCGCCCTCACGCTGGGCCTGGGCGTACGCGGGGCGGGGTTGGTGTTCACGGCCTGCGCGATCGTGCTGGTGGTGGCGGTGGGGGCGCGGGTACGGGTGCGTCCGCCGAGAACGCCGTAGCTCACGCTCGGCTGCGGGGCCGCAGGCCATTGGGCGCGTCCCGATCGCGGGGCCGGCCATCGCCGACTTCTACTCGCCCGAACCCTTCGCCATCCCCCGCCTGTTGCTCTTCGTCACCTCCAAGGAGGCGTCTTTCGCCACGGGCTCGGAGTTCGTCCTCGACGGGGGCCTGCTGCTCGGCCCGGCGCTCCAACCCGAATCCGGCATCGCGGCCTGAGCCGGCGTCGCGGTACGGGGCGTGCGGTCGCGTGCCTCATCGTCCCGGCGCCGGTTTCGGGACGCGCACCGTCGTCGTCACCCTGACCTGGCACGGCATGCGCGGAGTCGAGCCGAAGCCGAAGCGGACGGGTGGGTCCACCTGGACGAGCGGGCCCAGGTCGCGGCCGTCGAAGGTGGCCGTCGCCGCCGTGAGCCGGTGCAAGTCGCGGGCGCCGTACCACTCGTACCGGTTGTTGCCCGCGGAGCCCCGGGTGTGTACGCCCATCAGCAGGCGGGCCACCGGGTCGGTCAGGGCGGCGAAGGCGGGCCGGGAGGTGACCGGGGCCGCCAGGTGGAGCAGGGTGCCCAAGGCGCCCCGGCGGCCGACGGTGAAGCACAGGTCGAGCACCGCACCGGCGGCGACGGTCCACCGCGCCCCGGCGATCCGCACCTCCACCGGCACCACCCGCACCTCGTCGAAGGCGTACGTCCCCGCGATGAACTCCGCCACCCGCCGGGTCGGCGCCAGCAACGTGCGGTGGCCGTCGGCGCGTTCCAGCATCACGTCGCTGAAGGGGCCGAAGGGGGAGCGGGGCCAGTGGCCCAGGACCAGGCGGGTGCCGGAGGCCGTGCCGATGCCCGTGATCCAGCCGTCGAAGCGGAGGTCGACGGAGGTGTGCGCGGGTGGGGGCGGGGCGTTGGAGCCGGGGGGCATCACGTGCGACGGATGCCCCTGGCGGAAAGCGGTGAAACAGGTCAGACGCCCGATGGGGTGGCCCGCGACAGGATCTCGGCGGCGACGGCGAGCGCCTCGGCACGGTCCTCGGGGACCAGGCCGATGCGGGTGCGGCGGTCCAGGAGGTCGGACGGGTCGAGGGCGCCCTCGTGACGGGCGGCCCAGAGGAGTTCGGCGCGGGTGACCGGATGCCCGGGGAGCACCGGCTCGGCGAGCGCCGGGTCCCGCTCGGCCAGGGCGAGGACGGCCGGGGCCTCCGTGCCGTACCGGCGCACCAGCCGGGCGGGCGCGGGGAGGTCGCGCAGGCGCTCCGGGGCGGCGGCGCCGACCAGGGGGAGCGCGGCGGTGGGGGAGGGGACGGAGGTGAGACCGCACGCGTCCACCGCGTCCTGTGCCATCCGCCGGTACGTCGTCAGCTTGCCGCCCACCACCGTGACCACCCCGTGCTCCGAGGTCAGCACCGCGTGCCGCCGCGAGATGTCCGACGTGCGGGTCGCGGAGGGGGCGCCCGGCACCGAGGTGTCCAGCAGCGGGCGCAGCCCGGCGAACGCGCCGTCCACCTCGTCCCGGCGCACCGGCGCGTCCAGCACGGAGCCCAGCACGTCCAGCAGGAAGCCGATGTCCGTCTCCGGCACCCCGGGCACGTCCGGGATCGCGCCCTCGACCGGCTCGTCCGTGAGGCCCACATAGGTACGGCCGTCGCCCTGCGGGAGCACCAGCACGAAGCGGTTGGTCTCGCCGGGCACCGGTATGTGCAGCCCGGCCGGGAGCGCGCCGAGACGCTCGGAGCGCAGCACCAGATGGGTGCCGCGCGAGGGCCGTACGCGAAAGCCGTCGACCAGGCCCCCGGCCCATACGCCGGCCGCGTTGACCACGGCACGCGCCCTGATCTCCCCTTCCTCGCCGGTGAGTTCGTCCCGGACACGGGCGCCGGTGGAGCCGAGTGACAGGGCGCGGACGCGGGTGAGGACGCGCGCGCCGTGTGCGGCGGCGGTGCGGGCCAGGGCGGTGACCAGGCGGGCGTCGTCGGTCACCTTGCCGTCCCAGGACAGCAGGCCGCCGCGCAGCCCGGACGCGCGCACCGAGGGCGCCAGATGCCGCGCCTCGGCCGAAGTCAGCCGGCGCGGCACCGGCAGCACCTGGCGCGGGGTCCGGGCGGCCATCCGCAGCATGTCCCCGGCCCGGAACCCCGCCCACGCCAGCGACGCCTGCCCCCGTGACACCAGCGGGGTCAGCGGCAGCACGAAGGGTTGCGCGGACACCAGGTGGGGGGCCGTACGCGTCATCAGCACGCCCCGCTCGACCGCGCTCTCGTGCGCCACGTCGAACTGCCCGGCCGCCAGATAGCGCAGGCCGCCGTGGATCAGCTTGGAACTCCAGCGGGAGGTGCCGAAGGCGAGGTCGTGGGCGTCGATCGCGACCACGTCCAGACCGCGCGCCGCCGCGTCCAGGGCGACGCCCGCACCCGTGGCGCCGAGGCCCACCACCAGCAGGTCGGCCGTGCCTTCCCCGGCCGCCGTGGCCAGCTCGCGGGTGCGGCGGGCGGCGTCGAGCGACGAGCCCGGTGCCACCGTACGGTCGGCGCGGTCGCGGATGCTCATGGGGTGAGGGTCCTCTCCAGAAGGGTGCGCAGCTCGCCCAGGAAGGCGGCGGCGTCCAGCTCGGCGTCGTCCTCGTCGGTCATGGTGCGCAGCGACAGCGCGAAGGACTGCACCAGCAACAGCACGGCGCGGGCCTGGCGTCCGGGGTGCGTCACGCGTACCGAGCCGTCCGCGTGGCCCTCGCGCAGCGCGTCGGCCAGGAGCGCCAGCAGGGCCTCCTGGGTGGCGCCGCGCCTATCGAGGACGTAGGGGAGCAGCAGTTCGGGGTCGACGTCCAGGATCTTGTGGAACAGGGGATGGTCCCGGAACTCGGTGACGCCCGCGACCAGCCCGGTCACGATCCGGGCGCGGGTGTGGGGGCCCTGTGACGCGTCGGGCATCGCGCGGGTCGCCACCGCGAGCCACTCGCGGGTCATCAAGTCACCCACCAGCGTGCGCAGATCGGGCCAGCGCCGGTACAGCGTCATCCGGGAGACCCCGGCGCGGCGGGCCACGTCGGCGAGCGTGGTGCGGCGGACACCTACGGCCAGGACGCAGTCGCGCACCGCGTCGAGCACGGTGTCGGCGTCCGAACGGTTGTGACGGATGGACGTCATGTGTAACAGTGTAACGCCCCGGCGGCCGGGGGGAGATGGCGCCGCGCACACCGAACCGACCTGCTGAGGACGACCGTTCGATGGACATGCTGTGGAACGGCTGGGGCGACCCGGCTAAGGCGGCCCCCCTGCCCGACGCGGTGGCCGGACTCCTGCACGACCTGCTCGGCGTCCGCCCGAGCCCCTCGACTCCGGTCGCGCTCGCAGAGCTTGAGCTGCCCCGCCCCACGCTCGCCCCGGCCGCCCTCAAGGACCTCGCCGACGCGGTGGGCTCGGCGGACCACGTCCGCACCGACACCGAGAGCCGCGTCCGGCACATCCGGGGAAAGTCCACCCCCGACCTGCTGCGCATCCGCGCGGGCGACGTCACCGACGTACCGCAGGCCGTCGTCCTGCCCGCCTCCCACGACGAGGTGCTCGCGGTGCTGCGGGCCTGCGCCGAACACGCGGTGGCCGTCGTCCCGTTCGGCGGCGGCACCAGCGTCGTCGGTGGACTCGCGCCTCAGAAAAGGGAGTTCATCGCGCTCGACCTGCGCCGGATGGACGCCCTGCTCGACCTCGACCCGGTCTCCCGCACCGCGGTCCTCCAGCCCGGCCTGCGCGGCCCGCAGGCCGAAGCCCTGCTCGCCGCACAGGGGTTCACGCTCGGCCACTTCCCGCAGTCCTTCGAGTGGGCCACCGTCGGGGGCTTCGCCGCCGCCCGCTCCAGCGGCCAGGCGTCCGCCGGGTACGGCCGCTTCGACGAGATGGTCCTCGGCCTCACCCTCGCCACCCCCGAGGGCACCGTAGAGACCGGCCGTGCCCCGCGCTCCGCAGCCGGACCCGACCTGCGCCAGCTCGTCCTCGGCTCCGAGGGCGCCTTCGGCGTCATCACCTCCGTCACCGTCCGGGTACGGCCGCGGCCGGAGCAACGCCTGTACGAGGGCTGGCGGTTCGCCTCCTTCGCCGAGGGAGCCGCCGCGCTGCGCAGGCTCGCCCAGGACGGGCCCCGGCCCACCGTGCTCCGGCTCTCCGACGAGACCGAGACGCTGGTCGGCCTCGCCCAGCCCGACGCCATCGGTGCCGCCCTCGCCGACGGCGGCACCGGCTGCCTCGCCGTCACCGGCTACGAGGGCACCCCCGCCGACACCGACCGCCGCCGTGAGGAGGCGGCCGCCGTCCTGCGGGAGTGCGGCGGCACCCTGGTCGGCACCGAACCCGGCGAACGCTGGGCCCACGGCCGCTACGAAGCGCCCTATCTGCGCGACGCCCTCCTCGACGCCGGCGCCTTCGCCGAGACCCTGGAGACCGCCGCGTTCTGGTCCCGGATACCCGAGCTGTACACCGCCGTGCGCACCGCCCTCACCGACACCCTGACCCGCGCCGGCACCCCGCCCCTGGTCATGTGCCACATCTCCCACGTGTACGAGAACGGCGCGTCCCTCTACTTCACCGTCGTCAGCGCCCAGGGCAAGGACCCCGTCGCGCACTGGACCCCCGCCAAGCACGCGGCCAACGAGGCCGTGCTCGCGGCGGGCGGCACCATCTCCCACCACCACGGCGTCGGCACCGACCACCGCGACTGGTACGTCCGCGAGGCCGGGCCCCTCGCCGTCGACGCGCTGCGCGCCGTCAAGGCCCGGCTCGACCCGGCCGGGCTGCTCAATCCCGGCGTCCTGCTCCCCACCGACTGACCCGCGCCCGGAGGCACACCGATGCGAGAGTTCACCGCCGTGGTCAACCCGACCGCGGGCGCCTCCACTGGGGCCGCCACGCTGCTCCAGGTGGCCCGGCACCTCCGCGAGGCCGGCGCCGGCCTGGAGACCGAGTACAGCCACAGCCTCGCCCACGCCCGCGAGACCGCCCTGCGCGCCGGGGAGAGGGGCCGGATCGTCCTCGCCGTCGGCGGCGACGGCATGGCCGGCGGCATCGGGGGCGCGCTCAGCGGCACCGGCGCGGTACTCGGGCTCGTACCCGCCGGACGCGGCAACGACTTCGCCCGCGCCCTCGGCCTGCCCGCCGACCCCGCCGCCCTCGCGAAGATCCTGCTGCACGACGGGCCCCGGCGCGTCGACACCATCGAGGTCGAGTCCGCCGTCCACCCGCGCACCGTCGTCCTCGGCAGCGTCTACGCCGGCGTCGACGCCCTCGCCAACCGGTACGCCAACCAGTCCCGTCTGCTGCGCGGCGCCGCCTCCTACTACGCGGGCGGCCTGCGCGCCGTGGCCACCTGGCGCACCGCCGACTACCGGATCACCGTCGACGGAGAGGAGCAGCGGCACCGGGGCTACACCGTCGTCGCCGCCAACTCGCCCTACTACGGCTTCGGCCGCGCCATCGCCCCCGCCGCCGAACTCGACGACGGCCTCCTCGACATCGTGCTGATACGCGAGGCCCCGCGCCGCCTCTTCTTCACCCTGATGAACGAGCTGAAGACCGGCGCCCACGTCCGCCGCCCCGAGGTACGGGTCCTGCGCGGCCGGGAGCTGCGCATCGAGGCCGACCGGCCCGTGCCGTACGGGGCCGACGGCGAGGTGGAGGCCGCCCTCCCCGTCACCGTCCGGGTCCGCCCCGCCGACCTGGCCGTGCTGGCACCTTCACCCGGTCCTGGGGACACGAAGCGGTAACGTCTGGCAACCGCGCCCGTGTCGGAAGGGTCTGGACCGGCATGAAGATCTCTTTCCTGCTCCACAACGCGTATGCGATCGGAGGGACGATCACGACGACCTTCAACCTGGCCGGAGCGCTCGCCGAACGGCACGACGTGGAGATCGTGTCCGTACTCCGCAGCCGCGAACGCCCCCCGCTCACCCTGGACCCCCGCGTCCGGCTGCGGCCCCTGGTCGACCTGCGCGAGGAGCAGGAGCATCCGGCCCACCGCGAACCCGCGCGGGTCTTCCCGGCCGCCGAGGGACGCCACCGCGAGTACAGCAGGCTGACCGACGAGCGGATCGCCGCCCATCTCACCGGCACCGACGCCGAGGTCGTCATCGGCACCCGCCCCGGCCTCAACGTCCACCTCGCCCGCCAGGCACCCGACCGCGTGCTCCGCGTCGGCCAGGAACACCTCACCTGGGACCACCACTCGCGGCGGCTGCGCACCGTACTGCGCCGTGCCTACCGCGACCTCGACCTCATCACCACCGTCACCGACGCCGACGCCCGCGCCTACCGGCGCGGCACCTGGCTGCCCGGCGTCCGGGTGGAGGCGCTGCCCAACAGCGTGCCCGACCCCGGACTCCCGCCCGCCGACGGCGAGTCCCGGCTGATCGTCGCCGCGGGACGGCTCGTCCCGATGAAGGACTACGACACCCTGATCCGCGCCTTCGCGCACGTCGCGGCCGCCCGCCCCGACTGGCGGCTGCGCATCTACGGCAGAGGCGAGGAGCGCGACCGGCTGCGCGCCCTCATCCAGCGGCTCGGCCTCAGCGACCACGCCTTCCTGATGGGCGCCGCCGTGCCCATGGAGTCCGAGTGGGTGAAAGCGTCCATCGCCACCGCGTCCTCCACCTTCGAGCCCTTCGGCATGACCATCGTCGAGGCGATGCGCTGCGGGCTGCCCGTCGTCAGCACCGACTGCGCCCACGGGCCCGGTGAGATCATCCAGGACGGGGTCGACGGACGGCTCGTGCCGGTCGGTGACCCGGACGCCTTCGGCGCGGCCCTGCTGGACCTGGTCCGCGAAGACGAACGGCGCCGCGCCATGGGCAAGTCCGCCCTGGAGAACTCCCGCCGCTACGCCCCCGAGGTCGTGGTGGCCCGCGCCGAACGCCTGCTGGCCGACGCCCTCGCCGCCAAGCGGGCGGGACAGCGGCCACCCGGCGAACCGGGTGCCGGACGCAGGCGGCTGACAGCGGCCGGGCAGAGCGCCCACGACCTCGCCTACACAGCCGCCGCCAGTGCGGTGCGCACCGTGCGGGGGTGGCGGCGATGAACCCCGCGATCCGCACGGCCTGTGTGGTGGACGCCGACGGCCGCGTCACCTTCCACATCCCCCTGCCCGCACCGGACTCCGCGCACCTGCTCCTGAAGGCCCGGCCCCGCAAGGGCGTTGACGACCCCGCCGCACGCCGGCTCCCGCTGGAGCCCTCGGGCGACGGGCGGGCCCTCGCCGTGCTGGAGCCGCTGCCCGCGCTGGAGGAGGGCCGCTGGGACGCCTTCCTGGTCCGCGAACCGGACGCCGAACCCCAGCAGTTGACCTCCGGCGTGCTGGATCTGCGGGTCCTGGTCGACGGTGCCCGTGCCGACCGGCCGTCCCCGGTGGCCGTCCGCATCCCGTACCGCGCGCTGGACGGCTTCCTCGCCGTACGGGCCTGGTTGCGGCCCGCGCACGCCGAGGCCGGGCCGATCGAGGTCGGCGACCGGGCCACCACCGTCACCGCCCGCCTGCACGGCACCGAGCTGGGCGAGGGCGCCGTCGTCCGGCTGCGCGGGCGGCACAGCAGCGAGGAGCGCACCCTGACCCCCGGCGTCGACGCGGACGGCCGCGGGTTCCGGTTCACCGTCGGCCACGCCGACCTGACCGGCGTGGACGTCCGCTACTGGGACGTTCACGTCCTGCCCGCCGCCGACGCGGCCCCCGTCCGGGTGGGCCGCGTCCTGGACGACGTACCGGACCGCAAGAACTCCTTCGTGTACGCGGCCGGCACCGCCGGCGGCCGCCTGGTCCGCCCCTACTACACCGTCGACAACGACCTCTCCTTCGAGGTCACCGACCCCGGCTGAGCCCGGTGCTACGGCAGGGTCCGGCACAGCAGTGCCGCCGGGCCCTGCCGGGCGCCGAACCGGGTGGTGAAGGCGACCCCGGCCGCGTACTCGTCCACCGCGCACTGGCCTTTGTACGCGCCCTCGGCGAACTCGCCGCCCGCGCCGCCCGCGCCGTCAGGGGGCCGGTTGTCCGAGCGGTCGAACCACACGGTGCGCCCGCTGCCCGCCAGCGCCGAGCGGCCCGGTGCGCACAGCGCCGCCGACACCCGCTCGCCGCGCAGGCTGTAGCCGATCAGGAACGCGCCGGACGGACACTGCAACTTGGTGTACCCGGACGCCCAGTCGCCGCCGGAGACGAACCGCTCGTCCTTGACGACGCTCTGCGCCCCGTCCGCCGCGCGCAGCCCGGCCGCCCCCGCGTCCGTGCACAGCCCGCGCCCACCCGTGCCGCTCAGCCCGGCCAGCCGCAGCCCGTCCGGGCAGGCCGCCTTGTACGCGCCCGAGTCCCAGTCCCCGGTGCCGCGCACCCGCAGCGACTCCACCGCGTCCCCGTGGTCGGTGTTCAGCATCTTCCACACGGCGGCCGCCGGCACCGGCCCGGACTTCCCCGGTGTGTCCATCAGGTGCCGCCAGGCCGGGGCCCGCCAGTCGCCGGAGTCGAGGAGCCCGGAGCGGCGGCCGCCCTCGTCGTAGCGGAGCAGCGCCCAGTCGTCGTGCCCGTCGAAGCCGACCAGCGGCCAGTACGCGAAGTCGGCGTCGTGATCGGCGAAGTAGCCGGTGATGTTGCCGAACCAGGCGCGGGTCGCCGGGTTGGTCTCCCCGGCGCCGGCGCCGAACTCGCTGATCCACACCGGCGCGGTGTAGTGGCGGCCGGACTCCGCCACGAAGAACGCCTCGTCGGTGAGCGCCGCGTTCAACTCGTCGCGGGACAGGTCCTGGTAGCGGGCGTCGTGCGTCTCGCCGATACCGGTGGCGCCGCTGTGCCGGGGGCCGGTGTAACCGTAGAAGTGGGCCGAGTAGACCAGCTTGTGGGAGTCGACCAGGGTGTGCGAGAGGGTGCGGGCCGGGGTCAACTGCGGGCGTCCGTGCGGGAGTCCGTCGACCGGGACACCGGTCCAGTTGATGCCCTCGATCACGATGAGCAGCCTGGGGTTGGCCTCGGTCAGGATGCGGTCGCCTGCCGTCCGGGCCGCCGCGTACCAGTCGTGGGCGTCGCCCAGGCCCCAGTTGGGGTCGTCCAGGATGTCCCGGCGGACCTCGTTGTAGAGGTCGGCGCCGACCACACCGGGCACATCGGCGTAGCGGCGGGCCATGAACACCCAGTCGTCCGCCCACGCCTGAGTGGACTGGCTGCTGTTCCAGCGTTCGTTGCCGTCGATGCCGCAGCACCAGCGGGAGGTGTTGGTGTGGTTGTTCAGGATCACGGCGAACCCGGCCTGGCTGAGCGCGTCCACGACCGTGTCGTACACCTGGAGCGGGGTCTTGCCGCGCAACTGCGGGTTGGCGGTCACCGCCGCGTCCGGGACGGGGGCCGTGCGGTGGACCAGCTCGTTGGAGAAGGGCAGCCGGATGGTGTTGACGCCCAGCTCGCGGAAGTCCAGGAGCAGTCGGGCGATCGGTACCCGGTCGAGGCCGAGCGGGATGTCGTGCGCGTTCTGGCCGGCGTGGTGGTTGGCCGGGTCGTCCACGCTGCCGCTGCCGTTCCAGGAGCCCTGTGCGCCGTCCCAGTTGGCGGCCCTGAGGCGGAAGCGGTCGCCCCGGCTGTCCACGATGTACCGGCCCTGCGTCGACAGCGGGGCCGACCAGTCGGCGGCCGCCTGACTCGCGGTGTGCACCGTTGCCGAGGCCGGTGGCGGTACCGGTGCGGCATGGGCCGTGATGGTCATGCTGGAGGCGAGCAGCAGCCCGGCGGTGGTGGCGGCCAGGCGCAGGGAACGGGGAGCGGTCGGCATGGAGGCGGCCCTCGGCTGTGATGGGGGTGGAAGCGAAGTGTCCACCACGGCAGAGCCGTCACGGAAGGCGCCGGACGGCCGCTCCCGTCACAGCCGTTCACACCCAACTCTCAAGTGTGCACGGCGAGTTCGGCCCAGATGGTCTTTCCCCGGTGCTCCCGCCGGGTGCCCCAGCGCTCCGTGACCTGGGAGGTGATCGTCAGCCCCCGCCCGTGCTCGTCGTCGTCCTCGGCCTGCCGCAACTGCGGGGCGGTGCTGCTGTCGTCGGTGACCTCGATGATCAGGGCCTGGTCGCGGACCAGCCGCAGCCGGATCGGCCCCTCGGAGTAGCGGACCGCGTTGGTCACCAGCTCGCTGACCACCAGGGTCGCCGTGAACGCCAGGTCCGCCAGATGCCAGTGCCCGAGCCGTTCGTCGGTGCGTTCGCGGGCCAGCGAGACCGTCCGCGGCTCGTTCGGCAGCGACCAGGACGCCACCTGGTCGGCGCCCAGGGCGAGGGTGCGGGCGACCAGCAGCACCCCGTCGTCGGCCGGACGGTGCGGCGCCAGATCGTGCAGCAGGGCGTCGCAGATGTCCGGCAGGGGCCGGTCCCGCGGCTGCAACGCGCGGGTCAGCCGGGTCAGTTGGTCCCCGGCGTCCGGGCTCGCGTCCCGCAGTACGGCCGGGTTGCACAGCACCATCAGCGTGCCCGCGGGCACGTCGAAGTGCCCCGCGCGGTAGCGGGGCGCACCCCGGCCCAGCGCCGGGCCGACCGGTATCCGCGCGAAGGTCACCGGCTCGTCGGGCCGGGCCACGGCGGGCGGCGGATGACCCGCGCTGGCCACCGTGCACCGGTGCGCCACCGGGTCGTAGACCGCGTACAGACACGAGGTGCCCGCGCGCAGGCTGTCCAGGGACTCGTCCGGATGGCGCGACTCCTCCGCGTCGAGGCGGCCCACCAGGTCGTGCAGCCGCTCCAGCAGCTCCTCGGGCGGCAGGTCGAGCGAGGCCAGCGCGCCGATCGCGGCCCGCAGCCCGCCCATCGTGACGGCGGCCCGGATGCCCCGCGTGGGCGGCTCCCCGACCACCAGCGCCACCCGCGCCCCGGACAGCGGGATGATGTCGAACCAGTCCCCGCTGGTACTGCTCGGCAGATAGCTGTGCGCGGTCGCCACCGCGCTGTGCCCCGGCACGTGCGCGGGCCGCAGACTGAGCTGGAGGATACGGGCCACCGACCGCTCCCGCGTGTACAGCCGGGCGTTGTCCAGGCACAGCGCGGTGTGCCTGGACAGCTCGGTGGCCAGGCGCAGGTCGTCCTCGGTGAACGGCGCGGTGCCCCGGCCCCGGTAGAACCGCGCCAGACCCAGCACCCCGCCCCGCGCGGCCAGCGGCACCGCCATCCTGGAGTGCGCGCCGTTCGCCTGCGCCACCTCCTGCCCGCCCTGCCCGACGGGCGCCGTCTCGTGCTCGGCGACGAACACCGGGCGCCCTTCGGTCAGCACCTCCTTGTACCGTGAGGTGAGACCCGGCTCCATCACACAGCCGATCTCCGCCGCCCGGTGCCCGTTCGCCGCCCGCACCGACCGGAACCCGGCACAGCGCAGCAGCAGATCGCGGCCCAGTGACTCCACCGGCGGCACATCACCCCGCAGCACCGCGTCCAGCACGTCCACCACGATGGTGTCGGCCAGGTCCGGCACGCCGATGTCGGCGAGTTCCTGCGCGGTGCGCACCGTGTCCAGGCTGGTGCCGATCCGGGCGCTCGCCTCCCGCAGCACGCTCAGCCGCACCTGCGCCCGGTGCCGCTCGGTGGCGTCCACCACGCTGAGCGCCACCCCGGGCAGCCCGCCGTCCGCGTCCCGCAGCCGGAACGCCGACAGCGCCAGCACCCGGTCCGGCGCGTCCGGCGTGGCCCCGCCCGCCACCTCCACATCCCGCTGGGGCTCCCCGGTGGCCAGCACCTCGCGCAGCATGGCCTGCACCGGCTCCTGGTGCAGCCCGGCCGCCCAGTGCGTGAACGGCTGCCCCAGCGCACCGGCGAGCGGCAGCGCGCCGAACCTCCCGGCCGCGTCGTTGAAGCCCACCAGCCGCAGCGTGCCGTCGAGCACGTACAGCGGATGCGGCGAGTCGGCGAACAGCGCGTCGAGCACGGCCATGTCCAGGTCACGGCCTCGGTCCGGAGCCCTGTCGTGCGATGAGTCCACCCCTCCAGACTGCGCCGTGAGCCCCGTCGTGTCGTGCCGACCGGACCCCTCCCACCCGCCGACCGCACCGTTCGTGCCCCGCGCCCATCTGTGCCAAGCTCGGAACATGACTCCCGCGAACACGACCGGCAACGAAGGCACCACGCTGTACTACGGCGACCTGTCCGCGCCGCACGTGCTCCAGGTGTTCCTGGAGATGCGCGACCGTGCCTCCGCCCGTATGGCCAAGACGCTCCTGGACACCATCCGCAAGGGCGCCGACGACGGAAAGTACGTGGTGAAGTTCCACTTCGCCGGGACGATGGACGACACCGTGGGCGGCAACGGCGACCAGAAGGCGCTCGGCGCGCTGGCCGCCGCGAGCGACGAGGGGCAGCGGCAGTTCATCGAATACCTCGGCGCCCTCTTCGACAACCAGCCCTTCCCGCCCGCCGAGGACAAGTTCTCCCAAGGCTCGGTGCTGCTGTCGGTCGCCGGTGACGTGGACGGCCTGCGCTCGGCCGACTTCGACCGCAAGGTCTCCGACGACACGTATCTGACCTGGGCCGGCGAGTCCATCTCCACCTTCGAGACCTTCGGCCTGCCCGGCACCCCGGCCGTCTGGTACGACAAGGAGAACATCCCGGTCACCACGGTCGAGGGCGAAGTGGACACCGACCCGCAGAAGTTCCTCGCCGCGATCAAGACGTCCTGACCCGGCCGGGTGCGCGGCCCGGCCGCTGGGTAGGGAACGACCGTCCGGCCATCGGGCCGGGCGGTCGACGCGGGTGCGGGGAGGGGACGGAGCGATGACTTCCGAGCAGGAGGCCGGCGGCCGGGTGCTGGCGGTCGCGGTGTACGACGGACGGCTGCTGCTGGTGACCCAGGGGGACGGCGGCCCCTGGACGCTGCCCTCCGGCACCGCCGAACCGGCCGAGACCCCGGGCGCGACGGCCGAGCGGGTCGTCTACGAACTCACCGGGTACCTCGTCGACGGCACCGAGCCGCTCGGGCCGGCCGACGGTGAGTCCCCGGACGCCGTCCCGGCCGTGGTGTGCCAGTTGCTCACCGACTCGCCCTCCGGCGGGGCCTCGCTGCCGGCCGAACAGATCCGCTGGGTCGCCTTCGAGGAGGCCGAACGGGACGCGCTGCCGTCGGCCGTGCGCGCCTACCTCCAGGGCCACAGCCCGGTCTGATCAGCCGCCGAGGAACTTCTCGCGGTCGACCACGGCGCGGTCGATCTCGCCCTCCGCGACCGGCGCGCCCGAGCCGTCGACGGCCCGCACCACAAAGGTGAGCCGGCCGCCCGACGTGCCCGGCGCCGGTTCGGCGGAGACCGTCACGCGCCCGCCGACGGGCGTGGCCCGCAGATGCCGTACCCGTACGGCCGTGCCCACCGTGGTCCGGCCCGGTCCGGTGAACGGCTCCGCCGCCCGCACGGTCGCCGCCTCCAGCCACGCGATCAGCCGCGGCGTCCCCAGCACCGGCACGTCCCCGCTGCCCAGCGCCACCGCCGTGTCCGCCTCGGTCACCTCGTACTCAGCCATCCGACCACGCTAGCGGCCGCACACACGACAGGGGCGGTACGGAGAGATCCCGTACCGCCCCGTCAGCCGCGCGGTGTCACTCGGCGGACGGCGCCTCCTCCGGCTCCGGGTGACGGACGCTCAGGTGCAGCGAGTCGTCCCGCACGTCGGCGACGATCGTGTCGCCCTTCTCGACGCCGCCGGACAGGACCAGTTCCGCGATCCGGTTGTCCAGCTCGGTCTGGATCGTGCGGCGCAGCGGACGCGCGCCGAACTCCGGCTTGTAGCCGTGTGCCACCAGCAGCTTCTTCGCCGCCTCGGTGACCTCCAGGCCGATGCCCTGCGCCCGCACCCGCCGGGCGCTGCGATCCAGCAGCAGGTCGATGATGCGACCGAGGTTCGTCTCGCTGAGCGCGTGGAAGACGATCGTCTCGTCGATCCGGTTGAGGAACTCCGGCGGGAAGTGCCCCTGGAGCACCGACTCCAGTTCGCCCCGGATCTCGTCCACCTTGCCCTGGTGGGCGAGGATCAACTGCGAGCCGATGTTGCTCGTCAGGATGACCACCGTGTTGCGGAAGTCCACGGTACGGCCCTGCGAGTCGGTCAGCCGGCCGTCGTCCAGCACCTGGAGCAGCGTGTGGAAGACGTCCGGGTGCGCCTTCTCCACCTCGTCGAACAGCACGACGCTGTACGGCTGGCGGCGCACCTTCTCGGTGAGCTGGCCGGCCTCGTCGTAGCCGACGTAGCCGGGCGGGGAGCCGACCAGACGGGAGACCGTGTGCTTCTCCTGGAACTCGCTCATGTCGAACCGGATCAGCCGGTCCTCGTCACCGAAGAGCAGCTCCGCGAGCGCCTTCGCCAGCTCCGTCTTGCCGACACCCGTCGGACCGAGGAACAGGAAGGAACCCACCGGGCGGTCCGGGTCGCCCATGCCCGCCCGGTTGCGGCGCACCGCCTGGGCGATGGCGAGGACCGCCTCGTCCTGGCCGACCACGCGGTCGTGCAGCGCGTCCTCCAGCTTGAGCAGGCGCTCCTTCTCGCTCTCCGTCAACTGCGCCACCGGGATGCCGGTGCGGCGGGACACGATCTCCGCGATGTCGTTCTCGGTGACCGCGACCACGCCCTCGCGGCGCTCCTCGATCTGCGCGAGTTCGGTCTCGATCTCGGAGATCTTGTGCTTCAGTTCCTTGGCACGGTCGAACTCCTCGGTGGCGACCGCCTCGTCCTTCTCCCGGTTCAGCCGGGCGAGGGTGTCCTCGCGGTCCTGCACCTCCTTGGACTTGCCGCGCGAGCGCAGCCGCACCCGGGCGCCGGCCTGGTCCAGCAGGTCGATCGCCTTGTCGGGCAGGAACCGGTCCGCGATGTACCGGTCCGACAGCTCGGCCGCCGCGACCAGCGCCGCGTCGCTGAACCGGACCTGGTGGTGCGCCTCGTAGGCGTCGCGCAGCCCCTCCAGGATCTGGACGGTCTCCTCGACGGTGGGCTCGGGCACCTTCACCGGCTGGAACCGGCGCTCCAGCGCGGAGTCCTTCTCCACGTACTTGCGGTACTCGTCCAGGGTGGTGGCGCCGACGACATGCAGCTCGCCGCGGGCCAGCGCGGGCTTGAGGATGTTCCCGGCGTCCATCGAGCCCTCGCCGCCGGAACCGGCGCCGACGACCGTGTGCAGCTCGTCGATGAAGAGGATCACGTCCTGGGAGGCGGACGTCACCTCGTCGATGACCTTCTTCAGCCGCTCCTCGAACTCGCCCCGGTACTTGGCCCCGGCCACCAGACCGGCGAGGTCCAGCTCGACGACCCGGCGGCCCTCCAGCGTGCGCGGTACGTCGCCGGAGATGATCCGCTGGGCCAGGCCCTCCACGATGGCGGTCTTGCCGACACCGGGCTCGCCTATGAGCACCGGGTTGTTCTTGGACCGGCGGGACAGGATCTCGATGGTCTGCTCGATCTCCTCGCCGCGCCCCACCACCGGGTCGAGCTTCCCGGCGCGGGCGTCGGCGGTCAGATCCCGCCCGTACTCGTCCAGCGTGGGCGTGCTGCTCGGCTCCTGGCGGCCCTCCGCCTTCGCGGCTGAACCGGCGTCGCGGGCCACCTTGTCGGTGTCCACGCCCAGATTCCGGGCCACCGAGGCGGCCTGGTCGTTGCCCGGGTCGAGCAGCGCCTGGAGGATGTGCTCCGGCCCGATGTACGAGGCGCCGGTCGCCTGCGAGCGGGCGTGCGCGCCGATCAGCACGCGCTTGGCGGCCGGGGTCAGACCCGGCTCGGCCGAGGGGGTGCCGCTGCCCGAGGGCAGGGCCGCCTCCAGCTCCTTGGCCAGGTTGTCCGGGTCGGTCCCGGAGCGGGCGAGCAGCGTGCGGGACGGTTCGACCTGGGTGGCCGCCCACAGCAGATGCTCGGTGTCGAGGTCCTCGCTGCCGTCCTCGGCGGCGCGCTGCGAGGCGCGCGCGATGAGTTCACGGGCGGAGTCGGTCAGCAGCCGGCCGACCGGTACGCGCTGCACCGCCGGTGGCGAGGACGCCGTGGACATACCGAAGAAACGATTCAGTAGGTCGGAAAACGGGTCCGATGATCCGAAAGACCCGAACGCACCCATAGGTGGCACTGACATATGCGCATCAGCCTCCTCTGTCTGTCCCTCACGGGAACCCCACCTAATCACAGAGGAGTTGCGAAAGTCGTCGGCTACGGCACATCGAACTGCCGCCAGGATCAATGGTGGAGAAGCCGCGCGAGCAGCAGATACGCGCGCTGTTCGGCCGCGGCCAGGGCCGCCGGGTCGATGCCCGCCGACAGCAGCTCGCCCGCCGCCGCGTCGTCCGCCTCGCGCAACTCGACCACGCTGACGGCGAGATGGACCGGGATCACCGGATGCGGCGGCCGGGACCGGAAGGCCAGCGCCCGCTCGGCGCGCTCGGTCGCCTCGGTGCACTGCGCCAGCGCCCGCTCCACCCGTACCGCCGCCCGGTCGTGCACCACCAGCAGCGCGCACACCAGCCCGATGACGATGCCGAGCAGCGAGCCGAGCCCCCGGTCCACGACCAGCTCCTCCGGCGACTCCGGGTCGGCCAGATCGCTCAGCAGCAGCGCCAGCGGGGTCAGGAAGACCACGCCCAGGCCGTAGTTGCGCACGACCATGTACTCCATCAGGAACTCCAGCGCCACGATCACCAATGCCAGCAGCACCGGCGCCGGATGCCCGGCCAGCACCCCGAGAGCGATCATCAGCCCGAGCGCCGTGCCCAGGGTGCGCTGCACGGCCCGCTGGACCGTGGTGCGGACGTTCACCGAGTGCAGCACGGCCGCCGCCGAGATCGCCGCCCAGTAGCCGTGCCCCAGACCGAGCGCCAGCGCGGCACCGCCCGCCGCCAGCGTGCCCAGCACCATCCGCAGCGCCGGCACCAGCAGCACCGACACCGGCTTGCGCCCGCCGGGCCGCCCCCGCACCAGCACCCAGGCCCGCCGCGCCCCCGGATCGTCCGGTACCGGCGCCCGCGGCGAGAAGCGGCGGCCCGGCTCCCGGGGCAGCGAGGAGTACGCGGCCAGGTCGGCCAGCACCTGCGGATACCGCTGGTGCCGGTCGGCCAGCATGCCCGCCTGGGCCCGCAGCAGCCGGGCCAGCTCCGACGGGTCCTCCGGCGTGCCACGGGTGGAGTCGATCAGCAGCGACCAGGCCAGATCGGTCAGCCGGACACAGGTGTTGTCCTCACCCGGCCGCTTGGAGGTGGTCGGCGGCGCAAGCCCCAGCGAGTCGTACGCCTGGAGCACCGCGGCCGTCGCCCGGTGCCGGGAGCGGCCCACCCCGCCGCGCGCGGCGTCCAGCAGCTCGGCGAGCTGACGCAGCGCGGCGGCCACCGACAGGCGCTGCGGCCGGTCGGGATGGACCAGACGGCCCAGCAGCGCCAGCGCCCACGCCATCAGCGAGCCCGCCGCGGCCATGCCCGTACGGGGAAGCACCTGGCCCGGCGCGGTCGTGGCGTTGGCGGCCACCGCGAAGGAGAACAGCAGCAGGATCGCGCCCAGCCCGCCGAGCCCGGTCGCATCGCACACGTACTTGCACACGCCCGCCACCAGCGCCGTCGCCGCGACCACCACCGCCGCCCCGGCCACACTGGACCAGGGATGCGCCACCGACGCCAGCGCCGAACCGAGACCCACACAGGCCGTCATGGCGAGCGCCACCCACGCCAGCACCCATGCCCGGCGGCGGTAGGGCAGATTCCGGCCGAACGTGGTGGTGAACGCGCCGAGCATCCCGTACACCGCGAGGTCGGGCCGTCCTGCCAGCACCACCGGCAGGCCCGCGAGTGCCATGGCCAGGGCCGCGCGCACCGCGAACAGCAGCGCGCCGTCCACCCGCTGGAGGGCCAGTACCCCGCGCGGGAACAGCACATGCCCGAGGCCGGAGGTGTCCCACCGGCGCCCGCCGCCACTGCCGGCGGGGGAAGAACGGTGCGAAGGGGGCATGTTCGGTGTATACCACCTGGCCCCGCCGCAGTCCTGATCGACTTGTGGGGGCCATGGGCGGGGGATGTCATCTGCCGGGCCGGAAGCGGCGGACACGGCTAGGGTATGGCCGTATGAGCATGTGGCTGCCGTTGTCCGCGGTTCCCAGGCTCGGCGGCTGCCTCGCCGTCGGAGCGATCGTCGGCCTTGCTGTCGGCCTGACCGGCAATCCGGCGCCGCTGGCCATCCTGTCCGGCATCGCCGCCGTCGGCACCGTCTTCGTGGTCACCGGCTGGATCGTGCTGTGGCCCATGGACGCCGAGACCACCCGTGCCGACGCCCGCCGCGAGGACTTCCGGCCCGCCGTGGACGAACTGGTGGTGGTCGGCGTCTCGCTGTGCGGGCTCGGCGGCATCGTGCTGATGCTGGTCGCCCACCGCTCCGGCGCCGACACCGGGGCCGCCGCGGCCATCGCGCTGCTCGGCGTCCTGATGGCCTGGGCCGCGCTGCACCTGATGTACACGGCCCGCTACGCCTACCTGTACTACGGCCCGGCGCAGGGCGGCATCGACTTCAACTCCGATACGAAGCCCGCCTATCCGGACTTCTTCTACTTCAGCTACAACCTCGGCATGACCTACCAGGTCTCCGACACCAGCGTCTCCCACCCGCTGATCCGGGCGGTGGTGCTGCGGCACTGTCTGCTGTCGTACCTGTTCGGCATCAGCGTGCTGGCCACCACCATCAACCTGGTCGCGGGCGTCGTCACCGGCTGATCAGCAGGCGCCGACCCATTCCGTGGCGCCGTCCGTGAAGATCTGCCGCTTCCAGACCGGCACCTCGTGCTTGAGGGTGTCGATCAGCTTCCGGCACGCCGTGAACGCCTCGGCCCGGTGCGGGCAGGAGACCGCGGTGATCACCGCGACGTCCCCGATCGCCAGCAGACCCGTACGGTGCACGGCGGCCAGCGCGCGCACCGGGAACTCGGCCGCGATCTCCTCGGCCACCCGGCGCAGCTCGGCCTCGGCGGAGGGGTGCGCGCTGTACTCGAGGGACGACACTGACTTGCCGCCGTCGTGGTCGCGGACCGTGCCGACGAACAGCGCGGTGCCGCCCGCCGCGTCGTCACCGACCGCGCCGTACACCTCGTCGAGGGAGAGCGGGGTGTCGCGCAGGCCGAGCAGGCGGATGGGGGAGGGGAGCAGGGTGGGGAGCGACATGGCGTGATCCGGTTTCCGGGAGCGGGGGAACGTGAGGGTGGGCGGACGCGGGGCCGGTCAGCCGCCGGCGAAGGGCGGGAGCACCTCGACCGTGGCACCGTCCCGCAGGGTGACCGAGTGGTGGTCGCGGACGCCGACCGGGTCGCCGTCCACCAGGAAGGAGCAGACCTCCAGCACCTGCGCGAAGCGCGGCTCGTCCGCGTGGCGGGAGCGGGCCTGCTCCAGGGCCTGGGCGAGGGTTCCCGCCCGGTAGGACTCCTCCGCCGTGCCGGCCGCGCCCTTGGCCGCGGCCCAGTAGCGGATGGTGCCCGTGGATGCCGTCTTCGTCTCCATGTCCTTCGCCTTCTCGGGTGGGTCGTTTCTGAGGTGGTCGGGGGTGGGTCAGCCGGTGGGCAGCGGCAGCAGCTCCACCGCGTCCCCGGTCCCGGCGCCGCCGGGCGGGACCACGGCCAGCGCGTCGGCCAGGGCCAGCCCCCGCAGCATCGCCGGGCCGTCGTACGGCAGCGGCGCCACACCGGTGCCCGCCGTGCGCACCGGCAACAGCCGGGTGTCGCGGGGGTGGCCGGGGAGCGCCTCGGCCGTCACGGCGCTGCGCGGCTCCGGGTCGGTGTGGCCGCCGAGGGCGCGCAGCAGGGGCGCGGCCAGGGTGGCCGTACCGGCCACGGCGGCCAGCGGGTTGCCCGGCAGTCCCACCAGGTGGCGGGCGCGGCCGTCCGCCGTGGCGGGCAGCCCGGCCAGCAGCATCGGGTGGCCCGGCCGTACCGAGACGGAGTCGACCACCAGCGGGGCGTGGATCAGCCGCAGCGTCTCGTGCAGGAAGTCCACGGGCCCGGCCGCCGTGCTGCCGGTGGTGATCACGACGTCGGCGGGGGAGTGGGACACCGCCTCCCGCAGCTCCTCCAGCCGGTCCGCCACCCGGTGCCGGCCGATCACCTCGGCGCCCAGACCGCGCAGCCAGGACGGCAGCAGCGGGCCGAGCGCGTCGCGGACCCGGCCGCCGCGCGGCACCCCGGCGTCCAGCAGCTCGTCGCCCAGGACGAACAGCTCCACGCTGGGCCGCCGGTGCACCACCAGCCGGTCGTAGCCGCTCGCCGCCGCCAGGCCCAGTACGGACGGGGTGACAGTGGTCCCGGCCCCGAGCAGCGGCTCGCCGCTCGCGCACTCCTGCCCGCGCGGGCGCACGTCGTGGCCCTCGGGCAGCGGGCCGGGGGCGGTGGCGGCGAGGTGGAGCAGGCTCGTGGACCGCTCCACCTCGCCGTGCTCGCGGCGCAGCACGGCGCTCGCCCCCGGCGGCAGCGGCGCGCCGGTGGCGATCGGCACGGCGGTGCCGGCCGCGAGCGGTTCCGGCCGCTGACCGGCGAGCACGCCCCGCTCCCCCAACTGCCAGGGGCCCGGCCCGGACACGGCCCAGCCGTCCATGGCGGAGGTGGCGAACGGCGGCAGATCGGTCAGCGCCGTCAGCGGCCCGGCCAGGGCATGGCCGAGCGCGTCCTCAAGGGCGCGCGGCACACCGGGCAGCGCGCGCCCGGCGGCGGCCCGCGCCAGAGAGCGGGCCCGCTGCCAGGACGGGTGGTGCGCCGGGAGGACGGTCACAGCGCCGCCGCGCCGTTCTCATGCTCGGCGGCCCACTGCTCGGCCAGCTCGGTCACCTTGCGGTTCGCCTCCGACACCGCACCGGCGCCGCCGGCCTGGAGCCCGGCCGCGTAGCCGACCAGGAAGGAGGTGAGCGGGGCGGCCGGGCGGGCCACCTCGTGCGCGACCACCTTCGTCATGTCCAGCAGTCCGGCGATGTCGACATCGAGGTCGATGCCCAGCTCGGCCTTGGCCGCCGCGATCCATTCGTGCATCCGGTTCACTTCGTCGGTCCTCACTCGTGGTGTCGGTACGGGGTGTCGGTACGGTTCTCAGCCGCCGATGGCCGACATGGGCCGGTCGGGACGGCGGAAGTCTTCGCTGTTGATGGCGTGGCCGGGGCCCTTGACGGCGATGCAGGAGCGCCAGGCGGCCTCCAGCGCGTCGTCGTCGGCGCCCGCGCGGAGCAGGGCGCGCAGGTCGGACTCCTTGGTGGCGAACAGGCAGTTGCGCAACTGCCCGTCGGCGGTGAGCCGTACCCGGTCGCAGTTGCCGCAGAACGGCCGGGTGACGCTGGCGATGACACCCACGTACGAGTCCGTGCCGTCGATCCGCCACTCCTCGGCCGGGGCGTTGTCCTCGCGGGGTACGGGGGTGAGGGTGAAGCGCTCGCCGATCCGGTCCAGGATCTCGGCGGCGGTGACCATCTTCTCCCGCTCCCAGGCGCCCTGGGCGTCCAGCGGCATCGACTCGATGAACCGCATCCGGTAGCCGTTCTCCACGGCGAACGCGGTCAGGTCCGCGATCTCGTCGTCGTTCACCCCGCGCACCGGCACCGCGTTCACCTTGACCGGGTCCAGTCCGGCGGCGCGGGCCGCCCGCAGCCCCTCCAGCACGTCGGAGAGCCGGTCGCGCCGGGTGATGGCGGCGAACCGCTCCGGGCGCAGGGTGTCGAGGCTGACGTTGACCCGGCCGAGCCCGGCCTCGCGCAGCGCGACGGCGGTACGGGCGAGCCCGATGCCGTTGGTCGTGATGGACAGCTCGGGCGCCACTGGAAGCGCGGACAGCCGGGCGATCAGACCGGGCAGGCCCCGGCGCACCAGGGGCTCACCGCCGGTCAGCCGGACCTCGGTGATGCCGAGCCGCCCGGTGGCGATGCCGACCAGGCGGACGATCTCGTCGTCGCTGAGCAGCTCGTCCTTGGGCAGCCAGGCCAGGCCCTCGGCGGGCATGCAGTAGGTGCAGCGCAGATTGCAGCGGTCGGTCAGGGACAGGCGCAGGTCGGTGTGGACGCGGCCGAAGCGGTCCACGAGCGGCTCCGGGGCGGGACGCCGACGCGTACCGGTGACGGCGATGTCGCTGTGCTGGTCGGTGAGCGGTCGGGACACGGGCCTGCCTTCTTCCTGTGCTGCCGGTCGGCGGTCGTACGGTGTGCGGTCTCCCCGCACCGCGAGGCGGTGGCGTGCTCCGGACGGGCGTGCGGTGCGTACCGGCCGCCCGGCGCCGGGGACGCCGCCCGGCTCCACCAGGCGGAGCCGCGGCGAGACGCGTCCGCGACGCCGGCGCGGCCGGGACCCACTGCGATGATCATCACGGTCGGCGGCCCGGCCCCCGGACATCGCCACGCCGTCGGCCGCCGCCCCCCGGCCCGCGCGCTCGGCGCGGGCACGGGTCAGGCGGCGCAGGGCGCGGCATGTCATGGCGCGTCGGGTGTTCACGGCGCTACGCGGTGGACCGGCGCGTGGACGGTGACCGGGATGTGCTGCACACCGATCCGCTTGCGGAACACCCAGTAGGTCCAGCCCTGGTAGAGCAGCACCAGCGGGGTGGCGAACCCGGCGACCCAGGTGATGATCCCCAGCGTGTACGAGCCGGCGGCCGCGTTGGTCGCGGTCAGGCTCCAGGCCGCGTTCAGGCTGGACGGCATCACCTGCGGGAACAGGGCGAGGAAGAGCATCGCGGTGGACGCCACCACGCTCAGCCCGGAGGCGATGAACGCCCGTCCCTCGCGGGCGCCGAAGTTGAAGCCCAGCGACACCAGCACCGCGAGCACGGCGACGGCCTCCGCGATCAGGCTCCGTATGTTGCCGGTGTCGAGCTGGGTCCAGGTCAGGAATGCCAGCAGGAGCAGGACGGTGAGCACACCGGCGTTCTGGGCCAGGTGACGCGCCCGGCGCCGGATGCTGCCGACCGTCTTCAGCGAGGCGAACACCGCGCCGTGGAAGGTGAAGAGCACGGTGGTGGTCACGCCGCCCAGCAGCGCGTAGGGCTGGACCAGTTCGGCGAGGCCGCCGTGGTACTCGTGGTCGGCGCCGATCGGCAGGCCGTGGACCATCGCGGCGAACAGCACGCCCCACAGGAAGGCCAGCACCAGCGAGGTGACGAAGACGATCGCCTCCCAGTTGCGCTTCCAGCGCTCGCCGTCGCGCTTGTGCCGGTACTCGAAGGCCACACCGCGCAGGATCAGACAGAGCAGGATGACGAACATCGGCAGGTAGAAGCCGCTGAACATCGTGGCGTACCAGTCGGGGAAGGCGGCGAAGGTGGCGCCGGCCGCGGTGACCAGCCAGACCTCGTTGCCGTCCCAGACGGGGCCGATGGTGTTGAGCAGGACGCGGCGCTCGGTCTCCCCGCGGGCCAGCACCCGGGTCAGGATGCCCACGCCGAAGTCGAAGCCCTCCAGGAAGAAGTAGCCGACCCACAGCAGGGCTATGACGAAGAACCAGAGGTCATGGAGATGCACGGTTCCGGACTCTCTCTAACTGATCAGTAGGCGAAGGCGAGCGGCTTGTCGGCGTCCCTCGGGGAGCCTTCGAGCGTGGAGTCGCCGCCGAGCTTGATGTCCCTCAGCGGTGGCCGCTCGGAGGTGACCGGTCCGCCGCCCGCGTACTTCACCAGCAGCTTGAGTTCGACCACGGCGAGCGCGATGTACAGCAGGCTGAAGCCGATCAGCGTGATGAGCTGCTCGGTCAGCGAGACGTTCGGGGAGACCGCGTCCACGGTGCGCAGCAGACCGGTGACGGCCCAGGGCTGACGGCCCATCGCGGTGAAGATCCAGCCGAAGGAGTTGGCGATCACCGGGAAGGCCAGGGTGAGGATGCCGGCCCGCCAGGCCAAGCCGCTGGCCATCGCGCCCAGTTCGCGGTTCTTGGTGAGCATCAGCCGGGGCACGTCGAAGGAGCCGGTGCGGTGCTCGGGGGCGACCCAGAACTTCCGCCGCGTCAGCCAGAGTCCGGCCGCGCCGAGGGTGAAGGAGGTCATGCCGAACAGGATCATCGCCCGGAAACCCCAGTACGTCATGGGGACGTTCGGGATGTACTCGGCCGGTGAGCCGCCGTACGCGGCCGCCTCCGCCTTGGCGGTGTCGTTGATGCCGGGGACCGCGGAGTGGAAGTCCTTGTGCGCCAGGAAGGAGAGCAGGCCGGGGACCTGGATGTCGACACTGTTGCGCTGGTGGGCGACGTCCGGGACGGAGAAGGCGGAGAAGGGGGCCGGTGCCTCCTTGTCCCACAGCGCCTCGGCGGCGGCCATCTTCATCGGCTGCTGCTCGAACATCACCTCGCCGAGCTTGTCACCGCTGATCGCGGTGCCCAGACCGAAGACGACGGCCAGCACCAGGCCGAGCCGCAGCGACGTGCGCATGGCCGCGACCTGCTTGAGGTCGGTGGGCCGGCCCCTGCGCTGGAGCCGGGCGGCACGCCACAGGTGGATGGCGGAGATGCCCATCACGAAGGCGGCGCCGGTGAGGAAGGCGGCCGTCAGGGTGTGGGCGACCACCACCAGGTTGAGCTTCTGGAAGAGCACCGCGCCGATGTCGGTCAGATGCGCCTTGCCGTGCGCCTTGTCCAGGCTGTAGCCGACCGGGTTCTGCATGAAGGAGTTGGCGGCGAGGATGAAGTACGTCGACAGGATCGTGCCGATCGAGACCATCCAGATGCACGCGCAGTGGATCTTCTTGGGCAGCTTGTCCCAGCCGAAGATCCACAGGCCGATGAAGGTCGACTCGAAGAAGAAGGCCAGCAGGGCCTCCATGGCGAGCGGTGCGCCGAAGACGTCGCCCACGAAGCGGGAGTAGGCGGACCAGTTCATGCCGAACTGGAACTCCTGCACCAGCCCGGTGACGACACCCATGGCGATGTTGATCAGGAAGAGCTTGCCCCAGAACTTGGTGGCATGGAAGTACTTCGTCTTCCCCGTGCGGACGTACGCCGTCTCCAGGCCCGCCGTGATCGCCACCAGGCTGATGGTGAGGGGCACGAACAGGTAGTGGTAGACGGTGGTCATCCCGAACTGCCATCGCGCGATGGTGTCCGGGGCCAGTGCCAAGTACACGGCAGGTCTCCTGAATGTGAATTCTTGCTCGGTGTTCGTCGGCCAGCGTCCGTCAATTTCCTGACCGAGTCAAAGAGGGGCGGTCGATCGGGTAATAGGCGGTAGTTATCCTCGCCTCGACGGGGGCCGCGTCGCCCTCATCATGCCTGGTCAACGCCGTACGGGGAAATGTGCGATGCTTCGGACGGCGAGCGGAACCGAAAGATAAGCGGTACCTATCGCGTGATCGACACGGCCTCTTTGACTTTCCTTCGCGGAATCAAAGAAAATGCCGTTCGGCGGGATTCGTATTCACGAAAGAGGCAGACACACCATGAGCAGCAGCATCGAGGACCCGATCGACGAACTGACGGTCACGCCTCCCAAGACGTGGGCGACGGGTGTCCCGGCCGTGACGCACGCGCTGGAGTACTCGCTCAGCCAGACGTCCCCGCGGCGCACCATGCTCACGCTGCTGAACATCAACCAGGTCGACGGCATCGACTGCCCCGGCTGCGCCTGGCCCGAGGACAAGAAGCGGCACTTCAACGAGTACTGCGAGAACGGCGCCAAGCACATCAACGACGAGGCCACCTCGCGCCGCGTCACCCGTGACTTCTTCCAGCAGTACTCGATCGCCGAGCTGGACTCGAAGTCCGACTACTGGCTCAACCAGCAGGGCCGGCTCACCGAGCCCATGGTGAAGTGGCCCGGCGCCACCCACTACGAGCCCATCACCTGGGAGAAGGCGTTCGAGGTCCTGGCGAAGGAGCTGAAGCAGCTCACCTCGCCCGACGAGGCGATGTTCTACGTCTCGGGCCGCCTGAACAACGAGGCCGCCTTCCTCCTCCAGCTCTTCTCCCGGGCGTTCGGTACCAACAACCTCCCCGACTGCTCCAACATGTGCCACGAGTCCACCGGCTGGGGTCTCGGCGCCGCACTCGGCATCGGCAAGGGCAGCGTCTCGCTGGACGACATCCACCACTCCGACCTGATCTTCCTGGTCGGCCAGAACCCCGGCACCAACCACCCGCGCATGCTCGCCGCGCTGGAGGAGACCAAGCGCAACGGCGGCGAGGTCGTCGCGGTCAACACCCTCCCCGAGGCCGGCCTGATGCGGTTCAAGCACCCGCAGAAGGCGCGCGGTGTCCTCGGCAACGGCACCCAGATCGCCGACCAGTTCGCGCACATCCGCGCCGGCGGCGACATGGCCCTCTTCCAGGGCCTCAACAAGCTGCTGCTCGACGCCGAGGACGCCGCGCCCGGCACCGTGCTGGACCACGCCTGGATCAAGAAGAACTCCCGCGGTTTCGAGGAGTTCGCCGAGAACGTCCGCAAGATCTCCTGGGACGACATCCTCCTCGCCACGGGCATGACCCTGGACGAGATCAAGGAGATCCACGAGCGGGTCATGAAGAGCAAGAGCGCCATCGTCTGCTGGGCGATGGGCGTGACCCAGCAGAAGCACGGTGTCGCCACCATCCGCGAGATCGTCAACTTCCTGATGCTGCGCGGCAACATCGGCAAGCCCGGCGCCGGCGTCTGCCCCGTCCGCGGCCACTCCAACGTGCAGGGCGACCGCACCATGGGCGTCTGGGAGCAGATGTCCGACGAGTTCCTGGACGCGCTCGGCCGCGAGTTCGGCTTCGAGCCGCCCCGCCACCACGGCTACGACGCCGTGCAGGGCATCCGCGCGATGCACGAGGGCAAGGCCAAGTTCTTCCTCGGCGTGGCCGGCAACTTCGTCCGCGCCACCCCGGACAGCGAGTACACCGAGCAGGCCATGCGCAACTGCTCGCTGACCGCGCACATCTCGACCAAGCTGAACCGCTCCCACACCGTCTGCGGTGACACCGCGCTGCTGCTGCCCACCCTGGGCCGCAGCGACCGGGACATGCAGAACGGCGTCGAGCAGTGGATCACCGTCGAGGACTCGATGAGCGACGTCCACCGCTCGCACGGCAAGCTGCCCCCGGCCTCCAAGCACCTGCTCAGCGAGGTCGCCATCATCAGCCGCCTGGCGATCGCCACCCTGGGCGACAAGTACGGCATCCCCTGGAAGAGCTTCGAGGCCGACAACGACAAGATCCGTGACCGGATCTCCCGCGTCGTGCCCGGCTTCGAGAACTTCAACGCGCGCATCCGGCAGCCCGGAGGCTTCAACCTCCCGAGCCCGGTCAACAGCGACACGTTCCCGACCCCGAGCGGCAAGGCCGAGTTCTGGGCCAGCCGGTTCGAGATGCCGCACGTGCCCGCCGGCCACCTGCTGCTCCAGACGCTGCGCTCGCACGACCAGTGGAACACCATCTGGTACGCGCCCAACGACCGCTACCGGGGCATCCACAACGCCCGCCGCGTCGTCATGGTCAACCCGGCCGACCTGGAGCAGTTCGGCTTCCGGGACGGCGACATGGTCGACCTGGTCAGCGTGTGGACCGACAAGGAGCGCCGCGCGGAGTCCTTCAAGGTCGTCGCCTACCCGACGAGCCCCGGCTCCGCCGCCGCGTACTACCCGGAGACCAACGTCCTCGTCCCGCTGGACAGCGTCGCCGACATCAGCAACTGCCCGACCTCCAAGGGCGTGCTGATCCGGCTGGAGCCGTCCCGCATCCCGGCCCCCGGCCTCGCCGGCTGATCCGGCCCCCGGCTCCCCTCCCGACGGTCCGGGAGGGGATGTGTACCGCGGATGGCCCGGTACCCGCTTCCCCGGCGGGACCGGGCCATCCGTGGATGCCACCCGCACCCCGCGCCACCCTGTTGCCCAATCGCGTGACACACGCGTACAGAAAGGCACTTCACGGCATGCCCGCTTCCCGCACCGCGCACGGCTGGCTCCCGGCGGCCGGCGCGGTGTTCGCCGCAGGTTGGGGCGCGAACCAGTTCACCCCGCTCTCCTCGGTCTACCGCACACGCGAGCACTGGCCCTCCCTCCAGGTCGCCCTGATGTTCACGACCTACCTGGCCGGTTTCCTGCCCGCGCTGCTCACCGGCGCCCTCGCGGCGGGCCGGGTCGGGCGCCGCCGCGTCGTACGTCCCGCGCTGCTGCTCTCCGCCGCCGCCAGCGCGCTGCTCGCGGCCGCGGCCTTCGCCCGCCCGGCCGTCTACGCCAGCCGGCTCGCCACCGGCGTCGCGGCCGGACTGCTGCTCTCGGTGGGCAGCGCCTGGCTGCGCGAACTGTCCGCCGGCGCCGGACCCGCCCGCGCCGCCCGCCGGGTCACCTGGGCCACCGGCTCCGGCTTCGCCGCCGGCGCCCTCACCGCGGGCGTGCTCGCCCAGTGGTTCCCGCACCCCCTGATGCTGCCCTGCCTCCTGCACTGCCTGCTCGCCCTCACCGTCCTCCTCGCGCTGCGCCGCACACCGGAGACCGCGCCACCGCCCGTACGGGACGACCCCGAGGGGCCCTGGCCGGCCGCCGTCACCCACCCCCGCTTCGTCCGCGTGGTGCTCCCGGCGGGGCCGGCCGTCTTCGCCGCCTCCACCGTCGCCTACGTGGTGCTGCCCCCGCTGGTGGCCGAACGGACCTCCGGCTACGCACCCCTGTTCAGCGGACTGGTCACCGCCCTGACGCTGCTCACCGGGCTCGCCGTACAGCCGCTCGCCGAGCGCATCGACCACGCCCACAGCGCCCGCGCCACCCTCACCGCCATGGTGACCGTCATCTGCGGCCTGCTGCTCAGCGCCCTCGCCGTCCAGCACGGCTCCATGGGCCTGGTGCTGCTCGCCGCCGTCCTCCTGGGCGCGGGATACGGACTCACCCTCGCCTCCGGACTGCGCGAGATCGAACGGCTGACCAGGGCGCGCGCCAGTCCGTCCGCCCTCTCCCTGTACCACGGTGTCACCTACAGTGGATTTCTCACACCACTGCTGCTCGCCGTGACCGCAGGAGCCGCCCCCTACCCCGCCCTGCTGGCGGGTCTGGCCGCCATCGGCCTACTGTGCCTGATGATCACCGCGTGGCACAGCCGCCGGCATCTTCCCTGACACCCCGCCGACCCCACCCGACCGGCAGACACTGGCTCCAGCGGCGACGACAACCCCCGGCCCGGAGCCCGAGGAGAGGAACAAGACCATGGGACGAGTGACCGTGCGGCGTCGCGTGCTCCGCATCCGCGACGGCGCGTCCTCGCACCGCCCGGACACCCTGGCCGCGGAGGAGCCGATGGAGATCCGCGTCGGCGGCCGCCCCCTGACGGTGACCATGCGCACCCCAGGCGACGACTTCGACCTCGCCGCCGGATTCCTGGTCAGCGAGGGCGTCGCCCACGCCGAGACCGACGTGGCCGGCATCCGCTACTGCCTGGGCGCCACCGACGACGGCAGCAACACCTACAACGTGGTCGACGTCGTTCTCGGCCCCGGTGTCGAGGCCCCCGACGCCTCCCTGGAGCGCAACTTCTACACCACGTCCTCCTGCGGCCTGTGCGGCAAGGCCAGCCTGGACGCGGTACGCACGGTCGCCGCGTGGTCGGTCGCCGAGGACGATCTGCGCATGAGCCCGGAGATGCTGGCCACCCTGCCCGAGAAGCTGCGCGCCGCGCAGAAGGTGTTCGACAGCACCGGCGGACTGCACGCGGCCGGGCTCTTCTCCTCCGACGGTGAACTGCTGTGCCTGCGCGAGGACGTGGGCCGCCACAACGCCGTCGACAAGGTCGTCGGACACGCCCTGCGCTCCGGGATGCTCCCGCTGCGCGGCTGCGTCCTGATGGTCAGCGGGCGTGCCTCGTTCGAGCTGGTGCAGAAGGCGGTCATGGCCGGCATCCCGATGCTGGCGGCCGTCTCCGCGCCGTCGTCGCTCGCCGCCGACCTCGCCGCCGAGAGCGGGGTGACCCTGGTCGGCTTCCTGCGGGGCGACTCGATGAACGTCTACACCGGCGCCGAGCGCCTGGAACCGCAGCCCGTCGCCTGAGCCGTCCCGTTGGCCGCGCCCGAAACGGCGCGGCCACGGCCGGCGCTACGCGACCGGCAGCGCGGGGCCGCCGGGCAGCCGCTCCAGGGCGGCGGCCACGTCCGTATCCGTGGCGACCTCGGTCAGCGCGCGGGCCATCACCGACCCCGGCTGCTGGGACGTCGTCACCAGGCCCACCGGTACCGTCCAGTCCGGCTCCACCAGCGGCACCGCCCGCATGCCGTGCGGCACACCGAACACGTGCAGCCAGGCGTGCGGGACGACGCTCGCCCACCGGCCGGTCCTGACGTGCGCGAACAACGCGGCGACGGAGTCGGTCTCCACCCGGGGCGTCGGCTTCGCCCCGGCCTTGGCGAACACGTCGTCCAGCACCCGCCGGCCCTGCATCGACTCGTTCAGCAGGCACAGCGGGAGCCGGGCGGCCTCCGCCCAGGTCGCCGTCGACCGATGCGCCAGACCGTCGGCCGCGGTGATCAGCAGCACATAACGTTCTTCATAGAGCGGAATGGCGTGGAAATGCCCCGAAAGTTCTTCCGGGAGATACGTGATTCCGGCGTCGATCTCGAAATTCTGGAGCTGCCGGAGAATGTCCTCCGACTGGAGATCCGCTATCACTTCCACGGTGACCAGCGGATGCTCCGTGCAGAACGGACCGGTCAGCAGCGAGACGGCCGCGGACGCGGTCGGCACCGACCCGATCCGCATCCGGCCGCTGAGCCCGCAGCGCAGGGCGCCGACCTCGTCCCGCAGCGCGTCACGGTCCGCGAGAATCCGCTGCGCCCACACGACGATGCGCTCGCCCTCCGGGGTGAGCCCCTCGTACTTGCGGCCGCGGCGGACCAACGGCACGTCAAGCTCGTCCTCCAGCTTCCGGATCGCCTCGGAGAGCGCGGGCTGGGAGACGGAGCACGCCTGGGCGGCGCGGGCGAAATGGTGCTCCCTCGAGAGAGCGACGAGGTATTCGAGTTGGCGAAACAGCACGTCATGGGTGTACCCGACCGCTGACCGAAAAGCCAATCGGCGCAGCGGCCCGGCCGGCCCCGGCCCGCCCCGCCGACGGCCTCCGGGCCGCGCGGAGTGGGCTTGTGGGCCGCTCGCGCCGCATGCGGACCGTATGCGAATTCACACCGTGCCGGACTTCCCTTCGGTAATGTTCCGGCAATTCACCGAGCGTAATGCGCGAGGGCACTCGGCCCTCCTCGATTTGCTAGAGTTAGTGATCTATGAAGCGCGGTAACACCTCTCAGCTCATCGCTGGACTGGCCCGTGTTCTCTCGCCACGTGGCTCATTCGCCATGGCCAAGGTCAGCGGGGCGCTCCCTTTCGCGCTGCGGGCCGCGCTCACCATGGCGCTGCCCACCCTGCCGCTGGTGCTGCTCGGTCACCCGAACCTCGCCGTCTTCCCGGCCCTGGGCGCCTTCACCATCACCTTCGAGCGCAGCCTCCCGCTGCGCCGCCGCAGCCGGCTGTGGGTGCTCGCGCTGGTCGCCGCGGCGATGACGGCCGCCGCCGGGCTCGGCTCGCTGCTCGCCGTGTGGGTGGGCCCCTCCGGCCCCTGGAACCAGGGGCTGGCCGCCGTGGTGGGCATGGCCGCGGTCGCCGGACTCGCCAAGTTCGGCTGTGACTACGCCGGGCTGCGTGGCCTGGGGGCCGTACTGATCCTGGTCGCCTTCGCCATCACCGCCGAGGGCACGCCCGCCCTCACCGACGTACTGCCGCACACCGCGCTCACCGCGCTCGGCGCGGCCATCGCCTGGCTGGTGTGCCTGCCCAACTCCCTCCAGCCGCAGCGGCTCCAGCGGCTCGCGCTCGCCGACGCCCTGGAGTGCTTCGCCCGCGCCCTGGAGGCCGCCGGGCCGATCGAGACGTCCAAGGCCCGCCACCAGGCCATCGTCGCCGCCCTGCGCGCCTACCACGCGCTCAACGACCCAGACGACAGCGACGGCGTCCTCGGCCTCAC
The DNA here is from genome assembly GCF_055562575.1 of Streptomyces sp. NPDC018263. Lineage (NCBI taxonomy): Bacteria > Bacillati > Actinomycetota > Actinomycetes > Kitasatosporales > Streptomycetaceae > Streptomyces > Streptomyces sp. NPDC018263. The sequence continues at coordinate 730,194 of NZ_JBVHFA010000002.1, forward strand.
CCGCCGTACCCCCGGACGCCCCGCCACCACCGGCTACTCCGCCGACTACGTGTGGGCCCTGCTGACCACCGACACCTGGCGCGACGCCGAGGGCGACACCGTCGCCCGGCACCTGCGCGAACAGGCCCGGATGCTCGCCGACCGCCGCTGGCACACCCTGCTGCCCCTGCCCGAGGAACTGCTGCAGCCGCACACGGACGACAACGCGCCCGGACGCCCCGCCACCGTCGTCCCCGCCCCGCCCGAAACCCGGCCGCCGACGCCCCGCACCCCGCCCGCGCACCCCGGCGGCAGACCGGCCGGGCCGCGCGGACGGCGCCGCCGCCGGGCCGCCGCCCTGCTGCCGACCGCCGTACGGACCTTCGTCGGCACCGCCGCCGCGGGCGGCATCGCCCTCTTCCTCGGCGTCGGCCACAGCTACTGGGCCGCGATCTCCGCCGCCGCCGTGCTGCACTCCATCAACGTGTGGAGCACCATGCAGCGGGCCGTGCAGCGCACCCTCGGCACCGCCATCGGACTGCTCCTGACCAGCGCCGTCCTCGTCCTGCACCCCGGCCCGGTGGCGATCGTCTGCCTGATCATCGTCTTCGAGTTCTTCCTGGAGTACGTCGTCGCCCGCAACTACGGCCTGGGCGTCGTCTTCCTCACCCCGCTCGCCCTGCTGCTGAGCGAACTCTCCTCGCCCGTCTCCGCCTCCCGGCTGCTGCACGACCGCGTGATCGGCAGCGGCATCGGCATCAGCGTGGGCCTGGTCTGCGCCCTGCTCCTGGTGCACGGCCGGGCCGCCGTCCGCATGCGGGAGGCGCTGCACCTGTGCACGGTCGTCTCCGACCAGGCCGAGCACGCCCTGCACAGCACGGCCGCCCGGCGCCGGGTGGCCCAGGTGCAGTTGGCCGCGTCCGCCGTGGAGCTGTACGAGGCGAAGGAGGCCGCGAGCGGCGAACTGCGTCCCACCGGCGTCGACCCCGCCGCCGTCGCCGCCGCCGAGCACCGCGCGTACGACCTGCTGGGCCGGCTCAGCCGCGCCGTGCTCGCCGACGACCGGGCCAGACGCGGCCGGGGGCGCAGACGCCCCGGAGCGGCCCGTCCCACCTGAGCCGCAAAGGCTCAGCTTTACTTCCCCAAACCCCTCTGCGCGGCGCCCGCGCAATGTGCGGCGCGGCGAATTCGCGGGATGCGGCGCGGCCGAAGTGAACAGGCCGCGCCGTCGGCGCGAATCCGCGCGACAAGCCGCCCGGAGCGTCTATGTTCGTCTCGCGTGCACGCTGATCAGAAAGCAGGTTTCCATGACCGAGACACAGCCTGTCGTCGTTCCTCCGGCCAGGGCGGCGGTGTTCCTCGTGGTCACCATCGACGAGGGCGGCGAGGACACCGTACGAGGCTTGCTTCAGGACGTGCAGTCGCTGCGCCGCTCCACCGGATACCGCGATCCCGACGCCCAGTTGAGCTGCGTCGTCGGCATAGGCTCCGCGGCCTGGGACCGGCTCTTCACCGGGCCGCGCCCCGCCGGCCTGCACCCCTTCGTCGAGCTGGAGGGCGAGCGCCACAAGGCTCCGGCCACCCCGGGCGACATTCTCTTCCATGTGCGCGGGCGCCGCATGGACATCGTGTTCGAGCTGGCCCGGCAGTTCGCCCAGCGGCTCAAGGGCGCCGCCACGGTCGTGGACGAGGTGCACGGCTTCAAGTTCTTCGACGACCGCGATCTGCTCGGCTTCGTGGACGGCAGCGCCAACCCCGAGGGGGAGCGCGCCGCCGACTCGGTGTACGTCGGCGACGAGGACCCGGACTTCCAGGGCGGCAGCTACGTCATCGTGCAGAAGTACCTGCACGACATGGACGCCTGGCACGCCCTGTCGACGGAGGAGCAGGAGCGCGCCATCGGCCGGTCCAAGCTCGCCAACATCGAGTTCCCGGACGACGTGAAGGCCCCCGACTCCCACGTCATGCTGAACACCATCGAGGGCAAGGACGGCCGCGAACTGAAGATCGTCCGCGAGAACATGCCGTTCGGCACGATCGGCGACGACGAGTACGGCACCTACTTCATCGGCTACGCCCGTACGCCCGACGTCACCGAGCAGATGCTCCGGAACATGTTCCTCGGCCGGCGGCCCGGACAGCACGACCAGATCCTCGACTACTCGCGGGCCGTCACCGGTTGCCTCTTCCACGTGCCGACCGTCACCTTCCTGGACGCGCTCCCGGACGCTCCGGAGAAGAAGGCGGCCGAGCGGGACATAGCCCTCAACGCCTCATAGCCTCGACCTCGCCTGAACGGACGGCACCGGCCCTCTCTCAGGGCCGGTGCCGTCCGTTTTCCCGGCCTGCCCCAACCCCCTGCCAGCGGACGCTGATCGGACCCAGGAAGCACTCATGTCGCCTCTCTCGCACGGCACTTCCCAGCAGCAGCCCGACGAATCCTCTCTCGCCGTCAACCCGTTCTCCGGGCAGGCGAACCCGGTCAGCGGAATGACCGAGGACCCGCCCAAGCACCGCCTGGCGGAACGGCCGCTGGCCCCCGACACCGCCTACCAGGTCGTCCACGACGAGCTGATGCTCGACGGCAACGCCCGGCTCAACCTCGCCACCTTCGTCACCACCTGGATGGAACCGCAGGCCGGGCGGCTGATGGGGGAGTCCCGCGACAAGAACATCATCGACAAGGACGAGTACCCGCGCACCGCCGAGCTGGAGCGCCGCTGTGTGGCCATGCTCGCCGACCTGTGGAACGCGCCCGACCCCGCGCGGGTCGTGGGCTGCTCGACCACCGGCTCCAGCGAGGCGTGCATGCTCGCCGGGCTCGCCATGAAGCGCCGCTGGACCCAGCGCAACGCCGACCGCTATCCCGGCAGTGCCCGCCCCAACCTGGTCATCGGCATCAACGCCCAGGTCTGCTGGGAGAAGTTCTGCAACTACTGGGAGGTCGAGGCCCGCCAACTCCCCATGGAGGGCGACCGGTACCACCTCGACCCGCACGAAGCCGTCGAGCTGTGCGACGAGAACACCATCGGCGTCGTCGGCATCCTCGGCTCCACCTTCGACGGCTCCTACGAGCCCATCGCCCAGCTCTGCGCCGCCCTCGACGCCTACCAGGAGCGCACCGGCATCGACATCCCGGTCCACGTCGACGGCGCCTCCGGCGCGATGATCGCCCCGTTCCTGGACCCCGACCTCGAATGGGACTTCCGGCTCCCGCGCGTGGCCTCCATCAACACCTCCGGCCACAAGTACGGGCTGGTCTACCCCGGCGTCGGCTGGGCCCTGTGGCGGGACAAGGAGGCGCTGCCCGAGGACCTGATCTTCCGGGTCAACTACCTCGGCGGCGACATGCCGACCTTCGCCCTCAACTTCTCCCGCCCCGGCTCCCAGGTCATCGCGCAGTACTACACCTTCCTGCGCCTGGGCCGCGAAGGCTTCCGCGCGGTCCAGCAGGCCACCCGTGACGTCGCCATGTCGCTGGCCCGAAAGGTGGCGGAGATGGGGGACTTCAAACTGCTCACGCGCGGCGACCAGTTGCCGGTGTTCGCCTTCACCACCGCCGACCACGTCACGTCCTACAACGTCTTCGACGTCTCCCGCCGGATGCGGGAGACCGGCTGGCTGGTGCCCGCGTACACCTTCCCGCCCAAGCGGCAGGACCTCGCCGTGATGCGGGTGGTGTGCCGCAACGGCTTCACCCGCGACCTCGCCGACCTGTTCGCCCAGGACCTCGCCCGGCTGCTGCCCGAACTGCGCGACCAGCCGCACCCGATGGTCCCGGACCACCAGGCCGGGACCGGGTTCCACCACTCGGAGAGCCGCGCGGAACGGTAACCGTCAAAAAGCTGCTCCGTACAGGCATTTGACCGTCGCCCCACGCCGCCGCGCGCCGTGGGGCGACGCCGTTCCTGGTCACCGGCGTGCCGAAGTGACCTAGGCTGGGCCCCACTCGCGTCAAGTGCACGCAGCGAGTCGGCCTGGAGCACAGGGAGTTGTGATGAGCCAAGACACGTCGGGACGGCCCACCGAAGACGCCGAGAAGCGGGCCCCGGAGTTCCAGCCCTACCACCACCCGGCGGCCGGCTGGGGAGCGGCCAAGAGCGTCACGCGCTTCCTCATACGCGAGCGCGAACTGCTCGAAGGCCCGAAAGCCATCCAGAAGATGAACCACGAGGGCAAGGGCTTCGACTGCCCCGGCTGCGCCTGGCCGGACGACCTCAAGGGCCTCAGGCTCGACATCTGCGAGAACGGCATCAAGCACGTCACGTGGGAGATGACCCACAAGCGCGTCGGCCCCGCCTTCTTCGCCGCCCACACCGTCAGCGAACTCGCCACCTGGAGCGACGCCGCGCTGGAGGACCAGGGCCGCCTCACCCACCCCATGCGGTACGACGCGGAGACCGACACCTACGTCCCCATCTCCTGGCAGGACGCCTTCGAGCTGGTCGGCAGCACCCTGCGCGGGCTCGACAGCCCCGACCAGGCGTCGTACTACACCTCGGGCCGGCTCGGCAACGAGGCGACCTTCCTGTACCAGTTGATGGCACGCGAGCTGGGCACCAACAACCTGCCCGACTGCTCCAACATGTGCCACGAGGCCAGCGGCCGGGCCATGCAGGCCGCGCTCGGCACCGGCAAGGGCACCGTCGACCTGGAGGACTGGGAGAAGACCGACGCCCTGTTCATCATCGGCGTCAACGCCGCCTCCAACGCCCCCCGCATGCTCACCTCGCTCGCCGAGGCGTACAAGCGCGGCGCGAAGATCGTGCACATCAACCCGCTGGTGGAGGCCGCCGCCACCCGCACGATCATCCCGCACGACTTCGTGGACATGGCGCTCAACCGCGCCACCCCCACCAGCTCGCTCAACCTCCAGCCGCGCATCGGCGGCGACATGGCCCTGCTGCGCGGCATGGCCAAGGCGATCTTCGCCGAGTCGGAGACCAACCCCAAGGCGCTGGACCAGGAGTTCATCGACCGGCACACCTCGGGCTTCGCCGAGTACCGCGCCGTCGTGGAGGCCACGCCCTGGGAGGAGCTGGAACTCCAGTCCGGGCTCAGCCGCGCCGAGATCGAGTCCGCCGCCCGCATCTACTGCGACGCCGACCGCGCCATCTTCAGTTGGTGCCTGGGCGTCACCCAGCACGAGCACGGCGTCGACACCGTCCGCGAGATCATCAACGTCCTGCTGCTGCGCGGCAACCTGGGCCGAGAGGGCGCCGGCCCGTCGCCGGTGCGCGGGCACAGCAACGTCCAGGGCAACCGCACCTGCGGCATCGACCACCGGCCGTCCAAGGAGTTCCTGGACCGGCTGGCGGAGGTCTGCCAGATCGACCCGCCCCGCGAGCACGGCCTGGACACCGTCAACACCATCGAGGCCATGCACACCGGCGATGTGAAGGTGTTCGTCGGCATGGGCGGCAACTTCGCCCTCGCCGCGCCGGACAGCGTCTACACCTTCGACGCGCTGCGCAAGTGCGAGCTGACCGTGCAGGTCAGCACCAAGCTCAACCGCAGCCACCTGGTGCACGGCAAGCAGGCGCTCATCCTGCCCTGCCTCGGCCGCACCGAGAAGGACAAGCAGGCAGGCGGCGAGCAGGGCACCTCCGTCGAGGACTCGATGTCGATGGTCCACCTCTCCGTCGGCATGAAGCGCCCCGCCTCCGAGCACCTGCTCTCCGAGCCCGCGATCATCGCCGGGATGGCACGGGCCGCACTGCCCGACAGCGCCACCCCCTGGGAGTGGTACGTCGAGGACTACGACCGCATCCGCGACACCATGGCCAAGGCGCTGGAGGGCTTCGAGGACTTCAACCGCCGGGTCCGGCTGCCGCTCGGTTTCCGCATCAAGCAGCCCGCCCGCGAACTCGTCTTCCGCACCCCCTCGGAGCGCGCCGAGTTCTCCAGCGCGGGACTGACCGACGTCATCCCCGAGACGGGCATGCTCAAGCTCGGCACGATGCGCTCCCACGACCAGTGGAACACCACGATCTACTCGGACGACGACCGCTACCGAGGGGTCAAGAACCTGCGCACGCTGATCTTCATGAACCAGGAGGACATGGCCGAGCGCGGGCTGAAGCTCTTCGACGAGGTCGACATCACCAGCATCGCCAAGGACGGCAGCAAGCGCAGCGTCCACGGCTACAAGGCGATCCCATACGACATCCCGCGGGGCTGCGCTGCCGGGTACATGCCGGAGATGAACGTGCTCTGCGCCATCGGCGACTACAGCACGCAGAGCGACCAGCCGCTGATGAAGAACGTCAACGTCGTGGTGACGCCCGTCGCTTAGCAGCCACGCCCGGAATGCACACCGAAAGCGGCCGGCCCTTTTCGCGGGGCCGGCCGCTTTCGGGTGTACGGCGCCTCAGGAACCGATCTCGATCGAGCGCCGGGTGGCCGCCTGGGATTTCGGCAGCCGGACCGTCAGTACGCCGTCGGAGAGATCGGCCTGTACGCCCTCGACATCGACGTCACCGGGTACCCGTACCCCGTAGGAAAAACTGCCGTCCCTGCGGCGCAGCGCGTTTCCGCCGGTGTTCTCGTCGAGCGCACCGTGAATATGCAGTTCGCGGCCGTCGACCTCGATGTTCACGCTCTCGCGGGGAATGCCCGGCAATTCGGCGCGGATGAGATAGGCGTCGCCCGCGTCCTCCTCCTCCACCAGCGGCATCCAGTGCCGGGCCGGCTCGGCCGGCTGCGCGGACTGCTCCACCAGGCGGCTGACCTCGCCCCACAACTGCTGGAGTTCCACCACGGGATCGTGGCCGGCCCACCAGGCCGACCTCGCAACGCCCGCACGTTCGCTCATGCCCGGACTCCTCTTCTCCTCGTGTGCCTCATATCGCGTGCATATAAGGAGTGTGCACAACACCGGCGTGAGCGGCAGCAAGGCTCCGGCAAACGGGTGGGGAAAGCCCGCAAAACCCTTGCGGGAGCTTGCTTCCTCGGGTTGCGAGGCCCTGGACATCGCGGTTCAGTGAAAACCTGATCCGTCGCGCACCAGGAGCTGCCATGTCGATGTCGTTCGGTTCACCGTTCGGTTCCTCCGACCCTTTCAGCGACCTGCTGAACCGGTTCTTCGGCATGTCACCGGCGTCATCGCCCCCTGCTGTGCAGCGAGTTCCCATCGGACGGCTGCTGACCGAGTCCTCGCAGGAACTGCTCAACCTGGCCGCGCAGAAGGCCGAGGAGGACGGCACCTCCGACCTCGACACCCAGCACCTGCTGTGGGCCGCGACCAAGGTCGAGCCCAGCCGCCGCATCCTCGCGCAGGCCGGGGTCGACCCCGACAAGCTCGCCCAGACGATCAGTGAGGTGCTGCCCGGCGAGTCCGGCACCCCCTCCGCCGAGCCGGGCCTCACCCCGGCCGCCAAGCGCACCCTCGCCGACGCCTTCGCCCAGTCCCAGGCGGCCGGCAACTCCTACATCGGCCCGGAGCACATCCTCGCCGCGCTGCTGGACGACGCCGAATCCGGCGCCGGACGCCTGCTGTCCGCCGAGGGCGTCGACGGCAAGAAGCTGGCCTCCCGCACCGAGCAGGCCGCCCGGCAGGACCAGGGCCGCGCCGGGGGAGGGCCGACCAGCACGCTGGACGAGTTCGGCCGCGACCTCACCGAGGAGGCCAAGCAGGGCAAGCTCGACCCGGTGGTCGGACGTGCCGACGAGATCGAGCAGACGGTGGAGATCCTCTCCCGCCGCTCGAAGAACAACCCGGTCCTCATCGGCGAGCCCGGCGTCGGCAAGACCGCCATCGTGGAGGGCCTCGCCCAGCGCATCGTCATCGGGGACGTCCCCGAGACCCTGAAGGACAAGCGGGTCGTGGCCCTGGACATGTCCGGCCTGGTGGCCGGCGCCCAGTACCGCGGGCAGTTCGAGGAGCGGCTGAAGAAGGTCATCGAGGACGTCCAGGCGTCCGAGGGCGAGATCATCCTCTTCATCGACGAGCTGCACACCGTCGTCGGCGCTGGCGCCACCGGCGAGGGCTCGATGGACGCGGGCAACATCCTCAAGCCCGCCCTCGCCCGCGGCGAGCTGCACGTGGTCGGCGCGACCACCATCGACGAGTACCGCAAGTACGTCGAGAAGGACGCCGCCCTGGAGCGCCGCTTCCAGCCCGTCATGGTGCCGGAGCCGAGCGTCGCGGAGACCGTGCTGATCCTCGAAGGGCTGCGCGACGCCTACGAGGCCCACCACCAGGTCCGCTTCGAGAACTCCGCGCTGGAAGCCTGCGCCGGGCTCTCCGACCGGTACATCACCGACCGCTTCCTCCCCGACAAGGCCATCGACCTGATGGACCAGGCCGGTGCCCGGGTCCGGCTGCGCAGCGCGGCCCGCTCCACCGAGGTCGTCGCCCGCGAGGACAAGATCGCCAAGCTCCGGCGGGAGCTGGACGAGGCCGTCGCCGGCCAGGACTACGAGAAGGCGAACGACCTCAAGGGCAAGATCGCCGAGGTCGAGGCCGAACTCGCCGGGATCGAGGAGCGCCGCGAGGGCGTCGTCACCGTCACCCCGAACGACATCGCCGACATCGTCTCCCGCCGTACCGGCATCCCCGTCTCGCAGCTCACCGCCAGCGAGAAGGACCGGCTGCTCAGGCTGGAGGAGGAGATGCACGCCCGCATCGTCGGGCAGAACGAGGCCGTCACCGCCGTCTCCCAGGCGGTGCGCCGCAACCGCGCGGGCATGGGCGACCCCAACCGCCCGGTGGGCTCCTTCCTCTTCCTCGGCCCCACGGGCGTCGGCAAGACCGAACTCGCCAAGGCCCTCGCCGAGCTGCTGTTCGGCGACGAGGACCGCATGATCCGCTTCGACATGAGCGAGTTCCAGGAGAAGCACACCGTCTCCCGCCTGGTCGGCGCGCCCCCCGGATACGTCGGCTACGAGGAGGCCGGACAGCTCACCGAGAAGGTCCGCCGCCAGCCGTACAGCGTGATCCTCTTCGACGAGATCGAGAAGGCGCACCCGGATGTCTTCAGCACGCTGCTCCAGATCCTGGACGACGGCCGGCTGACCGACGGCCAAGGCCGCACCGTCGACTTCCGGCACACCGTCATCATCATGACGTCGAACATCGGCGCCCATCTGATCCTGGCGCACCAGGGCGACGTGTCCGAGATCAAGGACGAGCTGCTGGAGGAGCTGCGCGGACGGTTCCTCCCGGAGTTCCTCAACCGGATCGACGACATCATCATCTTCCACAGCCTCACCGAGGACGACCTCTCCGAGATCGTGGACCACCTGCTGGACCAGACTCGGCGCCGGGTGAAGGCGCAGGGGATGCACCTGGAGGTCACCGAGGCGGCGAAGAAGCTGCTGATCGCCCACGGCCACCAGCCCGAGTTCGGCGCGCGGCCGCTGCGCCGCACGATCCAGTCCGAGCTGGACAACCGCATCGCCGAGCTGCTGCTCAGCGGCCAGGCCGAGCCCGGAGACACGATCGTCGCCGACGTGAAGGACGACTCGCTGCACGTCACCGTGCGCGGCTCGGGCGACACGAAGTCCGAGAAGGGCGACGAGTCCGCGGGGAAGGGGAAGAAGGCGGCGGCCAAGAAGACCGCGTCCGGCGGCAAGAAGAAGGCCGAGTCCAAGGACGCCGGTACCGAGGACGCCGACGCCGGCACCGAGGACGCCGACGCGAAGAAGGACTGACGGCGGCAAGGAGAAGCCCATGGCGCACCACCACAAGTCCAACAAGAAGGTCGAGGGCGACCCCGACCGCGGGCACGGCCGCGGCATGCCCCGCCGCCCGGACGAGACCGAACTCCAGGAACGCACCCAGGAGGACCGGCGCGACGTCGGCCTGCCGGTCCGGGAGCAGGAGAGCCCCGAACGGAGCTACGAGCAGGAGCGCGCCGAGATCGACCGTCAGGTGGACCGGGGCGAGGTGGAGACGGGTGACCTGACGCGCCGGCAGCGCGAGCAGGAGGAACCCTTCCCGCCGTCCCACTACGACGGCTGACCCCGCCGACGGCAGGAGCCCGGTCGGGCCGGACACGATGTCCGGCCCGACCGGGCTCCCGTGTTGTGCTCAGCCCTTGTCGCCGGGCGTGCCCAGGGAGACGACGACCGCGGTGGCCTCGCCGTCCGGGGCGTCGTAACTGACGGAGTCGCCGGGTGCGCGGCCGAGGAGCGCGCGGCCCAGCGGGCTGTCGGAGGTGACCAGCTTCGGGTCGCGGGCATCGGCGATCTCGCCGATGTGCAGCGTGTCCGTGGTGCCGTCCGCGAACCGGACGGTCACCGTCGTGCCCACGCCGACCTTGTCGGTGGGCACCGGGCCCGCGATGTCGGCCTGGCGCAGCCGGTCCTCGACCCGGCCGATGCGCTCGTCGAGCCGGTTGAGCTGGTCGGCCCGCTGGATCTCGTCGGCCTGGTCGGCACGGTCGCCGACCTCGTCGGAGTCCTTCAGCGTGGCGGCGACCGTCTTGCGCTCCTCATGCAGATCGGACAGTTCCTGCTCGAGCGCCTTGCGGGCGTCGGCGCTGATCGGCTCGGGGTCCCCGGTCATTCCTGCTCCAGTGCTACAGACGAAAGTGCTGGACAGAAGCACCCTACTGGCGCGAGCCCGGTGCCGGGGGAACCTCGGGCACCCAGGGCCGCTGCCACGGCGGGCTGCCCGCCACCAGCGCGTCGGCCTGGGGCGGCCCCCAGGAGCCGGGCGGGTAGGGGTGGACCGGCGGGGGATAGGTGAGGAGGGGCTGGATGATGCGCCAGCACTCCTCGACCGCCCGCTGCGGGGCGAAGTACTTGTCGTCGCCGGTCAGGGCCGCGTAAAGAAGGCGCTCGTACGGGGCCAGGGGCTTGCCCAGTTCGCGGGCGAAGATGGTGTCCAGCGGGACCAGCCGCCAGGCCGACTGCTCGTCCAGGGCGCAGAGTTGCAGACGCATGCCCGCCTCGGGGTCGATGCGCAGCACGATCTGGTTGGGGGCGACCCGGCCGGGGTCCGGGAGGAAGGCGAGCCGGGGCGGTTCGCGCAGGATGAGCCGTACCTCGGTCACCCGCACCGGGAGCCGCTTGCCCGCGCGGATGAAGACCGGCACCCCGTCCCAGCGGGAGTTGTTGATCTCCAGCCGGAGCGCCGCGTAGGTCTCCACGGTCGAGTCCGGTGCCACGCCGGGGAGTTGCTGGTAGCCGATGTACTGGCCGCGCACATACGCGTGCACATCGGCCTCCGGCATCGCGCGCAGCACCTCGATCCGCTTGTCCCACAGATCGGTCGCGCTCGGGCCGGCCGGCGGGTCCATCGCCACCAGCGCCAGCACCAGCAGCAGGTGATTCTGGATCACATCGCGCAGCGCGCCGACGCCGTCGTAGAAGGCGCCGCGGTCCTCGACGCCGAACTCCTCGGCCATCGTGATCTGGATGGCCACCACGCTGTCCCGGTGCCACAGCTCGGCCAGCGCGGAGTTGGCGAACCGCAGGTACTCCAGCTCGATGACGGGTTCCTTGCCCAGGAAGTGGTCGACCCGGAGGATCTGGTTCTCGTCCAGCACCGCCGTCAGCTTGCGGTCCAGCGCGCGGGCCGAGGCGAGATCGTGCCCGAAGGGCTTCTCCAGCGCCACCCGCGCCTGCCCCAGCAGCCGGGCCGAGGCGAGCTGGTCCACGATCGGCGCGAACAGCGCGGGCGGGGTCTCCAGATAGAACAGCGGCCGCCTGCGCCGCCCCAGCTCCTGAGCGAGCCGCACATAGGTCTCGGACGCGGTGAGGTCTCCGGCCACATAGGTGAGCCGCCCCGCCAGCCGCTCGAACACCGCCCGGTCGACCGACCCCTCCGCCTCCTCCACCGCGGTACGGACCAGGCCGGCCAGCTCCTCGTGGCTCATCTCGCGCCGGCCGACCCCGATCACCGGGCAGTCGAGCAGCCCTCGTCCCTCCAACTTGTACAGCGCGGGGAACGTCATCTTCCGCGCGAGATCCCCGGTCACCCCGAAGATCACCAGGGCGTCGGCTTCCCAGGTTCCGGCCATCGGCTGATGCTCCTCACCCCGGCGGCGGGCGCCCACGACGAACGGCGCTCCCCTTTCCCGGTCCCTCGTATCGTCCGTGCCCCGCACCCGGCGCGCGACTCGGGGCGCGCGCCCCGGCGGCTGTGCTCGCGGGGCATACCCGCATGTATGGTGTGCGGACCGCGGGGCAGGCGATCATCCGTCCCCGCGCCGAACGTGTCCGACCACGCCAGAAGGAGGCCCGCATGTCCTCGAAGCGACGCCGGAAGAAGAAGGCCCGCCGCAAGAACGGCGCCAACCACGGCAAGCGGCCCCAGTCCTGAACGACGGCCGTACCGGGCCCGGTCACCCCACCACGGGGCGGCCGGGCCCGGCCCGTTCCCCGGGCTCCCTCAGATCCGGCTGCGGTCCCCGGACCGGCGGCCGGTGTCCTTTCCGGCCGGGCCGGAGCGCCCGAACCGGGCCTGGAGGGCCGCGTCGACCTCCTCGAAGGAGCGGTCCTTCGTCTCCGGCACGAACCGGGCCACGAACAGCAGCCCGCAGAAGCAGATCGCGGCGAAGACCAGGAACGTCTCGCCCTGCCCGATCGCGGCCGCCAGCGGCAGGAACGCCTGGCTGACGGCGAAGTTGGAGATCCAGTTGGTGGTCGTAGCCGTACTCGACCCCAGCGCCCGCACCGCCGGCGGGAACAGCTCGCCGACCAGCACCCAGAAGATGGGCCCGAGGCCGCCCGCGTAGGCGGCGATGTACAGGATCATGAACAGCAGGGACAGCTCGGAGTTCCAGCCCGCGATGAAGCTCAGGCCCAGCAGCGCGACCAGCACCGCCATCCCGGCCAGCGAGACCAGCAGCAGGGTGCGCCGGCCCGCCCGGTCGATCAGCTTCGTCGCCACGATCGTCATCAACAGGTTGATGACCCCGATGAACACCGAGTAGAAGATCGAGTTGGAGGCGCTGAGCCCGGTCTTCTCGATGATCGTCGGCGCGTAGTAGATGATCGTGTTGATGCCGCCGAACTGCTGGATGACGGCCATCGTCACGCCCACGATCAGCGCCGGGCGCACCTGGGGGCCGAGCAGCGTCCGCCAGCCGGGCCGGGGGGTGTGGCCGCCGTCCCGGTGCCGCAGCCCGGTCACCACCCGTTCCGCGTCGTCCTTGGGCAGCACCAGCGTGAGCACCTCACGGGCCTCGGTCCAGCGGCCCTTGCGCACCAGCCACGGCAGCGACTCCGGCACCACCAGCAGCGCGCACAGCGTCAGCACGGACGCCGGGACCGCGCCGAGCGCGAACATCAGCCGCCAGTCACCGCTGCCCGAGAAGGCCAGGTCGACCAGGTACGACACCAGGATGCCCACCGTGATCATGAGCTGGTTGGCGCTCAGCACCCGGCCCCGGATCGCGGTCGGGGAGATCTCCGAGAGGTACACCGGCACGGTCGCCGAGGCCGCGCCCACCGCGAGCCCCAGCACGACCCGGCCGACCAGCAGTTGCCAGTACGCCGGCGCGGTCGCGGCGATGGCGGTGCCGACGATGAAGACGGCGCCCTCCAGGGCCACCGCCTTACGCCGCCCGATGCCGTCCGCGAGTCTGCCCGCGAGCAGTGCGCCCGCCATGGCGCCGATCAGCAGGACGGAGACGATGGTGCCCTGCTCGGCGGCGGAGAGGTGGAAGTCGTCGGTGATGAACAGCAGGGCGCCGGAGACCACCCCGGTGTCGTAGCCGAAGAGGAAGCCGCCGACGGCGATCATCGCGGCCCAGCGGTAGATCTTCCGCAGGCCCTCCGGGGGAACCTCGGTGACCGGCCCGTGCGTGCCCGGTTCGCGGGAGAAGCCCTGCATGTGCACGTCCTGTCGTCGTCGGTGACCAGCCGCGGCCGGCACAGCGCGGCGCGGGCAAGGTGTTCCGCGCGCGGCCCCGGCGCAAACGGCGCCCTCACCCGCGCGGCACCCGAATCGCCCGTACGGACGGCAGCGCTGGCCGGTGCCCGGCGGGCGGCGGAGGCTGGAACGCGGCACGCCGCGATCCCGGTCACGGAAGAGGGTTACTGTCCGGCTATGAGCGAACAGGGTGAACCCGGAATGGAACGACGGACGAACGCGGGCAAGGGCCCCTATCTGGACCCCCGCGTGGGCTCCGCGGGCGGTCCCGGCGCGGGCGGGTCGACCTTCACCGTCCTCGTGGCGGCCGCCGCCAACTTCGGCGTCGCGCTCGCCAAGGCCGTCGCCGGTGTGCTCAGCGGCTCCAGCGCCATGCTCGCCGAGGCCGGGCACTCGGTCGCCGACACCATGACCGAGGCCCTGCTCTTCGTCGCCCTCAAACGCAGCAAGAAGCCCGCCGACGAGGACCACCCCCTCGGGTACGGCCCCGAGCGGTACATCTGGGCGCTGCTCGCCTCCGTCGCCACCTTCGTCGGCGGCGGCGTCTTCGCCGTGTACGACGGCATCCACGCCCTCACCCACGACGAGAAGCCCGGCAACCCGCTGATCTCCTACATCGTGCTCGCCGTCGCCTTCGTGCTGGAGGGGCTGTCGCTGCGCACCGGCTGGCGGCAGGCCACCGGCCGGGCCGAGCACTTCCGGGTACCGATCCTGCGCTACCTCCAGCACACCCCGGACACCGCCGTGAAGGCCGTCGTCATGGAGGACTCCGCCGCGCTCGTCGGCCTGGTGCTCGCCGCCCTCGGCCTGCTGGGCGGACAGCTCACCGGCTCCGGGATCTTCGACGGCATCGCGTCCATCCTCATCGGTGTGCTGCTGATCGTCGTGGCGTACGTCCTCGGCCGCGCCAACACCGAACTCCTCGTCGGCCGTGCTCTGCCCAAGCCGATGCGGGAGGCCGTACGCCGGGAACTGCTCTCCGTGGAGGCCGTCCAGGACGTGATGGAGCTGACCACGCTGGTGCAGGGGCCGGGGGAGATCCTGATCGCCGCCAAGGTCGACTTCCGCGACGTCTCCACCTCCGCCCAGATCGAGTGGGCCTGCGAGGAGGCGGAGACCCGGCTGCGCACGCTGATCCCGGCGGTCAAGCGGGTCTATCTGGACCCGACCCCGCCCCGTACGAGCCCGCCGAGCGTCCCCGAGTAGCGCGCGGTCAGCCCGGCTGGGGCACCATCCGGGACAGGCCCCGGCGGTCGTAGTAGCGGGTCGCCGCGAAGCCGAACGCCAGGGCCACCACGAAGCCGATCGCGATCATGATCCAGCCCCGCCCCAGCCCGGCGTCGGCGCGGGCGTCGAAGTAGAGGATCGCCCGTACCCCGGCCGCCAGTTGGCGCATCGGCTCGAAGGCGCCGAGGAACCGGTAGAAGCCCGGCACCGCCTCCAGCGGCACGGTGGCGCCGGAGGACGGCAGCGCGAATGCGATGAAGACGAACATCGACACGAGCTGGCCCAGGCTGCCGAAGGCCGCGTTGATCGCCTGCACCCCGAGCCCGACCGTCAGCACCGCGCAGTACGAGAACACCCACAGCAGACCCGCGTGCGGGGCGTCCATGCCCAGCACGGCGATCGTCGCCAGCATGATCAGCGAGGTGGTGAGCAGCGAGAGGCCCGCCGTCATCACCATCTTCAGCACCAGCGTCTGGGTCCGGTTGATGTGGACCGTCGGGCGCCGCGAGTGCCAGGGGCCGATCTCGGTGTCCGCGTAGCCGAGCGAGCTGTCGACGCCGTTGTGGATGATGTTGCCGCCGATGAACCCGGCCAGCACCAGCAGCAGCGCGTAGTAGAAGGCGCTCAGCCCCAGCCCGCTGTGGGCGCCGATGGGATGGCCCACCTGGGTGCGCACCTCCACCGGGTCGGCGATCAGCACGCGGGTCGCCGCGCTCGCCTGCTTCACCTCGGGGGTCGCCGACAACTGCCTGCCGACCGAGACCGACACCTGGTGCGCCGCGTTCTGCGTGATCCGGCCCGCCAGCGAGGAGGCCAGGCTGCCGACGCCGGGGTTGGTCAGCACGGTCAGCGCCGGACGCGACTTCGCGTCCGCCGTGGCCAGCGCGCCCACGGTCGTGGTGAAGTCCGCCGGGATCACCAGCGCGCCGTACACCCGGCCCGACGCCAGCTCGTCCTGGGCCTTCGCCCGTGACATCGGGCGCCAGCGGACCCGGTCGTCCGAGGAGCCGGAGGAGAGGATGGAACGGGCGGCCTGCGTGCCGAGGTTGGCCTTCTGGCCCGGCAGCGGCTTGCCCTCGTCCTGGTTCACCAGGGCCACCGGCATCCGGTGCAGGCTGCCCTCCGGGGTGAGGATGCCGCCCATGTAGAGCAGTGACAGCACCAGCGCGACCAGTGAGCTGAGCACGGCGGGCATCAGCCACAGCTTCCACCGCCCCAGCAACTGCGCCGCGCTCACCCACGGTCCGGACGCGTGCGGGGGCATCCCGGAAGCCATACCACTCCAAGAGGTGCAGTCGGCGGCAACCGCCGAATGGGCTGCGGCGACGGGCCCGCACCAGCACGTTCGGCCGTCGGACCGCACCGCCTGCGGACGCAAGCCGACGATAGATCCCTGACGCCGAAACGTCCCGCCACGACACCGGCCATCTGCTCCGGATGACCGCGGGGCCCGGACCTCGTAAGGTGTCCCCCTCCAGCGCACCCGTTCCCTCCCACCGAAGGGACCGCCGCCTCCGTGATCCCAGAACACCGCCCGTACGTCGTCATCGGCGGCACCAACCTCGCCCGGCGCGTCTGCGCCACGCTCCAGGACCGCGGCCGCGCGGTCGCCCACCTCATTGCGCCCGGCGACACCGAACTGCGCGCCGCGCTGCGCGAGAGCCCCGACGGCGTCGCCATCCTCCTGCACGACGACGTGGCCGCCCTGCGCTACGCCCTCGCCGTCGCCCACCTCGCGCCCGACGCGCCCATCGTCGCCACCGTCTTCGACCGCACCGTCTCCGACGAACTGGAACGGCTGCTGCCCCAGTGCGACGCGACCTCGCCCGCCGAACTGGCCGCCCCCGCCCTCGCCGGCCCCTGTGTCGACGTCGGCGACCTCGCCCTGCGCCGGTGCGGCGACGGCGTACGGGCCGTACGGGCCCGCGGTGAACTGCCCTGCGTGGAGCAGTGGCTGCCGGACCGGCGCGGGCCCTGGCGCCGGCTGGAGAAGCTGTCCGCCCAACTGCGTCCGCACGACGCGGGCGCCCGGCTGCTGCTGATCGGCCTCTGCGGCATCCTCACCGTGCTGCTCGCCGACTGGTCCTGGATGTTCGCCCACGGCCACCCGCCCGCCGAGGCGTTCTTCCACGCCGCCCGGGTCGTCGCCGGGGTCGGCCCGGCCACCGCCGGGGAGGACGAGACCGGCTACCAGATCGCCTCCGGCCTCGCCATGCTCGCCACCCTCGTGTTCAGCGCCCTGTTCACCGCCGGGGTCATCGAGCGGATGCTGAGCCCCAAGCTGATCGGGCTCATCGGACCCCGCACCCTGCCCCGCTCCGGCCATGTCATCGTCGTCGGCATGGGCCAGGTCGGCATGCGGCTGTGCACCGAACTCCAGGCGCTCGGTGTCCCCGTCGTCGGCGTCGAACGCGACCCGCACGTCACCACCGCACGGCTCGCCCGCTCCCTGGGCATCCCCGTCATGACCGGCCACGGCGGCGACCGAGCCGTCCTCGAACGGCTCCGCCTCGGCCACGCCCGCGCGCTGGCCGCCGTCGGCTCCGACGACCTGGACAACATCGCCGTCGCCATCGCCGCTCACGGCGTCTCGCCCGCCACCCGGATCGTCGTACGGGCGGGGGAGCACGAGGCCATCGCCGAGACCCGGTCCCTGCTGCCCATGGGCACCGTCCGGGACGTCACCAGCCTCGCCGCCGCCTACGTACTCGCCCGGCTGCTGGGCGAACCGGTCACCGGGGTCGTCGCGCACGAGAACGGCATCTGCCTGGAGACGGAGGGAGAGACCTTCGTGCCCTGGCCGCTGACCGCCCGCGAACGCTGCGCGCACGTCCAGGGCGACACCGCGTCCGCCGCCGAGCCCTCCTGGTGACGGTGCCGTTCGGGGGGCGCACCGCCCCGTTGGTCGCTAGCGTGTTGCGCAGTGTCGCTAGCGTGTTGCGCAGTTCGGACCGTTCCGCCGACGGAAGGACCTCCCATGGGCCGACGCAAGGATCTCGGACTGCTGGCCGTACGCCTGGGCACCGGCGGTGTACTGGCCGCCCATGGCGCGCAGAAGCTGCTCGGCTGGTTCGGCGGCGGAGGCATCCGCGGCACGGGCGCGTTCATGGAGTCCATCGGGTTCCGCCCCGGCAAGGTGAGCGCCATCGCGTCCGGTTCGGCCGAACTGGGCGGCGGGGTCCTGCTCGCCCTCGGTCTCGCCACGCCCGCCGCCGGTGCCGCCGTGGCCGGGGGCATGGGCGGCGCCGTCTCCGTGCACCGCCCCAACGGGTTCTTCGCGACCGCGGGCGGATACGAGTACCCGGCCTACCTCGGCTACATCGCCACCTGCATCGGCGTGACCGGGCCCGGCCGCTACTCCCTGGACCGGCTCATCGGCTACCGGCTCGACCGGCCCCGGCTGGTCCTGCTCTCCTTCGCGCTGAGCGCCGCCGGCACGGCGGTCGTCGTCGCCCGCCGGGAGCAGGTGCTCGCGGCACAGCGGCGAGAGGAGACGGCACCGGTGGCGCCCTGACGGAGTCGCACATGCGGGCTTGATCCTGATTACCGCCTGGAGAATGCGGCACGGAACTCGGTCACACGACCGGATTCCGTGCCGTTCCGTGTTATCGGGGTGTCGGGGTTGTCGGGAAATCTTTTCCGGGAAGCCTTGTGAAAGAATTCCCGATTCGGGTTCGAAAACCGCGTTCGCCCTTTGTTTTCAAGGGTTGCGCGTCGCGTGGCGGGTGCTGATACCCCGACATACTCTGGCCTAAAGCTCCATACAGCGGAAGGGTGAGAGCCTTGAGCACCTTGGACGAAGAACAGTCACGGATGATGGAGGCGGAGTCGGATCTCGAGCCCCGCGTGGGCCCGATCCCCAAGGGGGAGCCGTACTTCCACCCTTACCACCACCCCGCCGCGGGATGGGGCGCCGCCAAGAGCGTGACCAAATTCCTGCTGGACGAGGGAACGCTGATCGAGGGCCCGCGGGCCATCATGAAGATGAACCACGAGAACGGTGGATTCGACTGTCCCGGATGCGCGTGGCCCGATGACACCAAGGGCCTGAAGCTCGACATCTGTGAGAACGGAATCAAGCACGTCACGTGGGAACTGACGCACAAGCGGGCCGACCGCGAGATGTTCGCGCGCCACACGGTGAGCGAAATGCACGAGTGGAGCGACTTCAAGCTGGAGGACCAGGGCCGGCTCACCGAGCCCATGGTCTACGACGCGGCCACCGACCACTATGTGCCGATCTCCTGGCACGACGCCTTCGAACTCGTCGGACGCCACCTGCGCAACCTGGAGAACCCCAACCAGGCGTCGTACTACACCTCGGGCCGGCTCGGCAACGAGGCGACCTTCCTGTACCAGTTGATGGCACGCGAGCTGGGCACCAACAACCTGCCCGACTGCTCCAACATGTGCCACGAGGCCAGCGGACGCGCGCTGACGGCGGCCCTCGGCACCGGCAAGGGCACCGTCGACCTCAAGGACTGGCAGGCCACGGACGCCCTGTTCATCATCGGCGTCAACGTCGCCTCCAACGCGCCGCGCATGCTCACCTCGCTGACCGAGGCGTACGACCGGGGCGCGCAGGTCGTGCACATCAACCCGTTCATCGAGGCGGGCGCCACCAAGGCGATCATCCCGCACGACTTCCTGGACATGGCCACCTTCCACGCCACCCGGACCAGCACCCTGGACCTCCAGGTGCGGGTCGGCGGCGACATGGCGCTGCTGCGCGGCATGGCCAAGGCGGTGCTGGAGCAGGCCAAGACCGACCCCAAGGCCATCGACAGCCAGTTCATCAACCGGCACACCGTCGGCTTCGAGGAGTACCGGGCGCTGTGCGAGGCCACCTCCTGGGAGGAACTGGAGCGCCAGTCCGGGCTCAGCCGCGCGGACATCCTCAAGGCCGCCCGGATCTACACCGACGCCGACCGCTCCATCATCAGTTGGTGCCTGGGCGTCACCCAGCACGAGCACGGGGTGGACACCGTCCGCGAGATCGTCAACCTGCTGCTGCTGCGCGGCAACCTGGGCCGTGAGGGCGCCGGTCCGTCGCCGGTGCGCGGGCACAGCAACGTCCAGGGCAACCGCACCTGCGGCATCGACCACCGCCCCGAGCCGGAGTTCCTGGACCGGCTGGCCGAGGTCTGCAAGATCAACCCGCCGCGCGACCACGGCCTCGACACCATCGGCACGCTCCAGGCGATGCACCGGGGCGACGTCAAGGTGTTCATCGGCATGGGCGGCAACTTCGCCCTGGCGGTGCCCGACTCGCCGTTCAGCTACGAGGCGCTGCGCAACTGCGACCTCACCGTCCAGGTCAGCACCAAGCTGAACCGCAGCCATGTCGTCCACGGCAAGGAGGCGCTGATCCTGCCCTGCCTCGCCCGCACGGACAAGGACCACCAGCGGGGCGGCGTGCAGAGCATGTCGGTCGAGGACTCGATGTCGATGGTGCATCTGTCGGTCGGCATGAAGCGGCCCGCCTCCAAGCACCTGCTCTCCGAGCCCGCGATCATCTCCGGCATGGCGCGCGCGGCGCTGCCCGCGAGCCCCACGCCGTGGGAGTGGTACATCGAGGACTACGACCGCATCCGCGACACCATGTCCGAAGTCCTGGACGGCTTCGAGGACTTCAACCGCCGGGTCCGGCTGCCGCTGGGCTTCCGCATCAAGCAGCCCGCCCGTGAGCTGATCTTCCTCACCGAGTCCGGGAAGGCCGAGTTCTCCAGCGCCAAGCTGCCCGACGTGGTGCCCGCGCCCGGCATGCTGGCGCTGGGCACGATGCGCTCGCACGACCAGTGGAACACCACGATCTACTCCGACAACGACCGCTACCGCGGCATCAAGAACCTGCGCGAACTCGTCTTCATGAACGAGGACGACATGCGCGAGCGCGGGATCTCGGAGTTCGACCCGGTGAACATCGTCGCCACGGCGAAGGACGGCAGCCACCGCTACCTCGACGGCTACCTCGCCATCCCGTACGACATGCCGCGCGGCTGCGCGGCCGGGTACATGCCCGAGATGAACGTGCTGATCGCGCTGTGCGACTACAGCACCCAGAGCGACCAGCCGCTCATGAAGCACGTCAAGGTGCACATCACCGCGGCGACCTGACCGGGCCCCGGCGCACGAAGGCGGGCCCCCTCCGGCCGGAGGGGGCCCGCCTTTCGGTGCGGCTCAGTGGCCGGCCGGGATGTGGTGCACCGCGATGCGCTTGCTGAACACCCAGTACGTCCAGCTCTGGTAGATGATGATCAGCGGGGCGAAGATCGCCGCGACGATGGTCATCACCGTCAGCGTGTAGGACGCGGACGAGGCGTTGGCCACCGTCAGCGACCAGGCCGGGTTCAGCGTCGACGGCATGACCTCGGGGAACAGCGTCAGGAACAGCATGGCGAACGACGCGACCACCGTGAGCGCCGAGAAGACGAACGCCCAGCCCTCGCGGCCCAGTTGGTTGAAGAACAGGGCGACGGGCAGCGCCACGAACGCCACGATCATGACGCCGAGGCTCTGGCCGTTGCCCGAGTTCGCCTGCGTCCACAGCAGGAACGCCAGCAGCAGCAGGAGGGAGGCCAGGCCCAGCACCGGCACCAGCTTGCGGGCCCGCCGGCGGATCTCGCCGTCCGTCTTCAGCGCCGCGAAGATCGCGCCGTGGCAGGTGAACAGCACCAGCGTGGCGAAGCCGCCGAGGATCGCGTACCCGTTGAACAGGTCGCCGGGGGAGCCCACGTAGGACTTCTGGCGGTCGATGGCGATGCCCTGGACCATGTTGGCGAAGACGACGCCCCACAGGAACGGGATGATCACCGAGGTCCAGAAGGTGACCTGCTCCCAACTGTGCTGCCAGCGCAGGCTGTCCCGCTTGGCCCGGTACTCGAAGGACACCCCGCGGCCGATCAGGCAGAGCACGATGATCAGCAGCGGGATGTAGAAGCCGCTGAACAGGGTGGCGTACCAGTCCGGGAAGGCGGCGAAGGTGGCGCCGGCGGCCGCGATCACCCAGACCTCGTTGCCGTCCCAGACGGGGGCGATGGTGTTGATGAGGACGCGCCGCTCGGTGCTGTTGCGGGCCATCGTCTGGGTGAGGACACCCACCCCGAAGTCGAACCCCTCCAGGAAGAAGTAGCCGACCCACAGGAGGGCGATCAGGATGAACCAGAGATCGTAGAGATGCATGGTGATCCGTCCTCAGTAGGCGATGGAGAGCGGCTTGTCCTGGTCGTCCGGGGACATGCGCAGGGTCGGGTCCTTGGTGGGCGGCCGCTCGTCGACATCGGGCCCCGGTTTGGAGTACTTGACCATCAGGCCGCCCTCGACCACCGCGAGGATCGCGTAGACCACGCTGAGCGCGACCAGCGAGCCGACCTGGGTGCCCACGCTGACATTGGGCGAGACGGCGTTCTCGGTCTTCATCAGGTGGAAGACCACCCACGGCTGACGGCCCATCTCGGTGAAGATCCAGCCGAAACTGTTGGCGAGCAGCGGGAAGCCGAGAGTCAGCGCGACGATCCGCCAGCTCCACTTGGTGAAGAAGTCGTTCATCCGGATCTTGTCGGTGATCATCAGGTTCGGTGGTTCGTCCTCACCCGTGCGGAACCTGGGTTTGACCCAGAACTTCTTACGGGTGAGGTAGAGACCGAGCAGGCCGATGGTGAAGCTGGTCATGCCGAAGAAGATCATCAGGCGGAATCCCCAGTACGTCATGAAGACGTTGGGGATGTAGTCGGTGCGGGTGCCGCCGAACTGCCGTACCTGTTCGTCCGCCCGGGTGTTGATGCCGGGGACGGCGGAGTGGAAGTCGCTCTTGGCGAGGAAGGACAGCGCGCCGGGAATCTCCAGCGCGACGTCGTTGCGGCCCTCGCCGACATTGCCGATGGAGAAGATCGAGAAGGGGGCCGGCGCTTCCGTGTCCCACAGGGCCTCCGCCGCCGCCATCTTCATCGGCTGCTGCTGGAACATGACCTTGGCCAGGCGGTCGCCGCTGAGCGCGGTGAGGATGCCGGCGACCGTGCAGACGATCAGGGCCAGCTTGAGCGAGCTGCGCATGGCCGCGATCCGCTTGCGGTTGGTGTCCTTCCCCCGCTTGGCCCGCCACAGGTGGTAGGCGGAGATGCCCATGACGAAGGCGGCGCCCGTGATGAACGCCGCCGTCAGGGTGTGGAACACCTGCACCAGGGTGGTGTCCTGGAACAGCACCCGCCAGATGTTGGTGAGCCGGGCCTTGCCGTTCGCCGGGTCGATGCGGTAGCCGACCGGGTGCTGCATGAAGGAGTTCGCCGCCAGGATGAAGTACGCGGAGAGCAGGCTGCCGATGGTCACGACCCAGATCGTCGCCAGGTGGATCTTCTTCGGGAGCCGGTTCCAGCCGAAGATCCAGAGCCCGATGAACACGGACTCGAAGAAGAACGCGACCAGAGCCTCCATCGCCAGCGGGGCGCCGAAGACGTCACCGACGAAGCGGGAGTAGCTGGACCAGTTCATGCCGAACTGGAACTCCTGGAAGATGCCCGTGACCACACCCAGCGCGATGTTGATCAGCAGCAGCTTTCCCCAGAACTTGGTGGCGTGGAAGTACTTCTCCTTCCCTGTCCGCACCCAGGCCGTCTCCAGACCGGCGACGATGCCTCCCAGGCCGATGCTGAGCGGGACGAAGAGGAAGTGGTAGACGGTCGTGACACCGAACTGCCACCTGGCAATGGTCTCCTGAGCGATTGCTAGTTCCACTACGTCCTTCTCTCGCTCGATCCGGCCGCAATCTGGATAAAAGGTATCTCCAGTGCATAGTCGCGTCGACTCGGGGAAGGGGCGCTCGGCGCCGGAATACATGCGCATTTCTTAATTGCCTCGGGCGTCGTTCCGGAGTGGACCCGGCCATGCGCGCCGGTAAGGCAGACTCGGTCCCATGACATCCGCGACACGGCCCCCGGACAGCGCCTCATGACCACGGCCGTGGTCGTCGGCGGCGGCCCCAACGGGCTCGCCGCGGCCGCGCTGCTCGCCAGGGCGGGTCTCGACGTCACGCTCCTGGAGGCGGCCGACGAGGTCGGCGGCGGCACCCGCAGCTACGAGGCCCTGCTTCCCGGCCTGCTGCACGACCACTGCTCCGCCATCCATCCCATGGCCGTGAACTCACCGGCCCTGCGCGAACTGGAGCCGGCACGGCACGGACTGCGCTGGCTCCTGCCCGACGTCGACTGCGTCCACCCCCTGGACGACGGCACGGCGGGCGTCCTGCTGCGCTCCGTCACGGAGACCGCCCGCCTGCTCGGTCCCGACGGCGACCGCTACCGGGCCCTGATCGAACCGTCGGTACGGCACTGGGACGCGCTCGCCGGAGAGGTGATGGGCCCGCTGCTGCGCGTCCCCTCCCACCCGCTGCTGCTCGCCCGCTTCGGCCTGCCCACCACCCTGCCCGCAACCGTCCTGGCCCGCCTCTTCCGTGCCCCGCGGACGCGCGCGCTCTGGGCCGGGATCGCCGCCCACGCCTTCCGCCCGCTGGGCCGCCCGCTCACCTCGGCCATCGGCCTCGGCATCCTGGTCTCGGGGCACGCCGCCGGATGGGCCGTGGCCGAAGGGGGCTCGCAGTCCATCGCCCGCGCGCTGGAGAGGGCACTGCGCGAGCACGGGGGGCGGATCGAGACGAACGTCCGCGTCACCGACCACCGTCAGCTCCCGGCCGCGGACGTGACCCTGCTCGACCTCGACCCCGCCCAGGCGGCTGCCGTCTACGGCGACCGGCTGCCCGCCCGGACCCGGTCCGCCTACCGGCGCTTCCGGCGGGGCCCCGGCGCCTTCAAGATCGACCTGGCGGTCGAGGGCGGGCTCCCCTGGACCCACGAGAGGGCCCGGCACGCCGGGACCGTCCATCTGGGCGGCACGCTGGAGGAGATCGCGCGGGCCGAGCGGGACGTCACGGCCGGCCGCATGCCCGAGCGGCCCTTCGTCCTGGTCGGCCAGCAGTACCTCGCCGACCCCGGCCGCTCGGTGGGCGACGTGCACCCGGTCTGGGCGTACGCGCATGTGCCGTACGGCTACACGGGGGACGCCACGGAGGCGATCCTGCGGCAGATCGAACGGTTCGCCCCCGGCGCCCGCGACCGGATCGTGGGCCTGCGCGCCACCACCCCGGCCGGGTTCGCCGCCGCCAACGCCAACTTCGCGGGCGGCGACATCCTCACCGGCGCGAAGACCGTCCCCCAGCTCATCCTGGGCCCCCGCCCGGCCCTCGACCCGTACGCGACCGGCCTGCCCGGTGTCTTCCTCTGTTCGGCCGCCACCCCGCCCGGGCCGGGAGCACACGGCATGTGCGGGGCGGGGGCGGCGGCCTCGGCACTGCGGTATCTGGGGGCCGCCCGTCAGATACCGAACTGAGCCTCGCCCAGGACCTCGCCGCCTATGTGGGCGGCGAGCTTCTGTGCTCTGGGCAGGTCGCCCCCGTTGCTGACGTGGACGAAGACCGTGTGGTGCTCGGTCCAGCGATCCGCCTGCGCCCGGTCGCCGTGGAACACGACCTGGACGCCGTCGTACTTCGCCGAGCCGTGCTGGTCCGCGTCCGGGTCCTCCGGCCACGAGCCCGACCACTGGACGGAGGCGGTGCCCTCGCCCAGAGCCGTCAGGAAGCGCTGATCCGCGCTCTTGGCCGGGTAGAACTCCCCGATGTTCAGCGGCAGATGCGGCTGGAGTTCGGAGTCGGCCGCCGTCGTCGGATCGAGGTCGGCCCAGACGGACTCACCCGAGGGGTCCGTCCGCACCTCCACGCGGACCGTCGTGCCGGGCAGGGCGGCGGCCATCTGCCGGACGTCCGCGACCGTCAGCAGATCGGCGGTGAGGAAGACCTCGTCGTCCCGCCGCGCCAGCAGCGTGCACAGGCGCACGGCCTGTGCGAACGCCGTCGGCTTGTCGGTGGTCCGGAACACGGGGTACGCCCTGGAGTTGCCCATGCACCGAACCGTCACACGTACCCGCCGGCCCAGGCCAGCGAGTTTCCCCCGGTCACCGCGCGAGCAGCTCCAGCGTGTCGATCACGCGGTTCGAGAAGCCCCACTCGTTGTCGTACCAGGCGACGACCTTGACGTGGCGGCCGTCGACGCGGGTGAGGGCGGAGTCGAAGATCGAGGAGGCAGGGTTGCCGACGATGTCGGAGGAGACCAGGGGGTCCTCGGAGTACTCCAGGACACCGGCGAGCGGGCCCTCGGCGGCCGTGCGGTAGGCGGCGAGCACCTCCTCGCGGGTGACGTCGCGGGCGACCGTGGTGTTCAGCTCGACGATCGAGCCGACCGGCACCGGGACCCGGATCGAGTCGCCCGACAGCTTGCCGTCGAGGTTCGGCAGGACCAGGCCGATCGCCTTGGCCGCGCCCGTGGTCGTCGGCACGATGTTCACGCCGGCCGCGCGCGCCCGGCGCGGGTCGCGGTGGGGGCCGTCCTGGAGGTTCTGCTCCTGGGTGTAGGCGTGCACGGTGGTCATGAAGCCGTGCTCGATGCCCGCCAGGTCGTCCAGTACGGCGGCCAGCGGGGCCAGCGCGTTGGTCGTGCAGGAGGCGTTCGAGACGATCGTGTGCAGGGCCGGGTCGTAGGTGTCGCTGTTCACCCCGTACGCCAGCGTCACATCGGCGCCGTCCGAGGGGGCGCTCACCAGCACCCGCTTCGCGCCCGCGTCGAGGTGGGCGCGCGCGGCCTTCGCCGAGGTGAAGCGGCCGGTCGCCTCCAGCACGATGTCCACGTCCAGCTCGGCCCAGGGAAGCTGCGCCGGCTCGCGTTCGGCGAGCACCTTGATGCGGCGGCCGTCCACCACGAGGGTGTCGCCGTCCACCTCCACCGGGCGCCCGAGCCGTCCGGCCGTCGAGTCGAAGGCCAGCAGCCGGGCCAGCCCCGCGGGTTCGGTGAGGTCGTTGACCGCGACGACCTCGAGGTCACTGTCGCGTTCGAGCAGAGCCCGCAGCACGTTGCGTCCGATGCGGCCGAATCCGTTGATGGCGATGCGCGTCATGAATGGTGTCCCTTCCGTTCGCCACCAGGTTCGCGGGCGGGGACCGTACGCGGCAGTGGCAGGAGCGCCACGGTTCACAAGGATCGCGCCAGGGCTACTCGCCCCGCGCGAACGTCCGCCGGTAGTCGCTCGGCGTGGTCCCCAGCACCCGCTGGAAGTGCAGCCGGAGGTTGGTGCCGGTGCCGAGCCCGACCTCGGCGGCGATCTGCTCCACGCTCCGCTCCGAACGCTCCAGCAGCTCGCGCGCCAGGTCGACCCGCGCCCGCGTCACCCACTGCATCGGCGTGTACCCGGTGTCCTCCGCGAACCGCCGGGAGAACGTGCGCGGCGACACCGCCGCGTGCCGGGCCAGCGACCGCAGACTCAGCGGCTCGCCCAGCCGGTGCAGCGCCCACTCCCGCGTCGCGGCGAACCGCTCGCCCAGCGGCTCCGGCACACTGCGCGGCACGTACTGCGCCTGGCCCCCGCTGCGGTACGGCGCCGCGACCAGCCGCCGGGCCGCGTGGTTGGACGCGGCCACGCCCAGTTCGCCGCGCAGCATGTGCAGGCACAGGTCGATGCCGGACGCGGCCCCGGCCGAGGTCAGCACGCTGCCCTCGTCCACGAACAGCACGTTCTCGTCCACCCGGATCAGTGGGTAGCGGGCCGCCAGGGCGCGCGCGTAGTGCCAGTGCGTGGTGGCCCGTCTGCCGTCCAGCAGACCGGTGGCCGCCAGCGCGAACGCCCCCGTGGAGATGGCCGCGAGCCGCGCGCCCCGCCCGTGCGCCGCGACCAGCGCCGCCACCACCGAATCCGGCGGGTCCTCCCGGTCCGGGAAGCGGTAACCCGGCACGAACACCACGTCCGCCCACTCCAGCGCCTCCAGGCCGTGCGCCACGTGGTACGACAGACCGTCGCCGCCCGTCACCAGCCCCGGCGCCGCCCCGCACACCCGCACCTCGTACGGCATGCTCGCGCGGGTCGTGAACACCTGCGCCGGGATACCCACGTCGAGCGGCTTGGCGCCCTCCAGGACGAGAACGGCGACACGGCGGAAACGGGAGGACGGCACGGGCAGCAGCGTACGCAAAGGCCGGCGTGAATCCCGCGCGGGGCGCCGGACAACCCCCCTATATGCTGCTGTTTTCTCCTGTACCGGCCGCCTCGGAAGGACCGCCCCGTGGAGTTCCGGCTGCTCGGCACCGTCTCCGTCGACACCCGCCGGGGGCCGCTGCCGCTCGGCCCCGCCAAGCGCCGCAGCCTGCTCGCGGCGCTGCTGCTGTCGGCGAACACCCCCGTGCCGATGGGCCGGTTGACCGCCTGCCTGTGGGACGACGAGCCGCCGAGCCAGGCACGCGGTGTCATCCAGGGCCATGTGTCCCGGCTGCGCGCCCTGCTCGCCGAGGGCGACGCGGAGGCGTACGGCGTCGAACTCCTCACCGCCGGGGACGCCTACGCGCTGCGGCTGCCGGAAACCCTGCTCGACGCCCAGCGGTTCGAGGAACTGCTCACCCTCGCCCGTGAACAGCGCGACCCCGCCGACGCGGTGCTCATGCTCGGTGACGCCCTCGCGCTGTGGCGCGGCCCCGCGCTCGGCGGCGCCTTCGCCGGACCGCCGCTCCAGGCCGCCGCGCACTCGCTGGAGGAGTCCCGGCTCTCCGCCGTGGAGCACCTGGCGCTCGCTTACGGCAGGTTGGGGGAGCATCACCGGGCCGCCGCCGTCCTGCGCACCGAGGCCGTCGCGCATCCGCTGCGCGAGTCGCTGTCCGCCGCGCTGATGACCGCCCTGTACCAGGCGGGCCGGCAGTCGGAGGCGCTCGACTGGTTCCACCGCACCCGCAGACTCCTCGCGGACGAACTCGGCATCGACCCCGGCCGTGAACTCGCCGACGCCTACGGGCTGATCCTGCGCGGCGACCCGGTACCCGAGCTGCTGGCCGCGCGTCCGAAGCCCAAGCCCGAGGCCGAACCGGTGCGGCCGCCCGTACCGCCGCGCCCCGCTCTCGTGCCCGCCGAGGCGCACGCCGACCTGCTGCCCCGCGCGCCCCGCGGCTTCCACGGGCGGGGCGCGGAACTCGCCGCGCTCGGCCGGGCCGCCGCCGGGGAGGCGCCGGTGTGCCTGGTGACCGGACCCGCCGGGGTCGGCAAGACCGCCCTCGCCCTGTGGTGGGCGCACCGCAACGCCGACGCCTTCCCCGACGGGCGGCTCTTCGCCGACCTGCACGGCTTCAGCGACACCGGCGAGCCGGCGGTGACCGAGGTGCTGCGCGAGTTCCTGCTCGCCCTCGGGGTGCCGCCGCGCCGGATACCGGAATCGGCCGCGGCCGCCGCCGCGCTCTTCCGTAGCCTCACCGACCGGCTGCGGCTGCTGGTCGTCCTCGACAACGCGCGCGACTCCGCGACCGTCCGCGCCCTGCTGCCCGGGGGCGCCGACTGCGTCACCGTGGTCACCAGCCGCCACCGCCTGGAGGGGCTCATCGCCTCCGACGCGGCCCGGCCCGTCCCCCTCGGCATGCTGGACGCGCAGGACGGTACGGCGCTGCTCGCGGGCGTCCTCGGTGAGGAACGGGTGGCCGGGGAACCGGTGGCCGCGCGCAGGCTCGCCGCACTCTGCGGGGGGCTCCCGCTGGCCCTCCGGGTCACGGCGGCCCGGCTCGCGGGCCGCCCGCAGTGGAGTCTCGCCCACCTCGCGGACGAACTCGCGGACGAGCGCGGCCGGCTGGCCCAGCTCGCCGTCGACGACACCGGGGTGCCGGCCGCCCTCCGCCTGACCGTGCAGCACCTCCCCGGCGAGGCCGCGCACCACTTCGGCCGGCTCGGCCACCATCCCGGAACCCACTTCGACCCCTACACGGCCGCCGCCCTCTCCGGCACCGACCCCCTGGCCGCCGCCCGCGCCCTCGAACGGCTCGGCGCCGCCCACCTCGTCACCGAGACCGCGCCCGGCCGCTGGGAACTCCACGACCTCGTACGCCTCTACGCCCGCGACCTCGACCCGGCGGCCGGCCCCCAGGCGCTGACCGGCGTCCTCGACCACTACATCGCCACCGCCCTCGCCGCCGCCGAGACGGCCCAGCCCGGCGGCGAGCCCTGCTTCTCGCTGCCCGGGGACTTCCGGCGCCCCTTTGCTGTGCGGGACTTCGCCGACCGTGCCGAGGCGATGGACTGGCTGGCCGCCGAGCGGGAGGACCTGGCGCGCGCGGTGACCGCCGCGCGGGCCGCCGGACTGGACGACCGGGCCTGGCGGATCATCCTCCTCCAGTGGCCCCAGGTGGTGTGGCGCTCGCGGGACAACTGGGTGCCGCTGCTGTACACGGCCCTGGAGTGCGCCGAGGCCGTGGCGGACCCGTACGCCGAGTCCCGCGTCCGTACCCTGCTGGGCTGGGTCCTCAGCGAGGAGGGGCGGCTCGCGGACGCCCTCACCCTCCTCGAACCCTCACCCGCCCTGGCCCGCCGCACCGCCGACCGCCTGGGCGAGGCCACGGCCCTCGTCAACCTGGCCGTGGTCCAGTCCGCCCAGGGCGACCTGGACGCCGCCCTGGCCAACTGCGCCCGAGCCGCCACCCTGGCCCGCGAGGAGGGCAACCCCCACACCGAGATGCTCGCCCTCCTCCACCTCTCCCGCGCCCACCTCACCTCCGGCGCCCCGGACGAGGCTCTCCACGTGGCCCGCACCGCCCTGGACCTCGGCCCCGAACACGAGGAAGCCGCCCGCACCTCCCTCCTCCACACGGTGTGCGGCGAGGCCCACCTCGCCCTCGGCCAGGAACCCGAAGCCCTCCACCTCCTGGAACGCGCCGCCGACGAAGCGGAATCCGCCGGCTTCGACGAGGGCGCGGTACGAGCCCTGGAGGCGTTGTTGCGGGTGAGCGGCCGGTCGGACCACCGGAAACGCCACGAGGAGGCGGTACGGAGGCTGGCGGGGGAGAACCTGTAGGACCGGCTGTCGCGGGATGGCCGGTGGTCGCCGCGATGCTGGTGAGGGCCGATCCGCCGACCCCCTCCGGCAGCGGGCCCGGTTCGGCGTCAGAGGGGCGTCAGCGGGACGTCAGCGGGACGGCAGCGAGGGCGGTGAGAGTGGAGATGTCAGCAGGTCAGTGGCTGGCCGGCGGTCCGGAAGGGCCGTTGTCGACGTTTCACCTCTCGGGGGAAAACCACCATGAACGCTTCGCGCCGTACGGCACTCTTCTCCGTCGCCGCTTCCGCCGCGCTCGCGCTGTCCTTGACCGCCTGCCAGAGCGGGGAGGGCACCAAGACCGAGGGGGCGTCCGCGCCCGTCGCCGGGAACACGGCCTCCGCCGCCGCTTCCGCGCCCGCCGCTGCCACGAGCACCGGCACCGGTGGCGCTGCCGCCGTGGGG
This sequence comes from Streptomyces sp. NPDC018263, assembly GCF_055562575.1. Lineage (NCBI taxonomy): Bacteria > Bacillati > Actinomycetota > Actinomycetes > Kitasatosporales > Streptomycetaceae > Streptomyces > Streptomyces sp. NPDC018263. The sequence goes on from NZ_JBVHFA010000002.1 coordinate 761,558, forward strand.
ACTGCGCACACGTCCGGCTCCGGTTCCTCCGGTTCTGCCGGCTCCTCCGGTGCTTCCGGTGCTTCCGGTTCCTCCGGCTCTTCCGGTTCCTCCGGGGCGAAGAAGGGCACCACCACGCCCCTCTGCCGTGCGCAGGACGTCAAGGTCAGCTCCGAGCGGCAGGACGGGCCGCCGTACACCCACATCATCCTGACCGCGCGGAACACCTCCAACCACCGTTGCGAGATGGCCGGGTTCCCGCACATCCAGTTCCTGGAGAGCCACAAGCAGGACGTGCCGTCCGTGGCGAAGAGCAAGCCGGCCGTGCCGACGGTGCTGAGCCCCGGTGACCCGGCGTTCGTGCTGGTCAAGCTGTCCGACGGCGGTGTGGACGAGGACAACGGGCTGGTGAACGCCTTCCAGTTGATCCTGGAGGGCGACTCCACCGTCATCGCGGTGGACTCCTCGGCCGGCGGCGGCCTCGCCGTCGACCCGGCCAAGGCGCTCACCGGCTACTGGACGACCGAACTGCGCAACGGGGCCGACGACTTCTGATCCGTACCCCGTGAGGACGCCCCCTCGGGAGAGGAAGATCACCCGTGGGGGCGCGGTCTTGGCCCGGCAGGGCGCACGCGGTACCGTCGGGGCGATATCGACGACGGCGAAACGGAAGCCGGTGGGAAACCGGCACGGTCGCGCCACTGTGTGCGCGCTCCCGCGAGGGACCGCGCGAGTCAGACCCGTGGCCGTCGTCCTGTGCACCACCGAGATGGGACGCGAACTCCCAGAGGAGGTACTGCCATGGCGCAGTCCGTCGCTCAGCCGACAGCCGGAAACCCCGCCGTTCCCGCCAAGCTGCCGCTGAAGGAGATAGCGCCCTGGGCGGTCTTCTTCGGTGTCCTCATGCTGGTCCTGCTGTACTTCGTCGGCGCCGAGCAGGGCGCCACCTCCGTGTTCAACGGCACGGACGTCCACGAGTGGGTGCACGACGCCCGCCACCTGCTCGGCTTCCCCTGCCACTGACGCGAGGGACGCCGCGCACCCATGAACTCCGCAACCGTGAGAAACCTCCTCGTGCGGGGCATGCTCGCCGGCCTCGGCGCCGGAGTGCTCGCCCTGATCGCCGCGTACTTCCTCGGCGAACCCGACGTGGACAGCGCCATCAGCTTCGAGGGCCACCACTCCCACGAGCACGAGGTCGAAGTCGTCTCCCGCTCGCTCCAGTCCACCGCCGGACTGGCCACCGGCGTCCTCGTCTACGGGGTCGCCTTCGGCGGCATCGCCGCGCTCGCCTACTGCTTCGCGCTCGGCCGCGTCGGCCGCTTCGGGCCCCGGGCGACGGCGCTGCTGCTGTCCGGCACCGCGCTGCTCGCCGTGTACGTGGTGCCGTTCCTGAAGTACCCGGCCAACCCGCCGTCGGTCGGCGACGCGGACACCATCGGCAAGCGCACCACGCTGTACTTCCTGATGATGCTGCTCAGCGTGCTCCTGGCCATCGGCGCCACCCTGCTCGGCAAACGGCTCGCCCCGCGCCTGGGCAACTGGTACGCGACCTTCGCCGCCGTGGCCGGCTTCGCCGTGGCCATCGGCCTGGCGTACGCCTTCCTGCCGGTCGTCAACGAGGTGCCGGAACACTTCCCGGCCACCCTCCTGTGGCGCTTCCGTCTCTCCGCACTGGCCATCCAGACAGTGCTGTGGGCCGGATTCGCCCTCCTCTTCGGCGAACTGGCCGAACGCCTGCTGAACCCCCGCCCCACGACGGAGCGCCCTGCGCCCCAGGCGGTCGCCGCCTCCCACTGAGCCGGTGACGTGACGATGAGAGGGGCCCCGGAGAAATCCGGGGCCCCTCTCATCGGCCCGGTCGAGCCAAGCCGAAATCCCGTGGAGCCCATCCACGTGGGATGGAATGATCTTCGGCGACCGCTGACGACGGGGAAGGCCGACACCGTGTACGTACCGCCATCCGCACGAGCTCTCGATGATGACGAGCGTGAACTCGTGGAGCTGGCGCGCCGCACCATTGACGCGCATACCGACGCCGGGCCCGACGAGGACGGGATTCACACGATGGGCGCCGCGGTCATGGCTGCCGACTACCGGGTGTTCGCGGGCGTGAACCTCTACCACTTCACCGGCGGACCCTGTGCCGAACTCGTGGCTCTGGGAGCCGCACGGGCCCAGGGCGCCCGCCAGATGCGCTGCATCGTCGCCGTGGGAAACCACGGGCGCGGGGTCGTCGGCCCGTGCGGGCGCGACCGGCAGGTGTTCGTGGACTACTACCCCACCATGCGCGTCATCGTGCCCACCCCTGCGGGGCTCCGGTCCGTGCTCGCCGCCGACCTGATGCCGCTGGCTCAGCAATGGACCCCGGAAGGCATGAACGGTCTCGACCCGTCGCTCGGCCAGGACCCCGAGACGGCTGGTCCCTCGATCATCCGGTTCCACCCCCGCTACCTCGAAGACGTCCGCTCCGGCGCCAAGACCAGGACCACCCGCTTCCGGGACCCGGCCCAACTCGGCCCCGCACGGCTGGTGTTCGAAAGCGACCCCGAAGTCGTCCTGCCGGCGGAGGTGACCGGTATCAGGCACTGCCCGGCCGGCGACCTCACCGACCAGGACGCCCGAGCCGAGGGACTGACGACCGCGGCCGAACTCCGGAAAGCCCTCGCGAGCCACTACCCGGAGCTGGCGGGAACCGACGAGGTCGACGTCATCACCTTCCAGGTCGACGACAGGACAGGCTCTCACCCGTGAGCGGGCGTCCCAGTCGTAGGTTCCAGCGGCCGGATCGTCCCGACAGCTCCGTTGCGGTGAGCGGGGGCGCGTCCAGGCGCCAGAACGTCTCGGCGGGCAGGTTCAGGGCGTGTACCACGGCCGCGCGGATCACCTCGGGCTCCGCGACGGCGGTTGTGCGGCCCTCGGGGAGTGAGGCCAGCCAGTGGCCGACTCGTGTGCACACCTGGTGGACCGACTCGCCGTCGGGTGCCGGGTGGTCGGGGTCGGTCAGCCAGCGGGTCAGCGCTTCCCGTTCCGTCGTGGAGACCTCGGCCAGTGTGCGTCCGCGCCATTGTCCGGCGTCCAGCGGGGCGAGTTCGGCCGCCGTCACGCCCCGCAGTCCCAGCGCCTCGGCCGTGGCCCGGCACCGTGCGCCGGGTGACAGCACCACGTGTGCCGCCTTCGGGAGTGCCCCGTTCGCTGCGGGCGCCTCGTCGATGGAGGAGGAGCCGTCGTAGAAGCGGGCTTCTCGCAGGGCGGGGCCGATGGCGGGGGAGATGAGCAGCAGGCGACTGGTCATCCGGGGAACCTCCTGATCACATGGGTTCGTCCCGGCCCCGCAGCGGGGGCCGGGACGAACGGGCAGTCGGGCTAGCGCAGTTCACCCCGCACGGTACGGGCCGCCGCCACCAGGTTCTCCAGTGACGCCCGGGTCTCCGGCCAGGCGCGGGTCTTCAGGCCGCAGTCCGGGTTGACCCACAGCCGCTCGGCGGGGATCGCCTTGAGCCCGGTACGCAGCAGCTCGGCCGCCTCCTCGGCGCTCGGCACGCGCGGGGAGTGGATGTCGTACACGCCCGGACCCGCCTCGCGGGGGTAGCCGTGCGCGGCGAGTTCGCGGGCCACCTGCATGTGGGAGCGGGCGGCCTCCAGGCTGATGACGTCGGCGTCGAGGTCGTCGATGGCCTGGACGATGTCACCGAACTCGGCGTAGCACATGTGGGTGTGGACCTGGGTCTCCGGCCGGACGCCCGCCGTGCTGAGCCGGAACGCCTGCGTGGCCCAGGCCAGGTAGGCGGGCCGGTCGGCGGCGCGCAGCGGGAGCGTCTCGCGCAGCGCGGGCTCGTCCACCTGGATCACCGAAGTACCCTCCGCCTCAAGGTCGTTCACCTCGTCGCGCAGGGCGAGCGCGACCTGCCGGGCGGTGTCGCCGAGCGGCTGGTCGTCGCGGATGAAGGACCAGGCGAGCATGGTCACCGGCCCGGTCAGCATGCCCTTGACCGGCCGGTCGGAGAGGGACTGGGCGTACGTCGTCCAGCGGACCGTCATCGGCTCGGGGCGGGAGATGTCGCCGGCCAGGATCGGCGGGCGGACGTAGCGGGTGCCGTAGGACTGGACCCAGCCGTGCTGGGTGGCGAGGTAGCCGGTGAGCTGCTCGGCGAAGTACTGCACCATGTCGTTGCGTTCGGCCTCGCCGTGTACCAGGACGTCCAGGCCGGTCTTCTCCTGGAAGGAGATCACCTCCTGGATCTCCGTCTTGATGCGCTGCTCGTACCCGGCCGTGTCGATCCGGCCCGCGCGCAGGTCGGCGCGGGCGGTGCGCAGCTCGCCGGTCTGCGGGAACGAGCCGATCGTGGTCGTCGGCAGCAGCGGCAGGCGGAGATGGGCGCGCTGGGCGGCGGTCCGCTCGGGGTACGCCTGCGCGCGGCGGGCGTCGGCTTCCGTGACGGCTTCCGCCCGCGCCCGCACGGCCGGGTCACGGGTGATGGGGGACCCGGCGCGGGACGCCAGGTCGGCCCGGTTCGCGGCGAGTTCGGCGGCGATCGCGTCCGTGCCGTGCGCCAGGCCCTTGGCCAGAGTGACGATCTCGGCGGTCTTCTGCCGGGCGAAGGCCAGCCAGCGCAGGATCTGCGGCTCGATGCCCCGCTCGGGGGCGGTGTCCAGCGGCACGTGCAGCAGGGAGCAGGAGGCGGCCACGTCGACCCGGTCGGCCAGCCCGAGCAGCGTGCCCAGGGTGGCGAGGGACTTCGACAGGTCGTTGACCCAGATGTTCCGGCCGTTGACCACACCGGCCACCAGCCGCTTGCCGGGCAGCCCGCCGACGGCGGCGAGCGCGTCCAGGTCGGCGGCCGCGGCCTCGGTGAAGTCCAGCGCCAGCCCCTCCACCGGGGCCTTCGCCAGCACCGGCAGGGCCTCGCCAAGACGGTCGAAGTAGGAGGCGACCAGCAACTTCGGCCGATCGGGGAGCGCGCCCAGATCACGGTAGGCCCGCTCGGCCGCGTTCAGCTCGGCCAGGGTGCGGTCCTGCACCAGCGCGGGCTCGTCGAGCTGGACCCACTCCGCCCCGGCCGCGCGCAGATCCGCCAGCACCTCGGCGTACACCGGGAGCAGCCGGTCCAGCAGGGTCAGCGGGTCGAAGTCGGCGGGGACACCGGGCGCGGGCTTGGCCAGCAGCAGGTAGGTGACCGGGCCGACCAGCACCGGCCGGGCGGTGAGGCCCAGAGCCAGGGCCTCCTTCAGTTCCGTGACCTGCTGGGCGGAGTCGGCGGAGAACACCGTGTCCGGGCCCAGCTCGGGCACCAGATAGTGGTAGTTGGTGTCGAACCACTTGGTCATCTCCAGCGGCGCGATGTCCTGCGTACCGCGCGCCATGGCGAAGTAGCCGTCCAGCGCGTCGGTCTCGACGGCCGCCCGGTGCCGCTCGGGGATCGCGCCGACCATCACGGTGGTGTCCAGCACATGGTCGTAGTACGAGAAGTCGCCGGTGGGGACCTCGTCGATACCGGCCTCGGTGAGCGCCTGCCAGGTGGTGCGGCGGAGGTCCGCCGCGGTGGCCCGGAGGGCGTCGGCGGTGACGCGGCCCTTCCAGTAGCCCTCGATCGCCTTCTTCAGCTCCCGGTCCTGGCCCTGACGCGGGTAGCCGTACACGGTGGACCGTGCTGCCGCGGCTGCGGACTTCGGTGTCACGGAGATCTCCTTCACGAGATGAATCCCTGAGGTCCCGGCGACGGGACGAGCACGTGAAGGGGTGACGGCCAGCCGGGCCCGGCCCGCGCGCCGCGGCGCGGTGGTCCGTCTGGTTGCGTACGCCGACCCGCCCTCGAGGTCACCGGAACTCCGTACGCGAGCGGGTCGCGCACGGGCAGTTGGCAGGTCTTCGGACTCGCGGGCGCGTCCTCCCAGGAGGACACCTACTGACCGTCGCTTCCCAGCTCCGTACGTCGGACCCAGTGCGTATGACGGCGGTCGTTCCCGCTCACCGCTGCGGGGCAGTCCCGGATTCCCACCGGGTTCCCTCTTGCGACACCCCGCCTGGCGGACGGGGCGAACCAGCTACGGGGACCAGCCTACGGGCCGTGACCGCGCGCCGCCGGTGCCGTCCGGCATCCGGATGGTGATCCGGGCCACGCGGGCCGGACTCACCTCCCCGCCGGGTCCAGTTGGGCCAGCGCGGCCGTGACCAGGGCGGCCGTGCCGGTGCCCAGGGTGAGGCGGACGCTCGGGAGATAGCGCGGGGAGTGGTTATGGGGGAGGCCGCGGAACTTCTCGGCGGGCCCGGTGCCGGGCGCCGCCGCCCACTGGGTGGGGCCGACCGAGCCGAGCATCCAGTAGGCGCCCCGGATGCCGGGCCGGCCGTGCAGATGGCCGCCCGCGCCGGTGAGCAGCGGGAAGTCCTCCGTCGCCGACGACGCGGGCCAGCCGGTGACGCGGGCGGCGCCGAAGGCGGCCTGGTGGGCGGCGCGCACGGCCGCCGTGACACCAGGGTCGGGGCGGGTGACGCCGGAGCGGGCCAGCTCGCGCACGGTCACCCGGGGTGCCGGCGCGGCCGAGGCGGCCTCCGCGCGCACCACCCGCTCCACCGCCGCCGTGCCGCGGACCAGCGCCGCCTCCGACAGGGCGCGGACGGTGACCCGCAGCTCGGCGCGGGTGGCTATGACGTTCCCGGTGCGCCCGGCGTCCCCGGCGCGCAGCGAGGACGCGGTGACCAGCAGCCGCTCCGCCGGGTCCGTCTCCCGGGCGGCGACGGCCGGGAGCCGGGTCACCGTCCCGGCCGCCGCCAGCAGCGGATCGGCCGTCAGATGCGGGGTGGCCGCGTGTCCGCCGTCCCCCTCGAAGACCACCTCCATGGTCACGCTGCCCGCCATCAGCGGCCCGTCGGCGTGCGCCACCATCCCGGCCGGGAAGGCGGCGGTGTGCTGGGCGAGGACCACGTCGGGGGCGGTGATCCGGTCGTACAGGCCGTCCTCCAGCATGGCGCGGGCACCGCTCAGCGTCTCCTCGGCGGGCTGCCCGACCACCAGCAGCGTGCCGCGCCAGCGGTCCCGGTGCTCCGCGAGCCAGCGGGCCGCGGCCGCCGCGCAGGCCAGGTGGGCGTCGTGCCCGCAGGCGTGCATCACCGGCACCGGCCGCCCGTCCGGGCCGGGCGCGGTCGCGGTGCTGGCGTACGGTACGCCGGTCTCCTCGGCCACCGGCAGCGCGTCCAGCTCGGCGCGCAGCAGCACGGCCGGGCCGTCGCCGTTGGCCAGTTCGGCGGCGACGCCGTGCCCGCCGACCCCGCGCAGCACGCGGAAGCCGTCGCCCGCGAGCCGCTCCGCGAACCGGGCGGCGGTGCGCTCCTCCGCCCCGGACAGCTCAGGGTGCCGGTGCAGGTCGAGGTACAGCTCGGCGGTGGACGGCAGCAGGGCGTCCAGACCGGGCGGCACACCACCGCACGCGGTCACGGAGGGACGGGACTGGTCGCTGCTCACGGCGGGGGGCTCCAGGGGGTCGTCGTACGGGTGTCAGCGAAGTGACAGCCATCGGTCAGGGAGTTGATGTCGGACGCGCGTAGAAAGGGAGGTGTCGGGGGGCACGCTCCTCCGGCTGGTTCAGCGCACCACCGGACGGGGCCGTCCCGGCCGGCCGCAGGTCACCTGACCCGGAAGGAGCCACCATGGCTGACAACACCCTCGCCTCCCTCGCCCAGGAGATCCTGGACCTGGAGTCGGAGACCTTCGAGATCACCGACTACTCGGACGCCAGCGAGGTCATGCTCGGTTCGTCCACGAGCTGTTCCTCCACCAGCACCTGCTCCAGCACCACCAGCACCACCTCCTGCACCGCCTGACCCAGGCGTCCGCACCCACGGTCCCCGGTCCGCCTCGGCGCGCCGGGGGCCGCCGGTGTGCGCGGGCCCCTGAGACGGCCCGCGCGCCGACGAGCAGAACGCCTGCCCCGCTCACGGGAACGGATGCGGCACCCGCCGCAACTCCTCCTCCCCCAGCGGCGCCGGGACCATTCCCGCCCGGTACGGCGCGGTACGCAGCCTCGGCATGGCCAGGGCCCGCTGCCGCAGCCAGCCGAAGTCGATCGGCAGCAGCCCCGGAGCCAGCGTGGCCACCGTGCGCAGCCCCATCCGACGCTGCTCGGGCGTGGTCTGGTCGACGGCGATCACCTCGCAGCCCGCCTCGCCCAGCAGGTCCCGCACCAGCAGTAGATCGTCGCGGAGATCGCCGGTGCGCGGGCGCCGCTCCTCCCAGCCGGCGAACAGTTCCTCCGGCAAAGCCGTGCGGGGCGGCTTGAGATAGCCGGTGGCGTGGACCCGCATCGCGGGCAGCCCGAACAGCGCCGCGTGGTCCGGCAGGCGCTTCACCAGGTCGAAGTCCTCGGCCATGGCCGCGAGTTCGGCGGGCCGCTCGGCGACCTGGCCGGGCAGGTGGGGGATGTAGGTGAGGATCTCGGAGACCGCGGACTCCACGGCCGTCTCCGGGTCGAAGGAGGCGCCCGCCGCGAAGGCCAGGGAGCCCGGCGCGTCGTCGCGGCGGACCGCCAGCCCGGTGACCACCGGTACCGGGAGGTCCACCCGGTTGTCGAAGACATGCACGTCGTAACCCTGGAGCGCGGCCCGCGCCACCATCGCCCGGACGCCCGGTGAGCGCACCGCGTCCAGGTCGATCTCGGGGAGCGGGAGGTCGCCGTACCAGCCGAGCAGGAAGGCGTCCCGCTCGATGAGTTCGAGCAGGCCGAAGAAGGCCGCCTCCTCCCAGGTGCTGCCGGTGGCGCAGCCGTTGGAGCACTCGAAGACGAAGTTGTCGGCGGCCGTGCCCGCGCTGTAGTAGACGAGCCTGGCCGGGACCAGCACCGGGCGGCCGTCCCGCAGCGACCAGCCGGTGACCCAGGGGATCGGCCGGGCCGGGTCGAAGGGCTCGACCATCGGGTCCTCGGCATAGGTGCGCGGACCGTACAGCCCGCACGTACGAGGGTCCAGGGCGCGGTCGCCCAGCTCCTCCAGCGAGGCCGTCACCACCGGTGCGCGGTGCCGGCGGTGGGTGCCCGCGTACCGCTCCAGGCCCTCCAGGAAGGCCAGGTCGCGGCTGTGGGCGAAGGAGTTGGCCTGGCCGCTCCAGGTGACGTCGGTGAGACCGGCGTACCCCCGCATGAAGACGCTGCCCGCGACCGGTGCGGTGGTGGGGGAGGTGACGTCGATCCAGGTGCCGCCGCCCAGCACCCCGCACACCGGGTTGGCCAGCGCCTTCACCGGCAGCGGATGGTCCGACGCCGGGCGCAGCCGGTACGAGCCGGGGCGGGGCCGGGGCAGCGGGCCCGGCGCGGGCAGCGTGGCCTCGGCCGCCGCACGCAGAGACGCCTCCTCGGTGAACGGACGGCAGCGCGGGCACATCGGCTCCGGCAGCAGCGGGAACGTCCGCACCCGCAGCGTCTCCAGGTCCAGCTCCGTGACCTGCGGCAGCTCGGCGTCCGGACCCTCTGCGGTGTGCCGGGCGGCGCCGGTGGCGATCAGCCGGTGCAGCGACCACACCGCGTCCACCGTGTGGTCCGGCAGCACCGGCCAGGCACCGGCCGCCGTGGTCTGCGTACCGGTCTCCAGCGCCTCCCGCTCGGTACGGGTGCGCAGCCGCTGGCGGCGCATCGCGAGGCAGGTCCCGCAGGCCGGACCGGCCGCCGGGGTGCCGCCCCAGGGGCCGAGCAGCACGGCCTGCGCGGTCAGGTGCACGGCGGCCGCGTCGGCGGGATGCCCGGTCTCGCCGAGCACGTTGGTGTCGCCGATCCGGGAGACGGCGGGCGCGGGCAGCCCGGCGGCGGTGGCGCGCGCCGCCAGCCGGGAGTGGAGGTCGGCCCGCGCGGCCTCCAGTGGGGTCATCGTCGTCGTCATGTCCGGTTGCTCCAGCGGAAGATCCGGGTGGCGACCGCCCCGAAGACCAGGGCGAACACGGCGAGGCCCGCGCAGTCCAGCGCGATGTCCCCGAGGTCGCCCCGGCCGCCCATGGCGTCGGTGAGACCGTCGTTGAGATAGTGCAGCGGCAGCACCTTGGCGGCGGTGCGCAGCCAGCCCGGCATCAGGTCGTCCGGGAAGAACGAGCCGGACAGGAACGCCATCGGCACCATCACCAGGTTGGCGATGGCCGCGACCGCCTCCGGGGTGTCCGCCAGGCTGCCGACCACCAGGCCCATGGCGAGGAACGCGGTCACCCCCAGCACCAGCAGCGGCAGCGCCGCCCACCAGGGGCCCATCAGCCTCAGCCCGAAGAACGGCAGCAGCGCGACGGCGGTGAAGAGCGCGGTCTGCGCCACCGCCACCCCCATCGCCACCGTCCACCGCGAGGCGAGCAGCGTGCGCAGCGGGGTCGGGGTGCGCCAGATCAGCCGGAGCAGGTCGTCCCGGCGCCACTGCATCAGGGCGAACGCCACCGAGAACACGGCCGCGTTGCCCACGCCCCAGGACAGCACGCCCGGCGCGATGTAGTTGATGGAGGCCAGCCCGCCGTCGACCTTGTCGCCCTGGAAGATCAGGCCGAACAGCACCAGGAAGGCCAGCGGGAAGGCGAAGGTGAAGAAGAGGGTCGTCCTGTCGCGCACGCTCGCGACATAGGTGGCCCTGGTCAGTGCGGCGTAGGCGCTCAACGGTGGTGCTCCGATCCGGTGCCGGTCAGCGAGAGGTAGGCGTCTTCGAGGGTGGGGGTGCGCACGGAGACCGAGTCGATGTCCACCAGGTCGCCGAGCGCGGGCAGCACCCGGTTGGGCACCGTCGTCTCGATGACCAGGTCACCGCCCTGCACGGTGGCCTGATCCACGCCCGCCAGCGCGAGCGCGGCTCCGGGGGAGAGCTTGTCGGCGGGCACCAGCAGGCGGGTCGGCGCGGCCAGGGCGCGGATCAGGCTGCGGGGCGAGTCCAGTGCGACGACCCGGCCCCCGGCGATGATCGCCACCCGGTCGCACAGCGCCTCGGCCTCGTCCAGGTAGTGGGTGGTGCAGATGATCGTCCGCCCCTCCGAGCGCAACGACCGCAGCAGCTCCCAGAGTTCACGCCGTGCCTCCGGGTCGAGGGCGGCGGTCGGCTCGTCCAGGAAGATCAGCTCCGGCTCGTTGAGCAGCGCGGTGGCCACCGCGAGCCGCTGCCGCTGGCCGCCGGAGAGGTGGTCGATCCGCGCGTTCTCCTTCTCGGTCAGCCCGACCCGCTCCAGCGCCGTCCTCGCGGCCTCCGGCGCCATGCCGTACAGCGCGGCCACCGTGCGCAGATGCTCGCCCGCCGTCAGCCGGGCGAAGAAGGCCGACGCCTGCGTCTGGACGCCGATCCGGGCCAGCAGGGCGATGTCGCGGGGCCAGGGGCTCTGCCCGAACACGGTGACGTGGCCGGAGTCGGCCTCCCGCATGCCCTCCACGATCTCCACCAGGGTGGTCTTGCCCGCGCCGTTCGGCCCGAGGATGCCGAAGAACTCACCGTGGCGCACCTGAAGGGAGACGCCGTCGAGCGCCGTCACCTCCCCGTAGCGCTTGCTGACGCCGTCCAGGGCGACGACGGTCTCGGTAGCGGTGCCGCGCGGGGCGGACTCCGTCCTGCTGTCGGGTGCGCTCATCTCGCCTTTCCTCAACTGAGTTGCCGCGGACGGGGTTTGCTGCCCCGGCTCGGAGGTGGGGGAGGCGGTCGCAGCCGCCCCGGAAGTACGCCGGTCCCGCAGGCGCCGGCCGAGCCCGCCCAGCGCCCACAGCAGCAGCACGGCGGCGAGCAGCGCGGGCGGCAGCGACCAGGCGAGCACCGCCAGATCGTCCGGCAGCATCGTGCGCAGCGCCGCCCCGCACAGCACCAGCAGCGCCGCGCTCTGCACCGCCGTCAGCAGCGCGAACCCGCCGTACAGCAGCCGCAGGCGCGGCGGGTACGCGGCGAGGCCCGGACCCCGCCGGAACAGCGCCCGCACCGCGAGGCCGGTGAACGTGCGGGCGCTCTCGGACAGGGCGGTGACACCGAGGGCGTGCCCGAGCGCCTTGTAGCCGTCCAGCGGGGGCAGCGGCAGCAGGTTGGCCACCCCGAGGACCGTGCCGAGCAGCAGCAGCGCCCCCAGCGCGGGGCGCGCCTCGGCACCGGAGGGGAGCAGCGCCCACACGGCGTAGAACGGCACCAGGAACAGCAGGTTGGCGAAGACGCCCGCGCACGCCGTGGCCACCTTCCGGGCCCGGCTGCCGAGGAACTGGACGTCTTCCACCTCGCAGTACAGATACGTGGCGAAGCAGATCCAGCGCAGACCGATCTCCGTGACCCGCCCGCCCCAGGCCCGCGCGAACAGCCCGTGCGCCAGCTCGTGCAGGGCCAGCCCGCACCACAGCACACAGCCGACGGCGAACAGCAGCACCGGTTGCCGTGAAGTCTCCTCCGTCTGCCGCCACAGCGTCCCGGCCTGCACCGCGACGGCGACGAACACGCCCACCGCCAGGGCGGTCAGCACCGCCAGCACGGCCGGTCGTCGCACGGGCGCGGTGAGCCGGTGCAGCCGGTCCATCAGCGCGGGCGCGTCCGCCACCATCCGGGTCCGCCCGGCCAGAATCCCGTTCGGCGGCCGCTCCGGGCCGGCCGGGGGCGCCGCCGACGGCGCGGGGGAGCCCTCCAGCAGCCCCCGCCCGTGCAGCAGCCGGAGCAACTGCCCCCACTGCGCCTCCCCGAGCCGGGCCCCGAACGCGCCCGCGTACTCGCCGCCGATCTCCTCCAGCGTGCGGGAACCGTCCAGCCGGGTGATCAGGAAGTGCTCCTTCGGCCCCAGCTCCAGCCGCCGCCCGGTACGCGGGTCCTTCAGCAGATGGATACGGGCCGCACCGCGCACCAGCCGGGGCCCCGCCACCAGATCGGGGCGCACCCTGGGGCGGCCGGCCAGGAACGTCCCGGTGGTCACCCCTCACCCCCACGGCGCCAGCCCGCCAGCGAGTCGCCCGCGTCGGCCCCGGCGCCCCGCGCACCGCCGTCCCTGAGGGCGCGGGCGAGCACGTACGACAGGAACGCCTCGTCGCGCACGGTCGTGCTCAGCCGGTTGTTGGTCATGTGCAGATACGGCGAGAGCAGCATCGGCAGCGCCTGCGCCGGGTCGGTGGGGCGCAGGTCGCGGGTGCCGTCCCAGGAGCGGAAGACCAGCTCGCCGTCGCGGGTCAGCGCCAGGGCCCGGTCGCGCAGCTCGGCGCAGTGCTCGGCCCAGCCGCGCAGGAACACCGGGAGCCGCTCGGTCCCGCCCGCCGCGACCGCCGCCCGGATGTCCCGGAAGCGGCCCGGCAGGCTCTCGCCCATCGCGGTGTACGCGCGGTCGTAGCCGTCGTCGGCGGTGTAGTTGGTGCCGGAGAACGCCCGGTTCCAGAAGGTGTGGTAGCGGTCCAGGAAGGCCAGCAGAGCCTCGTCGCCGGGCAGGAACGTGCCGGCCATCACCGTCATCAACTGGGCGGACAGCCCGAGCAGCACGGTGCGCAGATGGAGGTTCATCGAGCGGGCTGCCTCGATGACCAGGTCGCTGGAGTGCTGGAAGTGCCACTCCGCCAGCTCGATCCCGGCCGGCCCGCCGTACTTGCCGTACTCGGGCTCGTAGGGGCGGTCCTCGAAGGAGTTGTTGGGGCGCAGCAGCATCCGGCCGTCCGGGCCCAGGTACTCCGCGCGCTCCTCGTCGCCGAACTCCAGGGCGAACAGGGTCTCGTAGAGGTCGGCGAAGAAGCCGTCCCTCACCTCGTACAGCGCGGGCCGTTCGCGCAGGAACGCTTCCAGCGCGGCGTGCGCCCGCTCCCGGACCACGGGGGCGTCGGCGGCGCGGGCCGGTTTCAGGCGCAGGCGCAGATGCGGGCCCTCCAGCCAGTAGTTGATGAAGAAGTACCCGGCGAGCAGGCCCTCCTCGGTGAGGGCGTCGACCAGCGGGCGGACGCACTGGACGAGCAGCGGGCGGGGACTGGCCGCGTAGAAGACGTGCACGGCCAGCCACTCGCCGGGCGCCTGGCCGGGCAGGGCTGAGGCTTCGGTGGGAGCGGTCGTCATGGAGTGGCGTCCTCTTCGGTTCGGGCGGCCGGTACCGGCAGCAGTTCGACGGCGAGTTCGGCCACGTGCCGCCCGCGCGGTGAGGTGACGTGCAGTTCGTCCTCGGCGGGGAGCATCTCCTCGAAAACGGTCCGGAGCCGTTTCCCGGCGAGGAGCCCTTCGAGGGCGGTGAGCGAGAGCGGGCTCTCGAAGTCCACGTACTGCGGCTTGGACCCGCCGAACCAGGCCGCGCCCTGGCCGTCCGCCGTCTCCTCGTGGACGGTGGCGAAGACGCGGTCGGGCAGGCCGTGCCGGACCCGCCAGCGGTGCCAGGCGAGATACCAGTCGGCGTCGGTGGTGCCGGGCGCCCGCAGCGGCAGGTGGCCGTCGGCGACGGTCCAGGAGCGCCGCTGGAGCACCAGCGCGTGGTGGCGGACGCGGGGACGCCGGGTGACGCCGTCCGTCGCCTCGCCTGCCGGCACCCCGCGCCACACGTCCGGCACCGAGCGGGAGGTGGGCGAGAGGAGCAGCAGGGTGCGGGGGATCTCGGGGAGCACCATCGGCACCAGATAGCCGAGGTACACCGGGACGACCTCGCGGTCCAGGCGCCGGGACCGCAGCAGCAGCCGGTCCTCGGTCTCGTCGTGCACCGCGTACAGGTCGTCCAGATGGAGGCGGGCCTGCTCGGGAGCGGTGCTGTTCTCGCCGGGGCAGACGATCTCGTAGTCGGTCAGCCGGCCGTGCAGATTGAGGTTGGTGGTCGCGGCACCGGCCGTCACCTCGGCGAGGACCGCGCCGGGCGGCAGCACCGAACGCAGCGCGTTGCGCAGCGAGTTGGTGAGCCCCGGTCCGTCCGTGCCGTCGAAGCAGTGGGTGAAGCGGGTGAAGGGGAAGCAGAGACCGCCGTAGGAGTTGTTCAGCACGGCCAGCGGGCCGTCCGCGCGGCGGGCGAGCTGGAGGAAGTGGCTCTGCGGACGGAACGCGGGCGCGGCGGTGCCGAGCGCGTCGGCCATCTCGTCCACGGTCGCGTCGTCGAGCACGAACTCTTCGGCACCTTGCGGGAGTTCGGCCCAGCGCTCCCGCATCCGGGCGGTGAGCGTGGTGCGGGCCCGGTCGACAGCGGTGATCTCCGGGACGCCGAGCCAGTTCTCCTCCGGGGCGTGGCTGCCGTCCGGGAGGTGGTCGTCCTTGGCCGCCGTGAACTGGAGGTACTGGCGGAAGATGTCCTCGTGGAAGTCGTGGACCAGCCGCAGCAGGTCCTCGCAGCGGCCGCCGCGTCCGTACCGGGCGACGAAGAAGCCCTTGAGGGTGAGCTGTTGGGGCAGCGCCACGTCGAAGGCGGGCAGCACCCGGCCGATCGACCGCAGCGGCGCGGCCACCGGCTCGGCCCACTCGGCGAGCGGCGCGCTGGTGGTACCGGCGGACACATCCTCGTAGAGCAACGTCTGCGGCAGTACGGGCCGTTCGGCACCCAAGGCGGTTTGCAGAGCGGCGAGTTCGGTACGGAGATCCTTCAGCAGGGCGCGTCGGGTGGGCACATCGGCGTCCCCGTATCGCGCCACCGCCCCGGCCGGGCCCTCCAGCCGGGCGGCGACCGTGTCCGCCCACTCCACCCCCAGGCTCCGCAGCGCCCGCTGGAAGGCGCGCAGCGGGTCGGCACTGTGCACGCTCGTGTCCAGCAACGGGAGCTGGAGCATGCCCAGTTCGCGCAGCGCCGCCAGATAGTGGCCCGCCTCCTCCTCGCCGGAGCCCGTGGTGGCGGCCAGCCAGCGGGCCAGGTCGCCGTGGGTCAGGGTGCCGTCGGTGTCGCGCAGCAGCGTCAGCATCCCGTCGAGGGCACCCTGCCGGCGGAGGAAGAACAGCCGGTCCCGGGCGGCGTCGAAGCTGACCGGCGCGCTGTCGTCCCCGGCCGTGACCGCCCGCCGGACATAGCGCACCCGGTCGTCGTCCCGCGTCCAGCCCGAGGCCGGTGCCACCGGCAGGTCGGCGCGGCGGGCCGGGTCGGCCACGATCAGCTCGGCGAGCCGGGTGAGGACGACCACGTTGAGCCGGGGGTGACTCGTCCAGCCGTCGCCCACCTCCGTCAGGTCGCCGCCCTCCTCGAAACCGCCCAGCGCGACCCCGGTCAGCGTGCTGAACGGGCTGGTCTTGCAGGCGGTCCGGTACAGGTACGACAGCAGTGAACGCTCCATCTTCCGGGCCCGCTTGCCCGGCGCCGGGGTGCTGTCGGCGGCGAACGCGTCGAGCCGCTCCTCCAGCGTGGGCGAGGCCAGCAGCAGGCCCCGGCGCAGCCCGTCGTCCAGCGCCAGCTCGCGCAGCGCCGCACGGGTGCGGGCCAGGGCGCCGCCGAGCACCGACTCGCCCTCGGCGCGCAGCTCCTCCCAGCGCAGGCGCGCGTCCAGCCAGGCGGTGAGGTCCGCGCCGGTGTCGCCACCGAGCCCCGAGGCGAGGTCGCGGGCGGCGGGGAGGTCGGCGGGGAGGCGGTTGTTGAAGACCTGGCGGCGCAGGGCGAGCAGGCGGCGGCGCAGGGCCGCGTCCTCGGTGGCGCCCACGGCGGCGGAGAGGGGGTCGCTCAGGCGGGCGCCCAGGGCGCGCAGCCTGTCCTCCTCGGCGGCCGTGCGGGCGGCCCAGCCGGCGGTCTCCGGGGCGCGCAGCACCGAGACGGTCTCGGCCGGGAGACCGGCCACGCGCAGCATGAAACGGCGGTGCAGGGTCACAGTGGTGTCGGCGGCTGTGGTGGCCGGGCTCATACCGTGCTGCCCCTTTCGGGTCGGGACTCCCGCGGACCGGGCAGGAGGCGGTCGGTCGGGCGGGTCATGGGGCGACGATGTCGTAGCGGTAGTCGGCGGGCCGGGGCCGTTCCTCGCCGATCATCATGATCAGCAGCGGCACCTCGCCCCGGCCGGCCACTCCGAACTCCTCGGCGTACGACACGCAGTCGAAGCCCAGCGCGACCCCGCAGCCGGTCCCCGTGGCGGAGGCGGCGGTGTAGACGGCCTGGGCGATGGCGCCCACGGCGGCGTTGACCAGCCGCAGCCCCCGGTCGCCCACCGCGTCCAGCACCGCGTACGTCCGCGCCACCGGCACCAGGACGGCGGCCGCCTGCTCCAGGTTGTAGTTGGCCAGGAAGTAGTTCTCCTGGAGGAACGCCCCGAACTCGCCGGCCTTCAGCAGCACCAGCCCGCCGGTGTCCCGGTCGTACTCGTACAGCCCGGGCGGTACGTCGCGGACATGGTTGACGAAGACGTGGAACCGGGTCAGCGGCGCCCCGCCCGGTGTCTCCACGTCGCTGTCGAGCGTGGCGGCCGCGACGGCGGCGGCGAGTGTCACCGCCAGCTTGGCCGGGTCCAGCGGCGCGCCCGCGCTGAACCGGCCGAAACTGCTGCGCCGTTCCCGCAGCGCCCGCCGCACGGTGGTGGCCGGCGGGGCCGGGACGGGCAGCGGCACCCGCTCGCCGGGCCCGGCCGGAGCCGCGAGCGCCGGGTCCAGCCGGCCGGGGGCCGGCCGGTCGGCGGCGCCCTCCAGTGTGGCCTCGTGCACCCGGCCGACGGTCGGGAAGGTCAGCGTCCGCCGCGAACGCTCGTCCGGCACCCGCCGCACCGCCGCCCCCGGTGTCTCGGGGGCGGCCGCCTCGGGCGCGGGCGCGGCCCAGCGCAGCGGTACCACGGCGAACACCCCGTCCTCGGAGGGGTCCAGCCCCAGCAGGCGCCCGATGCGCGGCTCGTCGAACCAGAAGGCAGTGCCCAGCCGCAGTCCGTGCGCCCGCGCCCACATCCGCCAGGTCTCCAGCAGGGCGCCGATGTCCATCGTCACGGCGTGGTAGGAGAAGCTGTTGTACTTGAAGGCGTTCTGCCAGAAGGTCACGCCCAGCACCAGGAACTGGTCGGTGTCCGCCTCCGCCAAGTCGCCCAGCGCGGCCCGGACTTCGCCGGTCACCTCGCCGGACAGCAGCCGGTTCAGCCGGTGGTGCGGGGTGTCGTAGTAGTAGACGCCCGGTGTGAGGGGGCCGCTCGCGCCGCTCACCCAGTGCACGCCGATCGGGTACAGCCCGCCGCCCGACGCGGTGCCGCGCGACCAGTTGGCGTGGGTGTGGAACGGCAGCGACCCCAGGTCCGTGTTGGCCTGCACGGCCAGCCGGCGTCCGGTCAGCCCGTAGGAGTCCCGGAGCATCGCGCCCAGCAGGGGCAGCGTGAACGCGCCCGTGCCCGGCTCGCCGAACAGGCCCCGGCCCAGCGTGGCGTCGTCCGCGCAGCCGCCGTCGGGCAGCGGGAAGGAGGGCACGCCGGGGAAGTACTTGCCCTTGCGGGGCCGGTCGGCCCAGTCCGGCACGAAGTCGGCCGGCTCCATGGGGGCCCTGCCCCGCCGCATCACCGCGGTCGCGTACTCATGGGCGTATCCCATGGTCACTCCCTAAGTCAGCTCGTCTGTGGCGGGCGCCCCGGCGGTTCGGGCCGGGCGCCCCGGGATGTCGTTGGCGCGGACTGCCGCGCGGGCGGTCAGGGGAAGGGGTGCGGGGCCGGGTTGCAGTCGTCCGGCGCCAGATCCGCCGTACGCAGCCCGGCCTCCCGCAGCGCCGTACGGGTACGGGGCAGCCACGGGCCGCGCTGCCGGCTCCAGCCGAAGTCGATCGGGAGGAGACCGGGCACCAGCACCTTGGCCGTGCTCAGCCCCGACTCCCGCTGCTCCGGCGCCGTCTGGTCGACCACCACCACGTCGAAGCCGCGCGCGGTCACATCCGCCACGACCGCCTCCACGTCCGCGCGCAGATCCGCCGGGCCGGGCCGGGGACGGTCCTGGGCGAGCGAGGCGAGCGGGACACGGTCACCGTCGTCCCGGCCGCGCAGCAGGAAGTCGGTGTACCGGCCCATCTCGGGCAGCCCGTACAGCAGCGGATGGTCGTGCAGCACCCGCACCTCGTCGAAGTCGGCCGCCATCCGGCGCAGCCGCCGCTCCTCGCGGGCGGTACGGCGGCGCAGGTTCACCGAGTCCGTGGCGATCTCGCACAGGCCGCCCGCGAGCGCGTCCTCCGGGTCGAGGGAGGCGCCCGCGCCGAAGCACAGCAGCCCCGGCCCGCCGTCCACCCGCTCGGCGACCGCGGTCACCACCGGCACCGGGAAGCTGATCCGGGTGTCGAAGAACCGCGCCCGGTACCCGTACATCGCCAGCCGGTCCACCATCGCGCGGGTCGCGGGCCGGGTGCTGCTCGCCGGGTCGATCTCGGGCAGCCGCGCCCGGCCGAACCAGGCCAGCAGGAAGGCGTCGCGCTCGATGGTCTCCATCAGCCCGTGGTGCACGGCCTCGGCCGGACTCCCGCCCGAGGCGCAGCCGTTGGAGCTCTCCTGCACGAACCGGCGCCGGATGCCGCCCGGCGCGTGGTAGTACGCGACCACCTCGGGGACGAGCACCGGCCGGGCGTCCCGCAGCGACCAGCCCCACACCCACGTGATGGGCCGGTCCGGTGCGAACCGGGGCGCGCCGACCGCGTCCGCGTCGAAGGTGTCCGGGTACAGGCCGGTGACCCGCGGGTCGACCGCCGTGTCGCCCAGCTCCTCCAGCGTGGCCGTGACCACCGGCCGCCGGGCACGGGCCCGCATCCCCGCGTACCGCTCCAGCCCCTCCAGCAGCCCGACGCGCACACTCGTGCCGTACGCCCCGGTGTGGCCGCCCCAGTAGCACTCCCGCAGATAGGCACCCGAGCGGGTGGTGAAGGCGCCGACCGCCGACGAGGTGGAGGCCGAGGTCAGATCGGGCGCCACGGACGGGCCGAGCATCCCGGTCACCGGATTGGCGAACGCCTCCAGCGGCAGGTCGTACGCGGAGAGCGGCCGGGTACGGAAGCTGCCCGGCGCGTGCTCCGGGGCGGGCTCCAGCGCGATCCGGGCACCCTCCGCCGTGTCGTCCGGCCGGTCCGCGCAGGCCGGACACTCACCGTCCGGCACCAGCGGGAACCGGGCGACCCGCAGCGTCTCCAGGTCCAGCAGCCACACCCACGGATGCCGTACGGCACGCGGGTGCAGGTCGGCCGCAGAGACGAGCGCGGCCAGCGCGTCCACCACGAAGTCGGCACCCCATGGCGGAATGCCGGTCGCCAGGGTGGGGCCGCCCCGCTCCAGCGCGTCCCGCAGGAACCCGGCCCGCACCGCCTGCCAGCGCCGGGCCAGACAGCGCGGACAGCCACGGCCGCCGACGGGGGCCGCGGGGCCGACCACGGCGTGATGGCCGTAGAGGCCGACGGGGATCGCACCGGGCACGAACTGCCCCGTCTCGTCCGTGAGTTCATCGCGGACGCCCAGTGCCGTGACCACGGCGGGCCGGCCGGGGACACGGGCGGCGAGCGCGGCGGTCAGCCGTTCGCACACCTGGTCCCAGGGCGTATCGACGGCGACCGGCGCCGCCTCCGTGTCAGTGGGCACCGGAGCCGCCACCGGTGAGCAGCACCCGTACGGCGTGGATCTCGCCCGCCGCGAGGTCCGGCGCGGTCACCGGCACCGCGAACGCGTCCCGGCCGGCCGTCGCCAGGGCGTCCAGCACCCCGGCCCAGTCGGTCCCGTCCGCCCGCAACGGCACCGGCTCGCCCTCGGGGACCAGCGCCGCCGCCTCCAGGTCGGCCCACAGCGGGTCACCGAGGTCCGGCTCGGCCCCGGCGCGCCGTAGCTGCTCCGCGCCGAGCAGATCGCGCAGCGCCTCCAGCACCGCCTCGCGCGGCCGCAGCCCGCTGCCCGGCGCCCAGCGC
This sequence comes from Streptomyces sp. NPDC018263, assembly GCF_055562575.1. Lineage (NCBI taxonomy): Bacteria > Bacillati > Actinomycetota > Actinomycetes > Kitasatosporales > Streptomycetaceae > Streptomyces > Streptomyces sp. NPDC018263. The sequence goes on from NZ_JBVHFA010000002.1 coordinate 782,233, forward strand.
ACCGCCCCGCTCTCCGGGTCGGTACAGCGGGCCAGGGCCACGGGCAGCGCGGCCGTCCCCGCCCCGGTCAGGTCCAGCACCTCCACCGTGACGCCCAGGTTCTCCGCCGAGCGCAGCAGGAAGAGCAACTCGGCGTCACCGGTGAGGGAGTTGAGGTCCACCAGCCGTACCGGCGCCGCCCTGCGGATCACCCGGCGCAGGGCGTCATGGACCAGCGCGGAGCGCAGGGCGCGGGCCAGGGCCGCGCGGGGGGTGCCCGCCGCGCCGGTACCGGCCGAGGTGCGCTCGAACAGGCCCGCGTCGTTCCAGCCCCCCAGGGTGCGTACCGCGCCCGTGGGCACCAGCACGGTCCGCCCGTCCAGCAGCGAGGTCGCCTGCGACCACGCGGCGACCCGGTCCACGGGCACCTCCAGCCCACTGGACACGGCGAGTTCACTCGGCGCCACCCGGCTCCCGTCGCCGCCGACCCGGGGCGGCACCACGTGCTCGGCGTACACTTCGGCGCTCCGGAACAGCGCGGCGAGCCGGGCCCCGGCCACATGGTGCACGTCGATCGCGGAGACCTCCTGCACCCGGCCGGGGGAGACGCCCAGCCGTACGGTGCTCACCTTCAGCGGGGTCTGCTCCCAGTCGTCGTCGGCGTAGCCACTGAACACCCCGGCCGCCTCGCGGACCAGCACGTCCCGCTGCTCCAGTGCGGCCAGCACCCCTTTGGCCGCCGCCTCGTCGGCCGGCCCGTCGGCGGGCAGCGCCACCGGCTCGTCGTCGGCGTGCGGCACCCGCAGCGCGGACCCGTCCGGGGTCTTGGGCTCCCCGTGGGCGCAGAACGGGCAGCGGGGGTGCGGCAGCAGCGGTTCGGCCAGCACGTCCAGGGAGTCGAGGTCCTGCACGACGACCTGGTTGCGGGTCTCGGCGGGCAGCGCCTCCGTCATCAGTCGGAACACCTCGAACGACAGCAGGTTGCCGAGCATCCCCGCGAGCGGCCCGGTGGGCACCCGCGCGGGCGCCCCCAGCGGCGCGGCCGGACCGAGGCCGGACCACAGGTCGGCGCTGTCGGCGGCGTCCGAACCGGCGCCCAGCCGCAGCGCGGCGCAGGACCAGCAGCCCGGTGTCCCGGCGGTCATCACCGGCCCCACCACCGCCCGCTCCCCGAACGTCCACGCCCCGAGCAGCCGCCGTCCCTCGGGCACGCCCTCGGTGAGCAGCCGCAGCAGTTGGGCGGGCGCGCTCGCGCCGGTCACCAGCACGGTGTCCCAGCCGTCCAGGTCGGCCCAGCCCAGCGTGCCCCCGCCCAGCCGGGCCAGCGTGGGCGCGCAGCCCGCCTCGGTGAGACCGGCGACCTCCGCGTCCAGGTCGGCCGTGCCGCGGGGCTCGTGGTCGAGGGCGCCCTCCGCCGCGTCCTCGACCGTGACGGCCACCGCGGCACAGCCGTTGCGCAGCAGGCCCAGCGCGGCCCACCTCGCCATCTCGTCGCCCCCGAGCACCGCGACACGGGTGTCCCGGTAGCGGGCGAACCTGCCGTGGGCGTCGTCGGCGTAATGGTCCAGATAGTCGAGCTGATGGGCGAAACGTGCCGTCACCTGCGGTGACAAAGTGGAGCCGGTGGGTCTTGGCCCGGCATCCCGGGCGAAACCACGCGCGTAGAGTGCGCGCACGAGTTGGACCACCATGTCGCGCTGCTTGTCCCCCAGGCCGGCACAGAGTTCGTCCACCCGCCGCTCGCCGTCGAGATGGGGCACGATCAGCGCGGCGAAGCGGTACGCGGACCGGGTCACGACGTTGAAGCCGCCGTGCGCGTTGTGGAACAGCACACCGTCCGGGGTGCGGGTGAACAGGACGTCCCGGCGGATGCGCGGCCGCGAACGGGCGATCTCCTCGGGGGACGAGGGAGCAGGGGCCATGCTGGTCAACCTCCGTGAAGAGCGGGGGAGCGGTCAGCCGGCGGGCGGTGGCGACTTCTCCGCCGGGTCGTGCGGTGCGGTGGCCGGGTCGTGCCGTGCGGTGGCCGGATCGTGCGGTGCGGTGGCCGGGAGATACGGCGAGGTGGCCGGGAGGCTGGTGCCGGCCGCCTGGACGAAGAGCCGCAGCAGGTCGTGAACCCGGTAGCGGCCCGACGGGTCCTCCTCCAGCAGCCCGGCGTCCACCAGCGCGCGCAGCACCAGCGCGCCCGGCGCCGGGGGAGAGGCCCGCTCCAGCGCGGACGACGCCCCGGCGGCCCTTGAGGGCGGCACACCGGCCGCGGGCAGCGCCGGGCGCCCGCCGTACGGCTCGCCGCGCAGCACCGCGAGCTGGAGACCGCGCAGCGCCGCACCCGGCTCCACCCCCAGCTCGGAGGTGAGATGGGCGTGGATACGCCGGTACTCCGCGAGCGCCTCGGCCCGGCGGCCCGAGCGGTACAGCGCCTCGATGAGCAGCGCCGACAGCCCTTCGTGGCCGGGCTGGCCGCGTACCGCCTCGCGGGCCTCGGCGATCATCTCCCGGTGTCTGCCCAGGCGGAGTTCGCCGTCGAAGACCCGCTCCACGGCGAGCAGCCGCTCCTCGGCCAGGCGCGGCACGTGGTCGCGGTGCAGCTCGTCGGAGTGGACGTTGCCGAGCAGCGGCCCCTTCCACAGCCCTAGCGCCGCCCGCGCCAGCCGCAGCGCGGACTCCGGGTCGTCGCCGGCCGAGGCCCGGCCGAGCAGATCGCGGAAGTGGAGGAGGTCCAGGGTCTCGGCGTCCGCCTGGAGCCGGTAGCCGCCGGGCACCGCCTCGATGGCGTGGTCGGCGACCCCGTACTTGGAAAACAGACGGCGCAGTCGGAGAACACAGGTGTGCAGGGCCGATCTCCCCCCGGACGGCGGGCGGTCGCCCCACACCACGCGCTGGAGCAGCTCGCCCGGGACCACGGCACCGGGGTGCAGCAGCAGGGCGGCCAGCAGCGAGGTCGGTTTGGAGGGCTGGAGGACGACGGTGTCGTGACCGTCGGTGATGGCCAGCAGGCCGAGGACCTGGAAGCGGGGGCGGCCCGGATGCGCCGCGACGGCCTGCTGATCGGGAAGGGCGCCGTGAGGCGCGGGAAGTCCGGTCTTCACCACAGCCTTTCGCATCGCACGGTGAGTGATGCATCAACTGCCTTGCACGACAGAGCACTTGTGCACGCCAGGGGTGTAGGACGTGAACAAGTGACCTGCTGAGACGGGAACTTAGAAGCGAACCGGCCGGTCCGTCCAGTGGTTGACGCGAAACACCTGATGACGAGCGGGGGACACGGAGGCTTTGCGCCGAACGGTGTTGGCGACCGCCCTGCCAGGGCATACCCTCCCGGTGAAGCGGCGCGGCGCGCTCCCTGACGGCCGCACCCAGGGGAGGAACAACCATGCCGTGGTGGGCGCTGATCCCGGTCGTCTCGATGATTACCGGACCGGTCGTGCTGTACATCCTGAGCCGCCGCAAGCGCGACTCTGACGAGGACGACGAACGGTACGAGGAGCTGTCCCACAAGTACGACGAGCTGCTGGCGGAGAACCGGAGGCTCGAACCCCCGGCCGCCGGGGACCAGCGCGGCTGATCCCCGCGACGCCCGCCCCGCTCAGCCCTGCTGCCCCACGTGCTCGGCGTGCTCGGACGGCTGGTGCTCGCTCATGTACCAGCCGTCGACCCGCGGCCCGACCAGATCCGTCGGCCAGTCCGCGGTCTGTACGGCCGCCTCGTACACGGCGTCGCCGAACCGGACGATCGCCCCGTGCGGGTCCGGCAGCCGCCGCAGGTTCTGCCACGGCAGCAGCGCGAGCCCGAGGTCCGGATGCCAGTCGGCGCCCTCGACGCCCCAGGACCGGCCGGTGAGACCCTCCGGCTGCGGCCAGATGTAGGCGTACATCCCGATGTCCAGCGGGCTGCTGCCGTCGCCGTGGGTGTTGTCGAAGGAGAACCCCACCGACACGTACTCGTGCAACTGCGCGTTGCGCATGAACGGCGGCCCCTGGGGCTCGGGGTCCGTCCGCTTCGGGCGCCACCGGGTCGCCGACAGGTCGAAGCCGCCCCACATCACGCCGACGCGCGGCCGGTGCCCGAGGAACGGGGCCTGCCACGCCTCCAGTCCGGCCGTCGCGAGGTCGAACGCCTCCCAGATGAGCCGTGCCGAGTGCGCGTCCCACACCCGCTCGGTCCGGTCGTCCTCGAAGTTCGGCGGGGCGGCGGGGATCTCGCAGATCTGCGCGCTGCGTGGATGCGGGACGCCCAGCTTGGACGCGGCCTCGCAGAAGGCCGCGAAGAAGTCGGCGACCGACGTCCGTCCCAGCGACAGCGTCCGCGCGGCGCGGTCGGTCTCGATCACCACGTCACCGTCGAGCAGCCGGTAGTGCACCGTGAAGGTCACCCCGTTCCGCCGGTACACCGGCGTGCGCAGCCCGCGCGGGGTCACCTCCAGCACGATGTTGCCCCAGCCGACCTCGAAGGGCTCGTCCAACGAGTACTTGCCCGCGACCTGAACCACCCGGTTCACATACTCGATCATGGGGCCCAGTTCCGCGTGGTCCAGCACCGGCCACGCCTCGGGACGTTCGCTCACGGGAGCCTCCCGGCGGATCGATCCACGTGTCCTCGACGGCCGTACGACGCCGGTGCGTACCGCCTGATTTCCGGCATGCCAGTCGTACGACCGCACACCCCCCGATTCTCCCACGCACCCCGGAGCCCCGCCTCCTTCCCGCCCGTGCCGGATCGCACCCGGCGTGACACCATTACGGGACCCGATGACGGGACCCGATGACGGGACACCCCACCTCAGTACGCCAGTTCCGCGGAAGCGTCTGAAGGAGCCCAGCATGGCGTCGACCGAAGCGACCGGCGCGGCCGGGATGCAGTTCGGCATCTTCACCGTCGGGGACGTCACCCCCGACCCCACCACGGGCCGTACCCCCACCGAGGCGGAGCGCATCCAGGCCACCGTCACCATCGCGCGCAAGGCGGAGGAGGTCGGGCTCGACGTCTTCGCCACCGGCGAGCACCACAACCCGCCCTTCGTGCCGTCCTCGCCGACCACTCTGCTCGGCTACATCGCCGCGCGGACCGAGCGGATCATCCTCTCCACCTCCACCACGCTGATCACCACCAACGACCCGGTGAAGATCGCCGAGGACTTCAGCGTGCTCCAGCACCTGTCCGACGGCCGCACCGACGTCATGCTCGGCCGGGGCAACACCGGCCCCGTCTATCCGTGGTTCGGCCAGGACATCCGCCAGGCCATCCCGCTCACCGTGGAGAACTACAACCTGCTGCGCCGCCTGTGGCGCGAGGAGACCGTGGACTGGGAGGGCAAGTTCCGCAGCGCGCTCCAGGGCTTCACCCTCGCGCCGCGCCCGCTGGACGGCGTACCGCCCTTCGTCTGGCACGCCTCCATCCGCACCCCCGAGATCGCCGAACTCGCCGCCTACTTCGGGGACGGCTTCTTCGCCAACCACATCTTCTGGCCGGCCTCCCACACCCGACAGCTCGTCGAGCTCTACCGGCGCCGGTTCGCGCACTACGGCCACGGCACCCCGGAACAGGCGATCGTGGGGCTCGGCGGGCAGGTGTTCATGCGGGCCGACAGCCAGGAAGCGGTCAAGGAGTTCCGGCCCTACTTCGACAACGCGCCGGTGTACGGACACGGGCCCTCGCTGGAGGAGTTCACCCGGCAGACCCCGCTCACCGTGGGCTCACCCGCCGAGGTGATCGAGAAGATCCTGGGCTTCCGCGAGTACGTGGGGGACTACCAGCGGCAGCTCTTCCTCATCGACCACGCCGGGCTCCCGCTGAAGACCGTCCTCGAACAGCTCGACCTGCTCGGCGAGGAGGTCGTGCCCGTGCTGCGCCGGGAGTTCGCCAAGGACCGGCCCGCGGACACCCCGGCGGCCCCCACCCACGCCTCGCTGCTGCGCGCACGCGAGGACGCGACCGACGAAGGCGACGCGGAGGCGCGATGAAGATCACGATCATCACGGGCGGGCTGCGCGAGCCCTCCTCCACCCGGCTCCTCGCGGACAGGCTGGCGGCGGCCGTCACCCATGAACTCGAGGCGCAGGGCGAGCCGGTGGAGCTGTCCTTCGTCGAACTGCGCCCGCTGGCCCACCCCATCATGGACGCGATGCTCACCGGCTTCACCGGCGAGGCGCTGGACACGGCCTTCGAGACCATCGCCGGGGCGGACGGGGTGATCGCGGTGACCCCCGCCTTCAACGCGTCCTTCAGCGGCCTGTTCAAGTCGTTCTTCGACGTGCTCCCCGAGGAGACCCTCTCCGACATGCCCGTCCTCATCGCGGCCAGCGGCGGCACCGAACGGCACTCCCTCGTCCTCGAACACGCGCTGCGCCCGATGTTCTCCTACCTCCACGCGATCGTCTCCCCGCGCCCCGTCTACGCCGCCACCAGCGACTTCGGCACCCAGGACGGCGCGGCCCTCGGCGCCCGCATCACCGCTGCCGCCGCCGACTTCACCCGCCTCCTACGCGCCTGCGGCCCCCGCACCCGCGCGACCCAGGAGGACGCGGACCTGGCGACGATGCGGGGTCTGCTGGGCGGAAGCTGACCGCCCGTCCGCTCGAAGCTGTCCGCCCAAAGCAACAAATCACCACACAGGCAAAACCCTGGACAAGTCTGAAGCAACAAATCTTGACGTGTTCGATCGCGCTTCGTACGTTCCCGAGCGGCCGTGAGGGGTCACCGACTCCGCCTCCCCACCACGCGGCCGGCCGAAGGAGCAGACGATGCGCGCATCCAGATCCGCCGTGTCACCAGGTCTTCGCGGGCGCCTCGGGGCCGTCCTGTCCGTACTCGCCCTGCTGCTCGGCGCCCTCGCCGGACTCAGCGCGCCCGCCCAGGCCGCCGGGTCGGCCCCCTGCGACATCTACGGCGCCGCCGGCACCCCCTGCGTCGCCGCGCACAGCACGATCCGGGCGTTGTTCGCCGGGTACAACGGCCCGCTGTACCGGGTCACCCGCGCCTCGGACGGCGCCGCCACCGACATCGGCCTCCTGGCCACCGGCGGCTACGCGGACGCGGGCCGCCAGGACACCTTCTGCGGCGGCACCACCTGTCGCATGACGAAGATCTACGACCAGACGAGCCGCCACAACGACCTCGACCCCGGCCCGGCCGGCACCGCCGGCATGGGCGCCGACCGCGCCGCCGACGCGAGCGAACTCCCCGTCACCGCGGGCGGCCACAAGGTCTACGGCATCTGGATCTCACCCGGCGTCGGCTACCGCTCCCACGGCGCCGCCTCCGGCGTCGCGGTCGACGGGCAGCCCGAGGGCGTCTACATGGTGGCCAGCGGCACCCACGTCGGTTCCGCCTGCTGCTTCGACTACGGCAACGCCGAGCGCACCCCCGCCGACACCGGCAACGGCCACATGGACGCCGTCTCCATCGCCACCACCTGCTACTTCGCCCCCTGCACCGGCAACGGCCCCTGGGTCGAGGCCGACCTGGAGAACGGCATGTTCCAGGGCGACAACGGCTCCAACCCCGCCAACCGGGGCAACAGCAGCACCTATGTCACCGCCGTACTGAAGAACGACGGCCAGACCCGGTACGCCCTCAAGGGCGGCAACTCCCAGACCGGCGCCCTGAGCACCTGGTGGGACGGCGCGCTGCCCTCGCGCGGCGGCTACCGGCCGATGCAGCAGGAGGGCGGCATCATCCTCGGCACCGGCGGCGACAACAGCAACTGGAACATGGGCACCTTCTTCGAGGGCGCCATGGTCTCCGGCTATCCCACCGACGCCGCCGAGAACGCGGTGCAGGCCAACGTCGTCGCGGCCGGCTACTCCGGCCGGACCGACGTGCCAGGCGGCCCCCAGGGCACCATCACCGGCCCCGGCGGCAAGTGCGTCGACGTCGCCGCCGACGACACCGGGGTCAACGGCGCCGCCGTCCAGCTCTGGGACTGCCAGACCTACGCCGAGGACCAGCACTGGACCCACAACCCGGACACCTCCCTCGGCACCATCTCCCGTTGCCTCGACATCAACGGCAACGGCACGGCCAACGGCACCGAGGTCGAGCTGTGGGACTGCAACGGGGTCGGCGGCCAGAAGTGGGAGCAGCAGGCCGACGGCTCCCTGCGCAACCCCCAGTCCGGCCGCTGCCTCGACGCCCCCAACGGCACCTCGACCAACGGCACCCGGCTGCGGATCTGGGACTGCAACGGCTCGGCCGCCCAGAAGTTCTCCGTCAACGCCGGAGCACCGGTAGCCGCGCCCGGCAGCAAGTGCGTGGACGTGGCCGCCGACGACACCGGGGTCAACGGCGCCGCCGTCCAGCTCTGGGACTGCCAGACCTGGTCCGTCGACCAGCACTGGTTCCACCGCTCCGACACCTCGCTCTCCACCCTCGGCCGCTGCCTGGACATCAACGGCAACGGCACCGCCAACGGCACCCAGGTCGAGCTGTGGGACTGCAACGGGGTCGGCGGCCAGAAGTGGGTCCAGCAGGCCGACGGCTCCCTGCGCAACCCCCAGTCCGGCCGCTGCCTCGACGCACCCGACGGCACGACCGCCAACGGCACCCGGCTCCAGATCTGGGACTGCAACGGCGCCGCCGCGCAGAAGTTCAAGCTGAACTGACGGCCGCGCACCAGGGCTTCCCGGCCGGATACGGGGGAGGGGCGAACACGCGGGCGGACGGCACTTCTCCGCCCGCCGCGCCCCGCCCCCGCACACTGGGGGTGTCTTGTCGATCACGCCGGGCTCGCGACAAGGCACCCCCCAGGCGCAGCCGCCGCATCCGTACCGGAAGGAACCCCCGCACCATGCATCTCGATCTGAGCGGACGCACCGCCCTGGTCACCGGCTCCACGCAGGGCATCGGCGCCGCCATCGCGCTGGGCCTCGCCCGCGCCGGTGCCCGCGTCGCCGTCAACGGCCGCGACGAGGAACGCGTCTCCGCGAGCATCGCCGAGTTCGCCGAGCAGGCCCCGGACGCCGAGTTCGTCGCGGCCGCCGCCGACGTGTCCACCGAGGAGGGCGCCCAGCAGTTGCTGCGCGACCTGCCCCAGGTGGACATCCTCGTCAACAACCTCGGCATCTTCGGTACCGCCGACCCGCTGGAACTCACCGACGACGAGTGGCGCCGCTACTTCGAGGTCAACGTCCTAGCCGCCGTCCGCCTCACCCGGCTCTACCTGCCCGGCATGACCGACCGGGGCTGGGGCCGCGTGCTGTACATCGCCAGCGACTCGGCCATCGTCATCCCGGCCGAGATGATCCAGTACGGCATGTCCAAGACCGCCCTGCTCGCGGTGAGCCGGGGCTTCGCCAAGAAGGCCGCGGGCACCGGAGTCACCGTCAACTCGGTCATCGCCGGCCCCACCCACACCGCGGGCGTCGAGGACTTCGTCTACGAACTCGTGGACAAGGAGCTGCCCTGGGACGAGGCCCAGCGGGTCTTCATGCGCGAGTACCGCCCGCAGTCCCTGATCCAGCGCCTGATCGAGCCCGAGGAGATCGCCAACATGGTCGTCTACCTCAGCTCCCCCCAGGCGTCGGCCACCACCGGGGGCGCCCTCCGCGTGGACGGCGGCTACGTGGACGCCATCCTGCCCTGACCGGCCCGAAGACGCGCGTGCAGGCACCCGTCGAGGGGAAACTCGGGCGGCGCGGCGGGCACCACCCCCGCCCGCTCGTAGCCGCACTTGAGCGCCACCCGGCAGGACGCCGTGTTGTCCATCTGGTGCAGCAGCTCCAGCCGGGTCAGCCCCCGGTCGAAGGCCCACCCGGTCAACGCCGTCAGCGCGCGCGGGGCCACGCCCCGGCCCCGCGCCCGCGCGGCCGTCCAGTAACCGACCTCGGCCCGGCCGTCGCCGGACAGCACGTCCTTGAGCGCGATGTGGCCCAGCAACTCCCCTTCCTCGTCAGGGGAGTCGTCGGGGGAGTCGTCAGGGAGGCCGGACGAGGCAGGGGAGCCAGCCGCCACGACGGCGAACCCCAGCCGGTCACCCGTCTCCCATCCCCGTCCCTGCCCGGCGATCCACGCGAGCGCGGCCGCCTCGTCGTCCACGGCCGCCCCCGTCCAGCGCCGCAGCGCCGTGTCACCCCGCTGTACCCGCACCAGTTCCGCCGCGTCCGCCGCCCGCCACGGCCGCAGCAGCAGCGCATCCCCGCCAATCACGCGTCTCCCTTCGGCCCCTCGCCTCCCCAGCATGCTTGCACATCGGTGCGGTTGGGCAGATGAACCCGGACGCGGGCTCCCCGCCGGTGAAACAGAGCGCGCCCGTGGTGCGCGACAGTGGGTGCCGGGCCGCGTGGGTCCATTCGCCCGTACGGCCCCTGACGAGCCAAAATGGCTCCGAGCGTTCTAAGAAGCAGCGTTCGAAGAAACACTGATGCGGAGGAGCGGACCCATGGCGCACGAGCGAGCCGGCCGTCCGGCCGGTCCCGAGGACCTGGTCGATGTGGCCCGTCTGGTCACGGCGTACTACGCCCTGCACCCGGACCTGGACGACCCCGCCCAGCGGGTCGCCTTCGGCACCTCGGGGCACCGGGGCTCGTCCCTGGCGGCCGCGTTCAACGAGGACCACATCGCCGCCACCAGCCAGGCGATCTGCGAGTACCGCGCCGCGCAGGGCACCGACGGCCCGCTGTTCCTCGGCTCCGACACCCACGCCCTGTCCGAGCCCGCGGAGGTCACCGCGCTGGAGGTGTTCGCCGCCAACGGCGTCACCGTCCTGATCGACAGCGAGGACGGCTACACCCCCACCCCCGCCGTCTCGCACGCCATCCTCGCCCACAACCGGGACCGCACGGACGGCCTCGCGGACGGCGTGGTCGTCACCCCCTCGCACAACCCGCCCGCCGACGGCGGCTTCAAGTACAACCCCCCGAGCGGCGGCCCGGCCCCCTCCGACGCCACCTCGTGGATTCAGGACCGCGCCAACCAGATCATCGCGGGCGGCCTGAAGGACGTACGCCGTATCCCCTACGCCCGCGCCCTCGCCGCCGACACCACCGGCCGGTACGACTTCCTCGGCGCCTACGTCCGCGACCTGCCCAGCGTGCTGGACCTGGCCGCGATCCGGGACTCCGGGCTGCGCGTCGGCGCCGACCCGCTCGGCGGCGCCTCCGTCGGCTACTGGGGCCGCATCGCCGACGAGCACGGCATCGACCTGACCGTGGTCAACCCGCACGCCGACCCCACCTGGCGCTTCATGACGCTGGACTGGGACGGCAAGATCCGCATGGACTGCTCCTCCCCGTACGCGATGGCCTCGCTCATCGAGCAGCGCGACCGGTTCGCCCTGTCCACCGGCAACGACGCCGACGCCGACCGGCACGGCATCGTCACCCCGGACGCCGGGCTGATGAACCCCAACCACTACCTCGCCGTCGCCATCGACTACCTCTACCGCCACCGCGAGCAGTGGCCGGAGGCGACCGGCATCGGCAAGACCCTGGTCTCCTCCACGATGATCGACCGCGTCGCCGGCGACCTGGGCCGCAGGCTCGTCGAGGTGCCGGTCGGGTTCAAGTGGTTCGTGGACGGACTGCTCAGCGGGGACCTCGGCTTCGGCGGCGAGGAGTCGGCGGGCGCCTCCTTCCTGCGCCGCGACGGCTCGGTGTGGACCACCGACAAGGACGGCATCCTGCTCGCCCTCCTCGCCTCCGAGATCACCGCCGTCACCGGCCGCACCCCCTCCGAGCACTACGCCGGCCTCACCCAGCGCTTCGGCGAGCCCGCCTACGCCCGCATCGACGCCCCGGCGACCCGCGAGCAGAAGGCGCTGCTCGCCAAGCTGTCCCCGGCCCAGGTCACCGCCGACACCCTGGCCGGCGAGGAGGTCACCGCCGTCCTCACCGAGGCGCCCGGCAACGGCGCCCCCATCGGCGGCATCAAGGTCACCACCGCCAACGCCTGGTTCGCCGCCCGCCCCTCGGGCACCGAGGACGTGTACAAGGTGTACGCCGAGTCGTTCCTCGGCCCGGACCACCTCGCGCGGGTGCAGGAGGAGGCCCAGGGCGTCGTCCTCGGGGCGCTCGGCGACTGAGCCCCGGTGCGGGGGCGCGGCCGGTTCAGCGCCGGCCGTGTCCCCGGTCCGGCTCGGCCAGCACCGCTCGTGCCATCGCCGCCTCGCCCTGCGCGTTGGGGTGGGCGGGGGCCGCGGGCGAGGCGGGCCGGAGCGGCTCGATCCAGCGCACGCCGGGTGCCTTGCACATGTCGTGGCCGATCGTGGGCCCGTAGGTGTCGACGTACTCCACCCGGTTCCAGGCGGCGACCAGGCGCAGCATCAGGTTGACCCGCTTGCCGGTGTCGCGCAGGTAGGGGAAGTCGCCGCGCGCGAACGGCACGTCCGGGAAGCAGCCGGAGCCGTCGTCGGGCAGCAGGTCCGGGTAGCCGACCAGCAGCACCCGGGCGTGCGGCGCCCGCGCGCGCACGGCCCGCAGCACCCGGTCCACCTTGGGCGCCGTACGGGCGACGGCGGCCGTCAACTCGTCGTACCCGGCGGCCCGGTACGAGCGCTCGCACGGGTTGCCCGTCGGGTCGGCGGCAGCGAGCCGGGCGCAGGTGGCGATGATCGAGCCGAAGCCCACGTCATTGCCGCCGATCTGCACCGTGACCAGGTCCGTGCCCCGGTCCAGCGCGTCCAACTGGGGGCCGTTGGCGCCCTGCGCCCGCCACATCTCGGCGGTCGTCGCGCCGGAACAGCTCACGTCCTTCAAAGTGCTCACCCGGCGCCCGGCGGCCACCAGGGAGGGGTAATTCCGGTTCGACCGGGCGCAGTTGGCGTCCACCTGGTCCGGTATCAGCGGGCCCGAGGTGTACGAGTCGCCGAGCGCCACGTACTCGGTGCCGTGGCCGTGGGGCTGTGCCGCCGCCGGGACCACCGAACCGGCGACCAGGGCGCAGCCGCCGAGCAGCGCCCCCAGCCCGGCCCGCCGACGCCTTCTCGCCGTCTCTCCGCCACGCGCCATGAGATCGTCCCCCTCGGTTCCGGCCCGGCGCTCCCCGCGCCCTCGACCGGCCTTGTATACCGCCGGGCGGCCCCCGGTACCAGAAGCCGGACCATGTCAACTGCCGCACCGCAGGTCACAGTTGTCCCGGCCCCGGTGTGGAAGACTCCAGAGGTTCCGTCACCGTACGCAGGAGGGCACCGCTCGATGGCCGTCATCCACAAGACCACCCTCACCCCGACCAAGGTCGAACTCCTCGCCTCCTGGCTCCCCGGCCGCCCCTGGTACCAGGGCTCCGGCACGCCCGAGCTGGAGCGGACCGGCGGCTTCCGGCTGGACGACCCGGCGGGCGAGGTCGGCATCGAGTTCATGGTGGTCACCGACCGCTCCACCCCCGAGCCCACCGCCTACATGGTCCCGCTCACCTACCGCGGCGCACCCCTCGCCGGGGCCGAGGACGGCCTGATCGGCACCACGGAACACGGCGTCCTGGGCAAGCGCTGGGTCTACGACGGCTGTCACGACCCGGTGCTGACCACGGAGCTGCTCGCCCTCATCGGCGGCACCGCGAAGGCCATGGCCCAGAGCATCACCGACACCCCCGACCACGAGGTCACCCGCTCCCACACCGGCGAACCCCTCCCGTCGGCCACGCACGTTCCGGCCCCCGTGGACGACGCCGACGGCACTACCCTGCCCGCGCCCCTCGGCACCGTGCTGCGCGTCCACCGCGTCCTGCGCCCGGTCCCCGGCGCCGAGACGCCCGGCCGTCCCGAGGGTGCGGTCGGCCATGTGGCGACCGGCTGGCCCGGCCCGGACGGCACCCGGCTGCGCGCGGTCTTCATGGAGCTGCGTCCCGTCTGACCCGGCCCGACGCCGGTACCGCTCACCCGGCGGCACCGGCGCCCGGCCGACCGTCTGGCATGCTCTGGTCAAATCTGTCACTCTTTCGGCTGGCACGCCCGCACGGGCGTGACGCAGTGCTCGCGCAGCCCCGCCCCACGGCCGCCCCGGCGTACCCCGCCCGGCACCCGGCCACCGAGCAGGCCGGACCCCGGCCGCCGCCAAAGGAGTAGCGTGTGAGACCCACCCCCCACCGGGCGCTCGCCACCGGCGTGTTCACCGCCGCCGCCCTGATCGCCCTCTCCCTCCCCGCCGCCGCCCAGCCCGAGACGTCGGCCCCGGTCGCCGCCGCCTGCACCCCGACGCAGACGGTCGTCAACGGCGGCTTCGAGAACGGCACTTCACCCTGGACCGAGTCCTCCTCCGGGCTCATCACCAGCCGCACCGGCCAGAGCGCCCACAGCGGTACCGCGTTCGCCTGGCTGGACGGCACCGGCCGCACCCGTACCGACACGCTCTCCCAGAGCGTCACCGTGCCGGGCGGCTGCACGACCGCCACCCTCAGCTTCTATCTCCATGTCGACACAGCCGAGACCACGTCGTCCACGGCCTACGACAAGCTCACCGCCAAGGCAGGCTCCACCACCCTCGCCACGTACTCCAACCTCGACCGGGCCTCCGGCTACGTCCGCAAGACGATCGACGTCTCCTCGTACGCGGGCCAGACCGTGAACCTCGCCTTCACCGGCACCGAGGACTCCAGCCTCCAGACCAGCTTCGTCCTGGACGACATCGCGCTCGACACCTCGGGCAGCACCACCCCGCCCCCGGCCGACTCGGTGCGCACCCCGGCCGCGCCCGCCTACACCGCCAGCCTCAGCAGCGACAGCACGGGCACCGTCTGGAACGGCCACCAGAGCGCCACCTTCACCAACGCCTCCGCCACCGCGCTCGGCGAGGTCTACCTCCGGCTGTGGGACAACTACCACGGCACCTGCTCGGCGCCGCCCATCAAGGTCAGCAATGTCACCGGCGGCACGGCGGGCGACCTCTCCGTGGCCTGCACCGCGCTGAAGATCACGCTTCCGGCCCCGCTCGCCCAGGGCCAGAGCGCCACCATCGGCTTCGACCTCGGCATCACCGTGCCGGAGGGCGCCGACCGGTTCGGCCACGACGGCGCCTTCAGCTTCATCGGCAACGCGCTGCCCGTCCTCGCCGTCCGCGACGGCGCCGGCTGGCACCTGGACCCGTACACCAACAACGGCGAGTCCTTCTACTCGCTGGCCGCCGACTTCCAGGTCACCCTCGACCACCCCAGCACCCTGCTGGTCCCCGCCACCGGCACCTCCACCGACACCCCCGGCAGCAGCGGCCGTACGGTGACCACCGCCACCGCCTCCAAGGTGCGCGACTTCGCCTGGGCCGCCGGGCCGTTCAGCAAGATCTCCGGCACCTCGCCCGGCGGGGTCCCGGTCAACGTCTACTCCGTCTCCGGCATCAGCTCCACCAACGCCCAGTCGATGCTCAGCACCGCCAAGAGCGCCGTCGACGCCCACGCGGGCCGCTTCGGGGCCTACCCCTACGGGGAACTGGACGCGGTCATCGACAACAACTTCTGGTTCGGCGGCATGGAGTACCCCGGCTTCGTCCTCGACCTGGTCAGCACCACCGCCCTCACCCACGAGATCGGCCACCAGTGGTGGTACGGCATCGTCGGCGACGACGAGTACAACGCCCCCTGGCTGGACGAGTCCTTCACCGACTACGCCACCGACCTCGCCCTGGGCAAGACCGGCTCGGGCTGCTGGAGCAGCGTCTCCTGGGCCTCCAGCACCGAGAAGATCACCAACTCGATGGCCTACTGGGACGCCCACTCCTCCCGCTACTCCACCGTCGTCTACGGCTACGGCAAGTGCGCCCTGCACGACCTGCGCCGCGTCCTCGGTGACACCGCGATGGCCAAGCTGCTGAAGGACTACGCCGCCGCCCACTGGTACGGCGTCTCCACCACCGCCGAGTTCAAGGCCGCCGCCCAGGCCGCCACCAGCACCGACCTCACCTCCTTCTGGACCCAGCACCGCATCGACGGCTGACGCGCCCGCCCTCTTCGGCCCGGCCGGGGCAACTCCCGGCCGGGCCACCCACATGGCCCAAGCAGCGCCTTCGCCCGGCGGTACCCCGCGTGCGGGACGGCCCGATGGCGGGTCAGATGGATGACGTGCGAAGCGACATACTCCTCCCCAGCGGCCGCAGCTCACGCCTTGGTCTCACCGGCGTCCTCACCGGCCTCCTCCTGTTCCTGTCGCCCCCCGCCGCCGTGCCCCACTCCGGCGGGCCGACCGCCCCGCGCGGCAGCGCCTACATGGGCGTGGGCGTACGCGCCCACGACGGCGGCGCCCCCCTGGCCGCCGAGCGGTCCGCCGCCCTCCGGGTCACCCAGACCGAGGGCGTGGACGTCTCCAGCCATCAGGGCAACGTCGCCTGGTCCACCCTGTGGGGTGCGGGCACCAGGTGGGCCTACACCAAGGCGACCGAGGGCACGTACTACAAGAACCCCTACTTCAGCCAGCAGTACAACGGCCCCTACGCCGCGGGCATGATCCGGGGCTCGTACCATTTCGCCACCCCCGACACCACCAGCGGCAGGACCCAGGCCGACTACTTCGTCGACCACGGCGGCGGCTGGTCCAAGGACGGCAAGACGCTGCCCGGTGTCCTGGACATCGAGTGGAACCCCTACGGGGCGTCCTGCTACGGCAAGTCCAAGAGCGGCATGGTGAGCTGGATCAAGGACTTCCTGAACCGGTACAAGGCCCGCACCGGCCGCTCCGCCGTCATCTACACGGCCACCAACTGGTGGAAGGACTGCACCGGCAACTACTCCGGTTTCGCCTCCTCCCACCCGCTGTGGATCGCCCGCTACGCCTCCACCCCCGGCACCCTGCCGGCCGGCTGGTCCACGCACACCATGTGGCAGTACACCTCCTCCGGCAAGACCGTGGGCGACCACGACAAGTTCAACGGCTCCCTCACCAGGGTGCGGGCCCTCGCCAACGGCTGACGCCCCGGCAGCCCACCGCGTGCGCGGGACCCGGCCCACCGGCCGGCCCGCGCACCGTCACGCGACGACCACCTGCCGGGCCGGCGTACACCAGCGCCTCCCCGGCACCCGCGGCGCTACGGGCCGCCCGGCGCCCGGCGCTTGAGCGGGGGTGATCGGTGCCGCCTCTCAGGACGGTGGCACCTGAGTACCCGCACTCAGGCGTACTTCCGCCCGGTGGGGCAGGCTGAGGGCATGACGACGCCCTCACCGAAGACCCCGGCACCGCGGCTGTGGGCGGGGCTGACCGCGCTCGGCGTGACCGTCGCGTGCGGCGGGGCCGCGCTCTCCTGGTCCGGCCAGGACGGCGGCCGGCCGAGGGTGAACGACACCCGCGCGGGCGTCTCCTACGCCGTGCCCGACGGGTGGCGCCACGACCCGGCGGCGGACCGGGAGCTGCTCGGCGCGTTCTCCTCCCGCATCAGCCGCGCCTCCGAGGCCACCCCGGCCGAGGACGCCACGGTGCTGACCGGCGCCGCCGGACGCCCCGTACCGAGTGCCGAACTGCGCCGGACGGCCGAGGGCGCCGCCCGCTCCAACGCCGCGTTCTTCTTCCCGGACGCGGCCCCCACCCTCACCGAGTCCCGCAGCACCGAACTGGGCGGCCGGCCCGCGCACACCGTCGCCCTGGACGTCCCGCACGACGGGGGCACCGCCCGGGTGGAGCTGACCGTGGTCGCCGGCAACCACCCGGCCTTCCTGCTCGCCCTCGCCTCGGACGCCGACAACAGCCGCGTCCTGGCGGACGTGCACGCCGTGGAGGCCAGCGTCGCGCTGGGCGGGAAGGCGAGCTAGGCCGGCGGAGGCGCCCGCAGCGCGCCCAGTACCGCCCATGCCACCGAGACGAACGGCACCGCCACCACCGCGCCGATCACCCCGGCCACGATGCTGCCCGCGATCACGGACACCGCGACGACCAGGGGATGCAGCCGCACCGCCCAGCTCATCACCAGCGGATGCAGTACGTGCCCCTCCAACTGGCCGATGACCACGATGAGCACCAGCACCGCGGCGGCCGTCAGCGGACCGCGCCCGGCCAGCGCCACGACGGTCGCCACGCCGAGCGCGACCGGCGAGCCCACCAGCGGCACGAACGCGGCGAAGAACTCCAGCAGGGTCAGCGGCAGCGCCAGCGGCACCCGCAGGACGAACAGCACGATGCCGACCAGGATCGCGTTGGTCGCGGCGATG
Source organism: Streptomyces sp. NPDC018263 (assembly GCF_055562575.1). Taxonomy (NCBI): domain Bacteria; kingdom Bacillati; phylum Actinomycetota; class Actinomycetes; order Kitasatosporales; family Streptomycetaceae; genus Streptomyces; species Streptomyces sp. NPDC018263. Next base: position 800,269 of record NZ_JBVHFA010000002.1, read on the forward strand.
ATGATGATGCCCCGCGTGTACCCGGCGAAGGTCCGCCAGGCCGCCCGCCCCGCCCGCTCCCACCTCGGCCGGGCCCCGCGCGGCAGCAGCCGGACGCTCACCCAGCTCCACAGCTTCTCCCCGGAGTGGATGAAGAACACCGAGGCGAACAGCGCCAGAGCCCCGCCCGTGATCACCTCCACCACCCGGCCGAGCCCGGACACCGCGCTGCTGAACAGGCGGGCCCGGTGCCGGGAGAGATAGTCCGTCACCTCCTGCTGGAGCGCGGCCAGCCGGCCCGGACTCAGCCGGAACGGCGGCTGCCGCAGCCACTCCTCGATCCGGTGCACCCCGCCCCGGAACTCCCCGCTCAGCCGCGTCGACTCGCCCGCCACCGCGTTGCCCACCAGCGCCAGCAGCCCCAGCACCAGCAGGATGCTGCCGATCAGCGCGACGGCCACGCTCAGCGGCCGGGGCATGAACCGGTCCAGCACATCGGCGAGCGGCCGCAGCACCGAGGTGACGACCAGCGCCAGGAACAGCGAGACGGCGATGAGCTGGAAGCGGCCCAGCACACCGAAAATGCCCCAGACGACGATCCCGACCAGGATCAGCCGCCACGAATAGGCCGCCGCGATCCGCAGCCAGCCCACGGTCCGCTCGGCCACCGACGTACGCGGGACCGACCGGGTCACCGAGGGCAGCCGCACGGAGTACGCCGGACGGCTGCCCGGCACCGCGCCCCGCGCGCCCGGACCGGAACGCTCGCGCCCCGTCCGCCGCCCGTCACCACCCACCACGCGCCCGCCTCGCCTCCGCACCCGCCGAGCTGACCGTCGGTCCCTTCCGACGCTACGGGCAAACCGGACACCGGGTGACGCCCACTGGGCCGCGTGGCCTACTCGCCGGCCGCCCGGCCCACTTCCGTATCCGAATCCCTGACCGACGACCGAACATGTGCTTGCCTCGAACGGCCGGGAATGACCCGGTACGAGCGGAAGTGGCCGTGAAGGGGTGAGGAAACGTTCCGATGGTCCTACATGACGCCCGGAACATGGACGAATATACGGTCTCATGGACATTTTGCTGGTCGCCAGCGCGTTCAACAGCCTCACCCAGCGCGCCTACGCCGAACTGTCGGACGCCGGACACCAGGTGGACGTCGTCCTCGCCACGCACGGTCCCGACCCCGTCCGTGCCGCCGTGTGCGAGAGACGCCCCGAGCTGATCGTCGCGCCCATGCTGAAGACCGCGCTCCCCGAGGACGTCTGGCGGGAGCACACCTGCCTGATCGTGCACCCCGGCCCGCCGGGGGACCGGGGCCCCTCCTCGCTGGACTGGGCCGTCGACGGCGAGGCCGGCCACTGGGGCGTCACCGTCCTCCAGGCCGAGGCGGGGATGGACGCGGGCGCCGTGTGGGCCGACGAGCCCTTCGCCGTACCGGACGCCGGAAAGAGCGACCTGTACCGCAACGAGGCCGCCGACGCCGCGATGACCGCCCTGCACCGCGCGGTGCGCAGGTACGCGGACGGCGACCACAAACCCCGCCCGCAGACCGGCGACTGGCCCGAGGTGATCTGGCGCGACTACTTCCGCCAGGAGCGGCGCCGCATCGACTGGGAGCGGGACGACACCCGTACCGTCCTGCGCAAGCTGCGCGGCGCCGACTCCCAGCCCGGTGTGCTCGACGAACTCCACGGCCGCGAGGTCTTCCTGCACGGCGGCCACCCGGAGGACCAGCTCCGCGGCCGCCCCGGCGACCTCCTCGCCACCCGCGCCGGAGCCGTCTGCCGCGCCACCCGCGACGGCGCCGTGTGGATTCCCGAGCTGCGGCCCCGCAAGAGCTCCGGCGACCCGGCGCCCTTCCGCCGTCCCGCCGCCACCGTCCTCGCCTCCTGGACCGCCCCGCACACCCCCGCCCTGCCCGAGATCCCGGCCCCGCTCGACCTGCCCGCCGACCGCCGCACCTTCACCGACGTCCGCTACCGCGAGCAGGGCGGCACCGGCTTCGTCGGCTTCTCCTTCCCCGGCGGCGCGATGAGCACCGACCAGTGCCGCAGACTCCTGGCCGCCTATCAGTACGCCCTCACCCGCCCGACCTCGGTCCTCGTGCTCGGCGGCGCCCGCGACTTCTTCTCCAACGGCATCCACCTCAACGTCATCGAAGGCGCCCCCGACCCCGGCGAGGAGTCCTGGCGCAACCTCAACGCCATGGACGACGTGGTCGAGGCCGTGCTGCGCACCACCGACCGGCTGGTGATCGCCGCGCTCGGGGGCAACGCGGCCGCCGGAGGCGCCATGCTGGCCCTCGCCGCCGACGAGGTGTGGTGCCGCACCGGCGTTGTCCTCAACCCGCACTACCGGCGCATGGGTCTGTACGGCTCCGAGTTCTGGACGTACACCCTGCCCCGCCGCACCGGCCCGGAGACCGCGCGCCGCCTCACCACCGAGGCGCTGCCGGTGAGCGCCGCCCGAGGGGTCCGGCTCGGCCTGGTGGACCGTCTCGTCCCCGCCGCGCCCGGCGAGTTCGCGGGCACCGTCGAGGCCCTGGCGGCCGAACTCGCCGCCGCCCCCGGCCTCGCCGACCGGATCGCCGCCAAGGCCGCCGCCCGCCAGGCCGACGAGACCGTACGCCCGCTCGCCGACCACCGGCGCGACGAACTCGCCCGGATGCACGCCATCTTCTCCGACCCCAGTGCGCCCTACCACGCCCTGCGCTCGGCCTTCGTCCGCAAGGTCCCGGCCGCCGGCACCCGCCCCCTGCGCACCGGAGACGGCCGATGACCGCCCCCGAACCCCTGCTGGTGGCCGGCGTCGGCAACATCTTCCTCGGCGACGACGCGTTCGGCCCCGAGGTGATCCGCGCCCTCGAAGAACGCCCCCTCCCGCCCGGCGCCCACGTGCGCGACTTCGGCATCCGGGGCATGGACCTCGCCTACGCCCTGCTCGGCGGCTGCGCCACCGCCGTACTCGTCGACGCCGCCCCGCGCGGGCAGCGCCCCGGCACCCTCTCGCTGGTCGAGGCCGAACCGCCGGACGGCACGGTCGTGCCCGAGGCGCACGGCATGGACCCTCAGAAGGTGCTCGCCCTCGCCACCCACCTCGGTGACGAACCGCTGCCCCGCGTCCTCGTCCTCGCCTGCGAGCCCGCCCTGCTGCCCAGCCCGGACGAGGACATCGCCCCCGGCCTCAGCGAACCGGTGCGCGAGGCCGTCGGACGGGCCGTCGACGCGCTGCACACGCTCATCCCCGTCCTGCTGGCCGACCCGGCCGCGCCCACGCCCCCGTTGGGCCGCCCGATGGAATCCGGGCCCCCGCACGCGGCTGCGCTGCCCGGCGTGGGGGCGAGCGGCGCCGAAGATCGGTGAGACCCCTGGGCCGTGCCCGGCACGGCCCGGGCCCCCGATCCCCCCGAGGAGCTGTGCCCATGTGCCGGTCCGACGTCAAACAGGCCGTCCTGGCCAAGAACGACGATCTCGCCGCCCGCCTGCGTGAGGACCTCACCGAACGGGGCGTCACGGTGGTCAACCTGCTGTCCAGCCCCGGCAGCGGCAAGACCGAACTCCTCGGCCGCGTCCTGGCCCGCGCCGTCCAGCGCGGTGTCCCCGTGGCCGCGCTCACCGCCGACCTCGCCACCGAGAACGACGCCCAGCGCCTCGCCCGCTCCGGCGCCCCCGTCCAGCAGCTCCTCACCGACGGGCTGTGCCACCTGGAGGCCGGCCAGGTCCGCGCCCGTCTCGACGGCTGGCTCCCCGGCGACACCGAGGTGCTGTTCGTGGAGAACGTCGGCAACCTCGTCTGCCCGGCCTCCTACGACCTCGGCGAGACCCTGCGGATCGCCCTGATGGCCGTCACCGAGGGCGAGGACAAGCCGCTGAAGTACCCCACCGCCTTCGGCTCCGCCCACCTGGTCGCCATCACCAAGACCGACCTCGCCGCGCCCGCCGGCTTCGACGAGGCCGCCTTCCGGGCCAACGTCCAGCGGGTCAACCCCGGCGTGGAGACGGTACGGACCTGCGCGCGCAGCGGCGACGGCGTCGACGCCCTGCTGGAGCGCGCCCTCGCCGTCCGCCACGCACCGCCCGCCCACCGGCCGCCGCTCGCCCCCGGACCGCACGGCCACGGCCACGGCGGCCACGGCCACCACCACGACCAGGCCGCAGCCCCCCTCGCATGACGGCCCCCGCGACGGGCCGGGTGCGCCGCCGTCTCACCGTGCGGGGCACGGTGCAGGGGGTCGGCTTCCGGCCCCATGTGCACCGGCTCGCCGCCGAGTTCGCCCTCACCGGGTTCGTCGGCAACACCGCAGACGGCGTCCTCGTCGAGGTCGAGGGCCCGCTGCCCGACGTGGAGCGGTTCTGCGAGCTGCTGGCCGAACGGCCGCCCCCGCTCGCCTCGGTCACCGGCATCGCCCACGAGGACCTCCCCGCCACCGGCACGGCCAAGACGTTCACCATCCAGGCCACCGCGCACACCACCGGCCGCACCCAGTTGCCGCCCGACACCGCCACCTGCGCCGACTGCCTGCGCGAACTCGCGGACCCCGCCGACCGCCGCCACCGGCACCCCTTCGTCACCTGCACCCACTGCGGCCCCCGCTTCACCGTCGCCACCGCGATGCCCTACGACCGCGCGGCCACCACCATGGCCCGCTTCCCCATGTGCCCCGCCTGCGCCCGCGAGTACGGCGACCCGCTCGACCGGCGCTTCCACGCCCAGCCCGTCGCCTGCCCCGGCTGCGGCCCCGGCCTGAGCCTCATCCCCGCCGACGGCACCGGAGCACGCCCGGCCCGCGACGCCGACGCCCTCGCCCGGGCACGGACCCTGCTCGCCCAGGGCCGGATCGTCGCCGTCAAGGGACTCGGCGGCTACCACCTGGCCTGCGACGCCACCAACTCGCGTGCCGTCGCCACCCTGCGCGCCCGCAAGGAACGCGGCGGCAAGGCGTTCGCCGTGATGTGCGCCGACCTCGCCACCGCGGAAAGCGTCGCCCACGTCACCGACGCCGAGCGGGCCGCCCTCACCGGCCCGGAACGCCCCATCGTCCTGCTGCGCGCCCGCACCACGCCCGACGGTCCCCGCCTCGCCGACGGGATCGCGCCCGGCAGCCCGCACCTGGGCGTCCTGCTGCCCTACACCCCCCTGCACACCCTGCTGTTCGGCCTCCCCGGCGACCCGCCCGGACCCCGCGTGCTCGTGATGACCAGCGGCAACCGCTCCGGCGAGCCCATCGTCACCGACGACGCCCAGGCACTGATCCGGCTCGCCGGACTGGCCGACGCCTGGCTCACCCACGACCGTGCCGTCGCCGCCCCCTGCGACGACTCCCTGCTCCGCGTCCGCGCCGACGGCAGCCCCCAACTCCTGCGTCGCTCACGGGGATACGTGCCCCGGCCGCTGACCCTCCCGGTGCCGGTGCGGCCCGCCCTCGCGGTCGGCGGGGACCTGAAGAACGCGCTCTGCCTCGGTGAGGACGACCAGGCGTGGTTCGGCCCGCACATCGGGGACATGGGCGACCTCGCCACCCTGGACGCCGCCCGCCGCGCCGAGGCCCACCTCGCCGCCCTGACCGGCGTAACCCCGCGCCTGATCGCCGCCGACCGGCACCCCGGCTACCAGTCCACGGCCCACGCCCGCCGCCGCGCCGCCGAGGCCGGACTGCCCGCACCGGCGCTGGTCCAGCACCACCACGCCCACATCGCCGCCGCCATGGCCGAACACGGCCTCGACGGCACCACCCCCGTCATCGGCGTCGCCTTCGACGGCACCGGGTACGGCGACGACGGCACGGTCTGGGGCGGCGAGATCCTGCTCGCCGACTACACCGCGTACCGCCGCTTCGCCCACCTGGTCCCCGCCCCGCTGCCCGGCGGGGACGCGGGCGTCGCCAACCCCTGCCGGCAGGCACTGGCCCGGCTCTGGGCGGCCGGCCTCGACTGGGCGCCGGAGCTGCCCAGCGTGGCCGCCTGCACCGACACCGAACGCGCGGTTCTGCACGGCCAGTTGACCCACCGAATCGCCTGCGTGCCGACCAGCAGCATGGGCCGTCTCTTCGACGCCGTGGCCTCCCTCACCGGCGCCTGCCACCGCGCGGGCCACGAGGCCGAGGCCGCGCTCGCCCTGGAGGCCCTGGCCCTCGAAGCGCGGGACGCGGACAGCGGGGAGTACGCCTTCGGCTTCACCCCCGGACCGCGGGCCGACCCCGCCCCGATGCTGCGCGCCCTCCTCGCGGACCTGCGCCGGGGCGTGCCCGCGTCCGTCCTCGCCGCCCGCTTCCACCGGGGCGTCGCCGGAGCCGTCGCCGGGCTGTGCCGGCGCGCCCGCGAGGCCACCGGCCTGACCACCGTGGCCCTGACCGGCGGGGTCTTCGCCAACGCCCTGCTGGAGGAGGACAGCACCGCCCGGCTCACCGCCGGCGGCTTCACCGTCCTGCGGCACGGCCGGGTGCCGCCCAACGACGGCGGCCTCGCGCTCGGCCAGCTCATGGTCGCGGCCCATGTGCCCCGGCCGGACCGCGCCCGCTGATCCGCCCAACCGGCCCTCAGCACACCCCAGACGAGACGGAGTGACCCATGTGTCTTGCAGTGCCCGGCAAGGTCGTCGCCATCGACGAAGGCGCCGACCCGCTCACCGGGCTCGTCGACTTCGGCGGTGTCCAGAAGCAGGCGTGTCTGGAGTATCTGCCCGATGTGCGGGTGGGGGAGTACGTCATCGTGCACGTCGGCTTCGCCCTCCAGAAGCTGGACGAGGAGTCGGCCCGCGCCTCGCTGGAGCTGTTCGAGCAACTCGGTCTGCTGGAAGAGGAGTTCGGCGACGCCTGGGAGCAGGCCGAGCGGCAGGGAAACGGAGTGGAGAACCGGTGAAGTACATCGACGAGTTCAACGACCCCGCCCTGGCGCGCCGCCTGCTGGACGAGATCCGGGCCACCGTCACCCGGCCCTGGGCCCTGATGGAGGTGTGCGGCGGCCAGACCCACTCCATCATCCGGCACGGCATCGACCAACTCCTGCCCGATGACGTCGAGTTGATCCACGGCCCCGGCTGTCCGGTGTGCGTCACCCCGCTGGACGTCATCGACAAGGCCCTCGCCGTGGCCGCCCGTCCCGACGTGATCTTCTGCTCCTTCGGCGACATGCTCCGGGTGCCCGGCACCGACCGCGACCTGTTCCGGGTCAAGGGCGAGGGCGGCGACGTACGCGTGGTGTACTCCCCGCTCGACGCCCTCGAACTGGCACGAAAGCACCCGGAGAAGCAGGTGGTGTTCTTCGCCATCGGCTTCGAGACCACCGCGCCCGCCAACGCCATGGCCGTCCACCAGGCCCGCAGGCTGGGCCTGGACAACTTCAGCCTGCTGGTCTCCCACGTCCGGGTCCCCCCGGCCGTCGAGGCGATCATGACCGCCCCCGAGTGCCGGGTGCAGGGCTTCCTCGCCGCCGGACACGTGTGCAGCGTGATGGGCACCGGCGAGTACCCCGGCCTGGCCGAGCGGTTCCGGGTGCCGATGGTGGTGACCGGGTTCGAGCCGCTGGACATCCTGGAGGGCATCCGCCGCGCCGTGCGCCAACTGGAGCGCGGCGAGCACCGGCTGGAGAACGCCTACCCGCGTGCCGTGCGCGAGCAGGGCAACCCCGCCGCGCTGCGCATGATCGAGGACGTCTTCGAGGTCACCGACCGCAACTGGCGCGGCATCGGCCCCATCCCGGCCAGCGGCTGGCGCCTCGCGGAGGCGTACCGCGCCTACGACGCCGAGCACCGCTTCGACGTCACCGGCATCCGCACCGAGGAACCCGCCGTGTGCCGGGCCGGAGAGGTGCTCCAGGGGCTCATCAGGCCCACCGAGTGCGAGGCGTTCGGCACCGCCTGCACCCCGCGCACCCCGCTCGGCGCCACCATGGTCTCCAGCGAGGGCGCCTGCGCCGCCTACTACCTGTACCGCCGCATGGAAGGCGGTCCCGCGCCGCGCGGATCGCGCGTTCCGCGTAAGGAGATGAACCCCGTTGGCTGACCTCACCGAGGCCCCCGCGATCGACCCCGCCAACTGGACCTGCCCCGCCCCCCTGCGCGACCAGGGCGTGGTCGTCATGGGCCACGGCGGAGGCGGCGCCCTGTCCGCCGAGCTGATCGACCAGGTCTTCGCCCCGGCCTACGGCAACCCCACCCTCGCCGGGCTCGCCGACTCCGCCGTGCTCGAACTGGGCGGCGCCCGGCTGGCGTTCTCCACCGACTCCTACGTGGTGCGCCCGCTGTTCTTCCCCGGCGGCTGCCTCGGTGACCTCGCCGTCAACGGCACGGTGAACGACCTGGCCATGAGCGGCGCGCGGCCCGCGTACCTCTCCACGGCGTTCGTCCTGGAGGAGGGCGTCGAACTCGCCGTCGTCGACCGCGTCGCCCGCGCGCTCGGCGCCGCCGCCCGCGCCGCCGACGTCACCGTCGCCACGGGCGACACCAAGGTGGTCGAGTCCGGCCACGGCGACGGTGTGTACGTCACCACCGCCGGTGTCGGTCTCGTCCCCGACGGCGTCGACATCCGCCCCCAGCGCGCCCGGCCCGGCGACGCCATCCTGGTCAGCGGGCCGATCGGGCTGCACGGGGTGGCGGTGATGAGCGTGCGGGAGGGGCTGGAGTTCGGCGTCGAGATCGCCTCCGACACCGCGCCGCTCGCCGGTCTGGTCGCGGCCATGCTCGCCGTCACCCGGGACGTGCACGTCCTGCGCGACCCCACTCGCGGCGGCCTCGGCGCCTCCCTGAACGAGATCGCCCGCGCCTCCGGCACCGGCGTCCGGATCACCGAACGGGCCGTGCCGGTGCCGGACGAGGTCGCCAACGCCTGCGGCTTCCTCGGCCTGGACCCGCTGTACGTCGCCAACGAGGGCCGGCTCGTCGCCTTCGTACCCCGTGAGCACGCCGACGCCGTGCTCGCCGCGATGCGGGCCCACCCGCACGGCGCCGGGGCGGCGTTGATCGGGGAGTGCGTGGCCGAGCACCCCGGCATGGTCACCGTCGCCACCGGGCTCGGCGGGACCCGCGTCCTCGACCTGCCGCTCGGGGAACAGCTTCCGCGCATCTGCTGAGCACACGGATCGGCCCCGTCCACCGAGGGACGGGGCCGATCCGCGCGTGCTGGAGATCAGGGCACCGCCTCCACGGCGGTGATCTCCAACTCCCGTCCGCCGCGCAGGTCCTGCGAGGGCTGGTCGCAGGCCGGGCACCAGAAGAACGGGGGCATGCCCACCGCGAACTCCTCCGCGCACCCGCCGCACCAGGCCACCGCCGTCACCTGCTCCACCACCAGCCGGGCCGAGGCGAGCGAGGTGCCGTCACGGGCCACCTCGAAGGCGAAGCGCAGCGCGTCCGGCACCACACCCGCCAGCTCACCGACCCGTACCGTCACCGAGGAGACGTCCCCGGCGCCGTCCGCGCGGGCGATCTCCCCGGCCTGCTCCACGATCGCGGTCGCGATCGACAGCTCGTGCACCGGTGCCTCACGGGTACCGGCGGAGCGCGCGGCGCCCGCCGGTCATCCGGTAGATCTTGATCTCGCGGATGATGCCGGGGACCTCACTCACGACCAGCAGCAGCGTCAGACCGGCGAGCACGGCGGCCTGGGCGACGAGCACCCGCCGCGCCGTCCACAGGGTCTGCTCCGTCTCCTCGACGGCTCGCGCGGCTTTTGCGATCTTCATGGCGCTCACTTTCTGCCCTCTCATCCCGGTGGGATGTTCGGCATGACGTCGAGAATGGCGTTGTGCCGCTTGGTGCGGACACCCGTGGAGCGGCGCGAGTCGGCGGTGCCGTCCTCGTGATGCCCCACCTGCTCCTGATAGGGGCCCCTGTTGCCCTCGTGCAGACCCGGCACGTGCGTCGGCGTGTCCGGCTTCACCTGGGGACGGCCCACTCTGATCCTGCCCATGATCGTCTCCTCTCCGGGCTTCACACATCTCTGGGCTTCACGAACGCTCGGTGAGCTCCGCGAAGAACCGTTCGACGGCCGGCCACACCCGGCCGCCGCCGGACAGCCCCTGCCACTCCGCGCGGACCAGGGCCACCATCCGGAAGCAGTCGTCCACGGGCACGATCCAGTGCTCCTCCTGGCCGCGCACCGTGTTGACCAGCAGCGCCTCCACCTCGGGTACCACGGAGGCGAGCGGCGGACACGCGGCGGCCAGCCCCTGCCAGGCGCCGGAGTCCACCTCCCACCGCATGGCCCCGGCAGGGCTCGGCCCCTGCGCGGTCACCGTGCCGTCGGCACGCGGCACGAAGAACACCAGCCCCACCGGCACCCCCAGCGCCGCCGTGTCGACCGGCGCGAGGCGCACCCGGCGCCGGGGCACCAGCCGGTACCGGCCGCCGCCCGAGCCCTGCTCGGCGAAGAGCACCGAGCAGGGGCCGCAGACGCAGCGGACCTCGTCGGCCGCCGCCTCGAACAGATGCGGATGCTCCTCGGCCACCGGCCCGGCACACAGCTCGCAGGTCTCGGGCCGCGCGGCCCCGGCCGGCCCGGTGCGGATCAGCCGGGCCAGTGCCCCGCTCACCGCGCCTCCTGCGGACGTTCCGCCCGGCGCGTGGTCAGCGTGGCGAGCGGCACGAACGCGGGCGGTTTCACCCGCTCGGCCGTGACCGCCTCCACCGCCCGCAGTTCCGGAGCCGCGGCCAGGACGGTCGCCCGCACCACCTCGGTGACGTCCCCGCCACCCCCGCCGCACCCCGACCCGCAGCCACCGCCGCCGGAGTCGACCCGCACACGGGCCACCTCACCCTCGACGCCCAGCCACTGAAGATCCCCGCCGCGCTCGCGTACCGCCGGCCGCAGCCGCTCCACCGCGCGCTCGGCCCGCCGCTCCGGCGGCTCGGGGTGCAGGGAGTGCAGCACCAGCAGATGCGCCACCAGCTCGTCGCCGGCCGCCCGGTCCAGCAGGGCGGCGTCCGCGCCGTCGAGCATCCGGGCCAGCGCCTCCCCGTACACCTCGGTCAGCAGGCCCACCGACTCCAGGGCCTCGGCGGACAGTGGGCCGCTGCCGGACTCCAGCCGCTCCAGCAGCTCGTCCAGCCGGGCGAGCCGGGCCTCCACCGCCGGGTCGGCGAGCCGGGCGCCGTCAGCCATGGTTCGCGCCGTAGGTGGGGGAGTGCACGACGTCCAGCGTCTTGCCCTTGCCCATGTACATGTGGACACCGCAGGGCAGACAGGGGTCGAAGCTGCGCACGGTGCGCATGATGTCGACGCCCTTGAAGTCGTCCGGCCCGTTCTCCTCGAAGATGGGCTGCCCCTGGACGGCGTCCTCGTACGGGCCGGGGGTGCCGTAGATGTCGCGGGGGCTCGCGTTCCACGGGGTCGGCGGGTACGGGTGGTAGTTGGCGATCTTCTTGTCCTTGATCACCAGGTGGTGGGAGAGGACCCCGCGCACGGCCTCGTGGAAGCCGCAGCCGATCGCCTCGTCCGGGACCTCGAAGTCCTGGAACACCTTGGTCTCGCCCGCCCGCAGCAGCTCCATGGACTCCTCCAGGAACTGGAGCGCCATCGCGGCCGCGTACGCCACGAAGTAGGGCCGGGCGCGGTCGCGTTCGAGGGTGTTGCTCCACTTCGGGATGGACCACTCCAGCGTGGTCTCCGGCAGCGACTCGCCCTTGGGGAGCTGGATGCGCACCTTGCCGTTGGCCGCCTTCACGTACCGCGTGTCGACCAGGCCGCTCAGCGCCGTCGACCACAGGCGGGCGAGGGGGCCGCCGCCGGTGTCCAGGGCGAGGTGCTTGTCCGTCTCCTGGTGGTACCAGCGCGGGCTCATGACCCAGCTGTAGTTCCCGTCGAACTCGCGCTTCTGCGGCACCGGGACGGTCGTCTGGTTCCACGGGTGCCGCATGTCGACCGGGTTGCCCAGCGGGTCGTGGGTGACGAACGGCTGCTCGTTGACCCAGTCGTCGTAGTACGAACTCCCCAGCATGATGCGCATGTTGAGGTTGATGTCGATCAGGTTGTTGGTGACCAGCTCGCCGTCGACGATGACGCCGGGCGTCACGTACATCGCCTTGCCCCACTCGTTCATCGAGGCGTAGCGGTAGTCCACGACGGCGGGGTCCTGCCAGGCGCCCCAGCAGCCCAGCAGGATGCGGCGGCGTCCGACCTCCTCGTAGCCCGGCAGGGCCTCGTAGAAGAAGTCGAAGACGTCGTCGTTCATCGCCACCGCCTTCTTGATGAAGTCGATGATGTGCATCAGCCGGCTGAGGTAGTCGGTGAAGACGCTCGGCTGCGGCATGGTGCCGACTCCGCCCGGATACAGCGTGGAGGGGTGCACGTGCCGCCCCTCCATCAGGCAGAACATCTCCCGCGTGACCCGGCTGACCCGGAGGGCCTCCTTGTAGACCTCGCCCTCGAAGGGGTTGAACGCCTTCATGATGTCGGCGATGGTCCGGAAGCCGTGGATCTCGCCGCGCGGGGCGTCGGTGCGCTCGGCGCGGGCCAGCAGCGTGGGGTTGGTCGCCTTGACCATGGCCTCGCAGAAGTCCACGAACACCAGGTTGTCCTGGAAGATCGTGTGGTCGAACATGTACTCGGCCGCCTCGCCGAGGTTGGTGATGTGCTCGGCCATCGGCGGCGGCTTGATCCCGTACGCCATCTGCTGGGCGTAGTTGGAGCAGGTGGTGTGGTTGTCCCCGCAGATACCGCAGATGCGCGAGGTGATGAACCCGGCGTCGCGCGGGTCCTTGCCCTTCATGAACACCGAGTAGCCGCGGAACAGCGACGAGGTGCTGTGGCACTCGGCGACCTCGCGGTTGGCGAAGTCGATCTTCGTGTAGATGCCCAGGTTGCCGATGATCCTGGTGATCGGGTCCCAGGACATGTCCACGAGCTGAGCGGGCTTGCGCCCCGTGGGCCGGGATTCGGTGGTCGTCATCTGCGGTACTGCCCCTCGCTGTCGGGGTGGTGCGGAGGTGGGGGGTGTGCTGCGGTGCACCGGCGTCAGGGACGCCAGTACGGGTCGTAACCGCTGGTGAGCTTGCGCTTCTTGCGCCGCCACTTGGGCTCGTGGTTGACCATCTCGTTGGTCACGCCGCGCAGCCGGCGCACGACCGCCCCGTACGGCTTGATGACCAGGGAGGACAGGGTGCCGCCGGGAGGCTCGTCCATGAACGGCATGAACGCGTCCGGAAAGCCGGGCATGGTGCACCCGATGCAGATGCCGCCGACGTTCGGGCAGCCGCCGATGCCGGCCATCCACCCGCGCTTGGGCACGTTGCAGTTGACCACGGGCCCCCAGCAGCCGGTCTTCACCAGGCACTTGGGGGAGTTGTAGTCGAGGCCGAAGTCGCCCTGCTCGTAGTACGAGCCCCGGTCGCAGCCCTCGTGGACGGTCTTGCCGAACAGCCACTGCGGCCGCAGCATGTGGTCCAGCGGGGGCGGCGGCGCGTCACCGGCGGCGTGCTGGAGCACCCAGATCAGGGTCTCCATGAAGTTCTCCGGCTGGATCGGACAGCCGGGCACGTTGACGATGGGCAGCCCGGCCGTCGACTTGTAGTCCCAGCCCAGGTAGTCCCCGAGGCCCATGGACCCGGTCGGGTTGCCGGCCATGCCGTGGATGCCGCCGTACGTCGCGCAGGTGCCCGCCGCGACCGTCGCCCACGCCTTCGGGGCGAGCTGGTCGATCCACCAGTTGATGGTCTGCGGCTGCCCGGTCGCCGGGTCGTTGCCGAACGACGTCCAGAAGCCGTCGCCCTCGATGATGTCCTGGTTGGGCACCGAGCCCTCGATGACCAGGATGAACGGGGTGTCCAGCTCGCCGCGCGCCGCAGCCCGGTAGGGGGCGAGGAAGTCCTCGCCGCCCAGGCTCGGCGAGAGCACCTTGTTGACCAGGTTGACCTTGGGCAGTCCGGGGATCAGGCCGAGGACCACGTCCTCGATGGAGGGCTGCATGGCCGCCGTCAGGGAGACGGTGTCGCCGTCGCAGCTCATCCCCTCCGAGATCCAGAGGATGGTGATCTCGTCTATCCCCTGGTGTTCCTCGGATCGTTCGATGCGCTCACGGGCCGCGGTGGTGTGGCTCTCGGTGGTCATGTCGCCTGCCTTCGCTGCGGTCGGTCGGCCGCTGGGGAGTGGGTGTCGCCGTCAGGGGCGTCCGGGGCTCGGGTCCGGCGGCGGGCTCAGGGGTCGCGGCTCGGCGCCGTCCCCGAGGGGCTCGAGTTCGTCGGGCCGGAAGTAGTGGAAACGGCCGTACCAGCCGTGGAGTTCGGCCGCCGGGTCGTCGTCGACGGTCACCGCCAGGTGCACGCTGCCGTCCACGTCGTGGAAGACCGCGGCCACCTCGGCGGTACGCCCGACCAGGAACATGTCCTGGGCGTCCGCCCCGCGCAGCCGGGGGTTCAGCCGCACCCGGCTGCCGGTGCCGAGCGGGACGCCGGCCACGCTCACGGTGTCCGTCGTCGGGGACAGCCCGGCGTCGCCGCCCTCCTGCCACCAGGCGGGCCGCGCCTCGGGGGACGCCTGCGCCTCCTTGGCCGGGGCCAGCGAGCGGATCGCGCCGTGCAGATTGGCGAACACCTCGGGCGGCATCGTGTCGACCCGGTCGAGGATGCGGGCGGCGCGCGGGTCGGTGGCCCGCGCCTCGGCCTTTTCCTCGTCGGTCAGCAGCATCGTGCGCAGCGTAAGGATCTCGTCGATCTCCGCCGCGTCGTGCAGATCGCCCGGACTCTCCGGCGCCACCTGCGGATGGTCCGGCAGGATGATCGGCGCGGACAGCAGTACGGGGCCAGTCGCGCCGTCCGCGTCCGCGCTCCCCCCGGCCGGGCCGCCCAGCACGGGAAAGGTGAAGGCGCTGCGGCACCCGCGCGCCCGGTCCCGCAGCGCGGCCGGGGGGTCGGTCTGCGAGACGAACTGAAGCCCCTCGCCGCCCAGCAGGGTGTGCGCGGCGAGCAGCGACTGCCGCAGCGCCTCGGCACGCGGGGCGCGGACGTCCGGCGCATCGCCCGCGTTCTCGGTGCGCACACACAGCCGGTACAGACCGTCCGCGAGCCTCTCCGCGGCGGCGGTGGTGTGCGCCCGTACGTGCTCGCGGCGGCGCACCACCCGCCCGGCGTCCAGTTCCCCGGTGTCGGTGGCCGGCGGCGCGGAGACCTCGGCGGTGCACGGCCCGCGCAGCAGTTCCGCCAGCGGCCAGGCCAGGTCGACCTCGTAGGGGACCGCCTCGTCGAAGCTCAGATGCGCCGTGCCGTCGTCCCCGCGCAGCGACTCGACCGGCCGGTACCGGCCCTCGCTCAGCGCCTCCACCTGCTTGCGCTGGAGCTGGAGGTAGCGCACCCGCACCCGCAGCACCGCGTCCGGAGCCGCCCGGACCAGGCACTCGGTGCGCTGGTACCAGGAGTCCGCCGAACCGGAGATGCCCTCGGCGACCGGGCCGTCCGCCTCCACCCAGGCACGGGGGAGCAGCACCCCGAACTGCCAGCGGACCCGGTTCTTCGCCGAGGAACGCCGGTAGGGATAGAGCAGATAGCCCTCGTACAGCACGGCATCCGCGACCGCGCCCACCTGCGTGAACGGATCGCCGGACAGCCCCTCGGGGTCGTCCCGGCCGGGCGCGGCGACACACGCGGTGCCGCCCTCGCCTCCCGTGTCAGCCATGCCGCCTCCTCGCCGCCGGTGCATGGGGCCATGTCTCCCACCGTGCTCGACCACCGTCACACCGCGCCCGTGGCGTCGCCCCTCAGGCGGACCCCGGTTGAGCCGGGCGGGTGACGCGCGAGGGCCGCTCAGTCGCCGGTGTCGCCCGTGTCGCCGGTGTCGCCGTGCTCGCCCCGGCCGCGCCGGGCGCGCACCACCTCCACCAGCAGCGGCACCAGGGAGACCACCACGACCAGCGCGATCAGCGGGAGGAGGTAGGCGTCGACGTGGTCGACCGACGTGCCCAGCGCCCACCCCGCCAGGACCAGGCTCTGGGACCACAGCACCCCGCCGACCGTCTGCCAGATCGTGAAGACGCCTGCCGGCACCCCGAGCGCCCCTGCGGCCGGATGCAGCACGGAGCGCAGCATCGGCACGAACCGGCCGATCACCAGCGCCTTGCGGTACCCGTACCGGGCCAGCAGGCGTTCCGCCCGCGCCACGCCCTCCTTGACCCGATGACTGGAGGTGCGGGTGAGCAGGGCCCGGCCGCCGTGCCTGCCGATGAGGAAACCCACCTGGGCGCCCGCCACCGAGCCCACGGCCGCGCACAGCATCACCTGCCACAGCACCAGCCGGGGCGGCTGCCCGCCGTGCTGGGCCGCACAGAGCACCCCGGCCGGGAACAGCAGCGTGTCGCCCGGCAGGAAGAAGCCGACGACCAGCAGCCCGGACTCGGCGAACGTCACCGCCAGCACGCCCAGGGCGCCGAAGGCGGCCAGCAGGGACGCGCTGTCCGTGGGGTTGACGGCGTTCACCCGCCCATCGCCTCCCGGCCCGCCGATCGGTCGTCCGGCACCAGTCTCACGTGAACCGGGCTCACGCGCCCGCGCATCGTCCGGCGTGCACACCCTCTGTCGTGCACCGGACACCCGCCGTAGACTCGTCGGGAGCGCGGGGCGGTTGACAGGGGGAGCCGACATGCCGGAAGCGCCGTACGGCCCGTATCAGGGGTTCACCGTTCCACCGATGCCGTCCGGGCCACCGCCCGCGCCGCCGAGCGCGTTGCGCGCGGCCGCCGTGGCCGTGCTCAACCTGAGCGGACTCGGCCTCGGCTACGCCCTGCTCCGAAGATGGGGCCCGCTGGCCCTGTGCCTGGCCGCCACCGCCGTCCTCCTCCTCTTCGTCGCCCTGCCCGCCGACGCCGACGGCCTGCCCATCGGGGTACTGGTCGGCTACCTGGTCGTCCTGCTGCTCGCCGCCGCCCACGGCGCCCGCCTGGGACTGCGCACCCCGCTGCCCCTGCGCGCGCCCGTCGCCCTGCTGCTGGGCCTGGTACTGCTCGCCGTCCCGGCCGGCGGCGCGCTCGGGTACGACGGTGCCCGCGCGGAGGCCGAACAGCAGGCGCTGCTGGGCAGGCTGGAGAAGGCCGACGACCTGGTGGCGGCGGCCGGACGGCACACCTTCGCCGCCTCCCGCTCCGACTACCGGTCGGCCCTCACCGTCTACCGCGATCTCGCGGTCGACCACCCCGGCTCCCGCGCCGCCGACCGCGTCCCCGCCCGGATGCGCGCCTACTACGCGAGCGTCGGCGCCACGTACGGCCGCGGGGAGTACTGCGCGGCCGTCGAACCCCTCCAGTTCCTCCGTACGGTGCCGCGCACCATGCCCGCCGACCGGCTCGGGTCCCTCACCCACTGGCCCGACGACCGGCTGGCCACCTCGCTCTACGAGTGCGGCAGGGCCGACCTGGGCGACGGCGGGGAAGCGTGGGTGAGCCGGTTCCGCGAGCTGCTCGCCGACTTCCCCGGCTCACCGGCCGCCGCCAAGGTGGCGCCGGCCGTCGACGCGGCCGTCCGGGGCGCGCAGCAGGCGGTCGGCGGGAACGCGCCCTGCACCGCGGTGGACCGGCTGCACACCCTGGACACCCGGCTCACCGACCTCGCCGCCTCGGCCGGCGACGCCGCCGCCGACCTGACGGCGGCCGCCGCCCGCGCCGGAAGCAGCGGGGACGCGGGCGCCTACGAGTGCGGGGTGGACCAGTACAAGGACGGCGACTTCGCCGGGGCGCGGAAGAGCATGCAGAGCTACGTCTCCGACAGCGGGAGCGGCGGCAAGCGGGACCGGGCCACGAAGATCGCCATAGCCGCCGAGGTCGCCCAGACCCTTCCGGCCGCCGGGAAGAAGCTGCCCACCACGGCGTCCGGCGGCAGCATCTCCGTCACGGTGAAGAACGACAGCCCCCACGACATCACCGTCCTCTACACCGGCCCGGTCACCGGCAGCTTCACCCTCAAGGCGTGCGGCGGCTGCACCGCGTACTACCTGACCGACACCATCAGGCCGGGGTTCAAGCCCTGCTCCGACAGCGGACGGAACTACCCGCGGCGCACGATCCGACTGCCCGTCGGCACCACGTACTTCGTGCACCAGCCGCACGGCACCGGCGCGGGCGCGCCCGCCTCCGACACCGCGAAGATCAGGTCGGGCTATGTGTACACCGAATGCGCCTACACCACGCGGACGTTCGGGTCCGGTACCTGACCGGGTCCTGCGTCCGGGCCGGGCAGGGTCCGGGTGACGGTGCCGCACAGGGCGGCGGGGCGCTGCGGGCCGCGCTCCAGCCAGTCCCGGTACGCGGGCGCCTGGTGGGCCACCTCCCAGTAGGCGTCGGCCAGTTCCTCGAAACCCCGGTCGAGGTCGGTCTCGGTACGGGCCGCGAGCAGCAGCCGCACCCCGATCGGGTCGCCGTGCAACGGGCGGATCGCCAGGTCGGAGCGGGGGTGCGCGGTGGGCTGGCTGACGGTGACCACCTCGCCGGTGGCGGCCAGCGAGTAGGCGGTGAGGTAGTCGCCGTGCAGCAGGTCCGGCTCGATCCCGGCCTCGCGCAGCACCCGGCAGATCGCGTCCCACTCGCCGTCCACCGTGGAGTCGACCATCCACCGGTCCTCGGCCAGCTCGGTGAGCCGCACCTCGCTCCGGGCCGCCGCCGGATGGTCGGCCGCCAGCGAGACGAACTGCGGCTCCCGCTCCACCAGCACCCGTACGCGCAGCCCCGGCGGCACCCGCAGCGGACTGCCCTCCACCTCGTGCACGAAGGCCAGTTCCAGCGCGCCCTCGGCGACCTGGCGCAGCAGCGCGTTCGCGGAGGCGTCCATCTGGAGCGAGGGCTCGGCCGCCGGGACCCGGGAGCGCAGCCGGCGCAGCCAGCCCGGCAGGGCACGGCTGGCGGTGGCGCCGATCCGCAGCCGGGGCCCGGCCGAGGCGCGGGCGGCGGCCGCGCGGGCCTCGGTGACCAGGGCGTCGAGTTCCCCGACCAGCGGCCGGGCGCGGCTCAGCACCTGCCGGCCCAGCGGGGTGGCGCGGCAGCCGGTGTGGCCGCGGGTGAAGAGCGGGCCGCCCAGGGCCTTCTCGATCCGGCGCAGTTGGGTGCTCAACGAGGGCTGCGCCAGACCGAGTTCGCGCGCCGCCTGATGCAGGCTGCCCGCATCGGCGATGGCGCACAGAACCCGGAAGTGCCTCACCTCTAGCTCCATGACGGGAGCCTAGGGCGGCTTTGCATGCGCACGCCAGACGCATAAATCACCGCGCACCGCCACGAGTTGCCGGTGATAGTCCGGTGCTATCGCAACTTGCCATTAGGCGGGGCCCGTTGATCCATCCAAGACTCGGGGGCAGCCGGTCGTTCACCCCCACTCGAACGACGGGTCACCCCCACACGCATCGAAAAGAGGAGCACCCCACATGTCGTCCTCCCGCATGCCCGCGAAGACCACCAGAATGATCGTCGCCCTCGGTCTCGGCGTGGCCGCCGCCACCTTCGGCGCCGCCGCCCCGGCGTCCGCCCAGCCCGGGTCCGCCGCCGCGTATGCCGGCTCGGCCCAGGAGGCGGCGAACAACCAGGCGTTCTTCGACGCGGTGCTGAAGTCCGTCGCCGAGAAGCGGGCCGAGAACCCGGGCCTCCAGGCCGTCACCGTCTACTACAACGCCAGCCAGGCGCCGAGCTTCAGCTCCCAGATATCGAGCGCCGCCTCGATCTGGAACAGCTCGGTCTCCAACGTGAAGCTGTCGGCCACCTCCGGCACCGGCGACTTCTCCTACCGCGAGGGCAACGACTCGCGCGGCTCCTACGCCTCCACCGACGGCCACGGCAGCGGCTATGTCTTCCTGGACTACGCCCAGAACCAGGAGTACGACTCGGTCCGCGTCACCGCGCACGAGACCGGCCACGTGCTCGGCCTGCCGGACCACTACGAGGGTCCGTGCAGCGAGCTGATGTCCGGCGGCGGCCCCGGCCCGTCCTGCACCAACTCCAGCCCGGACGCCAACGAGCGCGCCCAGGTCGACCAGCTCTGGGCCAACGGCTTCGCCAAGGCGCTGGCCAAGGTGAACCAGGGTCGCTGACCCCTCGGCCCGCCCGGCCGCACCCTCCGGACCGCGGATCGTCGTCCCCACGCGACGGTCCGCGGTCCGTCGCGTCCCCGGTCCGGCGCGCGATGCCGCCGATAGCTCGCCGCTATCCCAACTTGCCATCATCCGGACGTCCTTGACCTGCCCGAGACTCAAGGGCAACCGGCCGTTCACCCCCATACGGACGGCCCTCCCCACGTACGAAACGAGGACCCCCATGACGTCGTCCCGTACGTCCGCCAAGACCGTCAGATCCCTTCTCGCCCTCGGCCTCGGCGTGGCCGCCGCCGTGTTCGGCGCCGCCGCCCCCGCCTCCGCCCAGCCCGAGCCCGTCGCAGCCCCGCACGCCGGGTACACCGGCTCGGCCCAGGAGGCGGCGAACAGCAAGGCGTTCTTCGACGCGGTGCTGAAGTCGGTCGCCGAGCAGCGGGCCGAGAACCCGAGCCTCCAGGCCGTCACCGTCTACTACAACGCCAGCCAGGCGCCGAGCTTCCGCTCGCAGATATCGAGCTCCACCTCCATCTGGAACAGCTCGGTCTCCAACGTCAAGCTCGCCTCGACCACCGGCACCGGCAACTTCTCCTACCGCGAGGGCAACGACTCGCGCGGCTCCTACGCCTCCACCGACGGCCACGGCCGGGGCTACATCTTCCTCGACTACGCGCAGAACCAGCAGTACGACTCGATCCGGGTCACCGCGCACGAGACCGGCCACGTGCTGGGTCTGCCCGATCACTACAGCGGCCCGTGCAGCGAGCTGATGTCCGGCGGCGGCCCCGGCCCGTCCTGCACCAACCGCTACCCGAACGCGACCGAGCGCTCCCGCGTCAACCAGCTCTGGGCCAACGGGCTCGCCAAGGCGCTGGCCAAGGTGAACCAGGACCGCTGAGGGTCCCCCTGAAGCAAGCGGGCCGTCGTCCCCCAGGTGGACGGCGGCCCGTTCGCGTGCGGACTCAGTCGTCCGAGCCGGGCGGCGGCCGCTCGATGAGGTTCTGCACCGCACGGCTCAGCACCAGCACCCCGCCGACGATGAGCAGCGCCCCCAGCGCCTCCGGCACCAGCCACCAGCCGGTGCGGATGCGCTCGTGGAAGAGGAAGACACCCAGGGCCAGACTGACCACCGCGTCCCCGATGGTCAGCGCCGGCTGGGCGGCGGCCAGCGGGCCCGCCTGGAGTGCGTTCTCCAGCAGCAGCACCGCCGCCGCACCCGCCAGCGCGAACCCGTACGTCTGCCAGGCGGTGATGAACGCAATGAACCCCTCGTCGGCGAACGTGCCGGTGGCCGACTTCAGCAGAGCCGCCGTCAGCGCGTTGGCGATCGCCGAGCCCGAGGCCAGCAGGGCGGCGCGGCCGGTCGCCGGGCGCTCGTGCCGGGCCAGCACGGTGACCGTCACGACCGCCCCCACGCACACCACCAGTGCCGGCACCCAGCGGGTGAGCGGCGCCTGGTCACCCGCCCCGTGCGGCGCGGCCGCCGCCAGCAGCACGGCCAGGCCCACCACCACCCCGCCGACCCCCCACCAGCCGTAGCGGGGGAGGTGCCGGTGCAGCAGCGGGCCGACGATCAGCAGGGCGAACGGCAGCTCCAGGATGAACAGCGGCTGCACCAGCGCCAGCGGCCCGTTGACCAGCGCCAGGCTCTGGAACACCGCGGCGCCGATCACCCCGGCCATGCCCAGCACCCACGCCGGGCGGCGCACCAGCTCCGCCAGCAGCTTCACGCCGCCGCGTTCACTGGTGGAGGCCGCCTTGCGCTGGAACGCCGTACCCATGGCGTTGCTCGCGGCACCCGCGACGGCGAAGGCCGCGGCCAGTTCGATCACTGATTTCTCCCGCCTGCGTGAAGGCCATGAGAAGCCTACGAAAGCCCTGCCCCGCGCGCCGCCGGACCGCGCCGCGCGCACCCGTCCGCGCCAGGCTCTGGCCGAAGCTCCGGCCCGTATTCACTCGTTCGGGTTCTTTCTGGGCTGATGTCCGGGTCTGGGTGTGTGGCGCGTCGCTGGACGGAGAGAAAACGGGCATGCACGAACCGAATCCGGGCAGCCCCCTCCCCGGTCCGCGGTCCTCCGCCGCTTACGACGTGGTCTTCACCGCCGACTTCACGTCCCAGCGGCAGTGGGTGGCGGGCCGCTCCTGGGCCTATCCCGACGGCGGCCCGGTCAACCCGGGCGACGACAAACTCGACCACCTGGTCGCCGACCCCGCCTACAGCCGCTCCGGCGTCTTCCGGGCCAGACGCCGGCCGGACGGCCGGTGGAACGCCGGGCTGCTCACCACCGAGGGCAGCCCGGACGGTTTCGAGGTCCGCACCGGCGACATCCTGGAGGCCCGCGTCCGGCTGCCCCGCGAGATCGGCGCCTGGCCCGCCATCTGGACGTGGCGGGACGGCGGGCAGGAGGTCGACATCTTCGAGTACCACCCGGACAACCCCGACCTGCTGGAGTTCACCAACCACGTGCGCGGCAGCAACCGCTACTTCCGCGACGACATGGTCGGCCCCGGCGCCTGGCTCGACCTGCGCACCGAGTTCGGCGCCCGCTCGGTGGTCTGGTGGGCCAACGGCAGACGCGTCTTCGCCGACCAGCGCGGCACCGGACGCCACTGGCACGCGTACCTCATCGTCAACCTCTCCGTGTGCGCCGGGCGCTACCATCCGCCGCCCCGCCGGGAGACGTCGGAGATGTCGTACACGGTGAGCCGACTCGTGGTCCGCCGCCCGAACTCCGGCCCCGCCGCCCAGCCGCAGGCCCTCGCCGTAAAGGAGGGAGCCGACGACCAGAAGACCGAAGCCTGACGCACCGCTCCGCTCAGTCCACCGGCCAGGTGTGCACCGGGGCGTTGAGGTGCATGTAGTCGCTGCCGATGTTGTTGCGGGTGGCCCGGCCGGCCTGTCCCAGCGCCTTGTGGCCGACGCCGTAGGGGATCCGGCCGAGCTCCTTGACGTCGACGTGGACCAGCTCGCCCGGACGGTCGCGTTCATAGCGGCGGATGACCTGGCCGGTGGGCCGGGGCGCGGGCGCAGGGCGGGGATGCGCTCACCTGTCACAGCCCGCTCGGACCCCGCGGGTTGCACGTGCCAGGCACTGGCGGGGGGCCGCGCAGAGGCGGATCTGTTCAGCCTCCCGACTCGCCATGACTTGCAAAAAGCCAGCTCAGAGCCTCGCGACAGCACATGTGCGAAAGGTGGCGTTCAGGGTAAGAACCTGGTCGCCGTGTCCAGGAATGACGTATGGTTGCATCACCTCTGCGGTACTTCTGAGAGCATTCTCGAGGCCGTGTCGCAGGCGAGAGGCACAAAGCGGGGCCCATCGCTGGTTGCACAGCGACAGGCCCCTTTGGTGCCACTCTCAGTGAGCCCGACCGTCCAGATCGCGGTCGGGCTCACTTGCGAGCTCGTCCGTACGGTCGGGTCTGCTGGTCAAGACCAGAAGATGTGTAGCACCTCGCGGATGATCAAAAGAACAACCCACTTCGGAACTTGAGGCCGCTTCGGCGCCCCTGGCTTCCTGTGACGGGCTCGGTGTTCCAGTCGATCAGCCATGCATCCTCCAGGAGACCCCAGTTTGGCCTGGGTAAGGCCCTCCACCTCGGCCGAGGTGTTGAACGTGAGGGGCCTTCCTGGTCTCAGCAGTCACATCGTATATCTGGCGCCCGACGGGCGGGGTGCCGTAACCAGTAGGAGTCATCAAATCCCCACTCTTCCGGTTACGTTGCGTCTGCTCGCCGGAGTGACGACGCCTGCACTGGCTTCCGCCTCCGTGGATGCCCATGCGAGTTGCTGCATGACTGGAGCGAATCGACGGCATGCCGGTATTTCGACGCCTAGACGCTCAAGCGTCGACGCACAACCGGCTGAGCAGGGGGAACGCTTCGAAGCCGAGGGGCGGCCGTCACCATGGTCACGACCTGGGCGACTTCAGCGGCGAGAACCGCGACCAGTGACGCCCTCCAGGCCGCCGGCTACACCTCACGGCGTCGCCGTCTGGCACGAGCCGATTGCCCGCTCCCAGCCCGGCTGCCTCCGCCAGGAGTGCGAGTTCATCGTCCGGAACTCCAACGGCGCCATGTCCCCGGCACATAGGGCCGGTCTACGGCGAAATCGGGGGTCCCACGACCCGGATCACGGAATCGCTGAGCCCCCAGCAGCACCTTCAGGAGGTTTCCTGATGCTCACACCGAGGTATCAAGGGGCGTTGCCCGGACCGCAGAGCAGCACGCCCGCCCGTGCAGCTCTGCAGGGCCTCGGTACGCGCCCGTAGAGCTGGTGCTGTGACCGCATAGGTTCGCCGTGTTGGTGGTCGTGGCGGTTGGATGTGCGGTGACGTCCGATCCGACCGCTGGATGCGCGGTGGCCGAGCCTGTCCGTGTGCTCAGACTGACCGACCAGGCGGGGCAGCGGCTGCAGCAGATCGTGCGCCGGGGCAGTACAAGTTCGGTGCGTTACCGGCGTGCGATGATGCTTTTGGCCTCGGTCGGCGGGAACCGCCCGACGAGGACACCGTCCGGGATGTGATCCACCGGTTCAACGAGATTGGCCTTGCCTGCCTGGACCCTCAGTGGGCGGGAGGTCGTCCCCGCCTGCTCAGCACTGACGACGAGGACTTCATCATCCAGACGGCCATCACCCGCCCCATCAAGCTTGGCCAGCCCTTCACCCGCTGGTTCCTGCGCAAGCTGGCTGCCTACCTGCGGAAAGTCCACGGCTGGGTCATCCGCATCGGCCGCGAGGCGTTACGTGGCCTGCTCGCCCGCCGCGGCGTCACCTTCCAGCGCACCAAGACCTGGAAGCAGTCCCCGGACCCCGAGCGGGAGGCGAAGCTGGACCGGATCGAGGAGGTGCTGGACCGCTTCCCGGACCGGGTCTTCGCCTTCGACGAGTTCGGCCCGCTCGGGATCCGGCCCAGCGTCGGCTCCGGCTGGGCCCGTCAGAAATACCGGAGCGGTTGCCTGGCGCCTACCACCGCACCCACGGCGTGCACTATTTCCACGGCTGTTACTCGGTCGGCGACGATCGCTTGTGGGGCGTCAACTGCCGCAGGAAGGGCACCGCAAACACGTTGGCCGCGCTGAAGTCGATCCGCGCCGCACGGCCCGACGGTGCCCCGATCTACGTGATCCTCGACAACCTGTCCGTCCACAAGGGCAGACATCCGCCGCTGGGCGAAGAAGAACAAGGGCGAGCTGTGCTTCACGCCGACCTGTGCCTCGTGGGCGAATCCGATCGAGGCGCACTTCGGGCCGCCGAGGCAGTTCACCATCGCCAACTCCAACCACCCCAACCACACCGTGCAGACCGGGGCCCTGCCCGCCCACCTCCGCTGGCGCAACGCCAACGCCCGTCACCGCGACGTCCTGGCCGCCGAACGCAAAGAACGCGCCCGCATCCGAAGCGATAAGGGAATCCGCTGGGGCGGACGCCCCCTCATAGCCGCGGCCTGACCAACCTGGCGAATCTACGCGGTCCCAGCGCGAGATCGTGGTCGCCCCCACCACAGGCTCCCCAAGGGTGCCGCCACCCCGAGAGCAACCATGACCGCCGCAGTGACCAAATACCGCAGTTCCTGTCCCAGAACGAGTACCGAAACCGCGCCCACCACAGTTCCGAGGCTCAGGCTCAGCGCCAGCCACCACTCCTTGCGACGAAGCAGCCCCGGAACGGAGTACAACGTCACGATGGCTCCTGCCATGAACGCGAACTCGTAGAACCCCCCACCTTCGGGAAGGCTCCAACCGTCCCGGCGCCGCCCATTGCTGTGATGCACCAACCCCAGATGCACCGTCCCAGCCACTCCCCAGCACAAGGCACTGGCCCCCGCCGCGCCAATCAGTGCTCTCCACCTGTTATGCCCCACGCCGTGGATCGTAGCCGCATCGGTCAGTCTGCGTACCGCTCACAGGGCTCGGTCCCCAAGACCTCCAGCGGTCGGCATGGATGTCTGCCATCCCTCCAACTGCTCCAACTATTAACCCGGCGAACCTATGCGGTCACAGGAACTGGCGTGGCTGGCCGGTAGACATCGCAACCTCGGCTCTGCCTGGCTCGCCGACGTCGAAGGCGACCCGGAGAGAGGGGTGGCTCCGAGCCACAAGCAGCGATCGAGTCTGGCCCTAGGCTTCCTGTGGTCTGCGCTCCGGTGCCGTGCGCACGATCTGCTCCTGCCGATGTGGAAGGTGGTCGACTGGACTCTCCACACCCGTACCAGGCGACAGGCGGGCGTCGCCGCTGTGGTGGGGTGCCATGTCATCTATATCGTCTGGTCCGACAGAATTCACGTCCTCTTGACGGAAGGCTGGTCCGGGCAAGCGGAAGCGGCATCGCCACACGAGCCCTGATTGGCTGGCTCGGGCGTCGGCGCGGGATCGAGCTGGCAAGCAATGATCAACCGCCCAAAGAAGAGAGGCTCTGAGCAGCTACTGAGCCTTTTCCATCCTGACTCTGAGCTGACCAGATGAAGGGTGAGGACGGCCCCCGCTCCACCCGTTCCGCCGGCCAGACAACCCACTCGTTCGGGGTGGCGCCAAAACAACTTGCCGGAGCGCGGTTGACGACCCCACCACCGCCGGTCACTCGCCCGGGGCACTCGAACGGGCTCTCGCCGACGCCAGCTCCCTGGGCGGCACAAACAGACCACGCCGACGCCTCTCCAGGAGGCCCGTCGCCGGGCGGCAGGACCTGGCCCACCGCATCGCCCGAGAGGTCCTCGAGAGAACGCAGATCCGCACGCTCGCAAAGCGCCACAACCTCCGCTGCTGGGCCGTCCGCTTCGCCTTGGAGTTCCCACATCTGACCACCGCAGCGAGGAGTCAGCTGACTGAACGCATCACAGGGGAACTCGCCGCCCAGGCCGCCGACCTGTCTGCGAGGGAGGCAAAAACGAGAAACCCACCCTCTAAATCATCATCACCACAAAGAAAAATCCCACAAACAGGAAACCGACGAGTCCGGCAATGATCCCGTTCCGGCGAACTAAGGAAGCGCCAGTCCGATCACCTTCCCGTTCCAGATCGCGAACGGTGAAAAATGCTGCGGTGGCTAGAAGCAGGGTGATTCCCCCTATTCCGCATAGGATGAAACCCGCGATTCTGAGCCACAGCAGGACGCCACTCGCCTCGGAGGCGGCTCCGTACATCGAATACCCCCTTTTATCATCCGACCCGGTAAACCAGCCCAGCGCGCAGCATACAGCGCATCCATAACCCCAGACCATCCGCTTGCAGCAAGCCAAAAGACACGGCGCATATCGCGCCACAACACGCCACCGAGAACGTCTCGCAAAATTGACATCACTGGAGAAAAAAGTCGATTCCATCCCTAAGAGCTCGTAACACGCTCTTCTGCGTTGACCGGGGTGCAGCCAAAGTGAAGGGGTCGGCCGCCTGTACGAGGCCGTTCTGCATCGGCTCGACGACGCTGGCCTCATTGACGTCTCCCGCGTCGTCCTGGACTCCGCTCACGCGAGGGCTAAAAAGGGGCGACCATACAGGTCCGAGCCCCGTGTACCGAGGCAAGCCGGGTTCCAAGATGCACGTCATGCCAGACGCGAACGGCCTGCCCCTGGTCGTCGGCGTCTCCGCCGCGAACGTCCGCGACAGCCAGGGCCTGAAGCCACTGGTGGCCGGTCTCCACACGAAACACGCCCCCAACCGCGGCCGACACTTCAAGGCTCAACGCTTCCATGCGGACAAGGCCTACGACGTACCTCACCTGGATGATCGAGCGGACGATCTCCTGGCTGTCCGGCTACCGCCGACTCAACCCACCCTACGAGCGTTACCCCAGCAACTACCTGGCCTTCCTTGGGCTCGCCGCAGCACTCTGCTGCTACAAGCGACTCGTTCGCCTCACCACATAGGACACGTCCAAGGGGCTACCAGTCTGCCGGGCAATCCGATTTCGGTGTGCCGCCGGTTCGCGGGGTACGAACCGGCGGCACACGCGGGCGTGATCAGACCTCGAACGGGATGGTCAGGCGCCGGTCCGCACAGGAGTGGGCGGCCTCGACGAGGTAGGAACCCTCGACCGTGCGCCATCCCTCGTCCCAGACCTGGACCGAGCGTCGGGGAAGGAGGATCTCGGCCTCGACGGTCTCGCCCGCGCCCGCCTCGACGGTGGCGAATCCGGCCAGCCAGCGGTTCGGACGTTCCAGGTCGCAGCGGGCCCCGGCGGGGGTCAGATAGGCCTGGACGACCTCGCGGCCCGGGCGCGAACCGGTGTTGCGGACACGGACCTTGAGCGTGCCGAGGTCGTCACCGTCGCCCGCGGTGAACTCGGCGGTCTCGTACTCCCACGTGGTGTAGCCGAGGCCGTGGCCGAACCAGAAGGCGGGATCCGTGCCCGCCTTCTCCCAGGCGCGGTAGCCGATGAACACGCCTTCTTCGTAGGCGAGTCGGCCGTCGACGGGCTGGGTGGACAGGACTGGGCAGTCCTCCTTGCGCACCGGCCAGGTGGTGGGCAGGCGGCCGCCCGGCTCGGCCGCGCCCAGCAGCACGTCGGCGAGCGCGTCCCCGCACTCCTGGCCCGGGAACCAGCCGAGCAGCACGGCGGCCACGTCGTCCAGCCACGGCATCTCCACCGGTGAGCCGGCGTTGACGACCACGACGGTGCGCGGGTTCGCGGCCGCCACCCGGGCGACGAGCTCGTCCTGGCGGCCCGGGAGTCGCAGCGAGGAGCGGTCGACACCCTCGCTCTCCACCTTCTGCGTGGTCGCGACCACGACGACCGCCACGTCGGCCTCGGCGGCTGCCGCGACGGCATCCTCGAGCGCCGCGTCGGGGTCCTGCTCCGGCTCGCCGTAGCCCAGGGTGAAGCCGACGAACGGGAAGGGGAGGTCCGGCTTGAGCACAATGTAGCGCAGGCTCACCTCCACGCTCCGGCCTGCCGTCAGCTCCACCTCGGCCAGCGGGCGGGTCTCGGCCGTGAGGAATGCGACGGGGTCGTCGCTCGCCGGGGGCCGCACCCCGTCGAAGAGTGTCTCGCCCGCGACCTTGAGCGTGAACTGGCCCACGCCGCCCGGACCGAAGCGGTGCGCTCCGCCGACCCGCGGCGTGAAGGTGCCGGTGATCTCCACGCTGTGCAGGGCGCCGTAGTCGATGGACTCGGGTACCTGCCCGATCCAGTGGAGGCCGCCGTCGGGCAACGGGACCTCGTCGAGCACCCGGCCGTCCTCGGCCCGGGCGACCGCCCGCAGCGCGAACCCCTCGCGGGCCGGGGACAGTTCCTCGCTCGGGTCGGCACCGAGCGCGTAGCGGAGCCGCACCGACTCGGGGAGGGCTGCCCGCAGCCCGTCCAGCGGGGAGACCACCCGGTCGGGGAAGACCTGTGCGGAGCCGCCGCCCATCACCCGGGCCTCCCGGGCCGCGGCCCCGATCAGGGCCACGGCGGACAGCCGGTCGGCCGCGAGTGGCAGCAGGCCCCCCTCATTGCGTACGAGGACGAACGAGCGGCGCGCCACCTCCCGTGCGACGGCCGGGCCCCGCAGCGCCAAAGGCACCTCGGTGACCGCAGCGGGCGCGCCCTCGAGCGCACCCACCCGGGCGGCCAGCCGCAGTACGCGCCGCACTTGCTCGTCCACCACGGACTCGGCGACGTCACCCTCGCGCACCGCCTGGGCCAGGGCCGCGCCGTACACGGTCAGCGGGCCGGGCATCGCCACGTCCAGGCCGCCCTCGGCCGTGGCCACCGTGTCCCGGGCGGCCGTCCAGTCGGAGACGATGAAGCCGTCGAAGCCCCATTCGTCCCGCAGTACGCGGTTCTGCAGCGTGTCGTGCTCGGTCATGGGCGTGCCGTTGACGGAGTTGTACGCGGCCATGACGCCCCAGGCCCCGGCCCGTTTGACCACGGTCTCGAAGGGCGCCAGATACAGCTCGCGCAGGGTGCGCTCGTCCACGCGGTTGTCGACGCTCATGCGCTCGGTCTCGGCGTCGTTGGCCACGAAGTGCTTGACGGTGGTGGCGACGCCGCCCTCCTGCACGCCGGTGATGTAACCGACGGCCATCTCGCCGGTGAGCAGCGGGTCCTCCGAGTAGCACTCGAAGTGCCGTCCGCCCAGCGGGGACCGGTGCAGATTCACCGTCGGGGCGAGCAGAACGTGCACGCCCTTGCGGCGGGCCTCCTGGGCGAGCAGATTCCCCGCCCGCCGGGCGAGGGCGGGGTCCCATGTGGCGGCGAGCGCCGTCGGGCTCGGCAGGGCGACGGCCGGGTCGTCCGGCGTAAAGCCCATGCCGCGCACCCCGATCGGCCCGTCGGACATCACCAGCGAGCGCAGGCCGATCTCCGGTACCGCTGGCAGCGTCCACAGGTCCTGCCCGGCCAGGATCCTCGCCTTGGTGTCGAGGTCCAGCTTGCCGAGGGCGGCCTCGACCGCGGCCTCGCGCTCCTGGTCTGCGGGGGTGGTCATGGTCAGCGAACTCCCTTGATTCTGGTGAGCAGTACGGCGCCGGCGATGCTGCACACCGCGGCGAAGAGGAAGAGGGCCGGATAGTTCTTGCCCGCCCCGATGGCCAGGAAGACCGGCGCGACGACGGGGGCGAGGGACTGGGGCAGTGCGTTGGCGATGTTGATCACGCCCAGGTCCTTGGCGGCCGTCTCGGGGCTGGGCAGTACCCGCGTGACCAGCGCCATGTCCACGGCGAAGAACAGCCCGCTGCCGATACCGAGCACCACCTCGGCGGCCAGCGCGGTCGGGACGTTGTCGGCGGCGGCGAGGAGCAGCAACCCGGCGCCGAGCACGGCGGCCGAGGCCATGACGAAGGGCTTCAACCGGCCGAACCGGTCAGCGACCCAGCCGCCGAGCACCGCGGTCACGCTGGTGCAGCCGGTGGCGACCATCACCAGCAGGGCGACCGTCCCGGCCACATGGTCCTCGGCCACGCCGAGCCGGTCGGGCACGAAGAACGCGGTGTACGACAGCGGGGTGGCCATGCTGAACATGACCAGGAAGCGGGTCAGCCAGGCCCACCCGTAGTCGGGGTGGCGCCGTGGGTTCACCCAGAAGCTGCCGAGGAACTCCCGCACCGAGAACGGCTCGGGCCGGGACGCGGGCCGCCGGTCGGGCAGGGTCACCGCGAACGCCGCGATCAGCACG
This sequence comes from Streptomyces sp. NPDC018263, assembly GCF_055562575.1. Classification (NCBI taxonomy): domain Bacteria; kingdom Bacillati; phylum Actinomycetota; class Actinomycetes; order Kitasatosporales; family Streptomycetaceae; genus Streptomyces; species Streptomyces sp. NPDC018263. The sequence goes on from NZ_JBVHFA010000002.1 coordinate 831,325, forward strand.
GCCCCGATGGCGTACGGGACCAGGAACTGGGCCGCGGTGCCGGAGAACGCGGCCACGCCGCCGGCGCCCGCGAGCACCGCCGCGGTCTGCCCGAATCCCATCGCGCCGGAGGCCGAGCCGCGCCGTTCCTCCGGCACCTGGTCGGGGATGGTCGCGGTGAGCGCGGCCAGCACGGCGTTGAACGAGAGCTGGGCCATGCACCAGCCGAGGAGGATCGCCGGCACCGACGGCACGAGCGCGACGACCGCGAGCCCCGCACCGCCGCCGAGCACACCGCCGATCAACCACGGGCGCCGGCGCCCGTACGACGACATGGTCCGGTCCGAGAGCCGTCCCGCGAGCGGATTGGCGATCAGCGCGAGGAACGCGCCCACGCCGAGCACCAGACCAAGCGTGCGCTCCTTCGTGGCAGGCGCCACCTCCCCGACGCGCAGCGCCATCGTCACGATGACGGGGGTCATCAACGGCAGGAAGAGCCCGAACCCGGCCGCTCCCAGGCTGACCGCGAATCCCCGCGGCGCCTTCGTCCCGACGCCGTCCCGCATGGCCGACGCGAGTGTCCGAGCCACGGCGCCACCTCCTTCCCCGCACACTCAGCCCCGTTGCCGATGTGACGTGGGCGGTAGCATGCACGTAGTTACCGAGTACTCGGTAGGTCTAGTTACACATTTGTAACCTCCGCGTTGAGTTAGGTTGAGCCGCACACGGGAGAGGGATGGGGATGACGAGCGGCAGCAGGCCACACGGCAACCGTCGAGACGAGATCGCACAAGCCGCGCTCGAAGTGTTCGCCGAGCGCGGCTACAAGGGCGCCTCGATCGCGGCCATCGCCGAGCGGGTCGGGCTGACACAGCAGGGCGTACTGCACTACTTCCCCAGCAAGCGGCAACTGCTCGCCGAGGTGCTGCGCCTCCGCGACCAGCGCAACTTCACCGAACTGCTCGGCAGGGGCGGGGCGTTGAACCTCGACATGGCCGCGGCGCTGGTGGAGTACAACACGGGTCAGCGCGGCCTGGTGCAGTCCTTCACCGTGCTGTCGGCGGAGAGCGTGACGGAGGGGCATCCCGCGCGCGAGTTCTTCGAGAAGCGTTACGCCGACTCCCGCCGGGCGTTCGCCGAGCAGATCAGGGAGGAGTTGGGCGACGAGCTGCCGGGTGGGCTGACGCCCGAGCAGGCGGCTGCGTTGATGCTGGCGGTGATGGACGGACTGCAGCTCCAATGGCTGCTGGACGGCGCGGACGAGATCGACATGGCCGGCCTCTTCCGCGCCTTCCTGGCGCTGCTGCGCCAGGAACACTGAACGGGCCACGCCGGCCTCGGACTGGCTATGCTTGGGCTGGCCGTGTTCCCGGCCGACCGTGCCGGGACTTCACGACGGCCACGGTCCCGGCGGCGCGCAGGACCGTACGGGAGCGGCGGCAGGCGGCGCGCAGCGCGTCCCAGGGCAGCGTCAGCGCCAGCCACACGAGAGCGGAACCGGCCCACCGCTCGGGCGGCATCGCCTCGTGGAAGTAACGAGGATGCCCAGCCAGAACTGGAATACCAGTGCCAGGCACTGCAGCAGCCCAAACGTGGACAGCGGCATCCGGATCGCGCCCGCGCCGAAGCGCACCAGGGGAACGGCCCCTCACGATCCCCGCGACCGCGAGCAGCGCCGCGTGCCCCGCTCCCTCGGCACCGAACGTCGACGTGCCTGCGAGCCGAGCCACTGCAGATGGCCCAGGGCGGGCAGGAACTGGCGGTGGCGGATCGCCCGTTGGCGCGTACCTGCCCCACGCCCCTTCCGGGTGTGGGGCAGGAGACAGGTGGCCGCGACAGTAAGCGGGAAAGGACCTGACAGCTTCGAAAGACACAAAGCTCCAGGTCATGGACGGTTTCCTGTCAGTAGATCCCGCCCGCTGGGCCGTGTCCCCGTGCAGTTCACGTGGGCTGGGCCAGGACGCGCGGATGTGGGCCTGGCAGGCGGCGTGGGAGTCCTCTGGCGGCGGACGCCACCGTGGGTGCAGGTCGGGGTGAACTCGCCCTTGAGCAGAGCCACTTGGCGGCGTCGCCGCATTCTCTGATACGTCTCGAACTGCTGAGCGCGGACCGGGACGGCTCCCCGGGTGAACATCCGGCGGACGCGATGCCTCGCCTCAGTCCACCGGCCAGGTGTGCACCGGGGCGTTGAGGTGCATGTAGTCGATGTACAGCTCCGTCATCCGGCGCAGCGCCTCATGGCGGCTGGCGTGTGTGGTGTCCTCCAGCCTGTGCACCGTCTCCTTCTGCCACACCGCGCCGTTGCGGGCCGTGACACACCGCTGCTCGATGATGCCGAGCAGCGGCTCCCGCCACGCCGCGTCCATGCCGGACAGCTCCAGACCCCGGTGCGCCAGCGGCAGCAGCCGCCGCAGTACCAGTTCCGGCACCGGCACCTCGCCCATGCCGGGCCAGTACAGCAGCGCCTCGATGCCGTGCCGGGCGGCGGTGTGCAGGTTCTCCTCCGCCGCCGAGAACGACATCCGCGACCACACCGGCCGGTCCTCCTCCACCAGGGCCCGCGTCAGGCCGTAGTAGAAGGCACCGTTGGCCAGGGTGTCCGCGACCGTCGGGCCCGCCGGCAGCACCCGGTTCTCCACCCGGACGTGCGGCCGGCCGTCCGCGACCGCGTACACCGGGCGGTTCCAGCGGTAGATCGTGCCGTTGTGCAGGGTCAGCTCGGCCAGCTCCGGGATGTCGCCCCGGTCCAGCGTCTCCGCCGGGTCCTGCTCGTCGCACAGCGGCAGCAGGGCGGGGAAGTAACGCAGGTTCTCCTCGAACAGGTCGAAGACGCTGGTGATCCACCGCTCCCCGAACCACACCCGGGGCCGCACCCCCTGCACCTTGATCTCCTCGGGCCGGGTGTCCGTCGCCTGCTCGAACAGCGGGATACGGGTCTCGTGCCACAGCTCCTTGCCGAACAGGAAGGGCGAGTTCGCCGCCAGCGCCACCTGCACCCCCGCGATGGCCTGCGCCGCGTTCCAGTAGCCCGCGAAGTCCTCCGGGGAGACCTGGAGATGGAACTGCGTACTGGTGCAGGCCGCCTCCGGGGTGATCGTGTCCGCGTAGGTGCGCAGCCGGTCCACGCCGTCCACCTCGATGCGCAGGTCCTCGCCGCGGGCCGCGAACACCTGGTCGTTGAGCAGCCGGTAGCGCGGGTTCTCCGACAGCGCGGCCACTCCGATGTCCGCCTGGCGCAACGTGGGCAGGATGCCGACCGTCACCAGCCGCGCGCCCACCGTACGGGCCCGGTCCTCGGCGTGGTTGAGCGCCGCCCGGATCTCGTCCTCCCAGGCGTCCGGGCCGCCCGCCGTCAGCCGGCGCGGCGGCACGTTGATCTCCAGGTTGAACCTGCCCAGCTCGGTCGACCAGGACGGGTCCGCGATGGCCTCCAGCACATCGCTGTTGCGCATCACGGGCTCGGCGTCGGCGTCCACGAGGTTCAGCTCGATCTCCAGCCCGACCCGCGGCCGGTCGCTGTCGAACCGGGACTCGCGCAGCATCTGGGCGAACGCGTCGAGGCACGCCTGCATCTTGAAGCGGTACCGGCGGCGGTCCTCGCGGGTGAAGACGAGCGCCGGGACGTCGCGTCCCATCGGCCCTCCTGGATTCCCTCCTCCAACACCTGTGCACTCAAGCCTCGCACCACCCACCCGACCCCACCACGCGACGGCTCGCCGCTACGGATGGTCCACCACCCGCGCGAGCAGCAGGGCCACGTCGTCGTGGTCGTCCGGGTGACGCAGGCCGTGCACCAGCCGGTCGCAGACCTCCTCCAGCGAGGGGCCGGGCTCGCCCAGCAGGGAGAGCAGCGTCTCCAGCCGGTCGTCGATGGCGTGCTGCCGGGTCTCCACCAGCCCGTCCGTGTACAGCACCAGCAGGTCGCCGGGCTCCATCGGGACGGTGACCGCCTCGAACGGCACCCCGCCCACCCCGAGCGGCGCCGCGGTCGGCAGGTCCAGGAACTTCGGCGGCCGGCCGGGCCGGGCCAGGGCGGGCGGCAGATGCCCGGCGTTGGCGACCGTGCACCGGTTGGCGGCGGGGTCGTACACCGCGTACAGACAGGTGACGATGTAGTGCTCCAGGTCGCAGGTGATCCGGTCCAGATGGTGCAGCACCGCCTCCGGGGCCAGGTCCAGGTCGGCGTAGGCGCAGGTCGCGGTGCGCAGCCGGCCCATGGTGGCGGCCGCGTCGATGCCGTTGCCCATCACGTCGCCCACCACCAGCGCGGTCCGGTCGTCGGCCAGGGGGATCACGTCGTACCAGTCGCCGCCCACCTCGCTAGTGGCCTGCGCGGGCTCGTAGCGGGAGGCCACTTCCAGGCCGGTGTGGCGGGGGGAGTGGTCGGGCAGCAGGCTGCGCTGGAGGGTGAGGGCGGTGTTGCGCACGCTCTGGAACCAGCGGGCGTTGTCGATCGCCACCCCGGCCCGGCCCGCTATCTCGGCCGCCAGCACCACGTCGTCCTCGTCGAACGGCAGCGGGTTGCGGGTCCGCTTGAGGTCCAGCGCGCCCAGCACCTCGCCGTGCGCGATCAGCGGCACCGCCAGGTACGAGTGCACGCCCGCCTCCGCGAGCAGCGCCTCGCCGTCCGCGTCCCGCGCGATCCGCGGCAGGTCGGCGGCCCGCACCTGCGGGATCAGCACCGGTCGCCCGGTGTGCACGCACAGCGTCACCAGCCGGTCCCCGTCGTAGGCGGCCAGGTCGCCCGGCGGGTCGGCGGCGCGCGTCGCCGCGGTCGGGTGGGCCGCCTTCAGGGCGAGCGCCCGGAACAGCTCGGGCCCGTGGTCCGGGCTGCTCATCCGGCGGCAGGCCAGCGCCGAGTCCAGTACGTCCACCGCGACCACGTCCGCCAGCACCGGCACCGCCACCTCGGCCAGCTCGCGGGCGGTGCGCTCCACCTCCAGGGTGGTGCCGATCCGCGCCGAGGCGTCCGCGATGACCGCCAGCCGTCTGCGGGCCCGGTCCGCCTCCCCGGCCGCCTGGTGCCGCTCGGTGACGTCCACGACGGAGGCCGCCGCGCCCAGCACCCGCCCGCTGGGGTCCTCCAGCCGGTAGAAGGACAGCGACCAGGCGTGCTGCTGTCCGGGATCGTTGCGCGGGCGCCCCACGTGGTACTGGTCCAGCAGCGGGGTGCCGGTGGTGAGGACCTGGCGCAGCGCCGACTCCACGGTCTCCATGTCCGTCAGCGGCAGCGTCTCGCGCAGGCTCCGGCCCACATGCTCGGCGGCCGGCATGCCGTCGATCCGCTCCAGCGCCGGGTTGACCAGCAGGTACTTAAGGTCGGGGTCCAGCAGGGCGAGGCCGATGGGGGACTGGTAGATCAGCCGCTCGCACAGCGCGAGGTCGGTCTCCACCCGCTGGAGCAGGCCCCGGTCGGCGGCGATGCCGAGCGCGTACACGTCGCCCCTGTCGTCGAGCAGCCGCATGGTGCGGAACTCGGTCAGCCGGCTGGAGCCGTCCTTGTGCCGTACCGGGAAGGCGCCCGCCCATCCCTGGCCGGTGGCCAGCACCTCGGTGAACAGCCGTACCGCCGACTCGATCCGGCCCGGCGAGACCAGCAGCCGGCCCGCCTCGGAACCGAGCGCCTCCTCGGCGGAGTAGCCGAAGAGATCCTCGGCCTGCGGGGTCCAGAAGACGATGCGCCCACGGGTGTCCAGGACCACCGCGGCCACGCTCAGCAGGTCCAGCAGGCCCGTGGGCCGGGGGTCCCCGGCGTCGTGCTCCTCGTCCGGCTGGAAGGAGTCCACTGCCATCCCGCCACCTCCACCCACCGGTACGGGCGTCGCCCGACAGCTCGGGACCGGTGTCCCTCCATGCTGCCCCCGCCGCCCGCTCACGCCCACCGCAGAGGCCGCCCGCCCCTTCAGCCGCCCTGTTCGCGCTCCCCCTCCCCGTCCTCGTCGTCGTGCGACGGCACCCAGTGGTGCTCGGTGAACCAGCGGCCGAACAGCGCGCCCCCGTACACCACGAACCCCACGCCGATCAGCCAGGACGACACCACCAGCACGGTGCCGACCGCCCCGTAGCTCAGCGCGTTGGTCACGATCAGCGGGGTGAAGACCAGCGTGGAGAAGGCGCGCAGTCCGGCCAGGCCCACCACGCTGGCGATCGCGCCCGGCAGCAGATCCCGCCAGCGGACCTGGCCGCCCAGCAGGAACCAGGGCCCCCACCAGAAGAAGAACAGCGTGGTCACCGTGGTCACGAAGGTCCGGGCGAACCCCTGGACGGTCGTCCCGGTCTGCACCTCCTGGTACAGGTACGCCATCAGCACCAGCAGCCAGGTCGCCTGCCGCCACACCCGGTGCCAGCGCCCGGCGGGCAGCCCCCAGATGCGCTCGAACCCGTTCTGCACGCTGCCGCCGAAGGACACCCCGAACACCGCGAGCATCAGGATGCTCCACGCGCTGGTGGTGCCGATGACCTCGCGCGGCGGGCTGAACACCTCGTTGAGCACCTTCGCGGACCGGCCCGACAGCCCCATGCCGTCCGACAGCCAGGACGGGAAACCACCGCGCACCAGCGGGTCGGCGGCCGCGACCACGATCAGCAGCGGGGCCAGGGTCACCAGCGCCAGGGTGGCGAACCCCATGGCCCGGTGCAGCAGTTCCAGCTCCTGGCCCCGCCGGATCAGCTTGTGCAGGGCCAGCCACTCCCAGGCACGCTCCAGCCGGCCCCCGCGCCGGCTCACGGTTCCTCCCCGGCGGGCTCCGCGGGCGGCGGGTAGGTGAGACGGCCGTCCTCGACGTGCGCGTGCTCGTTCAGCGTGGCCGGCTTCGTGTTCGTGGCCGACATGATGTGGTCCACGTCCGCGCCCGCCGCCAGCAGCGCGTCGGTGATGAGCCTGCGGTGGCAGCGCCAGGGCACCGCCTCGCTGCACATGATGGCGGGGCGGCCGTGCTCGGCCAGCTCCAGGAGTTCGTCCAGACCCTCCCGGAACTCGTCCGTGGCCATGTGGTCGGCGTAGTCCCGGAACGCCTTGACCCGCCAGGCGCCGTTGGGACTTGGCACGTCCTTGGGCGTATGCCGCCGCCCGCCCAGTTGCGGCATCCAGCGGTACTCGATGTCCGGCGGCAGCGCCTCCTCGATGGCCGACCGGTTCCACTGCGGGAACTTCCGCGACGAGGGGAACGAGCGCACATCGACCAGATGGGTGATGCCGTTCTTCCGCAGCATCGTCACCAGCTCGTCGAAGTCACGCGTGGAGTGCCCCACCGTGCGGATACGGTTCGTCATCCCGGCGCCGCCTCACCCGATCCGCCCGTCCCGCCGGTTCAGGCGTTCGCGGCCCGCACCAGCACCCGCTCCTGGGAGATCTTCACGTCCCAGTCCGGCTGCGGCACCGTCGCCGGACCCCGCGTCACCTCGCCGTCGGAGAGCCGGAACGCGCTGCCGTGCCAGGGGCAGTGGAGGCAGCCGTCCGCATCGACCTTGCCCTCGTCCAGCGGGCCGCCGGCGTGCGTGCAGGTGGCCGAGAGGGCGTTCACCGTGGCGCCGTGCCGCACCAGCACCACCGGGGTGCCGCCCGCGTCGACCCGCAGCGGCTTGTCCTCCTCCAGCGCGCTCAGCGCCGCCACGTCCGTCCACTTTCCGGTCGGCTCCTCGAACGCCGTGTGGTTGACGCCGATGCCGTTCACGTACGACAGATGGCCGCCGAGGTAGGCCGAGGCGCCGGTCAGGCCGAGGCCGACCCCGCTCAGCACCACACCGGCGCGCCTGCGGCCGGTCAGCCGGGCCACCCAGGACGCGGCCTGGAGCACGGTCGCCGCGCTGTTGAGCATCCCGTGGACCAGGCCGACCCGCTGGGGGCCGCCGAGGGTGTCGGCCCAGTCGGACGCGCCGCTCGCGGCCGTCGGCACCACGGCGAGCAGGCCGAAGCCGACGAGCTTGCGGGCCGCCACGGCACCGCGTTCGCCCGCCGTCAGGTCCAGCACCGTGGCCATGCCCCAGGCGCCGATGGGCACGTCGGTGAGCACCGGGTGCAGCGCGTGGCCCAGCCAGGTACCGGAGAGCGCGTTCTTGACGGCGGTCGGCTGCGTCACCTTGTTCACCAGTTTCGCGGCCGGGCCGGTGAGGGCGTCGAGCGCGCTGCGGTCCTCGATGGCCTGGATGACGTGCTCGATCTGCTTGGGCATGACACTCGCTCCTCATAGCGTTCGGACCGGACGGGCCGGTGTCCCGAGGGTCCTCCGGCTCGCGCTCTCATCTGGCCAGGCTGTCTCCGCCCGAGCATCTCGGGCCGCCGGTACGGCAGTTCACCGTCGTGGGTGGCCGGGTTCCCCTGTTCAGCGGGGCCATTCCCGCGGTCCCGCGCCCCGCCACTCGACCCACCCCGCGCCGACGACGTCCGCCTCCTCCACCGACGCCAGGCCCTCGGGCCCGGCCCGGCGCAGGAACTCCACGACGTCCAGCACGGTGTAGGCCATGCCGACGAACCGCTCCCCGACGCGCACCCGCCTGCCGCCGTCCGGGGCGGGCGGGTAGATCACGACGGGGATGTCCGGGGCCATGTCCCGAGCGTGGCCCAGGACCGTGGCCGCCGCATGCCGGAGTGCTCCGGGACGGGGGCGCTACTCGACCGCGGGGTCCTCCTGGGTGTGCCGTACCGCTTCCTGGACCGAACGCTCCAGCGCGCCGCGGTCCTCGCCGGTCTCGGCCGACCGGTCGGCGATGGCCGCGCACACGGCGTCGTACGCCGTGCGCCAGCGGCGCCGCTGGGCGTCGTACTCGCTCCCGGTGAGACCGGCCAGCTTGGCCCGCTCCACCTCGGCGTTCCGTTCCAGGGCGATGAGGCTGTCGGGAATGTCTGCCACGTGGGGATCGTAAGCGCGGCGGCCCGCGGGCGCCTCCCAGGTCCCCGGAACGCGGCGCTATATCCGGGGCCGGCGGCTCACCGGATTGGTCTGGATCTTTATTTCACCTGATCGGGGGAGCGACCAATCCGCTGACGCGGCAGATCCGGATTCCCGGTGTGAGGGATGAAGAGCGGTACCACCGATCGCCGGCCGGCCCGGCGCGCTTCGCACTGGGCGCGCCGCGCGGACCGCTCTTCGAAGGAGCCGGGGCGCCGACTGCCACGAGCCGCCCCGGCTCCACCGGCCCCGCATGCCTCCCCTCCGCCCCGAATCGGCTTTTCCCGCTATGACCCTCAGCCCGGCACCCGCCGCGCGCCACTCAGGAGATGACGAAGAGATGATGACCACCACCCGTACCCGCCGTGCCGCCGTCACCCTTGCCGCCGCCGCCGTGCTGCCCCTCGCGCTGAGCGCCTGCTCCTCCGGTGACAGCAAGGACAGCGGGAAGTCCGCGTCCTCGGCGCCCGCCGCCTCCTCGCCCAAGGCGAGCGAGGGCATGAGCGGCATGGACCAGCCGTTCGGCCCGGCGTGTTCGTCGGTGCCGAAGGACGGTGCGGGTTCCTTCGACGGCATGGCCAAGGACCCGGTCGCCACCGCCGCCTCGAACAACCCGGCGCTGTCCACGCTGGTCACCGCGGTGAAGAAGGCCGGTCTGGTGGACACGCTCAACAACGCCCAGGACATCACGGTGTTCGCGCCGACCAACGACGCCTTCAACAAGATCCCGAAGGCCACCCTGGACAAGGTCCTCAACGACAAGGCCCAGCTCACCAAGATCCTGACCTACCACGTCGTCGGCAAGAAGCTCGCGCCGAAGGACCTGGAGAACGGCTCCTTCGACACCCTGGAGAAGTCGAAGGTCATGACCTCCGGGATGGGTGAGTCGTACACCGTCAACGACTCCGCCAAGGTCGTCTGCGGCAACGTCAAGACCGCCAACGCCAACGTCTACATCATCGACACCGTCCTGATGCCCAAGAGCTGACCCCACCCGGCAGCGCCCGACCGCTCCGGGCCCCGGAGCGGTCGGGCGCGCAGCCCATTCCCCCTTGACGCCCCACTCCCCGGAAGGGAAAGCACGATGCGCCGAACCGCCGTCGTGGGCAGCGGAGTCGCCGGACTCACCGCCGCCCATGTGCTGCGCCGGGCCCACCACGTCACCCTGTACGAGGCGGACGACCGCCTCGGCGGCCACGCCCACACGCACGACCTCATAGCCCCGGACGGCCGCATCCACCGGGTCGACTCCGGTTTCATCGTGCACAACCGGCGCACCTACCCGAACCTGCTCCGCCTCTTCCGCGAACTCGGCGTCGCCACGCAGGAGTCGGAGATGAGCATGTCCGTACGGTGCGAGGGCTGCGGCCTGGAGTACGCCGGCGCGCGTGGCGCCCGCGGTCTGCTCGCCCAGCCCCGCAACCTGCTGCGCGCCCCCTACCTGCGCATGCTCGCCGAGGTGCCCGCCTTCCACCGGGCGGCCCGCGCCCTGCTGGAGCACGAGAGCCACTCCACGCTGACCCTGGGCGGGTTCATGGACCGGGCGGGCTTCTCCCCGTACTTCCGGGCCCACTTCATGACCCCGCTGGTCTCCTGCGTCTGGTCCTGCGACGCCGAGACCGCGCAGCACTACCCGGCCGCCTACCTCTTCCGGTTCCTCGACCACCACGGCATGCTCTCCGTCACCGGCTCACCCGTGTGGCGCACCGTGACCGGCGGCTCACGCAGCTACGTCGACCGGGTCGCGGCCGAGGTGCAGGAGGTCCGCACCAGCACCCCGGTCCGCACCGTCCTGCGGCACGCCGACGGCGTCGACATCACCGCGCGGGACGGCAGCACCGAGTCCTACGACCACGTCGTCGTCGCCGTCCACCCCGACCAGGCGCTCCGGCTCCTCGGCGACGCCTCCGCCGAGGAGAAGGAGGTGCTGGGCGCCTTCCGCTACTCCCACAACACCACCCTGCTGCACACCGACGCCGCCCTGCTGCCCCGCGCCCCGGGCGCCCGCGCCTCCTGGAACTACCTCATGCCGAGCTGCTCGGCCGGCTCGGACCGGGTACGCGTCACCTACGACATGAACAGGCTCCAGCGCCTCGACGCCTCCCAGCCCTACCTCGTCACCCTCGGCGGCGAGGACCGCGTCGATCCCGCGCGCGTGCTGGCCCGCATGCAGTACGAACACCCCGTCTACACCCCCGAGTCGGTCGCGGCCCAGCGGCGGCTGCCCGGACTCGCCACCTCCGTCACCGCGTTCGCCGGCGCCTACCACGGCTGGGGGTTCCACGAGGACGGCTGCCGCAGCGGGGTCGCGGCCGCGAAGGCGCTGGGGGTGACCTGGTGACCACGCCCGCCCTCTACCCGTGCGAGGTCCGGCACACCCGCCGCGCACCCGTCCGCCATACCCTGCGCCACCGCACCTACATGTGGCTCGTCGACACCGACCGCATACCCGAACTGCCGCCGCTGCTGCGCCCGTTGGCCCGCTTCCGGGCCCGCGACCACTTCACCGGCCGCGCCCCCTCGATCCGGGCCGCGCTCGACGGCTTCCTCGCCGAGCACGGCGTCGACCTCCAAGGGGGCCGCGTCGTGATGCTCACCCACGCGACGGTCCTCGGCCACGTCTTCAACCCCCTCACCCTGTACTGGTGCCACGGTCCCGACGGCCGCCCCCGCTGCGTGGTGGCCGAGGTGCACAACACCTACGGCGGCCGCCACGCCTACCTGCTGCACACCGACGCCGCCGGGAAGGCCGACGTGGACAAGGAGTTCTACGTCTCGCCCTTCTACCCGGTGGACGGCCGCTACCACATGCGGCTCCCGCTGCCCGGCGAACGTCTCCAGCTCTCCCTGCGCCTGGACCGGCCCGGCAGCCCGCCCTTCACCGCGAGTGTCCACGGCAGCCGCCGTCCCGCCACGCCGGGCGCGCTGCTCCGGCTCTCCCTGCGCCACCCCTGGTCGACCCTCGCCGTGTCGGCCGCCATCCGTTTCCACGGCATCCGCCTGTTCCTCAGGGGCCTGCCGGTGCAGCCGCGCCAGGTCCGTCACGACCCGGAGAACGCCACATGACCACAGCCCACCCCCGTCCCACGAGCAGGACCGGCGCAGGCCCGGTCCCGGCCCCGGTGGACGCCGGCCGGTGGCCCGACGTGGCCGCCGTACCCAGGGCGTCCCGGCCGGTGCGCACCGTCGCCGCCGCCGTCGTACGGCATGCCCTGGGCGGGCTGCCGCTCCGGGTCCGCTTCCCCGACGGCACCGTCCTGGGCCAGGGCGGCCCGCTCATAGAGGTGCGGGACCCGGACGCCTTCCACGCCCGCATCGGCACCACGGGACTGATCGGCTTCGGCGAGTCGTACATGGCGGGGGAGTGGGACGCCCCCGACCTGGTCGGCGCGCTCACCGTGCTCGCCGCGCACGCCGCCGACCTGGTCCCCGCCCCGCTGCAACGGCTGCGCCGCCTGTGGGCGCTGCGGCAGCCCGCCGCCCAGCGCAACACCGCGAGCGGCGCCCGCGACAACATCAGCCGCCACTACGACCTGTCCAACGACCTCTTCGCGCTCTTCCTGGACGACACCCTCACCTATTCCTCCGCCGTCTTCCGCGGCTTCCCCGCCGAGCACGCCCTGCTCCCCGCCGCCCAGCACCGCAAGATCGACCGGCTGCTGGACCTCGCCGAGGTCGGCGAGGGCACCCGGCTGCTGGAGATCGGCACCGGCTGGGGCGAACTCGCCCTGCGCGCCGCCGCCCGCGGCGCCCACGTCACCTCGCTGACCCTCTCCCGCGAACAGCGTGACCTCGCCCGGCAGCGCGTGCGCGAAGCCGGCCTCTCCGACCGGGTCGCCGTCGAACTGTGCGACTACCGCGAGGCGGAGGGCACCTACGACGCCATCGTCAGCGTGGAGATGATCGAGGCGGTCGGCGCCGAGTTCTGGCCCGTCTACTTCCGCACCCTCGACGAGCGCCTCGCCCCCGGCGGCCGCGTCGCCCTCCAGGCCATCACGATGCCGCATGACCGGATGCTCGCCTCCCGCGACACCCACACCTGGATCCAGAAGTACATCTTCCCCGGCGGCCTGCTGCCCTCCGTGGAGGCCGTCGACCAGACCGTGCGGGAGCACACCCGGCTCGCCGTCACCCGGCGCGACGCCTTCGGCGCGCACTACGCCGAGACCCTCAGGCTGTGGCGCGAACGGTTCACCGAGCGCGCCGAGGACGTCGAAGACCTCGGCTTCGACCACGTCTTCTGCCGCCTGTGGACCTTCTACCTCGCCTATTCCGAGGCCGGATTCCGCTCCGGCTACCTCGACGTCCAGCAGTACCTGCTCACCAAGGAGCCCACTCGATGACCGACCTCCGCACCCCCGTCCGCACCGGCGCCGCGCACCGGCTGGCCGTGCTCGTCGAAGACGCGCTCGGGGCCCCGCTGCCGGTCCGGCTGCGCGCGTGGGACGGAAGCGAGACCGGCCCGTCCGACGCCCCCGTGGTCGTCCTGCGCTCCCGCCGGGCGCTGCGCCGCCTGCTCTGGCAGCCCGGCGAACTCGGCCTGGCCCAGGCGTACGTCACCGGCGAACTCGACGTGGAGGGCGACCTCGCCGAGGGGCTGCGCGCCGCCTGGACGTCGGCGCGCGAGCGGGGCGCGCACACCCCCCGGCTCACCCTGGCGGACTGGGCCCGCGCGGTCGGGGAGGCCGCACGGCTCGGCGTCGTCGGGCCCCGTCTGCCCGCGCCCGCCACCGAGGCCCGGCTGCGCGGCGACCGGCACACCAAGGCCCGCGACCGGGCCGCGATCAGCCACCACTACGACCTCTCCAACGACTTCTACCGCCTCCTCCTCGACGACACCATGGCCTACTCCTGCGGCTACTGGACCGCCGAGGCCGGCGAGAACGCCGACCCCGCCGACGCCCAGCGCGCCAAGCTGGAGCTGATCTGCCGCAAGCTCGGCCTCACCGCCGGCTCCCGACTGCTGGACATCGGCTGCGGCTGGGGCTCGCTCACCCTGTACGCCGCCGAACAGCACAAGGCGCGGGTCACCGCCGTCACCCTGGCCCGTGAACAGGCCGCCCACGTCCGCGAGCAGGTCCGTGAGCGCGGTCTGGAGCACCTGGTGGAGGTGGTGTGCCAGGACTACCGGGACATCAGCGGCTCGGGCTACGACGCGGTCGCCACCGTCGAGATGGGCGAGCACGTCGGCGACGACGAGTACCCCGCCTTCGCCGCCGCCCTGCACCACATGGTCCGCCCCGGGGGCCGGGTGCTGGTGCAGCAGATGTCGCGGGGCGCCGACGCGCCGGGCGGCGGCGCGTTCATCGAGGCGTACATCGCGCCCGACATGCACATGCGGCCCCTCGGCGACACCGTCGGCCTGCTGGAGGCGGCCGGCCTGGAGGTGCGGTCCACGGAGTCGATGCGCGAGCACTACGTGCGCACCGTCGCCGCCTGGCACCGCATGCTGGAGCGCCGCTGGGACGACGTGGTCGCCCTCGTCGGCACCGAGACCGCGCGGGTGTGGCGGCTGTACCTGGTCGGCGGGGCGCTCGCCTTCGAGGAGGGCCGGATGGGCGTCGACCAGATCCTCTCCGTACGCCGGGACCGCGCCGGCGCCAGCGGGCTCGACCTCTCCGAGGCCGCCGACTGGTACCGGGACCTGGTGTGAGCGGGTTCGCCTGGGCCGGCTTCGCCGCGAACCTCGGCTGGGCGGCACTCACCGCGCTCGGCGTCATGGTGATCACCTTCGCCGTCGCCGTCCGCAAGGGCATGCACCGGATCGTGGACATCGCCTGGGGCGCCGCCTTCGCCGCGGTGGCCCTGGCCACGTTCGGCGCGTCGGCGGGCGAGGGCGACCTCGCCCGCCGGGCCCTGGTCACCGCCCTCACCGTCGTCTGGGGCCTCCGGCTCGCCGTCCACATCGGCCGCCGCGGCCGCGGCCACGGCGAGGACCCGCGCTACGAGGAGCTGCTCGACAAGGGGTCCGGCAACCGGAACCTGTACGCCTTCCGCATGATCTACCTGCTCCAGGGCGCCCTGGTCTGGCTGGTCTCCCTGCCGGTGCAGGCCGCCCAGTACGGGACCGGCCCGGTCTCGGTACCGGCCTGGCTGGGGACGGCCCTGTGGGCGGTCGGCGTCTTCTTCGAGGCCGTCGGCGACGCCCAGAAGGCCCGCTTCAAGGCCGACCCGGCGAACAAGGGCCGCATCATGGACCGGGGCCTGTGGCGCTACACCCGGCACCCCAACTACTTCGGCGACTTCTGCGTCTGGTGGGGGCTCTTCCTCATCGCCTGCGACGGCGGAGCCGCACCCGCCCTCGTCTCCCTCGTCGCGCCGCTGGTGATGAGCTACCTGCTGATCAACGGCAGCGGCAAGCGCCTGCTGGAGCGCCGTATGTCCGGCCGCCCCGGCTGGGCGGAGTACGCCTCGCGCACCAGCGGCTTCTTCCCGCTGCCCCCGCGCTGACGCCGGGCCACGAGGGACACGAGGGAGGGGAGCCCCGGATCGCCGGGGCTCCCCTCCCTCGTGTCCCGCCGCCTACGACGGCATGCTCAGCACCGTCACCGGGGCACTCGTCGGCTTGGCCGAGCCGCCCGCCGGCTCCACCGTCACCCCGACGCCCGAGGCGCCGTCCACCGTGCCCTTCATCAGCACCGACTGGCTGGCGCGCGCCGGGTCCATCAGGCCGGCGTCGCGCATCGTGCCGCCGTCGTCGAACCAGAGCTGGTACACCTTGCCCTTCGGCGGCTCGGGCATCCTCGACGACACGAACACCGCCCGGTCCCGCTGGGCGGAGACCACCACCGTGCCGGTGCCGCCCGCCACTCTCACCGTGCGGGACTTGGCGTCCGGCGCCGCGAGCACCCCGGCCAGCTCGGACGCCTGCCGCTCCGCCTGCGCCGCCCGCTGCTGGGCGTCCTGGGCGCGGTCGTACTGCCACACCGCGGTACCGCCGAACACGGCGGCCGCCGCCACACACGCGGCCAGCGCCCAGCGGCCCGCGCCGAGCGCCTTGCTCCGGCGCACCCGCTCCACCGGGGTGGTGCCGGGGCTGAGCTGGCGCACCGAGCCGACCCGGTGCAGCACCTCCTCCCGCATCGCCGGGCGCACCGGCACGGACGCGGCCAGCGCCAGCCGGGCCGCGGCCGCCTCGAACTCCTCCACCTCACGGGCGCAGGACGGGCAGCCGGAGAGGTGGCGCTCGAAGTCGGCGCGCTCGTCGTCGGGCAGCGCGTGCAGCGCGTAGGCACCCGTCAGCGTGTGCGGATCGGTCATGGTCACGCGGTCACCCCCAGGCAGTCGCGCAGCCGGATGAGGCCGTCGCGCAGTCGTGTCTTGACGGTGCCGAGCGGCAGCGCGAGCGCCTCCGCGACCTCCCGGTAGGTCAGCCCCCGGTAGTAGGCGAGCGTCACCGACTGCCGCTGGAGGTCGGTGAGCGTGCGCAGACAGCGCCGCACCTGCTCCTGCTCCAGCCGGGACTCCACCTGTTCGGTCACCTCGTCGTACTCCGGCGTACGGTCCAGCAGCGCCGCCTTGGTGTCACGGGCGGCGGCCGCCTCCACCGAGCGGACGCGGTCCACCGCGCGCCGGTGCGCGAGCGTCAGGATCCAGTTGATCGCGGTACCCCGGTCGGCGCGGTAGCGCGGAGCGGTGCGCCAGACCTCGACCAGCACGTCCTGGGCCACCTCCTCCGACTGGGCGAGGTCGCGCAGGACCGCCCGGACGACCCCGAGCACCGGACCGGCCACGGTGTCGTAGACCGAGGCGAACGCCTCCTGATCACCGAGGGCCACCTCGTGCAGCAACTGCTGCAAGTCCGGTTCCGCTGCCGGGTTCCTGCCGATGTAGACGGCTTCCTTCACAACTGTCCTCTCCGATGTTGCGCCGGGGCGGGGCCCCCGCGTGGTGCCGCGGGAGTCGTCCCCGCGTAATCCGAGGCCATGGCCGCCACGGATTGGTCACCCGGACGAACAACGACGACGGGTGCCGGGCTCAGACCAGCCCGGTGACGGTCACGGTGACCTTCGGCCCCGGCCGGCCGGGCAGCAGCCCGGCCAGCCGCAGTTCCACGGTCCGTACGACATCGCGGGCCACGTCCAGCGTGCGGACGTGCCCGTGTGCCACGACATGGATCTCCACCCGCCACGGCCCGGTCTCGTCCGGCCGGCTCAGCCGCACCCCGGAGGGCACCGACCGGCCGCCGTCGGCCGCGCTCGCGCCGCGCGGCAGCGCCGAGCGCAGCCGCCCGCCGAGGCCCGGCCGCAGGAACGCCACCCCCGGCACCGTCCCGACGGCCGCTACGACCTCCTCGGTGAGCGTGGTGCGCAGCGCGCGGTCAGTCATCGCCCGGCCCTTCCTCGAATCCGGCCGGATCGTCCACGAGGTCGACGATCCGGATGTCCACCGACGCGAGCCGCAGCCCCAGCCGCAGCCGGGCCGCCTCGGCCACCCCGCGCCGTACCTGCTCGGCCACCTCCTCCAGCGGCACGCCCAGCGGGGCGTGCACCTCCAGACGCACCGTCACCCCTCCCCGGCCGGAGCCGTCCGGCGGGGTGATCCGGCACGAGCCCGCGCGGACCCCGGCGACCGTCTCGGCGGCGGTCCGCAGGGTGCGCGCGGCGACCGCCTCCATCACCCACAGGTCCTCGTCCTCGTCCCCGAGCGGCACCGGGCGGCCGGGCCGCAGCTCCATCCGGACCACGTCCATCACGCGCCGGGTCAGCGACGAGGGGTCGTAGCCGGTCTCCGCCGGGGCGGTCTCCTCGCGCAGCTCCCGTACCGTCGTCTCCAGCAGCGTCAGCTCCCGGACCGCGTCCTTGCAGTACGGGCAGCCGGCGCGGTGCGGGTCGGGGTCGGCCTGCTCCCAGGCGTCCCAGACGCCGGACAGCAGCCGCCCGCAGGCGAGCCGCTCGTCGTCGCCGTCGGGCCCGGTGTACCGGTCGGGCGGGTCGGTGTGCGTGGTCATCGCCAGGCCCCCAGTGCTCGTGTCAGACAGCGTCGTGCGCGGAAGACGCGGGCGCGCACCGCCTCCTGGCTGATGCCGACCGTCTCCGCGATGAACTCGTAGGAATGTCCGTCCAGTTCGCGCAGGACCCAGCAGGCCCGCTGCTCCGCCGAGAGGTCGTCCAGCGCCCGGCGCATCCCGCGCACCGCGTCCCGCGCCTCGGTGACCCGCTCGGGGGAGTCGTGCTCCGGCGCGGCGAACTCCCCGGCCGCCTCCAGCGACGTCACCGGCCGGCGCGCCCGGAGGACGTTCAGGCAGCGGTTGGTGACGATGCGGTACATCCAGGTGCCGAAGGAGGAGTGCCGTCGGAACTCCGGCAGCCGGCGCCAGGCGCTGATGAAGGCGTCCTGCACCGCGTCCTCCGCCTCCGCGCGGTCGCCCAGCAGCCGGGTGGCGAGACCGACCAGCGCCGGGGCGTGCTCGCGCACCAGCACGGCGAACGCCTCCTCGTCGCCCTCGGCCGCGCGCACCGTCAGCAGGCCGTCGTCCGGGCGCGCCGCCCTCACCTCCCGTGCGGGGGTGTCGTCGGGCGCGCGTTCCGGTCCCGGATACGCGATCTGTCTGCGGACCCCCGACACCGGGCGGCTCCTCTCCGTTGTCCTCGCCCCTTCGACACCTCGAAGGCGGCTTTGTGACGCGGAATCCGCCGCGCCCCTTTCCTGCCGTGCCCCTCATCGGCTATTTCAGGCGCGAAAAGCCAGGTGGATGCAGGTCGTGGGGCGCGTCACCGGGCGGCGGACAGGCTTCAGCGGAGAAAATCCGGGAATCCGCGTCACATTCGTGGACCGGCCGGGTCCAACGGAACGACAACACCAGTACGGCCCATCGAGAGGACCTGGTCATGAGCGTCCAGAGCGCGTCCGCCACCGGCATCGCCGCGGCGGGCCCCACCACGAAGCAGCAGCCGGCCGGCACGGCCCTCGCGGGCGGCGCCACCGGAGCCGACGAGCCCGCCGCCACGCGCGGCCGGACCTCCATCGCCGATGTCGTCGTCGTCAAGGTCGCCGGAGTGGCCGCGCGCGAGATCCCCGGCGTGCACGCCATGGGCGGCGGCCTCTCCCGCACCATCGGCGCCGTCCGCGACCGCGTCCCCGGCGGCCGCTCCAACGTCGGCCGGGGCGTCAAGGTCGAGGTGGGCGAGCGGCAGACCGCCATCGACCTCGACCTGGTCGTGGAGTACGGCGTCCCGATCGCCGACCTCGCCCGCGAGGTACGGGAGAACGTCATCGACGCCGTCGAGCGGATCACCGGCCTCGAGGTCGTCGAGGTCAATGTCGCCATCAACGACGTCCACCTCCCCGACGACGAGGACAGCGCCCCGGAGACCACTTCCCGCGTGGCCTGACACCGTGCGGCGGCCCGGGTGAGCAGTAACAGGGCAGTGGAGCAGGGAAGAAGCACGGAAGAAGGGGACGGAGAGATGGACAGAGCGCTGGTAGGGCTCATCGCCGGCATCGCGCTGGCGTTCGCCGGCTGGTTCGGCGGCTTCGGCGCGTTCCTGCTCGTGGCCGCGCTCGGCGCGGTGGGCTACGCGGTCGGGTACTGGTTCGACCGGGGCGGGCGCGCCGGGGACCTGCGGCACGCCTTCGATCGGGGCCGCCGATGACCGCCCCCGAGCGGCGCGGCACCACCACGGTCTCCGACCGCGCCGTCCGCCGGATCGCCGGCCGCGCGGTCACCGAGGCGCTGCCCGGCAGGGCCGCGCGGGCGACCGGCTCCTCGGCCGCCGTACGCGGCGGCCGGGCCGAGATCGCGGTCGACGTCGCCCTGCCCTACCCGGCTCCGCTCACCTCCACCGTGCGCCGCGTCCAGGACCATGTCACCGCCCGCACCGGCGAGTTGACCGGCCTGGACGTACGCACGGCCCGCGTCGGCGTCACCGCGCTGACGCCGGACCGGATGACGGAACCGGACGCGACAGCGCGGGAAGCGGCGGCTCCCGGCGGCCGCGTCCCGCGCCGCTGGTGGGCACAGCGCAGGCTGCCCCTCGGCGTGCTCACCCTGCTCGCCACCCTGACCTGCGGCGCCCTCGCCACCGACCTGATCCTGGTGCACACCGGCCACCGCCCGGCCGCCCCCTGGCGCACCGGCGCCCTGCATTGGCTGTACGCGCACGGCCCCGGCGAACCCCCGGTCACCGTGGCCGCCCTCGGCTGCGCCCTGCTCGGCGTCTGGCTGATCGTCCTCGCCGTCACGCCCGGCCGACGCGGCCTGCTCACCGCCCACTCCCCGGCACCGGCCACCCGGGTCGCCGTCGACCGAGGAGCCGTCGCCGCGCTGCTCCGGGACACCGCCGCCGGGACCGAGGGCGTCGACACCGTCGCCGTACGCGTCCGGCGCCGCCGCGCCACCGTCCGCGCCGCCCTCGCCTTCGGGGACCGCGCCGCCGCCCGCGAACAGATCACCGACGCCGCGCGCCGCGCCCTCGCCGAGTGCGGCCTGCGCCGCCCGCTGCGGCTGCGCGTCGCCGTACGCCCCCTGCCGGTGTGGACCCCGCCCCCGGCCGAGACCGCGCCCACGCCCCTCGGCGCCGTGGCGCCCGCCGGAGGGAGCTGATGCGCACCGCCCTGAACCGCTGCGTCCTCGCCGCCACCGGGCTGGCCCTGCTGGCCGCCGGCACCTGGCTGGCCACCGCCGACCCCGCGCTCGGCACCCGGCTTCCCGGCTGGTGGCCGGCCCTCTCCGGCGACGTCACCTTCCTGAGCCCCGCCCGTGTCCTCGATCTGCGGAGCCGGGGATGGTGGACGCCCACCGTGATGGCCGCCTCCGTCGCCGCCACCGCGCTCGGCGCCCTGTGGTGCGCCCGCCAGCTCCGTGGCGGCGGACGCCCGCTGATCACCCTCCCCGCACCCGGCTCCACCGTGCGCGCCCGCGCCCTGGAGGAAGCCGTCGCCCGCGACGCCGCCGCCCTCGACGGCGTCGCCCGCTGCCGCGCCCGCGTCCTCGCCGGGCGCGGGCGGATCACCGTACGGCTGCACCTCTGGCTCCAGCCCGATGTCACCCCCGACGCCGTGCTGCCCGGCGTCACCCGGCTCCTCGGCCGGGCCGAATCGGCCGCCGCCCCCTGTCCCGTCCACGGCCGGGTGCGCCTGAGCGCCCGGCCCCACCAGGTACCGCATGTCCGCTGAACCACACGCCCCCGCCGCCACCCGGCCGCCCCCGCCCCGTCCCGGCGACTGGGGCGGGGCGCTGCGCCGCACGCCGCTGTCCATGTGGCGCGACGACGTCTCCGACGACGCGGCCGCCCTCACCTACTACGCCATCCTGACCGTGCTGCCCGCCCTCCTGGTCACCGTCATCGCCTTCGCGCTGATCAGCCCCGGCACGGCGGAACGGTTCATCAGCCAGGTCACCGCCTATGCGCCCGCCGAGTCCGGCGGCGAACTCCACGACGTACTGGGCCGCATGCTGCGCCCCGACGCCGCGATCTGGCCGCTGCTGGTCGCCGGGACGGCCAGCGCCATCTGGTCCGCCTCCAGCTATCTGGCGGTCTTCCGCCGCTCCCTGCACCGCATGCACCGGGTCGAGGACCACCGCTCGCCCCTGCGCAAGGCCCACCGGATCGTGCTCACCGCGCTGGGGCTGCTCGGCCTGCTCGTGGTCAGCGCGCTGGTGCTGCTGCTCACCGGGCCGGTCGCCGAGGCCGCCGGGCGCTTCTTCGGGCTGGACGCCACGGTCGCCTGGGTGTGGCGCCTGCTGCGATGGCCCCTGCTGCTGGGCCTCGCGGTCGTGCTGATCGTGATCGTCTTCCGCACCGGCCCCCTGCAGGCCAGGCGGCGCAGCCACAGCCTGCCCGGGGGAGTGCTCGCCGCCACGCTGTGGATCACGGTGTCGGGCGGCTTCGCCCTCTACACCTCGGTGCTCGGCGGCTACAGCAGGCTCTACGGATCGCTCGCGGGCTCGGTCGTCTTCCTGATCTGGCTCTGGCTGTCCAACCTCGCCCTGCTCACCGGCGCCCAGTTCACCGCCGAGCTGAGCCGGACGTCGCCCGAACCGTCCCCGTCGGCCGGCTGAGCCGGGGCGGCCCGGGTCCGGACCCCCGCGCACGGCCGGGCGCAGCGTACGGCGAACGCACCGCGACGAATTGCCGACCTTCACCGGCCGTGTTTCGTTGGGTGCTGAGCCGTCCCCGCCCCGGTGGCGGCGCCCTGGCCGGCTGGAGGAACCGTGGCCGAGAAGTTCGTGCAGATCATCGCCTTCGAGACCGACCGCATCGACGAGATGCGCACTCTGGCGATGGACATCGACCGGCGTTTCGGGGGCATGCAGCACGGCCCCACCTACCAGGCCGTCCTCAAGGACAAGAGCAAGGACGACCGTTACTACGAGGTGCTGGAGTTCGCCTCCCTGGAGGCGGCCGGCCGCAGCCGCCACGACCCCGAGGCCCGCGCCTTCGCCGAGCGCATGGCGGCCCTGTGCACCAGCCCGCCCTCCTTCATCGAGTGCGACCTGCTGGAGTCGTCCCGGCCGAGCTGACCGGGACGACTCGCGGCGGCAGCTAGCCGATCCGCCACAGATGGTCGTCGGTGCCGTTGTCGGCGAACTGCACGACCTGCGCGCTGTTCGCCGTCGACATCCGGTCCACCCCGAGGACCTTGCCGCTGTGCTTGTTCTGGAGCCGGAACCAGCCGTCACCGCTGTCCAGACGCCGCCACAGATGGTCGTCGGTGCCGTTGTCCTCGTACTGGACGACCAGCGCGCTGTCGGCCGTCGACATGCCGTCCACGCCCAGCACCTTGCCGCTGTGACCGTTGCGGACCAGGAACCAGCCGTCCCCCCGGTCGAGCAACTGCCAGGCGTGGTCGCCGGTCGGCGTGTCGTCGTACTGGACCACCCGGGCGCTGTTGGCCGTGGACATGTTGTCCACGGCGAGCACCTTGCCGCTGTGCTTGTTCCGCACCCGCCGAAACGGCGGCTCCGGGGTCCACGGGCGGCCGTCCGGCGCGGCGGTCGGGAAGCTGCTGATCCGCAGCCGCGCCGCCCCCATCGGGACCAGTGTCACCGTCTCGACGGGTGCGGTGGACCGCGCCGGGCTCGGCTGGAGCGGCGCGACCACGTGCTCGTCGTCCGCGATCCACTCGGGGATACGGCGGGCCCGCACCGTCAGCCGTACGGGGGTGCCCTCCAGGGTGAACGGGTTGGCCGGGACCGCGCCCGCCGAGCGGACGAACTCCGGCACCGCACCCGGCACCAGCCCGTAGTTCCACGGGGTGGTGGCGTGCACCTCGTACTCGGGGAAGGTGTCGTCGCCCGCGTAACGGACGTACCGCTCACCGATCCTCAGCGCGTACGTCAGCGGGCCGTGCGCCACGCTGACCGCGTTCTCGCCCCCCGCCCAGGTACGAATGGTGGTGCGCTGGGGGAGCCTCAGGGCGATGACGTCGCCGTTCGCCCAGGTACGGTCCACGGTGACGAAGGCGGGGCCCGGCTGCGCCGCCACCCCCCGGCCGTTCACCGTGAGCACCGGGTCCGGGCACCAGCCCGGCACCCGCAGGCGCAAGGGGAAGCGGACCGGGCGGCGCGTGGAGAGGGTGAGCCGGACCGTCTCGCCGAAGGGGTAGTCGGTCTCCTCGGTGACGGTGATCCGCGTGCCGCCGGCCACGGTGGCCGTCACCCGGCAGGGCGCGTAGAGGGCGGCCGCCAGACCCTGGTCCGGGGTGGCGAGCCACAGTTCCTCGGTGAAACAGGGCCAGCCCATGCCGTAGTTGTGCGGACAGCACCGGTACTGGTCGACGCCCGGCTGGAACGACTGCATGGCGAAGCCGTTCTGGAACTGCCCCTGCGTCTTCACCGCGTTGTCCAGGTCGACGCTGTTCGCGCTGGTGATGTAATGCACCGCCCTGCCCTGCGGATCGAGCGCGGCCGGCAGCATGTTGAACGCCAGCTCCTCGCAGCGGTCCGCCCACACCGGGTCCCCGGTCACGCGGGTGAGCAGCTCGTGGCTGGCCATGAACTCGACGATCCCGCACGTCTCGAACCCCTGCCGGGGATCACCGAAGCCCGCCCGCAGATTCTCGTCCCCGGCGAACCCGCCACCGGGGAACTGCCCGTACACACCGAGCACTTGCTCGTACGTGCGGTAGGTGGCACCCGTGTCCGAGGCCGAGCCGGAGCGCCGGGCGTACTGGGCCGGCTCCCGGAAGCCCTGGGCGATGTTGACGTTGTGCGGGGTGGGCAGCGGCCCTGTCCAGTCGGCGCCCCAGGTGTGCATCTTGTCGGCGAGGTCCAGCAGGAAGGCGTCACCGGTACGGTCGTGCAGCCACAGCGCGACATCGAGACCGTCGCCCCAGCGGGTGGCGATCCAACTGTGGTCGAAGGCGCCCTTGCCCTGGGCGTTCATGAAGGTCAGGAAGCGGGTCAGGAACGGGATGATCCGCTGGTCGCCCGCGTACTCCTGCCAGGTGCGCAGCGCCATCAGCAGTGGCAGGAACGGCCAGAAGTCGGGGCCGCCGTCCAGCGAGGTGCGCAAGCCGCGGGGGCCGAAGAACCCGTCAAACTGCTGGGTGGCCAGCACCGCGTCGATCCAGCGGCGCGCTCTGGCCAGCGCGTCGGCGTCCCCGGTGGCGATGGCGAGCGGGACGAAACCCCGCAGCCAGTACGGCAGTTCCTCCCAGCCGGGCTTCTCGGGGTGGACCCAGCCCGAGGAGTCGAAGTCGAGGAAGTGCGAGCGCTGGTCGTAGCGGCCGCACAACCCCTCAAGCTGGAGCCTGAGTTGGCCGGCCAGCCAGCCGCGTGCGGTGATGCTGCCCGGCGCGAGCCGGGTGAAGGCGGCCGGCGCGAGGGCGCGGGCGGCGCCGGGGGCGGCGTACGCCAGGGGGCCGGACAGTGCGGCCGAACCCAGCGCCAGCGCGCCGCCGGCCAGGAAGTGACGTCGGTCGAGGGACATGCGGGCGCTCCTGGGGGTGAGTCCGGCATGGGACGCGCGGCCCGCCCCGGCAGAGGGGCGGGCCGCGCGGTACTTCAGGAGGTGCAGGTGAGCGTGCCGTTCTCGGCGCCCTTGATCAGCGCCTCGTGCGCGGCGTGCAGCCGCTCGGTGTCTGCCTTGAGGATCTTGCGGTCATAGGTGAGCAGACCGTTCAACTCGCCCTCGACGTCCGTGATCTGGGTGTACACGGCGCCGTTGCCGCCCTTGCAGGCCGCGAGCTGCTCGACCTCCTTCAGCCGGTCGAGGTAGACGTCGGTGTACGTCTCCGGGGTCACTCCGACGTAGGTCATCTGGACCGGGAAGGCGTGTCCGGGCACCCCCAGACCGAGGCCGCCGTACTCGCCGCTGACCAGGGCCCTGCGGCCGTCCGCCTGCGGGACCTGCGGGCTCGGGTAGCCGTGGGCGTCGGCGATGTCGCCGTTGCCGCCGTCCACCGCGCCGCAGCAGTTCAGGCCGCTCATGTTGTTGACCAGCCGGGTCGGGTCGAGGGACTTGGCGTAGTCCGCGATCCGCGCCTGGTCGTACTGACCCCAGCCCTCGTTGAAGGTGACCCACATGACCACCGAGGGGTGGCTGTCGTGCTGGAGGATCATCTCCTTCAGCTCGTGCTCGTACTCGGTACGGGCCGCCGCCGACGGGTTGACCGTGTTCATCGCCGGCATGTCCTGCCAGACCATGAGGCCCAGCTTGTCCGCCCAGTAGTACCAGCGGTCCGGCTCCACCTTGATGTGCTTGCGCACCGAGTTGTAGCCGAGCTGCTTGTGCACCTTCAGGTCGTAGGCGAGGGCGTCGTCGGTCGGCGCGGTGTGCAGGCCGTCGGGCCAGAAGCCCTGGTCGAGCGTGGCCATCAGGAACACCGGCTTGCCGTTGAGGATGGTGCGCTGCTTGCCGTTCACCGTCTTGACCTCGACCGAGCGCATTCCGAAGTAGCTGCCCACCCGGTCGGTGCCGCTGCCCCGGCCCACGGTGACCTTGAGCTGGTACAGGTGCGGGTCGTCCGGGGTCCACAGGTGCGGGCGGGGCACCGGCACCGAGAAGGGCTTGGTGCCGGTGCCGCTCGCCCGGCCGACCTCGCGGTCGCCGTCATAGGCGACAGCCGTCACCGGCACGCCGTCCCGCGCCCCGCGCACGCTCACCGAGACCGAGCGGTTCGCCAGGTCGGGGGTGGTCTTCACGTCCTCGGCGCGGTCCCGGCCCACCGGCTCCATCCACACCGTCTGCCAGATGCCGGAGCTGGGCGTGTACCAGATGCCGCTGGGGTCGAGGCGCTGCTTGCCCATCGGCGGGTTCTCGCCGCCCGCCGAGTCGGTCGGGTCGTAGACGCCGACGATCAGCTCCTGGGGGCCGCCGTTCCTCTTCAGCGCGTCGGTGACGTCCAGGCTGAACCGGTCGTAACCGCCCTTGTGCTCGCCGACCTTCTCGCCGTTGACGTACACCACGGCCTGCCAGTCCACCGCGTCGAAGTTGAGCTGGAGCCGGCGCGTGCCGTGCACCTGCCAGTCGGTGGGGACGGTGAAGGTGCGCTTGTACCACATGCGGTCCTCGTGCCGTTCGATCCCGGAGAGCTGGGACTCGACGGGGTAGGGCACCAGGATCTTCTCGCCCAGCTTCTTGCCCGTGGGCGGCTGCTCACCCGCCTTGGCACCCGCGAACTCCCAGGTGCCGTTGAGGTTCTTCCACTTGTCGCGGGTCAACTGCGGCCGCGGGTACTCGGGATGGGCGTTGGAGGGGCTCACCTTGTCGGCCCACGGGGTGCGGAGCTGGTAGGTGGAGTGGTTGCCGCCCGTGCTCCAGAAGTCGGAGACCGCCACGCCGTCGGTGCCGGTCAGGCCGCCCTTGCCGTCGTAGCGCAGGTCCGCGTAGCCGCCGTGGCCGCCGACCACCGGTTCCGTCAGCGGGACGATCAGTTTGCTCGGGTCGGCGGTGTCCAGGTGCGCGGTGCCGCGGGGCCAGGCGGAGCCGCCGACATCGATGTCGAGGTGGTCGTCGAACCCGGCCGGGGGAGCCTGGAGCTGCTGGGCGAAGTCCAGCACCAGGGTCTTGCCGTCCGGCTGGATCGCCGAGTCCAGCGGGCCGTTGTAGGTGAACCCGTCCGGCAGGCTGAACGCCGCCTGCGGGATCGCCTCCTTGGCACCGCCGGGCGGCGTCCAGCGCACATGCAGGTTGGAGCCGCCGTAGTGCTCGAAGTACTCCACCTTGATGTCGTAGGCGTGACCCGCCTCCAGGGTGACGGGCGCCGAGTTCTGCTCTCGGTCCCAGTCATCCACCCAGTGGTCGATGACCTCCTTGCCGTCGACCCACAGCCGGAAGCCGTTGTCGCCGGTGATCGAGAAGGTGTGCGCGCCGGACTTCTCCGGGGTGAGCCGGCCGGTCCAGCGCACGCTCACATCGTCCTGCTGCCCGGCGCGGGCCTTCAGGCGGGGTTCGAGGTCGGGGAAGTCGAGCGAGGGGTCGAAGGCGGTCGCCTTCAGCGTGGCGAAGTCGAAGGCTCCGGAAGCCGACTGGGTGTAGTACTCACCCTTGAGGCCGTGGGCCTCGGCCGGACCGTCGGCCTTCAGCGCGTCCGGGGACACCGCTGACGCCTGGGAGGCCGCGGCGCCCGAGACCACGAGCGTCAGGGCGGTGAACGCGGAGGCCAGCCAGTGGTGCGGGCGGGACCTGCGGCGAGAGGATGGTGGCACGAGTACCTCCGGGGGGAACGGAGTTGCGGGTGCGTGCTCTGCCCGTGCTCCGGCACATCTTGTATAACGTTGGAAACAAGGGCAGTTGGCATGAGAACACGCCTCCTGCGCTCTGTCCAGGTGTCTGACACGAGGCGTGGGAGGACTGAGGATGCGCGTGAGTCTGAAGGACGTGGCCGAACGTGCGGGGGTCTCCGTGAAGACCGTCTCGAACGTGGTCAACGACTATCCGCACGTCACCCCGGCCATGCGGGCCCGCGTCCAGTCGGCCATCGACGAACTGGGCTACCGGCCGAATCTGACCGCTCGTCACCTCCGCAAGGGCCGCACCGGGATCATCGGCCTGGCCGTGCCGGAGCTCGGCAACCCCTACTTCGCGGAACTCGCCGGCGCCGTCATCGACGCGGCCGCCCAGCACGAGTACACCGTCCTGCTCGACCACACCCAGGGCCAGCGCGAGCAGGAGATCCTGGTCTGCCAGGGTTTCCGCGCCCGGGTCATGGACGGCCTGATCCTCAGCCCGCTGGAGCTGGAGACCGAGGACCTCGCCGCCCGCCGCGACGACGCCCCCCTGGTCCTGCTCGGCGAGCGCCGCTACGACCTGCCCTACGACCACATCGTCATCGACAACATCGCCGCCGCCCGCGCCGCCGTACGCCATCTGCTCGCCCTCGGCCGGCGCCGCATCGCCTTCCTCGGCGCCCGCCGGGACCACTCCCACCAGCCCGCCCATCTGCGGTTCATCGGCTGGCAGGCCGAACTCGCCGCCTCCGGCGTGGCGGTGGACGAACGGCTGGTCGCCACCACGAGCGGCTGGGGCCACGAGGACGGCGCCCGCGCCATGGCCGAACTGCTGGACTCCGGCGAGCGCCCCGACGGGGTGTTCGCCTACAACGACCCGGTCGCGCTGGGCGCGATGCGGGTGATGTTCGAGCGGGGCCTGCGGGTGCCCGAGGACATCGCGGTGGTCGGCTTCGACGACGTCACCGAGTCCCGGTACGCCGCCGTCACCCTGACCACCGTCTCCCCGGACAAGGAGGCCATCGCCCGGCTCGCCGTCGAGTCCGTCGTCGGCCGGCTCAAGGGCGACCAGAACCATGAGGCTCCGCGGGCCGCCCGGCTGCTCCAGCCCGGCTTCACCCTCGTGGAGCGGGAGAGCACCCTCGGACGCCGCCCGCACTCGTTCTGACCAGCGCAAAACCCCGTCCCCGGGCCCCAGTTGGGGCTGGTATCGGTTCGGTGTAGCCCGGCACAGGGTGTTTACACGGCACTTCCAACGATGTAAAAAGCATCCTGATCTGGTCACGGCCGGACGGCCTTCCGCAGTCCCGAAGTGGGGTAATCCGCATGAAGCCGCACTCCCGCACCATCACCAGAAACATCCTCGCCATGGGGCTCGTCGCCGGGCTGGCGCTCGTCACCGGCTGCACCAAGTCCGAGAGCGACAACAGCGACAACTCAGTCCCCGCGCAGACTTCCGGCGCGGGCGACGACGCGGGCAAGCAGGTCGCCGAGAGCGGCGGCGGCAAGACCTGCGCGATCGGCGACTACGGCGCCGACAAGCTCGACCTGAAGAACGCCACCGTCGGCTTCTCCCAGTCGGAGAAGGAGGCCAACCCGTTCCGCATCGCGGAGACCGCCTCCATCAAGGCCGAGGCCCAGAAGCGCGGCATCAAGCTGCTCACCGCCAACGCCCAGTCGCAGTTCTCCAAGCAGATCAGCGATGTCCAGGACCTCATCGCCAAGGGCGCCGAGCTGCTCGTGATCGCCCCGCTGAACTCCGACGGCTGGGAGCCGGTGCTCCGCTCCGCCCAGGCCAAGAAGATCCCGATCATCACCATCGACCGGCAGATCAACGCGGCCCCCTGCAAGGACTACGTCAGCTTCATCGGCTCCGACTTCGTCGCCCAGGGGCGCCGCGCGGCCGACCAGTTGATCGAGGCCACCGGCGGCAAGGGCGAGATCGCCATCCTGCTCGGCGCGGCCGGCAACAACGTGACCACCGAGCGGACCAAGGGCTTCGAGGACCGCGTCAAGGCCAAGGCCCCGGGACTCAAGATCGTCTTCAAGCAGACCGGCGAGTTCACCCGCGAGAAGGGCCAGTCGGTCACCGAGCAGCTCATCCAGTCCAAGCCCGGCATCAAGGCGATCTACGCCGAGAACGACGAGATGGGCCTCGGCGCCGTCAACGCCCTCAAGGGCGCCGGCAAGAAGCCCGGCGCCGTGAAGATCGTGACGATCGACGGCACCCGCAACGCCGTGCAGGGCATCGCGGACGGCTGGATCAGCGCCGTCATCGAGTCCAACCCCCGCTTCGGCCCACTGGCCTTCGCCACCCTGGACTCCTTCACCCAGGGCAAGCCGGTCGGCGAGGACATCGTCATCCAGGACAGCCAGTACACCGGGGCCAACGCCAAGGCCGACCTGAACAAGGCGTACTGAGCGCCCACTTCGACCGGGCGCCGGGCACCTCCCGAAGGTTCCCGGCGCCCCGAGCAGGCACGTCGCCCATGACCCCATGGAGAGCAGCCGTGACCGCACCACCCGACGAAGTCCTCGCCGTCACCGGCCTGACCAAGCGCTTCCCCGGTGTACTGGCCCTGGACGACGTGACGTTCACCCTGCGGGCGGGCCAGACCCACGCCCTGGTCGGCGAGAACGGCGCGGGCAAGTCCACCCTGATCAAGGTCCTCACCGGCGTGTACCGCCCCGACGAGGGCGAACTGCGCCACCTGGGCGAGCCGGTGGCCTTCTCGACCCCGCTCGCCGCGCAGCACGCCGGGATCTCCACGATCTACCAGGAGGTCAACCTCATCCCCCTGATGAGCGTGGCCCGCAACCTCTTCCTCGGCCGCGAGCCCCGCACCCGCCTCGGCCTGATCGACTTCGCCCGTATGCACCGCGAGGCGCAGGAGACCATGGCCGAGTACGGCGTCCACGTCGACGTACGCCGTCCCTTGCGCGAACTCGGCGTCGGCGCCCAGCAGATGGTCGCCCTCGCCCGCGCCGCCTCGGTCGACGCCCGCGTGGTCGTCATGGACGAACCCACCTCCTCGCTCGAACCCCGCGAGGTGGAGACCTTGTTCGGCGTCATCCGGCGCCTGCGTGAACAGGGCATCGCCGTGCTGTACGTCAGCCACCGCATGGACGAGCTGTACGCCATCTGCGACACGGTCACCGTGCTCCGCGACGGCCGCCTGGTGCACACCGGCCCGCTCGCCGAGACCGGCCGCCTCCAGTTGGTCTCCCTGATGCTGGGCCGCGAGACCAGCGAGGTCCGCGCCGAGGGCGTCACCAAGTTCACCGGCGGCCACGACGCGAGGTCCCGACCGGTGCTGAGCGCGCGCAACCTGGACCGGCGCCACCAACTCCACGACGTCTCGCTCGACATCCGTCCCGGTGAGGTCGTCGGACTCGGCGGACTGCTCGGTTCGGGGCGTACCGAGACCGCCAAGGCCATCGCGGGCGCCCTCCCGCTCGGCGGGGGAGAGGTCACCGTGGACGGGAGGCCGGTGCGCACCGGGTCGGCGGCCGCCGCGATCCGGGCCGGGATCAGCCTGCTGCCCGAGGACCGCAAGTCCGAGGGGATCGTGCCGGGCCTGTCCGTCCGGGAGAACATCGCGCTGGCCGCGCTGCCCCGCATGTCCCGCTTCGGGCTCGTCTCCGAGGCCAAGGTCGACGCCGTGGTCGACACCTTCATGAAGCGGCTGCGGATCAAGGCCGCGAGTCCGCATCAGAAGGTCGGCGAACTCTCCGGCGGCAACCAGCAGAAGGTGCTGCTGGCCCGCTGGCTGGCCATGCACCCCAAGGTGCTGCTGCTCGACGAGCCGACGCGCGGCATCGACATCGGCGCCAAGGCCGAGGTGCAGAAGCTCATCGACGAACTCGCCGAGAACGGCCTCGGCGTGCTGCTGATCTCCTCCGACGTGGAGGAACTCATCGAAGGGTCCGACCGGGTGGTGGTGCTCCGGGACGGCTCGGTCGTCGGCGAGCTGACCGGGGACGAGGTCGGCGCCGACCAGCTCCTGCGGGCCATCGCCGAGGCCGCCGAGGAGGAGGCGCCCCGCCATGACTGAACTCGCCCTGGGCGACAGGACACTGCCCGACCGGACCACGGTCGTCGGCTGGCTCCAGAACTACGGCGTGTACCTGGGCCTCGCCGTCCTGCTGCTGTTCAACGTCTTCTTCACCGACCACTTCGTCTCCGGCGAGAACTTCCGCACCCAGGCCGTCCAGGTCTCCCCGGTGCTGATCGTCGCCCTCGGCATGGCCCTGGCCATCGGCACCGAGGGCATCGACCTCTCCGTCGGCGCCGTGATGGCCCTCGCCACCTCCGTCACCTCCCTCTACCTCGGCTACGGGCCCTGGCTCGCCCTGGTGGCCGCGCTGGTCGGCGGCGCCGTCATCGGCCTCGCCAACGGCTCGCTGATCGCGTTCGTCGGCGTCCAGCCCATCGTCGCCACCCTCGCGCTCATGGTCGGCGGCCGGGGCCTCGCCCTGGTGCTGCTGCCCCAGCTCAAGGACGTGCGCGACCCCGCCATGGCCACGCTCGGCTCCGGCAGCGTGGCCGGCATCCCCTACCTCGCGCTGATCGCCGCCGCCCTCGCCCTGATCGTCGGCTTCGTGGTGCGCCGGACCACCTTCGGCCGCCGCCTCCTCGCCATCGGCGACAGCCGCCCCGCCGCCCAGCTCGCCGGACTCCCGGTGCACCGGGTGCTGATCACGGTCTACATCTGCTCGGGCGTCCTCGCCGCCGTCGCCGGGTTCCTCGCCACGGCCCGGCTCCAGGCCAGCGACCCCAGCTCCCTGGGCAACCTGATGGAACTGTCCGCCATCACCGCCGTCGTCGTCGGTGGCACCCCGCTCACCGGCGGACGCGTACGCATCGGCGGCACGGTGGCCGGCGCCGTCCTCATCCAGCTCCTGACGGCCACCCTCATCAAACACGACCTGCCCTCGTCCTGGACCCAGATCGCCCAGGCCGTGGTGATCGTGCTCGCGGTGTACGCGGCACGGGAGAGGGGGAAGCGGTGACGCCCAGCACCAAGGAACACCCCGCGGCGGCCGGACGGACCGCGCCCGCCCCCGGCGACACCGCCCGGCGCGGCGACCGGGTGGCCGCGCTCGCCCAGCGGCACGGCGCCCTGGTCGCCCTCGTCGTCCTCGCCGCCGTGGCCTCGCTGTCCTTCGACTCCTTCGCCACGGGCGACAACCTCGGCAACATCGCGATCTCCTCGTCGTTCCTCGCCACCGTCGCCCTCGGCATGACCTTCGTCATCGTCAGCGGCGGCATCGACCTCTCCGTCGGCTCCGTCTTCGTCCTCGGCGGAGTCCTCGCCGCCTGGGGCTCCCAGTACGGCACCGTCGTCGCCCTGCTGCTGCCGCTGGTGGTGTGCGCCGCGATCGGCTTGGTCAACGGGCTGCTGGTGGCCCGTACCGGACTCGCGCCGTTCATCGTCACCCTCGCCTCGATGCTCGCCGCGCGCGGACTCATGCTGGCCATCACCGACGAGGGCGCCGACACCTTCCTCGTCGACCCGGACTCCGTCTTCGCCTCCCTCGGCCAGGGCAAGCTGCTCGGCATCGGAACTCCCGTGTGGATCACGGCGGTTCTGTTCGTGGGCGGTGCCGTGCTGCTGCGGAGCACCCGGTTCGGGCAGCGCGTGTACGCCGTCGGCGGCAATGAACAGGCGGCCGCGCTGATGGGAGCCCCGGTCGCCCGCACCAAGATCAGCGTGTACACCCTGTCCGGGCTGCTGGCCGGCCTCGCCGGGGCGCTGAACGCCGCCTACCTCGCCTCCGGCGTCACCATCCTCGGCTACGGCATGGAACTGGACGCCATCGCCGCCGTCGTCATCGGCGGCACCCTGCTCACCGGCGGCCTCGGCTACGTCAGCGGCTCCCTGGTCGGCGTGCTGCTGCTCAAGGTCATCCAGAACGTCATCAACCAGATCGGCTCCCTCGACTCCGCCTACCAGCAGGTGGTCAGCGGGGCGTTCCTCGTCCTGGTCGTCGTCGCCCAGACCTGGCTGGCCAGACGGCACCGGGTCGGCTGAACGCCCCGACGCCCGCTCACCCGGCCGCGGTCAGCGCCGACAGCGCGCTCGCCTGGGTCCGCCAGTCCACCTGGTTCGGACTCCCGCCGGCCCAGCGCTGGCCGAGCCGGTTCAGCGGGTCCCGGTCCTTCGCCCACACCGAGTCGGCCTGCCGCACCAGATACGCGCGGTAGGCCGCCGAGCCGGAGGCGGACGCCAAGTCGGCCAGATGCCGGACGAAGACGCCCTTGAACTGCTTCTGGTTGTCGTCGCAACTCGCGCCGCCCACGTCGCACGACTCGGTCAGCACCCCGTCACGCGTCAGCGCGGGGCTGGACAGCGCGGCATCCGCCAGCCGCTTCGCGGTGTCGAGATAGCGGGCGTTCCCGGTCGAACGCCACAGCTCGGTGAAGCCGCCGATCGCCAGCCCCTGGTTGTAACTCCACACCGTCTGGCCGTTGTTGGCGCACCCCGAGGTGAGCCCGTCGTTCACCAGCCCCGACCCGTTGATCAGCCCGCTGCCCAGATACCAGTCACCGGCCGTCACCGCCCGCGCGCCCCACACCGTGTCCCCGCCGAGCCGCTGGTGCAGCGCCGAGGTCAGCCACAAATACAGGCCGCTGGTCACCGCGTTCTTGTACGTGCGCTCCCGGTCCCACCACACCCCGCCCCCGCAGGTGCCCGTGTCCCAGAACCCGCGCACATAGTCGGTGATGGTCACCGCCTCGTCCAGATACCGCCGCTCGTGCGTGAGGTCGTACGCCGCCACCCACGCGACCGCCCACCACGCCGCGTCGTCCACGGCCCGGCTGATGAAGTGCCCCTCCACCGGGTCCGAACTCCGCCCGCCGGCCGGGAAGACCCCCTTGTTCTGCTCGAAGGTCCGCGCCACCGCCCAGTCGTAGTCGTGCGTTCCGGTGGCCCGCGCGAAGTCGACGACCGAGGTCAGCGCCACCGCCGAGTTCCACCAACTGCTGCGCCACCAGCCCTCGTCGGTCCGGTACGACGCCATCAGGGCGTCCGCCGCGCCCCGCGCCCGGGTCGGCGCCGGGCGTGCCCAGGCGGTGCAACTCCCGTCCTGGTGCGCGGACTCGCGGCCGCAGGCACGCACCGCACCGCCGTACAGCAGGCCGCGCGGGTCGCGGGTTGCATACATCGCCGTGCGCGTCGAGGACGACCCGGAGGGCACGCTGGTCCGGCCGAGCGAGGAGCCCTCCGGCCAGCTCGCGCCCTCGTCCCACGAGCGGTCCAGCCAGACCTCGTCGCCCGCGCCACCGTTCTCCACCACGCCCCACGCCAGCCCATTGGCCTGGTCCATGTGCAGGCTGATGGTGCGTCCGTACAGGGTGGTGGCGGGCACCGGACGCTCGTCGCGGGCCGCCGTGGCGGGGTCGCCACCGTCGCAGGAGGTGCCGTCGCACACCCGGGGGCGGAACCAGTCCGTGCAGGTGACCCCGGCCGCGTCCGCACAGGCCCGGACCCAGCCGCGCCGGTGGCCGACCGGATCGGTGACGTTGTACATCAGCGTCCGGGTGCCGGTCCAAGAGGAGGGGATGCTCGCCTTCCCCAGCAGCCCGTCCCAGCTCGTCCCCCGGTCCCAGGAGCGGTCCAGCCACACCGTGTCACCCTGCTTGCCCTGGTCCACGCTGGCCCAGGCCATGCTGTCGGGCTCGGAGACATGCAGCCTCAGCAGGCGGCCGTTGACGGTCCGGTCCGGCACCGGGAACGACTCCTGGCGCGCCTTGGACGGGTCGAGGGTGTCGCAGGAGAGCGCGCACACGGCCGGCGCGGCACGGGCGGGGGAAGGCAGGGCGAGCACTCCGCCGATTGCGAGGGCGAGGGCCAGCAGTGCGCCGAGGAAACGGGGTCTGTGAACCGGCATGGCGAACCCTCCAACGTTGAACAAGCCCAGTCAGTGGCACGACAGCACCGCGGGGAAGGGCTGTACAGCATCAAAAGCAGCCACAGCCAACTACCCTGACAACGCTGTCCGTTCCGGATCTGGACACCGGAAAGCGGAGCGTGGTCTCATGCCGGGGAGCCGTGTTTACAACGTTGTATCGCCGTATCGCATCTATCGCTGTACCGCACCTGTGCTGCACCCGTCGTCTCCGCATGTCCGTCGCGCTCGTGAGAGCGCCACCGCCCCCTGGAGCGTGCCGTGCGACCACCCTTCCCCCGTACCCTCCGCCCGCCGCGCGGACCGGTCATCGCCCTCGCCCTGGCCTGCGCGGGCGTCGCGCTCGCCCCCGTCGGCGCCGACGCGGCCACCCAGGCCGCCAAGGCCCGCCCGGCCACCGTCACCGTGCCGGGCGCCCGGTTCCAGGTGCTGTCCCCGACCCTGATCCGTACCGAGTACGCCGGGGACGACAAGTTTGAGGACGGCGCCACCTTCAACGCCATCGGCCGGGGCGCCTTCACCCCGCCCGCCTACACCTCCTCCGTCAAGGACGGCGTCCTCACCGTCACCACCAGCGCCCTGACCCTCCGCTACAAGCTGGGCTCCGGACCCTTCACCGCCGACAACCTCACCGTCCGCCTGAAGGCCGGGCAGAAGCAGGTGCAGGCGAGCCCCTGGCAGCGCCCCGACTGCGCGACCGGCACCCTGTGCGAGGCCGAGGGCCAGCTCCACGACGGCCCCGGCGTCGCCACCGACCACACCGGGTACACCGGCAAGGGCTTCCTCGCCGGCTTCGACGTCACGAACAACTCGCTGACCACGGACGTACGTTCACCCGAAGCCGGCGCCTACGAGTTCACCGTCCGCTATGCCAACGCGGTCGGCTCGGACGGGCGCCGCGAGACCCGCACCCTCAGTCTCAGCGTGGACGGCGGCGCCAGCAGGACGTTCAACCTCCCCGCCACCGCCGACTGGAACACCTGGAGCGTGGCCCGGCTGCCCCTGAACCTGGGCGCCGGAACGCACACCGTACGGCTCCAGCGCACCGCCGCCGACTCCGGCAACGTCAACATCGACAGCACGGCCCTGGTGAAGCCGGGCGCCGACCACCCGGCGCGGGACCGCACCGCCGTCCCCGCCTGCGCGTTCGGCACGAACTGCGAGGCCGAGGACGGCCTCCTCGCCGGCTCCGCAGTCATCGCCACCGACCACCGGGGGAACTCCGGCGACGGCTTCGCCGCCGAGCTGAACAAGGACGCCTCCCTCACCCGCCGCGTGGTCGACGTCCCCCGCGACGGCACCTACCGCCTCCACCTGCGCTACGCCAACGGCACCGGCGGCGACGGCCGCCACGACAAGCGCACGGTGGCGGTCCGTCCCGGCACCGGCGCCCCGGTGAACCTCACCCTCGACCCCACCGACAACTGGGACACTTGGCAGACCGCCTCCACCACCGTCGTCTTGAAGGCCGGCGCCAACGACGTCACCCTCGCCTGCCCCGACGCCACGAGCTGCCACGTCAACGTCGACACCCTCGGCGTCACCGCCACGGCCGACCCCACCCCGGAGCCGCACCTCGCCCTCGGCGGCTACCGCCGCAGCCTCGACGGACTCGACGGCGACCACGACCCCAGCCCCCGCACCACGCCCGGCCTGCTGCACCGCGACGGCTGGCACCTGCTGGACGACACCCCCTCCGCCGTCTACGACGCCCGCACCGGCAAGGCCGCCCCGCGCGCCGGACACGCCGGCAAGCCCTACCAGGACGGCTACCTCTTCGGCTTCGGCCACGACTACAAGCAGGGCCTCACCGATCTCGCCACCCTCACCGGCCCGCCCGCGCTGCTGCCCCGCTGGGCCTACGGCGTCTGGTACTCCGAGTACATCGACCGCACCGCGAAGGACTACCAGGACACCATCCTGCCCGCCTTCCGCGCGGCCGGGGTCCCGCTGGACGTGCTCGTCACCGACACCGACTTCAAGGCACCCAACACCTGGAGCGGCTGGAACTTCGACCCGGCCAAGTACCCCGACCCCAAGGGCTTCTTCGACTGGTCGACCGCGCAGGGCCTGCACAACACCCTGAACGTGCACCCCAGCATCCTGGAGTCCGACCCGCAGTACGCGAGGGCCCAGCAGACCGCCAAGGGCAAGCTGAGCAAGGGCGGTTGCGCGGGCTCGGCCGGGTCCGAGTGCCGTACCTTCGATTTCGGCGACCCCGACCAGCTCAAGGCGTACCTCGAGCTGCACCGCCCCTTCGACCGTGCCGGGAACGACTTCTGGTGGCTGGACTGGTGCTGCGACGCCTCCCGCTCCTCGCAGCCCGGTGTCACCCCGGACGCCTGGATCAACCAGCAGTACGCCGGTCTCACCGCCGAGAC
This sequence comes from Streptomyces sp. NPDC018263, assembly GCF_055562575.1. Classification (NCBI taxonomy): domain Bacteria; kingdom Bacillati; phylum Actinomycetota; class Actinomycetes; order Kitasatosporales; family Streptomycetaceae; genus Streptomyces; species Streptomyces sp. NPDC018263. Next base: position 869,103 of record NZ_JBVHFA010000002.1, read on the forward strand.
CGCCGAGCGTCCCTTCGTGCTCTCCCGCGCCTACGGCTCCCTCCAGGCGGGCGGCTACAGCGGCGGCGTCGGGCTGCCCACCGGCCCCTGGGCCGACAAGCGCACCACGCTCCACTTCTCCGGCGACACCTCCTCCACCTGGGGCACCCTGAGCGCCGAGGTCGGTTACACACCGGGTGAGTCCGCCGCCACCGGCATGGCCGCCATCAGCCATGACATCGGCGGCCACAACGACGGGCACGGCATCGCCGGCGCCGAGACCTACACCACCGACGACGGCCGCACCCACCGCACCACCAAGCTGCCCGACGACCTGTACGCCCGCTGGGTCCAGTTCGGCACCTTCCAGCCCATCGACCGCCTGCACAGCAACCACAGCGACCGGCTGCCCTGGCAGTACGGCGACGCGGCCCGCGACTCCGCCACCAAGTTCCTGCGGCTCCGCGAGTCCCTCGTGCCGTACACGTACACCCTCGCCCAGCAGGCCGCCACCACCGGCGTCCCCCTCGTCCGCCCGCTCTACCTGGACCACCCCGAGGACGAGGCCGCCTACACCCGGGCCGGCAGCGAGTACCTGTACGGGCCCGACCTGCTGGTGGCGCCGGTCACCACACCCGGCACCAGCACCACCACCTCGGTCTGGTTCCCCGAGGGCACCTGGACCGACTACTTCACCGGCCGCACCTACACCGCGGGCAGCGGCGGCAGCACGTACGACGTGACGACCACCCTGGACACCATGCCGGTGTTCGTCCGCGCCGGGGGCATCGTCGCCACCCGCGCCGGCGACGCCGCCCACGACTCCGGCACCCCCCTGGACCAGGTCGGCGTCACCGTCGCCACCGGCGCGCCGGGCGCCTTCACCCTCTACGAGGACGACGGCGTCAGCACCCCCGCCCGCCACCGCTCGGCAACCACCCGCATCAGCTACACCGGGCACACCCTGCGCATCGCCCCCACCCAGGGCACCTACAAGGGCCTGCCGAGCCGCCGTAGTTGGACGGTCACCTTCCAGGGCCTCACCGGGCCCCCGGCCCGCGTCACCTCCAACGGCGCCACGCTCGCCCCCTCCGCCTGGCAGTGGGACACCAACACCCACACCCTGAAGATCACCACTCCGAGGACGAGCGTCCGTCAGCCGGTGACCGTCGGCTTCAACTAGCCGTATCCGAACGGCAGGAGGGCCCGCGCGAACTCCGCGCGGGCCCTCCACTACGCTCGGACAGAACGACGCCGACGGAGGGGAAGACCGTGACCGACTACCGGGACGGCGTGGTCGTCTACTGGCGGCCGCTGTGCCCGTTCTGCATCAAGCTCCGGCTCCGGCTGCGGCTCGCCCGGCTGCCGCGGACCGAGGTCAACATCTGGCGCGACCCCGACGCGGCCGCGTTCGTCCGCATGGTGGCCGACGGCAACGAGACCGTGCCGACCGTGACCGTGGCCGGCGAAGCGATGGTCAACCCCTCGATGAAGCAGATCCGCGAGGCCGTCCGGCTGCGCGCCCCGCATCTGCTCAGGCAGGCGCGCTGACCCGCTGCTCGCCCGACCCCCGCACGATCAGCCGGGTCGGCACCGTGACCGTCCGGGCGCGCGAGCGGTCGCCGTCCAGGCGGGCCAGTGCCGTGCCGGCCGCCGTACGGCCGATCTCCTCCGGGTTCTGCGCCACCACCGTCAACGCCGGTTCCAGCGCCTCCGCGAGCGCCACGTCGTCGAACGCGACCACCGCCACGTCCTTGCGGCCACTGCGGGCCAACTCCGCGACCACACCGAGGGCCACGATGTTGTTGCCCGCGAACAGCGCGGTCGGCGGATCGGGGAGGGCCAGCAGCCGGGCCGTCGCCTCGCCCGCGTCGTGCTGGTCGTGGGCGCCGGCGACCAGCAGCCGGTCGTCGGGCAGCCCCGCGTCGCGCAGCGCCTCCCGGTACCCGGCCAGCCGCTCCCGGCGGGTGTAGAGCTTCGTGGGCAGATCGCCGACGAACCCGATCCGGCGATGCCCGTACCCCACGAGATGGGCCACCCCGGCACGGGAGCCCTCGCGGTTGGAACTGACCACGCAGTCCGTCGCCAGCCCCGCCCCCGGCCGGTCCACGAACACCACCGGCAGTCCCACCGCCCGGTGTGGGCGCAAGTGGGCGTGGTCGGCGCCCACCGACGGCACCACCATCAGGATGCTGACCCGGCGGGCCAGGAACTTGTCCGTCAGCGCCCGCTCCCGGTCCGGATCGTCGGCCGAAGACCCCATCAGCAGCGTCAGCCCGCGCTCGCGCACCCGGTCCTCGATGCCACCCGCCACCGCCCCGAAGAACGGGTTGCCGAGGTCCGGCACGACCAGCCCGATCGTGGTGTCCGGGCCGCCCACCCGGATGTTGCGGGCCATCAGGTTCGGCTGGAAACCCAGCCGTGCCACGGCCGCGAGCACCTGCTCCCGGGTCCGCGCCGAGGCGGGCCCGTCCTCGTTGAGGACACGGGAGACCGTCTTGGCGCTCACCCCGACCTCGCGGGCGACGTCGGCCAGGGTGGGGCGGCGGTTCGCGGCCATGCGGGACACGTCTCCTGTGCTGGTCGGCTCCGGCCGGGAACCCCCGGGCCGTGGAAGTCAGGTGGCCTGGACCCCGGCTGCCTTCGCGGCCTCGGAGTCCGCGACGACCGTACCTCCGCTCCCGTCCACCGTGAGCGCCCCGGTCATGATGGCGACCACCTCGGCCATCGAGTACTCCGACGGCTTGATCACCGCCGCCCGGCGCCCCAGCCGGTGTACGTGGATGCGGTCCGCGATCTCGAAGACGTGCGGCATGTTGTGACTGATCAGCACCACCGGCAGTCCCCTGTCCCGGACCCGCCGGATCAGGTCGAGCACCTGGCCGGACTCCTTCACACCGAGCGCGGCCGTCGGCTCGTCCATCACCACGACGCTGCGCGCCCAGGCCACCGACCGCGCCACCGCGACCGCCTGGCGCTGCCCGCCGGAGAGCGTCTCCACGGCCTGGGTGAGCGAGCGCAGCCCGATCTTCAGATCGGCCATGTGCTCGGCGGCCTCCTGCCGCATCCGCTTCTTGTCCAGCATCCGGAAGACACTGCCCAGCACACCGGGCCGGCGCAGCTCCCGGCCCAGGAACATGTTGGACGCGATGTCCATCGAGGCGGCCACCGCGAGATCCTGGTGGACCGTCTCGATGCCGTGCGCGCGGGCGCTCTGCGGCCCGGTGAACCGGATCGGCTCGCCGTTCAGCCGGATCTCGCCCGCGTCCGGCACGATCGCGCCGGTCAGCGCCTTGATGAGGCTGGTCTTCCCGGCGCCGTTGTCCCCGATCACCGCGAGCACCTCACCGGGCAGCAGATCGAAGTCGGCGCCGTCGATCGCGGTCACCTGGCCGTAGCGCTTGATGAGACCGCGGGCCTGGAGGACGGGCGTGGGGGAGTCGGCGGCGGTCATCGGGCCTTCTTCCGGGAGATCTGGTCGACGGTCACCGCGAGGATCACCAGGACCCCGGTGATCAGCGTCTGGTAGATGGACGCGACCCCCATCAACTGGAGGCCGTTGCGGAACACCCCGACGATGAGCACACCGATGAACGTGCCCAGCACCGAGCCGCGTTCGCCGAACAGGGAGGTCCCGCCGATGACCACGGCCGTGATGCTGTCGAGGTTGTCGGTCTGCCCGGCCTGCGGATCACCCACGCCGGTACGGGAGACGAGCAGCAGCGCCGCCACCCCGTACAGCAGTCCGGCGACCGTGTACACGCCGATGGTGAGCCGGGAGGTGCGGACGCCGTTCAGCCGGGCCGCCTCCACGCTGTTGCCGAGCGCGTACACGTGCCGACCCCAGCCGGTGCCGCTCAGCGCGTAGGCGAAGAGCAGGAACAGGGCGATGGTGACCAGCGACCCGTAGGTGATGTCGGTGTGGCCGAGCGGGAAGGTGCCGCCGAGCGCGGTCAGCGGGCCCGGCAGCTCGGTGACCGTCTGCTCCTCGGAGTAGATGTGGGTCAGCGCGAACGCCACGTTGAGCATGCCGAGGGTCACGATGAACGGCGGCAGCGGGATCTTCTCCGTCAACACCCCGTTCAGCAGCCCGAATCCGGCGCACACCAGCAGCCCCAGACCGATGGCGAGCAGCGGCGGCAGCGAACCCTCGGCAGCCATCCGCGCCATCATGATGCTGCCGAACGCCATCACCGCCCCGCAGGACAGGTCGATCCCCGCCGTCAGGATGATCAGGGTCTGCCCGATGGCGAGCGTGCCCACGACCATGACCTGCTGCACGATCAGCGAGAAGTTCCCGCCGGTCAGGAACTGGTCGGTCGAGAAGGAGAAGAAGGCGCAGGCGATCAGGAGGGCGGCCAGGGGACCGGTGGTGGGAGCCGTGAGCAGTCGGCGCGCCGTGCTCGGCGCCGTGAGCCCGGCGTACGGCGTGGTCGTGGCGGTCATACGACGTCCTTGTCGAAGGGCTTGGCGGAGGTCGGGGACTCAAGGGGAAGAGCAGGGGCGGCCGGACCGGCGGGGGAGTGGCCGGGCCGGCCGCCCGGTCAGGGGAACAGTGGGCTCAGCCCCAGCAGTTGTCCAGGCCGTACGCGGTGTCCTTCGCGTCCACCCCGGACTGCGCCTTGTCGGTGATCAGGGTGACCCCGGTGTCGGTGTAACCGGACGCCTTCTTCCCGTCCTTGGCGTACGACACCACCGCCTTCACGCCCTCGGCGGCCATCTTGAGCGGGTACTGCTGCGAAGTCGCCGCGATCTTCCCGTCCTTGACCGCCTTGGTACCGGTGCAGCCGCCGTCCACGGAGACGATCAGTACGTCCTTCTCCCGGCCCTTCGCCTTCAGCGCGGTGTAAGCGCCCAGCGCGGCGGGCTCGTTGATCGTGTAGACGACGTTGATGCCCGGCTCCTTCTGGAGACAGTTCTCCATCGCCGTCTGCCCCTTGGTCTGGTCACCGGCGGTGTCCTGGGAGCAGACCACGGAAGGGTCCTTGGCGCCGACCCCGAAGCCCTTGAGGAACCCGTCGTGCCGCTGCACGCCCACCGAGACGCCCGGCGCCAGGTCCAGGGTGGCGATCTTCGCCTTCTTGCCCTTCGTCGCCGCCCTGGCGTACGCGCCGATCAGCTCGCCCGCCTTCAGGTTGTCCGTGGCGAACAGCGCGTCCACCGCGCTCTGCGGCTCCGTCGGGGTGTCCAGCGCGATCACCAGCACGCCCTTGGCGCGAGCCTTCGCCAGCGCGGGCACGATCGCCTTGGAGTCGCTCGGCGTGATCAGGATGCCCTTCACCCCGGACGCCACCATGTTCTCGACCGCGGTGACCTGGCCGGCGTTGTCGCCGTCGAACTTGCCCGCGGCCGTGAGCAGTTGGGCGCCGTTCTCCTTGGCCGACCTCTCCGCGCCCTCCCTCATCTTCACGAAGAACGGGTTGGTGTCGGTCTTGGTGATCAGCCCGACCTTGATCCCGCCCGACCCGGACTTGGACGACCCCGCTCCGGAGCCGGAGCCGCACGCCGTGAGGGCCAGGGCGAGAGCGCCCGTACACGCGGCGACTCTCAGCAGGGACAGATGCGGGCGAGCATTGCGAGACATGAGTGACTCCTGCGGGATTGCGAGCGGCGCGGCCGGCATCGGAGCATGCCGTCCCGAGGTGTCATCGTTGACTTATGTCATCGTTGACACGGCATGGCGAGGACTATGGACGGCCCCTCGGGGCGCCGTCAATGCCCTGTGCCTGTCACAAATCGGCAACGTAAGCGGCTTCTGCCACACGCCGGGAACCGGCCAACGAACGCCTGCGCGCGAACCGTTGACGCGCCTTCATGCCTGCCGCATCATCGACGCACCCGCTCGCTGTCATCGATGACATGAGTCAACGATGACATCTCCCGCCGACGCCAGGGACGACGACGGCACCGGCGGCCTGCCCACTTCATCCCGGACCCGTGCGCCCCGCGCGTCACGCTCCGCCGCGGGGCCGACCGCAGCACAGGAGATGTCATGAGCCTGGTACGTGGAGCGCGGCACGCCCTCGCCTGGCTGATCGCGGCGGCACTGTCCGCCTGCGCCCTGGCGGCCACCTCGCTCACCCCGCCGGCGGCCGCCGCCGACGCACCGCCCTACACCGAGACCTATCGCCCCCAGTTCCACTTCACCCCCGAGAAGAACTGGATGAACGACCCCAACGGTCTCGTCCACTACCAGGGCGAATACCACCTCTTCTACCAGTACAACCCGAACGGCAACTCCTGGGGCGACATGTCCTGGGGCCATGCGGTGAGCACCGACCTCGTGCACTGGAAGCAGCTCCCGCTCGCGCTGTCCCACGACGAGAAGGAGATGGTGTTCTCCGGCAGCGCGGTCGTCGACCGGAACAACACCAGCGGCTTCGGCACCCCGGACAACCCGCCGATGGTCGCCGTCTACACCAGCGCCTTCAGAGACGGCGGCAAGCAGGCCCAGTCCCTCGCCTACAGCACCGACCGGGGGCGCACCTGGACCAAGTACCAGGGCAATCCCGTACTGGACATCGGCTCCACCGAGTTCCGTGACCCCAAGGTCCAGTGGTACGCGCCGACCAGGAGCTGGCTGATGACGGTCGCGCTGTCCACCGAGCGCAAGGTCCGCTTCTACACCTCCAAGAACCTCAAGGACTGGAAGCTACTGAGCGACTTCGGCCCGGCGGGCGCGACCGGCGGCGTCTGGGAGTGCCCGGACCTCTTCCCGCTCGCCGTCGACGGCAACCCGCGCAAGGTCAAGTGGGTCCTGGTCACCAACGTCAACCCCGGTGCGGTGGCGGGCGGTTCGGGCACCCAGTACTTCACCGGCGACTTCGACGGCACCCGGTTCACCCCGGACGACGACGGCAGCTACACCCCGCCGTCCGGCACCGTGGTCCAGGACTTCGAGGAGGCCGGCTTCGGCGACTGGACGGCCACCGGCACGGCCTTCGGCGGCGGACCGGCGTCCGGCGCGGTGGACGGCCAGCAGACGGTCACCGGATTCGACGGCAAGGGCCTGGCCAACAGCTTCCACGGCGGCGACCCGAGCACCGGCACCCTCACCTCACCCGGCTTCACGGTGAGCACCCCGTACCTCAACTTCAAGGTCGGCGGCGGACGCCACCCGCACCAACCCGGCACCGCGGTGGAGCGCGGCCCCGCCCCCGAGGGAACCGTCCTCGCCGACTTCGAGGGCGGCACGTACCGCGACTGGACCGCCACCGGCGACGCCTTCGGCACCGCACCGGCCACCGGTACCCTCCCCGACCAGCAGCAGGTCTCCGGCTGGCTCGGCGACGGCCTGGTCAACACCTACCGGGGCGGCGACACAGCCACCGGCACGCTCACCTCGCCCGAGTTCACCCTGGACAAAAACTACCTGGACTTCCTCGTGGGCGGCGGCAACCATTCCGCCGCCTCCGCCGACCGCACCGCCGTCGAACTCGTCGTCGACGGCCGCACGGTACGCACCACCGCCGGCCGCGACGCCGAGGCGCTCGACTGGGCCTCCTGGGACGTCCGCGACCTCAGAGGTCAACGCGCCCGCATCCGAATCGTGGACGACAACACCGGCCGCTGGGGCCACCTCAACGTCGACCACCTCGTCCTCTCGGACACCCGCGCCCAGGGCCTCACCGACGAGACGGCGGTGAACCTGCTGGTCGACGGTCAGGTCGTCCGCAGCGTCACCGGCCCCGACAGCGAGGCGATGGACTGGGCCTCCTTCGACCTGCGCCCCTACCAGGGCCGCACCGCCCGCGTCCAACTGGTCGACCGCAACACCGGCGGCTGGGGCCACATCATGGCCGACAGCTTCACCGCCGCCCAGGCCCCCGCCCGCTCCGCCGTCGACCGTGCCTCCTGGGTCGACTACGGCAAGGACCACTACGCGGCCGTGACCTGGAACGACGCCCCCGACGGCCGGCGGTACATGATCGGCTGGATGGCCGGCCTCGACTACGCAGGCGCCACCCCCACCACGCCCTGGCGCAGCGCCCAGACCGTCCCCCGCCGCCTGACCCTCCGCACCGTCGACGGCCGCGCCCGCCTGACCAGCGAGCCGGTACCGGCCCTCTCCACCCTGTGGCGGCAGCCCATCACGACGACGGACCTCACCGTCACCGACACCACCCGCCCCCTCCCCGCCAAGGGCAAGGCCCTCGACATCGAGGCCACCTTCTCCGTCCGCGACGCCGCCCGCTTCGGCCTCAAGGTCCGCACGGGCAGTGGGGGAGAGGAGACGGTCGTCGGTTACGACCGCACGACCGGCGAGATGTACGTCGACCGCACCCGCTCCGGCGTCACGGACTTCGGCCCGTCGTTCCCCGGAGTACAGCGCGCCCCGCTGAAGCCGCGCGACGGCAAGGTCCGGCTCCGGATACTCGTCGACTGGTCCTCGGTCGAGGTGTTTGGGGGCGACGGCGAGGCGACCATCACCGACCTGGTGTTCCCCGACCCGGCCTCCGAAGGGGTCCAGGTGTTCGCCGAGGAGGGCTCGGCGAAGCTGGACCGGTTGACGGTACGGCAGGTCGGCTCGTACCGGAAGTGACGTCGTGGCCGGGCACCCTCATGCCTCGGGTGCCCGGTCGGGACGCTCGCTACGGATACGGCCGGTTGATCAACTCGATCGCGCGGCGGGCGGGCAATTGCGGGCGCTCACTGCCCCACCCTCCCGTCGATCCGCTCCCGCAACAGGTCGGCGTGCCCGCAGTGTCGCGCGTACTCCTCGACGCGGTGCACCATCAACTCCCGTACGGCGATGTTCTCCTTGCCGACCCGCGTCCCCAGGTCCGCATGCTGGGCCAACGCGGCGTCCGTTGCCGCCTGTTCACGTTCCAGATCCCGGAACGCGGCGTCCACCGCGGCCTGTTCGCCGACAGCGCCGTCGAAGTCCGCGTCCCGGACTCCGTACAGCTTCGGCAGTGGCTCGTCGTCGCTGATCCAGTTCCGCCAGTCCCGCTCCACCTCGGCGAGATGCCGGACGAGCCCGAGGAGCGACATGGTCGAGGGCGGGACCGACCGGAGCGCGAGCTGCGCCGCGTCGAGACCCTCGCACTTCATCCGCAGGGTGTGGCGGTAGTTCGTCAGGAAGTCCTGGATGGTCGCCAACTCGCCCTCAGGGCTGGGCCCTTCACGCGGGTCGTCATCCGGATCGGCCCACATGTCGGGATAGACGGTCGCCTCGGTCCATCGCGCGGGTTGCTCAGTCATGCGTCGCATGCTCGTGGTGCACCCCTCCGCCGCGCCACTGAAATTCTCTCCAAGCGACGGCGGTCCGTCCGGTGACCTGCTACCCGAAAGCGACGCAGTAACGATGCGACTGGCATCGCACGCCCCGCGGGTGTTCACTCGAGAAGAGTCGAGGGACAGGGGCACGGCGATGGTCGACCACTCCCCACCCGCGCGCACGCGACCGTACCCGGACGTCACGGCCGCGGCGGCGCCGCGCCCCGGCCTGCGCGGACGCGTCGGCGACGCCCTCTTCCGCGCGGTGGCCGGCCCCGACGGCCCGGAGAGCAGGCGCCGCGTCCACGGCACACCGGGCCCCCGCTGGTTCGCCCCCGACCGCCCGATCCGCGTGGTCCACGGCGACGCGTCCATGTTCCCCGGCGGCCTGGCCGCCCTGCTCCTGCAGTCCCTGCACCCCCTGGCGATGACGGCGGTGGCCGACCACTCCGACTACCGCAACGACCCCTGGGGCCGCCTCGCCCGCACAAGCACATTTCTCGCGTACACCACCTACGGCGCGGCGGACGACGCCCAGCGAGCCGTCGATCGCGTACGAGCCGTCCACGAGTACATCCGAGGCCACACACCGGACGGCGAGCCGTACCACGCCGCCGACCCCCACCTCCTGGCCTGGGTCCACAGCGCCGAGGCGTACTGCTTCCTCACGGCCCACCAGCGCTACGGCCAACACCCGCTGGACGCGGCGGGCCGGGACGCGTACGTGGCCGACATGGCCAGGGTCGCCACTGCCCTCGGCATCAAGAACCCCCCGACAACGGTGCGAGAACTCCACGCCCGCCTGGACTCGTACCGCCCCGAACTACGCCTGACCCCCCAGACCCGAGAAGCAGTCCACTACATCCTCCTGAGTCCACCCCTCCCCACCCCGGTCCTCCCCCCGTACCTCCTGCTCGGTGCGGCAGCCGTCTCTCTCCTCCCCGCCTGGTCCCGCGCCCAACTGGGCCTCCCGGTCCTGCCCCGCACCGAACGCTGGTGCGTGGGACCGGCCGGGACAGGGGTGACGGCATTGATCAGATGGCTCCTGCCCCCGCCACCGCATCGACGCGCCTAGCATCGGAGGGCGTCGCGTCCGGACGCAGGAACCGGCGCGGCCGGGTCCGGTGCTCGCCGGCCCTTCTCCGAGGGGTGGCCCAGGACGACGCCGGCCAGGGCGAGCGCGAGCCCGCACCACTGCTGTGCCGCCAGCATCTCTCCACCGACCGCCGTGCCGAGCAGCGTCCCGGTGACGGGGTTGAGCAGCCCGACCAGTCCGACCGTGCCCGCGGGCAGATGCCGAAGCCCCGTGAACCACGCGACGAAGGCCAGGGCCGTGGCTATCAGCGAGACGTAACCGAACGCGAGGACAGAGGTGGCGGTCAACGCCGGGGGCGGGCCCTCCACAGCAACGGCGACGGGAAGCAGCAGCAGACCGCCGGCCGTGAGCTGCCACGCGGTGGAGGCGAGCACGTCGGTGCCCTTGCCCCACCGCTTCGTCAGTACGTGACCGAACGCGGAGACCAGCATCGCGGCGGCCGAGGCGAGCAGCCCCGGCGGGCTCACGCCGTCCGCTCCGGTCAGCAGCATCAGACAGACCCCGCCGAGACCGACGGCCGCACCGAACAGCCGCCGAACGCTTGGGCGTTCGGCCACCAGCGGCCAGGCGATCAGCATCATCGTCAGCGGTGAGAGAGCCATCACGGTCGACGCGACGCTCGTCGGGAGAAGCTGCGAGGCGGCGTAGACGAGAACGAAGAAGACGCTGGTGTTCAGCAGCCCGAGCAGCGCGGACCGCCCCCACCACACGCCGCGCGGACGTTTCCTGGACAGGGCGAGCAGGACGAGACCGGCGGGCAGTGCCCGCAAGGCGGCCCCGTAGAGCGGGTGATCGGCCGGGAGGTACTCGTGGGTGACGTAGTAGTTGGCACCCCACGCCACCGGCGCGACCGCCGTCAGCGCCACCCACCGCACATTAGCTTCCATGGAAGTCAATATAGCTTCCGTGGAAGCTAAAATGGACCCATGGCACATGACGAACCCCTGGACCATGTGGCCCGCATCCAGGCCGAGTGGCACCGCGAGCGCCCCGAGATCGATGTTGTTCCGCAAGGAGTGATCGGCCGCCTGCACCGCCTGGCCGCCCGCATCACCGAGGAACTCTGCCTCGTCTACGGCCGCTACGGGCTCAGCGAAGGCGAGTTCGACGTCCTGTGCGCCCTGCGTCGAGCCGGCGCCCCGTACGAGCGGGCTCCGGGTGAACTCGCCGCCCACACCATGGTCACCACCGGCGCCATGACCAAACGCCTCGACCGCCTCGAACGCGCCGGCCTCGTCACCCGCCGCCGCTCCACCGACGACCAACGCGCCCGAATCGTCGCCCTCACCACGCCGGGCCACGACCTGATCGACGAGGCGTTCACCGCCCACATGCAGAACGAGCGCCGCCTGCTGGACCTGCTTTCCCCGGCCGAGGCAGCCGCCCTGGAGCCCCTGCTGAAGACGTGGCTGGCACGAATGGAGCCGCCGAGCACCCCGACGGACCGACACCACTGACCCGCGCCCGCCCCACCGCCGCGCCGATCTCTGCGGCTACGCTTCTCGAAGCAGCCGACGGGATCAGGACACGGGGGAGAGCGTGAACCGACCACTGCTGTTCCTCGACGTGGACGGCCCGCTCAACCCCTACGCGGCCAAGCCGACAAGGCGGCCCGACGGGTACAGCACACTCAGAGTGCCCAGGGACGGTGAGTCCCATGAGGAGGGCAGGAGCCTCCCGTCCCGGCGGCGCCCCCTGCGGATATGGCTCAACCCGGAGCACGGACGATCCCTGCTCCGCCTGGGTTACGAACTGTGCTGGGCCACCACATGGATGAACGACGCCAATCGGTGGATCGCACCGGTGCTCGGCCTTCCGGAACTTCCGTTCGTCGACTTCGGCGACGCGCTGCTCCAGGAACGCCCCGATGGAGTCCATTGGAAGACCGCCCCGCTGGTGGCCCACGCGAGCGGCCGTCCTTTCGCCTGGGTGGACGACGAACAGAGCGAACTGGACGAGACCTACGTCTCCGCCCACCATCGAGGGCCCGGGCTCCTGCACCACGTCAACCCACGAATCGGCCTACAGGAGAACGGCTTCTCCACCCTCGCCGGCTTCGCCCGGTCACTGGTGCGGTGACCGGCAACGCTCATCGGGCGGTGATCTGCGCCGGCGCGACCAGAACGCCCGGCACCCCTCCGCTCATCCGGCGAGGCCGTCGATCACGGAGCCCTGCTCGGCCTGTTCCTCGGGGGAAAGGCGGGTGATCCTCTTACCCGCTTCGGTTTCCACCAGGGTCACCGCACCGATCCAGTTGCCGTCATCCGGATACTCCCAGTTGGCCGCGTCCCCCAGGACTGCCAGAAGCTGATCACGAGGCACCAGTTCCCCGGGCTGCAGGCCCCGCCCCCCGGACGGGGACGTCCACGGCGCGACTCGACGAACCTCGATCCACCCACGATCGATGAGAGTGAGCAAGATCCCTGCCAGCTCGTTCACCGGCCGGGACTGATCGGCATCGTCGAGATCTCCCCAGACACCAGCCAGGATGTCGATCTCATACGAATTGACCATGAAGGCTTCCTCGGACTTGGTCAACGCCTGCCACTCACGCTCGCTCATTCACCGATCATCGCAGGACAGCCCGATGGTCGGTGACGGTCACAGCACTGGACGCCGAAGGCCCCCGCGCTAGGCGGACCGTTCACCGTGTGCCAGTGAACTGACGTACTCCCAGAGCTCCTCCCGCGCCTCCTCCGAATCCCCGGCCGCCCCGATCGGATACGTAGTCGGCCGGGGCCGGCGGTCGTGCCAGAACAGCCCGTCACTCTCGGTGGCCTCCGAAGCCGCACCCAGCCACACGATCGTGTCGGCCCCCTGCTCGGGGCTCCGGATGATCGGCCGGGTCGCCGCCCGGAAGACCGGCAGCCACTGCCGTACCCCCTTGGTGTCCGCCCACCCCGGATGCATCGAGTGCACATGCACACCCTGATCGTGCAGCCGCTCCGCCCACTTCTCGGTGACCACGACCTGGGCCCGCTTGGTCCGGGCGTAGAACTTCTTCGGGCTGTACCGCGTCTCCTCGGACTCGGGGTCACCGGCGGGGAGCTGCTGCCCGTACTGCCCGCCCGAGGTCACGTTGATCACGACCGAGGGCGCGGAGCGCGCGAGCAGGGGCGTCAGCTCCTCGATCAGCACCCAGGGCGCGAGCACATGCGTGGCGAACGTCAGCTCCACCCCGTCCACGCTGTACTGCCGCTCGTCCGGCATCACCCCCGCGTTGTTGACCAGCACGTCCAGCCGGTCCTCCTCCTCCAGGAACCGCGTGGTGAAGTCCCGCAGCGCGGCCAGACTGCTGACGTCGCACACGACAGGCCGTACGTCGACGTCGTCGCCCGCCTGCTCCCGCGTGAGCGCGGCGGCCTCCTCGGCCCGCTGCTGGTTACGGCCCAGCACCCGTACCGAGGCGCCCAGCCGGGCGAAGCCCACGGCGGACGCGAGCCCGACCCCGGACCCCGCGCCGGTGACGAGAACGACCTTGCCGTCCATCCGTCCGGGCCCGTCGGGCCAGTCCGGCAGCGCCTTGCGCAGCAGCAGTCCGGGCCATCCGTAACCGAGGACGACGGAGCGGTCGAGGGCGGTGTCGATCAGGGAGGTGACACTCATGGCCTCCGCAGTACCCGTACGCGCCGTCCTCACACGGCGAAGCGCCCCTCGCCCCGCGGACGGGGGGAGGGGCGCCCGGCGGGCGGCGGTCAGGCTTTGCGCTGCATGTCGCTGCGGGCCGGGTTGCCCTGGTCCGCGGCCTTCGGGTCCTTCTCGCCGGCCTTGGCACGCACCCCCTCGGCGATCCGCGCGCCGATCTTGGGGTCGATGTTGGACCAGTACTGGAAGGCGCGCTCGAGCACGGGCTCGGTGACGCCGTTCAGCAGGTGGCCCACGACGTTGTCCACGAGCCGGTCGCGGGCGTCGTCGTCCAGGACCTCACGGACGAGCGTGCCGGCCTGCCCCCAGTCGTCGTCCTCCGCGTGCGAGACGTAGGCGGTACGGGTGATGTCACCGTCGGTGTGCCAGGTCGGCGGGGTACCGAACCGGGCGGTGTCCGCGGCGGGGCCGCCCTTGGAGTTCGGGGCATAGACCGGGTCGCTGGTCTTGCGGTAGGCCATCGCGCCGTCCTTGGAGTACGTGTGGACGTCCGTGATCGGCGCGTTGACCGGGAGCTGGGCGTAGTTCGCGCCGATGCGGTAGCGATGCGCGTCGGCGTAGGAGAAGAGCCGCGCCAGCAGCATGCGGTCGGGGCTCGGCCCGATGCCCGGCACGAAGTTGTTCGGCTGGAACGCGAGCTGCTCGATCTCCGCGTGATTGTCCGTCGGGTTCCGGTTCAGCGTCATCCGGCCGACCTCGATCAGCGGGTAGTCGCCGTGCGGCCACACCTTGGTCAGGTCGAACGGGTTGAAGCGGTACTCGGCGGCGTCCGCGTACGGCATGATCTGCACGTACAGCGTCCAGCTCGGGTGCTCCCCGTCCCGGATGTGCTCGAAGAGATCACGCGTGTGGTAGTCCGTGTCGGCGGAGGCCATCTGGTCGGCCTCGTCCTGGGTGAAGAACTCGATGCCCTGGTCCGTCTTGAAGTGGTACTTGACCCAGAACTCCTCACCCGCCTCGTTGATCCACATATACGTGTGCGAGGTGTAGCCGTTCATGTGCCGCCACGTGCGCGGCACGCCCCGGTCGCCCATGAGCCAGGTGACCTGGTGCGCCGATTCGGGGGAGAGGGTCCAGAAGTCCCACTGCATGTCATGGTCACGCAGGTTGTTGTCGGCGCGGCGCTTCTGGGACCGGATGAAGTGCTGGAACTTCATCGGGTCCTTCACGAAGAACACCGGGGTGTTGTTGCCGACCATGTCGTAGTTGCCTTCGCTGGTGTAGAACTTCACCGCGAAGCCGCGCGGGTCACGCCAGGTGTCCGGGCTCCCGCGCTCCCCGGCGACGGTGGAGAACCGGGCGACCAGATCGGTACGGGTACCGGGCTGGAACACGGCCGCCTTCGTGTACGGGGTGACGTCCCCCGTCACCTCGAAGTACCCGAACGCCCCGCTGCCCTTGGCATGCGGCTGCCGCTCGGGGATGCGCTCGCGGTTGAACTGGGCCATCTGCTCGATCAGGTACGCGTCCTGGAGCAGGATCGGCCCGGCGGGTCCCACGGTGAGCGAATGCTCGTCGCTCTCTACCGGGGCACCGGAGTCGGTGGTGGTGCGGGGCGTGTCGGTCATGGTGGTTCGCGGTTCCTTTCCAAAGCGCCGGAACCGACGGGGGCCGTATGCCGGGCCGACGGTTGTATGGGCTCAGGGGTACCGGATGACCGGGGGTGGGGGGTGGCAAACGTGGGCGGGGGCGGGATGACCTGGGTGGGTGCAGTTCCGGCCTCGGCAGCGGGGGTCCGGGGCGCCGACGATTGCGGCCAGGGCTAGCTCCACGTCGTCGGTGCGCAGAGTGTTCATCCGTGAGGTGGGTGCGGCACTCAGCGCTTTCGGCTGGGACTCGGTGTTGTTGCTCGACCTGGCGATCGGCGCGCTGGGCATCGTGCGGACCTTGCCGCTGTGTCCCGGCGGCGGAAAGCCGCGCCACACGGATCGCCGGCGGTAACTGGGCTGGACGGTGGGCGAAATCCTGGCCGCATACGGGGTGGTCCTGGCAGCCGCCGTGCTACTGGCGCTCCGCGAACGCCGGGCAGGGAGTCCGCTCATGCCGCTGCGGGGGCCGGTGAACCCGGACACCTGGAAGGCCGTATCCAGCTCTCCCCTTTTTCAACCAGGATGCCGGGTTGGCGCGGTGAGGCCGCGCCTCCCGTACCTGCTGCCCGTCGCCCTCCTGGTGATGGCCCTGGCGCTGAAGGCGCCGACGTTCATGCGGGCCGGCGGGACTCCGACCTGCGGGCGGCGACCGGCCGGGCTGGCATGGCCTTCTCGGTAGCGGGCAGACCTGCCCCCTCGGCCCCCGGCACGCCCGCTACCTCGGGGAGCGGCTACCGGACGCTCCTGCCTCCACCGCTGGCTCTTGGCCGGTCGTCGTCGCTCCGGGCCACGTCTGTGCTCTCTCTGCGCGCTTGTCACTCGTGTCTCTGTGCCGGTTGTGGGGTGTTGGCCTGTGTAGGTCAGGGCCGGTTTGGCTGGTGGGTGGGGGGTTCTGTGGGTGGGGGTGGGTGGGGAGGGTGGTGGGTGTCCGGGTGGTGGGTTGGGGGAGGGGTGGTTGTGGTGGTGGGTTGGGTTGTGCGGATGGTTGTGGTGGTTGTGGTGGGTTGGGGTGGGGTGGTGGGTGCTGCGGCGGCTTTGGCTCCGGTGGTGGGTGGTGGGTCTGGTTCGTTGTCGGTGGTTTCTGCTGCGGGGTCTGCGGGGTCTGCGGGGTCTGCGGGGTCGGCTGGGTCGGCGGGGTCGGCTGGGTCTGGGTTGGGGGTTGTGGTGGTGGGTTTGGATGATTCGGGGTGGCAGGGGGCTGGGGTGTGAGCGGGGTGGGTGTGGGGTCTGAGGTGGAGTCGGCGCCGGGTGCGGGTGCGGGTGCGGGTGCGGGTGCGGGGTCTGGGGCGGGGTTGGGGTCGGTGGGTGTGGGGTTGAGGCCGGTGGGTGCGGGTGCGGGTGCGGGTGTGGGGTCTGGGGCGGGGTCTGAGATGGGGCGGGTGGTGGGTGTGGGTTCTGGGGCGGGGTCTGAGGTGGGGCCGGTGGTGGGTGCGGGTGCGGGTGCGGGTGTGGGTCCGGTGGTGGGGTCGGTGGGTGTGGAGGGTTCGGAGTATGTGAGGGGGTTGTGGGAGGGGATCGGGGGGGAGCCGGTGTGGGTGTTGGTGGGGGTGTTGGGGGTGGGGTTCTCGCCGCGGGGTGGTGGGGTGGATGAGGGGTTTGTGGGGGAGTTGGCGGAGTCGGTGTCGGGGTGGCCGGCGATTGTGGTGCATCGGGCGTCGATGACGGTGGTGGACGGGGTGCACCGGTTGTGTGCGGCGCGGTTGCGGGGGGATGAGCGGATCGCGGTGCGGTTTTTCGAGGGTGGGGTGGAGGATGCCGCGTTGCTGGCGGTGGCGGTGAATGTGCGGCATGGGCGGGCGTTGCCGGTGGGGGACCGGGTGGCGGCTGCGGAGCGGTTGGTGGTGGGGCGGCCGGAGTGGTCGGACCGGGCGGTGGCGGCGGTGGCGGGGTTGTCGGCGCGGAAGGTGGCTCAGGTGCGGCGGGAGTGCGGGGCGGTGGTGCCGGTGGTGCGGGTGGGGCGGGACGGGCGGGCGCGGGCGGTGGGTTCGGGGTCGGCGCGGGCGCGGGAGGTGGCGTGCCGGTTGTTGCGGGAGGAGCCGGGGGTGTCGTTGCGGGAGATCGCGCGGCGGGCGGGGTTGTCGCCGGCGACGGTGGCGGATGTGCGGGACCGGCTGGGGCGGGGTGAGGATCCGTTGCCGCCCCGGCAGCGGGCGGCGCAGTCCCGTACGGCGGCGTGTGGGGGCGGTCCGGAGGGGGTGGCGGTGGTGCGTGTCGCCGGCCCGGACGCGGCTGCCGGGTTGTCCGGTGCTGCGGGTGCGGGGGGTTCTTCGGCGGTGCCGGCGGGGGTGCCGGCCGCCGGGCCTGCCGGATCTGCCGGGATGTCCGGCGGCGGGGTGACCGGGGTGGCTGGGTCTGCGGGGATGTCCGGCGGCGGGGTGACCGGGTCTGCCGGGCAGCCCGGCGGCGGGGCGGCCGGTGGCGGGGTGGCCGGGGTGCAGGGTGCGTCTGCCGGGCCCTCCGGGTCTGCCGGGCCTTCCGGGTCTGCGGGGCCTTCTGGGTCTGGTGGGGTGGGGGCTGCGGGTGGTGGGGTGTCGGCGGGGGTGACGCCGTTGGTACGCGCGCACGCTCAGCCGGGCCGGCCGGTCCGGCGGTCCCGTTCCGGGGATTTGAGGAGTCCTGTTGAGCTTCTGGCGGTTTTCGATGCGTTGCGGCGGGATCCGTCGTTGCGGCTGAATGATGCGGGACGGAATGTGCTGCGGATGCTGGATGCGTGTGCGGGGGTGGTCCGGGACCGCCGGCGGGTCCTGGACGCCGTTCCCGCGCATTGCCGGCGTCCGCTGGCCGAGCTGGCCGAGGGGTATGCCGAGGGGTGGCGTGTGCTGGCGGAGGAACTGCGGGACCTGGACCTGCCGGATTCCGGCCTGGCCCACCCCTCCTCCCTGGGCGCCTGACCCCACCCAGGGCCCCCAGGGTCTTGGCGGAAGGCCATGTGTGTCCCCCTGCGCCCGTCCGCAGGGGGACCTTCCTCTTTCTTCCGGTCGTGCCCGAGCCCAGGAGGCCGTGCCCGAGCCAAGGGGCCGTGCCGGAGCTCAGAAGGCTGTGCCCGGGTGCAAGGCTGTGGCCGTTGTCGCTCCAAGAGGGTTGTGGCTGTTGTCGCGAGTGGGTCTGTGTTTCCGCTGCCGCGCCTGCCGGCGGGGATTTGCGGGGTCCGGTTCGGCCGGCGTGTGCCGTTCAGCCGGTCCGCAGTTGAACCCCCGTGACCTCTTCGGTCGTGTGTGTAGAAAAGGAGGCGTGTCCCCGGCGCCGAAAAGGGAGCTGCTCGCTGAAAAGCGGGGGAGCGTGTCCCGCCGCCTCTCACCCGGCAGGGCACCTGGACGGGGGGCCGGCCCGCTGTATGCGATTGCGCACGCCCCCCAGTTACCCCCCTTTTTTTTGCGTCGGCCGCGTCTGCGTTTGACGAGTCCCGCCTTGCCGCCGTACAGGGAAGCCGCCCCCCGGCCGGTAAGAGGGGACCTGTTCTCCGCCGCCGCAGTCCACCCGGGCGGATCTGGGCTCTGGGTTTTCTCTGCTGTGAGTGTTCAACTGTGTTCGTCCGCGGTTGAGCACTCTTTTCCCGCAGCGGTTCCCGCGTGAAAAGGCCGCCCGCGCCGGCGGCGTCGTAAAAGGCAGCCGTGCCCCGGCGCGGTGGAGGGAGTCCCCGGCCGCTGCCGATGGCTCGTCCGCGCCGCGAGGAGCCGACAGTTGAGCACTCTTTTCCCTGCGGCTCCTTGCGGCTCCTTGCGGCTCTGCGGCGGTTCCCGCGTGAAAGGGCCCGCGCCCCTGGCGTTGTCGTCAAAGGGAGTCGGGTCCCGGCGCGGTGGAAGGGAGGCCTTCCCTGCTACTGCGGAGGGCCCCGTTCTCGCCTACGGAGGGAAGCCCCCCTGTGCCCTGCCGCCACGTGCCCGTTACCGGTTCTCACCTGGCATGGGGCGGCCTTCGCCGGGGTCCGCCCGGCCCCGGTCTTCCGTGTCCAACTGCGCCCGTCCGCAATTGAACATCCTGACCCCGTCGCCCCGTCGCCCCGTGGACCGTTGTCGGTGCCCGGTGCCCGGTGCCCGGTGCCCGGTGCCCGGTGCCCGGTGCCCGGTGCCCGGTGCCCGGTGCCCGGTGCCCCCTGGCGTGTGGCGTGTTGTGTCTCTTCTCTTCGTCCTGCCCCTGCCCCTGCCCCTGCCCGTGTCCCTGCCCCTGCCCCTGCCCGTGTCCCTGCCCCTGCCCCTGCCCCTGCCCCTGCCTCTGCCTGTGTTGGTGCTGGTGTTGGCGTCTCGTGTGTTTCTGGATATCCGGGATCTCGTGGGTTTCTGGTGTTCAGGTTTTTGGTCCGTTGACGTCGCGCCTGGCTGGGGGTGAGTATTTCGTCATCGCCGGAACACCCCGGCGGGAATGACCGGGAAACAAGAGGGAGTGAACAGCATGGAGAACACCGTGGCGTTCGACGACATCGAGTTCATCGAGACCTCCGCCGAGCTGCTGGCGACGTCGTACTACGTCAACATCCAGTAATTGCTGATGCGGCCGGAGGGGCGGCCCGTCTACAGGCTGCCGCCCCTCCGCCGCATAAAAGAGGGTTTTCGTCCGCGCCATCGGGCATTGAAAGGAATGCAATGTACGACTTCACATTCGAAGATCTGGTGGGGGACGAAAAGGTCTTCTTTGCCGAGTACTTCGACAAGAAGCCCCTGCTGCGGAAGAACGCGATGCCGGGCGATGTGCGGGACATCCTGTCGGTCCGTAAGCTCGACGAGCTGCTGCACATGGAATCGATCCGGCCGCCTTACATCAAGGTCAACCACAACGGTTCCGGGGTGCCTGAGAAGGGCTACACCCGCAGTGTCGTCGTGCAGGGTGTGAACATCACCGACACGGTCGTGCCGGAGAAGATCTACGAGCTGTTCAGGGCCGGCGCGACGGTCACCTGGTGCTCGCTGAACCAGATCGTGCCCGAGCTGCGGGACTTCACCCGCGTCATCAGCGACAAGATGGCCGTGCGCACCGACGTGGTGGGGTTCATGACGCCCACCAAGAAGCGCGGCTACCTCCCGCACCACGACCCGGTCGACCTGTTCATCGTCCAGCTCGAGGGCACCAAGCGGTGGAAGCTGTGGGACCTGCCCGCCCAGCGGGACGGCGACAACGCCTCCTACACCGACGAAGAGCTCGGCGAGCCGGTCATCGAGGTCCTCCTGGAGCCGGGCGACGTCCTCTACCTGCCCTACAACACCCCGCACGCGGCCGCCGCCGAGGACCAGGTGTCGCTGCACCTGTCGATCATGATGCGGCCCCGCATGTGGAAGGACCTGCTGCGCGAGACGTTCGAACAGGCCGCCTCCAGCCCGGAGTTCAACCAGTACCCGCACATCGGTGCCCTGCGCGACGCCGGTACCGAGGCGCTGTTCCGGCAGAAGATCGCCGCTCTGGCCGCCCGGATGGACGCCCTGGACAGCGGCGCCGAGCTGGACCGGCTGGCCGACCTGGGCCGCACCATGCCGGGCAGCTCGCACGGCACCACCTTCCAGACGATCGCCGAGACCGACCGCATCACCCCGGCGGTGCTGCTGCGCCGTACGGCGGCCGTGGTGGAGTTCGGCGCGAACGACGGCGGCCGGACCCAGATGACGGTCAACGGCCACAAGATCGCGGTGCCCACCCCGGTCGCCGAGACCCTCGCCGGCCTGGAGGCCGCCGAAGTCCCGGCCGGCGACATCTTCCCCGGCGTCGACGCCGACCGCGCCACCAAGGCCGCCCAGGGCCTGACCCGCCTCGGCGTCCTCGAAGTAGCCCCCCGCTGAAACCCCGGCCCCCCGGCGGGCGGCCGCCCGGTCCCGGACCGGAGCACCGGACACGGCCCGTGACCACCGGGGCACCACCCCTGGCAGGCGGCCGCCCGGCCCCGGACCGGCACACGAGCCCACCAGGGCCACGGCCCCCGGCACACCACCCGGCCCCGCCGGCACACCACCCGGCGCCGGCCGTGTGCCGGCCGGCACCAGCGGCCTCCCACCGGCTGCTGCCGGGCCGCCGGCCCCGCCACCCGCACCAGAGCACCGGCCACCCCGGTACGCACCACCCCCCCCGGGGGGGGACTGCCCGCCCCGGTACGTGTACACCGGCCACCGCCCCGGTACCCGGTACTCCACACGCTCTCGTGAACAGGGGGGCGCCCCCCAAGGGGGGATGCACCATCCCCGTTACCGCCCACGGCAGTTGAACCCCGGACACCGCCCCGAAGGGGGAGTGCCGAGGCACGACACCGGCCCGCAAACCCCGGGGCATCCCCGGCACGTAACACCCCGCTTCCCAAACGGCAGTTGAGCCCCGCAGGGTAAGGCGCCGGCCCGCAAGCACCGGCCCCGCACCGCCGCTTAACGCCCGCTTCACAACCGGTAGTTGAGCCCCGCAGGGCACGGCGCCGGCCCGCAAACCCCGGGGTACCGCCCCCGGCACGTAACACCCCGCTTCACAACCGGTAGTTGAGCCCCTCGGGGTACGGCACCGGCCCGCAAACCCCGGAGTCCCACCCCGGCACGTAACACCCGCTACTCACCCGGTAGTTGAGCCCCTCGGGGTACGGCGCCGGGCTCGCAGACCCCGGCCCCGCCTCCGGCACGTACCACCCTTTACCCACCCGGTAGCTGATCCCAGGGGCACGGCGCCGGCTCCCGTCCACCGGGCACAGCCCCGGCCTGCAACACCCGGCACCACCTGCCGCCCCTGAAGTTGAACACCCGTCACCGTCCCTGAAGTTGAACACCCGTCACCGCCGCTGAAGTTGAATCCCGGGCACGGCACCCGCCCGCCCCCTCCGGGGGGAGGGGCACCGCACCGGCAGTCGCACCCCGAGCACCGTCCCCGGGCAGGACGAGCACCGAGCACCACCCCGTCACCTGCCCCCAGGACACCCCACCCCGCCCCACCCCTTAGGGGGACCGCACCCCGCCCGCACCCAGGGGGAGCGCACCCCGCCCGCCCCCCTTTTGGGGGACCGCACCCCGCCCCGCCACCCAGGGCACCGCACCCGCCCCATCCCCTAGGGGGACCGCGCCCGCCCCATCTCCTAGGGGGACCGCATCCCGCCCGCCCCCTAGGGGCACCGCCCCGCACCCCGCCCCCCCTTTTGGGGGACCGCACCCCGTCCGCGCCCCCCTGGGGGTGGCGTCCCGTCGGCCCCGGCCCCCCCTCTCAAGTCCCCGCACCGGCACCACAGTTCCCACCCCTGGCCCCACCCCGTCCGCTGGAGGCGAAGAGCGTGGACACATCCACGACCCCCCAAGGCTTCGAAGACCTCGTCGGAGACCGCCAGGTCTTCTTCCAGGAGTACTTCAACCGCAAGCCGCTGCTGCGCAGGGGCGCCCTGGACGGCCGGGCCCGGGATCTGGTGTCGGTGCGGCAACTCGACGACATCGTCGCGATGGAGACCGTCTCGCCCGCCTACCTGCGTATCGCCAAGGACGGCCGCGGTGTCCCCGCCAAGGCCTACACCCGGACCGTCACCGAACGCGGCGCGGCGCTGGCCGAGACGGTCGTGGCCGGGCAGGTGTACGAACTGTTCCGCTCCGGCGGCACCGTCACCTGGAACGCGCTGAACCACTTCCTGCCCGCCGCCCGCCGCCTGGCCGACCTGTTCGCCCACACCTTCGCCTGCCCGAGCGAGGTCGTCGCCTTCCTCACCCCCGCCGGCAAGGACGGCTACGCCCCCCACCACGACCCGGTCGACGTCTACGTCCTCCAGATCGAGGGCACCAAGGACTGGCGGATCTGGGAACCGCCGGCCGGCCGCCGCGCCGACAAGGCCTCCCACCGGCCCGAGGACCTCGGCCCGCCCGCCATCGAGACCACGCTGCGTGCGGGTGACGTCCTGTACCTGCCCTACGGAACCCCGCACGCAGCGGCCGCAAAGGACCAGGTGTCCCTGCACCTGTCGGTCACGGTGGAACCGCGCCGCTGGCGCGACCTGCTGGCCGAGACGGTCCGCGACCTGCTGCAGGACCCGCGGTTCGACGGCTTCCCGCCCCTGGCCCACCCCGCCGCCCCCGACACCGCCGCCGCCTTCGAAGACCTGGCCGCCCGGCTCGCCGGCCTGCTGGCCGGCACCGATCCGGCCGCCGAGACGGACCGGCTGCGCGAGACGGGCCGCGCCCGCGCCGGCGCCGGCCGGCCCCGGGAGTTCGAACGCCTGGCGTCGGCGGACGCCCTCACCCCCGCCGCCCTGCTGCGCCGCAGCCCGGTGCCGCTGGAGATCGGGCCGAGCGACGGCGCCAGGAGCGCCCTGGTCGTCAACGGCCACCGCCTGGCCGTGCCCGACGCCGTCGCCGAGGCCCTGCGCGGCCTGGAGGGCGGCCGCGCGGTGCCGGCGGCCCGTTTCTTCCCGGGCGTGGACGAAGCCCGCTCCGTGCACGTCGCCCAGGGGCTGACCCGTCTGGGCGTGCTGGAAACCGCCGACCGCAACTAGGAGCTGACACCCCACCATGACCGACACCACCCGACCGGCCCCCGCCCCCCGGGCCGCCGTCCCGGCCGCCGCCGGGGCGGCCCCTGCCTGGCGGGACGTCTACGTCCTGGCCGGCATGCGGGGGCTGTCCTTCGCCGGCGACATCGCCGCCGCCACCGCCCTGACCCTGCTGCTCCAGGCAGGCGGCGCCGGATCGTACGCGGTCATGGCCCTCCTGCTGGCCGCCGCCGTCCCCCCGGCGCTGCTCGCGCCGCTCACCGGCCGGTTCGCCGACCGCTTCGACAGCCGCCGCCTGATCGTCACGGTCGCCTCGCTGCAGATCCTGGCCTGCCTGGCGATGACACAGACCACCGCCCCCGTCCTGCTGATCGTGCTGGCGGTACTGCTGTCCACCGGGCTGGCCTTCACCCACCCGGTGTTCGCCGGGCTGCCCGCCGCGATGGTCGGCAAGGACAACGTCCCGCGCGCCTCGGCGATCTCCCAGACCACCGCGATGGCGGGCATGGTCATCGCCCCCGGCATCGCCGGCTTCCTCACCGCCCACTTCGGCGTCCGTGTCTCCCTGCTGCTGGACGCCGCCTCCTTCGCCGTCGTCGTCGCCGGCGCCCTGACCATCCGCACCCGCCTGCACCACACCACCCCCGCCGCCCAGAGCCCCGGCAGCGGGGAGAAGGCCGCCGGGCCGGTGTACCGGGTGAGCACCGACCGCTTCCTGCGTTCCATCCTTGCCGTCAGCGGCGTCGTCATGGCGGCCGCCAGCATCATCAACGTCCTCATCGTCTTCTACGTCCGCGACACCTTCGGCGGCTCCGAGGAGACCTACGGACTGATCATGTCCGCCTGGATGGCCGGCCTCGTCCCCGGCGCCCTGCTGGTCCGCCGGATCAAAAGACTCAGCCACGAGGCCCTGCTGATCGGCTCGTTCGTGTGCATCTCGGTCGGCATCCTCGCCACCGGCCTCGCCCCCGGCGCCTGGTGGATCGTGCCCTGCTACCTCATCGGCGGCTTCGGCAACGGCGCCCAGGCCACCGTCACCCACATCGTCATCAACCTCCGCGTCCCCGACAGCCACCGCGGCCGCGCCTTCGCCGCCCTCGGCGCCGTCTCCAACACCGGCCCCGCCCTGGGCTACCTCATGGGCGGCGTCATCCTCGGCTTCATCCAGCCCCGCTACGCCTTCCTCCTGGCCGGCACCTGCTCCCTGCTCGCCGTCCTCGTCTTCCACCGCGCCCTGCTGCACACCACCCACACCCCCAACCCCGCCCCCGACAGCAAGCCCGCCCCCACCCCGGCCACCACAGGCACCGCCCCCGCTCCCGCCCCGGTCTCGGGCAGTGCCCGCCCCGGCGCCACAGGCACGGCCCCCGCCCCGGCCCCGGTCTCGGGCAGTGCCCGCCCCGGCGCCACAGGCACGGCCCCCGCTCCCGCCCCGGCCTCGGGCAGCGCCCGCCCCGAAGCGACGTACACCGTCCCGGCCCCGGCCACGGACAGCGCCGCGGGCAATACCCGCGCCGATGCCGGCCTCACCGCCGCGGAACCCGCCGCCGGCACGCTCACCGCCCCGCCCGCCGGCACGGCCCCGGCCCCGCCCGCCGGCACGCTCACCGCCGCGGAGCCCGCCGCCCCGGCCCCGGCCGCCCCGTCCCGTCCCGTCCCGGACAAGGCCGCCTCCCGGTGAGCGCGGTCACGGCGTACGACGTCGACACCGATCCGGACGTCCGGCCGCAGGACGACTTCCACGCCCATGTCAACGGCCGCTGGCTGGATGCCTTCCGGCTGCCCGAGCACCGGGCGGAGGCGACCCTGCTGTCCCTGCTGGGCGAGAAGGTGCAGGACGACGTCGTCGCCGTGATCCGCGACACCGCCTCATCCGGGACCACCGGGGGCGCGGGGCGGCAGATCGCCGACCTGTACGCCAGTTTCATGGACGAGGCGGGCATCGCCGAGCGCGGCCCCGCCGCCCTGACCGCCCTCCTGGATACCGTGCGCGCGGTCACCGGCCGTGCCGAGCTGGCCCGCCTGATGGGCCGGCTGCAGCGCGAGGGGGTCGGAGGGCCGGTGGAGGCGACCGTGGAGGCCGACACCACCGGCGCCCGCGGCTATCTGCTCACCCTCACCCAGTCCGGTCTGGCGCTGCCCGGCGGCCCGGCCGCCTACCTGGAGCCCGCCCACGCCGCGCTGCGCGCGCAGTACGCCGCACATGTGGAGGCGGTCCTGGACCTGGCCGGCCAGGCCGCGCCGGGGGAGGCGGCGCGGGCGGCGGTGCGGGTGGAGTGCGCGCTGGCCGCCGCCCACACCCGCCCCGACGCCTCCGGCCGTATCCGGGCCGATGCCCTGGTGACCACCGCCGCCGACCTCACCACCACCACCGACGGCACTGACGGCACCGGCACCACCGACGGCACCACGGGCACGGCCGGCGCCGAGGAGGGTGGCGGTTTCCCGTGGGGTGCGTTCCTGGACGGCCTCGGCGACATCCCGCCCGGCGCCCGCCTCCAGATCCGCCCGGGCCCCTACCGCCCGGCGCTGGACACCTGGTGGAACACCACCAGCCTGGAGGATCTGAAGCTGTGGCTGCTGTGGCTGCGGGTGCACGAGGCGGCCCCGTTCGCTCCGGCCGCCCTGTTCGCGGAGAACTTTCGCTTCTACGGCCAGGTCCTCACCGGCTCCCGCGCGTCAAGGCCGCGCTGGATGCGGGCGACGTCCTTCGTGCAGAGCGTGCTGGGCGACGAGGTGGGCGAGCGCTACCTGCGCCGGCATCTCGCGCCCGGCACCCTGAAGGCCGCCGCCGACCTGGTGGACGCCCTGCGGGCGGCCTACCGGGACTGCCTGGAGCAGGCGGCGTGGATGGGCCCGGACACGCGGGAGGCGGCGCTGGCGAAGCTGGACGCCCTGCGCGTCGAACTCGGCCACCCCCGCGACACCGCCGGCCGTGCCGCGCTGCGCACCGACCCGGCCGATCTGCTGGGCAACGTGCGCCGGGGCCGCGCCCGCTGCTTCGACCGCCAGCTCGGCCGGCTGGGCGGACCGGTGGACCGGGGGGAGTGGAAGGTGGCGCCGCAGGCGGTCACCGCCTACTACCGGCACGGCCTGAACCAGGTGGTCGTCCCCGCCGCCCTGCTGCAGCCGCCGCTGTTCGACGCGGGCGGCGACATGACCCGCAACTTCGCCCTGCTGGGCTCGGTCGTCTGCCACGAGATGTCCCACGCCTTCGACAGCCGGGGCTCGCGCTACGACGGCGAGGGCCGGCTGCGCGAATGGTGGAGCGAGCAGGACCGGGCCGAGTACACCCGCCGCACCGCCCTCCTCATCGGCCACTACGACGGTTACGTGCCCGAGGGGCTGGACGGGGAGCACGTCAGCGGCGCCCGCACCGCGGGGGAGAACATCGCCGACATCACCGGCCTCACCGTCGCCTACACCGCGTTCGCCGCCCACCTCGCCGCCTCCTGCCTGGACCGGGCCGGACGGCAGGCGCAGACCCGCCGGTTCTTCGCCCTGTGGGCCACGATGTGGCGGGTCAAGCGCACGCCGGGCCGGATGCGCGAGCGGCTCGCCCACGACCGGCACGCCCCGCCCCAGGTGCGCTGCAACGCCGTCCTCGGCCATGTCCCGGCGTTCTACCGGGCCTTCGGCGTCACCGAGACCGACTCGATGTTCATCCCGCCCGAGGACCGGTTCACGCTGCTGTGACCGGCACGGCCGGCCGACGGCCCGTCAAGGAGGCACACCATGCCCCACACCCCCGCCCACGCCCAGGCCCGCCCTGCCGCCGCGCCCGCCGTCCAGGCCGCGCCGCCGTCCGGGGACACCCCGGCGCCGCCCGCGCGGGCCGTGCGGTCCGACGCCCGGTCCGCACCGCCCACCGCGCAGGACACGCCGCCCGCCGCGCAGGAGACGCCCGTACGGGGCACGCCCGTACGGGTCACTCCCGCGCCCGCCGCGCCCGCTGCCCCCACCGCGCCCGCCGCGCAGGACACGCCCGTACGGGACACGCCCGTACGGGACACGCCCGTACGGGACTCTCCCGTGCCGCCCGTGCCCGTGCGGGCGGTGTCCGGGCAGCCGCGGGTGCGGCCCTGCTACGCGCCGGGCGACGGGCAGGTCTGGCATCTGCTGCGCCTGGTGCCCGGCCCGGACATCGCCGTGCCCGCGGCCGCCTCCCTGCTGGCCGTCACCGTGCCCGCGGCGGCGGCCCTCCTGGACCGCCTCACCGCCGGCGGCCTGTGCGAGCGGACCGCGCCGGGCCGCTACCGCCCGCGCCCCGCCCCGTCGGCCCACCCGGCCGCCGCCCGCCCCGGCGACAGCGCCGCCCTGCGCCGCCTGGCCGGCCACTACCTGCACACCGCCCACCACGCGGACCGCACCGTCGCCCCCCACCACCCCCACCTCCCCCTCGCCCCCCTGGAGCCGGGCTGTACCCCGCAGACCTTCGCCTCCCGGCAGGCGGCGCTGGCCTGGCTGGACGAGGAACACACCACCCTGACCGCAGTGCGGGAACTGGCCCGCGACACCGGCGAGCGGTGGACGGTGTTCCACCTGGCCGCCTGCCTCAACGGGCACTATGTCCGGCGCGGCCACACCGCTCTCCAGCAGCAGCAGTGGGCGGACGCCCTGCGCGCCGCGCACGCCCTGGGCGACCCGGAGGCGCAGATCACCGCCCACCGTTACGCCGGGCAGGCCGCCAGCCGCGCCGGCCGCCACCGTGAGGCCGTGGCTCATCTGGAGCGGGCGGTGCGCATCGCCGAGCGCCACGGAAGGCCGGGTCCGCAGGCGTGGGCGTACTACATCCTGGCCTGGACCGAGGAGATGGCCGGGCAGGACGCCCCCGCGCTGACCCATGCGATCTGCGCGGCGGGACTGTTCGCCCGCGCCCAGCAGTGGACGGCCCAGGCCGACGCCCTCAACGCCGCCGGCTGGTACTTCACCCGCCTGGGCGAGACCGCCCACGCCGAGCGGTACTGCACCCGCGCCCTGGACCTCTCGCGCCGCCACCGCTACCGGGGCGGGGAAGCGGCCGCCCTGGACAGCCTGGGCCTGCTCGCCCAGCACAGCGGCCGGCACGAGGACGCCGCGGCCGCCTACCGGGCCGCCCTCGCCCTGTGCCGGGCCCTGGGCAACACCTACCAGGAGGCCGGCGCCCTGGACCGCCTCGGCGACAGCTACGCCGCCACCGGCCGCCCCGGCGACGCCCGCACCGTCTGGGAGCAGGCCGCCGCCGTGTACCGCGCCCAGCACCGCCCGGGGGAGGCCGCCTCCGTCGAACGCCGCCTCGCGGCCCTCACCTGAGAACCACGGCCGGAAACCACGGCACAGCACAGCACGGCACGGCAACGGCACCACGGCACGGCACGGCAACGGCACCGAGCACGGCACCGAGCACGCGGCAAAGGCACCACCCGGGAAATGGCGCACACGCCAGAGCCAACCGACCTCCGAAGGAATCCGAGATGTCCGCTGTCATAGAAATGCCCCCCGAAATCGAGCAGAGCGAGAAGATCGCCGTGTTCTGCGGCGCCCGCGACGGCGCCCGCCCCGCCCATCTGCTGCTCGCCCGCGAATTCGGCACCGCGCTGGCCCGCCGCGGCCTGGACCTGGTCTACGGGGCCGGCGGGGTCGGGGTGATGGGCGCGGTGGCCCACGCCGTCATCGACGCCGGCGGCGACGTCACCGGAGTGGTGCCCCGTTTCCTGCACGACCGCGAACGCGCCGACAACGCGCCGGGCGCGCTTTTCCTGGTGCGTTCCATGCATGAACGCAAAGCGCTCATGTACCGGCTCTCTGCGGGTTTCGCCGTACTGCCGGGAGGATTCGGGACGCTCGACGAGCTGCTGGAGGTGGCGACCTGGAACCAGCTCTCGCTCATGCGCAAACCCATCGTCGTGGTCAATCACCACGGCTTCTTCGACCCCCTGCTGCGCATGCTGGACCACCTCGTCCAGGAAGGCTTCCTCAAGGCGGGGGAGCGGCGCCTGATCCAGGAGGGCCGCACCGTCGAGGACGCCATCGACCTGCTCACGGCCTCCCGCGCCGAGCCGGTCCCGGCAACCGCCTGACCCCGCCCGCACCCTGCCCGAGGGCGCCCCCGGCCGCACACGCGGCCCGGGGGCGCCCTCACGCGTTTTCCCGGAAGAAAAACGTCCAGGAATGGTGTCCAACTTTCCCGGCAACAACGGCAGTTGACGCCGGCGCCCTGCCGGGGCGAATATTTCATCACCGCCGGAAAACACCGGCGGAAACCGAGACAGGTAAAGGAGTGAGCATCATGGAGAACACCGTGGCGTTCGACGACATCGAGTTCATCGAGACCTCCGCCGAGCTTCTCGCGACCTCGTACTACGTCAACATCCAGTAATCACCTGCTGCGGCCGGAGGGGCGCCCCGGATACCCGGGAACGCCCCTCCGCCGCAACATAAAAAAATACAACGGAACATGCGGGCGCGAAGACAAGAAAAACTGTCTTCGCGCCTTTTTGCTGTTCAATTCCACCACCATTGACCGGCCTTTCCTGCTGCCCCTAAATTCGGGGGCATGAAGTTCACAGACATTGATCTCCTTCCTGTTCTGGGAAAGCCGACACTGTCGGGCGACGGCCGGTTCGCCGCGGTCGCGGTGACGCGCCCCGACCTGGCCGCCGACGGGTATGTGTCCGAGCTGTGGCTGGCCGCCACCGACGGCAGCCGGCCCGCCCGCCTCCTCACCCGCGGCCCGCACGACGCCGCCCCGGCGTTCTCCCCCGACGGCCGCCACCTGGCCTTCCTGCGCCCCGGGCCCTCCGGCCCCGGCCAGATCCACCTGCTGCCCCTGGACGGCGGCGACGCCCGCCCCGTCACCAGCCACCCCATCGGGGCCGGACAGCCCGTGTGGAGCCCGGACTCCACCCGCCTGGCCTACACCGCCCGCGTGCCCGCCCCCGGCCGCTACACCGGCGCCCCCCACAGCGAGCCGCCGCGCCGCATCACCACCCTGCGCTACTGGGCGGACGGCTTCGGGTTCACCGTCGACCGGCCCCGCCACCTCTTCGTCACCGACCCCTTCGCCGACGACCCCGCCGCCGCCACCGTCCAGGTCACCGACGGCGACTTCGACCACGCCGACGTCTCCTGGAGCCCCGACGGCCGGCTCCTGGCCTTCACCGCCGCCCGCCACCAGGGCGCCGGCGACGACCTGCGCAACGACCTGTGGGTGTGCGCCCCCGACGGCAGCGGCCTGCGCGCCCTGACCGGCGGCGGCCTGATCCTGGGCTGCCCCCGCTTCGCCCCCGACGGCGCCACCCTGTGCTTCGCCGCCGAACCACTGGACGAGAACAACAACGCGTTCGCCACCATGAGTTACGGCCTGTGGTCCGCCCCCGTCGACGGCACCGCCCCGGCCCGCCGCCTCACCCACGAGGACTACCACCTCAGCTTCGCCAGCCAGATGATCCACCCCGTCGCCGACGGCGTCCTCTTCGCCGCCGACCACCGCGGCGAGGTCCACCTCCTCCTCGTCCCCTACGACGGCACCACCCCCACCCCCCTGATCACCGGGGCCCGCCAGGTCAACGCCTACGCCGCCACCGACACCCCCGACGGCCTCGTCGTGGCCGCCGTCGTCTCCAGCGCCACCAGCGCCGGCGACCTGGTCAGCCTCCGCGACGGCCAGGAACACCTGCTGACCGGCTTCGGCCCCCGCCTGACCGAACAGACCGACGTCCTGCCCGTGGAGGAGTTCACCGCCACCACCGAGGACGGCTACGACCTCCAGGGCTGGATCGTCCGCCCCCGCGGCGAAGGCCCCCACCCCGTCCTGCTCCAGATCAAGGGCGGCCCCTACACCCAGTTCGGCTACACCCTCAACGGCCCCGCCGCCCTGGACGAGGCCCTGGTCTACGCGAGCGCCGGCTACGCCGTGGTCCTGGGCAACCCCCGCGGCTGCTCCGGCTACGGCCAGGAACACGGCATGCACGTCGTGGACGACCTGGCCCGCAAGACCTCCCCCGACCTCCTCGCCCTGCTCGACACCGCCCTGCAGGCACCCGACCTGGACGGCAGCCGCGTCGGAGTGATGGGCGGCTCCTTCGGCGGCTACATGGCCGCCTGGATGGCCGCCCACCACGGCGAACGCTTCAAGGCGTTCATCGGCGAGCGCGGCCTGTACGCGGTGGACAGCTACGCCGCCTCCAGCGACGACGGCGTGAACGTCGCGATCGCCCTGTACGGCGCCGACCCCGCCCGCTGGGCCGAGAAGAGCCCGCTGACCTACGTCGACTCCATCACCAAGCCGATGCTGATCATCCAGTCCGACGAGGACCGGCACTGCCCCATGGAGCAGGCCCAGCGGCTGTTCGTCGCCCTGAAGACCCGCAACGTCCCCGTGGAGCTGCTCCTGTTCCCCGGCGAGGGCCACGACCTGTCCCGCTCCGGCCTGCCCAGCCACCGGGTGGCCCGCTTCGAAGCAGTCCTCGAATGGTGGAACCGCCACCTCTGACCGACCCCACCGGCCCCGCCGCCGGCCCGCGCGGCCGGCCCCGGGCCTTCACCGGCCCCGCGCGGCCGGCCCCGGCCAGGGCCCACCGGCCACGCCGGGCCAGGGGCCCGTCACCGGCCCCGCCGGGCTCGGCCCCGGATCGGGCCGTCACCGGCCCCCTCGGCCGGCCTCGGGCCAGGGCCTACACGGGCCACGCCGGTCCCGGGCCTTCACCGGCCCCGCCGGGCTCGGCCTCGGGCCAGGGCCCGTCACCGGGCCCGCGCGGCCGGCCTCAGGCCAGGGGACTCACCGGCCACGCCGGGTCAGGGCCGTCACCGGCCCCGCCACCCGGCCTCTGGCGCGGCCCATCACCGGCCGCCACCCGGCCCGGCCCCGGTACCCCGCCACGGGACCGGGGCCCGCCGCACCGCCCCCGGCACCGCCCCTGGCCCCGCACCGCCCCTGCCCCGCCCCTGCACCACCCCCGTCTATGCCCCGACTCAACGGATCTGGAGGACTCATGAGTCAACCAGTGGCCCACCGCCGCACCGCCCAGCCCGCCGTCGACGCCGAGCGTCTGCTGCGCCGCGTGGAGGAACTGGGCCGTATCGGCCGTGACCCGGTGACCGGCGGCATCACCCGCGAGGGCTTCAGCCGCGCCGACCGCGAAGCCCGCGCCTACGTCCTGAAGGAGAGCCGGGCCGCGGGCCTGGCCACCTCGGTGGACGCGGCCGGGAACCTCATGATCCGCGCCCGCCCGCCGGGCACCGCCCCCGCCCGCCCGGCCGTCCTGATGGGCTCCCACCTGGACACGGTCGTCAACGGCGGCCGCCTGGACGGCGCCTACGGCGTGCTGGCCGCCCTGGAAGTGGTGCAGGCGTGCGCCGAGTCGGGCGTGGAGAGCGCGTTCGAGCCGGTGGCGGCCGCCTTCTCCAACGAGGAAGGCGCCCTGTTCCCCCAGCCGTTCTTCGGCTCCTCCGTCCTGGCGGGCCGGCTCGCCGACCTGCCCCGCGAACCCCTCGACCACGACGGCCACCCCCTGCGCGGCCCCCTCGCCCTGGCCGGCGGCGACCTCGACGCCCTGGGCAGCGCCGTCTGGCCCGCCCACTCACTGGCCGCCTACCTCGAACTCCACGTCGAGCAGGGACCCGTCCTCGAACGCGCCGGCAACCGGATCGGCGTCGTCGACGGCATCACCGGCCGCACCGTCCTGACCGTCGAGATCAGCGGCAGCGCCGGCCACTGCGGCACCACCCCGATGCCGGGCCGCCGCGACGCCCTGGCCGCGGCCGCCCGCCTCACCCTGGCCGTCGAACGCCTCGCCACCACCGCAGACCTGTGCCGGGTCGCCACCGTCGGCCGCCTCGACATCCACCCCAACTCGCCCAACACCATCGCCGACACCGTGCGGCTCACCGCCGACCTCCGCGACACCGACGCCGCCCGCCTGCGGCAGGCCGAAACCGTCCTGGACCGCGAACTGCAGACCCTCGCCCGGCAGACCGGCACCCGCATCGAGACCCTCGCCCGCGTCCACTCCGCACCGGTGTCCACGGCCGCGCACCTGCGCGCCCTGATCGAGGAATCCTGCCGCGAGGCGGGCGCCCCCTGCCAGGAACTGCCCAGTGGCGCCGGCCACGACGCCCAGGTCATCGCCGACCTCACCCCCACCGCCATGATCTTCGTACCCAGCGTGGGCGGCGTCAGCCACGTACCCCACGAGGACACCCACCCCGCCGACCTGGTCCTGGGCGCCGAAGTCCTGCTGCGCACCGCCCTGAAGACCGCCCACGCCCACTGACCCCCAGGGCCCGGTGTTCAACCGCGCCACTCCGCAGTTGAACACCCCACACCCGCAAAGAAGACCGTGCTAGCCCACACTGGCCGGCAGATGCCCGTACTGCACCGCCCGCACCCCGGCCTGGAAACGGCTGCGCGCATCCAACTGCGCCATCAGCGTGTTCGCGAAACGCCGCGCCGTACGGGGAGAGACCCCCAGCTTCCGGGCGATCGCGTCGTCGGTGTACCCCTCGGCCAGCAGATGCAGCACCTCGGCCTGCTGCCGGGTCAGCCCCTCCTGCTCCGGCCCGGCCGCCGGAGTACCCAGCGCCTCCGCCGCCTGCCAGGTGTTGTCGAACAGCGCGCACAGCGCCGCGATCAGCCCCGGCGCACTGAGCACCACCGCACCCACCGACGTGGCATTGCTGTCGGCCGCCATGATCGCCACCTGCCGGTCACAGATGATCATCCGGTTCGGCAGCGACGGCACCGTCCGCACCTGACCGCCCTGGTCCATCAGCCACTCCGCGTACGCCACCGTCGCCGCGTCCCGGCGGATACTGTCCAGATAGATCGTCCGCATCTGCACCCCCCGCTCCAGCAGCCGCTGGTTCAGCGGACGCGACGCCTGCATATTCGCCTCCGTCTGCGGCCCGCCCGGCGCGAACGCCAAAAACTCGTGACGCACCTGATGGTTGAGCGCCATCAGATAGTCCCGGATCGACTCCAGCCCCCGCAGATACTGCACCCCCGCCTCGGGCACATCCTCCTGCTGCCCGGCGAACTCCGAGATCAGCCGCGCCGCCACCGCACGGCTCGCCTCCACCCGCTGCTGCTGCGCCGCCAGCTCCGCCTGCTGCCGCGCCAGCAGGATCTCGATACCCAGATGAGGGCTGACCGCATGCAGTTGCGTGGGGTCCTCGGTGGAAAAACGCACCAGCGCCAGCTCGCTCAGGCGGTCCAGCGCGTCCCGGATCTCTCCCGCCGGTCTGCCCAGCCGCGAGACCAGCCCCTCCACCCCGTCCTCGGGATGGGCCAGCATGGCCCGGTACACAGATTCGGTCTGGTGGTCGAGCCCGAGAAGATCAAGCATCTCATTCCCCCGACAGGTCTGTACGCCACCTGAATCGCTCAAGGCCGATGAGCGCGCGCCTCAACCGCTGTTAAGGAGAGGAGAGTAGTGCAGATGCGCCCGCAGTCGGCCGGATACGCACTCTCTTGGCCCAAGACTGACCGTTCCCACAAACACCCGCCCAGCGGGAAGCCGGGGGAGCCCCCAACCCGCCCGCCCCGGTGCGGTGTTCAACACAGCCGACATAGACGCCACCCCTGACTCATGCCATGTTGCACTTTCCGCTGTCCGCCGCTCACCCGGCAGACAGTTCCCACGCCGGCAGGAAACCCGCCATGTACCTCGTCCATGTCCACGTGCAGCCACCCGCGCACGGCGTCCTCCTGCCCAGCGGGACGGCCGACGCCGTGGCCGCCTGCGGCCGGGACCTGACCGGGATCGAACACGTCGTCGTCCACGCCGACACCCACCCCCACCCCGTCATCGGCGTCTACATCTCCGCCGCCACCCTCAAAGCCGCCGAGGAAACCGCCGTCACCCTGTGGCGCCGCACCCTCCACGACCACCACTGGCTGCACTCCTGGACCCTGCTGCGCGCCGAAGTCCCCCTCATCCCCATCGACGCCGACGGACCCCTGTGAAACCCCCACCCCCCACCCCCACCCTCCCTGTCCTAAGTAGGTCATGGACGGTTTGACCTGCACGTTTCCCCCTTACAGCAGCACCCGCAAAACGGCACCCTCAAAGGAGTCAGCGAACCCCGGACACCGGAGGCACACCCATGGCGGTCGGCGACACAGCTCGGGGCACAGCCGCAGCACCCCTCCCCACGCACCAGACGTCCGGCACGACCGACAACGACTCCGGCTGGCAGTAACCCCCGCCACCCGCCCCCCTCCCACCTCCCAAAAACGCCCGCCCGAAGGAACAGCCATGGACGTCATGACCGCCGTGCTGACCCGCCGCAGCGAACACCAGCTCACCGAACCCGCCCCCAGCGACGAGGAATTCGCCTACCTCCTGCGCGCCGCGGCCACCGCCCCCGACCACGGCCGCCTGCGCCCCTGGCGCTGGATACTGGTCCGCGGCGAAGGACGCACCGCCCTGGGCCGCAGCTTCGCCGACGACTACGACGGCCCCCAGCCCCGCCGCGAACAGGCGCGGACCAAACCCCAGCGCGCCCCCCTGCTCGCCACCCTGGTCTTCACCCCCCAGCACACCACCATCCCCGAATGGGAACAGCTCGCCGCCACCAGCGCCATGGCCGGCTCCCTCAGCCTCCTCCTGCACGCCCGCGGCTTCGGCAGCGTCTGGCGCACCGGCCCCTTCACCCGCTCCGAAGCAACCCGCCACACCCTCGGCCTGCACCCCGAAGAACGCCTCCTCGGCTGGCTCTACATCGGCACCCCCCACCACCCCCGCACCCCCAGACGCCGCACCCCCCACGACATCACCGACCACATCACCGTCTTCACCCCCCACCTGCTGCCCCACTGACCCCACCCCGCCCCCACACCCGCCACCACCAGGGAGGCACACCACTTCCACCACCGCTGATGCATAAAACGCATAACAGATCTCCTACGATGACCCCATGAAGATGACGCTCGGCGAACGCGTACGAGCAGCCACCGCCGCCCTCATGCACCTCACCGGCGAAAACCAGGCCGACCTCGCCACCGCCCTGGGCATCAGCCAGACCCAGATCAGCCGCCGCCAGTCCGGCAACGCCGCCTGGAGCCTGAGCGACTGCGAGGCCCTCGCCGCCCACTACGGCATCGACGTCCTCGACCTCCTCGCCGGCCCCACCCGCGCCCGCGACACCCTGGCCCCCCACCGCCACCGCACCCCCGCGGCCGCCCAGGAAACACCCCGATGACCGACTTCAACGCCATCGACGCCCTCCTCGCCGCCGCCCGCACCCCACCCGCCCTGCCCCCCGCCGACCACCGCCGCGCCCTGCGCCAGGCCCTCCACCTCACCCGCACCCAGGTGGCCCAGGCCCTGGGCGTGAGCCCCTCCACCGTCGGCGGCTGGGAAACAGGACGCGACCCCAGCGGCGAACTCCGCGAGAAATACGCCTACTTCCTCACCGCCGCCGAAGAAAAACTCCGCGCCCACCCCGAGGCACCGGCCCACCCCGAGACCGGCCCCACCGGCGAACCCACCCCAGCAGACCAGGACGAGCCCCCGCCCGCCCCCCAGCCGTGCGTCCTGTGCGGAGCCCCCGCCACCGACGAGGTCGAGGGCTACCCCCAGCACCTCCACCCCGACGACTGCACCCACCCCACCCCCACCCCACCCCACAGCCCCCACCCCACCCCAGCCCCAAACCCCCGCGCCCCAGCGCGAAGCCGCCCCCGCGCCCCGCCCCGAAGCCACCCCCGCCCGCCGGCCCGAGGCCGCCCCCACGCGCACCCCGCAAACCCGCCACACCCCCACCCCCCGCCGCCGCACCTCACACCCCCACCCCCACACCCCCGACCTCATCACCCGCGCCGTCCAGGACGCCCTCGACACCCACGCCGGCGACCTCCACGCCGCCACCGCCGAACTCCAGCGCCGCGCCATCCCCGACGCCATGGCCCTCCTCGACGCCACCCGCATCGGCGCCCGCTACGACATCGTCGGACACCCCCCGCTCCCCGACATCCTCCGCAAGAAATCCGCCCACGGCGCCGACGAGATCTGGGAAGCCCGCCCCCACTGGACCCGCCTCGACCCACCCCCCACCCCCGGCGACATCACCGCCCTCGACATCAACGGCGCCTACCTCTCCGCCCTCAAGACCCACCTCCCACTCGGCGCCCTCGAATACTCCACCGGAAACGTCCACTCCCGCCGCCGCGCCGGAATCCACCTCATCACCCCACCCGAATGGGACCACCACCCCTACCTCCCCAACCCCCTCGGAAACCGCGAGGAACCAGGCCCCGTCTGGGTCACCGAACCCACCCTCCGCCTCCTCCAGCGCCTCGCCACCGACCAGTACGGCCCCCTCTGCGACCCACCCGTCATCCACGAATCCTTCACCTCCGGCGCCACGGAACAACTCTTCGAGAAATTCCGCCAAGCCCTCAGAGACGCCCGCGAAAAAGCCATCACCGACGAAGACGAAGTCACCCTGGAATACGTGAAATCCATGTATTCTAAGTTCGTGTCCACCATGGGAGAGTCGAACTACAACAGGGCCCTCTACCGCCCCGACTGGATGCACATCATCCGCTCCCAGGCATTCGTCAACCTCTGGCTCAAAGCCCACAAAGCACACACCGCCGGACTCACCGTCATGCGCGTCATGGGCACCGACGAACTCCACATCGCCGGAAACTGGCAACAAGTATGGTTGTCGGCGGCGGCCCAGGCTTGTCCGGGCCGCCGCGCATGCGCGACGGCTGCTACATGCCGCCCAGCTTGCTGTACACCCAGTTGACGAGGTTCTGGCTGACCTCGGTCAGCCCCTTCATCTGCATGCCGTTGAGCATGTGCTTGGTGATGGTGGCCCAGTTGCGGAAGTTCCCGTGCGCCGCGGCCCGGTCGATGTTGCGGATCATCTGCGGGTCGACCCCGGCCCACAGCGAGTGGAACACCGGCAGCGTGCCGACGACCTCGGCCTCGGGCATGCGGGTGAACTTCCGCCAGATGAAGATCCGCGACGCCAGCATCGGCTCACGCTTGAGGACCTTGTAGCAGTTGTCGCCGCCGGCGAAGATCACCGCGATGTCGGTCCTGCGGTCGTCCCACAGATGGCGCCAGTACTCGAACGAACTGCGGCCCATCCACTGGGCCTCGTCGCACACCAGCACGCGGAACGTCTGCGACAGCGTCTCCTTCAGCAGGGTGTCGAATTCGATCGGCCGGGTCTGCGGTTCCCCGGGCAGCCCCAGGGCGTGAAACAGTCCGTGGCGGATGTCGCGGGGGGTCGGCCCCGAGCGCAGCTCCAGGCGGTAGGTGTTGTCGGGGGCGATCTTGCGAAGCGCCGAGTTCACCGACATCGACTTGCCGTACCCAGCCGATCCGTAGGCGACCATCATGGCCTTTGCGTCGATCGTCGCCTGGATGTCGTCCAGTGTCGTCATGAGCGTGTTGGTGGCCACCAGGTGCGCATCGAGGCGGTGGAAGTGGTCGTCGTCCTCTGCGGGCAGCCTGCCGTAGTCCATGTCGCCGCTCACACGTTCTCCTCAGGAGTGTCGTCGTCCGGCCCGCTCGCGGCCAGTGGGATCGGGCGCGCCCAGCCGTCCGGGACGGACTGGTGTGGGATGTAGCCGGGATCGGCCTGCCGCAGGTCCGTGGCGTCCGATTCGGCAAGTTCTGCCTCGGCCTCCGCCTCGGTCAGCGCACCCAGACGCTCGGGCGGGACGGCGGTGGTGACGGCCTCGAAGCGCTCGCGGCGCAGCCGTGCCGCGGCCTTCATGTCCGCGCGAAGCCGCCGCGCCTTGGCGGTGCGGGCTTTGCGGACCTTGCTGACCTGCTCCTCGCTGGCCGCCTCGGCCAGAACGGCGCTGCCCAGGTACACACCGTCCAGGCCGAAGACCTCGATGGTCATGTCGTGGTGGGGCAGGTGGCGCACCGCGACACGGACGCCGGCCTGGCCGACCATCCAGGGGGCGATGTAGTGGCGGTTGCGCCACCGCACGCCCTGCGTGGTGATGGTGCGGGTGCGTCCGTCGTCCTCGAGCCCGAAATGGGCCAGCTGTTCTGCGGCAACGTCGTGCAGGGGAGTGGGGTCGCACGACCACGTCTGCATCGGGGTGCGGCCGCCCAGCGCCCTGGGCTGGTGCTCGGTGTTCCACCAGTGCACCCACTTCAGCAGCAGTTCCACGAACGCCTCGAAGGAGAGTGCGGGCTCGTCCGGGTCTGCGGTGCGCCCGCCGGTGAGCGTCTGCCGGTGCACGTAGCGCGGCATGGAGACGAACAGCATGTCCTCGACCGCACCGTTGAGCGCCTCGATGGTGCCCTTCAGGTGCGGGCTGTAGGCGGGAAGATCGACGACGGGCACGGCGCAGGCGCCCAGGGCCGAGGCCACGGTGGCACACAGGAACTCTTTGCCGCGGTCCACCCGGATCAGGCCTGGCAGGCCGCCGGCCGGGCCGAAGGGCTCGGTACGGTCCAGGGCCATCCGCAGGGCCGCCAGCACCGCATCCGCGCTGGGTGCATGGGGCGTCACAGCCACCCCCGTGATGACTTTGGTGTGGCAGTCGATGAACCAGGTCACCCAGGGCTGCACGAGCTGGTCCTTGAGCAGCACCCGCACGGGCACACACTTGTGGTCGCCCTCCCAGGCGGCGTTGCGGTGCGCGGGAGGACGCTGTGCGAACACGTCGAAGGCCCGCCGGGCGGCCTCCCCCTTGGCGAGCCCGGCCCGCTCCCCGGGCGTCAGGTCCCGGCGCAGCGCCCGGTGGATCGTCGACAGTGACGGGGCCGCAGGCATGCGGGGATCGTCCAGGGCCCGCTGCTTGAGCTCGCGGTGGACGGCGGAGGCGTTGCCTCCCCACAGCACCAGCAGCCGCCGGATCTCGGGGGTGACGCTGAACCGTGTCCGGGATGCCGCATCGACGTGGCCGGTGGCGCGCGCGGTGGCGACCCACCGCCACACCGCCCGCTCCGAGCGGCCCACGGCCGTGGCGACCAGCTTCACGTGTGCGCTGGTCAGCTCGCCGCTCTGGTCCAGCGACAGCAACCGCGGCAGCGCGGCCAGCCGCCCCGAGCGGGCGGTGAACACCGCTTTGCCGGCACCCTGCGTGCCGGCAGAAGAGTCATTCATGCGGTCTGCTCCTTAAATGGATACGAAGCGCGGAAGGCCACAAGTGCCGTGCTTCCGCAGGGCGTTGGCGGTGTCCGGGCAGGACGGTGCGGGCGGCCCCTGGGCCGTCGCCAGGGCTGTGAGGCGGCGTCATGCCAGGGGGAGGCGGGCACGGCCCAGCCGTCAGCCAGCGCCGGGTGCGAGCATCAGCACCTTCGCCAGGAAGGGGGCGTGTTCCTCACAGCCCGGCTGCCCGAGGAGCACTCGTGCGCCGGGATACCGGGGAGGACCCGGCCCGGCCGCCCTGCTGCGGCGCCGTCGGGTGGACGGCTGCGGTCGGCGCTGAGCCAGTTCTTGTCAGCGCCGGCCGCAGGCATGCAGGGGCGCCCTGTGATGCGCCGGGAAGGAAGTACCGGGCCTGCCGGTCACCGCAACGCGGAGCCACCGGCGCCCGAAGAGGCTGTTCGGGGACTGGGAGATGGGCTCCTCGGCGACTGTGGTGGCCGGTTTGGTACTGCTCAGGTGTTTTCCAGCAGGCGCTGGATCCCGTCGTGGATGGCTGCGGTGCGTTGTTGCGGTGTGAGCCAGGCGGCCGTGGAGCCCTGGCCGGTTTTGTTGA
The DNA here is from genome assembly GCF_055562575.1 of Streptomyces sp. NPDC018263. Classification (NCBI taxonomy): domain Bacteria; kingdom Bacillati; phylum Actinomycetota; class Actinomycetes; order Kitasatosporales; family Streptomycetaceae; genus Streptomyces; species Streptomyces sp. NPDC018263. The sequence goes on from NZ_JBVHFA010000002.1 coordinate 910,718, forward strand.
TGAGTAGGACGTTGTCGACGACCTCGGCCACCGGGAACAGGTGGCTGATGACGATGACCCTCTTGTCCTGGGCCACGCTGTCGCTCAGGACGGCGAGGGTGTCGCCCAGGCGGATGTTGTCCAGAGAGCCGAAACCTTCGTCCAGGAACAGGCTTTCCAGCTTGTTGTGGCTGGTGTTGTGGAGCTCGACGAGCGCCAGCGCCAGCGCGAGGGAGCTCTGGAAGGTCTCTCCGCCGGAGAGGGTCTCCGGGTCGCGCGCGTGATTGGTGGCGCGTTCAAGGATCTGGAAGTCATCGGTGAATGCGTAGTCACCCATGGAGATCTGCCGGAGGATCCTGCTGCCGTGCCTGAGCAGCGCATGGGTGCGCTGATCGGTGAGATAGGTGAGGAACTTCCCGTCGGTGAGCTGGTCGCTCACGCTCTTCCACACCGCGGCCTGCCGGCTGGCGGCTTCGAGGGCGGTGCCCAGCGCGTCGGCGTAGGGGATTTGGGACTGTGCGGTGCGCAGATCGGCCTTGGCCGTCTCGTGCGCGCCTTCGGCTTGGATGGTCTTGCGGCTGAGCGGGTCGAGGACGGCGGGGGCGAGCAGGTCGCTCTTCTCGGGCACCGGGAAGCCGGGGTCCGGGTCCGTCTCGTCGGCGGTGGCGCCGGCTTGGCGGATCAGCTCCTTCTCGAATGCGCGGACCTCGTCGTCGGCGTGCTGAGCGGCCTGCCCGAGAGTGCCGGTCAGACGCTGATGCAGCGAGGCGAGGGCCATGCAGTAGGTGTCGACGGCGGCCAAGTCGCCTGCGTCCGGAACGGGAGGCAGGTCGGGGGACGCCTCGGCCTCGAGAAGGCCTGTGGCATCGGTGGCCGTGTCCGCCCAGCGCTCCAGCTGTTTGATGAGCTTGCGTGTGGGGGTCTCGACGGTGCGCCGGCGGCGTGCGTCCAGGGCCTGCAGGTTTTCGCTGTGCAGCGTGAGGGCCTTCTGGGCGTCGTCACGCTCCAGTGTCCTTTGCTCGAGCCGTTCGAGGCGCTGGCCGGCCGCCTCCTTAGCGGAGGCGATGTCCTGCAGGGAGGGCAGTTGTGATGGGGAGGGCTGGGCGGGGTGGATGGAGGGCGGCAGTTCGCTGACCTCCGTCAGCACACTCGCCAGCTCGGTCTCGTACTGCAGCCGGGTCCTGTCCAGCCGTTTGCGTTCACGCTGCAGGCGGCCGCGCTGACGCTTGAGCTCGGCCCGGGCCGCCTCGTTCTCGGCCTGCGCCGCCCCCAACTGCGCCTGGGCGCTTGTGTGGGCCGCGAGGGCCTCACCCTCTGCGTCGCGCAGCGGCTGGGTAAGTGCTTTGACCGCACGGGTGATCTGCGCCCGGCCTACTGGTTCGCCCTCGGCGAGGGCATGCGCCTGAGCCGTCGTCTGCCGGCCCAGCGCGTCCAGGGCGGTGGCCGTGGCGGGAGCACCGGCCGGGTGTACCGCATCCACCAGCTCCTGCACCTGGAGCAGCGCCGCGTCCATGCGCTCGCGGGCGGCCAGGTGTCCGCGGCGGTGCTTTTCGACCTTCCGCTCGGTTCCCTTCAGCTGGGCGGCCGCTTCAGCCTTGGCCTCCACCGCCGCTTCGACGGCGTTCGAGCGTGTGGTGACCTTGCGTTTGGCCTGAGTAAGTGCCTTGCCGTCCAACAGCGGCGGGGGAGCGAAGTCGCTGGGGACGGGCTGGGTGCACACCGTGCAGGCGTCCCCGGGCGCCAGACCGGCACCCGCCGCGTGGGCCGCCTCCCTGCGCTGCAGCGCTGCGAGGTCGTCCTGGGCCGCTTCCAGAGCGCCGCGCAGCTTCTTCAGGTCGCTCTCCAGGCCGGCGCTGTGGCCGCGCTGTTCCTCCACCGTCTCGAGCGTCGCGCGCTGTGTCTGCAGATGCCCGGCCGCGGCGTTGGCCTCCTGCAGCGCTGCCCGGACGGCCTCCTGGACCTGGTCGGTGTGCGTGCGCGCCTCGCTCACCATGCGCTCGGCCCGGCCGGCGGCCTCGACGAGGGCCGCGTTGCGCTGCTCGTGCTCTTCCAGTTCCTGTCGTGCCTGCGTGTGCTCCTGTTCGTGCTCGTCATGCTGAAGCTGCTCCTGCTTCAGCCGCTGTTCGACGGCGTCCAGGCCGGCTGCACGCTCCGGCAGGCGGGACAGGACAGCGAACGCGCTGGACAGGGAGCGGAGCGTGTCACCGGCCTGTGCGGCCGTATCCAGCGCGCCCTGCGCCGCCTCCAGCTTCGCGGCCAACTCGCGTCCGGTGGTCTCCTGCTCTGCTGCCTCGGCATCGAGTTCCCTCTTCTTCCGCGCCAGCGCGGCCATCGTGATGCTCGAATCCGCAACAGCGCGCTCACGCAGCAGCCGCGCCGCTTTGTCCAAGCCCGTCTTGCGGTGCTTGTGCTCGACGGCCCGGCTCTGGGCCGCGCGCAGCGCATCCAGTCGCTCGCGCCGGCGGGCCGCGATACCCCGGGTGCGTTCCAGATCCAGCAGCGCCTGGGAAGCGGCAGCATGAGGATCCGGCAGGAGAAGCGCGCGGGCCCTGGTTCCCTCGGTGATCTGCGTATTCAGGCGCTCCAGTCGCACGCCGGCCCGTTTGCGTACACGCTCGAGCTCGTTGATGCCGAAGATGTGCCGCAGGATGTCGGCACGCATGGCCCTGGGGGCCTTGAGGAGGGCGTCGAACTTCCCCTGGCGCAGCAGGACCGTGCTGACAAAGCCGTCCCAGTCCAGCCCGATGATCCGGGTCACCGCCTGCGTCACCGCGGACTTGCCGTCGACCCGCAAGTCGGCGCTGTCGTCGGCCAGGGGCTCGAGCACGGCCTGCGGCCCCTTCTTGCCTTCCGCATGCAGGGTGCGGCGCACACTCCACTCGCGGCCGTTTGCCGAGAACTCGAACGCTACGTCCATGCTGGGGCATCCCTTGCCGATCAGCTCGTAGGCGGCCTTGGGGTCCTTGGACCACGAACACGTCCCGTACAGGGCGAAGATGATCGCCTCGAGGATGGTGGACTTGCCCACGCCGGTGTTGCCCAGGATGGCGAGCAGGCGCTTACCGGTGAAGTCGATGCTGCAGGTGCCGGCGTAGCTGCGCACGCCCGTGAGGGTGAGCCGCAAGGGCTTCATGACGCCTCCTTCCAGGGATTTTCCAGCGCGGCGCGCAGCTGTTCCTCGGCCGGGACCGGGGTCAGCGTCTCGTCGTCGAGTTCGTTGAGCAGGTGGAGGAAGGCGGTGACGGTCGACTCCGCGGCATCTGCGTCCACTCCCTCACGGGCCAGGTAGGCCCGGAACGCGTCGGGGAGTTCCGGCTCATCGCCCAGGTCACCGTCCAGGACGGCGCCTGGGGCATCTTCCCGGGCCGGGGCCGGGTTGATGAGGATCGCGTTCGGGACGATCTCGGCGATCTTCTGGCTGAGGAGCCCGTCGGGCTCCTCGCCGGTGATCACCGGTTTGAGGAAGGTCCCGTCGTACTGGTCGGCCGCGGCCTTCAGTTCCTCGAGGGTTCCGGTGAAGTGGGTCAGCCGCCGGCCGCTGGAGAGCCGGCGCGGCAACACCCGCACCGGCCGCCCCGGGTCGGCGTCGACGATCACGACGCTCTTGGTCTCGTCGGCTTCACCGAAGTCCATGGCCAGCGGGCTGCCCGCGTAGCGGGCGGCGAACTTCAGGCCCTCGATGGCCTGCGGGCGGTGGATGTGTCCGAGAGCGGCGTACGACACCACCGGAAGATCTTCGGGAGGGGTCTCGAAGGCCTCGTCCACGGCCCGTTCGCTCGGGGAGGTCCTGGCGCCTTTGACGAACACGTGGGCCATGAACAGCAGAATGTCCCGGTCGGGGTCGTACCCCTCGTGCAAGGCCTCCGTCAGTTCCCCCTGCAGGCCGCGCATCGCCTCGGCGTAGTCGGCATACGACGTGCCGGAGGTGGAATCGCGCCGCCAGAACCGGTTCGGGTGCACGAAGGGCAGGACAGCCAGCCGGATGCGCTGCTCACCGCCGCAGGCCTCGAAGGTCATCACGCCCCCGTCGTGTGCCGGGCGGAGCCGGTCGACGAAGAACAGGCCCCGGCCGCAGGAGGGACCGGTCATGAAGTGGAGGAACTCCAGGTAGTGGGGGGAGTCGTGGTTGCCGGCCACGACCACGGTGGGGGCGATGGCGGCGAGTTCGCGCAGGGCGCGCATGGCGCGGAACATGTCCCGGACGGTGGGACGGGAGGAGTGGAACAGATCGCCGCTGTGGACGATCAGGTCCGGCTGGCTCTCCTGGGCGATGGCCACGACCTCGGCAAGGACGGCGTCGAAGTCCTCGTCGCGTGGATGCCCGTGCAGGATGTGGCCCAGATGCCAGTCGGAGGTGTGGAGCAGTCTGCTCATGCCTTCATGCGCCCTTCTGGAAGCGAGGCGTAGGAGGGCACCGGTGGTGCCTTATGAGCCCGGGACTGTACACCAAAATAACTGGAGCAAAACTGGGCGTCCCGAGTGACTGCTAGCATCCCGGCATGGACGAGCATCTGATCGCTCTCGAGGAGCGCATGCAGCAACTGCAGGAGGCGGTCCGGCAGGCGCTCACGCAACACGATACTTGCCAAGTACGCCTTCTGGCTGCGGAATTGACACGCGCTCAACATGCCTGGGATGTTCTGTGCGGGCTCAGTGGCGCCCCGGACGCGGTCCGGCCGGAGTCCGCGCCGACGGTCACCGAACCCCAGCGGGACGCACCCCTGCGCGACCGGGCCCCTCACATGCCGCTCTTCGCAAATGCCTGGAGTAAAACTGGAAGCCCCGAGTGACTGCTAGCATGCGGGCATGGACGAGCATCTGGTCGCACTCGAGAAGCGCATGCAACAGCTGCAAGAGGCGCTCCGGCAGGCGCTCACACAACAGGACAACGCCCAAGTGAACGTCCTGGGTGAGGAGCTGACACGCACCCGGCACGCCTGGAATGTGTTGTGCGGGCTCAGCGATGTCCCGGAGGTGGCCCAGCCGGAGGTCCAGCCAGAGACCCGGCCCGAGCCCGCGCTGGCAGTCGTCGAGCCGAACCAGGGCGTGCCCGTACGCGACCAGGTCCACCAGGCGCTGGCCCTCCTCACCGTCCCCGCCTCGCCCAAACTGCTCAGCCAGGTCCACCAGGCGTTCTTCTCCAGCCCGCTGAACACGGCACGCATGACCACCCTGCGCCGCGACGAGGAACGCTCCTTCCGCTCCGCCCCCTACGGCCGCGCCTACTACATCTGCCCCGCGCTGACCTCCGACCTGCTCTCACCGGCCCGCGCGCTGCTCGCCCTGAGCACCTGGCCACTGGAGCAGCGCCTGGTGGGACCGCTCACCCAGCGCGTCCACTTCCTCACCTCGGCCCTGCGGCTCGCGGACGCCGCCGAACACCTCGCCGGCGAGGCCGGGATGCCGCAGCCCGTCCAGCAGCTGCTGCTGCACTACAGCCGCAACATCCACGGCGACGCCCCCCGGGGCCCGCTCGAACTGGACGCGCTGCGCCGGGCCGCCGCAGCGGAACTGGAGATCCACGCCGACGACGACGCCGACACCCGCGCCGAAGCGGCCCAGCGCGCACGTCAGCAACTCGGCGACGCGGAGCAGATCTTCGGCAACATCCTGCGCAACACCGGCCGCCTGCGCCGTACTTCGTAAACCCACCTCTGCAGACCAGCACAGCTGTGCCCTGTCCCGCCAAGGAAATCAGTGAGCTCGCTCGACGCACGACTGGGCGTATTACGCGGAACCGCTGCGCCCATCCCGCACAATGCACGCACCCTGGCGGCGCTGACCGCCAATCCGAGCTGCGACCGCCGCTCCCTGCTGGACGCGGCCGGCATCGACAAAGACGCCCTCGCCGCCCATCTGGACCTCCCGCGGCCGCTGAGAAAATCCCAGCTCGCCCTCGACTACGGCCTCGCCTTCGAACGCCAGGTCACCGCCCAGGCCGGAGCCCCTTTGGTGCCGCTGCTCCGCCAAGCCCTGGGCCTGAGCGTGCCGGAGGTGTCCTACGAGGACGTCAACAGCGTCGGCAGCGATGACGACAAGTCCCCTCTGCGGCTGCGCCGCGTCCACACCCGCTCCCGCATCCGCAGAGCAGCACACGGCAGGTCGGACCCCCGCACCCTGCTCGACCACCCCGTACTGCGTCTGACCGTCGCCGGCCACCAGGCCTACCTCGAACCCGACGTCATCGCCTTCCAGCGCGAGGGCGTCTTCTATGTCGTCGAGATCAAATCCTTCCCCGTCATCCACGGACAGCCCGACCCCATCAAGGCCACCGCAGCGCTGACCCAGGCCGCCGCCTACGTCCTGGCCCTGCGTGAACTCCTCGCCGAGGACGGTCTCCCGCCAGAGCGCGTCTCCGACACCGTGGTCCTGGTCAACCCGCGCAACTTCACCCGCCACCCCACCGCCACGCCCTTCAGCGCCCACAAGCAGATCAAGAACCTGAGCCGCCACCTCGGCAGACTGCGGCGCCTGCCCGAACTGCTGGACAAAGTTCCCCCCGACACCACCTTCGACCTGGCGCCCGGCCTCGACCAGAAACCGACCCGGCCCCGCGGTGAACTCGTTGCCGCGCTCGCCACCGTGCGGCCCAACTACACCCCCGGCTGCCGCCACCACTGCGACCTGGCCTTCCACTGCCGCATCGAGGCCCGCCACCAGGGCAAGCCCGCCGCCCTGGGCACCGCAGTCCGCGAGGACCTCGCGGGAATCGACACCATCGCCACGGCCCTGGCCCTCACCGACGGGCACCTGCACCCCTCACGGAGCCAGAAAGACCTCACCCAGGCCCTGCGCCACGCACAGCGCATCCACGCAGACCTCCAGACGGACACCGCATGATCCGCCTCACCTCACTCCTGCGCATGCGCGCCGCCTCCACCGGCAACGCCCAACGCGCCAGCCAACTGCGCCACCTCCACCTCAGCGACCAGCCGCTGATGCTGCTGGCGCTGAAACAGACCGGGCCCGCCGCACGACCGCTGGCCGTCATGCTGGGCACCGACCCGCACCGCCCCCAACTCCTGCTCGCCCCGCCCTCAGGCAGCACCACTCCCATGCTCGCTTCCCTGGCATACGCCGTCACCGCCTACATCGACGCCTGCCAGCGGCACAGCGAACACCTGCCCGCCACCTCCAGCAAGCCGGCCCGCCGCCGCTACACCGACGCCCCCCAGATCCTCGTCCCCAACCCCCAGACCGTGCAGCACCTGAAAGACCTCGGAGCCGACCTGCGGTTCCGCAGCACCGACGACCACCATCCCGGCTCCCGGGCCGTCCAGCGCCTGGGACACTGGCTCACCTATCTCACCGACCGCGCCGACCTGGCCGGCTCAGCCGCCCTCATCCCCATGACCAGCTTCCTCGGCATGCACTGGATCAGCGGCCAAAGCCCCCTTGAGGACGAGGACCTGGCCACCCTGCTGGCCTGGATCGACCCGCCCCGCCACCCCGCCTCCGGACGCGACGCCGCACTGGCAGCAGAAGACCCGGCCACCCACCGCCCGGCGGGACCAGCCACCGACGCCCCCTTCGACAACGACCACCTGGCGCCCCTGTTCGACGCCTATGCCCGTGCCCGGCGCCGGGCCCTGGACCACGAGCAGACCCGCACCCTGCAAGAACTCGACCGTCTGCTGGCCACCTACCTGCAGCCCACCTGGGATTTGATGTGGCAGGCCTACACGCTCCTGCAGGCCCTCCCCGAAGCCAAGAGCACTGCACGCCGCTGGGACCACGAACGCACCGTATTCACCGACGAATGCATCTACTTGACCCAGGACGGACGCCCCCGTCCGGCCCGCGACAATGCCATTGCCGCCGCCGTCCGCCTGGCCCGCATGGAACACGCAGCCGTCGCCTTCGCCGCCGAACGCACCGCCGACGACCCCTTCGTACGGGCAGAACTGCGCACCACCGGCAAAGCCTTCGGCGGCACCGTCACCACCATCGACGCGGAACACACCCTGCGCGGCCCCAGTGGACGTACCCAATGGCGGCCCCGGCTCACCGTGTCCACCCCGGACCCCGTGCCGATGGAACCCGGTCAGCTCCTGGCCTGCCACACCTACCGCAGCGCCCGCTACAAGATCTGCGAGGTCACCCCGGCCGACGGCGACACTCTCCTCGAACTTGAGATCACCGCCGGCATGGGCACCATGGACCGCCCCAACCACGCCGTCCTTCCCGACGCCGGCGCCTTCCTCGTCTTCACCATCGCACCCGCCCCCTACCGGATGCCCGAATTCCCCGCACGAGAGCAGACACCCTGGACCCACGGCGGGCCTCCCGCCGACCAGCCGGACCACAGCAACGAGGACGAGGACGAGGGCGAGGGCGAGGAAGAACAGTGACACCACCTCACCGGACGTCGCCGCAGCAGCAGATGGACCAGGCCGCCCGCGCCGTCCTGGAGCAACTGCCCACGCTCACCCACCGCGGACTCGTCGTGGACTCCCCGCCCGGCGCCGGCAAATCCACCCTGGTCGCCCGAGCCGCCGACACCCTCGCGCAATCCAGCACCCCCTGTCCCGTCATCGCCCAGACCAACAGCCAGGTCGACCACCTCGTGCGGCGATTCGCCCGGCACCACCCGCACCTGAGAACCGCCCGGCTCACCGCAACGGATTACACAGTCCCGCACGACCTGCAGGCACATCCCGGCATCCGCATCGGCACCCGCATCGAAGCCCTCGAAAAGACGGCCGACGTCATCGTGGGAACCGCCATGAAATGGGCCACGGTCACCGACCGCCGATGGCCATGGGCGATCATCGACGAGGCCTACCAGATGCGCTCCGACACGCTTTTGTGGACCGCCGGCATCTTCGAACGGGCCCTCTTCGTCGGAGACCCCGGCCAACTCGACCCCTTTTCCGAGGTCGCAACCGACCGCTTCCACGGCCTGTCCCACGACCCCATGAACAGCGCGGTCGCCGTCCTGCTCGCCAACAACCGCGACCTGCCCGTCCACTCCCTGCCCATGTCCTGGCGCCTGCCGCCCTCAGCCGTCCCCCCGATCAGCAACGCCTTCTACCCCTCCACGACCTTCCACGCCGGAAGCAGTGAAGCCGACCGCACCCTCACGTTCTCCCCTCTCGACATCCGCACCCCCACCGACGAGGTCATCGAACACGCCGCCCGAACCGGATGGGCACTGTTCGAACTACCGGCCCGCATCACCGGCCAGCACGACGCCGAAGCCTTCCACACCACCCTCGGCATCGCCGACCGGCTGCTGACCCGACGCGCCATCACCACCTGCGAGGCAAACCCCGAAGGCCACGCCCTGCAGCCCGGTGACATCGCCATCGGCACCGCCCACCGCAGCCAGGCCCACGACATCCGCGCGCTCCTGGCCCGCCACTACCCCCAACTGCACGGCGTCACCGTCGACACCGCCAACCGGCTCCAAGGCTGCGAATTCCGCGTCACCATCGTCCTGCACCCCCTCTCCGGCCGCGGCGACGCCTCCGCCTTCCACCTGGAAGCCGGCCGCCTGTGCGTCCTCACCTCACGCCACCGCCACGCCTGCATCGTCGTGGCCCGCGCCGGCATCGCCGAACTCCTCGACGCCCACCCCTCCAACGACCCCGCACACCCCGGAGCCGCCTCCAAGATCGCCGACGGCTGGGAGGCTAATCACGCAGTCCTCGCCCACCTGACCCAGCACACCATCTACGCTCAGGCACAGCCCCGTCGCCGGCGCGGATGAGTAGGTCGCCGCGCACGCCTGCCACATGAAGGCGGGTTGATGGGAGCGTCGTCGCTGGGGCGCCCTCAGTCCTCGTCGTCGAGGGCGTCGTCGGCTGACTCGTGGTGGACGTTGACGCCGGCTCGGCAGCGCGCGGCGCCGATCGTGTCGTGCAGCCGGGCGAACAGGTCGGGCCGGATGAGTAGATCAGCTCCCGCGACCGCGGGCATGAGTGGTTCGTAGTTTCCGTCGTGGACGAGGTGGCCGTGCCACTGGCGGCAGATCAGTGCCTCACCGGTGGCGTCGCTGAGGCTGAACCCGCAGATTCCCTCTGTGGGTTCAAGGCCGAGTGCGGCCACGACGCTGGCTGCGGGTGCGAGTACGTAGACGGGCAGGCCGAGGCCGCTCAGGGTGCGAGGGCGAGGCGTATCGATCAGGCCAGCGGTTCCAGCGTCAGTGAGGGCCGTCAAGGCCTGGTCTGCGGCACTGATGTGCTCGGCTGCTGACTCGGTTGTAAGGCCGAGTCCCAGGCGCCGCCACGGGCTGGTCCACAGCTGCCAGGAGGCCTGGCGGGCGGGTAGTGTGCCGGGCGGCGGGTCGTCGGCGAGGGCCTCCAGGCCGACGGCGATCTGCAGTTGGCGGGCGGGCTGATCCGGGTATCGGCGTGCAGGAGTGCGCTGCCGCTCGAACAAGCCGATCTGCACCCAGCCCTCGTGCGGACCTTCATCCACGCGAGCAAAGGCCATGGCGTTTCCCGGCAGGGACCGCAGGCCCGCGACCGAAGCGAAGCCGGAAGGCGGCCAGGGCTTGTCCGCTTGATGGCTCTCACTGAACCACGGTGCTGGATCAAGCGACCACGCCAGGGCCTCGGGACGAGTCAGAGGGCGGGGAATGCGGGCAAATTCGGCACGCAGGGCCGCGCGGGGGTCATCGCGCAGTCGCGCGGCCGCGCCGCGTTCGAAATTCTGGGCGTTGCCGAGATGTCCCGCTTGGGCAAGCGCGGCACGCAGGCCGGCGGCAGCGCGTTGCAGGGCGTCTTCGGCGGCGGCCTGGTCGGCGAGATAGGCGTCGGGAAGCTGGCTGCGGCGTCCATTGGTCAGAAGGTCCAGCTGCATGCGCATGAGCGTCTCGACGTCCGGAAGAGCATCGATCACGAGATCGATGACGGTCTCGCGGAGCCCGGCCGGACTGCCGGCGGCGTTTAGGCGGTCGCCCAGGTAGTGGTCGACGAGGTGGGTTGCGAACTCCCGAGGGTTGTTCATGCGCTGTCCTCGCTGGGGGAGAGGGCAGCGGCGATGGCGCGTGCGAGTGTCGGATGAGCTGCCGTTGCCGCAGGGGCAGGCGCCTGGTGGCCAGCGCGGGCCAGGATGGCGGACGCATCGGCACGGACGGACAGCACGTCACTGCCGCACAGCGTGACGAGCTGTTCGAGAAGGGCGGCATCCAGAGGTCCGTCGGGCAGGTGTCCTTGTAGGACGGTCAGGAGCCAGGTCAGGGGGCCAGCTCCGAGGTCGAAGGAGAGGACGCGTGCCAGGGCTGCCTGCGCCTGGCCGGAACGGCTGGCCAGCAGAACCGTCGCTGCGATCAGGGCGCGGCGCTTATCGCCGCGTTCGGGCAGGGCAATCGTGGCCAACACAAGTTCGCACAGTGCGGTGTCGATGTCGTGTTGGGTCGCCTGCTCCGGCACCGGGTGGTAGGCACCCTGGCCGAGACGGGCACGGCCCGGCAGACGGTGGGCGATGACGCCATACGCCGCATCCCAGCAGGCGAAAGCGCTGACAGCCGGGGGTGAAGCGAGCGGGGGCTGAACAGCGAACGCCGAGACCAGGGCCAAGCTGACACCGATAGTGCGGCTGTAGGACGCCTCGGCGACGGCCTGGGCCACCTGGTCTGCGAGGTTGCGGGCTGCGGTGGCCGGGTCCGCGGAGTGCGCCTGCTGCCACAGATCCAGCCGGTCATTGCCGCCGAAGGAACGCCATCCGCCGCCGCCTCGCATCTTGGTGTAGGCGAGCATGCCCGCCGTGGCGGCGAGAGGGCCGAAGACACCAGGATCGCTGTCCTGGCGCAAGCGGAGCCCCGAGGCGAGGTCGGCCAGCAGCTCAAGAGGGTTGGAGGCGTTCATCTCGTCGGCGATCCGGTGCAGGAACTGGGCGGCTGCGTCTGCTCCCTGACCGTCGATGACCTCCAAGAGCCGCCACCCGACCGCATTGGCCAGGGCATCCCTCGACCACCGTGGGCCCGAGGGGGCATCGTATGCCTTGCTGGTGCGGTCACGGACCGCAGCAAGCGCGCCAGCAGCACCTACTGGCAGCGTCGGGCGCTGCTGGGCGTGCAGATACGCGTCTGTGGTGGGGTGCTTCTCGGGGCCGAACCAGTCACGTGAGGTGTTGTTGGGCACGGGGCGGGGCGCCCAGGGCAAGCCGCCCTCACCGCCACAACGCTGTGCTGCTGTGCGCAGCGCAGAAGTGGGCTCGTCCCCGGCAGCCTGCGATGCGGCGATCAGTGTCTGGTCGTCGTAGGTGGAGGTGATCGCATTGGCCAGCACCGGCAGGAGACGCGATGCGCGGGCCGCGTCGTCGCCGGGCAGGTCAGCAAGCCTGGTGAGCAGAGCAACGTCCTGCCGGATACTGCGGCCATCGGGTCCAGCGGCGATGCGGAGCGCGGCCAGGACGACGGGGTCGGCCGTGTCAGCCTGCGTGGCCAGCAGCTGCCGGTGGGCCGCGCTCACCCGGCCATCGGGCAGCCCGGACTCGGCCAGCAGCACCTGGGCGCCCAACTGCGCGGCACCCCGCGGATCCAGGCGCGCAAGGAAACGCCACCACTCCTGCGGCGTTCCCGCCGTGCCCCGCCCGTCGGTGCAGTCCGCGACGAGATAGACAAGAGGCTGCGCACGCGCCAGACGCACCTGCGCCTGAACGGGGTCGGCCTGCATGAGCTGAGGCAGCGGATCCAGCAGCTCCTCGATGGTGATGTCCTTGTGACCGCCATAGGCCCCCATGTAGCGGGCGGCACGCTCCCAGCACCGCTGCGCCTCGTGCGGGTCGTCGCAGGCGAGACTCACGCGGGCCATCTCAAGCTCGAAGTCGGCGTCCTCCGCATACAGAGCACGGCGCTCGGCTTGCGCTCCGCGCAACGTGCGCATGAGCTCGTGCACGACGTCGGCCCCTGCCTGACCGACGCTCCCGGCGAGCAGGGACACCAGCTCCGTGGTGATCAGCGGGCCGGTTCCGGCCATGCCCATGAGAGAGGTGGTGGTGCCCTCGCTGACGGCTTGCAGGAAGGCGATGCCCACAGCGACATCATCGCCGCGCAGCAGGGTGACGGCGTCGTGCAACACCTGCCGCACCTGCCGGTGGATGTCCGCAAGATCGCAAGCCCGAGGGCTGCCCGTGAACGCGTGTGCATGCTGGGCAAGTTGTTCGAGCGCGACACGCACGGTGGCGGACGCGGTTTCGGCTGTGAGGATGCCCGCCTCGACGTCGCGGTGCAGGCCGACGGTGGCAAGGGTGAAGCGCAGCCAGGCACGGTAGAAGCCAACGCCGTCCAGGAGTGGGAGCAGTCGGGCGAGCGCCTGCGGATCGGCTGCATGGGCCACGGCCAGCAGTGTCAGCCACCTGTTCACCGGGCCGGACAGGCCACTGGCACGATCGGTCAGTACATCCTGTGTTGCTTTCGCGAGAACCGCGGCGATGTCCCCGGAAAAGAGCTCCTCGGCAAGGTCCGACACTGCCACACCATGGCGGAGCAGGCGCCGCGGGTCGCACGGCCCGCTGGCCCAGGCCGCGGTGGCCAGCGCGCGGGCAGACGGCAGCGCGCCGCCCGCCGTGCCATGGGCGTCCGCAAGGTGCAGCAAAAGGGCCGCGCGCCGGTCGGGCTGCTCGATGAGCTCCGCGCTCTCGAGCAACGGCTCTGGACCCAGACAGTCCACCAGCACACCCAGCACATCCTCAGGCGACGTCAGAGCCTCCTGGTCGAGGAACCGGGCCACCCGCTGCGCGAGCGTACGCGGGACCTGCCCGAGCTCGACATCGTCAGCAGCCCGGGCCGGCAACCGGATCCGTCCGCGCAACTCCGCCAGGAACACCGACTCATCGCTCTCGGATCCGTAGTGGACACGCTCATCCTTGCGTGCCTTGTCCCAGGCCGTCAGGTACGCCTCCCACGGGGCGGCACAGCCGGCCCGGTCGACCGCCGCACACAGCTGCAGGCCCCACCGCGCCGCCATCGTGGTCACACCCTCGTACATCAGGCTTGCCACCACGCGGTCGGCTCCCACCAGCGCCACCAGCACATCCGCATACGGCACCAGGGAACCTGGCAGGCCTTCGTCCTCATACGTCGCCCGCGCCCGGCTCAGTTCGACGCAGCGCACCAGTGTGGGCCAGTCGTTGCGGACCGCCGCACGCAGCGCGGCAACAGTCAGAGTGTGGACGATGGCCTGAGGAGGCTGCAGCCCGGCAATCGCGCGGGAGAGGAAATCGGGTTCGATTAGCAGAGCGAGTTCGTCATCGCGCCCCAGAGCGGCCAGCAGTTCGGGCACGTGCCGGAACGCGCGGGGATCGGTGAAGAAGCCCCGCTGGGACAACCAATCGGCCGCCCGGGACCGGACCTGATCGACCCACCTGTCGTCGCCGTCGACCCGGCGGATGAAGCGGCTGAAGCTCTCATGATGGATCTTCAGTCCGCCGATACCCGGCTGCTGCGCGACGATCGGTGCCACACTGGTTAGCGCGGCACCAAGCTGCATTCCGGGCAGCGGGAAAATCTCCTCGAGCTCCGACGCACTCACAGCGAAGTCGCAGACCGCGAGCATGCTGACAGCAGAACGCTGCCCGGGGGTCAGACCGGCCAGCAGATAAGCGTAGTAGTCGTCGAGGTCATGCGCCGACGACGGCACCGCCCGCAACCTCTCCAGAGGATCGCCGGCACCATCCGGCGCCAGCGCCGCTCCCAGGCCCGGGGCAGGACCAACGGCCTGCCGGCACAAATACGTGGCGTACAGGGCGTTGCCACGAGAGCGCTCCTCGATCAGCGCGACCGCGGCCTCCGCCCGCGCAGCGGGATCGAGCCCCTCACCGGCAGAGGAGGACGCCAAGGCCGTCAACACGCCCAGACGGTCCGCCAGAGCATGCAGTTCGGCGCGGTTGAGCGGGGCAACGGTGAGACGGGAGGCACCGTCGTCGACGGCCTCGAGGTGAGGGCCGGGCTGACTGGCCAGGACGAGCACGACACCGGGAGGCAGTTCCAGGGCGCAGAGGTCCGCGACCAGAGAGGCCGCCGGGTCCACTCGCGGACGAAAGGCGCTGCCGGTGGTGGATCCAAGAACCCGGCTGACATGGTCGATACCGTCCACGATCAGCGCGATCGGCCGGTCCGGTGCCAGGCCGCGCGCGGCAGTAACCGCGGCCGTGAGCGTCTCCGGCGTGGCCGCGTAGCGTGGCCTGACCTGCGCCAGCGCCTCCGGAACGGCCGTCCCCAGCTGCTTCAGCAGGCTGCCGATCACGACCTCGGTCAGCACACGCTGCTCACGGTCGATGTCCGCAGCGCCGAGCCAGCAGTGATGCCGCACCGCCAGCCAGGTCTCCCGCAGCGCATCCCCGAGCTGCTCACACAACCACGACTTGCCGATGCCGGGAGCACCGGTGACCACCACGACACCCCCCTGCTGCGCAGCATCCTTCACAGCCGCGACCACGCCCGTGAGCACCGTAGGGCGTCTCACCTCGGTGGCACGGTCCACGGGGTGCCCCTCACGGACCGCTCCGAAGTCGACTTCCAGACTCAGACGAGGAAGCAGGTCCTCGACCATCACGGTCCCCGCCCGGCTGCGCGCCGCTTTGGCCGCCTCGATCAGGGCCAGCGCCACCTCCTCGGGCGTGCGGTGCCGGTTCGGCGGCCGTCCGGCACCGAGTTCTTCGGTGATGCGATGCAGCAAGGCCGCCTCGGCTGGCCCGGGCTCGCGGATGTTGAGCGAACACGCCGGAAGATCCGTGTCGACGACCAGGGAGGCGCAAGCGCGGTTGAGCAGGTCATCACTGACCTGGGCGAGCATCTCCTTCCACGGAGCGTGTGCACGCAGCGCAGCGGCGTCGAAACGGAACCGTTTGCTGCTCAGGCCGTGCAGTGCAGGCCCGGGATCGGTGCTCGCGTGGACCGGGCGCAGCACCCGGGTCAGCTCGGGATCCTCCGGCTCCATGTCGCGCACCACCAGGCGGTGCGAGGCACCCGGATCCGAGGTGAAGTCGTGGTCCATAGAGGAGAAGAGCAGATCCAGGCGTAGGCCTCGCTTGTCCTTCGTAAAACTCTCCAGCGACAACGCGCGGTCATAATCCGTGTGCTTAATCTGCAGCCGCTCGCGGCTGCCGGTGCCCCACTCGCATGTGATGTCATCAAATCGGTCCCCGGTGAACATCTTCGTGTCGACCAGCAGGGAATTCGCACGTCCCACCGCCAGATCCACAAGCCGCAGCGCGGTGAGCAGGTCTTGGTAAGCGTAGCCAAGGTGTGTCGGGCGCAGCCCCATGCTCACCTCCAGCGTGCCTTGCTCACTTGGCACCCCCCATGGTGCGCGTCGCGGTCACCCTAACCTCCCTGACGTACCGGGACGGAACGGAAACCCAAGGGGAGATCGTGTGTGCAAGATCCAGCTGGCCCGGGAACACCTGGAAGGTTGGGCACCAGCAGCGGCTCTCGCACGCGAGATCGACGGCGGCGGCGGCCGCACTTACCTGGTCGTCGACGGCTTCGCGTACCAGACAGGGGGCGTCAGGCTTCGACGTCGATGCCGTAGTCGGTGGCCAGGCCCGCCAGCCCGGTGTCGTAGCCCTGCCCGACGGCACGGGCCTTCCATCCGGTCGTGTGGCGATAGAGCTCCACCGCGATGGTGACGGTCTCACCCGAGGAGAAGGGGTCAGGTGTGAAGGCCAGTTGGGTGCGGGAGGGCTGGGTGATGTCTGCTTGCCACTGGGTGTGATGGTCGAAGACTGCGGCGGGTTGGGCCTCGAGGTCGATGCTGACGATGACGGCGATGGTTGCGATGTCGTCAGGGATGAGGCCCAGGTCGGCGGTGACGGTGTCCCCGCCGACGCTGACCCCGTCGTGACTGGGGTAGTTGTAGAAGACGAGGTCGTGGTCGCTGCGTACCTTGCCGTTGCGGGTGAGGAGTACAGCGGACACGTCAACGGGTGCGCCGGTGCAGGTGACGCGGACCGTCGTCGGCTCGGTGCGGATGGCTGCGTTGGCTCCCCTCGTCCGCAGTTGCAGGGTGCCGCTCTCTTCACCGGGTAGCGGGCTGGTGGGGGAGCGGGTAGTGGCCGGGGCCAGGCTGGCACGGGTCAGCGTTGCAAGGACGCGCTCGAGGATGGGCCAGCCTTCGGTTTCCTCGCCTGGCCAGGGCCAGGTCAGACGCTGGGCGCCGAACTCCTTGGCGGTCGGCGGCTGCCCGAGTGCTTCCTGCAGCTGGAGGTGGCGCAGGCTCTCGGTGGCCAGGCGGCTGAGCTGCCACTGCCGTTGGGTTTCTTCCGGGTTGTTCACCCAGGTGTCGTGGTCGACGGGCTTGCCGCCCAGCTCCTGGTACACCCGGCGGGCGAAGTCGTAGCCGTCCTCAGTCAGTAGGCGGGTAGGCCGCTCCTGTTTTGATGGCGTCGGCTCGCCGATGGCCGTGTACAGCGCCCCCAGGTCGCCGCCCGTCCAGTGGTTGGCTGCCGTGGTCGCGAACCGCGCGAACTGGGGCAGGGTGGGGGGACGCCCCTTGGCGGCGACGAAGCGGTGATGCTGGTGGGCGACCTCCTCCAACTGGGAGCGCCAGCGGCCCTCCACGTAGGCACCGAGATACTGCTCGGCCCAGGCCCGCCGGTGCCGTGTGATGAGATCCCGTACCCGCTCGAAGCCGTCCCGGCGGGCGCCGTGACTCATGCTGGAGGTGAACGTCACCTGCCCGTACGGGGTCTCGACCGTACTGTCCTCGCTGTCCGTGATCTCCTCCTCCGGCCCCAGGAGTTGTTCGGCGGCTTGCAGTTCGCGGAAGAAGGCGGTGTCGACCGGGCATCCGGCCGCGCGCAGGGCGGCCAGCGGCCTGCTGTAGTAGCGGTCGACACGGTCCAAGGTGGTGCGGGAGTAGGGACCTTCGCACACGAACCAGGCGGTCAGGCCCACGCCGTGCCAGAACTCGGCCGCGGGACCGAGGGCTTCGGCCATGGTCTGGTGCGGGCGCGGGTTGCTGACGATGCTGCCGGGATACCGCGCAAGCGTCACCGTCTCCCACAGCCGCCCCACCCGTTTCAGGACATCGGCGGGCAGACGCTGCCGGTACAACTGAGGGGTGTACCCCTGCTCGGTCCGGTTCAGACTCATCAGATCCTGATCGACCAGCCCCCACAACGACGGCATTCCCCGTGACTGGCCGGCATGCGCCTGGTCGAAGCCCGCCCACCAGCCGCGCAGGGCCGCAGCCCGCTCCTCCACCGGAGACAGAGAAGTGCCGCCGCCGAGGAAGGCCGCGAGCATCGCATGGACCTCGTCCTCCGCGATGCCCGCCTCGGCAGCCATGCCGGCCGTCTGCGTGGCCATGCCGACGTACAGACGAGGCTCGGGCAGAGCAGTGATGATCTCCTCATCCGGGTGAGGGGGAGCCTGAAGGTAATCCAGCACAGCCAGCCAGTCGCCCCCGAAGTACGCGGAGACGACCGGCTGCAGCTCTTTGGTGAGCACCCGGCGCGCCAGGGCTGTTCCCGTCCTGGCCTTCTTGGCGAAACCAGCCATCAGCCCTTGCAACCGCTGGATCCGGTGACGTGCCGCAAGCTGCACGAGGTCGGCGGCGGCAAGGGTGTCCAGCAAACGAAGGCGGGCCTGCTGCTGTCCCACACGGTCCAGCTGGTGCCAGCCGCCGCCGAAGCGGAAGGCTTCCAGCGCGCTCTCGTCGATGCCCAGCAGCCGGTAACGCTCCTCAATGAGTGTCCAGAACCGCTGCTGTTCTGTGCGAGGGAAGATCTCTCCTGCCGCCCGCAGCCGGATGGGCTGAAGCAATGTCTCGAACAGCGGCACCAGCAGCGCCCACAGCAGCACCGTGTCCCAGTCCTCCACAGCGGTGAGGCGGGCGGTCTCATCGGCGGCCAGCGTCAGAGCGTGGCCAGGGCGTTCCCGCAGCAGATACGGCAGATTGACTGCCCCTGCCTTGACCGAGAGTTTCTGGGGCAGGTACCACGCCCCGAGCCGCTGCTGCTCCTGGACCCCGAAGGCGTTGACGCAGAAGACTTCCTCTTCCCGGGTGAGGGCCGTCACCTTGGCGGTGTCCGGCGTGTGGCGTCCTCGGCCGGGGACGACGGTGGCCACCGGCCGTCCGGCGAACCCTGCGGCCAGCAGCCTGGCCGCCAGGGCGTCGATGTCGGCGAACCGTTGCTGCTGCCCGGCCGCCCGTTCCAGGGTGAGCGCCTGCTCGGGACTGCATTCCACGGCCGGCTGCCACCAGCGTGTCGGGTCACTGGCCACCGGTCAGCCTCCGCATGGTTTCGACGAACTGCTCAAACGGCACCGGCGCAGCGGTGTTCTGCGCATAGACGGCGTAGCGCTGGGCCATCAGCTGCATCTCCCGCTCCGTTCTTCGGGCCTCCACACGGTCCAGCTCGTGCACCACGCGCTGCTCGACGCGTCCGCGCTCGTACAGCACGAACGCGTCCACACCGCCCAGACCCCCGCCGGCCCCCTCCGCGGCGCCGCCGGGGCCGGGGAGATCCCCTTCCATGGTGGTGGCGTCGATCAGCGGGACATCCAGGAGCACAGCGGGATCCATGTCGTTGTCCGCGCACATGGCCTCCAGATGCTCCTCCAGGCCGAGTTCGGCATGGCAGACCACGTCCAGGTACTGCTGGTCGGCAGCCACCGCGGTCTGGCGCAGGACGCGGACACCGCGGCCGACAAACTGGTAGAACTCGCCGAAGCTGCCATAGGGGCGCAGCGGCACGACCACGGTGATGGGCGGGAAGTCGTAGCCCTGGCCGAGCATCCGCAGCTGCACGATGCCCTGCAGATCCCCGGCGTCGGACTCGAAGCGCCGCCGGGTGGAGGCGATCGCGGAGGCGGGCATGCTGTGGTGCAGCGTGGCACTGGGGATCCCGTACTCCTCGGCGATCCGCGCGATCTGTTCAGCATGCGCCTGGCCCATCGCCGCGAACAGCACCCTCGGCTTGACGGGCGCCAGCAGCTTGGCCTGTGCATCCAGACACGCCCGCGTCACGGCCATCACCTGGCGGATCGGCGCCTCGGACTGTGCGGTGATGCGTGCCATCTTCCGCTCGTCGCCCAGCGTGGCCAGCAAAGCATCACGGCCCACGATCTGCTCGCGCCGCCCGTCCGGCCACACCGCCTCATACACCGTCGACGCCACCTCGGGAGCGAACCGGTGCACCCGCAGGTTCTTCGCCGACCCGTCCGCGACGGAGTCGACCAGCCGGTAGCGGTAGACGACATCGGCGTCGATCGGCTTGCCGTCCAAACGCTGGAAGCACGCCGACATCAGCAGTGTGCGCGCACCCTGGAAGTGGGCGAACAGCCGCTGGTAGGAGGCGCTGGCCGCGATGTGCGCCTCGTCGACGACGATGAAGTCGATGTCCTCCGCCTCCAGCTTGGCCAGCAGGTCCCCGTCACTGTCGCCCGTACCCAGCGCATGGAAGTTGGTGACCAGAATGTCCGCGGCCAGGAGCCGCTCACGGCTGACCTGGCTGATCTGCCCGCCGTCCGCGTCCAGGACGAGCGTGGCCGGCGGACGGGCACCGGGCAGCAGCGGCCCGCCCGCCAGCCCATACAGGACGTTGCCCGGTATCCCCGGATCGAGGGCCTTGGCGAAGGTGCCGCGGATGACCGAGCCCGGGGTCACCACCAGCGCCCGCCGTCGGCTGAACGACAACGCGGCCGCCACCCCCAGGGCCGTCTTGCCCGACCCCACCGCCATCACCGCAGCCGCATGCCGGCCGCCGGAGGCGTAGTAGTTCGCCAACGAGGCCAACGCCTCGTCCTGGCACTCCCGCAGCGGCGCCCGGTCCACCCTGGCCCGCACACCGGCGAAGTACGCCCCGCCTGAAGGCAGTTCGGCACCGCCAGGCGGATCGGCGGCCCGCATCGGATCGCCAGCCATGTCCGGGATCCCGATGCGAGGCACGGCAGTCACCAGCGGCGCCAGGAGCGGATCCTGCCTCAGCATCGCCTGCAACTGGGCCACACAGCGCGCCGTGTCCGTACGCACCGCATCGTAGGAGAACCGCAGAATGGTCAGGCCGGTCGCGGCCAGATCGTTCTGTCGCAGCCGGTCGTAGGTGAACGCGGCCCGGTCACTGTGGAAGGCGAACCCGTCGAGCTCGACGGCCAACTGCAGCGCCTCACCCGCGATCAGGTAGTCCAGCCGGTAAGCGCGCTCGTTGACGGTGACCGGGTGCTGACTGCGGACCCGCGCAACGATCGACGCGTCCACGGCCGGCGTGAGCACCCACCGCAAGAACGCCTCCTCCAAGTAGGAGGCAGCCGGGATCAGTCGCTCCAGGCCCGCACTCATGACGATCCACTCTGTGCCGCAGCCTCGGCAACCAGCGCCTGAGCTTTCTCCGACAGCCGGGCCGCCACATCCTCGCCCTGCCCGAAACGGGCCAACCGCCGCGCCAGCTCAAGTGCTTCCGCGAAGGCGCCCTCGCGCTCCAGCAGGCCGATCAACCGTGGCACCGAGGACACCCGCACAAACGCCGCCGGAGCATCAGTGGTGTCGAAGGACACGGCGTGCGGGGTTGCTTCCATCAACTCCAGGTCCAGCAGGGCGAACACCTCAAGCGCGGCGAGGGCCCCAGGCTCCGCACGACGTGTACTCCACAGTCGATCGACCGCGCTCTGCAGAACAAAGTGGTAGTCCCTGGCCGAGCCCGGAAGCTCCAGCGCCTCCCAGACACGGGCGATCAGCTCAGCGCCGCGCGCGTCGAACGGCACATGTCGGCTAGCCGGTGTCGCAGACGTACTCCCCTCGGCGGTCGACCACATCGGCGAGCCGTACGACTCGTCCGGACGAACCCCTGCGCCCGGCAGCGCCTCCCGCATAACACCCGGGCTCTCGGCAGAGGCAAGGCCAGGGACAGCCGCCATGCGCTCAAACCACGCCCCCACGTTCCCCCTTCACACAAAAAAGAGGCCTGCACCCTCACCTACAGCGAAGTCGCCCCACCCGCCCCCTGCGGTACTTCATTGTCGCAGCCACACTCTCTCTGCACCCCGAAAGCGGATATGTACTCCGCTCTCCGTCACCCACCCGGGCCGACTGCCGCCGGCCGAAGAACGGGAACCAGACGCCCTTGTCGCCCACTCGACCTCGTGTCCGGAGTCGGGAATTTCGCTTCACACATCTCTCGGCCAGCTGTACCAGGGACGGTGCAAGCCCTGGACGATTTCGGGTCAACCCGATTTTCCAGGTGGCCTGACCAGGGACGAACGACGTACCTGCGTTTCACGACGGTGAACACGTCAGCCTGAACGGGCGCCGATCAGGCTGGCCTTGAGAGCGTCGGCGAGGGAACCTTGAGGCATCGACGGCGGGATACGCCTCGCACCAATCCCTTCCCGAATCACCCGGGTTGGGGACCTCACCCCTACCTTCCTGGAGCTGCTCATGTCCGCCCTTCCCCTGCCCGCCGCCAGCCCCGAGCCGCCGGCGTTCTGCGCCAGCCACCTCCCTGCCCGCACCCAGCCGAGTCGGCTGGGCATCCCCGAGGTCGTGGTCATCGTCGTAGTCGTCCTGGCATCGGCCGGACTAGCCGCCGGCAACCGGCCCGTCCCGGCCGCGCTGGTCGTGGTGGCCGCCGCAGTGGCCGACCTGATCACCGGCCGCCGCTCCAGCGATGTCGCCAAGCCCTCCCGCCGCCGCAGCCGGTGACATGGGCCGCCCCACCGAACCTGTCGCCGCCGGCACCAGCCCCCGGCTGCGGGCCCTGGCCGTCTACCTGCGCCAGCTCAAGGACGACACCCGTACCACCTACGCCACCCTGTCCGAGCGCACCGGCCCACCGGGCGCGCCCGGGTACCGCGGAGCCTCCACCCTCAGCCAGGCCGCCCGCGGCACCCACCTGCCCCCGCTCGAGACCGTCCTCGCCTACGCCCGCGCTGCCGGCGACCCCGGCAGCCACTCCACGCAGAGGCGAGAAGCGACAGCCCTGAGCCTGTGGAAGGCAGCTGCAACCGAGAAGGCCCGCCCACACCTGGCCGGTCGCGGCCGACGGACCCGGCAGGTCCGCACCCCCGCCTCCCTGGGCCGGGAACTGACGCGGCTGCGCCTGAGGGCCGGCCGGCCCTCTTACCGCGCCATCGAGAAGGCAACCAAGGCCGACGGGCACCGTGTACCGCGTTCGACAGCCCACCTGATCCTCATCGGGAAGGTCCTGCCCGGCCGCGAGCAGTTGGCCGCGCTCCTGAAAGCCTTCGACGTGAGCGTGGCGGACGCCGCACAGTGGCACGCGGTCCTCGACCGCATCGAGGACCGCCGGCGACCGCCCGAGCCGCCCCGGCGAGGCAGAGGGTACGCGTGCGCCGACGCCGACCCGGCCGTGCAGGAGTACCTCGAACGCCGCGAGCGCGACGAGGAGATCAAGCGCCGTACCGGGCAGATCCATCCGGACGAGACGTACGAGGACTACGAGGAACGGATGCGCGAGAGGGCGTTCCAGCAGCAGTCCTCGGACATCTGGCTGTATGAGGACTACGACGAACCCGAGGACTACGACGAGCCGGAGGACGAGGCCCAGAGGCAAGCATGGGCCGGTGAGCAGGCCGCCTTCCGCGCCCAGCTGAAGGCATTGGTAGAGCCCACCACCCCCACGGGGCACGGTGCCGATCACGCCTGACACCTCCCGAACCACCTGCCTGTCACCCTCCCGGGCAGAACCGGCCTGATCACCCACGACACCAACCCCAGCGTTACATAATTCTGGGGCGAATGTTATGTAACGTCGGCTAGGCTGGGGGTGGCAACGTTACATTTTTAGCGGCGCGGTCGTTTCGCAGAGGCGGCCGCTGCCAAGCCAACTGCCCGACCTTCCCCTTACGATCCGCTTGCCACTTGCTCTTGGAGTCCCCGGGTGTCCTCCTCACGTTCATCCCGCACCGCCGGTGAGGCGTCTTCCGGCGCTGCCGTGCCGGGCAACCCCGCCCACACCGCTCCGCCTGCAGCCTCACAGGAGCCGCCCGACCAGGCTCCGCGCTGGGCGGGCAACTGGCCATTGAGTTTTCCCACGCCTCCCACACCATCCTCAGCGGCCAAGACAACCTCCGAAGACGCCAGCCGCCGACACGGCGATGACAGTCAACCCGAGTCAGCTGAGGGCCCGTTGTCCGAGCGGGGAACAACCTCCGCCGCCCCTGACGCGGAAACACCACACGCCCTGACGCGCACCGGCCCGGCGACGCTGCACGAGGCCCGCAGCACACTCAAGCAGCTGATCAACGCCGCCATCCAAGGGCACCCCACACCCCTGACGCGTGGCCCGCACCATGCACTGCTCACCACGCCCGCCCACGCAACCGAACTGGGCTGGGACCTCACCCAAGCCCCCACCCACAGCTTCGTGGACGCCCGCAAAAAGCTGGGGGATCTGATCCAGTACGGCGCCGAGGGCCACCCTCAGGTGCTGTGCCGCCACAAGACCCCCGTCGCCGTCCTGCTTGCCGCAGCCGCGGACGGCACCCCCACCCCGCCCGCACTTCAAGCCGAGCCAGCACCCGACACAGCGGCTCCGGCTGCAGCAGCAGCCCCGGACTCCGCCACAACACCCCCGCAAGCAGTCCAGACCCCCCTCCCGACCACAACAGCCGAAGCCGAAGTCGAGGCCGCGAAAGACCTCGCGCCCGCACCGACCACTCCTCCTGCCGAAGCGGCCGCTGCACCCACCACGCCCTCAGAACCACAGCCGGAACCGACGCCAGCAGCCCAGGACACGCCTGCACCTGCCAGTACCCCCGCCTCACGCGGCACCACCCCAGCCACACCGGCCCCGTCGGCCACCCCCACCGGCTCCCCGGCCGCTCCCACCCCCCCGACACTTCAGCACCCGCTCACACCACCGGCCGCCCTCCCCGCACCCCCCTCGGCCCCGCCCGAGCCGGGCCCGGCCCCCACTCCCGCGACGCCCGGGACCAGCCACGAGACCGTCATCCCGGCCAGTGGCCCACCAACTATCACTGCGCCACGCACCCCGCGACGCCTGGCCGCACTCGCGCAAGCCCTCGATACCGTCCTTCCCACCACCGCCCCCACCGGTGAAACCACCACACTCACACCCCTGATGGGCCTGCCGACCGGCATCCGCACCCTGGACGACGCCCTCGGCGGCCTCCAGCCCGGCCGCTTCTATCTCGTCGCCGCCGCCCCAGGCGCCGGATCCAGCCTGATCGCCACCGCCGCCGCACGCACCAGCGCCCTCGACCAGCACCAACCCGTCCTGTACGCCGCCTCTGGACTCACCCGCGCCGACATCGCCGCACGCATCGTCGCTGCACACCTGCCCGTCGACTACCGCCGCCTGCGAGCCGGCCGCCTCACCCCCACCGAGCAGGACGACACCGCGGCCCTCCACCACCACCTGGCCCAAGCCCCGCTGTACATCGACGACGGCACCGACCTGACCACCGACGCGATCGCCGAGAGCGTCCCGGACCTGCCCGGCCTGGCCCTCGTCGTGGTCGACCGTCTACAGGCCACCGAGGACCCCCGACTGCCGCTGTCCGGCCCGTCCCGGATCACCGACGCCGCCCAGGCCCTCGCCCACCTGGCCCGCACCCACGAACTCCCCGTCCTCGCCGCCGTCGACACCGACGACCCCCAGCTGATCGCCGCACTCAGCCTCGACATCACCGTCACCCTGACCCGCGACGCCGACCAGATCCACGCCACCATCACCGAACTCGACCTCGGCCCGCAGGCCACCCTCACCCTCCACGCCGACCTCGCCCACGCCCGCATCACCGACCGGGCCACCCCCTACGCCAGCCCCACCACTCCAGCGCCACCACCGACAGCGGGCCTGCACACCCCAGCACAGACCCCGCAGGCGCCCCTACAAGCTCCCACGAGCCCGCCCCCGAACCCGGCGCCCACCGAACCCACCCCTACAGCGCCCGCCACCCCAGGCAGGCCGTCGCCCCGCCGCGCTGGTCCACCCCCGCCCGAAGGCGGCTACGCCAACCGGGACTACAGCTACTTCACCGGCATGATCACCCGTGCCGTCGACGAAGCCCTCCACGACCACGACGGCGACATCACCGCCGCAACCGAAGCCCTGGTGAGAAAGGCCGTACCGAACGCCATGGCCCTGTTCGAAGCGACCCGCGTCGGCGGAAACTACGAACACACCGTCTACCCGGAAACCCTCGAATTTCTCCGGAAGAAAACCAAGGACGGCGCCGACGAAATCTGGGAAGGCCGCCACAACTGGACCAACACCCACCTCACGGACGCCCTCCACGACGGCACCCACCCCCCGATCACCGTCAACACCCTCGACACCAACGCCAGCTTCCTGTCCGCCTTCAAGACCCACCTGCCCATCGGCGCCCTGATCCACGACCCCCACGGCGGCTTCGACCCCAAACGCTCCGGCATCTACCGCCTCCCCACCCGCCCGACCTGGCACCACCCCGACCTGCCCGACCCCATCGGCAACCGCCGCGAAGACGGCCCCGTCCTCCTCGACGACGCCACCATCCGCCTCCTCATCCGCTGCGCCCGCCTCGGCCTGTGCGACGCCCCGCACATCACCGAATGCTGGACCTCCGGCGCCAGCGAAGGACTCCTGGAAAAATTCCGCCGCGTCCTGACCGAGGCCCGCACAACAGCCATCGAAACCGACGACACGGTGACCGTCGAATACATCAAAGCCATGTACTCGAAATTCACCTCCACCATCGGAGAATCAAGCGCCAACCGCGACATCCGCCGACCCGACTGGATGCACATCATCCGCTCCCAGGCATTCGCCAACCTCTGGTATAAATCCCACCGAGCCCACAGCAACGGCCTGACCGTCGTCCGTGTACGCGGCACCGACGAACTCCACGTGACCGGCGACTGGCGCACGGTCTTCACCGAAGGCCGCCTCACCACCCAGATGAAACAAAAAGACCAGTACCCCCTGCCGAGGAAGAGCGCCCGATAGATGTCGACCGACGGATGGAAGAACTTCGGCAACTACGGCGCAGACCGCGACCCCGGAAACGTCCACGGAAAAATCGCCCTCGCCCGCGCCCTCGAAGACGCCCTCGAACGCCTGATCATCGACGGCGGAATCAAATCCCCCGTCGGCACCCGCCGCGGACTGAAAGCCCGCATGCGCTACCTCACCACCACCAAAGGCGGCCCCCAAGCCCTGGCCGACGCTGGCATCCAAGCCACCCCCGCAACGATCCGCGCCTGGACCCGCGGCACCCAGCGCCCACGCCCGGCCAGCCTCGAAGCGATCGACACCGCCTACTGGAACCTGCGCGCCCACAACGTGCTCGCCAACCCCGGCGCCCTCAAACAACACCTCAACCGCAACGGTCGCGGCACCCGCATCGAGATCCACCCCGTCAGCCAGGCAGCAGTCGACGAGCCACGCCGCCGCGACAACCTGAGGATTCAGCACCGGCAGGTCCGCTACATCTGGGACGACGCCGTCGACGCCCTTGTCGCCAGCGACCTGGACACCATGGAAGACCTCTGGGACGACGTCATCGCCGAACTCGACTCCGACTGGGGCGCCTACACCTACGTCTCCTACATCGGCATCGGCGCCTGACACGACCGCTCGTAGCCGTCCTGATCGGCTCGAAGCGGTGCTCGGGTCTCGTGAGACCGGTGGTCTATGGGGGAGTGCCGGTTGAACGTCGCCGTCTGGACGTGAGGACGTGCGGGAGAGTGCTGTCCAGCGTGCGCTGGCGACTGACCGAATACTCCGGGCTCGGTGCCGACGGCCTTGCCCGGGCCTATGCAGCGGTCGGCTCCCGAGGACGTGAACTGCAGAGTCTGGAGGCCACCTACCGCAGTAACGTCGTGGAGTTCCCACCGGTTACCTACGAGCAGGTCGAAGCGGCACGCGCGGCGGCGCAGAGGGCCGAGACCGCCTTCGCCGAACTGAGCGTCAGCCAGCCGCTGACCCGGCGCGCCGTCAACGCGCTGAACAGGGCAGCAGCCTTGGACCTTCCGGCCGATACGCCCGCCGCACAGTCCCGACAGCGTTCCCGGCGGACGCAGTCGGCAGCACCAGCAACTGCCATGCCCGATGCGCAGGGCCGCCATCACGACGAACAGCATCGCCGAAACGGCATGCGTCCGATGTGCCCCCCCTGCCGCACGGCGCGTGCCGGAGCGCACGGGAAAAGAGCCTTGGCGGGTGGCCCGATACTGGCTCGGTGACCGGCCACGTGGAGACCAACGTCCGCCTCCTGCCGTGCGCGTTCGCCGCCCTGGACCGGGTGGCCGCCCGCTGGGGGACATCGCGGGACGCGACCGTGCGCAGGTTGCTCAGCGAGCACGTCCAGGCACAGGAGGACCGGGCCCCGGACGACCGGCTGACCCATATCTCGACCGTGCTGCGCTACCCGCCGCTGGGCAAGCGTGCCCCTGCTCCGCGGACGGCCCGGCCGCTGCGGCTGCGCGCGCAGCCCGGTCTGCTGGAACGGGCCCGCGCCGTCTCGCTGCGGCTGCCGGGACAGTACGCGCGCAGCCACCGCGACTACCAGGCCCGCACGCTCACCGATGCCGTGATGACGGCCATCGCGGCGGCCGAACCCATCGTGGACGACTTCCTGGAGGGCCTGTTGCCGCTGGTGCGGCAGCGGGCCGCGCTCGGTCTGTGGCGGCTGGCGACGGCCGCGACGGCCACCGGCCCGGAGAGGGAAGCCCTGGACGCAGCGCGGGAGGCCGTTGAGGACGGCTGGCCGCTGGAGGTATCGGCCGAGGACCTGGACGGCCCGGGCGACGAGGTGCCGGCGCGGATGCGGCGCGTCCAACTGGTCGCCCGGATCCTGGAGGACGAGGTGGCCTGGCACGCGCCCGGGCGCTTCCAGGTGGCGGCGAACCTCGCCCGCTCGTGGCTGAGCGGGCCCGGCGCCCAAGACGGTGAAACCCTCCTCTACCAGCAGGCACAGGACTGGCAGGAGCTGTACCAGGACACCCTGCACGCCGCCGTCGAACGCCGGATGCAACTGCTGGCGGGCACCATCGACTACGACTTCACCGGGCGCGGCGGGACCGCCGTGTGGCGCGCCGAGCGACGCGTCGAGCAGCAGGACTTCGAGGCTTGGCTGACGAGCCAGCCGACCGGCACCGCCGCCGCGCGGCTCATCACCCCGCCCGGGTGGATGCTGAGCCGGCCCGAGTCCTGGCACGCCCACACCCCAGGCCACCCTGCTGGGGAGGGCGACCTGCCGCAGCCGTACGCGCAGTGGGTGGCCGAGGGGAAGGTGCTGTGTTTCCCGTCCGAGGGCCGGCAGGTGTTCTGGCCGCTCGCACCGCACCCGAAGGCCCCGGGCTGGGCGCCGGTGCCCGGCATCGAGCCGGTGGTCGCGGCGGCCGGGCGTCTGCGTCCCGAGCAGGTCGGCACGTTCGTCGAAGCGGTCCTCATCGACTGGGCCCACGAGTTCGAGGACGACGTCTCGGGGCGGATCACGCTG
Organism: Streptomyces sp. NPDC018263; assembly: GCF_055562575.1. NCBI lineage: Bacteria > Bacillati > Actinomycetota > Actinomycetes > Kitasatosporales > Streptomycetaceae > Streptomyces > Streptomyces sp. NPDC018263. The sequence continues at coordinate 940,056 of NZ_JBVHFA010000002.1, forward strand.
TGGCTGCCGGTCGACAGAGCGGTCGAGTTCGGTCTTCTCACCGTCAAGGATCAGCACGCCCGTATGGCCGCGGCACGGGCACAGACCTTGGAGCTCATGGACGCGGTCATCGAGGAGTTCCGGCAGGACGATCCGCTGGACGTACAGCGGATCGAGCGGCTGCGCGAGGTCCGCGGCAGGAGCCGGGATTTCGGCCGCCTCGCGCGGCAGTACAACGCGCGGATCGGCTCGAAGTTCCGCACGGTGCGGCCCGTGTGGCCTTGGACCGGGGGATCGGTGGCGCACACGCTGCTGTCTGGGAGTCCGCCCTATCTGGTGCAGTGTCTAGCCCTGTGGGCCCACCGCAACAGCATCCGGATCCTGGAGGAATCCATGCAGGATGCATGGAACCTGGCGTTCGACCGGTACGGCCGCCGGGTGTGACACCCGCCGATACATACCCACGTCCCCTCGCTCCGACACTGGCTTTCTGACGGGCGAAAAGTACGCCCGTTCTCGGAAAACACACGCCCGTATTCGGAGGGGAATACCGCATGCACACCGGCCGACCACTGATCACGTCCATCGCCGCCGGCCTCGGGGGAGCGGCCGAAGCGCTCGGCGGCGCCCCGTGGTGGCAGACCGCCACGTTCTTCGTCCTGGCCCTGGCGGTCCTGGCCGTCGCCGTCGTGCAGCTGGTCTTTCCCCAGAAGTCCGAGCACCGGCTCGCCTGGTGGCGCGACCGCCGGCGCCATCAGCAGCTCCGCAGCACGAGCCCGGCGCCGCGGGGTCACCGCGCGGCGGCTCGCCGCTCCGAGGAGCCCGGAGGCCGCGCCGAGGCGGATTCCTAGAGGCGGGGGCCGGAACTGCTCGGCCCGGGCTGGAACCCCGGAGAGCGGGCGGGCTCCGGTGCGGCGGGCCGGGGGCGCGTACGCCGTGCCGGGACCGCTGGACGGAGGCCTGGATGATCTCGTCGGCCCGCTGCCTGATCTCGGCGCTGCGTTCCTCGAAGGGCGACGCCGCCGACGGGCGGAGCCAGCCGGCCTCGTCGTAGCGGGCGCGGTACGACGAGGCGTCCCCCGGGGAGTCAGGGGCTATCGCGGCCTGGACCGGGACGTCGAACGCGGTGTGGTGCAAGGTCTGGAGGGCACTGCCGAGCCGCCAGCACAGGCGGTAAGCGTGAGGGGAATGTCCCCGGGGTCGGTGTAGTCGACGTAGGTGAATCCGGCCCTGTGCTGGGGGAGATCGTCCTCGCTTCCGGCCGGCGGCTCGGTCTGGTAGGAGAGGTGGGTCGCGGGGGACGGGGCGGGGCGTCCTGGAAGAGCTGGGCCAGGGTCGTGTCCTCGAAGGCACGGATGCGCCTCGTAGAGCCGGTCCATGAGCAAGGACGCCAGACCCCGCTTGCGGAACCCGGGATGCACCTGCACTCCGACGACCTGCAGAGCGAGGTTGTCGGAGTGCAGGTAGAACTCCACGTGCCCGACCGCCTGGCCGTCCAGCACGGCGATGATCTGGCGGCCGGGCCAGCGGTGCGCCGGATCGCCTTTCCAGCCTGCGAGGTGAACGCCTACCGACGGCCCGATGGAAACCATGGCTGTCAGGCCTGCGGTGCCCGCGAGGCCCGGACCGAGACCACCCAGGCCTCCACATCACTGCTGCCGGGAACGGCGCTGAGCAGGGAGGCGGTGTCCAGTGCCACCTACTGCCGGATCTCCTGGGAGGGAGAGAGGTCAGCCCACACCCTCTGGTCGACCTCGAAGACCGCCTGCACCGTGACCGTCGCCGCGTCGGGCGCTACCGGCGCGGCCTCCTCCTGGCCAGGAACGGAGACCAGCGCCACTGTGCAGGTGACCTCGTCGCGGGCGTCCGGTTCGGACCGGGAGTCGAACCGGATCTCAGCGCACCCGCTCAGGGCACCCATCAGCTCGAGTCGGGATGCGCGCCGCGCCCCTCCACCCGTCCCCGGACCGTGCCGCCGGTGCTTGGCGCATGGGCGGAACCGGCGGAGCGAAGACGTTGTTGAAGCTGTCGAATGACGGTCGGCCACCGCGCGGTACCCTCCGGCATGGGATCAGCAGACACAGTCATCGCGGCCGTTGCCGCAGGCCTCAGCGGCGTCGCGGCAGTCGCCTCGTGGCGCTCGTCAGCGCAGGCCAACGCCACCGCCGAGGCCGTGGCCCGGATCGAACGCGACCGGTGGCACCTGGATCTGACTCCGCAACTGCGTCTGAAGCTGGAGCCGCAGGGCGGCATGCTGTATGTCCGGTTCGACGGCCCGGCCTCGCTCGGGAGGATCACCGTGCAGCTCACCGTCCGCGACGACCGTGACCGAGTACGGGATCCGGTGCTGGCGGGCGGTCCGACGGCCGAGGAGCGAGCGGAGGTCGTCTGGGGCCCGTATCGCTTCCGTCCCGGCGTCGACGGGGCCGACCAACTCGGCCGCTCGGTCACACCGTTCACCCTGGAAGCCGACGACAGAACCCGCCTGGCCGTCGACGAAAGCCCGCGCCCCCGCTGGTACGAGGGCACCGGCGGCGAGGAGCAGTGGCGCCAGCAGAACCGGACCAAGCGCATGCGCCTGTGGGCCGACTGCACGGCCGCCGGCCACAAGCCCTGGAAGCTCAGCTTCGAGGTGCCGCAAGACGGAACCTGGGCGCGGACAGGGCAGCCGGTGGGCACCTGACCTCCCGACCGGAGGCCCGCAAAAAAGATCGCTGAAGGTTTTTTGTCGGTCCGGGGTCCGCCCGTCCCCAAAGGATGAGGGAGGGGTAACAGGACCGCTCCCGCCCGGGGTAAGGATCTGGCTGGTGAACGTGTACGTCATGGTGGCGCTGGTGGTGGGAATGATGGCGGGATGGTACCTACGGGCCGTAGGGGCTACTCCAGCCGAAGCGTTCGGCGGAGCCGTCGCCGCGACGCTGCTCGCCGACCACCTGCTGGAGCGCCGCCAGTGAGCACCCCCACACCCCCCGGCCGGGAAGCGGCCACGGTCGGCGAGTGCGGGTGGACGCCCGCGCCGGTGATCGGCCTGGGCCTCAGCTGCCCTTTCTGCCGGCCACACCGCCACCCGGACCCGGCCCCGCAGCGCTGGCTCGACGGCACGGCCCGGCCCAACACCGCCCAGCTGGCCAGAGCATGCACGCTGACCGGCTACGAACAGCACACCGCGACGCTGGTCCGCGCGGCCGAGGTCACCCGGCGCGCCCGCCACCGAGCCCAGCAGCTCTTCCCCTACGGACTTGGCCCGGTCCTGGGCGACCTGAAGATCCCCGCCGACGGGGGAGGGGACATGCTGCGCGCTCTCGCCGATCTCACGCTGGACATGTTCGCCCGCCGCCGGCCTCCTCGCGTCTACCCGGTGTGTCCGTGGGGCAGCAGCGACAGCACGGGATGCGGCCGCGACGCTTTCGGCCGCCTGACGCACGATCGCTGCCGCACGCCCACCGGCCCGGTGCCCGACTGGCGCTCGAGAGCCTGGGCCATCTGGTGCTGGAGCACCGCCCAGGTCGTGGACAGCCTCCCCGCGCACCTGCTGCAGTCCCGCCCGCAGCAGGCCGTGGATGCGGGGGTGCCCCGGCACGTCGGCAAGGGGATGATCGGCCCCATCACACTGCTGATCGGACGTGACGGGCCCGCCCAGCGGGCCCGGGTCTCCAGCCAGGCGCTGAACGCCATCGTCCAGAGCCTCGCCCCCTCCGGCCTGGACTTTCTCACCGTGATCCGGCTGCTCCACCGTCAGCTGGAGATGCCGCGCGGGGGCCCCTACCTCCACGGCTGGCGCGGCTATGCATCCCGCTCGCTGTTCACCGCGGCCCTGCAGGCCCGTCACGCCAGCCTCCACCAAGGGCCCGGCGACGTCCTCGTCGAACACTTGGCCCGCTTCCTCGGCGGGCGCACCAGCCGAAGCCCCAAGCGCATCGCCCAGGGACTGCTGCAAGAGGGCTGGGACGACCAAGTGCACGGCACGGACGAACTCGAGGCCCGCCTGCGTGCCGCCGTTCACACTGCGACGTCGGCGGACACCGAACTGTGGGAGCACGAACACCGAGGGCAGCGCGTGCGGTCCATGGACAAGCTCGACCTCCGCGCGGGCGTCCAGACCGTCGACGGTGATCTGCCGGGCCATGAAGAGGAAGTCGAACGCGTCCTGGCCAAGCTCTCTGCTGCGGAGCGGAAGGTCGCCGACTGCTACGCGGCCGACCGCCTCACCTGGAAGCAGGCAGCGCTGGAAGCAGGACAGCAGCCGGACATGGGAGAGCGGGTGCGACGCAAGATCAAGCGTCTCGGTAACGAGGACCGCCGTCGCCGGAACCCCGCACCCGGGAGCCCGTGACGGCAGGAGCACCCGGCGACCGTGTCGGCTGGCGTGCCTTCGCCACATCAAGCAGCTGGCGAGACTCGTCCGCGAAGGGCACCTCGCCGCAATGCCGGCCATCCACGACTCTTGGACGGGGAAGGCCAACGAGTCCCTGTTCAAACCGTTCTACGAGGCGGCCCGCAACGCGCGTGCCGAGCTCGTCCAGGCGGGCGGCGACCCGTACAAGGCGTACAAGACGCGGCCGTCCATCGCACTGCGTCTGCTGGTGGTCAGCCAGCCCCGCCCCGGTGCGCTCTCTGGTTCTGGTTCCGAATACGCTCGAGTGCATGGACTTCCGGCAGAGCGCCGGAGGCAGGGGAGGGCACGATGGCAGCGGAATCCGAGCCTGGACAGGGCAAAAGCCGGCGGGCGGACGTGAGCTACCCGCTGATCACGAACGGCCTGGACTACCTGCTTGACGTCGTCGACCGGCTGGCCACCGATCCCGGCGAGCTGCCCGACGCCCGCGCCCTGAAGTACGCCGTCCTGCACCTCCAGGCCGCCACCGAGGTGTTCCTCAAGGCCCGCCTCCAGCACGAACACTGGACCCTGGTCTTCGCGAAGCCGGAGACGGCCACCCGCAAGGCCTTCGATAGCGCGGAGTTCGAGAGCTGCACCACCGGCGACGCCTTCACCCGGCTCACCCAGATTGTCGGTCTCGGCCTGCCGGACAAGGCCGTCGCCGCGGTGAAGAGGCTGGCTCGGGACCGCAACGCGCTCCAGCACTACGGTCTGACCGCACCTGCCGCTGCCGTCGAGGCCAGGGCCGCCGACGTGCTGAACTTCCTGTTGCCCTTCATCTCCGACCAGCTCGTGCCCGGCCTGGACAAGGCCCAGAAGGCCGACGTCGAGCAGACCATGGGCGTGGTGCGCGGCCAGGTGCGCGGCATCGAGGCCTACCTCAAGAAGCGCATGAACGAGATCCGAGCCGGCCTCCAGGACGTCCTGGACTGCACGGTCGTCTGCCCCGAATGTGCCCAGGAGGCCCTGGTCCTCAGCGAGGACCTCCCCGCCTGCCGCCTCTGCTTCAAGACCTGGGACGACCCGGAAGAGACCGCAGCCGAGTACGTCTTCCAGGTGCACGGCCTGGACCCGGTGTACTCCGACGTCGACGAGGCCGTCATCCAGATCTGCCCCGACTGTGAGTTCAACGCGATGGTCCTCGCCGAGACCGCCGCCGCCCCGGACGAACAGCGGCTCCTGTGCTTCTCCTGCGCCACCGACTTCACCGACACCAACCTCGCGTCCTGTGAGGCGGGTTGCGGGCGGGCCCTGCCGGCTGGCTCCGAGGACCTGCTGTGCCCAGACTGCACCAATTCTGCCTACGCGAGGTTCTGACAATGCACCAGCCCCACCGACAGGTCCCCGTCAGCGACTCAGCGACCCTGCGCCCCGGTACCGGCCCGGTGAATGCTGGCCTGTTCAGCTACCCGCTGCCTGCCGCCCGGCCCGGCAGCCGCTGGAGACACTGGCCTGGCAGCGCGCGGCTGTCGCCGACCCAGCGCTGTTCCGCGAGCGGGTGCGTGGACGTGCGCACCTGCAGCGGCGAGCGGCTCTCCGCTCGCATTGACTGCCCTGGTGTCAGCGCTTGATGCGGCCGCGGATGGCGAGGACGGCGAGTGCGAGAAGGACGGGCTCCATGAGGCGGGAGCCCATCTCGATGTAGGTACCGGCGGTGGTGAGGTCCTGGCCGCTGGAGCGGAAGATGACGGAGTTGAGGGTCACGTTGAGTGCCTTCTCGAAGCGTTTGCCGGTGAACCGGTCGTGCGTAGGGTTTTGGGGCTCGTCCGAGTCAATGGTGAAGGAGACGTTCCCGCCGTCGGCGGGCACGGTCCCGCTGGCTTCTTGCTTAGGAGCGTTCTGGGGGAGACCGAGTCCCATGAGCAGCAACACGGTGGTGGCCATTGCGACGAGCAGCCACCCCGCTGCGCGGGAGGCACGCAGGCCGTAGCCGGACAGGAACCAGTAGGCGTGCAGCAGGCCGCGCTCGCCGCGTGGGGTGGAATGGCGGCTGTGGCGGCGCATCTCCATCTCGCCGTAGTAGAAGTCCGCTGCTCCTGGCTCGTTCTTGGCGTCTTCGAAGGCTTTGCGTAGCCGGTAGACGGCGCTGACATCCTCGGGGTCGGGTGTGCGGGCCGGATCGCTGTGGTGGGGGCTGATCTGCCAGCGACTGGTTCCTGAGGGCTGGGTGGACAGGCCAGCGGCGTGGGCTCGCCAGTGGTGTTCCTCTGCGATGGTGCGGCGCTTGGACCACTTCACTGGCCAGATGTGTCCGCGCAGTTGAATTCCGTCGGGGACGGGGGCGAAGGTATTGCGGCCTTCAATGTGGATCTGGTCGAGGTGGAAGGCCCCGGCGAATAGGCAGTGGGTGAGGTGCACTTCTTCGGGCAAGGGCGTGGAGAGGTACTTGAAGGGGACAGCGTGGAAGGTGACTGCTGTGGGTGCAGCCAGGACAGCGTATCGGAGATCTAAGTCCGCGTAACGAAGGCGGAGTTCTGCCCGGTACTCCCACCGTGTCCCTGCGCAGTACACCGCTGCCGCGGCTATCTCCAGGGGGATGGGAGCCTCGAACACGGCTCCTTCCAGGTGCACCAGGTTGGCACACACAAAAGGCCCGAGGACAGAGGTCCTGGTGAAGGTCACGTTGCTGAAGTCTGCAATGTTCCCGAATCGCGTCCCCGATAATCGCGCCTCTGTGAACACCGAGCCCTCAAAACTGGTGACACCACCGAAGCGCGCCATAACAAAGATTGCAAGGCCCAGGAATTGTGCACGCATGAACCTTGAGTCGTACTGAAACTTGGCGTGCATGAATCTCGTCGCGCCCACAAAGACGGCGTTCTCGAAGGAGGCTTCCGAGAACTGGAAGCCTGCGAACGATGACGTGCTCTCAAACCGTGCAGCCTTGAATCGGCCGTAGTCGGTGAATACAGCACCGTCAAATTCGGCCGGCCCGGTGAAGGTGACGTCAGCGAAGTCGGCTTCTCCGTCGAACCTGGCCCCGTCGAATGGGGCGCGGCCGATGACTGGAAGGCTCGTGGTCTGGTCCCGCAGTTCGTTCAGCAGCTCGGTGAGAAGGCGATGCGTGAAGGGCGTGCCGCGGTGGTCTGTGTCAGCGCCACTGGAGAGTGTGCCGAGGTAAGCGGTGCGGTGGGCGGAGGTCAAGTGGGCCAGGCAGTTGCTGCGCCCGGGTATTCGGATGCCACGGCATCCCACGGGATCCGTTGTTGGGGCAGCGCCGTGGCCGCAGTGGGGCCACGGCGGAGGGGCGGCCGAGGGCATCACGGGCCTTTCTGTAGGGGCCGCCGGCGGGGAGGCGGCTGCCGGTGCTTCAGGGCGTACTGGTGGTTGACGCTTACGCGTACAGGTGCAGAAGGCCCCGGCATTCCCGCCGGGGCCTTCTGCGTCTAGGCGACGGCGTGCAGTCTGCCTTTGCCTGGCTTGGGCGGGCGCCGGGTGTAGCCGGGGACTTTGATGGGCAGCGACCCTCCGACGGAGAGCTGCTGGGTCATGGACTTCTCCAGCTCGGTCTGGGACTCGTAGCCGGCCACGGCGGGGTTGAGTGCGTAGCGGTGGCCGCGGCCGCCTCCGGAGCGCAGGACGATGCCGCTTTCGACGAGCAGGGCCATGGCTCGGCTCATAGAGGCCTGACCGACACCGAGGATCTCGTCGATCTCGGACTGCTTCATCCCGACGTTCCTGCCAGCGTCCTGGTGCTCGACCATGACGGAGAGGACGTCGATAGCTGTGGGGGTGAGCTGCAGCTGGTAGAGCATGCCGAACAGCCCGGTGGTTTGGAACAGCATGTCGAGTATCCCTTCGGTCAGCCGGCCTCAGACCTGGGGAACAGGCTGAGCTCGGGCGCGAGTTCGTCGGGGAACTTGGAGTCCAGTACCAGTGCCCTCAGCTCGGCCAGGAAGTCGTGCTGCTCCTGGCCGTTCCCGCTATACGCGACGCGGGGGTTGAGCTGGTAGGAGGACCTCTTGACCTTGCGGATGAGGTTCTTCTCGCACAGGGCGTCGAGAGCGTGTCCGATGGAGGTGCGCTTGACGCCGATCTCGTCTGCGATCTCCGCGTGGGTTACTCCGATCTTGCCCTTCTTCAGCCGCCCGATCATGTTGGACAGGACCGCGGCCTGCAGTTTGCTGATGATGTTGTGCATCAGGCAGTAGGGCAGGACCCTGCGCAGGAAGTAGTTGCTGACGAGTGAGTAGCCGTTGGCTCCGAGCATGTCGTGTGGCGGCCGACGGTAGACGACCGTCTTGACCTCGTGGACCGGACCTTTGCCGAACTGTTCAGCGATCAGTCGGACGAGGTCCTTGCCGTTGCCCGCGCCAACTGCCCTTACGGGTTACGACTTTTGGGATGGTGGTCCGGCGTGGCTTCCGCGCAGCGGGCGTGTCGCTTCGCCCATGATGATCCCTTCGCGTACAGGTGCTGCGACTGTACGGCTAGTTGTGGGCATCCGCATGTTACGCGCCGGAGAGTTGTCACTCATCGCAAGTTTTTGTCGGCACGCACCGACATTGACCAGTAGTGGCACCGACGGACCCGGGTGGGCGACCCGGTGGGAAGCTCCCGCAGCCCACGCGGAGAGCGCTTTGACGGTTCGTCTGATGGTCTGCGGGAGAGTGGCAGTGGCGCAGGCGTGGCGACCTGGTCGTTGGCACTGACGGGTAATGCTCACCCGTTGCTGGCATGAGTGACGAAGGGCCATGTCATTCTCACGCCGACTGTCATTTATCCCCCTTTGAAAAACCTTATTGAAGAGAATTAAAACAAAAACTTACCCCCAAAATGCCGACGCGAATAAATGTCGGCGAGTACAGAATTTCTCCGCGCTATTTCCCTTCCCTCGGGCATCAACCTCTCCGAGAGGTCCAGACCACTGCTTCTGACACGAAGAGTAGCCGTTACATAACTTATGTAACGACCCAAAGGGCGTTACATAAAGAGTCTAGTCAGATAGAGGATGGAAATCCGGAGGGCGCTCCACTACATGCCAGCCCAGCCTCATCGCTGTGCTCTTATGAGGTAAAACCGCAGTTCAGAGGAGTGGAAAAAGTGCCAAGGAGACATGAGGCCGCCACTCTACAATCATGTAACGGCCAACGGGGAGCCGGCCGTTTTCTAGCCAGCTTCTGTAACGCTGCGGAGCAGCGTTACAGTTCGTCGCGGAGCGACGGCGCAACTCTCCGTCACGTAGTGACGGCGCGTCATGTCTCCGGAGGAGACGGCGCGC
>NZ_JBVHFA010000003.1:0-698124 GCF_055562575.1 Streptomyces sp. NPDC018263
GTCTTCGCTTTCGCGCTTTCCTTTCCGGCGGTTCCGACTCTATCAGATCCTTTCGGCGTCTGATTCCCAGTCAGAGGGGGTTGTCTTCCCGGCCCTCTGGGCCGTTCCGACGAGTGAGACTTTAGCGGATTCCCGGCTCCCGAGCTAATCGGGGGCCGCGTCCTTTCGAACACGGATTCCTCATTTCGCAAATGCGCACACGAGCATGCGACAGCAAGTGTCGATGAGTAGTGGGCCTTGCGAGATGGCTGTCCGGGGACCGACCGGAGTCGGCGCTCACGTCGGACAGCTCGGAGTACATTACGCATCTGGGAGGGCGGTGTCAACCCCCCTCCGCAAAGATCTTGCCGGGGTCAGTCCTTCTTGCCGGAGGCCAGCTCACGGCTGCGGTCGCGGGCCGCTTCCAGGGCCGCGATGAGGGCGGCCCGTACCCCGTGGTTCTCCAGCTCGCGGATGGCGTTGATGGTCGTACCGGCCGGCGAGGTGACGTTCTCGCGGAGCTTGACCGGGTGCTCGCCGCTGTCGCGGAGCATCGTCGCGGCGCCGATCGCGGACTGCACGATCAGCTCGTGGGCCTTGTCGCGGGGCAGACCGAGCAGGATGCCGGCGTCCGTCATGGCCTCGACCAGATAGAAGAAGTACGCCGGGCCCGAACCCGAGAGCGCGGTGCAGGCGTCCTGCTGGCCCTCGGGGACGCGGAGGGTCTGGCCCACGGCGCCGAAGATCTCCTCGGCGGTGGCGACGTGCTCCTCGGTGGCGTGGCTGCCCGGCGAGATGACGGACATGGCCTCGTCCACCAGGGCCGGGGTGTTCGTCATGACGCGGACGACCGGGGTGCCCTCGGCGAGCCGCTCCTCGAAGAACGAGGTGGGGATGCCCGCGGCGCCGCTGATGATCAGGCGGTCGGCGGGGACATGGGGAGCGAGTTCGTCCAGGAGGGCACCCATGTCCTGCGGCTTGACCGTGAGGATCAGGGTGTCGGCGCTCTTCGCGGCCTCGGTGTTGGTGACCGGGGTGACTCCATGGCGGGCACGGAGTTCCTCGGCGCGCTCCGGGCGGCGGGCGGTGACCAGGAGGTCGGCGGGCGCCCAGCCGCCCCGGATCATCCCGCTGAGCAGGGCTTCGCCGATCTTGCCGGTGCCGAGGACTGCGACTTTCTGGCTCATGCGGTTCATCCTCGCACCGGGGACACGGCGGGTGGGGCCTTTGTCCGGTGGGCGGACGCGGCCTCAGTCGGTGCGGCGGCGCAGGGTGGCGGCGCCGAGGGCGAGGACCAGGAGCGCGCATCCGGCGACGATCAGTACGTCGCGGACGAAGGCCGAGGTCAGGTCGGTGTGGTGGAGGACCTCGTTCATGCCGTCGACGGCGTACGACATGGGCAGGACGTCGGAAACGGCCTCCAATAGAGGGTGCATGTCCGCGCGGGGCGTGAAGAGGCCGCACAGGAGGAGCTGGGGGAAGATCACCGCCGGCATGAACTGGACCGCCTGGAACTCCGAGGCGGCGAAGGCCGAGACGAAGAGGCCGAGGGCGGTGCCGAGCAGGGCGTCCAGGAGGGCGACCAGTAGGAGCAGCCAGGGTGAGCCGGTGACGTCCAGGCCGAGCAGCCAGACGGCGAGGCCGGTGGCGAGCGCGGACTGGACGACGGCCACGGCGCCGAAGGCGAGCGCGTAGCCGGCGATGAGGTCGGCCTTGCCGAGGGGCATCGCGAGGAGGCGTTCGAGGGTGCCCGAGGTGCGTTCGCGCAGGGTGGCGATGGAAGTCACCAGGAACATCGTGATCAGCGGGAAGATCCCGAGCAGTGAGGCGCCGATGCTGTCGAAGGTGCGCGGGCTGGCGTCGAAGACGTAGCGCAGCAGGACCAGCATCAGGCAGGGGACGAGGAGCATCAGGGCGATGGTCCTGGGGTCGTGGCGGAGCTGGCGAAGGACGCGGGCGGCGGTCGCGGTGGTGCGGGCGGTGCTGAACGCGGCGGTCGGCGCGGCCGGGGTGGTGGTGCTCATCGGGTCGGCTCCTTGGTGCGGTCGTCCGCTTCGTCGACGAGGCGCAGGAAGGCGTCCTCCACGGTGTCGGTGGCGGTGCGGGTGCGCAGGTTCTCGGGGGTGTCGTCGGCGAGGACGTGTCCGTCGCGCATGAGGAGGAGGCGGTGGCAGCGCTCGGCCTCGTCCATGACGTGGGAGGAGACGAGGAGGGTGGTGCCGCGGCCGGCGAGCTGGTGGAAGAGGTTCCAGAGGTCGCGGCGGAGTACGGGGTCGAGGCCGACGGTCGGTTCGTCGAGGACGAGCAGGTCGGGGGTGCCGAGGAGGGCGACGGCGAGGGAGACGCGGCTGCGCTGGCCGCCGGAGAGGTTTCCGGCGAGGGCGTCGGCGTGGGTGGTGAGGTCGACGTCGGCGATGGCGCGGGTGACGTGTTCGCGGCGGCGGTCGGCGGCAGCGCGGCCGGGGTCGAGGATCGCGGCGAAGTAGTCGAGGTTCTGCTCGACGGTGAGGTCGTCGTAGACCGAGGGGGCCTGGGTGACGTAGCCGATGCGGCTGCGCAGGGTGGGGTGGCCGGCGGGGCTGCCGAGGACGTCGAGGGTGCCGGTGACCTTGGCCTGGGTGCCGGTGATGGCGCGGATCAGCGTGGACTTGCCGCAGCCGGAGGGGCCGAGCAGGCCGGTGATCCGGCCTCGGGGGACGGCGAAGTGGAGGTCGTTGAGGACGGTGCGGTTGCCGCGTACGACAGTGAGTCCGGCGGCGCGGACGGCGTCGGGTGCCGTCGGCTGGGGTGACTCGGGCACATTATTCATCACATGATGAATAATGTGCCCGAGCCGGGGTGCCGTCAAGGGGTGCCGTCAAGGAGCCGTGTCAGGGTCGGGCCGTCTCGGCTCAGGGTTGGGTCGGGGTCGGCTCCGGGGCCGGTCAGGGGCGGGTCAGGGGTTCCGGGGTGGTGGCGACGAGCACAACCACCTCGTACGTCTCCTCGACCAGGCCGTCGGGGAAGACCTTGATCAGGTGGGCTCGCTCGGCGTCGAAGAATTCGGAGCGGGCGGGCTCGGGGGCGAGGAGGAAAGCGGAATGACTGCCGATGTTGGCCAGGTGGGTGTCGAGCGGCACGTGACGGCTCCAGCGGACCGAGCGCCGGACGAAGTCGAGCCGGCCGCTGGGATCGGCGGTGGCGACGCGGTCGGCGGCCTTGCGCTGCTCGGTGTGCACGGGCAGGCCGAGGAACCGGGCGGCGCGCGTGGCGGCCGCGGCGATCCAGTCGACGTCTATGGCGTCGGTGTTCCACCAGAGCGCGAGCGCGCCGCCCGGCCGCAGCGCACGCAGCGCCTCCGGCACCGAGCGGGCCGGATCGGTCCAGTGCCATGCCTGGGCGTAGGTGACGAGGTCGGCGTGGGCGTCGGCCACGGGAAGGGCGTCGCCGCTGCCCCGGACCAGTGGGAGGTGTGGGTTCCGGCGGCGGAACTCGGCGGCCATGCCCGCGCCCGGTTCGACGGCGAGCACGTCGGCGCCCCGCCGGTGCAGCAGCTCGCTGGCGATGCCGGTGCCCGCGCCCACGTCCACGGCCCGGGCCCCGGTCAGGGGGCGGCCGGTGAGTTCCTCGATGGTGTCGAAGAGCGCGGGCGGATAGGAGGGGCGGTTCTCGGCGTACTGCGCGGCGGCCACGTTGAAGGAGTGGGCGCGGGCGTCGGCGGTGGGGACTTCCGGTGCGGTCATGCCGCCCATGGTGCTCGGCGTGGGGCCGGTGGGGACAGTGGTTTCGTGCCGTCCGCCCTGGTGCCGACGCCGGGGTCAGGCGCGGCGCTTCTTGCGGGCCTTCGCCGGGTTGCCCGTGCGCCGGGACTGGGTGCGCTCGTACTCGGCGCGGGCCGTGTCGTACTCGGTGCGGTGCAGTTTCTCGCCGGGCGCCTCGGTGAAGGAGCGGGCCGACCAGGCGAGGAGGGTGCCGACGAAGCCGACGGCGAGCAGGCCGCGCAGGCGGGCCTGGCGTTCGGGGTCGGGGCGGCGGCCGAAGTTGTCCCAGGTGGTGCGGAAGGCGAGCGCGCTGCACACCGCGAACATGGCGATGACCAGGACGGTCACGAAGGAACCGGTACCGGCGATCTGGAGGCCCTGGTAGGCCAGGCGCAGGATCAGGCAGGAGACGGCGGCCGCGACGAGGGCGCCGATGGCGACGGCGGCGCGGCGGAGCGTGTAGCCGCCGCTGTGGTCCACCCAGGTCGTGCCGAAGAAGCGGAGGGGTTCGGGGCGGGGGCCGCCCGTGGAGCCCGCCGGGGCGGTGTCGGTGCCGGTCTCGTCGCTCACGCGTCGATTATGGCTCGGTCCTCCGGCGGGCTCGGGGGTGGGGCGTCAGCCGCAGCGGCCGGTCACGTAGCCGTCGCTGCCGGTGTGCACATAGGCGTCGGACACGTACTCGCCGGAGCCGATGTTGTCCCAGATGTTCGTGGTGCCGTACGGGCCGGTCACGGTGGTGCCGGGTGTCTGGCAGTAGAGGGTGACGCTGGAGCCGGCGGGCAGCGTGCGGACGATGCCGTAGCCGGTGCCGGGGCCGCTGCGGACGTTCAGGGTGACGCCCGGTGCGATCGGAAAGCGAGGCGCGGTGGCTGTGGCGACGGCTGTCGCCGGGTCGGCCGCGATCGTGTGCGCGTGGTCGTCGGACATGAGATACCTCCCCCGTGACACCCCGTGACGGCCACGGGGTGGTGACGCCGCTCGCCGGGCATCGCGTACGGGTGCCGGACGGGCGGGCGGGCCACGGCTGCGCCGCGACTCGCAGGCGGAGGTTAGCAAGCCGCCTCGGTGTCGTACGGGCAATCGAATAGGCTCCTTTCGTCGCGCGCGCGGCCGATGAGCACGGGGGTGGTCCATGGCGCCACGGCACAGCACCGGAGCCGGCGCGGAAGCGGAACTTCCGGATTACGCAGGCCACTACCGGCTGGAGTCGCGGCTCGGTTCCGGCGGGATGGGTGTGGTGCATCTGGCCCGCAGCGCCTCCGGGATGCGGGTGGCGGTGAAGGTGGTGCACGCGGAGTTCGCGCGGGACCCCGAGTTCCGGGGGCGGTTCCGGCAGGAGGTGGCGGCCGCGCGGCGGGTGAGCGGTGCGTTCACCGCGCCGGTGGTGGACGCGGACCCGGAGGCGGCGCGGCCGTGGATGGCGACGCTGTTCATCCCCGGGCCGACGCTGTCGCAGCAGGTGAAGCGGAACGGGCCGATGGAGCCCGCGCAGGTGCGGCGGCTGATGGCCGGGCTCGCCGAGGCGCTGAGGGACATTCACCGGGTCGGTGTGGTGCACCGGGATCTCAAGCCGGGGAACGTGCTGCTGGCCGAGGACGGACCGAAGGTCATCGACTTCGGGATCTCCCGGCCGACGGACAGCGAACTGCGCACCGAGACGGGGAAGTTGATCGGCACGCCGCCGTTCATGGCGCCGGAGCAGTTCCGGCGGCCCCGGGAGGTGGGGCCGGCGGCGGACGTGTTCGCGCTCGGGTCGGTGATCGTGCACGCGGCGACCGGGCGGGGGCCGTTCGACTCGGACAGTCCCTATGTCGTGGCCTACCAGGTGGTGCACGACGAGCCGGAGCTGGCCGGGGTGCCGGAGGGGCTCGCGCCGCTGGTGCGGCGGTGTCTGGCCAAGGAGCCGGAGGACCGGCCGACGCCGGACGAGCTGATGCTGGCGTTGCGTTCGGTGGCGGCGTCCTACGACACGCAGGCGTTCATACCGGCGCAGCGGGAGGGAGGAGCGGTCGGGGGCGGGGACGCTCCACAGCGGGAGGAGCCAGATCTCGCGCACGGGTCGGCCTCGCCGAAGCGGTCACGGTGGCGTGGGTGGCCGGTGCTGGCGGCGGCCACGGCTGCGGTGCTGGCCGTCGGCGGCGTGCTGGCCTCGGTGCAGTGGGCCGGAACCGGGCAGGGGGCGCGGCGGCAGGCGGCTCCGGCGGTGACGGCGGCCGGGTTCGACGGGTGGCGCTCGGAGGCGGTGGCCGGGGTGCCCGGTGCGCCCCGGTGCGTGATGGGAGCGGGCACGTTGCTGTGCACGGCGGACGGGGCGGTGTTCGCGCTGGACCCGGTGAAGGGGTCCGTGGTGTGGCGGCGGGCGTTCGCGGGGGCGTTGTGGAGTGACCCACCCGTCGTATCGGGCGGGTTGCTGCGGCTGCGGAACCAGAGCGGACGGCTCACGGCGCTCGATCCGGGCACCGGGCGCACGCGTGGGGAACGGGAGCTGGCCGGGGACACCGGGACGCGGTACATCGGGGACACGCTGGTGACGACCCGGGCGGACGGGGTGGTCATGGGCGAGGAGAGCGGTTCGGGGAAGGAGAAGTGGCGGCTGCCGTTGCCGGACGGCACCCGGCCGCGTGTCGACGCCTTCGGTACCGGGGGCGACGGGTACGCGACGGTGACCTCGGCGGACGGGAAGAGCACACGGGTCACGGCGTTCGACCCCGGGACCGGGGCCGTGCGGTGGAGCGAGCGGATGTCCGGGATGGTCGAACCGGTCGGCGCCGGGGGCGGGTTCGTGTACTTCCTCGACGACGACCCGGTCTACGGGGACACCGAGGGGCTGGTGCGGTACGAGGTGAAGTCGGGCGCCACGCGCCGGGTGCCGCTGCTGGGGCCGCGGCCGGACGCCCAGGCCACCGTGCGGGACGGGGTGGTGTACCTGCTCGCGGCCAACGGGGGCCTGGACGCGGTGGACATGGCGGCGGGCAAGCCGTTGTGGCACCTGGAGACGACGGTGAGCCGGGGTTCGGCGCCGGTGGCGGACGGGCGGCGGGTGTACTTCTCGGCCGCCGACGGGCGGCTGCTCGCGGTGGACGCCCGCCGGGGCACCCACGCGGGTCAGACCCGTCCCCGGCTCGGCGCGCGGGCGGACCGGGTGACGGCGGGGCTGCCCACGCCGGTGCCGGCGTTGGGCCATGTGTACGCCGGGGCGCCGGACGGTTCGGTGTTCGCGGTGAACACGGGTGATCCGGCGGCCTGGTGAGCGTTGAGCGCACCGGCCGCCGGGTCAGCCGGAGGGGTCAGCCCAGGAGGGAGACGTCGCGGACGGCGCCCCGGTCGGCGCTGGTGGCCATGGCCGCGTAGGCGCGCAGGGCGGTGGAGACCTTGCGGGTGCGGTTGGCGGGGGCGTAGACGCCGTTCAACTCGGCTTCGCGGCGGGCGAGTTCGGCGTCGTCCACCAGGAGTTCGATGGTGCGGTTCGGGATGTCGATGCGGATGCGGTCGCCGTCCTGGACCAGGGCGATGGTGCCGCCGGAGGCCGCTTCGGGGGAGGCGTGGCCGATGGAGAGGCCCGAGGTGCCGCCGGAGAAGCGGCCGTCGGTGATCAGGGCGCAGGTCTTCCCGAGGCCGCGGCCCTTGAGGTACGAGGTCGGGTAGAGCATCTCCTGCATGCCGGGTCCGCCCTTGGGGCCCTCGTAGCGGATGACCACCACGTCGCCGTCCTTGACCTCCTGGGTGAGGATGCGCTGGACGGCCTCCTCCTGGGACTCGCAGACCACGGCGGGGCCCTCGAAGGTCCACACCGACTCGTCGACGCCCGCGGTCTTCACCACGCAGCCGTCGACGGCGAGGTTGCCCTTGAGGACGGCGAGGCCGCCGTCCTGGGAGTAGGCGTGCTCGGCGGAGCGGATGCAGCCGCCCTCGGCGTCGTCGTCCAGGGAGTCCCAGCGCTCGGACTGGGAGAAGGCTTCGGCGGAGCGGACGCAGCCGGGGGCCGCGTGCCACAGCTCGACGGCCTCGGCGGACGGGGAGCCGCCGCGCACGTCCCAGGTCTTCAGCCAGTCGGCCAGGGACGGGCTGTGGACGGACGTCACGTCCTCGTTGAGCAGGCCGGCGCGGTGCAGTTCGCCGAGGAGGGCGGGGATGCCGCCGGCGCGGTGCACGTCCTCCATGTAGTACGTGCGGTTCTTGGCCACGTTGGGCGCGACCTTGGCCAGGCACGGGACGCGGCGGGAGACGGCGTCGATCTCCGGGAGGCCGAAGGGGACGCCCGCCTCCTGGGCGGCGGCCAGCAGGTGCAGGATCGTGTTGGTGGAGCCGCCCATGGCGATGTCCAGCGCCATGGCGTTCTCGAAGGCCGCGAAGGAGGCGATGGCGCGGGGCAGGACCGTCTCGTCGTCCTGCTCGTAGTACCGGCGGGTGATGTCCATGACCGTGCGGGCGGCGTTCTCGTACAGGGCCTTGCGGGCCGTGTGCGTGGCGAGGACCGAGCCGTTGCCGGGCAGGGAGAGGCCGATGGCCTCGGTGAGGCAGTTCATCGAGTTGGCGGTGAACATGCCGGAACAGCTACCGCAGGTCGGGCAGGCGTTCTCCTCGATGCGGAGGATGTCCTCGTCGGAGATCTTGTCGTTGACCGCGTCGGAGATCGCGTCGACCAGGTCCAGTGTGCGCACGGTGCCGTCGACCAGGGTGGCGCGGCCGGACTCCATGGGCCCGCCGGAGACGAACACGGTCGGGATGTTCAGGCGCAGCGCGGCCATCAGCATGCCCGGCGTGATCTTGTCGCAGTTGGAGATGCAGACCAGGGCGTCGGCGCAGTGGGCCTCCACCATGTACTCCACCGAGTCCGCGATCAGGTCGCGGGAGGGCAGGGAGTAGAGCATGCCGCCGTGGCCCATGGCGATGCCGTCGTCCACGGCGATGGTGTTGAACTCGCGCGGGATGCCGCCCGCCGCGGTGATCGCCTCGCTGACGATGCGGCCGACCGGCTGGAGGTGGGTGTGGCCGGGGACGAACTCGGTGAAGGAGTTGGCGACCGCGATGACGGGCTTGCGGCCGATGTCCGCGCCGGGTACACCCGAGGCACGCATAAGGGCGCGGGCGCCCGCCATGTTGCGGCCGTGGGTGACTGTGCGGGACCTCAGCTCGGGCATCGTCGCTCGCTCCTTCGTGAGAAGTCGGGTCAGAGGGACTTTCGACTGCTCCCGAGCGTACGCCGGTCATCCACGGGGCGGGACGAAGTGTCCGGAATGCGGGACGGACGTCTTGGCGCCCGGCCTGCCGCGCGCCCTCTCGCCGCGGCCCCCTCGCCGCGCGCCTCCTCGCCGCGCCCCCCGCCTCACTCCCCCGTGAGATGCCCCTGCACCACCGGCGCCAGCCGGGCCACGATCCACTCCAGGTCGGCCGAGGCCAGCGGCTCGACCTTGATCACGTACCGCAGCATGGCCGTGCCGACCAGTTGCGCGGCGGCCAGCTCGACCCGCAGCTCGGCGTCGGACACGTCCAGGCGCCCGGCGATCCGGCGCAGCACCTGGGCGGCGATCAGCCGGCGGAACACGGCGGCGGCAGTGTCGTTGTTGACGGCGGAGCGGACGATGGCCAGCAGCGGCGTACGGGTCGCGGGGTTCTCCCACACACCCAGCACGAACCGGGTCAGCCGCTCCCCCACGGAGTCCAGCGGGCCCTCGGCGATCGCGTCCGGCGCGGCGAGGGCGGGCGCGAACGCGACCGAGACTGCGGCCTCGAAGACCTGCTCCTTGGTGCCGAAGTAGTGGTGGACCAGCGCGGAGTCGACCCCGGCGGCCTTGGCGATGCCGCGTACGGAGGTCTTCTCGTAGCCGCGTTCGGAGAACTCCTCGCGGGCGGCGTCGAGGATGCGGTCGCGAGTGTCGCCGGACTCGGCGCGCGGGGGCCGGCCCCGGCGCCGTGCGGTGGGCTCGCTCACGGCCGGGGCACCCGCGCGCCGGCCGCGAGGTGGCGGCGGGTGAAGGCGAGGGCCTCGGCGAGGTCGGCCTCGCGTTCGGCGCTGGACATGGCCCGGCGGGTGTTGACCTCGATGACGACATGGCCGTCGAAGCCGGTGCGGCTGAGGCGGTCGAGCAGCTCGGCGCAGGGCTGGGTGCCGCGGCCGGGCACCAGGTGCTCGTCCTTGGCGGAACCCCGGCCGTCGGCGAGGTGGACGTGGCCGAGCCGGTCGCCCATGCGGTCGATCATGCCGAGGGCGTCGGTGCGGGCGGTCGCGGTGTGGCTGAGGTCGATCGTGAAGTGCCGGTAGTCGTCCTTGGTGACGTCCCACTCGGGGGCGTAGGCGAGCAGTTCGCGGTCGCGGTAGCGCCAGGGGTACATGTTCTCGACGGCGAACCGCACGTCGGTCTCGTCGGCCATGCGCCAGATACCGTCGACGAAGTCGCGGGCGTACTGCCGCTGCCAGCGGAAGGGCGGGTGGACGACGACGGTGGAGGCGCCCAGTTTCTCGGCGGCCGACTGCGCGCGGCGCAGCTTGGTCCACGGGTCGGTGGACCAGACCCGCTGGGTGATCAGCAGACAGGGCGCGTGCACGGCGAGGATCGGCACGCCGTGGTGGTCGGAGAGGCGGCGCAGCGCCTCGATGTCCTGGCTGACGGGGTCGGTCCACACCATGACCTCGACGCCGTCGTAGCCGAGGCGCGCGGCGATCTCGAAGGCCGTCGCCGTCGACTCCGGGTAGACCGAGGCCGTCGACAGGGCGACCTTTACGTCCCTTGGTTCAGCCACGGACACACCTTACGGGGTGGGGCGGCGGGGACGCGGGGTGTCCCCGCTGCGGTGTGAGCTTCGCCATCGCGGGCCCGCCTACGGCTCACGCCGAGCCCATGTGGTCCAGGCGCCGCAGGATCACGCCCTCGCGCAGCGCCCACGGGCAGATCTCCAGGCTCTCCACGCCGAACAGGTCCATCGCCCCCTCGGCCACCAGCGCCCCGGCGAGGATCTGCCCGGCCCGCCCCTCGGAGACTCCGGGCAGCTCGGCGCGCTGCTGGGCGGACATCGCGGCGAGCCGGGGCACCCATGCCTCCAGCGACTCCCGCTTCAGCTCGCGCTGTACATAGAGGCCGTCGGCGTCCCGCGCCGCGCCCGCGATCCGGGCGAGCTGCTTGAAGGTCTTGGAGGTGGCGACGACATGGTCGGGGGCGCCGAAGCGGCTGAACTCCCCGACGGTACGGGCGATCTCCGCGCGCGCGTGGCGGCGCAGCGCGCGCACCTCCTCGGACGTCGGGGGGTCCTGCCGCAGCCAGCCCGCGGTGAGGCGGCCGGCGCCGAGCGGCAGGGAGGCGGCCGCGTCCGGCTCCTCGTCGATGCCGTAGGCGATCTCCAGCGAGCCGCCGCCGATGTCGAGGACGAGCAGCTTGCCCGCGGACCAGCCGAACCAGCGGCGGACGGCGAGGAAGGTGAGCCGGGCCTCCTCGGCGCCGCTGAGCACCTGGAGGCGGACGCCGGTCTCGTCGGCGACGCGCGCGAGGACGTCGTCGGCGTTGCGGGCCTCGCGCACGGCGGAGGTGGCGAACGGCAGCAGGTCCTCGACGCCCTTGTCCTCGGCGGCCTGGAGGGCGTCCCGTACGACGGCGACGAGGCTTTCGATGCCCTCGTCGCCGATCGCGCCGCTGTCGTCGAGGAGTTGGGCGAGCCGCAGGTCAGCCTTGTGGGAGTGGGCGGGCAGCGGGCGGGCGCCGGGGTGGGCGTCCACCACCAGCAGATGCACCGTGTTCGAGCCCACGTCCAGGACACCGAGTCTCATGGGCGAAACGCTACTGCCAGAACCGCTGTGCGCGGTGCCCGTACGGCTCTGAAGCGACTTACCCTGGACGGGTGCCAAAGACGAAAAAGGCGAAGGCCAACAAGCTCGACAAGCCTGGCAAGCCGCGCAAAGCAGACAAGGCCCTCAAGGATGACGAGAAGGGCCTCGACTTCGCGCGCGCGTGGGTGGAGTTCCCCGACCCCGCAGACGACGAGCAGGTCTTCCGCTGCGACCTGACCTGGCTGACCTCCCGCTGGACCTGCATCTTCGGCCAGGGCTGCCAGGGCATCCAGGCGGGCCGCGCGGCCGACGGCTGCTGCACGCTGGGCGCGCACTTCTCCGACGAGGACGACGAGAAGCGGGTCGCGGAGCACGTGGCCCGGCTCACCCCGGACATCTGGCAGCACCACGACGAGGGGCTGGCCGGCGGCTGGGTCTCGGAGGACGAGGAGGGCTCGCGGCAGACACGTCCCTTCGAGGGCTCGTGCATCTTCCAGAACCGGCCCGGTTTCGAGGGCGGCGCGGGCTGCTCGCTGCACATCCTGGCGCTCAAGGAGGGCCGGGAGCCGCTGGAGACCAAGCCGGACGTGTGCTGGCAGTTGCCGATCCGCCGCACCTACGACTGGATCGACCGCCCCGACGACACCCGCGTCCTCCAGGTGTCCATCGGCGAGTACGACCGCCGCGGCTGGGGCCCCGGCGGCCACGATCTGCACTGGTGGTGCACCTCGGCCACCTCGGCGCACGGCGCGGGCGAGCCGGTCTACGTCTCCTACCGGGCCGAGCTGACCGAGCTGATGGGCAAGGCGGGTTACGACCGCCTGGTCGAGCTGTGCGAGCAGCGGCTGGCGTCCCAGTTGCCGCTGGTGGCCCCGCATCCGGCGGACCCGGCCTAGGGCCTGTCGTTTGGATCATGCCGGCGTCGCGGGGCTCGGGTCGGCCAAGAGGCGCAGTCACTCTCGGCCGACCTGATCCAGACGACAGGCCCTAACCGTCGGCCGGGCTCGGGGTGTCCTCGTCGTCGCTGGGCGGCGGGGACGACTCCGGCGGGTCGGACGGGGTGGTCTCCGAGGGGTCGGGGTCCGGGCTCGGGGACGAGCTGGACGGCGGCGGGGACTGGCTGGGCGGGCTGGAGGAAGAGGGCGGCGCGGTCGGTGTCGTCGGGTCCGGGCTGGGCTGTGGGCGCGAGGGTGTCGGCGTCGGGCCGTACCCGTCGATGGTGACGACCGCGCCGGCCGGGGCGACGGCCACGCGGGCCCGCCAGTGGCCCGAGGGTTCGCGCAGATGGTCGACGTACACCTTGACCGTGACCGAGTCGCCGGGGTCGAGAGTGCCGGCGGACCGGCTCAGGTAGAGCCAGGGCGCCGAGGTGGTCGCGGACCAGCGCACCGGGGCGTCGCCGGAGGCGCTGAGGGTGATCAGCGTGGTGTCGCCGTGGTGGGCGGCGGCGACCGCGAGCCGGCCGGCGCCCTGGTCCCCGGCGCCGTTGACGCTGACGACCTCCACGGAGACGTCCGACTTGCCCTTCTCGGCGGGCCGGGTGCCGGGCTTCACGTCGGCGTTGCCCGCGTTCTGGTAGCCGCCGGCCGGGTCGTCGCCGAGCACTCCGGGGCCGTCCGCCTCGCGGGACGCGCCGGGGCTGTCGTCGCCGCCGGGCGTGGGGGCTCCCCGGTAGGCGGCCCACAGGGCGAGCACCGGGGCGGCGACGACGGTGGCGACGACGGTCGTGGTGACGGCACGCGAGCGGAGCTTGTCGCGGCGGGCCGCGCGGTCTTTGGGGTCCATCGGGAAGCCGCGCCGGTCGAAGCGCGGCACGGCGGCGGACCGGGCGCGCGGCGGGTGCGCGAGCGCCGAGTGCAGGGCGGCGCGGGGCGCGGGGAGGACGGGTAGCTCGGCCGGAGTGACGGCGGCGCCGGGCCAGCGGCCGGGAACGGCACGCTCGGCGGTACGGCGGCAGCGCGGGCAGTCGTCGACGTGCCGGACCAGCTCGCGGCGCAGGGCCGCGCTGAGCATCAACTGGCTGTCGCCGGTGAGGTGCGCCACGCTCGGGCAGCCCCCGGTCTCCACCACGGCGAGGGCGGCGCGGGTGCGTTCGACCTCGCAGGCGGCGGAGGCCAGCAGTTCGCGGGCGGCGGCGGGTTCCAGGCCGAGTACGGCCGCGACCTCGGGGGCGGTCAGCTTGTGACGGACGGCCAGCTCCAGCGCCTCGCGCTGCTCGGGCGTCGTCCCCGCCGCCTCCGGCCAGGCCAGCAGGGCGAGTTCGCGACGGCGCAGCTCCAGCACCTCGACGGGCGGCGCGGGTTCGGGCGCCGGGGCGCCGGGGCCGGGGCGGCCGGCCGCGTGGGTGGCCTGGCGTTTGCGGCGGGCCTGGGCGAGGCCGCGCAGACAGGCCCAGCGGGCCAGCGCGTACAGCCAGGCGCGGCGGTCGCCGGGGGTCTGCGGGTCGCGCCGGCCGCGCCGCTCGGCGATGACGAGCACCTCGCTCAGGGCGGCGGTGGCCGCGTCGTGGTCGCACAGCACCGACAGGCAGTAGGTGAACAGGCCGTCCAGATACGCCTCATGGCGCGACGACGCCCGCTGGGCGATGTTCCGCGCCGCGGATCGGTCGCGCGCCTCCCGGTGCGCCCGTTGCGCCCGGTGTGCGCCGGTGGTGCGGGTCGTGGTCTCCGGAGTGCTGCTCGTCACCTGTGCGACCGTAGGCGTCGGTGGAGTGCCCCTTCTTGCACCTTGAGCACTTTTAATCCGTACGGGTGAAACGATCCCTCATAAGGGGACACCGGCCTCCGGGGAGCGGGCGCGAAGCCGGTGGACGGCATCCGGAACGATCCGCTCCGCGTGCGCCCCGATACCCCGGCGTGCGCCCCCGCCCGCGCGCCGTCGCGGGACGGGCGAGGGGCGTTGTCAGTGGCGGGGGCTACGGTTTCCGCATGGCCACCCGTACCAAGTCCGCCAAGGAGCGTCCGTCCTACCGCTGCACCGAGTGCGGCTGGCAGACGGCCAAGTGGCTCGGCCGCTGCCCCGAGTGCCAGGCGTGGGGCACGGTCGAGGAGTACGGCGCGCCCGCGGTCCGTACGACGGCGCCGGGCCGCGTCACCAGCTCCGCCCTGCCCATCGGCCAGGTCGACGGCCGCGCGGCCACCGCCCGCACCACCGGCGTCCCCGAGCTGGACCGGGTGCTCGGCGGCGGACTCGTACCCGGCGCGGTGGTGCTGCTCGCGGGCGAGCCGGGCGTCGGCAAGTCCACGCTGCTGCTCGACGTGGCGGCCAAGTCGGCGAGCGAGGAGCACAAGACCCTCTATGTCACCGGCGAGGAGTCCGCGAGCCAGGTCCGGATGCGCGCCGACCGCATCAACGCCCTGCACGACCACCTCTACCTCGCCGCCGAGACCGATCTGGCCGCCGTCCTCGGCCACCTGGACGCGGTGAAGCCCGCCCTGCTGATCCTGGACTCGGTGCAGACGGTCGCCTCCCCCGAGATCGACGGGGCCCCCGGCGGCATGGCCCAGGTCCGCGAGGTGGCCGGCGCCCTGATCCGCGCCTCCAAGGAGCGGGGCATGTCCACCCTGCTGGTGGGCCACGTCACCAAGGACGGCGCCATCGCGGGCCCCCGCCTGCTGGAGCACCTGGTCGACGTGGTCCTGAGCTTCGAGGGCGACCGGCACGCCCGCCTCCGCCTGGTCCGCGGCGTCAAGAACCGGTACGGGGCGACGGACGAGGTCGGCTGCTTCGAGCTGCACGACGAGGGCATCACCGGACTCGCCGACCCCAGCGGCCTCTTCCTCACCCGGCGCGCCGAGCCGGTGCCCGGCACCTGTCTGACCGTGACCCTGGAGGGGCGCCGCCCGCTGGTGGCCGAGGTGCAGGCGCTCACCGTGGACTCGCAGATCCCCTCCCCCCGCCGCACCACCTCCGGCCTGGAGACGTCCCGCGTCTCGATGATGCTGGCGGTGCTGGAGCAGCGCGGCCGCATCAGCGCGCTCGGCAAGCGGGACATCTACTCCGCGACCGTCGGCGGGGTGAAGCTGTCCGAGCCCGCCGCCGACCTGGCCATCGCGCTGGCGCTCGCCTCGGCGGCCAGCGACACCCCGTTGCCGAAGAACCTGGTCGCCATCGGTGAGGTGGGTCTCGCCGGCGAGGTCAGACGCGTCACCGGCGTGCAGCGCAGGCTCGCCGAGGCGGCCCGGCTGGGCTTCACGCACGCGCTCGTACCGGGCGATCCGGGCAAGGTCCCGGCCGGGATGAAGGTCGTGGAAGTGGCCGACATGGGCGACGCGCTGCGGGTGCTGCCGCGCTCCCGTCGCCGAGAGGCCCCGCGGGAGACGGAGGACCGCCGGTAGACTTTGCGCAGGTCTCGCCCGTCCGTGCGAAACGCGTGCCGTGACGGAAGCGCGTCAGAACCTGCGACCGGAGGAGTGCAGTGGCAGCCAACGACCGGGCAGCAGCTCCCGGAAAGTCCGGTGGGAGTGCCGGTGCCGATGGCCTGATGCGCGCCTCGCTGAGCGCCGTCGCCCCGGGCACGGCCCTGCGCGACGGTCTGGAGCGGGTCCTGCGCGGCAACACCGGCGGGCTGATCCTGCTGGGCTGGGACAAGACGGTCGAGGCGATGTGCACCGGCGGTTTCGTGCTGGACGTGGAGTTCACCGCGACCCGGCTGCGCGAGCTGTGCAAGCTGGACGGCGGCATCGTCCTCTCCTCGGACCTGTCGAAGATCCTGCGCGCCGGCGTCCAGCTCGTCCCGGACCCCACGATCCCCACCGAGGAGACCGGCACCCGGCACCGCACCGCCGACCGCGTCTCCAAGCAGGTCGGTTTCCCCGTGGTCTCGGTGTCCCAGTCGATGCGGCTGATCGCGCTGTACGTCGACGGGCAGCGCCGGGTCCTGGAGGACTCGGCGGCGATCCTCTCCCGCGCCAACCAGGCGCTGGCCACGCTGGAGCGGTACAAGCTCCGCCTGGACGAGGTCGCGGGCACGCTGTCCGCGCTGGAGATCGAGGACCTGGTGACGGTCCGGGACGTCTCCGCGGTCGCGCAGCGCCTGGAGATGGTCCGGCGCATCGCCACCGAGATCGCGGAGTACGTGGTCGAGCTGGGCACGGACGGGCGGCTGCTCGCGCTCCAGTTGGAGGAGCTGATCGCCGGGGTCGAGCCGGACCGTGAGCTGGTCGTGCGGGACTACGTGCCCGAGCCGACGGCGAAGCGGTCGCGCACGGTGGAGGAGGCGTTGTTCGAGCTGGACGCGCTGAGCCATGCGGAGTTGCTCGAACTGGGCACGGTGGCGCGGGGGTTGGGGTACACCGCGTCTCCCGAGTCGTTGGACTCCGCGGTTTCGCCCCGCGGGTTCCGGTTGCTGGCGAAGGTGCCTCGGCTGCCGGGGGCGATCATCGATCGGCTGGTGGAGCACTTCGGGGGTCTGCAGAAGTTGCTCGCTGCCAGCGTGGATGATCTTCAGGCTGTCGACGGGGTGGGGGAGGCTCGGGCCCGTAGCGTGCGGGAGGGGCTCTCGCGGCTGGCCGAGTCTTCCATTTTGGAGCGGTACGTCTAGTTTTCGTGCGGTTCGTTTTCGGGTGCGGGTGCGTTGTGGCTGGTCGCGCAGTTCCCCGCGCCCCTAAAGGCTCACAGCCGGCCCACGCTCGCTGGCTCAGTCCGCCGACAGGACGAAGGACGTCTGGGTCTTGGCGAAGCCCGATGCCTTCGCTTCCAGGAGGTATGTGCCCGGCATGGCCTTGCCCGCGGGCGGGGTGGCGCACTTGGCGGCGCTCGGGTGGCGGTCCCACTTCACCGTGTAGGTGATGCTCTCCTCGGCCGGGACGCGGAAGATCAGGCTCTTGGCGCCCTCGGGGCAGTCGTCGGAGGCCCAGTAGGGGTCGTCGCCGTCGGCCGGGGTGATCGCCAGGACGGTGTGCTCGGGGCCGAGGTCGACCTTGCAGTCGCCGGAGGAGCTGTTGCGCACGGTGAGTTCGAAGGTGGGCGTCTCGTCGGGCGAGAAGGAGTTGTGCTTGCTGCGCAGGCTCACCGTGACCTTGCCGGGGGCGCAGACCGGGAGCGGGGAGGACGCGGCCAGCGCGTCGCCCGCGCCGACACTGCCGCCGCCCGTGCCGGACGCCGAGCCCGAACCGCCCGTACCGGAGCCGGAGTCGCCACCGGAGCCACTGCCGTCACCGGAACCGTCCGACCCGGAACCGTCGCTGGACCCGCCGTCGCCGGACCCGCCGTCACCCGAGCCGCCGCCGTCCGACTCGTCACGACCGCCGGGGTGTTGGCTGATCGCGGGGCCGGAGGACGTGGGGCCCGGCGTGATCGTGGACGCGGGATTCTTGCCGTCGGGGCCGCCCGCGCCGTTCTTGCCTCCCCCGCCGCCGGACACGACGATCCAGGTGACCACGAGCGCCAGCAGGGCGATCACGGACACGATGACGACCCTCCGTCGCCAGTAGATGGAGGAGGGAAGCGGCCCGACCGGATTGCGCAGAGATCCCACGCGGGAACTCTACGAGAGATCATGCCCACGACTCGCGTCCCCCGCCGCCCTCGCACCAACTTTTCCGGATCATCATCCCGGTAACTTCCCTCGCACACCGGCACCTTGTGCCGAGCGCGACGCTCCGTGCGCGGGCAGTGACCCACGCGGTCCGTGCGCGGCGTGGCAGGATCGGAAGGCCATGACTGAGATGCTTCACGCCCCCGTGATCGACTGGTTCGACTCCCACGCCCGCGACCTCCCCTGGCGCCGCCCGGAGGCGGGTCCCTGGGGCGTGATGGTCAGTGAGTTCATGCTCCAGCAGACCCCGGTCAGCCGGGTGCTGCCGGTCTACGAGCAGTGGCTCGCCCGCTGGCCCCGCCCCGCCGACCTGGCCAAGGAGCCGCCCGGCGAGGCGGTGCGCGCCTGGGGCCGGCTCGGCTACCCGCGCCGCGCGCTCCGGCTGCACGGCGCGGCCGTCGCCATAACGGAGCGGCACGGCGGGGACGTACCCACCGACCACGCGCAACTGCTGGCGCTGCCCGGCATCGGGGAGTACACCGCCGCCGCCGTGGCCTCCTTCGCCTACGGGCAGCGGCACCCGGTGCTGGACACCAATGTGCGCCGGGTCTTCGCCCGCGCGGTGACCGGGGTGCGCTACCCGCCGAACGCCACCACGGCCGCCGAGCGCAGGCTCGCCCGTGAGCTGCTGCCCGAGGAAGACGACACGGCCGCGCGCTGGGCCGCCGCCTCCATGGAGCTGGGCGCGCTGGTGTGCACGGCCAAGAACGAGGAGTGCCACCGCTGCCCGATCGCCGCGCAGTGCGCCTGGCGGCTCGCGGGCAAGCCGGAGCACAAGGGTCCGCCCCGGCGCGGGCAGACGTACGCGGGCACCGACCGCCAGGTGCGCGGGAAGCTGCTCGCGGTGCTGCGGGACGCGCACGTCCCGGTGCCGCAGGCGGCGCTGGACCGGGTGTGGCACGAGCCGGTGCAGCGGGCCCGCGCGCTCGACGGCCTCGTCACGGACGGTCTGGTGGAGCCGCTGCCCGGCGGGATGTACCGGCTGCCGCTCGGCTGACCCACAGGCAGGTCACAGCAACCGGCCGCCCGTCACGGCCCGACCGCCCCAACAAACCAGTCGATAAGGGGACATGACGGTCACCTTCCTTACCCGGAACTCACGGCTGTTACACAACCGACGGACAGCCGAGTGCCGTCCGCAGGCTTCCTCGGACAACCCCGTGACAACCGCTCCGTAGCTTCGTTCCGTGCCCGGCGGACCACCGGGCCGGTGGGAAGAAGGCCCCGGCGTGGACCGGGGCGACGGGGAACACGGAAGGCGGTCGGATCATGGCGCAGGGCGAGGTGCTCGAGTTCGAGGAGTACGTACGGACGCGGCAGGACGCGCTGCTGCGCAGTGCCCGCCGCCTGGTGCCGGACCCGGTGGACGCGCAGGACCTGCTCCAGACCGCGCTGGCCCGCACCTACGGCCGCTGGGAGGGCATCGCCGACAAGCGGCTGGCCGACGCCTACCTGCGCCGCGTCATGATCAACACCCGTACGGAGTGGTGGCGGGCGCGCAAGCTGGAGGAGGTGCCGACCGAGCAGCTCCCCGAGGCGCCGGTCTCGGACTCCACCGAGCAGTACGCCGACCGGGCCCTGCTCATGGACATCCTCAAGGTGCTGGCTCCCAAGCAGCGCAGTGTCGTGGTCCTGCGACACTGGGAGCAGATGTCCACGGAAGAGACGGCCGCGGCCCTCGGTATGTCCGCGGGCACGGTCAAGAGCACGCTGCACCGGGCGCTCGCCCGGCTCCGCGAGGAGCTGGAGGCCCGCGACCTGGACGCACGCGCGCTGGAGCGTGAGGAGCGGGAGCGTTGCGCGGCCTGAACGGGAGGCCCAGACGTGTCCGAGGCGTACGTGCGGTGAGCCTGGCGGTGGCCGGGGTCGCCGCCGTCGGCCTGTCCGCGACCGCCTGCGGCGCCGGGGGCACCGGCGCGCGGGACGAGGGCCCGGCGCACGCCTCCGCCGTGGCCGGGGCGGCACCCGCCTCCCCCTCCCCCACCCCGGCGGCCGGCTACCACCGCGTCGACGCGGTGAGCCTGCTGAAGCGGGACCCGGCGGTCTCGGCCGCCGTCAAGCACGAGCTGAAGCCGTGCGGCAGCGGCGACGACTATCCGGTCGACGTCTCCTACGGCGACCTGACCGACTCGGACCGCTCCGACGTCGTGGTCAACGTGCTGACCTGCGCCGACGCGGTCGGGATCGGCGCGTATGTGTACCGGGAGACCGACGGCTCGTACCGGAACGTGTTCAGGACCGAGGAATCGCCGGTCTACGCGGAGATCGACCAGGGCGCGCTGACCGTGACCAAGCAGGTGTACAGCCGGGGGGACCCCATCTCCAGCCCCTCCGGTGAGGACGTCGTCCCCTACAAGTGGAAGGCGGGCCGGTTCGTGCCGGGCAAGCCCGTGCACACGGACTACAGCGGGGCGGTGGGCCACGAGCCGACCCCCGCGCCCGGCGACTGACGCGACGCCCGCCCGACCGCTAGGACCCACGAGGACCCACGAGGACTGAGAGCACCGGATGCCAGAGCACACGCACGTCCTGTTCGTCGAGGACGACGACGTCATCCGTGAGGCCACCCAGCTCGCCCTGGAGCGGGACGGCTTCGCGGTCACCGCGATGCCCGACGGCCTGTCCGGGCTGGCGGCGTTCCGCGCCGACCGGCCCGACATCGCCCTGCTGGACGTGATGGTGCCGGGTCTGGACGGGGTCAGCCTGTGCCGCCGTATCCGGGACGAGTCCACGGTGCCGGTGATCATGCTGTCGGCGCGGGCGGACTCCATCGACGTGGTGCTGGGTCTGGAGGCGGGCGCGGACGACTACGTGACCAAGCCGTTCGACGGCGCGGTGCTGGTCGCCCGCATCCGCGCGGTACTGCGCCGCTTCGGGCACGCCGGGCACCCGTCCGGTGCCGGTACGGACGGCGCGGCGGACTCCGACGGGGTGCTGACCTTCGGCGAGCTGGAGGTGGACACCGAGGGCATGGAGGTGCGGCGGGCCGGGCAGCCGGTGGCGCTCACCCCGACCGAGATGCGGCTGCTGCTGGAGTTCTCCGGCGCGCCGGGCACCGTGCTCTCCCGCGACAAGCTGCTGGAGCGGGTCTGGGACTACGGCTGGGGCGGGGACACACGTGTGGTCGACGTCCATGTGCAGCGGCTGCGGCAGAAGATCGGCCAGGACCGGATCGAGACGGTCCGCGGCTTCGGCTACAAGCTGCGGGGCTGAGCGCGGTCATGCGGAGTCTCTTCGGGCGCCCGGTGCGGCGGGTGGCGGGCGTGGGCCTGCGCACCGGTCTGCGGTGGAAGCTGAGCGCGGCCATCGCGCTGGTCGCGGGGCTGGTGGCGATCGCGCTCAGCCTGGTCGTGCACAACGCGGCCCGGGTCTCCATGCTGGACAACGCCCGTGACCTGGCCAACCAGCGGGTCCAGCTCGCCCAGCGCAACTACGAACTCGCCGGGCGGCCCAACTTCCCCAGCATCAAGATCGACGACCCCGCCCTCCCGGCCGAGCTGCGGGCCAAGGTGGAGGAGGGGCGCCGGGCCAGCTACGTCAGCGACACGGGCAGCGGCGAGCCGGACATCTGGGCCGCGGTGCCGGTCAAGAACGGGCATGTGCTCTCGCTGCACGGCGCCTTCCCGGACAAGTCCGCGGATGTGCTGGCCGACCTCGACCAGGCGCTGCTCATCGGCTCCATCGCGGTGGTGCTCGGCGGCAGCGCGCTCGGCGTGGTGATTGGCGGTCAGTTGTCCCGGCGCCTGCGCAAGGCCGCGGTCGCCGCGAACCGGCTGGCGACCGGGGAGACGGACGTACGCGTGCGGGAGGCCATCGGCGGGGTCGTACGGGACGAGGCCGACGATCTGGCCCGCGCGGTGGACGCGATGGCGGACGCGCTGCGGCAGCGGCTGGAGGCGGAGCGGCGGGTCACCGCCGACATCGCGCACGAGCTGCGCACCCCGGTGACCGGGCTGCTCACGGCCGCCGAGCTGCTGCCGCCCGGCCGCCCGACGGAGCTGGTGCTGGACCGGGCCAAGGCGATGCGCACGCTGGTGGAGGACGTGCTGGAGGTGGCCCGGCTGGACGGGGCCTCCGAGCGGGCCGAGCTGCAGGACATCATGCTGGGCGAGTTCGTCGCCCGGCGCGTGGCGGCGAAGGACCCGGACATCGTCGTACGGGTGGTGCACGAGTCCGAGGTCACCACCGACCCGCGCCGACTGGAGCGGGTGCTGCTCAACCTGCTGACCAACGCCGCCCGGCACGGCGAGCCGCCCATCGAGGTGACCGTCGAGGGCCGGGTGATCCGGATACGCGACCACGGCCCCGGCTTCCCCGAGGAACTCCTCGCGGAGGGCCCGCTCCGCTTCCGCACCGGCAGCGAGGACCGCGCCGGCCAGGGCCACGGCCTCGGCCTCACCATCGCCGCCGGCCAGGCCCGCGTACTCGGCGCCCGCCTCACCTTCCGCAACATCCGCCCCCACGGCGAGGGCGCGGTAGCCGTCCTCTGGCTCCCGGAACACGCCCCCACGGCAACAGGCAGCTACCCGGTCCCCCCGACCTTGCGAGGCTGAACACGCCCGGCCGGAACGCGGCGCGGAGACACGCGGTCGCCGCCGCTGGAAATGCGTGGGCCGGCGGGAGACAGCACGGGCCGAGGACCAAGGCCAGAAGGCCCGGAGGCAAGGGCCACTATGCGGAGACGCGCACCGCCCCGGCCGGGGCGGTGGAAATGCCCGCGGGATCCGCACGGAGCGAAGACCCAGACCCAAAGGCCGGGGACGGGGACGCGCGGGTTCCAGCCGGGGCGGGCGGAAGCACGTGGTCTGCGGGAGATCCTGCGGGCCCGGACGCGGGACGGCGCTGGGCAGGCCCCCACCGACGCACCCCGTGCGCCGCGCAGGCGCCCGCCGGAGATCGAAGAAGGCCCCCCGACCGATGGTCGGGGGGCCTTCGTGGCGCCGGGTGGTCAGACCGCTTCGGTCACCGGGGCCGGGGTCGCGTCCGTGGGGTCAGGGGACGGCTTCGTGGGGCCGCCGCGCAGCGGGACCTCCTTGACGAAGACGGCCGCGACGAGGACCACGACGGCGATGGCGGCGCCGAGGAGGAACGCGGAGTGCGTGCCCGAGGACACCGCGTGCTGGTACGCCTCGCGTGCCGCGGCCGGCAGCTTGGCGAGGCTGGCCGCGTCGAGCTGGGCGGACTTCTCGGTGATGCCCTTGCCCAGGGCGCCGGCGCGCTCGGTCATGACGTCCTGCACCCGGTTGTTGAACAGGGCGCCCATGACGGCCACACCGAAGGAGGAGCCGAGGGTGCGGAACAGGGTGGCGGAGGAGGAGGCGACGCCCATGTCCTTCATCTCCACGCTGTTCTGCGCGACCAGCATGGTCACCTGCATCAGGCAGCCCATGCCCGCGCCGACCACGGCCATGTAGATCCCGGAGGTCAGCCGGGTGGTCTCGGTGTCCATCGTGGACATCAGGTACAGCCCGATGACCATCAGCACCCCGCCGGCGATCGGGAAGACCTTGTACCGGCCGCTGTTCGTGGTGACCCGGCCCGCGACCATCGAGGTCACCAGCATCGCGCCGAGCATCGGCAGGAGCAGCAGCCCGGAGTTGGTGGCGGAGGCACCCTGCACGGCCTGCTGGTACAGCGGCAGGAAGAGCGTCGCGCCGAACATCACGAAGCCGGTGACGAAGCCGATGAGGGACATCAGGGTGAAGTTGCGGCTCTGGAAGATGTGCAGCGGCAGCACCGGCTCGGCGGCCTTGGTCTGCCAGAACACGAACCCGACCAGCGAGACCACGCCGAGGGCGGTCAGCTCCATGATCCGCGCGGAGGTCCAGGCGTACTCGGTACCGCCCCACGTGGTGACCAGCACGATCGCGGTGATGCCGACGGTCAGCAGGATCACGCCGAGGTAGTCGATGCCCGCCTTGGCCCGCTTCTTCGGCAGGTGCAGCACGGCCGAGACCAGCGCCAGCGCGACCGCGCCGAGCGGCAGGTTGATGTAGAAGGTCCAGCGCCAGCCCCAGTTGTCGGTGATGGTGCCACCGACCAGCGGGCCGCCGATCATCGCCAGCGCCATGACGCCGGCCATCATGCCCTGGTACTTGCCCCGCTCACGCGGCGGGATCAGGTCGCCGATGATCGCCATGACGCCGACCATCAGACCACCGGCGCCCAGACCCTGGACGGCCCGGAATGCGATCAGCTCGCCCATCCCCTGGGCCATGCCGCTGAGCGCGGAGCCGATCAGGAAGATCACGATCGAGCCGAGGAAGGCGCCCTTGCGCCCGTACATGTCACCGATCTTGCCCCAGACCGGGGTCGAGGCCGCGGTGGCGAGGGTGTACCCCGTCACGACCCAGGACAGGTGCTCGAGGCCGCCCAGGTCGCCCACGATGGTGGGCATCGCGGTGCCCACGATCATGTTGTCCAGCATCGCCAGCATCATGGCGATCATGAGCGCGAGCAGGACCACTCGTACGCTCTTCGGCTGCTTCTCCGGCTGCTCGGGCTCCGCCTGGCCCGCCTTGGCCGTCTGCGTGTCCGCCATTTCTCCCACTCCCCCTGGCGGCTGCTACTTACTTGCCGCCCGGCTAGTTCACTACACTGGAAGGTAGCCTGCTACTAGCCGGGCGTCAAGTAAGTTTCCGCGGGAGCGGGAGGAGTACGAGGATGGGCGACACCATGGACGGCACCAAGCAGCAGCGCCGCGGGAACACCCGCCAGCGCATCCAGGACGTCGCGCTCGAGCTTTTCGCGGAACAGGGCTACGAGAAGACCTCGCTGCGCGAGATCGCGGAGCACCTCGATGTCACCAAGGCGGCGCTCTACTACCACTTCAAGACCAAGGAAGAGATCATCGTCAGTCTCTTCGCGGACCTGACGCAGCCGATCGAGGACCTGATCGAGTGGGGCCGCAGCCAGCCGCACACCCTTCAGACCAAGCAGGAGATCGTACGGCGCTACAGCGCGGCGCTGGCCGGCGCGCAGCCGCTCTTCCGGTTCATGCAGGAGAACCAGGCGACGGTGCGGGAACTGCGCATCGGGGACACGTTCAAGGAACGCATGAAGGGCCTGCGGGACATCATCATCGATCCCGAGGCCGAGTTGGTGGACCAGGTCCGCTCGATCAGCGCGCTCTTCACCCTGCACGCCGGCATGTTCGTGATGGCGGACCTGGAAGGCGACCCCGAGAAGAAGCGCGAAGCGGTTCTCGAAGTCGCCGTGGATCTGGTGACGCAGGCGCACGAGGGCGCCCGCGGCAGGGGGTAGTCCGGACATCCGCGGTCCGGACTACCGGCGGTGGCCGGTGAGGGCCGGGGGACGGTGACCCAGGGCTCAGACGTGGACGCCGTGGGACCGCAGGAAGGTGACCGGGTTGACGGCCGAGCCGTAGTTCGGCGTCTTGCGGATCTCGAAGTGCAGGTGCGGGCCGGTGGAGTTACCGGTGCTGCCCGACAGGGCTATGTGCTGGCCGGTCTTGACGACCTGGCCGACCTTGACGTCGACACGGGACAGGTGGGCGTACTGCGAGTACAGACCGTTGCCGTGCTTGATGACGACGGCGTTGCCGTACGCGGGACCGTCACCGGCGCCGTTCGGGCCGGCCTTGACGACGGTGCCGCCGTGGGCCGCGAGGACCTCGGTGCCGGTGGGCACCGCGAAGTCCTGACCGCTGTGCTTGTGCGCCCAGTGGCTGCCGCCCTGGTCGAAGCTGGCGGAGAGGGTGTACTTCTTCACCGGGTCGACCCAGGAGGTCGCGGAGGCGGAGGCGGCGCTGGCAACCCCGCCACCCAGCACGGCCGCGGCGCCGACACCGGCGGCCAGGACGGCCACGCGAGTGCGGAGCGCGGACGTACGGACAGACGTGGAACGCTTGAACATCGATACCTCGTGAACTCGGAGACAGAGAGCCACCCGGCGTACGGATGTTTCACCGGCGCCGGGCGGGACTCCACATTGGTAACCCCTCACCCCATCCGGGTTCAAAGGGCCCATCTACGGCACGAGGTAGTAGAAGTGTCCGAAATCGGTCATCCCTTGACAGGCCGGACGCCCGGGCCGGACCAGGCGGTACGGCCTGCCGGTATCACTCTGGGTTTCGACGTGTACGTACCGGTTTGCCCTGGTTTGGTATCACACTATCCCGGCTAGTACCGGACATTTCGCCTGTGCGGCATGTCACCGGCGGCCCGACTCCGGGACCCCATAAATGTGACGCGCACCTCTAGCAACCTACCGTCCGGTAACCCTACGGTTCCCCTCGCGCCACCCGCTCCGCAGAGCATGCACTGCACCGTACGGACGCGAGAGGACCCCCCTTCATGACCAGACGCCCCTTGGCGCGCCGCATGGCCGCCGTCGCCGTCTCCACCGCCGCGCTGACCGCGCTCGCCGCCCCCGCCGAGGCCGCCACCACCACGCCCGCGGCCGCCGCCGTCGACTACGCCACCTGGCAGCAGGACTGCGGGCGGGTGATGGACGAGGCTCTCCCCTACATCCAGAGCCGCGCGGCCTCCAGCGGCACCGAGAAGCAGGCCATCATCCTCGACGTGGACAACACCACCCTGGAGACCGACTTCGGCTTCCAGTTCCCCCAGCCCGCCAACCGCCCGGTCCTGAAGGTCGCCCAGTACGCCCAGGACCACGGCGTCGCCCTCATCTTCGTCACCGCCCGCCCCGGACTCCTGCACTGGCCCACGTCCTACAACCTCGAACACGACGGCTACCGCGTGACCGACCTGCGCGTACGCGGCCTCACCGACCTCTTCAAGGACGTCGCCGCCTACAAGACCGCCCAGCGGGCCGACATCGAACGCCGGGGCTACACGATCATCGCCAACATCGGCAACAGCGCGTCCGACCTGAGCGGCGGTCACGCGGAGCGCACCTTCAAACTCCCGGACTACGACGGGCAGTTGTCCTGACCTGACCCCGATGTCCTGGCTAGGCTCCATCCCGACGACGGGGGTGACGGATGGAGCCGACGGCCATCGGCGGCAAGGCGGCCTCCGGGCTGCTCGTCTCACTGCTGAAGAAGGTGTTCCCGGCGGACGGGCCCGGTGCGGGATTGGTCCCGAAGCCCGTCCGGCTGAGCGGCCGGATCTCCCCCGGCGCGGAGAAACGGCACCTGGGCGAGCGGGAGCTCCGCCGCCTCGCCACGCATCTGGTCGAGGAAGCGCTGACCACCCCGGGCGAGCCCCCCTTCCCCGACGACGAGCGAACGGCGGTCACCGACGCGGCTCGCTGAGCGCGAACTTGCCGGCCAACTGGTCAGCGCTGCTTCGTGACTTGACGGTATCTCCGGTGACGCCGAGCTGTTCCTGGAGCGGGCCACCGGGTGGGCCTGCAGCCAGATCACTTTCGTGGCCCGGACGGCCGTCGGCCCGCTGGACGCCGCCTATCTGAGCCTGGAGGCGGTCTGCCAGGACGTCGACCCCCTCGGCTCGGCCTTCGGCACCCCCGCCAAGCCGGTCCGCGTCCCCGCCGACGAGGCGCTGGCCGGGCACGACCGGGTGCTGCTGCGGAGTGTCGCGGGGTCGGGGAAGACCACGCTGGTGCAGTGGCTCGCGGTGTCAGCGGCGAGCGGGGCGACGGGGCGTATGGCGCATCTG
The DNA here is from genome assembly GCF_055562575.1 of Streptomyces sp. NPDC018263. Lineage (NCBI taxonomy): Bacteria > Bacillati > Actinomycetota > Actinomycetes > Kitasatosporales > Streptomycetaceae > Streptomyces > Streptomyces sp. NPDC018263. The sequence goes on from NZ_JBVHFA010000003.1 coordinate 27,622, forward strand.
GCGGGGCGCGTGCCCTTCGTACTCCCGCTGCGCACCCTCACTCGCCACGGCGAGCAACTCCCCACTCCCGCACGGTTCCTGACGGCCGTCGGCTGCCCGCTCGACGGGGCTCAGCCGGAGGGCTGGGAGTACCGGGTACTGGCCTCGGGTCGGGGGCTGGCGCTGATCGACGGGCTGGACGAGGTGCCGGAGCGCGAGCGGGAGCGAGCCCGCGCGTCCCGCACGGCCGTAAGGAGTTGTACGAGTCCGCCCTCTCCATGCTCCTGACCCGCCGCGGCCGCGAACGGGACATGGCCGTCCCGGAGCTGAGCGAAGAACCCCAACTCCAGCCCCTCCAGAGACTGGTGTACTGACTGATCCGCAACGGCCTACTGATCGCCCCGTCGCCCGACACCCTCCACTTCGTCCACCGCACCTTCCAGGACTATCTGGGCGCCCGGGCAACCGTGGAGGCGGGCGACTTGGGCCTCCTGGCCGAGCACGCGTGCGACGACCAGTGGTCCGACGTAATCCGCATGGCAGTGGCCCTGGCCCGGAAACTGCTGCCGCCCCGGACAGCGCAGGAAGCACGGGAGCTGGCAGGCGCCGGCCCGTGGGTACTGGAGCTTCTGCCGGGTCCCGAGGGCTTGTCGGACAAATAGGCCGAGGCAGTGAGCGTCACGGCAGCCCTGGTGGGCACCGACGCAGCAGTGCCATTGCTGGCGCGATACGCGGCGCATTCTTCGGATCGAGGTACTGGCTGAGGTGGACTCCGACAACTTCTACCTCAGCGTCTTCTCCGCGGAAGCTTTGTGTGCCCTTCCCCGGCTCGGCCCGCGGTCCCGGTTGGCATTCGATGGTGCGCACGATCTGATGGACGTCATGCGGGCGATCCCCAGCGACGTGCAAAAGATCGGCTTCTCGGAGAATCCCCTGCTTCACGACCAGTATCGAGTGAGTTGCCCGGAGGAATGCGGGGTCTTCCTCGGGATGCCCCGCTGGAGAGACTTGGGTGTTCGAGGTTCACTCTGACAAACAACAGGAAAGGGGGCCGGTGCCAGAAAAGCACCGGCCCCCTTTTCGGACCTACGCGAACCCCCGGAGGGCTACGCGTCCTTGCTCAGGTTCGGGTCGCCACCCGCAGCCTGCTCGATCGGCGGGGCGTCGGGCAGGGCGGCCTTTTCCTCGCCTCGGAAGGTGAAGGTCTGGTTCTCGCCCTCGCCCTCCGTGTCGACGACCACGATGTGACCGGGCCGCAGCTCGCCGAAGAGGATCTTCTCCGAGAGGGTGTCCTCGACCTCGCGCTGGATCGTGCGACGCAGCGGACGCGCGCCCAGCACCGGGTCGTAGCCCTTCTTGGAGAGGAGCTCCTTGGCGGACTGGGAGAGCTCGATGCCCATGTCCCGGTCCTTGAGCCGCTCGTCCACCTTGCTGATCATCAGGTCGACGATCCGGAGGATGTCCGCCTGAGTGAGCTGCGGGAAGACGACCACGTCGTCGACGCGGTTGAGGAACTCGGGACGGAAGTGCTGCTTCAGCTCGTCCGACACCTTGTTCTTCATGCGCTCGTAGTTGGTCTTCGTGTCGCCGGAGGCGGCGAAGCCCAGGTTGAAGCCCTTGGAGATGTCCCGCGTGCCGAGGTTGGTCGTCATGATGATGACCGTGTTCTTGAAGTCCACGACCCGGCCCTGGGAGTCGGTCAGACGACCGTCCTCCAGGATCTGCAGCAGCGAGTTGAAGATGTCCGGGTGGGCCTTCTCGACCTCGTCGAAGAGGACGACGGAGAACGGCTTGCGGCGCACCTTCTCGGTGAGCTGGCCACCCTCCTCGTAACCCACGTAGCCGGGGGGCGAACCGAAGAGCCGCGAGACCGTGTGCTTCTCGCTGAACTCCGACATGTCGAGGGAGATCAGCGCGTCCTCGTCACCGAAGAGGAACTCGGCGAGCGCCTTGGACAGCTCGGTCTTACCGACACCGGACGGACCGGCGAAGATGAACGAGCCACCGGGACGCTTCGGGTCCTTCAGACCGGCACGGGTACGGCGGATCGCCTTGGACAGCGCCTTGACGGCGTCGACCTGGCCGATGACCCGCTTGTGCAGCTCCTCCTCCATGCGGAGCAGGCGGCTGGACTCCTCCTCGGTCAGCTTGAAGACCGGGATGCCCGTGGCGGTGGCGAGGACCTCGGCGATCAGCTCGCCGTCGACCTCGGCGACGACGTCCATGTCGCCGGCCTTCCACTCCTTCTCCCGCTTGGCCTTGGCGGCCAGGAGCTGCTTCTCCTTGTCGCGCAGGGAGGCGGCCTTCTCGAAGTCCTGCGAGTCGATCGCGGACTCCTTGTCCCGGCGGACACCGGCGATCTTCTCGTCGAACTCGCGGAGGTCCGGCGGCGCGGTCATCCGGCGGATGCGCATCCGGGAACCGGCCTCGTCGATCAGGTCGATCGCCTTGTCCGGCAGGAAGCGGTCCGAGATGTACCGGTCGGCCAGGGTGGCGGCCTGGACCAGCGCCTCGTCGGTGATGGAGACGCGGTGGTGCGCCTCGTACCGGTCGCGCAGACCCTTGAGGATCTCGATCGTGTGCGGCAGCGACGGCTCCGCGACCTGGATGGGCTGGAAGCGGCGCTCGAGGGCCGCGTCCTTCTCCAGGTGCTTGCGGTACTCGTCCAGCGTGGTGGCACCGATGGTCTGGAGCTCACCGCGGGCCAGCATCGGCTTGAGGATGGAGGCGGCGTCGATCGCGCCCTCGGCGGCGCCCGCACCGACCAGCGTGTGCAGCTCGTCGATGAACAGGATGATGTCGCCGCGGGTGCGGATCTCCTTGAGCACCTTCTTCAGGCGCTCCTCGAAGTCACCGCGGTAGCGGGAGCCGGCCACCAGGGCACCGAGGTCAAGGGTGTAGAGGTGCTTGTCCTTGAGGGTCTCGGGCACCTCGCCCTTGACGATGGCCTGGGCGAGGCCCTCGACGACGGCGGTCTTGCCGACGCCGGGCTCACCGATCAGCACCGGGTTGTTCTTCGTACGGCGGGACAGCACCTGCATGACCCGCTCGATCTCCTTCTCGCGCCCGATGACCGGGTCGAGCTTGGTTTCACGAGCGGCCTGGGTGAGGTTCCGGCCGAACTGGTCCAGCACCAGGGAGGTCGAGGGGGTGCCCTCGGCCGGGCCACCGGCGGTGGCGGTCTCCTTGCCCTGGTAACCGGAGAGCAACTGGATGACCTGCTGGCGCACCCGGTTGAGGTCTGCGCCCAGCTTGACCAGGACCTGGGCGGCGACACCCTCGCCCTCACGGATCAGGCCGAGCAGGATGTGCTCGGTGCCGATGTAGTTGTGGCCGAGCTGAAGGGCCTCGCGGAGCGACAGCTCCAGGACCTTCTTGGCACGGGGGGTGAAGGGGATGTGGCCGGACGGGGCCTGCTGGCCCTGACCGATGATCTCCTCCACCTGCTGACGGACCGCCTCAAGCGAAATGCCGAGGCTCTCCAGGGCCTTAGCGGCGACACCTTCACCCTCGTGGATGAGACCCAGGAGGATGTGCTCGGTGCCGATGTAGTTGTGGTTGAGCATCCGGGCTTCTTCCTGAGCCAGGACGACAACCCGCCGCGCGCGGTCGGTGAACCTCTCGAACATCGTTAATCGCTCCTCAGAGCGGTCAGGCAGTGGGGGGAACTTCCCCTCCCTGTCCTTCCGCAGCTTAGTCCCGCAAGCGGGGACCGCTCATTCCAACTGCCGACACCGTCGATGGCCTCCTGACCCCGAACGCCGACATCTGCTCCAACTCGATGGTGCGAGACGATGTTCCCGCAGGCCAGGCAGTTACCCCACTCGCCGTTCCGCCGATGGCGAACGTGAGACGGCCTTTTCTGCGTGTCGCCCCCTCCCACTAGGGATGTCTTACCCGCGGTGACGGGCGGTCCATGCCGCGCGCACCGTTTCCCTCCGCTATGGGCGAACAACCTCACGACCCCGGGTGCGCCCATGCGCTCCCCCGCTTCGTACACAACGTGACCGTCCGGACGCTCAGCGTAACTCCGGGGCGGCTTCGTCTGTTGCACCTGGCATGGCTGGCTCAACGTCCCCGGCATCCCCGGAGCCCTTCCCGGCGTCATCGGCGCTGCCCTTCCCGCGCCCGAGGCGCCCGCTCGGCCCGGCCCCCGAGGAGGCGGCCCGGCACTGGTACGAAGGAGTGCTGGGCTGGGCGACGGCGCCGGGGGCGCCGCTGCGGCTGGTGACGGGGGTGCGCTTCGACGTGCTGGACGTCCCGGCCGAGGCGGGCGCGGCAGCGCTCAGGCATCTGGCGCCGGAGTCCCCGGTGGCCCTCATGGGCGGCCGGATGCGGCTGCTGGTGGCCGCGGGCAGCGCGGAGGAGCTGCCGGGGCTGCTCGACTGGCTGGAGTGGGGGGCGCTGGCGCTGGACCTGCGGGCGCTGGGCGCCGGGGACCTGACGGAGGCGCCGGCGCCGCCCGTGCGGGCCGTGGGCGCGGCGGGGCCGCCGCCGCGCGCCGGGGCCTCGCAGGGGGCCGCCGGGTGGCTGCGGCCCCCCGAGCCGGGGCGCGATGTGGAGGCGGCGCTGCCCGCCCTGCCGTCCTTCGAGGGCGTCACGGGCGCCCCCGACCTCGTACGGCTGGTGGACACCGTGGCGGCGCAGTGCCACCGAGTCCGGCTGCGGCGGGGCGCCGGGCCCCGTTCGCGGGGGCGTGATCAGCCGTTGGCCTTCTCGTAGGCCTCGCGGATGGACGCGGGGACGCGGCCGCGGTCGTTCACGTCGTAGCCGTTCTCCTTGGCCCAGGCGCGGATGGCCGCGGTGTCCTGGTTGCCACCGGAAGCGGCGCGGGCCTTGCCGCGGCCACCGGAGGAACGGCCACCGGTACGCCGGCCGCCCTTCACATACGCGTCGAGAAGACCACGCAGCTTGTCCGCATTGGCGGTCGTGAGGTCGATCTCGTACGTCTTGCCGTCCAACGCGAACGTCACGGTCTCGTCAGCCTCGCCGCCGTCGAGGTCGTCGACAAGAAGGACCTGAACCTTCTGTGCCACGGGATTTCCTTTCATCGAAAACGTGAGGGCGGGGAGGTCCGCGGCGTACGCCGTTTAGCCGCCCCTGTTATATGCAGTGCAGCAGTACGCCGGAAAGCAAACCGCTTTTGCCGGAAAAACACAAACCCTCGGGGAGAGGCCCCACGCCCTCTCGCGTCCGGAAACGTGCGCGTTTCGGACATAGGGAACCGGGGCATTGGCGATCACAGATGCAGAAGCATCCGGCTGTTGCCCAAGGTGTTGGGTTTCACTCGTTCGAGACCGAGGAACTCCGCGACGCCCTCGTCATAGGAGCGCAGAAGCTCCGCGTACACATCGGCGTCGACCGGTGTCTCACCGATCTCCACGAAGCCGTGCTTGGTGAAGAAGTCGACTTCGAAGGTCAGACAGAAAACCCGGCGAACGCCCAGCCGGCGCGCGGTGTCGAGCAACTTCCCCAGCAGCCGGTGGCCCACTCCGGCGCCCTTGAGGGCCGGGTTCACCGCAAGAGTGCGGACTTCCGCGAGGTCTTCCCACATGACGTGCAAGGCGCCGCAGCCGACGACCTCGGCGTTGTCGTCGCGTTCCGCGACCCAGAACTCCTGGATGTCCTCGTAAAGCGTGACCGTGGCTTTGTCGAGCAGGATGCGGTCTCGCGAGTAGGCGTCGAGGAGTCGGCGGACAGCGGGAACATCGCTGGTCCGGGCACGCCGGACGGTGATGGCATTCGCGGAGACTTCGGGGCTCTTCGCTGACATGGGCGGACGCTATCGCCCGCCGGTCTCCTCCGCCGAACCGGGGTTCTCGCGCGTTTGCGGCCCTTGGACGATACGGATGGCGTCGCTGAGGGCCTGGCGCTGTTCCTCGCTCATCATCCCGAAGAAGGCGACGAGAGCGGCGGCGGGGTTGTCGCTCTGCGACCAGGCGTCGTTCATGAGCGCGGCCGCGTAGGCGGCTCGGGTGGAGACGGCCTCATATCGATAGGCGCGCCCTTCCGCCTCACGGCGGACCCAGCCCTTCTGATGGAGATTGTCCAAAACCGTCATGACGGTGGTGTACGCGATCGAGCGTTCCTGCTGGATGTCTTCCAGGACTTCCCGGACGGTCACCGGGCGGTTCCACTTCCACACCCGTGACATGACGGCGTCTTCGAGATCTCCCAAGGGGCGAGGCACAAAACAAATAATAGTGGGAGATCCGGTCAAACCGGCGGCGACGTGCGGGCCGCTCAGGCGTCGCCGGGGGCGGCCTGGCGGGCGTTCTCCGCACGCGCGAGGGCGGCGTCGACGGCCGCGTCCTCCTTGCCCTTGGCCGCTCCGCCCTGGGTCTTCACGATCACCCGGACCACCCCGATGAAGAGGGCGGCCATGACGAAGGGGGGCACCAGCGCGGAGACGTAGTCCATGGCTCCAGAGTAGCCACGGGGGGCGGCCGGGCAGGGGCGGGGTGGGCCTTATGTCCTCCCCGCCCCTGGAGGGCCAGGTCAGCCGGGTCAGCCCGCGGCGAGGTGGCGGGCGTGGTCCTGGCCGGCGGGCGGCGACTGCGGTTTACGGCGCGGGAAGACCTCGCCGGGGGTGGGGACGGGGCGCTTGGGGGCGGCCGGTGCGGCGGGGCGCTCGCCGGGGCGCGGGGCCGGGGGCCGGGCGGGCTCCTCGGCGGGCTTCTGAGCGGCTTCCCCGGACTCGTCGGCCCCGGTGGGCCCGGAGTTCCCCGCGCCGCCCGGAAGGGCCAGCAGACGGGCGCGGGAGGGCGGTGCGGCGGGCGCGGGGACGGTGGGCGCGCCTGTGGCGAAGCGGGCGCGCACGCTCCGCTCGACCAGGCCCTGGCAGTGGGCCAGCAGGTCGGCGGCCACCGGGTTGCCGCGCAGCGCGCGGAGGGCGGCGAGGTCGTCCGGGGCGGGCCGGTGCCCGGCGGCGAGCGCCTCCTGGAGCAGGGCGAGGTAGCCGGCCGCGGTGCCGGGCAGGGCGGCTCGGTAGCGGCCCAGGTCGGCCAGGAGGAAGGCGCGCAGGCGGGCCGCTTCGTCCAGTGCCTCGTCGAGCGATTCGGCGAGGCGGAAGCAGTCCTGCACGTCCTCGGCGGAGGCCGTGCCGGGGTGGAGGGCGAGGGCGAGGGCGCGGCGGAGCACACGCAGCTCCTCCGCGCCGAACGCCATGGCACCGCGAGTTCCGTAGGGCGTGGGCATGCGGCGACGCTACCGCTAATCGGACAAAAGTTACGGAATGGGACGTGTTGTCACGCGTGTCGGACCCAGGGTTCCCCCGCCCGGCCCCTGGGTCCCACGCGGCCCGGCTACCTGCGCGGCACGTTGCGCTCGTAGACCAGGCGCAGGCCGATCAGGGTGAGCCAGGGCTGGTGCTCGTCGATCACCGAGGACTCGCCCAGCACCATCGGCGCCAGACCGCCGGTGGCGATCACGGTGACGTCGTCGGGGTCGTCGGCCAGCTCGCGCGCCATCCGGCCGACCACGCCGTCCACCTGGCCCGCGAAGCCGTAGACGATGCCGGACTGCATCGCCTCGACGGTGCTCTTGCCGATCACGTTGCGCGGGCGGGCCACCTCGATCTTGCGGAGCTGCGCGGCCTTGACACCGAGCGCCTCCACCGAGATCTCGATGCCGGGGGCGATGACCCCGCCGACGTACTCCCCGCGCGCGGAGATCGCGTCGAAGGTGGTCGCGGTGCCGAAGTCGACCACGATCGCCGGGCCGCCGTACAGCTCGTTGGCGGCGACCGTGTTGATGATGCGGTCGGCGCCGACCTCCTTGGGGTTGTCGAACTGCACCGGCACCCCCGTCTTGACGCCGGGTTCGACCAGCACGGCGGGTACGTCGCCGTAGTAGCGCCGGGTGACCTCGCGCAGCTCGTGCAGCACCGAGGGCACCGTGGCGCAGATGGCGATGCCGTGGATGCCGTCGCCCAGTTCCTCACCCAGCAGCGGGTGCGTGCCCATCAGGCCCTGGAGCAGCACCGCCAGCTCGTCGGCCGTGCGGCGCGGGTCGGTGGACACGCGCCAGTGCTCGACGATGTCCTCGCCGTCGAAGAGACCGAGGACGGTGTGGGTGTTGCCGACGTCGATCGTGAGCAGCATCCGCCTCACTCCACCGGGCGCAGGTCCAGGCCGATGTCGAGCACCGGCGAGGAGTGGGTGAGGGCGCCGACGGCCAGGAAGTCCACGCCGGTGTCGGCGTAGGCGCGGGCGTTCTCCAGGGTGAGCCGCCCGGACGCCTCCAGCTCGGCGCGGCCGGCCGTGATGGCGACGGCCTCGGCGCACTCGCCGGGGGTGAAGTTGTCCAGCAGGATCAGGTCGGCGCCCGCCTCGACGGCCTCGCGGAGCTGGTGCAGGGTGTCGACCTCGACCTCCACGGGGAGGTCCGGGAAGGTCTCCCGTACGGCCTTGAACGCCGCGGCCACGCCGCCGGCGGCGAGGACGTGGTTGTCCTTGACCAGGGCGGCGTCGGAGAGCGACATGCGGTGGTTGACACCGCCGCCGCAGCGCACCGCGTACTTCTCCAGCGAGCGCAGGCCGGGGGTGGTCTTGCGGGTGTCGCGCACGCGCGTGCGGCTGCCCTCCAGGACGTCGGCCCAGGCGCGCGTGGCGGACGCGATGCCGGACATGCGGCCCAGGATGTTCAGGGCGCTGCGCTCGGCGGTGAGCAGGTCGCGGGTGCGGGTGGTGACCGACAGCAGGCGCTGGCCGGCCTCGATCAGGTCGCCGTCCTCGACGTGCCGCTCGACCTCGAACTCGTCCTCGCAGACGACGGAGAGCACGGCCTCGGCGACCCGGAGGCCCGCGACCACGCCGGCCTCGCGGGCGACGAAGTCGGCGGTGGCCACCGCGTCCTCGGGGATGGTCGCCACGGTGGTCACGTCGACGCCGCCGGCCAGGTCCTCCTGGACGGTGACGTTGGCGATGTCCTCGATCTCGACGGGGTCGAGCCCGGCATCGGCCAGCAGCGCGGCCAGCGCGGGGTCGAGACCGCACTCCAGTTGCTCTTCGCCCTCCTCGTCCGCGCCACAGGCGCAGCCGTCGCCGCAGCCGCCGGTCGGGGCGAGGGGAAGGTCGTCGGTGCTCACGTTCGTCACTGCTCCTGGGGACGCTGGTTCACCCGGTGGACCGAGATGTCACCGGGTAGGGGGGAAGTCTGCGCTCTCGGTGGTGCGTACGGCCAGCGAACGGTCCGGGCGGAGGGTCACCACGAGGTGGCGGCGCCAGTGGAGGTCGTCGCGGCCGGCGTGGTCCTCGCGCCAGTGGCAGCCGCGGGTCTCCTCGCGCAGCGCGGCGGCGGCGACCAGGACGCGGGCCACGTCCAGGAGGTTGGTGGCCTCCCAGGTGTCGACGCCGGGCTCGGCGGTCTTGCCCTCGCCGTCCAGGGTGTCGCTGGCGCGGGCGTGCAGCTCCGCGAGGCGCCGGGCGGCGCGTTCCAGGGAGCCGGCCGAGCGCAGCACGCCCGCGCCCTCGCTCATGATCCGCTGCACCGCGAGCCGGTCCTCGGGGGCCAGCAGGGGGTGCGCGGGGGTGCCGTGGTGCGGGACGGGGACGGGCACGCGCGTGTGCGGGCCGTTCGCGGTGTGCTCGGCCACGATGTCGGCGGCGAGGCGCTCGGCGTAGACGAGCCCTTCGAGCAGGGAGTTGGAGGCGAGCCGGTTGGCGCCGTGCACGCCGGTGCAGGCGACCTCGCCGCACGCGTACAGGCCGGGGACGGTCGTACGGCCGCGGTCGTCGGTGCGGACGCCGCCGGAGGCGTAGTGGGCGGCCGGGGCGACCGGGATGGGCTCGGTGACCGGGTCGATGCCGTGGGCGCGGCAGGCGGCCAGGATGGTCGGGAAGCGGTGCTCCCACATGTCGGCGCCGAAGTGCCTGCCGTCCAGGTACATGTGCTCGGCGCCCAGCTCCTGCATCCGCCGCGTGATGCCCTTGGCGACGATGTCGCGCGGCGCCAGCTCGGCCAGCTCGTGCTGCCCGGCCATGAAGCGCGTGCCGTCGGCGTCGACCAGGTGGGCGCCCTCGCCGCGCACCGCCTCGGAGACCAGCGGCTGCTGGCCCTCCGCGTCGGGGCCGAGGAAGAGCACGGTGGGGTGGAACTGCACGAACTCCAGGTCGCTGACCTCGGCGCCCGCGCGCAGCGCCAGTGCCACGCCGTCGCCGGTGGAGACCGAGGGGTTGGTGGTCGCGGAGAACACCTGGCCCATGCCGCCGGTGGCGAGCACCACGGCGGGCGCGTGCACGGCGCCCACGCCGTCGTGCTGGCCCTCGCCCATGACGTGCAGGGTGACCCCGGCGGTGCGGCCCTCGGCGTCGGTGAGCAGATCCAGCACGAGCGCGTTCTCGATGGTGCGCAGGCCCCGCGCGCGGACGGCGTCGACCAGCGCGCGGGAGATCTCCGCGCCGGTGGCGTCCCCGCCCGCGTGGGCGATACGGCGCCGGTGGTGGCCGCCCTCGCGGGTGAGCTGGATGGAGCCCGCGTCGTCGGTGTCGAACCGGGCGCCGGTGTCGATCAGCCGCCGTACGGCGTCGGGGCCCTCGGTGACCAGGAGGCGTACGGCGTTCTCGTCGCACAGGCCCGCGCCCGCGACCAGGGTGTCGTCCAGGTGCTGTCCGGGGGTGTCGCCGTCGCCCAGGGCCGCCGCGATGCCGCCCTGCGCCCAGCGGGTGGAGCCGTCGTCCAGGCGGGCCTTGGTGACGACGACCGTCGTCAGGCCGGCCGCCTCGCAGCGCAGCGCGGCGGTCAGGCCGGCCACTCCGGAGCCGACCACCACGACGTCGGCCGGGATGGACCAGCCGGGGGCGGGCGCGTGCAGTCGTATGCCGGTGCTGTTCACAGGGCGGCTCCAGGGCTGCCGAAGGTGAGCGGGATGTTGTCGATCAGCCGGGTGGAGCCGACCCGCGCGGCCACGGCGAGGACCGCCTCGCCGGTGAAGTCGTCGGCGATCTCGGTGAAGTCGGCCGGGTCGACCAGAGCGAGGTAGTCCAGGTCGAGCGGCGGGTCGAAGCGGGCGGCGTCGTCCAGGACCTGGCGGGCGGCCGCGCGGACGGCGGCCGGGCCGCCGGGCGCCGCGGTGGCCACGGCGTGCGCGTCGGCCGCCGCCCGCGACTCGCCTATGGCGCTCAGCGCCTCGGCACGCGCGTGCGTGGACGGCACTTCCAGGGCCCGCGCGCGCAGCGCCTCCTGGGCCGCGTGCCGGTCGCGGCCGGCGAACAGGGCGCGGGACAGGGCGAGGGCGGTGGCGCGCTCCTCGGGGGCGAGGTAGCGGTTGCGGCTGGACAGGGCGAGCCCGTCCTCCTCGCGGACCGTGGGCACGCCGACGATCTCCACGCCGAAGTTGAGGTCGCGCACCATGCGCCGGATGAGCGCGAGCTGCTGGGCGTCCTTCTGCCCGTACAGCGCCACGTCGGGCCGGGTGAGGTGCAGCAGCTTGGCGACGACGGTGAGCATGCCGTCGAAGTGGCCGGGGCGGGTGGCGCCCTCCAGGCGGCCGCCCATGGGGCCCGCGGTGATCCGCACCTGGGGCTCGCCGCCGGGGTAGACCTCCTCGACGGAGGGCGCGAACACCGCGTCGGCGCCCGCGCGCCGGGCGAGCGCGAGGTCGGCGTCCAGGGTGCGCGGGTAGCGGTCGAGGTCCTCGCCGGCGCCGAACTGGAGCGGGTTGACGAAGACGGTGACGACGACCTCGCCGTCCGGCCCGGCGATCTCGCGGGCGGTGCGGATCAGCGTGGCGTGGCCCTCGTGCAGGGCGCCCATGGTCATCACGACGGCACGGCGGCCGTGGCGCACGCGGGCGTGCAGCTCGTCGGCGGTGCTCAGCAGGGCGGTGGTCATCGGTCGTTCCCCTCGGGGCCGTTCTCGTCGTCGTCCGCTTCGGTGCCGGGTGCGCTGCCGGTGCCGGTCTCCTGGTCGGCGAGCACGCCGAGCAGGTCCTCGGCCAGCTCGGCCTTGAGCAGGCCGTGGGCGAGGGCGCGGTCGGCGGTCGCGCGGGCCATCGCCACATAGCCGGCGACGGTCTGCGGGGAGTGCTCGCGCAGCTCGGCGATGTGCGCGGCGACCGTGCCCGCGTCCCCGCGCGCGACAGGGCCGGTCAGGGCCGCGTCGCCGGAGCGCAGGGCGTTGTCCAGGGCGGCGCCCAGCAGCGGGCCCAGCATCCGGTCCGGGGCACCGACCCCGGCCTTGCGCAGCAGCTCCATGGACTGGGCGACCAGGGTGATCAGGTGGTTGGAACCCAGGGCGAGGGCCGCGTGGTAGAGCGGGCGGCTCTCCTCGCTGATCCACTCCGGCTCGCCGCCCATCTCGATGACCAGGGCCTCGGCCGCGAGCCGCAGTTCCCCGGGCGCGGTGACGCCGAAGGAGCAGCCCGCGAGGCGCTGGACGTCGACGGGGCTGCCGGTGAAGGTCATCGCCGGGTGCAGCGCGAGCGGCAGCGCGCCCGCGCGCAGGGCCGGGTCGAGCACCGAGACGCCGTACCGGCCGGAGGTGTGCACCAGGAGCTGGCCGGGGCGGACGGCGCCGGTCTCGGCGAGGCCGGTGACCAGGCCCGGCAGGGCGTCGTCGGGGACGGTGAGCAGCACCAGGTCGGCGCGCCGGAGCACCTCGGCGGGCGGCACCAGGGGCACGCCGGGCAGCATCTTCTCGGCGCGCCTGCGGGAGGCGTCGGAGACGCCGGAGACGGCCACCGGGCGGTGTCCGGCGAGCTGGAGGGACGCGGCCAGGGCGGGGCCCACGCGTCCGGCGCCGACCACGCCTACCGTGAGCCGCGCGGGGCGGCCCTGGGTGCCTGTGCTGTCTTTGCTGTCTGTGGGGGGGACTGTACTCACGCGACCGTGACCTTCCCGTTCCAGTCCGCTCTGGGTACCGGACGATTTCTCGTCATGTTAACGCTATCCGGCGACCGGCCCCCGGTTGTCCACAGGCTGTGGGCCATCACACCGGGCCGCGCCGGCCCGCCCGGAAACCGGGTACCCCCGCGGGGCCCGGCGCGGCATGATCCCCCGCATGAGCGACACGACCGAGGACGAAGAGCGACCTTCGATACGGGAGCGGCGCCGGACCGCGATGCGCACCGCCCCGCGCGTGCTGTCACGCGCGGGCTGGCGCGGCACCCTCCGCGAGCGCCTCACCGAACTGACCGGGGCGGCACCCGAGGTGTACGACCTGGACGAACCCGCCGACGTCTACGGCGACGGCGTGGTCGCCGCCCTGGAGCGCCGGGTCGCGGAGCTGCTCGGCACCGAGGCCGCCGTGTTCTTCCCGACCGGCACCATGGCCCAGCAGGTCGCCCTGCGCTGCTGGGCCGGCCGCACCGGCAACCCGGCCGTCGCCCTGCACGCCCTGTCCCACCCCGAGGTGCACGAGCGGCATGCGTTCAGCCAGGTCAGCGGGTTGCGCCCGGTCACCGTCAGCCAGGAGCCGCGCCCGGTGACGGCGGCCGACGTGCACGGCCTGGACGAGCCCGTCGGCGCCCTCATGCTGGAACTCCCGCTGCGCGACGCCGGGTTCCTGCTCCCCTCCTGGGAGGAGCTGACCGGGGCGGTCGCCGCCGCGCGGGAGCGCGAGGCGGTGGTGCACTTCGACGGCGCCCGCCTCTGGGAGGCCACCGAGCACTTCGGCCGCCCCCTGGACGAGATCGCGGCCCTGGCCGACAGCGTCTACGTGTCGTTCTACAAGTCCCTCGGCGGCCTGGGCGGCGCCGCGCTCGCCGGTCCCGCGAGCCTCGTGGAGGAGGCGCGCACCTGGCGGCACCGGTACGGGGGCATGGTCTTCCAGCAGTTCCCCACCGCGCTGTCGGCCCTCGTCGGCCTGGGCCGGGAGCTGCCGAGACTCCCCGAGTACGTCCGGCACGCGCGCGTGGTCGCCGCCGCGCTGCGCGAGGGGTTCGCCGCGGCCGGGCTCCCCTGGGCACGGGTCCACCCCGACGTGCCGCACACCCACGACTTCCAGGTCTGGCTCCCGTTCGAGCCCGAGGTCCTGGCGGAGGCGGCGGTACGGCAGGCCGAGGAGACCGGCACGCTCCTGTTCTCCGGCGCCTGGGACTCCCGCGGCCCCGGCCTCTCCGTCACGGAGACCGGGGTACGCGCGGCGGGCCTGGAGTGGACGGCACGCGACGTACGGGACGCGGCCGTGGACTTCGCCGGGCGACTGGGCTGAGGCGGCTACGGCGTACGGCGGGCCAAGAGGCCCAGACGGCCCAGGAACCCTCTGAGCCGCCCGCTCGCCGGGCGCCCCGCGAGGACCGCCCGGAAACGGCGCCGCTCGCGCAGGGCGCCCAGCAGGCGGAGCATGCCCGCGCCGGGGTCGGGCGGGGAGGGCTCGCCGTGCTGACGGGCGCGGTGGGTGTCGAAGAGGTGCTGCTGGATGAGGCTCATGGTCCGCCTTCGCGGGACGAGGACTGATCGTCGGCCGGTCGGGCTCCGTGGCTGCCCCGGCGGCTCCCACTCTGCTCCGGGTCCGCCCCGGAGGTCGCGCGGATTGACGACCGTCGTCAATCCGGGGGGCGTTGTCAGTGGTGGGGGGCACCATGGGCACATGAGCGTGACCATCGACGTCAAGGGGCTCCCGGCGGAGCGCATCTCCGTGGTGCCCTCACCGCTGGCCGAGCTGGGGATGGCCCTGCACGCGCTCAGCGAGCCCGGTCACCACCCGGACCTCCAGGGCTGGGTGACCGCCGTGTCCAGCCGGCTGGACCCCTGTCTGGCCGACCGGCTCTGCGAGGCGGACTTCCTGTGGCGCACCACGTTCTCCGACGTGTTCGCCCCCTTCGCCGGACTCCCCGGCCGGCGAGGGCTGCCGGGCGGGACGCTCGCCGAGGAACTCGACCTGCTGGACAAGCTGACGGACGAGCAGTTCGTCGACGCGGCGCTGGAGTTCACCTGCCACTCCCAGTACTCCCGGCAGAGCCTCGGCCCGCTGGGCGACCCGGAGCTGCGCCGCCGGGCCCTGGACCTGGCCGCCGCGCGCGGCGCCGTCCAGGAGCGGTTCGCGCGGCGGCTGCTGGACGACCCGCCGACGGTCCGCGCCTGGTTCCGGCAGCTCGTGCTCGACTGCGACGAGGCGTTCTTCGCCGACACCTGGGCCCGGCTCCAGCCCCAACTCGCCGCCGACGCACGGCACAAGACCGAGCTGCTGCGCCGCAAGGGCCCCGCCGAGGCCCTCTCCTCGCTCTCCGGCGCGGTGTCGCTGGACGAGGAGGCCGGGATCGTCACCATCGACAAGCTCCTCGTGGGCCGGGGCACCACCGGTGACGGCGGCCTCGTCCTGGTGCCCACCAGCCTCGGCTGGCCGCACGTGATGGTGCTGCACCGGTACGACTGGCAGCCCGTGATCACCTACCCCGCGAAGGCCACCCGCCCCCAGGCTCCCACCGTCGAGCAGCTCACCCTCCGCATGGAGGCCCTCGCCCACCCCGCGCGCCTGCGCCTGTGCCGCCACCTCGCCCGCAGCCCGCACAGCACCAGCGAACTCGCCGACGCCCACGGCATGTCCGCGCCCGAGATATCCCGCCACCTGGCCGTGCTGAAAAAGGCCGGCCTGATCACCAGTTGCCGCCAGGGCCGGTACGTCCAGCACCAGTTGGACCTGGCCGCCGTGTCCCGGCTGGGCAGCGACTTCATCGAGGGCGTACTGCGCTGAGGCTCAGGGACGCCCGCCCGCGCGGACCAGCCCGGTCTCGTAGGCGAGGACGACCACCTGGACCCGGTCGCGCAGCCCCAGCTTGGTGAGGATGCGGCCCACATGGGTCTTCACGGTGGCCTCGGAGAGGACCAGCCGGGCGGCGATCTCGCCGTTGGAGAGCCCCTGGGCGACCAGCACCATGACCTCGCGCTCGCGCTCGGTGAGCCGGGACAGCTCCGCGTGCCGGGGCTCCTGCACGGCCGAGGGCAGCATCGGGGCGAACCGGTCGAGCAGCCGGCGCGTGGTGGAGGGCGCCACCACCGCGTCCCCGCTGTGCACCGCGCGGATCGCGCTGAGCAGCTCGCCCGGCGGCACGTCCTTGAGCATGAAGCCGGAGGCGCCCGCCTTCAGCCCGGAGAACGCGTACTCGTCCAGGTCGAACGTGGTCAGGATGAGCACCTTGGGCGGCTCGGGCTCGGAGCAGATGCGCCGGGTGGTCTCCACACCGTCCAGCTTGGGCATGCGCACGTCCATCAGGACCACGTCGACCGGGGTGGTGCGCAGCACCTGGAGCGCCTCCACGCCGTCGCCCGCCTCCGCGACGACCTCCATGTCCGGCTGGGCGGCGAGCACCATCCGGAAACCGGTGCGCAGCAGCACCTGATCGTCGACGAGCATCACGCGGATCGCCATCGGGGTCCTCTTCCGTGTCCTTCTCGGGGTGCGCGGGGCGCGGGGTGTGCGGGGCGCGTTCGTGACAGGTGTCAGTGCGCCGGTTTCAGCGGGAGCAGCGCGCTGATGCGGAAGCCTCCGCCGGGGCGCGGCCCGGCGTCCAGGGTGCCGCCGACCATGCCGACCCGCTCCCGCATGCCGATCAGGCCGTGTCCCTGGCCGTCCGCGCCGCCCTCCTCGTACAGCTCGTGCGGGGCGCCCTTGCCGTCGTCCTCGACCAGCAGGCCGAGCCCGTCGTCGAAGTACACCAGCCGGACGCTGGCGCCCGCCTCGGGCCCGCCGTGCTTGCGGGTGTTGGTGAGCGCCTCCTGCACGATCCGGTACGCGGTCAGCTCCACGCCGCTGGGCAGCGGGCGCGGGGTGCCCTCGACCTTGAAGTCGACCGGCAGCCCGGCGTCGCGGCACTGCTCGATCAGGTCGTCGATCTGCTCCACGTCGGGCTGCGGGACGTACTCCCCGCTCTCCTGGTGCTCTCCGGTGCGCAGGACGCCCAGCAGGCGGCGCATCTCGGCCAGCGCCTGGCGGCCGGTGGAGGAGATCGTCTCCAGGGCCTGGCGGGCCTGGTCGGGGGCGGCGTCCAGGACGTAGGCGGCGCCGTCGGCCTGCACCACCATCACCGAGACGTTGTGCGCGACCACGTCGTGCAGCTCGCGGGCGATCCGGGCGCGCTCGGCGGCGACGGCGACCTTGGCCTGCGCCTCGCGCTCCTTCTCCAGCCGGGCGGCCCGCTCCTCGAGCTGGGCGAAGTAGGCGCGGCGGGTGCGCATCGAGTCGCCGAGGACCCAGGCCAGGGCGAACGGCACCGTCTGGAACACCGCGAGCGCGATCTGCCCGAGCCCGCTGACCTGTTCGTTGGGCCAGCGCAGTTGCGCCAGCGTGGCCGCGACCAGGCTGGTGGCGAGCGCCAGCCGGGAGGCCCACAGGGCGCCGGTCGCGGCGACCGTGTAGATGATCACCAGCATGGTGAAGTCGGCGACGAGCGGCTCGACGTCCAGGATGAGCTGCGCCAGCCCGGTGACCAGCACGGCGACCAGCATCAGGTCCGGCAGGCGGCGGCGCAGGGCGAGGATCACGCACAGCACGGTGGAGATCGTCCAGGCCGCGGCGAAGGAGCCGTGGTGGTGCGGGGTGCCGTCCATGTTCACCACGCTCACGCCGGAGAGCCCGAGCAGGACGACGGCCCAGAAGCAGTCGACCCCTGTGGGGTGTCGGCGGAGGAAGTCATAGAGGCGCTGCACGTCATCAGCGTAAGGAAACCCGGTGCGCGCACGGGTCAGCCGAAGGGGCGATCCGTGCCCGGCACACGTACGCCGCAAGGTGGATGTCCCGGTCCTCTGTACGCCTAGGCTGACCCGATGCGGGAGAGATCGGAGCAGGGCTGGCGGGAGGCCACGGAGCGGGCGCTGTACGGCCCCGGGGGCTTCTACCGGCGTCCCGAGGGACCTGCCGGGCACTTCCGCACCTCCGTGCACGCCTCGCCGCTGTTCGCCGCCGCCGTGGCCCGGCTGCTGTGCCGGGTGGATGTCGCGCTGGGGCGGCCCGAGATGCTGGACTTCGTCGATCTGGGCGCCGGACGCGGGGAGTTGACCAAGGGGGTGCTGGCCGCGCTGCCCGATGAGGTGGCGGCGCGCACGCGGGCGTACGCCGTGGAGGTCGCGGAGCGGCCCGAGGGGCTGGACGGGCGGGTCGAGTGGCGGGCCGAGGTGCCCGACACGGTCACCGGGCTGCTGTTCGCCAACGAGTGGCTGGACAACGTGCCCGTGGACGTGGCCGAGACCGACCGCGCGGGTGTGCCCCGGCTGGTGCTGGTCGTGCCGGACGGCACCGAGCGACTCGGGGAGCCGGTGACGGGCGCGGAGGCCGAGTGGCTGGCCCGCTGGTGGCCCCTGGCCGCCGAGGAGGGGCTGCGGGCGGAGATCGGGCTGCCGAGGGACCGGGCCTGGGCAGCAGCCGCCGGCCGGGTGGAGCGGGGTCTCGCGGTGGCCGTGGACTACGGCCACACCCTCTCCACCCGCCCGCCCTACGGCACGCTCACCGGCTTCCGGGCGGGCCGGGAGACGGCCCCGGTGCCCGACGGGACGTGCGACATCACCGCGCACGTCGCCCTGGACGCCTGCGCGGCGGCCGGGAGCACCCACGGCACCCCCCGCCTGCTCACCCAGCGCGAGGCCCTGCGCGCGCTGGACGTCACCGGCGCACGCCCCCCGCTCGCGCTGGCCGGCACCGACCCCGCCGCCTACGTACGCGCCCTCGCGGGCGCCGGAGCCGCCGCCGAACTCACCGCGCCGGGCGGCCTCGGCGACTTCGGCTGGCTCCTCCAGCCGACGGGCCTGCCCGAGTCGCCCCTGTAGACCTACGTGCCGCTACTTGGCGCTACTTATCAATGTCGCCCACCACGAAGAACAGCGACCCCAGGATCGCCACCATGTCGGACACCAGCGTCCCCGGCAGCAGCTCCCCCAGCACCTGGATGTTGTTGTACGACGCCGACCTGAGCTTCAGCCGGTACGGCGTCTTCTCGCCCTTGCTGACCAGGTAGTAGCCGTTGATGCCGAGCGGGTTCTCGGTCCAGGCGTAGGTGTGCCCCTCGGGCGCCTTCAGCACCTTGGGGAGCCGCTGGTTGACCGGGCCGGGCGGCAGCTCCGCGAGCCGGTCCAGACAGGCGTCCGCGAGGTCGAGCGCGTTGTGGGTCTGCTCCAGCAGCACCTCGAAGCGGGCCAGGCAGTCGCCCTCACTCCGGGTGACGACCTTCAGGGTGTCCTGGAGGTCCCCGTAGGCGAGGTACGGCTCGTCGCGGCGCAGGTCGAAGTCGACGCCCGAGGCGCGCGCGATGGGCCCGCTCACGCCGTACGCGTGCACGGCCTGCGGGGTCAGTGCCCCCACGCCCCGCGTGCGCCCCCGGAAGATCTCGTTGCCGAGGACCAGGTCGTCGAAGACGTCCATGCGGGAGCGGACGGCGGCCACCGCCTCCCGCGCGCGGCCGGTCCAGCCGTCGGTGAGGTCCTCCTTGAGGCCGCCGACCCGGTTGAACATGTAGTGCATGCGCCCGCCGGAGACCTCCTCCATCACGTTCTGGAGCACCTCGCGCTCCCGGAACGCGTAGAAGACCGGGGTGATCCCGCCCAGCTCCAGCGGATAGGAGCCGAGGAACATCAGGTGGTTGAGCACCCGGTTCAGCTCGGCGAGCAGGGTGCGGGTCCACACCGCGCGCTCGGGCACCTCCATGCCGAGCATCCGCTCGACGGCGATGACCACGCCCAGCTCGTTGGAGAACGCCGACAGCCAGTCGTGGCGGTTGGCCAGCATGATGATCTGCCGGTAGTCACGGGCCTCGAACAGCTTCTCCGCGCCCCGGTGCATGTAGCCGATCACCGGCTCGGCGCGCTGGATGCGCTCGCCGTCCAGCACCAGCCGCAGCCGGAGCACGCCGTGCGTGGAGGGGTGCTGGGGGCCGATGTTGAGCACCATGTCGGTGCTCTCGGCGGCACCGCCGATCCCGACCGTGGTCTCCGTGGCAGTCATGCGTTCCAGTCTCCCCCACGTCGCGGGGGAGACGGAATCAGGAGGCCGCGCTGCGCAGCCCCTCCACGTCGATGTGCTCGGTCTCGTCGTGCGCGGTCAGGTCGATGATCTGGCCCACGTCGTAGGTGCCGGCCGGCTTGTACGCGGACCCGGCGTCGGCCTTGTGCAGCGCGAGGGCCTCCTGTCCGACCACGTCGGCCAGGTCCTCGTTGCGCACGTCCAGCTCCGCCGAGGTGTCCTTCTGGGTACCGAAGAAGTCGAACCCGCCCTCGACCAGCGGACGCCGGGAGGGCGCGGCCGGAACGACGGCGACGGCGGTCGGCACCGTGAAGTGCCCGGCGGGGCGCTGCCCGGCGACGGTGTGCGCCTGCCCCTCCTGCGGCGTCTCGCCCTCGGGGCCGGTGTGCGCCTCGGTCACTTCGCCTTCGGCGTCCACGGGTCCCAGACCCTCGGCGGACGCCTCGGCTCGCTCGGCGGCGGCGTGGTCGTCGTCGTGGTCGGCGGCGACGCCGGCCTGGGTGCCCCCACTGTCCGGATCTCCTTTGGCCACGGCCCCCACCTCGGCCTCCGGCTCCTCGGCCGACCGCTCCAGCCGCGCCAGTGCGCTCGCGGCCTTCAGGTACAGCTCCTTGGCCGTGACGGCCGTCGGGGGCTGCGGAACCTCGACGGTGTCCGCCGCGACCTCCGCGCTCGGCCCGGCCGTCAGCGCGAGGGTGCCGGACTCCGGGACCGCCTCGATCTCCAGCAGCCGCCGCCCCTCCAGCGCGCTGGCGCGCTCGGTCTCGGCGGTGGCATACCGGCGCAGCAGGGAGGCGTGCTCGTTGCGCAGCCCGGCCAGTTCGGCGCGCTTGGCGCGCAGGCGCGCCTCCAGTTTGGCGCGCAGCTCGCGCGACTCCTCCAGGTCGGTCTCCAGCTCGGCGACCCGTTCGTCGTACCGCCATTCGTCGCTGGCACGGGCGCGGGTCAGCTCGGCGACCTGCTTGCCCGCCTGTGCGTCCCACTGGCGCATCACGACCGCGCCGCCGACCGCCGTGAGCGCGGCGACGCCGGCCAGGGCGCGCACCACCCCGAGGGAGGAGAACACCCAGGGAGCCAGCGCGCAGACGACGGCGACACCGGCGATCGCCGAGGGAGGCAACAGCCGGTGCAGAGGCGGGGAATGGCGGTGGCGTCCTCGTGGCATGGCCAGAAACTTACCGCGCGTAGGCGCCTCATGGGCCCCCGAGGCCCAAAAATCCGGCCACGCCAAGGGCTTCACGGGGTTTCAGCACCCCCGGCTCAACGGTCGCTGAGCTGCCCGCTGAGCCACTGGAGGGCGGGCGGGATCTCGCGCCGCCAGGTGTTGAAGTTGTGGCCGCCGCTCTCCAGGATGATGGAGGAGATCCTGGTCCGGCCGGTGGCGCGCACCTCCTTCACGAACCTCAGGGTGTCCCGGTAGTTGTGTTCGCCGACCTTGCTGCTGGTGACGAGCAGGGAGGTGTCGGGCGCCGGTTCGTGCGCGAGCAGCCAGTGCAGATCGGCGTGATCACGCAGGCTGCGGTCGCCGTGGAAGAGGTCGCCGGTGGTGGGGTCGACGGGCGCGGTGTAGTACGCCGACAGGCCCGCGCCGGCCGCGTAGACGTCCGGGTGGCGCATGGCGAGCTTGAGGGCGCAGTAGCCGCCGGTGGAGTCGCCGATGATGCCCCAGCTTCCGGGGCGGGCGCCGGCCCGGTAGTGGGCGAGGACGGCCTCGGGGAGGTCCTTGGCGAAGAAGGTCTCGGTCTGCGGGCCGCGCGGGATGTCCACGCACTCGGTGTCGCGCGGGGGCGCCACGGTGGGCCGCATCATCACCAGGATCATCGGCTGCGCCCGCCCGTCCTTGGCCAGGCCCCATGCCACGGCCGGGTACTTGAGCTTGGTGACGAGGGCCTGCGCGGTGCCGGGGTACCCGGTCAGCACCACCGAGACCGGGAACGTACGGGTGCGGAACCGGGGCTGGAAGTACTCCGGGGGCAGATACACGTACGCCGGGGTGGCGATGCGGGAGACGCGGCCGACGATGTCGACCTTCTGGACCTGGCCCACCACCGAGGCCCGCGAACCGCCGTCGCCCGGCGGGGACTTGCTGCTGACCACCCGGAGCGGGCCGCCGGCGCCGGTGGTGACGGCCGACTGGTCGACGAGGACGCCCTGTTCGGTCTCCCGGCCCAGCAGGTCGTCCCAGCCCGCGTAGAAGCCGAACGCCTGGTTGGCGGCCACACCCAGGGAGCAGATGAGCGCCAACTGGGTGGCGAGCAGCAGGCCCACCCGGCCGCCGAGGGCGCGCCAGCTCCGCCGGGCCAGGCGCGGCCACAGCCACAGTGTGGCCCCGAACAGCACCACGGCGACCGCCACCGCCAGCACCAGAAGTGAGTTGCTCGTGAGACCCATGGCTGTTCCTGCCTGCGCTTTCCGCCCGGACACCCGTGCGGAGGCACGGACTTGTCCCAGGCTTTCCTTGACCTTTGACCCGACTTTCCGGAGCGGGAGGAACCTGTTTCCCCAAGACACCGTCCTAGAGGGCGCAATGTCACCGGATGCCCGATCGGCACCGGGTTTCAAGGTCTCTCGCAGAGCTACGGGATGCGATGTCTGTCAGGATAGATGGGGAATTGTCGGGCGGGGTTCCGCGGCCTTCGAACCGGGCGCGGCGCATACTGCGCGGCCCGCGTGCCGAGGCCGTCCCCACCCTGATCGGCCGGGCGTGCGCCCTCGTCGGTCTGCTCGACATCGCCGCGGGCGTGTTCCCGCGCTTCCGTCACAGCCGTATGCACGCCCTCGCGGAGGCGCTGCCCGGCTCCTTCGGGCCGTTCGCCGCGGCCCTCTCGCTCAGCGCGGGCGTGCTGCTGCTCCTGCTCGCGCACGGGCTCAGGCGCCGCAAGAGGCGCGCCTGGCGGGCCGCCGTCGTGCTGCTGCCGGCCGGCGCGGTCGCCGAGTTCGTGTACCGGCACTCGCTGCTCGGCGTGTTCATCTCGGTCGCGCTGCTGGTGCCGCTGCTGCGCCACCGCGCCGAGTTCGACGCGCTGCCCGACCCGCGCAGCCGCTGGCGGGCCCTGGCCAACTTCGTCCTCATGAGCGCCGGTTCCCTCGTCCTCGGACTGGTCATCGTCAGCGTCCACCCCCATCGCACCCTCGGCGACCCGAGCCTGGCCGATCGGCTGACCCATGTGGTCTACGGCCTGTTCGGCTTCGAGGGCCCCGTCGACTACCAGGGCAGCACCTCCTGGACGGTCGCCTTCTCCCTCGGCGCCCTCGGCTGGCTCACCGCCGTCACCACCAGCTACCTCGCCTTCCGGCCCGAACACCCCGCCGCCCGCCTCACCGAGGAGGACGAGGCGCGCCTGCGGGACCTGCTGGACCGGCACGGCCGCCGCGACTCCCTCGGCCACTTCGCGCTGCGCCGGGACAAGGCCGTCGTCTTCTCCCCCAGCGGCAAGGCCGCCGTCACCTACCGCGTCGTCTCCGGCGTGATGCTGGCCAGCGGCGATCCCATCGGGGACGTGGAGGCGTGGCCCGGCGCCATCGAGCGCTTCATGGACGAGGCCAAGGCCCACTCCTGGACCCCTGCCGTCATGGGCTGCTCGGAGACGGGCGGCGAGGTGTGGACCCGTGAGACCGGCCTGGACGCCCTGGAGCTGGGCGACGAGGCGGTGGTCGACGTGGCGGATTTCTCCCTCGCCGGACGCGCGATGCGCAATGTGCGCCAGATGGTCAAGCGCATCGAGCGGGCCGGCTACGAGACCCGCGTCCGGCGCGTCCGTGACCTCACCGGCGCCGAGCTGGAGCGGGTGCGGCGGGCCGCCGAGGACTGGCGCGGCACCGACAACGAGCGTGGCTTCTCCATGGCGCTGGGCCGCATCGGCGACCCCGCCGACGGCGACTGCCTGATCGCCACCGCCCACAAACAGGACGACACACCCGGCCCGTACGGCGATCTGAAGGCGATCCTGCACTTCGTGCCGTGGGGCGCGGACGGCGTCTCGCTGGACCTGATGCGCCGTGACCGGTCGGCCGACCCCGGCATGAACGAGCTGCTCATCGTCGCCGCCCTCCAGGCCGCGCCCAAGCTCGGCATCACCCGCGTCTCGCTCAACTTCGCCATGTTCCGCTCCGCCCTCGCGCGCGGAGAGAAGATCGGCGCCGGGCCGGTGCTGCGGGCCTGGCGGGGGCTGCTGGTGTTCCTCTCCCGCTGGTTCCAGATCGAGTCGCTGTACAAGTTCAACGCCAAGTTCCAGCCACGCTGGGAGCCCCGCTTCGTCGTCTACCGGGCCTCGGCCGACCTGCCCCGCATCGGCTTCGCCGCGATGCAGGCGGAGGGCTTCGTGGACCTCGCGCTGCCGCTGCCCCGCTTTCTGCGTCGCCGCCGGAACGCCGCGGCCCGGCCCTGCGCCCACCGCTCCCACGAGCGCGGCGTACGGGCCGCCTGACCCGGCCGGACCAATCCCGCGCGCCTCGCGCGGAGGGGCCCGAAGGCCCCGGACCGCCTTGCCGAGGCGGTCCGGAAGGGGCCGTTCCGTACCGACCCGCGCACCTTCGCCGTGCACCTCGGGCCTACGCTGAACGTATGAAGAACCTCAGCGGACGCGGCGAAGTGGCGGGTCTTCCGACGTGGGACCGCTGCGCGGTCATGGGCGTCGTCAACGTCACCCCCGACTCCTTCTCCGACGGCGGCCGCTGGTTCGACACCACGGCCGCCGTCAAGCACGGGCTCGACCTCACGGCCGAGGGCGCCGATCTGGTCGACGTCGGCGGCGAGTCCACCCGGCCCGGCGCGTCCCGCGTGGACGAGGCCGAGGAACTGCGCCGTGTGATCCCGGTCGTGCGCGGGCTGGCCGCCGAAGGTGTGACCGTATCCGTGGACACCATGCGCGCGGCCGTCGCCGAGCAGGCGCTCGCGGCGGGTGCCGTCCTCGTCAACGACGTCAGCGGCGGCCTCGCCGACCCCGCCATGCTGCCCGTGGTCGCCGCCGCGGGCGCCCCCTTCGTGGTCATGCACTGGCGCGGCCTCCTGGAGGGCGGCAACGTCCGGGGCGTCTACGAGGACGTCGTCAGCGAGGTCTGCGACGAGCTGCACGCGCGCGTGGAGGCCGTCCTCGCCGCGGGCGTCGCCCCGGAGCGCGTCGTCGTCGACCCCGGTCTCGGCTTCTCCAAGGAGGCCGAGCACGACCTCGCCCTCCTCGCCCACCTCGACCGGCTGCGCGCGCTGGGCCACCCTCTTCTGGTCGCCGCCTCCCGCAAACGCTTCCTCGGCCACGTCCTGGCCGGCCCCGGGGGCACCACCCCGCCGGCCCGCGAACGCGACGCCGCCACCGCCGCCGTCTCCGCTCTCGCCGCCCGGTCCGGCGCCTGGGCCGTCCGCGTCCACGAGGTACGGGCCACGGCCGACGCGGTCCGGGTGGCGCGCGCGATCGAGGGCGCCCGGTGAGCGCCGCGGACGTCGACGTCGAAGAGGTGTCCGCCGCCAACACCTCCTTCTACGAGGCGATGGAGCGCGGCGACTTCGAGGAGGTGGCCGGGCTCTGGCTGGCCCCGGCCGACCTGGGCGTCGACGAGGAGTACCACGACCCCGCCGACACCGGGGTCGTCTCCTGCGTCCACCCCGGCTGGCCGGTGCTCACCGGGCGCGGCGAGGTGCTCAGGTCGTACGCGCTGATCATGGCGAACACCGACTACATCCAGTTCTTCCTCACCGACGTGCACGTCTCCGTGACCGGGGACACCGCGATCGTGAGCTGCACCGAGAACATCCTCAGCGGCGGGCCCGCGCCCGAGGAGGGCGAGGAGCTGGGGCCGCTGGTGGGGCAGCTCGTCGTCGCCACCAATGTGTTCCGGCGCACCCCCGAGGGCTGGAAGCTGTGGTCCCACCACGCCTCCCCGGTCCTCGCCACGTCCGAGGAGGACGAGGAGGAGGACGAAGGCGGGGCCGGCGGCGACGAGGGCGTGGGACCGGACGACGGCACTCTGGCCTGAGGCGTGGTTCGCGTCACCTTCGCCGGGGTGAGTGCGGCTACCAGCCGACGGCAGGACCGGTCCCTCCGGGCGGACACCTGGGCAAACGCCCGGTGAAACCTTCCGGTACCGGCACCGGGCCACACCCCCGTGGCCCGGCCGTGTCCGTGCGCGCGGGTAGATTCGTGCAGGGCCGGTGTGCCGCCCGAGCGCGGCAGCGACCGGCCGTTCCCGACGATTGCAGGAGTGATTCGCGTGGATCGTGTCGCGCTGCGGGGCCTGAAGGCCCGCGGGCACCACGGGGTGTTCCCCAAGGAACGCGAGGAGGGCCAGACCTTCATCGTGGACCTCGTCCTGGGTCTGGACACCCGCCCGGCCGCGGCCGACGACGACCTCACCAAGACCGTGCACTACGGCATCGTGGCCGAGGAGGCCGTGGCCGTGGTCGAGGGCGAGCCGGTCAACCTGATCGAGACCCTCGCCGAGCGGATCGCCCAGACCTGTCTGAAGCACGAGGGGGTGCGGGAGGTCGAGGTCTGCGTCCACAAGCCGGACGCCCCGATCACCGTCCCCTTCGACGACGTGACCGTCACCATCCTCCGGAGCCGAGCATGACCCGCCCGTTCAGCAAGGGTCACAGCGACCCGACCGTCCAGCCGGTGCCCGCGTCCGTCGTCCAGCAGGTCGACGACGCCGACTCCACCCTGCACAACCCCCAGCGGGCCGTCCTCTCCCTGGGCTCCAACCTCGGCAACCGCCTGGAGACCCTCCAGGGCGCCGTGGACGCGCTGGAGGACACCCCTGGCGTCCGCGTCAAGGCCGTCTCCCCGGTGTACGAGACCGAGCCGTGGGGCGTCGAGCCCGGCAGCCAGCCCTCGTACCTGAACGCGGTGGTGGTCCTGAAGACCACCTTGCCGCCGTCCTCCCTGCTGGAGCGGGCGCAGGCCGTCGAGGAGGCGTTCCACCGGGTCCGCGACGAGCAGTGGGGTCCGCGCACCCTGGACGTCGACATCGTGTCCTACGCCGACGTCACCTCCGCCGACCCCCGGCTCACCCTCCCCCACCCGCGCGCCCACCAGCGGGCCTTCGTCCTCGCTCCCTGGCACGACGTGGACCCCGCCGCCGAGCTGCCCGGCCAGGGCCCGGTCGCCGGTCTGCTGTCCGCCGTCACCCGCGAGGGAGTCGCGCCCCGCGCGGATCTGGAACTCCGACTGCCCGAGTAGTCGTTAAGGTCGACAACGACCACGGGCCCGACAGGTCCGGGGGGACCTGAAGGGACACCGTGAAACAGCTTCGCATCAGGGTGCTGGCAGGCGTGTTCGTCGTCGCCGGAGTCCTGTCCTGGGCCGGCGCCCGCCTCTGGAACTCGCTCGGCACCCTGCCCGGCGTACCGGTGGCCGCGCCCATCGTGCTCGCGCTGATCGCCGTGGTCCTGTTCGCCACGGCGCTCTCCCTGCGCGCCCGGTTCAAGGCCCAGCGCGAGCGCCGCCCCGACGCCAAGGGCGTCGACCCGATGATGGCCGCCCGCGCGGTCGTCTTCGGCCACGCCAGCGCGCTGGTCGCCGCCCTGGTCAGCGGCGTCTACGGCGGCACCGGTGTCCTCCTGCTGGAGCTCCTCGACATCCCCGCCCGCCGCGACCAGGCCATCTACGCCGGCTTCTCCGTCCTCGCCGGCTTCGCGGTCATAGCGGCCGCCATCCTCCTCGAACGCGTCTGCCGCCTCCCCGAGGACGACGACACCCCGCCCACCGGCACCGAACCGGCGGCCTGAGGGGCCACCGGTCCGCCGGATCGAGCGGGGTGAGCGGGGATGAGGAGACGCGCGGTCAGCGCGCCATGATGAGGCTCATCGCCTCGTTACGGGTCGTCGCGTCCCGGAGCTGACCGCGCACCGCCGAGGTGATGGTCTTCGCGCCCGGCTTGCGGATGCCGCGCATGGACATGCACATGTGCTCGCACTCGATCACGACGATCACACCGCGCGGCTCGAGTATCTCCATCAGCGAGTCCGCGATCTGTGTGGTGAGCCGCTCCTGCACCTGCGGGCGGCGCGCGTACACGTCCACCAGCCGGGCGAGCTTCGACAGGCCCGTGATCTTCCCCGTGACCGAGGGGATGTAGCCCACGTGCGCCACGCCCCGGAAGGGGACCAGATGGTGCTCACAGGTGCTGTAGACCTCGATGTCCTTCACCAGGACCATCTCGTCGTGCCCGAGGTCGAACGTCGTGGTGAGCACGTCCTCCGCGCGCTGCCGCAGCCCGGAGAAGATCTCCCGGTACGCCCGTGCCACCCGTGCGGGGGTTTCCAGGAGGCCCTCGCGGTCGGGGTCCTCGCCGACGGCTATCAGGAGCTCGCGGACGGCGTTCTCGGCGCGTTTCTCGTCGAACTCGCCGATGGTGCCGTCTCCGGCAAGCGTCACGGGGTCGGTCATGTGGTGCCTCGTTCCTGTGCGTCCAGCGCGCGGGCATGGTGAAATGCCGCGCCCCCCAGGCTAGAACCCGGGGGGCGCGGCATACATTCCGGCCAGTGGCCGGGGAGCGTCAGCTCTCGGGGCGGTCCTCGGGGGACGGCTCCGGGACCGGACTCTGCTCGGTCGCCGTGGACTTGACCGTGCTGATCGCGGGCGTCGCGCCGTTCGCACCGTTGGTCAGTGCCAGCTCCCGGGGGGAGAGCACCGGCGGGCGGGTGGACGGCGTACGCCGCGAGGAGCCGGTCCAGGCCGGACGCGGCGGGCGCTTGTGGATCGACGCGAAGATCTCGGCGATCTCCTCCTTGCCCAGGGTCTCCTTCTCCAGGAGCGCCAGGACCAGGTTGTCGAGCACGTCCCGGTTCTCGACCAGGATCTCCCACGCCTCGTTGTGCGCGGTCTCGATAAGCTTCTTGACCTCTTCGTCGACCAGTCCGGCGACCTCTTCCGAGTAGTCGCGCTGGTGTGACATCTCACGGCCGAGGAAGGGCTCGGAGTTGTCGCCGCCGAACTTGATGGCGCCGAGCCGCTCGGTCATGCCGTACTGGGTGACCATCGCGCGGGCCACGTTGGTGGCCTTCTCGATGTCGTTCGCCGCGCCGGTGGTCGGGTCGTGGAAGACCAGTTCCTCCGCCGCGCGTCCGCCCAGCATGTAGGCGAGCTGGTCGAGCATCTCGTTGCGCGTGGTCGAGTACTTGTCCTCGTCCGGGAGCACCATCGTGTAGCCCAGGGCACGGCCCCGCGACAGGATGGTGATCTTGTGGACCGGGTCGGAGTTCGGCGAGGCCGCCGCGACCAGGGCGTGTCCGCCCTCGTGGTACGCGGTGATCTTCTTCTCCTTGTCCGACATGATCCGGGTCCGCTTCTGCGGGCCCGCGACCACACGGTCGATCGCCTCGTCCAGCGCGTGGTTGTCGATCAGCTTCTGGTCGCTGCGCGCGGTGAGCAGCGCGGCCTCGTTGAGCACGTTGGCCAGGTCGGCGCCGGTCATGCCGGGGGTCCGGCGGGCGACGGCGGCCAGGTCGACGTCGGGCGCGACCGGCTTGCCCTTCTGGTGGACCTTGAGGATCTCCAGGCGGCCCTGGAGGTCCGGCGGGTCGACCGCGATCTGCCGGTCGAAACGACCGGGACGCAGCAGGGCCGGGTCCAGGATGTCGGGCCGGTTCGTGGCGGCGATCAGGATGACGCCGCCCTTCACGTCGAAGCCGTCCATCTCGACCAGGAGCTGGTTCAGGGTCTGCTCGCGCTCGTCGTGACCGCCGCCGAGCCCGGCACCGCGGTGCCGGCCGACCGCGTCGATCTCGTCGACGAAGACGATCGCCGGGGCGTTCGCCTTGGCCTGCTCGAAGAGGTCACGGACTCGGGAGGCACCGACACCGACGAACATCTCGACGAAGTCGGAACCGGAGATCGAGTAGAACGGCACCCCGGCCTCGCCCGCGACGGCACGCGCCAGCAGGGTCTTGCCGGTACCCGGGCGGCCGTACAGCAGCACACCCTTGGGGATCTTGGCGCCGACGGCCTGGAACTTGGCCGGCTCCTGGAGGAACTCCTTGATCTCGTGGAGCTCCTCGACGGCCTCGTCACAGCCGGCGACGTCGGAGAAGGTGGTCTTCGGCGTGTCCTTGGTGATGAGCTTCGCCTTGGACTTGCCGAAGTTCATGACCCGCGAACCACCGCCCTGCATCTGGTTCATCAGGAACAGGAACACGACCACGATCAGGACGAAGGGCAGCAGGGTGAGCAGCACGCCGACGAACGGGCTCTGCTTCGAGGGAGAGACGGTGTATCCCTCGGTGATCTGCTTGTCCTGGTACTTGTTCTGCAGGGTCTGCGCCAGTGCCACGCCCTGGTCGCCGATGTAGCTCGCCTGGATCTTCGAGCTGTCCTTGACCTTGACGCCGTCCTTGAGCGTGACCTTGATGGTCTGCTCGTCACCGGTGGTCAGCTTGGCCGACTTGATCTTGTTGTCGTTGATCGCCGCCACGACCTGGC
Organism: Streptomyces sp. NPDC018263; assembly: GCF_055562575.1. Lineage (NCBI taxonomy): Bacteria > Bacillati > Actinomycetota > Actinomycetes > Kitasatosporales > Streptomycetaceae > Streptomyces > Streptomyces sp. NPDC018263. The sequence continues at coordinate 57,900 of NZ_JBVHFA010000003.1, forward strand.
CGGTGTCCACCGTCTTGTAGCCGCCGGAATTGCCGACGACCTGCATCAACACGACCACGGCAAGGACGGCCAGCACGATCCACATGACCGGCCCACGGAAGTATCGCTTCACGTCCATCCACACGGAGCGGTGACGCCCCGTCCCTCCTGCCATAGTGAGTTTGATAAGACAGTTCTTCTGACGGTACCCCAGCCTCGTCGTCCGCAGCCGCACTCGGCGGCCCGGACGGACCACGGCCCGTCTTCCAATGCTCCAACGTCACGGAGCCCGCCGGGGTTCCCGATCTTCCCCGGCGGTGTGCGCCGCTCGGGTCAGCCGCCGTAGACGTGGGGCGCGAGCGTACCGACGAACGGGAGGTTCCGGTACTTCTCGGCGTAGTCCAGGCCGTAGCCGACCACGAACTCGTTCGGGATGTCGAAGCCGGCCCACTCGACGTCGATGGAGACCTTGGCGGCGTCCGGCTTGCGCAGCAGCGTGCACACCTTCAGGGAGGCGGGCTCGCGCGAGCCGAGGTTGTTGATCAGCCAGGACAGGGTCAGCCCGGAGTCGATGATGTCCTCGACGATCAGGACGTGCCGGCCCTTGATGTCGGTGTCGAGGTCCTTGAGGATGCGGACCACGCCGGAGGACTGGGTGCCCGCCCCGTAGGAGGACACGGCCATCCAGTCCATGGTGACGGGGGTGGACAGCGCACGCGCCAGGTCTGCCATGACCATGACGGCGCCCTTGAGGACACCGACGATCAGCAGGTCCTTGCCCGCGTACTCCGCGTCGATCTTCGCGGCCAGTTCGGCCAGCTTCGCGTCGATCTCTTCCTTGGTGATGAGCACCCGCTGGAGGTCGGCACCCATGTCTTTCGCGTCCACCCGCATCACTTTCGGTCGTCCCGCATTTACGGCCGCACCGGCGGCCACCGGCAGGCCCGGCCCCGGCGGAGTCGGGCTCCGGGGGTCGGGATTTCAGCCTTGCCGAATCACCAGTCTGCCACCCTGCCGCCGGGCGACGACCTTGCCCGGCAGATTGATGGCTCCCTGGCCGCGCCAGCCGGTGATCAGGCGGTCCATCTCCTCGATGTGCCGGGCGAAGAGCGAACCGGCCGGAGCGCCCGCCTCGATGGCGGCCCGGCGCAGCACCCGGCGGCGCACGGCGGGGGGCAGCGCGTAGAGCTTGGCGCACTCCAGCACGCCCTCGGCGTCGCGTACGGAGGTCTCGGCCTGGCCGGCCCAGGCGTCCAGGGCGTCGGCGTCGTCGCGGGAGAGCTGGGCGGTGCGGGCGAGCGCCTCCACGACGCCCTTGCCGAGCGCCTTCTCCAGCGCGGGCAGGCCCTCGTGGCGCAGCCGGGAGCGGGTGTAGGCGGGGTCGGTGTTGTGCGGGTCGTCCCAGACGGGCAGCGACTGGACCAGGCACGCCTTGCGGGCGGTCTGCCGGTCGAGCTGGAGGAACGGGCGCCGGTAACGGCCGTCGGCCCCCGAGACCGCGGCCATGCCGGACAGCGAGCGGATGCCGGACCCGCGGGCGAGGCCGAGCAGGACGGTCTCGGCCTGGTCGTCGCGGGTGTGGCCGAGCAGGACGGCGGCGGCGCCGTGGCGTTCGGCGGCGGCGTCCAGGGCGGCGTACCGGGCGTCCCGCGCGGCGGCTTCCGGTCCGCCCTCGCGGCCCACGGTGACGGAGACGGACTCCACGGGGGCGAGGCCGAGTTCGCGCAGTCTCAGGGCGACCTCGTCGGCGCGCAGGGCGGAGCCGGGCTGGAGGCCGTGGTCGACGGTGACGCCGCCGGCGCGCAGGCCGAGGCGGGGGGCCTCGAAGGCGAGGGCGGAGGCGAGCGCCATGGAGTCGGCGCCGCCGGAGCAGGCGACGAGCACGAGCGGCGCGGTGGCGGGGGCGGGGCCCCGGTGGCGCTGCGCGGTGCCCGGCCCGCCGGTTCGGTGGGCGACGGCCACGGCGCCGTGGCCGGTGGCGTGTCCGGTGCTGCCGTGCTCGGCGGCCTGGCCGGTGGCGATGTCGTGGAGGACGCGGCGGACCGCCAGGCGTATCGCCGCGACCGCGGGATGGGGACCCATGTCCGGTTCCCTTCATGAAGTTTCGGGGGACGAGCCCGAAGTCCGGTCACTCAGAGTGCGTCGATGGTGACAGAAGCGGGCCCTTCCCCGAGCATTGCACGCCTACGCATGGCTGACGGTCCCTCGGACGGGTGATTGGAGGGGCGTTTCCCTGCCGTCCACTCGCTCGCACCGCTCGCACCGCTTTCAGGGTTCAGGGTTCAGTCGTGCGGTGGACGCGCGCGACCCAGCCGGCCGGGTCGGAGATCTCGGCCTTGGTGGGCAGCGTGTTGGGCGAGGTCCACACCCGGTTGAAGCCGTCCATGCCGACCTCGTCGACGACCGCGCGGACGAAGCGCTCGCCGTCGCGGTACTGGCGCAGCTTGGCGTCGAGCCCGAGGAGCTTGCGCAGCGCGAGGTCGAGGCGGGAGGCGCCCTTGGCCCGGCGCTGCTGGAACTTCTCGCGGATCTCGGCGACGCTCGGCACGACCTCGGGGCCGACGCCGTCCATGACGAAGTCGGCGTGCCCCTCCAGCAGGGACATCACGGCGGTCAGACGGCCGAGGATCTCCCGCTGGGCCGGGGACTGCACCAGCTCCACCAGCGAGCGTCCGCCGTCCTCCTGCTCGCCCTCGGGGCGGCCCCCGGCGAGCGACTGGGCGGCGTCCCGGATGCGCTCCAGAAACGTCATCGGGTCGACGTCGGTCTCCGCGAGGAACGCCTGGATCTCGCCCTCCAGATGGTCGCGGAGCCAGGGCACGGCGGTGAACTGGGTGCGGTGGGTCTCCTCGTGCAGGCACACCCACAGCCGGAAGTCGTGGGGGTCCACGTCGAGTTCACGCTCCACATGGACGATGTTCGGCGCGACGAGCAGCAGCCGGCCGCCTCCGCCGGGGGCGGTGCCCGCGGGCAGGTCGGGGGCGGCGGGGGCGAAGGTCTCGTACTGGCCGAGGACACGGGAGGACAGGAACGACAGCAGCATGCCGAGTTCCACGCCGGTCACCTTGCCGCCGACGGCACCGAGGACGGCGTTGCCCGCGCCGGGGCCGCGCCGCTCCTGCATCTTGTCGAGCAGGGGCCTCAGCAGCTCCCGGAACCCGGCGACGTTGGCCCGCACCCAGCCGGGCCGGTCGACGACCAGTACCGGGGTGTCGTGGACGTCGTCGGTCCCCATGCGGGTGAACGCCCGTACGTGCTCCTCGGAGACCTTGGCGTGCCGGCGCAGCTCGGCCACCACCGCCCTGGCCTCGTCCCTGCTGATCTCCGGCCCCGGCCGCACGAGCCGCGTCGCGGTCGCCACCGCGAGATTCCAGTCGACCATCCCCTGAGAAGCGGTGCCACCGAAGCTCGTCATGCGTCAACGGTACGTGAGCCCCCGCCCTCCGGGCAGTCCACGAACCGGGCCGAGCGGCCCGCCGGTGAGCCCCGGAGGCCCGGCGCTGACGGGCACCGGTACCGACAAGACGAATCCGAGCCCGCACCGCGTCGGCTGCCCGCTGGGCGCGGGCCGTATCCCGCCGAGGTCGGCCCCCGGTCGAACCGTCGGAGGCTAGCCGCAGCCGCAGTTGGCGAGGGTTGTGGCTGTGTGGTCCAGGGCGGACTGGGCGGACTGGGGGTCGGTGGTGCCTGAGGTGAGGAAGGCGAAGGCGAGGAGGTGGCCGTCCTTGGTGACGACCGTGCCGGCGAGGGAGTTGACGCCGGTCAGGGTGCCGGTCTTGGCGCGGATGAGGCCGGCCGCGCCGCCGTCGGCGTAGCGCTCGGCGAGGGTGCCGGTGAACCCGCCGACGGGCAGGCCGGTGAGGACGGGCCGCAGGCCGGGCCGGGCGGGGTCGGCGGCGGTGGCGAGCAGGGAGGTCAGGAGGTCGGCGGTGAGCCGGTCGTCCCGGTCGAGACCGCTTCCGTCGTGGAAGGAGGCACCGCGCATCGGCAGCCCGAGCTTGGTCAGCCGGGCGGCGACGGCCTTGGCGCCGCCCGCGAAGCTGCCGGGCTGCCCGGAGGCGAGGGCGGTCTGCCGGGCCAGCGCCTCGGCGATGTCGTTGTCGCTGTTGGTCAGCATCCGCTCGACCACGTCGGACAGCGGGGGCGAGGAGACGGTGGCGAGGGTCGTCGCGCGGGAGGTGGCCTTGGAGGGGCCGGGCGGGGTCGCCATGATGCCCGCCTCCTTCAGCAGCCCCGCGAAGGTGCGCGCGGCCTCGGCGGCCGGGTCGGCCACGCGGGTCACCGGTCCGCTGCTGGAGTTGTCCGTCCGGCCCTCGTCCGCGATGAGGGCGGTGACCTCGGCGAGGTTGTCGTTGACGCCGATCGGGTGCCGCGAGGGGCCGGAGTAGAGCGTCGTGTCGTAGGAGAGCGTGACCTTCTCCACGCCCCGCTTCTTCAGCGCGGCGGCGGTGCCGGTGGCCAGGGTGCGCAGGCTCGCCCAGCCGCCGCTCGCCTTGTGCGCGGTGAGGGTGGGGTCGCCGCCCCCGACGAGGACCAGCTCGCCGGTGTCGGGTTCGAGCGCGGTGCGGGTGGTGAGCCGGTGGTCGGGGCCGAGCGCGGACAGCGCGGCGACCGCGGTGGCGATCTTGGTGGTGGAGGCGGGAGTGAACGCCTGGTCGGAGTGGGTGCCGTAGAGACGGCTGCCGGTGGCCACGTCCACGACGGCGGCGGCCTGGCCGTCACCGAGGGCGGGGTCGGCGAGCAGGGGGTCCAGGACGTCCGCGATGCCGCTCGGCGGGACCTTGCCGGACTTCGCGGGCTCCGCGGCCGCGCCGAGCGCGCGCAGCACGGGCGGAGCGCTCGGGACCACGTCCGGGCCGCCCCCCTCGACGCCGCCGCCGTCGTGATCTGCGCCACGTGCGAGCGTGAGGGCGACCGCGCGGTCCCGCTCGGCCGTACGCTGACCCGCGCCGTCGAAGGGGCCGGCCACGGCCACTGCGCCGGCGGCCAGGGCCAGTCCGGCGGTGGCCGCCGAGGCGGTGAAGTACCAGGTCCGGGCGGGCCTGGGACCGGACCGGCCGGGTCCGGGACGCAGGGCGGACGTCAACCGGGCGAGACGCGGTTTCACGATGGACGCGGTGTGCGCCAGACTCGGTCGTAGGGCGCCCGCGAGCCGCTTCACATGCGGTCTCACGGACCGCAAAGGTCCCAGCTCCGGCACGACCACCAGCCCCTTTCGCGATCACACTCCTGCGTGAGGGACACTTAACCACCAGAACTATGCGCTGATCATGGAGGAGCCACCGGTGGAGTTCGACGTCACGATCGAGATCCCGAAGGGTTCGCGGAACAAGTACGAGGTGGACCACGAGACCGGTCGGATCCGCCTGGACCGTCGCCTCTTCACCTCGACCGCCTACCCGACCGACTACGGATTCGTCGAGAACACGCTCGGCGAGGACGGCGACCCGCTGGACGCGCTCGTCATCCTGGACGAGCCCACGTTCCCGGGCTGCCTGATCCGCTGCCGCGCGATCGGCATGTTCCGCATGACCGACGAGGCCGGCGGCGACGACAAGCTGCTGTGCGTCCCGTCGACGGACCCGCGGGTGGAGCACCTGCGCGACATCCACCACGTGTCGGAGTTCGACCGCCTGGAGATCCAGCACTTCTTCGAGGTCTACAAGGACCTGGAGCCGGGCAAGTCGGTCGAGGGCGCCAACTGGGTGGGCCGCCAGGAGGCCGAGGCCGAGATCGAGCGCTCCTACAAGCGCCTGGAGGAGCAGGGCGGTCACTGACCTGCCTTTCCTCGATGAGCGGGCCGCGTCACCCCGGTGGGGGTGGTGCGGCCCGCTCGCGCTTTCACGCGCATACTGAGGCGTAATCGGAAGGTGCCATTCAGGGAGCGGTGCGAGGTGTCGGAGGCGGAGGACCGCAAGCCCCGGTCGGACGAGGCGCGGGCCACGTTCGACCCGGAGATCACGTCCGAGTTCGCCATCCCGGAGGGACTCGCGGTCGCCAGAGGAAGCGGCGAGTCGGAGACGACGTCCGAGTTCGCCGTGCCCAAGGGGCTGGAGTCGACGCAGGCGGAGACCGAGCCGGAGGGTTCGGCGTTCAACACGCCGCGCACGTACAGCGTCAAGGACGCGCCGTCCGCGTTCACCCCCGCGACGGGCGTCCCGATGATCACGCTGATCACGGACGCGCCCTGGCAGGACCGGATGCGCACGATGCTGCGCATGCCGGTGGCCGAGCGCCCGGCGCTGGAGCCGGTGGCGCGCTCCGAGGACGAGGGCCCGGCGGTGCCGCGCGTGCTCGACCTGACCCTGCGTATCGGCGAGCTGCTGCTCGCGGGCGGTGAGGGCGCCGAGGACGTGGAGGCCGCGATGTTCGCGGTGTGCCGGTCCTACGGACTGGACCGCTGCGAGCCGACGGTGACCTTCACGCTGCTGTCGATCACCTATCAGCCCTCCCTGGTGGAGGACCCGGTGACGGCGTCCCGGACGGTCCGCAGGCGCGGCACCGACTACACGCGCCTGGCGGCGGTCTTCCGCCTGGTGGACGACCTCACGGACGCCGAGGCCCACCTCTCCCTGGAGGAGGCGTACGGCCGCCTGGCGGAGATGCGGCGCAACCGGCACCCGTACCCCGGCTGGGCGCTGACCATGGCCAGCGGCGGGCTGGCGGGCGCGGCCTCGGTGCTGGTCGGCGGTGACGCGATCGTGTTCGTCGCGGCCGCGCTGGGCGCGATGCTCGGTGACCGGCTGGCCTGGCTGCTGGCCGGGCGCGGGCTGCCGGAGTTCTACCAGTTCACGGTGGCCGCGATGCCACCCGCCGCGATCGGCGTGGCGTTCGCCCTGGCGGACGTGGACGTGAAGGCGTCCGCGGTGGTCACCGGTGGACTCTTCGCGCTGCTGCCCGGGCGGGCGCTGGTGGCCGGCGTGCAGGACGGGCTGACGGGCTTCTACATCACGGCGTCCGCGCGGCTGCTGGAGGTCATGTACTTCTTCGTCGCCATCGTGATCGGTGTGCTGACGGTGCTGTACTTCGGCGTCCAGGTGGGCGGCGAGCTGAATCCGGACGCGGAGCTGAACATCCAGTCCCGGCCGGTGCTGCAGATCCTGGCGTCCATGGTGCTGTCGCTGACCTTCGCGGTGCTGCTCCAGCAGGAGCGATCCACCGTGCTGTGGGTGACGCTCAACGGCGGTGTCGCCTGGTCGGTGTACGGCGCGCTGCACACGGCGGACTTCTCGCCGGTGGCGTCCACAGCGGTGGCGGCCGGTCTGGTGGGCCTGTTCGGGCAGTTGCTGGCGCGCTATCAGTTCGCGTCCGCGCTGCCCTTCACCACCGCCGCGATCGGCCCGCTGCTGCCCGGTTCGGCCACGTACTTCGGTCTGCTGTCCATCGCGCAGAGCGAGGTGGACAAGGGGCTGGTGTCGCTGGCCAAGGCCGTGTCACTGGCCATGGCCATCGCCATCGGGGTGAACCTGGGTGCGGAGATCTCCCGGCTCACCCTGCGGATCGGCTCCGCCGGCAAGCGCCGGGCGGCCAAGCGCACCAGGGGCTTCTAGGGGGCACGCCCCTACTGGGGGCGGTGGCCGCCCTGGTCGTACCCGTAGGGGTAGGGCTGCTGGGGCTGCTGCGGGTGCTGGGGCTGCTGGGGGCGCCCGTAGCCGTCGTACTGCGGCTGCTGCTGGGGCTGCTGTCCGTAGTACGGGTCCTGCTGCCGGCCGTAGCCGCCCTGGCCCTGGCCCTGGCCGGGGTAACCCTGGCCGCCCTGGGGCTGGTTGCCGTAGCCCTGCTGCCAGTGCTGCGGGGCGTGCGGCTGCTGCTGGGGGGCCGCCTGCTGCTCGTACGGACGCCCGTAGGGGTCCTCGTAGGGCTGGTCGGACTCGATGCGGCGGAGCTGGGTGGTGGAGTCGTCCATGACCGGGGCCTGCGGCTGCTGCTCGTACGCGGGCTGCTCGGGGGCCTGCTGCTGCGCGCGCTTGTTCTTGCCGCGGGCGCGCAGGAACTCGATGGCGATCGGGAGCACCGAGATGAGGACGATGAGGATGAGCATCGCCTCGATGTTGTCCTTGACGATGCCGATGTTGCCGAGCCAGGAGCCCAGCAGCGTCACCCCGGCGCCCCACAGCACACCGCCGATGACGTTGAAGGTCAAAAACGAGCGGTACCGCATCCCGCTGACGCCCGCGATGATCGGCGTGAAGGTGCGCACGATGGGCACGAAGCGGGCCAGGACCAGGGACTTGGGGCCGTACTTCTCGAAGAACTCGTGCGCCTTGGTGACGTTCTCCTGCTTGAACAGGCGCGAGTCGGGCCGGTTGAACAGCGACGGGCCGACCTTCTTGCCGAACATGTAGCCCGCCTGGTCGCCCAGGATCGCGGCGACGCAGATCAGCGCGATGGCCCCCCACAGCGGGAAGTCGAGCTGCCCCGAGGTGATCAGCAGACCGGCGGTGAACAGCAGCGAGTCACCCGGCAGGAAGAAGCCGATGAGCAGGCCGGACTCGGCGAAGACGATGAGCAGCAGACCCCAGATGCTGTAGGTGTTCAGCAGGTAGTTGGGATCGAGCCAGCTCGGGCCGAGGGCGAGTGTCATCACGGGTCCGGGCTCCTGAGGGGGGAAGAGGGCGGCGACGGCGGCTGCGATGCATGGGTGGCCGCCCAAAGCTATCAACGCTTCGTGACGGGCCCAGGTTCCACCGGCCGTCCCAGAATGCACTGTGCGGCGAGCGGGGCAAAGCTGTGCGCCATGGGACTCGAAGACTACGGCGGCGGCCAGGGGCCCGAGCCGGACGTACTGGTGGTGACGGCGAACGACGTGCCCGGACGGCGGGTGGAGCGGGTGCTCGGCGAGGTCTTCGGCCTCACCGTCCGCTCGCGGCACCTGGGCAGCCAGATCGGCGCCGGGCTGAAGTCGATGATCGGCGGCGAGCTGAAGGGGCTGACCAAGACCCTGGTGCAGACCCGCAACCAGGCCATGGAACGCCTGGTGGAGCAGGCACGCGCGCGGGGCGCCAACGCCGTGGTCGCCTTCCGCTTCGATGTCACCGAGGCGGCCGACCTGGGCACCGAGGTCTGCGCCTACGGCACGGCGGTGGTCCTGGCCCGCGAGTGAGCCAGGACCGGGGTGCCTACGCCCCGTGCCGGCCGGCGTTGGCGGCGATGGCCGCGTTCAGGTGGGCGGCGACGCCGGGACCGAGGGCCTCGTAGTACGCGGTGAAGCGTTCGTCGGCGACGTACATCTCACCCAGACAGCGGTGCATCGGGTAGGGACATTCGTAGAACCAGCGGCCGATGTGGCGGCGGTGCTCCTCGGCGAGGTCCATCGCCGCCGGGTCGGTGGGCGGGACGCCGTCGGCCACCAGGGTGGCGTAACGGGCGTTCCAGTCGTCGGACTCGGCGCGCATCCGCCGCCAGTCGGTCTTGGTGTAGCGGGCGGTGCGGCGGCGGGACTCGGCGTACGCCTCGGTGCCGCCCCAGCGGCGCTCGGTCTCCTCGGCGTAACTCTCGGGGTCGTGGTCCCCGAAGACCTCGAAGCGTTCCTCGGGGGTGAGGTGGATGCCCATCGTGCGTGCCTCCATGGCGTGTTCCACGGCCGCCGCCATCCGGCTCAGCCGCTCGATCCGGGCGGTCAGCAGTTCGTGCTGCCGGCGCAGGTGGGCGCGCGGGTCCGCGCCGGGATCGTCGAGCAGGGCGGCGACCTCGTCGAGCGGGAAGCCCAGCTCGCGGTAGAACAGGATCTGCTGGAGCCGGTCGAGGTCGGCGTCGGCGTAGCGCCGGTGTCCGGCGTGCGTGCGCTCGCTGGGCACGAGCAGCCCGATCTCGTCGTAGTGGTGCAGGGTGCGCACCGTGATCCCGGCGAACCCCGCGACCTGTCCCACGGAGAAGCTCAACGTTCCGCGCTCCTTGTCGTCGGCGGCGCCCGGTGCGCCGCCGAGTACACGCTCGGTCCTCACGCCGGGTGAGGTGCAAGGGGGATTCTGTTCGGGATGTTGTGCCGGTTGTGTCCACTTATGGTGAGCCCGTGGCCCAGGACACCGCGCGGCAGCCGCCCCCGACCGCTCCCACGGCCCCGGCACGTGCGCTGCTGCCGCTGATCCTGCCCTCCGTCTCGGTGGGGATCGCCTCCAGCCTCGTCTTCGTCGGGGTGAGCGCGGCCGCCGAGAAGCTCCAGCACGTGCTGTGGGGACCGCTGCCGGACGCGCTGGGGGTGGGCCGGTACTCGGTGCTGTGGATGTTCGTGATGCTCTTCGCCACCGGTGTCGCGGTCGGCCTGGTGGTGTGGAAGGTCCCCGGCCATGCCGGGCCCGACCCGGCCACCCTCGGCCTGGACGCGCCGGTGCTGCCGCCGAAGGTACTGCCGGGGCTGGTGCTCGCGGTGGGGCTGATGCTGGCGGGCGGGCCGAGCCTCGGGCCGGAGAACCCGATCATCGCGGTCAACGTGGGTCTCGCCATGTGGCTGGGGCAGAGGCTGGTGCGCCGGGCGCCGGACTCGCTGTGGCCGGTGCTGGCGGAGGCGGGCACCATCGGGGCGCTGTTCGGCACGCCGGTCGCGGCCGCGCTGGTGATCTCCGAGGCGCTGGCCGGGCGCCCGCTGCGGGGGCGGCTCTGGGACAACCTCTTCGCCCCGCTGACCGCCGCCGCGTGCGGCGCCATCACCACCACCCTGATCGCCCGCCCCACCTTCGACCTGGGCCTGCCGCCCTTCGGCCATCCCCGGTGGAGCGACGTGGTGGCCGCCCTGGTGATCGCCTCGGCGGCCGCCCTGCTCGGCATGTGCGCGGTCTACGTCTTCCCCTACGTCCACACCGCCTTCCGCCGGCTGCGGCACCCGATGCTGATGCTCCCGGCGGGCGGTCTGGTGCTGGGCGCGCTGGCGGCGGCGGGCGGCCATCTGACGCTGTTCAAGGGGCTCACCGAGATGGGGGAGCTGGCGCGGGACCCCGGCGGCTGGTCGGCGGGGCAGTTCGCGGTGATGGCGGTCGTGAAGCTGGCCGCGCTGGTGGTGGCGGCCTCCTGCGGGTTCCGGGGCGGGCGGATCTTCCCGGCCGTGTTCATCGGCGCCGCGCTGGGCCTGTGCGCGCACGCGCTCGTCCCGGCCGTGCAGCCCTCGGTCGCGGTCGCCACGGGCGTCCTGGGCATGCTGCTGGCGATCACCCGGCAGGGCTGGGTCAGCCTCTTCACCGCCGCCGCCCTGGTCTCCTCCCCCGCGGTGCTCGCCCTGCTGTGCATCGCCTCGCTGCCCGCCTGGCTGCTGGTGACCGGGCGCCCGCAGATGCAGTTGCGCGCGGACGGTACCCCGATCCGCTGAGATCTCCCTGATTTCCCCCTGATGGAGGCACGGCCCATGGCGCTGCACCGAGGTTCCAGGAAGCACGGGGAACGTCACATATCCGTCAACCCGTTCTTCGGGGACGCCGACCCCGTGAGCGGGATGACCGAGGCGCCGCCCACCCACCGGATGCCGGACGCGCCGCTGTCCCCGGCCACGGCCTACCAGGTCGTCCACGACGAACTCATGCTGGACGGCAACGCCCGGCTGAACCTGGCCACCTTCGTCACCACCTGGATGGAGCCGCAGGCCGGGGTGCTGATGGCGGAGTGCCTGGACAAGAACATGATCGACAAGGACGAGTACCCGCGCACCGCCGAGCTGGAGCGGCGCTGCGTGGCGATCCTCGCCGACCTCTGGAACGCCCCCGACCCCTCGGCCGTGGTCGGCTGCTCCACCACCGGCTCCAGCGAGGCGTGCATGCTGGCCGGCATGGCGCTCAAGCGCCGCTGGTCCAAGCGGAACGCCGACCGGTATCCGGGGGCCCGCCCCAACCTGGTGATGGGCGTCAACGTCCAGGTCTGCTGGGACAAGTTCTGCGACTTCTGGGAGGTCGAGCCCCGGCTGGTCCCCATGGAGGGCGACCGCTTCCACCTCGACCCGCGCGCGGCGGCCGGACTGTGCGACGAGAACACCATCGGGGTCGTCGGCGTCCTCGGCTCCACCTTCGACGGCTCCTACGAGCCCGTCGCCGCCCTCTGCGCCGAACTGGACGCCCTCAAGGAGCGCACCGGCCTCGACATCCCCGTCCACGTGGACGGCGCCTCGGGCGCGATGGTGGCGCCCTTCCTGGACGAGGACCTCGTCTGGGACTTCCGCCTCCCGCGCGTGGCCTCGATCAACACCTCGGGCCACAAGTACGGGCTCGTCTACCCCGGCGTCGGCTGGGCGCTCTGGCGGGACACCGGCGCGCTCCCCGAGGAGCTGGTGTTCCGGGTGAACTACCTGGGCGGCGACATGCCCACCTTCGCGCTGAACTTCTCCCGCCCCGGCGCCCAGGTCGCGGCCCAGTACTACACGTTCCTGCGTCTGGGCCGCGAGGGCTACCGCGCGGTGCAGCGCTCCACCCGGGACGTGGCGACCTACCTGGCCGAAAGGATCGAGGCGCTCGGCGACTTCCGTCTGCTGACCCGCGGCGACCAGCTCCCGGTCTTCGCCTTCACCACCGCCGGCCACGTCACCGCGTACGACGTGTTCGACGTCTCCCGGCGGCTGCGGGAGTACGGCTGGCTGGTGCCCGCCTACACCTTTCCGCCGGACCGGGAGGACCTCTCCGTGCTGCGGGTGGTGTGCCGCAACGGGTTCTCCCACGACCTGGCCGACCTCTTCCTCGCCGACCTCACCCGCGCCCTGCCCGGCCTGCGCCGCCAGCAGGGGCCGACCGGTGACCGGGAGGCGGCCACCGGGTTCCACCACTGAGCTAGGACATTTGCCGCTGCTCCTCCAGCGCGACCAGCTCGAACGCCGTCTTGCCGTCCAGGGACTCCCGGATGATGTCGGCGTGGCCGGCGTGCCGGGCCATCTCGCGGATCAGGTGGAGACAGAGCCAGCGCAGCGAGACCGCGCCGTCCGGCGGGAACCAGGGGGCGGAGGGCAGCGGGAAGGTGTCGTCCAGGCTGGGCGCGGAGCGGATCAGCTTCTCCGTCCCCGCCGCCAGCTCGGCCCAGTACGCGAGCTGCTGCGCGACCGTCTCATCGTCGGTGAGCTGAAAACACTCGTGCCAGTTCGACTGGTCCCGCTCCACCGCGGGCGGCTCCTGCCGGGCGCGGGCCTGCCACGCCTGCTCGACCTCGGCGACATGCTTCAGCAGGCCGCCCAGCGACAGTTCGCTCGCGCTGGGCCGGGTGCGCGCCTGCTCCTCCGTGACGCCCAGCAGGGCCCGGCGGATGCCGCTCCGCTGCTCCTCCAGGAACGCCAGCAGTGCTCCGCGCTCGTCGCCCGGCGCCTCGGCTCCCACATGAGTGACCATGACCGTCCGCCTCTTCCCTCGGCTACCGCCGGGGCCGTCCGCCCCGACACCGACGAAGCTACGGGCCATCGAGGTCAGATCCTGTCCTCAATGGCCCGTGGTGCCGGAACTTCTCGCGCCGGCTCAGAACGGGAAGCCGCTGCGCCCGTGCTGCACCGAGATCCACTTGGTGGTGGTGAACGCCTCCAGGGTCGTCTCGCCGTTCAGCCGGCCGGTGCCGGAGTGCTTCTCCCCGCCGAAGGGCACGATCGGCTCGTCGTGCACGGTGCCGTCGTTCACATGGAACATCCCGGTGTCGATCCGCTGCGCGAAGGCCACCCCGCGCTCGATGTCACCGGTGTGGACGGCGCCGCTGAGCCCGTAGGGGGTGTCGTTGACGAGGCGGACCGCCTCCTCCTCGCCGTCGAACGGGACGAGGAAGACGACCGGCCCGAAGACCTCCCGCCGCAGCAGCTCCGACCCCTCGGGCACGTCGGTGAGCACGGTGGGCGCGACCAGGTTGCCCTCGACCGGGCCGTGCACCAGCGCCGTGGCCCCCTCCGCGAGCGCCTGCTCGACCACGGCGGACAGGGCGTTCGCCTGCGTGGAGTTGATGACCGGGCCGATGACCGTGGCCGGGTCGCGCGGGTCGCCCACGGGCAGCGAGCGCACCTTGGCGACGAACTTCTCGGTGAACTCCGCTGCCACCGAACGGTCCACCAGCACCCGGTTGGCCGCCATGCAGACCTGCCCCTGGTGCACGAAGCGGCTGAAGACGGCCGCGTCCACCGCGTAGTCCAGGTCGGCGTCGTCCAGCACCACCAGCGCGCTGTTGCCGCCGAGTTCGAGCACCGCCCGCTTGAAGTGCGCGGCGCACACGGTGGCGACATGGCGGCCGGTGCCGTCGGAGCCGGTGAAGGAGATGACCCTCGGCACCGGGTGCTCCAGGAAGGCATCCCCGATCTCCGCGATGTCGGTGACGACCACGTTGAGCAGCCCGCCGGGCAGACCCGCGTCCTCGAAGAGCTTGGCGATGACGGTGCCGCCCGCGATCGGGGTGTTCTGGTGCGGCTTGAGGACCACGCCGTTGCCGAGCGCGAGCGCCGGGGCGACCGACTTCAGCGACAGCAGGAAGGGGAAGTTGAACGGGCTGATCACGCCCACCACACCGACCGGGACCCGGTAGACGCGGTTCTCCTTGCCCTCCAGGGGGGACGGCAGGATGCGGCCCTCGGGGGCCAGCGCCAGATGGACCGACTCGCGCAGGAACTCCTTGGCGAGGTGGATCTCGAAGCCGGCCTTCACGCGGGTGCCGCCCAGCTCCGCGACGATCAGCTCGGCGATCTCCTCCTCGCGCTCCTGAAGCAGGGTGAGGGCCCGCTCGAAGACCGCGCGACGCGCGTAGGGGCTGGTGCGCGCCCATTCCTTCTGGACGCGCTCGGCGGCCCGGTACGCCTGGTCGACCTCGTCGACCGAGGCCACGGTGATCGAGGCCAGCTTCTCGTCGTCGTAGGGGTTGAAGTCGATGACGTCCCAGGAGCCGGTGCCCGGCCGCCATTCGCCGTCGATGTACTGCTGGGCCAGGTCGCTGAAAAAGGCCGCCATGTGATCCCTCAATCGTGAGCGTACGGCTGAGTCACGCCAGGTGCTGATCACAGGCCATCGTACTGGTGCGCTACGGAGAGCGAGGAGCGCGTGGCTCCTCAACTCCGTTGTATGTCACACCTGTTCAGCGAGCCTCGCGATGAGTTCGCGGCTCTCCTCGGGACCGGGACTGTCCTGCTGGAGTTCCTTGAGGGCGTGCTCGTACTGGGCGACGTCCTCGCGCTTGTCCAGGTAGAGGGCGCTGGTGAGCTGCTCCAGGTAGACCACGTCGGAGAGGTCCGACTCGGGGAAGCTGAGCAGGGTGAAGGCACCGCTCTCCCCGGAGTGTCCGCCGAAGGCGAAGGGCATCACCTGAAGGCGGACGTTGGGCCGCTCGGAGACCTCGATCAGGTGCCGGAGCTGACCGCGCATGACCTCGCGGTCGCCGTACGGGCGGTGCAGGGCGGCCTCGTCGAGCACGATGTGGAACTCGGGCGCGTGCTCGCCGAGCAGGTGCTTCTGCCGCTCCAGGCGCAGCGCCACCCGCCGCTCGACGTCCGCCGCGCTCGCGCCGCGCATGCCGCGCCGGACGACGGCGCGGGCGTAGTCCTCGGTCTGGAGCAGGCCGTGCACGAACTGCACCTCGTAGACCCGGATGAGGTGCGCGGCGCCCTCCAGGCCCACATACGTGGGGAACCAGCTCGGCAGCACGTCGGAGTAACTGTGCCACCAGCCCGCCACGTTGGCCTCCCGCGCGAGGGAGAGCAGCGACTCGCGCTCCGCCTCGTCGTCGATGCCGTAGAGCGTCAACAGGTCTTCGACGTCCCTGGTCTTGAAGCTCACCCGGCCCAGTTCCATCCGGCTGATCTTCGACTCGGAGGCGCGGATCGAGTAACCCGCCGCCTCGCGTGTGATCCCCCGCGCTTCCCGCAGCCGCCTGAGTTGCGAGCCGAGCAGCATCCGCCGCACCACCGATCCGGGCTCTCCCGCGCTCACGTACGTCGCCTCCCCAACCATCCGCAAGTGACTGAGTCTGCCACTAAAACACTTCAAGCAGTACTCGTGCGGTTACGGAAACGGAAAGAGGTGAACCGTTTCTGCGTGCCAGAGGTCACGACCACTGGCGCCGATGTGCGCCCCGATGGCGGAAAAAATGGCCAAGAAGCGGTACGCGCAGGGCGATTTCGGCCGCGTGCACGTGCATCTGCCCTTGCATCTGCTGTGCGCATCCGAAACCATGGGTGCCGCGCCACCGCTGCCTCGCAACGACCGCGAATTCCGGGAGTGCCTCGCATGGGGACGAATGGATCGACCATGCTCAAGCCGTTACGGCAGGGCCTTCCTCCGCTGGACCCCTCGGCGGTGTCCGACGCCGCCTCCTGCGCGCTGCCGGCCCGCTACGAAGCCGTCCGCGAGGCCCGGAACTTCACCCGCTCCACTCTCGGCCGGTGGGACGTCGGCGACCGCTTCGACGACATCGCCCTGGTCGTCTCCGAACTCGTCACCAACGCGCTGCGCCATGCGCTCCCGCCCTGCGGGGGACAGTCGGCGCCCGTGCGGCTGCATCTGCTGCGCTGGACCGGGCGGCTGGTGTGCGCGGTGCGCGACCCCAGCGACGAGAGTCCGGTGCCGCGCGAGACCGAGGACGACTTCTCCGCCGAGTCCGGGCGCGGGCTGCTGCTGGTGGAGTCCTTCGCGGACGGATGGGGCTGGCACCCGGCTTCGGACGAGGCCGGGGGCAAGCTGGTGTGGGCGCTGTTCCGGCTCGGGAAGGACGACGTCGGGCAGGACGAACTCGGGTAGGGCGGTGCGGCGGGGCTGAACGTCGGGCAGCGCGGTTGCGGGTGCCCGACTCCCTTGCTGGTCAGGGGTGTTGACATCGTTGCCGGACCGGCTGCCGCCCAGGGGTGCCGGGGGTGGGTTCAGCCGGCGATGAGGTGGTCGAACTCGCCGTCCTTGATGCCGAGCAGCATCGCCTCGATCTCCGCGCGGGTGTAGACCAGCGCGGGGCCGTCCGGGAAGCGCGAGTTGCGCACCGCGACCTCACCGCCGGGCAGCCGCGCGAACTCCACGCAGGAACCCTGGGAGTTGCTGTGGCGGCTCTTCTGCCAGGCCACGCCGTCCAACTGCGTGGCAGCCATGCCGTTGTACACGTCGTACCCCCCGTACACGTCGTCAACGTAGCGGTCCACAGGTCGCTCCCCGCTGTGCACTGGTCTGATGTGGCCGATCGACCCGGATCATAACCTTGTTCATGTGCAGATGAATGGGCAGATGCACGTGCACGGCGGGTGTTCCCGCGGTTACAGCTTTGACGTCCGCTTTACCCGAGCCGCTGGGGCAGGTGATGTCGACGCGTCTGCCCGAAAGCGGCTCGTGGCATGCCTGGGGGCGCGCCAGGCCCGCGCTTCCGCGCCAGGTCGTCCGGATCGGACCGTCCCGCTTCGGGGGAGACGCGCGCCGCACCCTTTCTGTTGCCCGGTGTCCCGGATTCCCCCCGGTAACGGCTGGTAACTTGCTGCGGACCTCCGGCTCAGGGGGGCCTCGCGCACGGCCGGCGGGGCGACCGGCTACTGGTTGGGAGCTTGACGTGACGACGGCGAAGGTACGGGCCGCTGCGGCGGCGGCACTGATGGGCGCGCTCGCGCTGACCGTGACGGCGTGCGGCGGGGACAGCTCGCCGGACGACTCCCCCGGCACGAGCAGCGCGGCCCCGGCGCCCTCCGGCGCGGACGGTTCCGGCGGCGCGGGCGCCTCCGACCGGCTCCAGGGCAGTTGGATCACCACCGGCGGCGGCAAGATCGTCGCCCTGGTCATCACCGGCAGGCAGGCCGGCCTCTTCGTCACCGGCGGCACGGTGTGCAGCGGTACGGCGGGCGAGCAGTCCGGCCATGGTGTGATCAAGCTGACCTGCCAGGGCGGCGACGACAGCCGGGCCGAGGGCACGGTCGACTCCGTCAGCGGCAAGGCCCTGAAGGTGACCTGGAAGGGCAGCGCCGGGTCGGAGTCGTACACCAGGGCGGAGGGCGGCAAGCTGCCCACCGGGCTGCCGACGAGTTTGCAGCCGTCCTAGGCGCTCCCCGTCCTGGTGAATCGGCGGGGGCGCGTGTCGGCGCGCCGCGCCGAGGCGCCATGATGCGGGGAGACGTCACGACCTCGATGGGACCAGTACATGCGCCGCGTCATTCCGCTCACCCTCACCGCTCTCGCCGCCGCCCTCGCCCTGACCGCCTGCGACGACGGCGGCAGCGGCGGCGCGGACGGCGCCAAGAGCAAGGCCGGATCGGGCTGCGCGACCGGCGCGGTGGCCCTGGAGGTCGGCTCCGCGAGCGTCGCGCCCGCCGCCGGGGACACCGGCGAGGTGCCGGTCAGCATCACCAACCAGAGCGCCCCCTGCACCCTGGACCACTTCCCCGGCGTCGTCCTGCGCCAGGGCGACCGCACGGTGAAGCTGCCGGTCAGCGAAGGCGCGCAGGCCCAGACCCTGAAGCTCGCCAAGGGTGCGTCGGCGTCCTTCACCGTCTCCTACACGCGAGGCGCGGACGGCGACGCGAAGGCGCTGGCCGCGAGCACCATGGAGGTCACGCTGCCGGGCGGCGGCGACGCGAAGACCTTCCCCTGGAAGTTCGGCCCGGTGGCGGCCAAGGGCGCGGACTCGGTGAACGCTTCGGTGAGCGCGTTCCAGCAGGTCGGAGACTAGGGCTCCGCCTGGGGGCGGGGGCTCGGCCGGGCCGGGTTCCACAGCCTGCGGCCGGTACGGCGTCCCGGTCCGACAGCCTGCGGTCGGCGCGGTCAACGCGGGCCGCGCCGCTTCGGTCGGCCTCCGCTCGGCCACGCTCCCCTTCGCGGTCTCAGGGCAGTCTCGGGCGTGACCTCACCTGGGCCTCGTCCGCCGCTTTCGCTCCCTCTGTCCAGCCGGCCTCGTCGTTGATGCCGCGCAGGCGGGTGGTGGTCGTGCGGGGGAACATGGTTTCCAGGCGGTCGGTGACGGCTGTTTCGCGGGTGACCAGTACCGGGAGCAGGTCCTGGGTGACCTGGCTTTCGGCGGCGGCCGCGAGGCGGTCGCCGACGCGGTGGGCGTAGGCGGCGAGGAACGACTGGCGGAAGGTCTTGGTCCGCTTGCGGCCCCCGGCCCGCTGGGCGGCCTCGGCCTTCGCCATCGCGTGCGTGGCCTGCACCAGCAGCGAGGTGTACAGCAGCTCGACCGCCTCCAGGTCCGCCTCGAAGCCGACGACCGTGGAGAAGGCGTACGGCTCGTTCCACACCGCGCGGCAGTGGTTGGCACGGGCGACCGCGTCCAGCAGTACGGCCTTGGCCTGCTCGTACGGCGGCTCGACGCCTATGCGGCAGGCGCCGGGCGCGTCCGGCGCCGGGGCGGAGGCGGCGAGCAGCGCCTCGTCGACGCTGTGCCGGGCCATCAGCTCCTGCGCCTTGGCGGTGAGCGCCTCGGCCTCCTCCGGATACCCGGTGCCCTCGGCCTTGGCGAGCAGCGCGCGGATACGGCCGAGCATGCGCGACGTACCCGGTCCGGCGGGCCTGCGGGGTTCCTCCAGCGGCTCCAGCGTGGGCAGGCGCAGCAGCAGCCGGTACAGCTCCAGGACGGTGGTGGCGTGCGAGAAGCGGTCGGCGGGGCGGGGCTCGGGCTGCTCGGCGAGGGCGTCGAGCTGGGCGGTCCAACGGGGCCCGCGCGGCCGGTCCTTCGCCGCCTGGGCGCGGATCAGCGCGACGGCGAGGCCGAGGTGGGCGTCCTCCAACTCCCGCCGCACCAACCGCGTCACGTCGGCAGGCTGCCACCCGCGCTGCCAGGCGGCCGCCATGAACTCTTCGCCGCGCCGGGTGAGTTCGGCATCGGCACCGGTGTCGGCGGCGAGCAGGGACGCGCCGGTGTCGAGTCCCGAGTCGGTGTCGTCGTAGAGGGCGGCCGCGAAGGCGCGTTCGACGGTGCTGGCAGTGCTGGTCACGTGGTCGATCGTGCCACGGCGGACCGACAGCCCGCCGAAGCCGTCCACAGCCTGTGGAAAACCTCCCGGACTCCCCGCACATCACTGTCAACCATCGGTTGACAGTCCGCTACTGTCAACCTACGGTTGTCACATGGCGACCAACCCGAAAGTCACGGCATCCGTACGCCTCGACGACCTCATCGAGGCCATCAAGACCGCCCACGCCGAACCCCTCGAACAGCTCCAGGACGCGGTGATCGCCGCGGACCACCTGGGCGACGTGGCGGACCATCTGATCGGGCACTTCGTGGACCAGGCCCGCCGCTCGGGCGCCTCCTGGACCGACATCGGCAAGAGCATGGGCGTGACCCGGCAGGCGGCGCAGAAGCGGTTCGTCTCCAAGGAGTCGGCCGACCTCGACCCCAACCAGGGCTTCAGCCGCTACACCCCCCGCGCCCGCAACGTCGTCATGGCGGCGCACAACGCCGCGGTGACCGCCCGCAACGCCGAGGGCCGCCCCGAGCACCTGGTCCTCGGCCTGCTGGCCGAACCGGAGGGCCTCGCGGTCAAGGCCATGGAGGCGCAGGGCGTCGCCGCCGACGCCGTACGACAGGCCGCGACCGCCGCGCTCCCCCCGGCGACCGAGACCACCCCCGACCTGGTCCCCTACGGCCCCGAGGCCAAGAAGGCCCTGGAACTCACCTTCCGCGAGGCGCTCCGCCTCGGCCACAACTACATCGGCACCGAGCACATCCTGCTGGCCCTGCTGGAGCAGGAGAACGGCACCGGTGTCCTGGCCGGCCTCGGCATCACCAAGGAGGGCACCGAGGAGTACGTGAACCGGGTACTGGCGCTGCTCCTGGAGCAGAAGCAGGCGGCCGCCTCGGCCCAGCAGGCGGCCACCCACCCGGACGACGAGCAGGAAGGCTGACCCGCTCGGCGAAGGCGCGGGCCGGACCGGTTGTCAGACCCCCCTGCCACACTCGGACGCATGACCGACCGGTGGGCGCTCGCACCGGCCGAGGACGGTGGCGTGGACGTCGCCCCCCTCGGCCGGGACGGGCTGCCCGCGGGTCCGGTCCGGCGCGAGAGCGATCTCGCCCAGGCGGTGCGGAGCCGCCCGGAGACCGGACGCTGGGTGTGGAGGTCGACCGCCGAGGTCTATCCGCGCCTGCTCGCCACGGGGGTGCGAGTAGAGCGGTGCTACGACGTCGAGGACGCCGAGACCCTGCTCCTGGGCCACGAGGGACGGCACGGCGAACCACGCTCGGCCGCCGCCGCCCTGGCCCGCCTCCGGGGCGGCGCCGTACCGCCCGACCCGCCGCAGCGCGCGGCCGAACCGGGCGCGCAGTCCTCGCTGTTCGAGCCGACCGGCCCCCGGATGCCGCTGACCGACCTCCTGGAGGTCTACGCCGAGCAGCAGCGAAGACACGACCGGACCGCCCACCCCGACCGGATGCGCCTGCTGACCAGCGCGGAGTCGGCGGGGATGCTGGTGGCCGCCGAGATGAACCGCGCGGGCCTGCCCTGGCGCGCGGACGTGCACCGCGCCCTGCTCACCGACCTGCTGGGCGAGCGGTACGCGGGGGGCGGCGAGCCGCGCCGGCTGGCCGAGCTGGCCGACGAGGTGTCCGCCGCCTTCGGCCACCGGGTCCGCCCGGACCTCCCGGCCGACGTGATCCGCGCGTTCGCGCGGGCCGGCGTCAAGGTCTCCTCCACGCGCCGCTGGGAGCTGCGCTCCCTGGACCACCCGGCCGTGGCCCCGCTGCTGGAGTACAAGCGGCTGTACCGGATCTGGGTGGCGCACGGCTGGTCCTGGCTGCGGGACTGGGTGCGCGAGGGACGGTTCAGACCCGAGTTCCACGCGGGCGGCACGGTCACCGGGCGCTGGGTCACCAATGGCGGAGGCGCACTCCAGATCCCCAAGGTGATCCGCCGCGCGGTGGTGGCCGACCCCGGCTGGCGGCTGGTGGTGGCCGACGCGGCCCAGATGGAGCCCCGGGTACTGGCGGCGATCTCCCGCGACCCCGGCCTGATGGAGGTGGCGGCCCGCGAGGGCGACCTCTACCAGGCGGTGTCCGAGCGCACCTTCTCCGGCGACCGCGACCAGGCCAAGCTGGCCGTCCTCGGCGCGGTCTACGGCCAGACCGCGGGCGACGGCCTGAAGAACCTGGCCGCGCTGCGCCGCCGCTACCCCAAGGCCGTGGCCTACGTGGACGAAGCCGCCCGCGCGGGCGAGGAGGGGCGGCTGGTCCGCACCTGGCTGGGCCGCACCTGCCCGCCGGCGGCGGGGTCAGGCGCGGACGCGGCGGAGGAGGCGGGCATCCCGCTGGGCGACGAGCGGGAGGGACGGGAGGGAACAGCCGCCGACCGGGGCCGGGGCCGGTTCGCCCGTAACTTCGTCGTGCAGGGCAGCGCGGCCGACTGGGCGCTGCTGCTCCTCGCGGCCCTGCGGCGCGCGTGCGCGGACCTCGCCGCCGAGCTGGTCTTCTTCCAGCACGACGAGGTCATCGTGCACTGCCCCGCCGAGGAGGCGGAGCAGGTGGCCGAGGCCATCCGGGAAGCCTCCGCGCTGGCGGCCCGCCTCACCTTCGGCGACACCCCGGTCCGCTTCCCCTTCAGCACGGCCGTGGTGGAGTGCTACGCCGACGCCAAGTGAGCGCGCGCCACCTGTGCGACCATGGCGGACAGAGCGCGAAAGCGACTCCTGGACGAGGTGCGCCGTACCCAGCCCACGACAAGACGGCGCGTGGGAGTTCGACATGGGATGGATCGCGCTCGTGATCTCCGGAACGCTGGAAGCGGTGTGGGCGACGGCCCTCGGCAAGTCACAGGGCTTCAGCCGGCCGCTTCCGTCCGTCGTCTTCGTGCTGGGTCTGCTGCTGAGCATGTCCGGCCTGGCCTTCGCCCTCCGCACGGTCCCCGTCAGCACCGGCTACGCGGTCTGGGTCGGCATCGGAGCGGCCCTCACGGCGGCCTACGCGATGCTCTTCGACGGCGAACCGGCCAGTACGGTCAAGATCCTGCTGCTGCTCGGGATCATCGCGTGCGTGGCGGGACTGAAGCTGACGCACTGAGCGGTTCCCCGGACGGCCTCACGTGCCCCCGAGACTGCCCTTATGGTTCTTCCCGGCTGCCCGGGGGCGCGGCGATACTGCGCGGGAACGTGTCATCCCCCTGCCGAAGGAGCAGCGTGCGCAAGCACGAGGAGTACGACACCGCACCGGCCCGGTCCCACCGCCCGGCCGCCCGGCCCGCCGCCCCGGCGCAGGCGCCGCCCTCGCTGCGCGCGCTGCAACGCAGTGTGGGGAACGCGACGGTGGCCCGCATGCTCTCGCAGCGCGACGAGCCGGCCGACGGCCCCGCCGTACAGCGGCGGTCCCGCGTCCACGACGTGCTGCGCTCCTCCGGCCGGCCGCTGGAGCCCGGTGTCCGCGCCGAGATGGAGGGCCGCTTCGGCGGCGCCGACTTCGGTGACGTACGGGTGCACCAGGACGCGGCGGCGCAGCGCTCGGCGGCGGAGATCGGCGCCCGCGCGTACACCTCCGGGCGGCACATCGTCATCGGCGAGAACGGCGCGGACAAGCACACGCTGGCCCACGAGCTGACCCATGTCGTCCAGCAGCGCTCCGGCCCGGTCGCCGGGACGGACACCGGCGACGGCCTGCGCCTCAGCGACCCCTCCGACCGGTTCGAGCGGGAGGCCGAGGCCAACGCCCACCGGGTGATGTCGGGTGGCGGCCACGACCGCGCGGCACCGGCCGGCCCGGCACCCCAGAACGGCCGGGCGCCGATCCAGCGTTACGTCGAGATCTCGCCCGGCGAGGCCAACTACCCCACCAAGCACCGGCGTTCGTCCATCGGCTCCAACAAGAGCGCCGAGAGCGACGACCACTTCTTCCCCAGCCAGCAGGAGGCGGGCGGCAGTTACTTCTCGGACGCGCAGGCGCGCACGCCCAACATCGCCTTCAATGGCAGTGTCCCGCTGCGCCTCTCGGACAGCTTCGACCTGGCGATCGAGCAGGGGCCCGGCGAGTCGAAGGTCTTCTTCGCCACCGAGACCCACATCCGGGCCGCGAACGAGGCGCTCGCCGGCCGCGTACGGCTGCGCCGGGGCTCCCGCTTCCTGAAGGTGACGGGCGAGTCCGGCGAGCTGCGGCTCTACCAGGTCAAGCCGGTGGTGGAGACGAAGCAGACCGGTGTGGCCGGGGCGCTGGGCATGACGCAGAAGGCGACCGGCCTGTCGGTCCTCACCCCGCAACGCTGCAACGAGATGGCGGAGTTCGTCACCGGCAAGAAGGGCCTCTCCTCGCAGGGCATCGGCGCCTGGGAGAACTTCCTGGCCCGGGTCCTCGACCTCGTCGACGGCGGCGGCAGCACACACCTGGACGGCGTCGAGGAGGCGTTGCGGAAGGGCATCGCCGGGGACCAGGCCGCGTATCTGTCCTACTCCCAGACGATGAGCCGCACCTTCCAGGACCTGAAGACCGCCAACTCGCCCGCACTCGACGCGGCCCTGCGCGAACTGGGCCTCAACGAGTTCCTGCCACCCCCGCCGCCCGGCTCCGCCCTGGTGACGGTCGGCTACGGCGACGCCGCCCAGGAGGCGTCCCGCGACCGCGACAACACCTTCGAGTACCACTTCGGCGCCACCGTGGCGACCAGCGGCAACGACTACGTCACCATGGAGAACTACGCCCGCCGCGACCCCGG
The DNA here is from genome assembly GCF_055562575.1 of Streptomyces sp. NPDC018263. Classification (NCBI taxonomy): domain Bacteria; kingdom Bacillati; phylum Actinomycetota; class Actinomycetes; order Kitasatosporales; family Streptomycetaceae; genus Streptomyces; species Streptomyces sp. NPDC018263. Next base: position 82,387 of record NZ_JBVHFA010000003.1, read on the forward strand.
CGTGGGCAACGCCACCGCCTCCAGCGGCGACCCCTTGTTCTACTTCAAGATGTACGGCACCCGCCCCGACACCGGCGACACCTGGCACGGCAGCCAGGTGTCCACCGGCGGCTTCATCGGCGCGATCCTCTCGATCACCCTGGAGGGCTGACCGCCTCGCGCCGGTCGGGACAACAGAAAACCCCAGGCCATCCGACCTGGGGTTTCTCAGCGGAGCCGCTTTCGGGATTCGAACCCGAGACCTACGCATTACGAGTGCGTTGCTCTGGCCATCTGAGCTAAAGCGGCGTGTCGGACGCACCGGGGTGCGATCGGCAACGTCGGTAAGTCTACACAGGTTCGAGGGGTGGTTCGTACCGGGCCCCGGCCCGAGGGGCCCGGTCACGCGGGGTCGTCAGGTGCAGCGTTTGCCCTCGGCCGGAGGGGTGCCGCGGAGGAGGTAGGTGTTGATCGCGGTGTCGATGCAGGCGCTGCCGCGGCCGTAGGCGGTGTGGCCGTCGCCCTCGTAGGTGAGGAGGCGGCCCGAGGCGAGCTGGCGGGAGAGGGACTGGGCCCAGCGGTAGGGGGTCGCCGGGTCGCGGGTGGTGCCGACGACCACGATGGGGGCCGCGCCCTTCGCCTCGATGCGGTGCGGCTCGCCGGTTGCCTTCACCGGCCAGTACGCGCAGTTCAGGGAGGACCAGGCCAGGTTCGGGCCGAACACCGGGGACGCCTTCTCGAACCGCGGCAGCGCCTGCTCCACCTGCTCCGGGCCCTCGAAGGCGGGCGGCAGGTCGAGGCAGTTCACGGCCGCGTTGGCCATCATCAGGTTGCTGTAGTGGCCGCGGGCGTCGCGCTCGTAGTAGCTGTCGGAGAGCGCCAGCAGGCCCGCGCCGTCGTTCTCGTCCATCGCGGAGTTCAGCGCCTCGCGGAGCTGCTCCCAGGTGCTCTCGTCGTACATCGCGGCGATCACGCCGATGGTCGCCAGCGACTCGGTCAGGCGGCGGCCGTCCGCGTCGCCGGCCGGGATCGGGTGCGCGTCGAGCGTGCGGAAGAACTTCTCCAGGCGGTCGCCCACCTGCGCCGGCGTGGCGTCCTTGCCGTCCAGCGGGCAGTCGGCCCGCTCGACGCAGTCCGCCGAGAACGCCTGGAACGCCGTCTCGAAGCCCGCCGTCTGGTCCAGGTTGAGCTGCCTGGCGTCCAGCGAGGGGTCCATCGCGCCGTCCAGCACCAGGCGGCCGGTGCGGTGCGGGAACAGCCCGGCGTAGGTCGCGCCGAGGAACGTGCCGTAGGAGGCGCCCACGTAGTTCAGCTTCTTGTCGCCGAGCAGTTCGCGCAGGACGTCCATGTCGCGGGCCGCCTCGACGGTGGAGACGTGCCGCAGCAGCTTCGCGGAGTGCTCCCCGCAGCCCTCGGCGAACTTCCGGTCGGCGCCGACCAGCGCGTCCCTCTCCATGGCGTCGTCCGGGGTCATGTCCGTCTGCGTGAACGTGTCCATCCGGCGGCCGTCGAGGCACTCCACGGGCTCGCTGCGGGCCACCCCGCGCGGGTCGACGGCGACCATGTCGTAGCGGGCGCGGACCTCGGCGGGATAGCCGATGCCCGCGTACTGCTGGAGGTAGGCGATCGCGGAGCCGCCGGGGCCGCCCGGGTTCACCAGCAGGGAGCCGAGCGGCTTGCCCTTGCCCGTGGCCTTCTTGCGGGCGACCGCCAGCTTGATGTCGCCGGAGGCGGGCTTGTCGTAGTCGAGCGGCACCTTCATCGTGGCGCACTGGAAGCCGGCGGCGCCGCACTCCCGCCAGCTCAGCTTCTGCTGGTAGTACGGCGACAGCGCCGACGGCGTCGACACCGGCAGCGCGGCCAGCGCCGCCCCCACGGTGCCGTCCGAGCCCGTACCGCTCGCGCCGCAGCCGGACACGAGCAGCGCGGACGCCACGAACAGGGCCGCCGCCGTCCGGGCCGCGGCGCGGGAGGCGGCCGGCGGGCGGAACGGGCGGCGCGCCAGGGGCGGCCGGGCGGGCGGGGGCAGCGGGGAGGGCCTGGTGTCCATCAGGCGAGCGTAACGCTGAGCAACGCCCCGTGTGCCCTGCGTCCACCTTGTGGCGCGCTCACCCCGCGCGCAGGGCCATCGTCATCGCCTCCACCGCCAGCAGCGGGGCCACATTGCGGTCCAGGGCGTCGCGGCAGGCGGCGATGGCCTCGATACGGCGCAGGGTGGACTCCGGGGAGCCCGCGCCGGCGACGCGCTGGAGGGCGTCCTCGGCGTCCTCGTTGGCGATGGCCACGCGGGAGCCGAGCTGAAGGGCGAGGACGTCGCGGTAGAAGCCGGTGAGGTCGCCCAGGGCGACGTCGAGGCTGTCGCGCTGGGTGCGGGTGCGGCGCCGCTTCTGCGTGTCCTCCAGGTCCTTCATCACCCCGGCCGTGCCGCGCGGCAGCCGTCCGCCCTGGGCGGCGCCGAGCGCGGCCTTCAGCTCGTCGGTCTCCTTGCCGTCCATCTCCTCGGCAAGCTGCTTGGCGTCCTCGGCGGCGGCGTCGACCAGCTCCTGGGCCGCCTTGAGGCAGCCGCCGACCTCCTCGACGCGCAGCGGCAGCTTCAGCACCGAGGCACGGCGGCGGCGGGCCTCCGGGTCGGTGGCCAGGCGCCGGGCGCGGTCGACGTGCCCCTGCGTGGCGCGGGCGGCGGCCGCGGCGACCTCGGGCTCGACGCCGTCGCGGCGCACCAGCATGTCGGCGACGGCCGCGACGGGCGGGGTGCGCAGGTTCAGGTGGCGGCAGCGGGAGCGGATGGTCGGCAGCACGTCCTCGATGGAGGGCGCGCACAGCAGCCAGACGGTGCGCGGGGCGGGCTCCTCGACGGCCTTCAGCACGGCGTTGGCCGACTTCTCGTTCAGCCGCTCGGCGTCCTCGACCAGGATGATCTGCCAGCGGCCGGTCGCCGGGCTGGTGTACGACTTGCGGACCGTGTCCCGCATGTCCTTGACCAGGATCTCCGCGCCCACGGCCGCGACCGAGGACACGTCCGCGTGGGTGCCGAGCAGCGCGGTGTGGCAGCCGTCGCAGAAGCCGCAGCCGGGGGTACCGCCGAGGGCGCGGTCGGGGCTGACGCACTGGAGGGCGGCGGCGAAGGCGCGCGCCGCCTGATTGCGGCCCGCGCCGGGCGGGCCGGTGAACAGCCAGGCGTGGGTCATCTTCGACGTCTCGGGCGGCGGCTGGTCGGCCGCGGCGGCGGTGACGAGCGCGTCGGCGTCCCGCGCGGCCGCCTCCAGCGCCGCGCTCACCTTCTCCTGCCCGACGAGGTCGTCCCAGACGCTCATGGGTCACGCCGCCCTTTCCGTCACTTCGTGTTCCGTCGTCCATTGTGCGGGGAGCCACCGACAGTGCCGCCCGCACGGCGAAGGGCGGCGCCCTCCGTGACGCCGAAGCGCCCGGTGGACACCGCCCCCTGGTTCCGCCCGCCTAGCCGCGCCGGCCCCGGCCGCGCCGGCCGCCGTCGTCGTGCTCGTCGTAGGACCCGAGGAGTTCGTCCGCGAGCGACGGCAGGTCGTCCAGCGGGGTCTCCTCGGCCCAGTCGGGGCGCGGGCGGCGGGGCTTGCCGTCTGCGCCGAGCTGCGGGATCTCGCGGGTGCGGTCCTCGTCGTCCCGGACGGGCGGCAGGACGGCCGTCTCCTCGGCGGGGTTCACCGGAGGCAGTACGGCGGTCTCGTCGGCGTCCCGGTCGGAGAACCTCGGCAGCAGCGCCGTCTCGTCCGCCGCGCCCTGCGGGGCGGGCGGCTGCGGCAGCTCGGCCGTCACCTCGGACTCGGAGCCGCCGTCGCGCACCGGGCGCAGCACTGCCGTGTCGTCGCCCGCGCGGGGCGCCGGGGCGTCCGGGACGGGACGCTCGCGCTCGGACGGCTTGCGGGCCGCGGTGTCGGCCGCCGCGGCGGCCTCGGCCGCGCGCCTGCGGGCCTCCTCGGCGCGCAGCAGCGCTTCCTCCGCCTTGCGCTGCTTCTCCAGGCGCAGGGCCTCGGCCTCGGCGCGCTGCCGGGCCTCCTCCTCGGCCTGCTTGCGGCGCCGCTCCTCCTCGGCCCTGCGGCGGGCCTCCTCCTCGGCGCGGGCCTTCTCCTCGGCGAGGAGACGCTGACGCTCCTCCTCGGCACGGCGGTGCGCCTCCTCGGCACGGCGCCGGGCCTCCTCCTCCTGCCGCTCGGCCTCGCGGCGCTGCGCCTCCTCCAGCTCGCGGCGCTTGCGCTCCTCCTCCTCGGCACGCAGCCGGGCGAGCTGCTCGGCGCGCTCGCGCGCCACCCGCTCCTCCTCGGCCTTGCGGGCGGCCTCGATCTCGGCCTTGCGGCGGGCCTCCTCCTCGGCCTGCTTCCGTGCCTCCTCCTGGGCCTTGATCTCGGCCTCGGAGAGCGGCAGCACGGTGTCGAGCCGGTGCCGGATCACGCTGGTGACGCCCTCGGGCTCCTGGCCCGCGTCCACGACCAGGTAGCGGCCGGGGTCGGCGGCGGCCAGGGTGAGGAAACCGGACCGCACGCGCGCGTGGAACTCGGCCGGCTCGGACTCCAGCCGGTCCGGCGCCTCGGTGAAGCGCTCCCGCGCGACCTCCGGCGGCACGTCCAGCAGGACGGTCAGGTGCGGGACGAGACCGCCGGTGGCCCAGCGGTTGATGCGGGCGATCTCCGTCGGCGACAGATCCCGCCCGGCGCCCTGGTAGGCGACGGAGGAGTCGATGTACCGGTCCGAGATGACGACCGCGCCACGCTCCAGGGCGGGGCGTACGACGGTGTCGACGTGCTCGGCGCGGTCGGCGGCGTACAGCAGCGCCTCCGCGCGGTGCGACAGGCCGGCCTCGGACACGTCCAGCAGGATCGAGCGGAGCCGCTTGCCCACCGGGGTGGCGCCGGGCTCACGGGTCAGGACGACCTCGTGGCCCTTGGCACGGACCCACTCGGCGAGCGCCTCGGCCTGGGTGGACTTGCCCGCGCCGTCGCCGCCCTCCAGGGAGATGAAGAAACCGTTCCCCGCAGGGGCGGTGACCGGGTCGTCGCCGCCGAGCAGGGCGTCCTTGATGTCCTGGCGCAGCGGAATGCCGGAGCGGTCGTCGACCTTGGCGAGGACCAGCACGGCCACCGGGAGCAGCAGCGCGCCGACCAGCATCAGGGTGAACGAGGCACCGCCGTGCGCGAAGACGAAGCGGCCGTTCTCCAGCCGGTGGCGGCCGATGAGCCCGGCGACGACCGGGGCGATCAGCGCGCCGAGCGCCATGAAGACCCGGACGACGGCGTGCAGGTGCTCGGTGATCCGGGCGCGGCGGGATTCCTCGGTCTCCTGGTCGAGCAGGGCGTGCCCGGTGTTGGCGGAGATGCCCGCGCCGACACCGGCGAGGGTGAGGATCAGCAGGACGGTGGTGACGTCCGGGACGAGTCCGGCGGCCAGCAGGGCGATGCCGGTGAGCGCGATGGACAGGGCGAGCAGCCGGCGCCGGGACAGCGAGGGCAGCAGCGCGGGCGCGGTGCGGATGCCCACGCCGACACCGCCGGTCAGGCCCAGCACCAGCAGGCCGTAGAGCACCGGGCCGCCGCCCAGGTCGGAGGCGTGCAGCACGCACACCGCGACGGCGGCGGAGATGGCCCCGGCCACGGCGGCGCAGGCGACGACCAGCAGCAGGACGGCGCCCGTGCGGCCCTTGTCCACACCGGTGCCGGAGCGCGGACGGCGCAGGCCCTCCAGCGGGGAGCGCGGGCGCGGGGTGCGCGTGCCGGGCAGCTTCAGGGCGGTCAGCACGGACACCGAGGCGGCGAACAGGCCGGCCGCGACATAGGCCGCGAGGGCCGCGTGGTGCTGGTCGAACCAGGCGATGCCGGTGCCCAGCAGGTTGTTGAACAGGGAGGCGGTGACCAGGGCGGCGGCGGCCAGCGGCAGCGCCACGAAGCCGGTACGCAGCGACAGGCGGCGCAGCGCGTCCAGGTGGTCCGGCAGCGGCCGCACCGACGCGCCCTCCGGGGGCGGGGCGGGCAGCAGCGCGGGGGCCGCGCTCTCCCGGCACACCGTCCACAGCCGCTCGGCGATGCCGGTGACGAAGGCGGTGGCCAGCAGGACGGTCAGGGCGTTGCCCGGCGTCCAGTCGATCCACAGGGGCGCCACGACCAGCAGCGCGGCCCGCACACCGTCGGCGCCGACCATGGTCCAGCGCCGGTCGAGCGGGCCGTCGGGGGCGGTGAGCGTGGTCAGCGGGCCGAGCAGGACGGCACCGAAGAGCACGGTGGCCAGCACCCGGGCCCCGAAGACCGTCGCCACTGCGAACGCCGCGCCCCGGTAGCCCCCGCCGAGGGAGCCCTGGGTGACGGCCGCCTGGAGGACCAGCACCACCAGCACGAGCAGCGCGAGGGCGTCACCGACGCCGCTCACGAGCTGCGCGCTCCAGAGGCGGCGCAGGTCGGGTCGGCGCAGCAGTGAACGGACGGCGCGCTCGCGGGAATCCGCGACGAGGGCGTCGTCCTGTGCTGGGTTGGGGGCCGTTGGCTGCTCGGCTCGCGTCATGCGTTCAGCCTATCCGCAGCCACCCACCCCCATGCCCCCGTTGTCCCCACCCCTTCCCTGACCCTCACGCCTTGATCCCTTAAGGGGCGCACGCCGGAGCGCGGAACACCCCGGTCCGAGGCCGGTACCGGGGTGTTCGCAAACGCGGAAGCGCGTGAGGGAGAGGCGAGGGGAGAGGCGAGGGATCAGTCCTCCGCGCCGGAGCCCGTCGCCTTGGCCGACGTGGTCTTCTTGGCGGTCGTCTTCTTCGCCGTGGTCTTCTTGGCGGCCGTCGTCGTCTTCTTGGCCGCCGTCTTCTTGGCGGCGGTCTTCTTCGCCGGGGCCGCCTTCTTCGCGGTGGCCTTCTTCGCCGTCTTCTTGGCGGGCCCCTTCGCCCGCTTCTCGGCGAGCAGCTCGAAGCCGCGCTCCGGGGTGATCTCCTCCACACTGTCGCCGGAGCGCAGTGTGGCGTTGGTCTCCCCGTCGGTGACGTACGGACCGAAGCGGCCGTCCTTGACCACGACCGGCTTGCCGGAGACCGGGTCCTCGCCCAGCTCCTTCAGCGGCGGCTTGGCCGCGGCCCGGCCACGCTGCTTGGGCTGGGCGTAGATCGCCAGCGCCTCCTCCAGCGTGATCGTGAAGAGCTGCTCCTCGGCCGTGAGCGAGCGCGAGTCCGTGCCCTTCTTCAGGTACGGGCCGTAGCGGCCGTTCCGCGCGGTGATCTCGACGCCCTCGGCGTCCGTGCCGACCACGCGGGGCAGCGACATCAGCTTCAGGGCGTCATCGAGCGTGACCGTGTCGAGGGCCATGGACTTGAACAGCGAGGCCGTGCGCGGCTTGACCGCGTTCTTGCCGGTCTTCGGGGTGCCCTCAGGGAGCACCTCGGTGACGTAGGGGCCGTAGCGGCCGTCCTTGGCGATGATCTGGTGGCCGCTGACCGGGTCGGTGCCCAGCTCGAAGTCGCCGCTGGGCTTGGCCAGCAGTTCCTCGGCCAGCTCGACGGTCAGCTCGTCCGGCGCCAGGTCCTCGGGGACGTCCGCGCGCTGGTGCTGCTCGGTGTCCTTCTCGCCCCGCTCGATGTACGGGCCGTAGCGGCCGACGCGCAGCACGATGCCGTCGCCGACCGGGAAGGAGGAGACCTCGCGGGCGTCGATCGCGCCCAGGTCGGTGACCAGTTCCTTCAGGCCGCCGAGGTGGTCGCCGTCGCCGTTGCCCGCGTCCGCTGCGGCGCCGGTGTGCAGGCCCTCGCCGAAGTAGAAGCGCCTGAGCCACGGCACGGACTGGGCCTCGCCGCGCGCGATGCGGTCGAGGTCGTCCTCCATGCGGGCGGTGAAGTCGTAGTCGACGAGCCGGCCGAAGTGCTTCTCCAGCAGGTTGACCACGGCGAAGGACAGGAAGGACGGCACCAGGGCCGTGCCCTTCTTGAAGACGTAGCCGCGGTCCAGGATGGTGCCGATGATCGACGCGTAGGTCGACGGGCGGCCGATCTCGCGCTCCTCCAGCTCCTTGACCAGGGACGCCTCGGTGTAGCGGGCCGGGGCCTTGGTGGCGTGGCCGTCGACCGTGATCTCGTCGGCGGCCAGCGGGTCGCCCTCGGAGACCTGGGGCAGCCGGCGCTCGCGGTCGTCCAGCTCCGCGTTCGGGTCGTCGGCGCCCTCGACGTACGCCTTGAGGAAGCCGTGGAAGGTGATCGTCTTGCCGGAGGCGCTGAACTCGACGTCCCGGCCGTCGGCGGAGGTGCCGCCGATCTTGACGGTCACGCTGTTGCCGGTCGCGTCCTTCATCTGGGAGGCGACGGTGCGCTTCCAGATCAGCTCGTACAGCTTGAACTGGTCGCCGGTCAGGCCGGTCTCGGCGGGGGTGCGGAAGCGGTCGCCGGAGGGGCGGATCGCCTCGTGCGCCTCCTGCGCGTTCTTGACCTTGCCCGCGTAGGAGCGCGGCTGCGGCGGGAGGTAGTCGGCGCCGTACAACTGCGTGACCTGGGCGCGGGCGGCGCCGATGGCCGTCTCGCTCAGCGTCGTGGAGTCCGTACGCATGTAGGTGATGTAGCCGTTCTCGTACAGCTTCTGGGCGACCTGCATGGTCGCCTTCGCGCCGAAGCCGAGCTTGCGGCTGGCCTCCTGCTGGAGGGTCGTCGTACGGAACGGGGCGTACGGCGAGCGGCGGTACGGCTTGGACTCCACCGAGCGCACGGAGAACCGGGTGGTCTCCAGGGCGGCGGCGAGCGCGCGGGCGTTCGCCTCGTCGAGGTGGAGGGTGTTGGCGCTCTTGAGCCGGCCCAGGGAGTCGAAGTCGCGGCCCTGGGCGACACGCCGGCCGTCGACGCTCTGGAGGCGGGCGACCAGCGAGGACGGGTCCGAGACGTCGCCCGCGCGGCCGGTGGCGAAGGTGCCGGTCAGGTCCCAGTACTCGGCGGAGCGGAAGGCGATGCGCTCGCGCTCGCGCTCCACGATGAGCCGGGTGGCGACGGACTGGACGCGGCCCGCCGACAGCTTCGGCATGACCTTCTTCCACAGGACCGGCGAGACCTCGTAGCCGTAGAGGCGGTCGAGGATGCGGCGGGTCTCCTGGGCGTCGACCAGCTTCTTGTTCAGCTCGCGCGGGTTGGCGACGGCCTCGCGGATCGCGTCCTTGGTGATCTCGTGGAAGACCATCCGCTTGACGGGGATCTTCGGCTTGAGGACCTCCTGGAGGTGCCAGGCGATGGCCTCGCCCTCGCGGTCCTCATCGGTGGCGAGGAAGAGCTCGACGGAGTCCTTCATCAGGTCCCGGAGCTTCTTGACCTGCGCCTTCTTGTCCGCGTTGATGACATAGATCGGCGCGAAGTCGTGTTCCACGTCCACACCGAGGCGGCGGACCTCACCGGTGTACTTCTCCGGCACCTCCGCGGCGCCGGAGGGAAGGTCCCGGATGTGCCCGACGCTCGCCTCGACTACGTATCCGGGGCCGAGGTAGCCCTTGATCGTCTTCGCCTTGGCAGGCGACTCGACGATGACGAGTCGGCGGCCGCCCTGTGCGGTCTCGCTGGTCGGGGACAACTTCGCTCTTCTCTCCGGTCGGCGCTGGGGTCGCCCCCGGGCGCTCGTCCCTGGGGTCGCGGCGTGCGGTGGCTGGTGTGACGCTGCGGAGTGTGACGGTACATCCCGCCCCCGTGTCAAACGGGAAAAGCCCACAACGGCCACTCGAACGGTAACCCGACTACCGCCATTCCTGCCGCCCGGAGTACCCGCCAAGCGTTCGGCCCATGCCCGGAGCCCTCCGCTCCGGCCGCTGCCGCACCCGCCCGGCCGGCGGGGTCAGGGGCGCGTGAGGCAGTACGCGGCCAGTCCCAGCGAGACGAGCGCGGCGGCCGCCGCGAGCACCGCCGACGCGACCCGGCTCACACCGACGGCGACCGGTTCGGCGCGGCGCACCCGCACCCCGGTCCACACCATCAGAGCCCCTCCGAACAGGGCGAACACCGCTCCCGCGAACACCGCCGGCACGCTCTCCATGATCCGTCCGCCCCTCCCGCGCGCCCGGCGCGGTCCGCAACTCTCCAGCGCGGGGAGGCTGCCACGCCCGGTGAACGGCGGGGCGACGGCGGAGTGAACGGACGGGGCGGCGCACGCGGGCGGACGGCCGGCGCAGAACGTTTTCCGGCCGTTTTACCCACACGGCCGGTGCCCCCGGCATACGACGATGATCCGCCCGCCCGTCCACCGGCCCGGGTACGCCGGGTACGACAGTCGGATCAGCCGACGGGTCCGACCCGGTGCAGCTCAGTCCAGCGGCTCCAGGAAGCCCTGCTCCACCAGCAGCCGGATCTGCGCGGGCGTGCGGTCGCGCAGCACCACGGGGTCCTCGCCGACGAGCTGGGCGATGGCGTCCAGGATGACGCCCGCGCTCAGCGAGCCGTCGCACACGCCCGCGAAACCCGCGCCGATGGTGTCCACCTTCGTCGCCCGGCGCATGCCCCGGTGCTGACGGAGCACCACATGCTCGGGGTCCTCGGCGCCGGGCAGGCCGACCTGCTCCTGCACGACCTCGGCGGCGAGCTTGAAGTGGCCCTCCAGCAGGGCCGCGTCGTCGTGCGCGCGCAGGTGGTCGACGCGCTCGAAGTGGTCCCGGATGGTGTCGCCGAGCGGCTGCTCGACCGGGTGCGGCCACTCCTCCACGGTGACGGAGGGCTCGGCCGAGCCGGTGCGGCGCAGGGTGATCCAGCCGAAGCCGACCGCCCTCACCTTGCGCGCCTCGAACTCGTCCAGCCACGCGTCGTACCGCGACTGGTACTCCGCCACGTCCTCGCGGTGGTCCCCGGCGTCCCTGAGCCACAGCTCGGCGTACTGCGTGATGTCCTGGACCTCGCGCTGCACGATCCACGCGTCGCACCCGCGCGGCACCCAGGAGCGCACCCGGTCCTGCCAGTCCTCCCCCTCCACGTGCTGCCAGTTGGCGAGGAACTGCGCGAACCCGCCCTCGTTCAGCCTGTCCCCCGCCTGCTGAACGAGCGAGCGGCACAGATCGTCCCCGCTCATCCCGCCGTCGCGGTAGGTGAGCCGGGCGCCGGGCGAGATGACGAAGGGCGGGTTGGACACGATCAGGTCGAACGTCTCGTCGTCCGGGACCGGTTCGAACAGCGAGCCCTCGCGCAGGGTGGCGGCGGGCGCGCCGGAGAGGGCGAGGGTGAGCGCGGTGATGTGCAGGGCGCGCGGGTTGAGGTCGGTGGCGGTGACCCGGGTCGCGTGCCGGGAGGCGTGCAGCGCCTGGATGCCGGAGCCGGTGCCGAGGTCGAGCGCGGCGGCGACGGGGGTGCGCACGGTGATGCCGGCCAGTGTGGTGGAGGCGCCGCCCACGCCGAGGACCACGTCCTCGTCCCGGCTGCCGATGCCGCCCGCCCCGCCGACCGCGCAGCCGAGGTCGGACACGATGAACCAGTCCTCGCCGTCGGGCCCGCCGTAGGGGCGGACGTCGACGGTGGCGGCCAGTTCGTCGCCGCCCACCGGCGCGAGCCAGCCGGCCTCCACCGCGTCCTCGACCGGCAGGACGTCCGTCAGGCGGGCGCGGGGCACCGGCTGCTGGAGCAGGAACAGCCGCACCAGGGCCTCAAGCGGCGTGTCGCCGCGGGTCGCGCGCAGGGCGGGCACGGTCTCGCTGCGGGCGAGCGCCGCGTAGGCGGGGGCGCCGAGCAGGTCGAGGAGGCCGTCCGCGGTGAAGGAGGCGGACAGCAGGGCGTCGCGCAGGCGGGCGGCAGCCTCGGGCCGGTCGGTGGCGGGCAGGGGGGCGGAGCCGGAGTCAGTCACGGTCCCATTGTGGCCCGACGTGCCGCGCCGGGGCCGCCGCGACGGCCGTCCGCCCGGGCGCGGTCAGCTCTTGGCGGCGGGCGGTGCCGAGGCGGAGACCTTGCAGCTCTGCTGCTCGGCGATGGCCTCCTTGACGTCGCCCTGCTCCAGACGCTTCAGCGCCTCGGTACCGCTGCTGCTCTGGCGGCCGATCTCCTTGGTCTGGTCGGCGACCTCGTGCAGGCCCTTGGCGAACTTGCCCTGGTCCTTGGTGTCCAGGCCGTCGACCTTCTTCTTCAGCTCGCCGTAGGAGGTGGCCAGGCTGTTGAGGTTCCTCACCGCGTCCTGCTGCCGCTTGGCCCCGCCGTCGACCCCGGGGGGAGCGCCGGCGCCGTCGATGGCGGTGGCGATGGCCTTGTAGCCGTCGGACATGTCCTGGAACGCCTGCGCGTACGTCTCCTTGGCCGTCTTCGGCGGGAGGTCGCTGTCGCTGGCGATCTTGGCGATCCCGGCGTTGGCCGCCTTGATCTTGGTGTACTGCGCGGGCACCGCGTCGCACACCTTCTTCGCCCAGACACCCAGCTTGGGGTCGGGGCCGCCGCCGTCGCTGCCGCATCCCGTCAGCGCCGTTATCAGTACCGCGCCGCCGGACAGGGCGGCCGCGAGCTTCTTGTTCACCGGATCGGTCCCTTCCATGGCTATCGGCCACCGGAATCTACACGGCGGAACGAGACCATCCACACGACCGATGTCCTATAAGCGGACTTTTGCGGTGCTTCGCACCATGCGAGAGAAGGCTCACGGCCGACAGCCCTCCCCACAGCACACGGACGGGCGGCGACGCGTCAGCCCGCGCCGTCCGCCCGCCCGTTGACCCCTGCCTACGGAACCACCGCCGGGGGCGTGGAGTTGGGGACCTCTCCGGCGTCCTCGTCCTCGTCCCCGACCGCGATCCCGCGCCGCTTGGACACGTACACCGCGACGACGATCACCAGCAGCGCGAACACCGCGACCAGGACGCGGACAAGCATGCTGCTGCTGCCTCCGTAGGAGAACTTGATCACGGCGGGAGCGATGAGCAGGGCGACCAGGTTCATCACCTTCAGCAGCGGGTTGATCGCCGGGCCCGCGGTGTCCTTGAAGGGGTCGCCGACCGTGTCGCCGATCACCGTGGCCGCGTGGGCGTCGCTGCCCTTGCCGCCGTGGTGGCCGTCCTCCACCAGCTTCTTGGCGTTGTCCCAGGCACCGCCGGAGTTGGCGAGGAACACCGCCATCAGCGTGCCCGCGCCGATCGCGCCGGCCAGGAAGGCTCCGAGGGCGCCGACGCCGAGGGTGAACCCGATGAAGATCGGCGCCATCACGGCGAGCAGTCCGGGCGTGGCCAGCTCGCGCAGGGCGTCACGGGTGCAGATGTCGACCACCCGGCCGTACTCGGGCTTCTCCGTGTAGTCCATGATCCCCGGCCGCTCGCGGAACTGCCGCCGCACCTCGAAGACCACGGAACCGGCCGACCGCGACACGGCGTTGATGGCGAGTCCGGAGAAGAGGAAGACGACGGCCGCGCCCGCGATCAGGCCGACCAGGTTGTTGGGCTGGGAGATGTCCATCGACAGGGTCAGCGGCGAGCCCGGCCCGCTGAGGCGCTCCCCCACGTCCGCGACGCCGGTGGTGATCGCGTCCCGGTACGAGCCGAAGAGGGCCGCGGCCGCGAGGACGGCGGTGGCGATGGCGATGCCCTTGGTGATGGCCTTGGTCGTGTTGCCGACCGCGTCCAGGTCGGTGAGCACCTGCGCGCCGGCGCCCTCCACGTCCGAGGACATCTCGGCGATGCCCTGCGCGTTGTCGGAGACCGGGCCGAAGGTGTCCATGGCCACGATCACCCCGACCGTGGTCAGCAGCCCGGTCCCGGCGAGCGCCACCGCGAACAGCGCCAGCATGATCGAGGTGCCGCCGAGCAGGAACGCCCCGTACACGCTGAGGCCGATCAGCAGCGCGGTGTAGACGGCGGACTCCAGGCCCAGCGAGATGCCGGAGAGGACGACGGTCGCCGGGCCGGTGAGCGAGGTGCGGCCGACGTCGCGGACCGGGCGGCGGGTGGTCTCGGTGAAGTAGCCGGTGAGCTGCTGGATGACGGCGGCGAGCAGGATGCCGATGGCCACGGCGACCAGCGCCAGCACCCGGGGGTCGCCGTCCTTGCCGCTGACCGCCGCGTCGGTCACCCCGGCCAGCTCGGAGTAGCGGGCGGGCAGATAGACGTAGACGGCGATCGCGACCAGTGCCAGGGAGATCACGGCCGAGACGAAGAAGCCCCGGTTGATGGCGCTCATCCCGCTGCGGTCGGCCCGGCGCGGGGCGACGGCGAAGATCCCGATCATCGCGGTGACGACCCCGATGGCCGGGACCAGGAGCGGGAAGGCGAGCCCGGCGTCGCCGAAGGCGGTCTTGCCGAGGATCAGCGCGGCCACCAGGGTGACGGCGTACGACTCGAAGAGGTCGGCCGCCATGCCCGCGCAGTCCCCGACGTTGTCGCCCACGTTGTCCGCGATGGTCGCGGCGTTGCGCGGGTCGTCCTCCGGGATGCCCTGCTCGACCTTGCCGACCAGATCCGCGCCGACATCGGCGGCCTTGGTGAAGATGCCGCCGCCGACTCGCATGAACATGGCGATCAGGGCGGCGCCCAGGCCGAATCCCTCCAGCACCTTGGGCGCGTCGGCCGCGTAGACCAGCACCACGCAGGAGGCGCCGAAGAGGCCGAGGCCCACGGTGAACATGCCGACCACGCCGCCGGTGCGAAATGCGATCTTCATCGCTTTGTGCGAGACGACGGTGAGATCCTTTTCCGCCTCACCCTCCCCCGGAGTCGCCTCCCGGGCCGCCGCGGCGACGCGCACATTGCTGCGTACGGCGAGCCACATGCCGATATAGCCGGTGGCCGCCGAGAATGCCGCGCCGATCAGGAAGAACACCGATCGTCCGGCCCGCTGATTCCAGTCGTCCGCGGGAAGCAGCAGAAGCAGGAAGAACACCACGACGGCGAAAATGCCGAGGGTGCGCAACTGCCGGGCCAGATACGCCTTCGCGCCTTCCTGGACCGCCTCCGCGATCTCCCGCATACGTGCGGTGCCCTCGCCCGCCGACAGCACCTGGCGCACCAGGACGCCCGCAACGACCAGCGCCGCAAGGGCGACCGCCGCGATCACGGCGACCAGGGCGCGGTTGCCGTCGGTCAGGACGACGGCCGCGAGGGACGCGGAGTTGGATGCGGAGTGACCCGCCTGACCAGGGATGAGAAGCCCCGCCATTCGTCCTCCTTGACGCTTGGACCGAGCTCAAGCTGTGGACGGACTTGTAGCTGCCCGATGGTGATCCCGACCGGCACGGTAAACAGAATTGCCCGCCCCCAACCCTTTAGCAAACGAGCGAGTGGAGGACCAGAGCACGGAACCCGGACGGAGTAATACCCCTGAGGCATTTAAAATCGCGCCTTCCCCGGCGCGATCTGCGGAAGTCTCCGGTCGTGAATTCCTTCACGTATTCGGGGCGGCCGACGGTTCGGCCGAAAGTGGCCGGAACGACTCGAGGGGCCCTGCGGTGCAGGGCCCCTCGGAAGTCGTTCGGCGCGTGGTCTTCTGGATCAGTCCTTCTAGATCAGCACGGACGGCGGCGGGACGGTCGGCCAGGACATGCGGATCAGTCCGCCGTTCTCGCCGGTGGTGACCTGGACGTCGTCCACGAGGCCGCTGATGACCGCGAGGCCCATCTCGTCCTCCTCGGCCTCCACGTCGGCGTCGGCGGCCGCGCCGCCCGCCACCCGCTCGGCGGGCACGGTGTGCGGAGCTTCGTCGCCGACCTCGATGGAGAAGAGCTTCTCCTCCTCGATCAGCGCGACCTTGACCGGCGCGGTGATGCCCACGCTCTGGTGGAGTCCGACCGCGCGGGAGCACGCTTCACCGACCGCGAGGCGGACCTCGTCGAGTACGGCCTCGTCCACTCCGGCCCTGCGCGCCACCGCGGCCGCCACCAGACGGGCGGTCCGGACGTGCTCGGGCAGCGCGCTGAAGCGGAGTTCGACGGTGGCCATGCATCCCCCTCGCGTACTACGGGCGTGCGGTGCGGGGCCGGGGCTGCCTGAAGCCCGCACCCCCACGATGAAACTTCCGCGCCCCGGACCGCTGCGGGACCGAGGCGGAGTCGACCGGCGCCCGGACCGTCAGAACGGCCCGGACCCGGCGGTACGACTCTGGTCAGTCGGTGGCAGCCACCGCTTCCTCGACCGAGGTGTGGATCGGGAACACCTTGGTGAGGCCGGTGATACGGAAAATCTTCAGAATGCGCTCCTGGTTGCAGACCAGACGGAGCGAGCCCTCATGGGCGCGCACCCGCTTCAGGCCACCGACCAGCACGCCGAGCCCGGTGGAGTCGAGGAAGTCCACGCCCTCCATGTCGACGACGAGGTGGAAATTGCCGTCGTTCACCAGCTCGACCAACTGCTCGCGCAGCTTGGGCGCGGTGTACACATCGATTTCGCCACCGACCTCGACGACCGTACGATCGCCGACGGTACGGGTCGACAGGGACAGGTCCACGAATCCTCCAGCACCTTGCTATCGAGCGGTCGCCCCTCGGGACATCCCGGCTTACGGCCCTTGGAACACTTCGCCAGCCGCCATGGCATTCAATCACTTACCGGCAGGTGTGCACGACGCCTTGGCTCCATTGTCCGTCAAGCCGGTGACACACTCGGTGCCGATGGCCAAGAATCACCGACCCGATCACCCCCAGCCGGACCCGGCGTCCCGCCCGTCTCCGGAGACGGTTCTGCACCGGCTCGCCTCCGGTCCGAGCAGGTCCGCGCGCATCACTCATACGGAGCACTTGCCCCCGCGTGCGGGCCGTCATGCCGTCTGGCCGGACCGGATTCGGGCCGAGGTGATCGCGGCGGTCCGGGAGCGCGGGATCGAGCACCCCTGGGCCCACCAGGCGATCGCCGCCGAGCACGCCCTGGACGGCGACTCCGTCGTGGTCGCCACCGGCACCGCCTCCGGCAAGTCCCTGGCCTATCTGATGCCGGTGCTGTCCGCCCTCCTGGACGGCTCCGAGGCCCCGAACGGCCGGGGCGCCACCGCCCTGTACCTCTCCCCGACCAAGGCCCTGGCCGCCGACCAGTGCCGGGCGGTACGGGAACTCGCCGCGCCCCTGGGCAACGCGGTGCGCCCCGCGGTCTACGACGGCGACACCCCGTTCGAGGAACGCGAGTGGGTCCGGCAGTACGCCAACTACGTCCTGACCAACCCGGACATGCTGCACCGGGGCGTCCTGCCCTCCCACCCCCGCTGGTCCTCCTTCCTGAAGTCGCTCAAGTACGTCGTCATCGACGAGTGCCACACCTACCGGGGCGTCTTCGGCTCGCATGTCGCCCAGGTGCTGCGCCGGCTGCGCAGACTGTGCGCCCGCTACGGCGCGTCGCCCGTCTTCCTGCTGGCCTCCGCCACGGCCGCGGAGCCCTCGGTGGCCGCCCGCCGGCTGACCGGACTGCCGGTGGTCGAGGTCGCCGACGACGCCTCCCCGCGCGGCGAACTCGTCTTCGCCCTCTGGGAGCCCCCGCTCACCGAGCTGCACGGCGAGAAGGGCGCCCCGGTGCGCCGCACCGCCACGGCCGAGACCGCCGACCTGCTGACCGACCTCACCGTGCAGGGCGTGCGCTCGGTCGCCTTCGTCCGCTCCCGGCGCGGCGCCGAGCTGATCTCGGTCATCGCGCAGGAGCGGCTCGCCGAGGTCGACCGCTCCCTGGTCCGGCGTGTCGCCGCGTATCGGGGCGGTTACCTGCCCGAGGAACGCCGCGCCCTGGAACGCGCCCTGCACTCCGGCGACCTGCTCGGGCTGGCCGCCACCACCGCCCTGGAGCTGGGCGTGGACATCTCCGGTCTGGACGCGGTGGTGATCGCCGGCTATCCGGGCACCCGCGCCTCCCTGTGGCAGCAGGCGGGCCGCGCCGGGCGCTCCGGGCAGGGCGCGCTGGCGGTCCTGGTGGCCCGCGACGACCCCCTGGACACCTACCTCGTCCACCACCCGGAGGCCCTGTTCGACCGCCCGGTGGAGTCCACGGTCCTGGACCCGGACAACCCCTACGTCCTCGCCCCGCACCTGTGCGCGGCCGCCGCGGAGATCCCGCTGACCGAGGCCGACCTGGAACTCTTCGGTCCGGTCAGCGCCGATGTGCTGGGCCAACTGGAGGCCGCCAAACTGCTGCGCCGCCGCACCCGGGCCTGGCACTGGACACGCCGGGAGCGTGCCGCCGACCTGACCGACATCCGGGGCACCGGCGGGCCTCCGGTGCAGATCGTGGAGGAGGGCACCGGGCGCCTGCTCGGCACGGTCGACGCGGAGGCCGCGCACTCCGCCGTCCACGAGGGCGCGGTCCATCTCCACCAGGGCCGCTCCTACCTGGTGCGCTCGCTCGACCTGAAGGACTCCGTCGCCCTGGTCGAGCAGGCCGACCCGCCGTATTCCACCGCCGCCCGCGACACCACGTCCATCGCCGTCCTGGAGACGGAGACGGAGATCCCGTGGGGCTCCGGCCGCCTCTGTCTCGGCTCGGTCGAGGTCACCAACCAAGTGGTCTCCTTCCTGCGCAGACGCCTGATCACCGGTGAGGTGATGGGCGAGACGAAACTCGATCTCCCTCCGCGTACGCTCCGCACCCGCGCGGTGTGGTGGACGGTCACCGAGGACCAGCTCGACGAGGCCCGGATCAACCCGGAGATCCTCGGCGGCGCCCTGCACGCCGCCGAGCACGCCTCGATCGGCATGCTGCCCCTCTTCGCCACCTGTGACCGTTGGGACATCGGCGGAGTCTCGGTCCCGCTGCACCCCGACACGCTGCTCCCCACGGTCTTCGTCTACGACGGCCACCCCGGCGGGGCGGGCTTCGCCGAGCGCGCCTTCCACACCGCCCGCGCCTGGCTGACGGCCACCCGCGAGGCCATCGCCTCCTGCGAGTGCGAGGCCGGCTGCCCGTCCTGCATCCAGTCCCCCAAGTGCGGCAACGGCAACGAGCCGCTGCACAAGCGGGGGGCGGTGCGGCTGCTCACGACGCTGCTGCGGGGGGCACCGGCGGAGGCCGACGGTAGCGGAGCGGGGGCGCCGGAGGAGGCGGAGGCCGACGGTAGCGGGGCGGGGGCGCCGGAGGAGGCGGAGGCCGACGAGGCCGGGGCGTTCGGGGAGGGCGAGCCGACCTAGGGGCCGGGGGCCTGCGACGCGGGTGCCGGGGTCGCGGGTGGCGGGGTAGCGGGTGGCGGGGTAGCGGGTAGCGGGTGGCGGGGTCGCGGGTGGCGGGGTAGCGGGTGGCGGGGTCGCGGGTGGCGGGGTCGCGGGTGCCTGCGATATGGGGGCAGGGGCCCTCGCGTCCGGCGGTTCAGGAGGCCCCGCCCTGGCCCGTACCTCCGCCGCGAACGGCCCGTGTCCCGACCCCGCGCTCACGTCCGAGGTCTCGCCGGTGATCGCGCACCGCACCAGCCGCGCGCCCTGCGCCGACGCCACCCGGCGACCCGCCGCGCACGCCGCCTCCGCGCCCTCGGCCCAGTGGTCCGCCGCGGCGAGCGCCGCCAGATCGGCCGCGCCCGCCGCCCGGTGCCGTACGACGACCGCGTGCCCCAGCCCGAGCACGGCGCCGAACACCACGCACAGCAGGGCGATCACCCCGAGGCTCCAGACGGTGGCGGAACCCCGGTCACCGTCCCGGCATCTCATGGCCCCTCCTCTCCGGCCCCCACCGCCTCCTCGGCGGCGGCCACGGCCTCCTCCCGTACCTCGAACGGCAGCCCCGTCAGCACCGGCGGCTTCGCCACCACCGTCACGCGGACCTGCTCGCCCTCGCGGACGACGCCGACCGTCGCCCCGCTCGGCGCCGCCTCTTCGGCCAGCCGGACCACCGCGTCGGGCGGGTCCTGGCGGGCGGCGGCCCGTGCCCCGGTGCGGGCGGCGTCCACGCACTGGATCTGGGCGGCCACGGCGAGCAGCCCCCAGACCAGCGCCATGGTGAACGCCACCAGCACCGACAGCACCACGGCCGCCTCCGCGGTCACGAACCCCCGGTCCGCACCCCGTTCACATGGTTCACATGCGCGCACTGAGCGCTCGTTTCACGATGCCCTGGAGTTCCGCCTTGACCTGGCCGCTGGTGACGACCTCGTAGAGCAGCAAGGCGAAGCCGACCGCCGCGATGATCCCCATGGCGTACTCGGAGGTCACCATTCCGGCGTCCTTGCGGCACCGTTCCCGTAGCAGCGCCCATGCCCTGCCGGCCTTCTCACGCATCTCACGTTCCTTTCGCTGAAGCTTGGTTGTCGTTGTCGCTGTCGTTGTCGTTGTCGTTGTCGTGCACGTCGGTCCGGTCGGTCAGGGCCCACCTCCTCCCATCGCGCCGCCCGCGAGGCCGATCACCACGGGCAGGACGCCGACCGCGATGAAGGCAGGGAGGAAACACAGCCCGACCGGCGCCGAGATCAGTACGGCCGCCCTGCGGGCCCGGACCGTGGCCGCCCGTATCGACTCCGCCCGGGCGTCCGAGGCGAGCCGGGCCACGGGTTCGGCCGCCGGGAGCCCGGACCGGTCGGCCCGCTCCAGCAGACGGGACAGAACTCCTGCGCCGGGCAGGGCAGCCAACCGGGCCCAGGCGTCCGCCGGTTCACCACCGAGGCGGGCCTCCGCCGCACCCCGCGCCAGCGCGTCGCCGACCGGGCCACCGAGCGCCTCTCCCACTGCCTGGGCGGCGACCACCGGTCCCGCCCCGGCCTCGATGCACGCGGCCAGCAGCTCAGCCGCGAGCGGGAGTTGGCGAGCCGCGGCGGCCGTGTCCGGCTCTGCCGCAGGCTGTGCCGCCGCCCGGCGCTCCTGCCACCGCCACAGCGCCACACCGGCCCCGAGGCCCAACAGCGCTCCGAAGACCCCACCGACCACCGCCCACGCCCCGCACCCCACCCCGGCCACCGGCAGCCACTTCCGGGCCGCGTCGGCGACCGCGAGGGAGCGGCCGGCCTGGGGCGGCTCCACCGCCAGCAGCCCCGCCAACCTCCGCCTGGCCCGGCGCCGTTGCCGCACCGAGTCCAGCCGGTGAGACGCCCAGCCGAGGGCGACGACCGTCCCCATGGCCACCCCCAGGCTGTGGACGACATCCCCGTTCATGCCGCCTCAGCTCCCCGCACGATCCGCGCCGCCCACCACACCCCGGCGCCCTCGAACACCGCTCCCGCCACCAGACAGCCCAGCCCGGCCCCTGTGTGCAGCAGCACCCGGAGTGGATCGGCACCCATGGCCGCGCCCAGCAGCAGGCCGAACAGGGGCAGCACCGCCAGCAGCAGGGCCGTGGCCCGGGCGCCGGACAACTGGGCTCTCAGGTCGGCACGTTGGTCCCGTTCCGCGCGCAGGGCGCCGTCCAGCCGGTCGAGACCGGCCGCCAGGCCCGCCCCCTGGACCACCGCCACCCGCCAGCAGGCGGCCAGCCCCAGCAGTCCCTCGGCGCCCGGCTGACGGGCCGCCACGGCGAGGGCGCCCGGCACATCGCCCCCGAACCGCGCCGCCGCGATCGCGGCCGCCTGCCCCTCACCCAGGCCCCCGGAGTCCCGCTCGGCCCGCAACAGGGCCTCGCCGGGCTGCTGGCCGGCGCGGACCTCCCCGGCAAGCACCCCGCACAGGGCGATCACCGCGTCCGCCCGGTGTTCCCGCACGAGCCGGGCCCGCCGCGCCTTCCCCACCCGGCGCAGCACCGGCACCCCAGCGGCCCCCGCCAGCACCGGGATGACCGAAGCCCCCAGCAGGGCCAGCACCACCCCGGCCACGAGCGACCACCACTCGGCGCCGACGCGGTCGTGCAACCGCCGCAGTTCACCGAGGCCCCGCTCCCAGGGCGTCGGCCCGGGGTCCACCGCCCCACCGCCCGCAAACAGCAACCGCGCCCGCCGCACCCCCTGATGGTGGGCGTTCACCACCCAGGCCCCACCCCCCACGCAGGCCAGCACCGCGCCCAGCACCGTCTCTCCCAACCCGACGTCAGCCATCACAGACCCCCTCACTCCGGCCGTCCGGCGGCCGCCGCAGATCACCGAGACCCCGCCCCGAAGGCGACGGCCCGGGGTCCACCACCCCGCCACCCGCGAACAGCAGCCGCGAGCTCAGCACCCAGGCCACGCCGCCAGCACCGGCCAGCCCCGTCTCTCCCAACCCGACGTCAGCCATCGCAAGCCCCCTCACCCCGGCCGTACAACCGCCGCACTTCACCGACGCCCCGCTCCCAGGGCGATCGCCCCGCGAGCAACAACCGCGCCCGCCGCATCCCTTGGTGCCGGGTGTTCAGCAGCCAGGCGGCACCCCCGGCGCCGGCCAGCCCCGTCTCTCCCACACCGACATCACCCATCGCCGCCCCCCTCGCTCCCAGCCCCGTCGGACAGCAGCCCCCCCAGCCGCTCCCACCCCCGCTCCGGCACGAAGGCCCGCTCGCCCCACCGCAGCGCCGGTACCGTGCGCACCAGCCCCGAGGGGGCGCGCTCCAGGACGTGGATCTCCGCGATGCGGCGCCGCCCGGCACGGTCCCGCACCAGGTGGATCACCACCGAGAGCGCGGCCGCCAACTGGCTGTGCAGTGCGGCCCGGTCGAGGCCGGCCGCCGTGCCCAGCGCCTCCAGGCGGGCCGGGACGTCGGCGGCCGCGTTGGCGTGCACGGTGCCGCAGCCGCCTTCGTGACCGGTGTTGAGCGCGGCCAGCAGATGCACCACCTCGGGGCCGCGCACCTCCCCGACGACCAGCCGGTCGGGCCGCATCCGCAGCGCCTGCCGGACCAGGTCCTCCAGCGTGACCAGCCCGGCGCCCTCCTGGTTCGCGGGCCGGGTCTCCAGCCGGACGACATGCGGATGGTCGGGCCGCAGCTCGGCCGAGTCCTCGGCCAGCACGATCCGCTCACCGGGACCCACCAGCCCGAGCAGCGCGCTCAGCAACGTCGTCTTGCCGGTGCCGGTTCCGCCGCTGACCAGGAAGGACAGCCGGGCCCCCATCAACGCCCGCAACAGCCCCTCCCCGCCCGGTGGCAGCGTGCCCGCGCGGGCCAGCTCGCCGAGGGTGAAGGCGCGAGGCCGGACCACGCGCAGGGACAGGCAGGTGCAGCCGACCGCCACCGGGGGCAGTACCGCGTGCAGCCGGGTCCCGTCGGGAAGGCGGGCGTCGGCCCAGGGCCGGGCGTCGTCCAGGCGGCGTCCGGCGACGGCGGCCAGCCGTTGCGCGAGCCGTCGGACCGCCGGGGCGTCCGGGAAGGTGACCGGGGTCAGTTCCAGGCCGCCGCCCCGGTCGACCCACACCCGGTCCGGCGCGGTGACCAGCACATCGGTGACGCTCGGGTCGGCCAGCAGCGGCTCCAGCGGGCCGGAGCCGACGAGTTCGGAGCGCAGATGCTCGGCCGCGCCCAGGACCTCGGCGTCGCCCAGCACCCGGCCCTGTTGGCGCAGCGCCTGCGCCACGCGCGCCGGGGTGGGTTCGGCGCCGCTCTCGGCGAGGGTGCGCCGCACGCCGTCGAGGAGGGCGGCGCCATCGGCCAGGTCGAGTCCGGGAAGTGTCATCGGGGGTCTCCCGACTCGGGCAGGGCCTGCTCCCAGAAGGCGGTGCAGAACCGGGACAGCGGGCCGCGTCCGGTCGCGCCGGGCGGTCTGGCGGTCCCCCGGGGCCGCAGCAGCGCGGGCTCGACGGGGACCGTGCCGATCAACGGCAGCCCGAGCAGCCGGGCCACCTCGGCCTCGTCCAGTCCCGGCCCGTACGGTCCCCGGACCGCGACCCGCAGGTCCCGCACGACCGTGCCCAGGGCGGAGGCGACCCGGCCGGCGGCCGCCAGGGCGCGCAGCTCGGCCGGGACGACGAGCACCGCCATGTCGAGCTGGGCCAGGGCTTCCGCGACCCCGTCGTCCAGGCGGCGCGGAAGGTCGACGACCACCGTGCCCCCGCGTCGCCGGGCGGCGGCCAGCACCGCGCGGACGGCCTGGGGCGGCACGGACACGCAGTCGCCCCGGTCCCAGCTCAGTACGCGCAGCGCGTGCAGTTCGGGCAGCGATTCCTCCAGGGCGCCCCCGCCGACTCTGCCGCGGGAGGCGGCGAAGGCGGGCCAGCGCAGCCCTTCGGCGGTCTCGCCGCCGAGGAGCACGTCGAGTCCGCCGCCGAGCGGGTCGGCGTCCACCAACAGGGTGCGCAGGCCCTGGTGGGCCGAGGTGACGGCGAGGGCGCAGGCCAGGGTGGAGGCACCGGCGCCGCCCCGGCCGCCGATGACGCCGACGGTGAGGGCGGGTCGGCCGACGCCCTCGGCCACGTCGGCGATGCGGTCGATGAGCCACTGCTCGCCGTCGGGCAGCATCAGCACATGGTCGGCGCCGATCCCGACCGCGCGTTTCCACACGTCCGGGTCGTCCTGGTCCCGGCCGACCAGGACCACTCCGCGCCGCCGCCCGGCTCCGCGCACCCGGCGGGCGGCGTCGTCCCCGACCAGGACGAGTGGCGCGCCGTCCCATCCCCCGCCGTGGTCCGGGACGCCGTGGTGGACCTCCGGTGTGGCGCCGGCCGCCGCGCACAGGCGCAGCAGATCGTCCAGGAGCGCCGCGTCCTCGGTGACGATGAGCGGCCGTCCCGGTCGTCCGGCCATGGCCGACGGCGGATCGTGCGCGACGGGTCCGGTCATGGTGTTCCCCCTTCACTGCGACTTCCGCGCGGCTCTCTCCGCCGCGCGATTGCTGAAGATGTGGAGAACCGGTAAAGGTCTCCATATGAACGGCCGACAGAAACCGGCCAAAGGCACTCCGCATTGCGATCCGGCCATGAACGGACCCGGATCAGGAGCGCTGGAATCACGATGGGGGGAACCGCGAAATCGTGTGGATCTTGGTCAAAAACTGTGGACGGCGGAGCGCCTGTGAATAACTTCGTCACTCATACCGGTGACGTCGGCACGCACTGTGTACGAGTTTCCGAGCGCACCCTGATGATTACCCTACGTAATTAAGCATGGGCATGACGAAAGGGCGGCCACAGCCGCCCGATGCCGGTTCAGGGCCGACCCAAGAGGGGGTGAAAACGCATCCGGACATGCGACGACCCCCGCCGGGGGGGAGAGCGGGGGTCGTCCCCACGGTCGACTCGGGGGGGGGGAGGAGTCGAACCGGGGTTAGCACGGTCGCGAACGATCCGTGACTTCCATGGTGTACCCGAGAGGCTTCTCAGGCAAACCCACACGCCCCACCTTACGCCGAATGGTGGGCGCCTATGCTCATGGACGTGGAAAACCACTCCTTGCCTCGCGCAGCGGCCTTCTTCGACCTGGACAAGACGGTCATTGCGAAGTCCAGCACGCTCACCTTCAGCAAGTCCTTCTACCAAGGCGGACTGATCAACCGCAGAGCGGCCTTGCGCACCGCATATGCCCAGTTCGTCTTCCTGGCCGGCGGTTTGGACCATGACCAGATGGAGCGCATGCGGGAGTACCTCTCCGCGCTCTGCCGGGGCTGGAACGTGCGCCAGGTCCGCGAGATCGTGGCCGAGACCCTGCACGACCTGATCGACCCGATCATCTACGACGAGGCCGCCTCCCTGATCGAGGAGCACCACACCGCGGGCCGGGACGTCGTGATCGTGTCCACGTCGGGCGCGGAGGTCGTGGAGCCCATCGGCGAACTGCTCGGCGCCGACCGGGTGGTGGCCACCCGCCTGGTGGTCGGCGAGGACGGCTGCTTCACCGGCGAGGTGGAGTACTACGCGTACGGCCCCACCAAGGCCGAGGCGATCCGCGAGCTGGCCGCCTCCGAGGGGTACGACCTCGACCGCAGCTTCGCCTACAGCGACTCGGCCACCGACCTGCCGATGCTCCAGGCCGTCGGCCACCCGCACGCCGTCAACCCCGACCGCGCGCTGCGCCGGGAGGCCGTCTCCCGCGGCTGGCCGGTGCTGGAGTTCCAGAAGCCGGTGCGGCTCAAGCAGCGCCTGCCCTCACTCCACGCACCCCGCCCGGCGGTCGTCGCGGCGGCGGCACTGGGCGCGGCGGCCGCGACCGCCGGACTCGTCTGGTACGCCAGCAAGCGCCGGGGCGCGACCGTCTGAACGACTCCCCAGCCCGCCCGATTCGCACCGGTTCGATGGCAAAGGTAAAGAAAAGCGGGCAGGGGTTTCGCTCGTCACGAGGTTGCAGTACAAAGGATTCACGGCCTGCGGGACCTGAGGACATCCGAGAGGATTCCCTACCACTACGCATCTGGGCCCCACGGACCTCGCATGAACACTGGGCACCCACGCGACGTCGGACCGTCGATTACGGGCCTGCTGCACCAGGGCCGGGCAAAGACCCCGACCTGATGAGCAACATATCGAGGACGCTTGGTAACCCGGTGAACATGCCAGCGGCGGTACGAGGACACCTCGTACCGCCGCAGCCCTGTTCGAGGGGTCAGGCCGCTCCGCGCTGGAGGGCCTCGCAGACCGCCGTCGACTCGCGTGCGCCCAGCTCGACCGCGCGTCCGCAGTGGGCGATCCAGGCCGCCATGCCGTCGGGGGTGCCGGAGACGTATCCGTCGAGCGCGGCGAGGTAGGAGGCGCGGCCCAGTTCGGCGTGGCCGACCTCGGCCGGGCACACCGACTTCGGGTCCAGACCGCTGCCGATCAGGACGATCCGCTCGGCCGTGCGCGCCACCAGCCCGTTGTGGGAGGTGAAGGGGCGCAGCGCGAGGATCTCGCCGTGCACCACGGCGGCCGTCACCAGGGCGGACGCGGAGGACCCGGCGATGATCAGTTCCGCGAGGCCGTCCAGGCGTCCGGACACCTCCGGGGCGTCCGGCAGCGGCAGCTCGATGAGGGGCTCGTCGGCGAGTTCGCCCGCCTGGCGGGGCCGGCCGACCTCGTCGGTGTCGCTCGCGGCGGCCACCATGTGCAGTCGGGCCAGCACCCGCAGCGGGGACTGCCGCCAGATGGACAGCAGTTGCCCGGCCTCGGCGGTGAGCCGGAGGGCCGCGCCCATGACGCGCGCCTCGTCGCCGGTGCTGAAGTCGGTGCGGCGCCGCACCTCCTCCAGGGCCCAGTCGGCGCCGGAGAGCGCCGCCGAGCCGCGGGCGCCGCGCAGGGCCGCCTCGGAGGTGATGGCGTTACTGCGACGGCGCATGATCCGGTGT
The DNA here is from genome assembly GCF_055562575.1 of Streptomyces sp. NPDC018263. NCBI lineage: Bacteria > Bacillati > Actinomycetota > Actinomycetes > Kitasatosporales > Streptomycetaceae > Streptomyces > Streptomyces sp. NPDC018263. Next base: position 109,307 of record NZ_JBVHFA010000003.1, read on the forward strand.
CCGTACACCCGGTCCACGGCCTTGCGCACGGACTCCACGGAGTCGGCCACGCCGGGCAGCGAGCCCAGGGCCGCGAGGGGATCTGCGGTCGCTCCTGTCGTACTCATGAGGTCGACCCTACGCGCCCGCGCGTTTCGCCGACCGTCACCCCTTGTTCGGCTCTCACACCCCTCGAAGGAGTGACGTTCAGCTTCTTCCTGGTACATACAGCTACGAGCTGACTACCCTTGGTGAACATGAAAATTGCTTTCGTCGGGAAGGGCGGCAGCGGCAAGACCACGCTCTCCTCCCTCTTCGTCCGCCACCTCGCCGCCGCCGGAGCCCCGGTGGTCGCCATCGACGCGGACATCAACCAGCACCTCGGACCCGCCCTCGGCCTCGACGAGGACCAGGCGGCGGCGCTGCCCGCGATGGGCGACCGGCTGCCGCTGATCAAGGACCATCTGCGCGGCACCAACCCGCGCATCGCCTCGGCCGAGACGATGATCAAGACCACCCCGCCCGGCTCGGGCTCGCGGCTGGTCCGGATCAGCGAGCCCGACGCGATCTACGACGCCTGCGCGCGTCCGGTGGAACTCGACGGCGGCGCGGTTCGTCTGATGGTCACCGGCCCCTTCACCGACGCCGATCTGGGCGTCGCCTGCTACCACTCCAAGACCGGAGCGGTGGAGCTGTTCCTGAACCACCTCGTCGACGGCCCCGGCGAGTACGTGGTGGTCGACATGACCGCCGGCTCGGACTCCTTCGCCTCCGGCATGTTCACCCGCTTCGACATGACGTTCCTCGTCGCCGAGCCGACCCGGAAGGGGGTCTCCGTCTACCGCCAGTACAAGGAGTACGCCCGTGACTTCGGCGTCACCCTGAAGGTCGTCGGCAACAAGGTCCAGGGGCCGGACGACGTCGACTTCCTGCGCGAGGAGGTCGGGGACGACCTGCTGGTGACGGTCGGACACTCGGACTGGGTGCGCGCCATGGAGAAGGGGCGCCCGCCGCGCTTCGGCCTGCTGGAGGACGGCAATGTCCGCGCCCTGGAGACGCTCCGGGCGGCCGCCGACGCCACCTACAAGCTGCGGGACTGGGAGCGGTACACCCGGCAGATGGTCCACTTCCATCTGCGCAACGCCCAGTCGTGGGGCAACGAGCGCACCGGGGCCGACCTGGCGGCGCAGATCGACCCCGGCTTCGTGCTCGGCGAGAGCGTGGCGGCTCCCGCCTGACCTCTACTGCCGCTTGACGCCTACTGCTTGGCGGCCGGCGCTCCGGGGACGCCCTTCGGCGCCGGGGCCGGACGGCCGGAGAGCAGGGACGCCCAGCCCTGCTTGGGCGCCTCGCCCACCTCCAGGGTGCGCAGCTTGGCCAGGGTCTGCGGGTCCTGGGCGTCCAGCCAGTCGGTCAGCTCGCGGAACGAGACGCAGCGGACGTCGGGCTTGTTGCACACGCTCTTGACGACGTCCTCGATGGCGCGCATGTAGGTGCCGCCGTTCCAGGACTCGAAGTGGTTGCCGATGATCAGGGGCGCGCGGTTGCCGTCGTAGGCGCGGTCGAAGCCCTTGAGGAGGCCGTCGCGCATCTCGTCGCCCCACAGGGCGAACTTGTCGGGGTCGCCCTGGGTCCGGGTGCCGGACTGGTTGACCATGAAGTTGTAGTCCATGGTGAGCTGCTCGAAGGTGTGGCCGGGGAAGGGCACGAGCTGCATGGACAGATCCCAGAGACCTTCCTTCTTCTTCGGCCAGACCTGGTTGTTGACGCCGCTGGAGTCGTAGCGGAAGCCCATCTGGCTCGCCGCCTTGACGAAGTTCTTCTGCCCCTCCAGGCAGGGCGTGCGGGCGCCGATGAGTTCCTTGTCGTAATCGAAGGGCAGCGGCGAGGACTTCTTCAGACCGGAGTTGGTCTTCCAGGTCTTCACGAACTCCTTGGCCTGGCTGATCTCGCTCTTCCACTCGGCCACGGACCACTGGCCGACCCCGCCGTCGGGGCCGCAGAAGTGGCCGTTGAAGTGGGTGCCGATCTCGTTGCCCTCCAGCCAGGCCAGGCGCGCCTGCTTGGCGGTGTCGGCGATGCCCTGCTCGTCGTTGAAGCCGATGTCGGAGCGGCCCGGCGAGTGCTGCGGCGGCTTGTAGAGGTCCCGCTTCTCCTCCGGCAGCATGTAGACACCGCTGAGGAAGAACGTCATGTTGGCGTGGTTGTCCTTGGCGACCTTGCGGAAGTGCGAGAACAGCTTCTGGCTGTCCTCACCCGCGCCGTCCCAGGAGAACACCACGAACTGCGGCGGCTTCTGACCGGGCTTCAGCTTCTCGGGCCTCGGCAGGTGCGGCTGGGCACCGGTGTACGCGGTGGAGCCGTCGCCGATCAGCCGGACGACGCTCTGGGGAGCCGGGGCGCCCTTCTGCGGGCCGGACGTGCCTTCCCGTGCCCCGTCGGAGCCGGCGGCGCAACCGGCGAGGGACGCGGCACCGGCAGCGGCGACCATGGCACAGACGGCGATCCTCTGGGTGGCGGCCATGTTCCGCCCACCTTCTTCCTTCTCTAGGGCGAACTCTCAGGCGAACGCCGATGAGGGCGTTTTCTGGTGATGCGCCGGATTCCTCCCGGCGGCGCCGTCAAAGTCGCATGAGATTGAGAAGGAATTAGTACGACAAGCCGATCAAATGCCCGCTTCACCCGGCCGAGTGCACATATGTGCCATTTGCTTCGAAAAGATATGCCGAGCCTTTACTCTGGATTACGGTTCGTTTACCGAGCGTTGAACCATCCCGCCGCTGCACGCCGTGACCCACGGCCGCGACCGAACCCCCGCCCCTGGCGGAACCCATGACCGCGACCGCGCTGCCCCGGAGGAGACGGGAACATGTCAGCCTGCGCACCACTCCGATCCGAGCACTCCCCGCCCCACACCACCCCACCGCCCCGGCGCCGCCGCTTCCGCGTAGCGGGCGCCGACGTCTCCGCGTCCATCGCGGTGTTCCTCATCGCCCTGCCGCTCTCTCTCGGCATCGCCCTGGCCACCGGTGCCCCGCTCCAGGCGGGCCTGGTCGCCGCGGCGGTCGGCGGGATCGTCGCCGGCCGCATCGGCGGCTGCCCGTTGCAGGTCAGCGGGCCCGCCGCCGGTCTGACCGTGGTCACCGCCGACCTCATCCACCAGTACGGGTGGCGGGCGACCTGCGGCATCACCGTCCTCGCCGGGCTCGCCCAGCTCGGCCTCGGCTGCCTGAAGGTGGCGCGCGGCGCGCTCGCCGTCAGCCCGGCGGTCGTGCACGGCATGCTCGCGGGCATCGGCATCACCATCGCCGTGGCCCAGGTGCACATCGTGCTCGGCGGCCGGCCGGACAGCTCCGTCCTCACCAACCTGCGCGCGCTGCCCGGCCAGTTGGCCCACCTCGACCCTGCCGCCCTGGTGATCAGCGCGCTGACGCTGACCCTGCTGCTGGCCTGGCCCCGCATCCCCGGCCCGGTGGGCGGGCGGCTGCGCAAGGTGCCGGCCGCGCTGGTCGCCGTCGTCGGGGCCACCCTGACGGCGGCGCTGACCGGGCTCACCCTGCCCCGCGTCGATCTGCCGTCCTGGCGCAGCCACGCCCTGGCCGGACTCCCCGAGGGGCCGACGCTCGGCATCGTCGCCGCCGTGCTCACCACCACCCTGGTGTGCAGCGTGCAGTCGCTGCTCGGCGCGGTGGCCGTGGACAAGCTGGCCGCCGGCCGTACCGGCCCCGCGCGCGTGGGGCGCTCCGACCTGGACCGCGAACTTCTCGGCCAGGGCGCGGCCAACATCGTCTCCGGCGCGCTCGGCGGACTGCCGGTCGCGGGGGTGGCGGTACGGAGCACGGCGAACGTCAACTCAGGTGCCGTGAGCCGGAATTCCACGATGCTGCACGGCGGTCTCGTGGTGATCGCCGCCCTGCTGATGGTCCCCCTCCTGGAGCAGATCCCGCTCGCCTCGCTCGCCTCCCTGGTGATGGCGGTCGGCATCCAGATGGTGTCCCTGAACCACATCCGCACGGTGACCCGCCACCGCGAGGTACCGGCGTACGCCGCGACCACCCTCGGCGTGGTCTGCCTGGGTGTCCTTCAGGGCGTGCTCCTCGGGATCGCCGTGGCCGTCGCCCTCGCCCTGCACCGCCTCACCCACACCCGCATCACGCACGAGGAGAAGGAAGGAGTCCATCACATCCGGGTGCGCGGCCAGTTGACGTTCCTCGCCGTGCCCCGCCTCAGCCGAGCCCTCCACCAGGTCCCGCACGGCACCCGTGCCGTCGTCGAGCTGGACGGGTCTTTCATGGACCACGCGGCGTACGAGTCGCTCCAGGACTGGCGGAGTTCCCACACCGCGCGGGGCGGCTCCGCGGAGCTGAAGGACCACCGCACCGGCGTGCGGAGCGCGGGCCCCCCGTCCTCCACCGTCTGCCGGTGCCGGCCCTGGACGCCGTGGCGCAACCACCGGTGCGACATGCCGGCGGCCACCGTGCGCCAGGGTGCGGCCGACGCCACCGGCACCCCGCGCGCCGACACCCGTGAACTCGCCCGTGGCATCAGCTCGTTCCAGCGCAACACCGCCCCGCTGGTGCGGGAGGAGCTGGCCCGGCTGGCGAGGGAGGGACAGCGGCCCTCGCAGCTCTTCCTCACCTGCGCCGACTCCCGGCTCGTCACCTCGATGATCACCGCCAGCGGCCCCGGCGACCTCTTCGTGGTGCGCAATGTCGGCAACCTGGTGCCGCCACCGGGCCAGGAGCACACCGACGACTCGGTGGCCGCCGCCATCGAGTACGCGGTGGACGTGCTCGGGGTCGGGTCGATCACCGTGTGCGGGCACTCCGGGTGCGGCGCGATGCAGGCCCTGCTCGCCGCCGAGCCCGGCGCCGCCCCGACCCCGCTGCGCCGGTGGCTGCGGTACGGGGAGCCGAGCCTGGCCCGGCTGGCCGAGGGGCACCCGGAGCGGCCCCGGCTCGCCCCGCGCCCGGTGGCCGACGCGGTGGAGGAGCTGTCGCTGGCCAATGTGGTGCAGCAGTTGGCGCACCTGCGGGCGCACGAGTCGGTCGCACGCGCCCTGGCTGCCGGGACGCTGGAGCTGCACGGCATGTACTTCCACGTCGGAGAGGCGCGGGCGTACCTGCTCGGCGACGAGGGTAAGGCGGTCTTCGACGATGTCGGAGAGGACGTGCGAGAGGCGCCGGAGGTGGGCAGCTTGGTCTGAGCGGCCACCCGCACAGTGACCGCAGAAAGGTCTAAACCAATTCTGCGGTCCACCCTTGTCATCAGCCCCGACGTCTGATGAGGTGTGGCCTGGGACACAACGGACACCCTGGGAAAGGGAGATGTCGTGAGCAACGAGAGCCTGGCCAACCTTCTGAAGGAGGAGCGACGCTTCGCGCCGCCGGCCGACCTGGCCGCGAACGCCAACGTCACGGCCGAGGCGTATGAACAGGCCGCGGCGGACCGGCTCGGCTTCTGGGCCGAGCAGGCCCGCCGGCTGAGCTGGGCCAAGGAGCCGACGAAGACGCTGGACTGGTCGAACCCGCCGTTCGCCAAGTGGTTCGAGGACGGCGAGCTGAACGTCGCCTACAACTGCGTCGACCGGCACGTGGAGGCCGGCAACGGCGACCGGGTCGCCATCCACTTCGAGGGCGAGCCGGGCGACAGCCGCTCCATCACCTACGCCGAGCTGAAGGACGAGGTCTCCAAGGCGGCCAACGCGCTGCTGGAGCTGGGTGTCCGCAAGGGCGACCGGGTCGCCATCTACATGCCGATGATCCCCGAGACCGCCATCGCCATGCTGGCCTCGGCCCGCATCGGCGCCGCGCACTCGGTGGTCTTCGGCGGCTTCTCGGCCGACGCGCTGGCCACCCGCATCAAGGACGCGGACGCCAAGGTCGTCATCACCGCGGACGGCGGCTACCGCCGGGGCCAGCCGTCCGCGCTCAAGCCCGCCGTGGACGACGCGGTCGCCAAGGCCGACGGCACCGTCGAGCACGTGCTGGTGGTGCGCCGGACCGGGCAGGACGTGGCGTTCGACGCCGAGCGGGACGTGTGGTGGGACGAGCTGGTCGGGCGTCAGTCGGCCGAGCACACCCCGGAGGCGTTCGACGCGGAGCACCCGCTGTTCATCCTCTACACCTCCGGCACCACGGGTAAGCCCAAGGGCATCCTGCACACCTCGGGCGGCTACCTCACACAGACCGCCTACACCCACTGGGCGGTGTTCGACCTCAAGCCGGAGACGGACGTCTACTGGTGCACGGCGGACGTCGGCTGGGTCACCGGCCACTCGTACATCGTCTACGGCCCGCTGGCCAACGGCGCGACCCAGGTGATGTACGAGGGCACCCCGGACACCCCGCACCAGGGCCGCTTCTGGGAGATCGTCGAGAAGTACCGGGTCTCGATCCTCTACACCGCGCCCACCGCGATCCGGACGTTCATGAAGTGGGGCGACGACATCCCCGCGCAGTTCGACCTGACCTCGCTCAGGGTGCTCGGTTCGGTGGGCGAGCCCATCAACCCCGAGGCGTGGGTCTGGTACCGCAAGAACATCGGCGCCGACCGCACCCCGGTCGTGGACACCTGGTGGCAGACCGAGACCGGCGCGATGATGATCTCGCCGCTGCCGGGCGTCACCGAGACCAAGCCCGGTTCCGCGCAGCGCCCGCTGCCCGGCATCAGTGCCACCGTCGTCGACGACGAGGCCAACGAGGTGCCCAACGGGGGCGGCGGCTACCTGGTCCTCACCGAGCCGTGGCCGTCGATGCTGCGCACCATCTGGGGCGACGACCAGCGCTTCCTGGACACCTACTGGTCGCGCTTCGAGGGCAAGTACTTCGCCGGCGACGGCGCCAAGAAGGACGACGACGGGGACATCTGGCTCCTCGGCCGGGTGGACGACGTGATGCTGGTGTCGGGCCACAACATCTCCACCACCGAGGTGGAGTCGGCCCTGGTGTCGCACCCGGCAGTCGCCGAGGCGGCCGTCGTGGGCGCCGCCGACGAGACGACCGGGCAGGCCATCGTCGCGTTCGTCATCCTGCGCGGCTCGGCCGCCGAGGACGAGAAGCTGGTCGCCGAGCTGCGCGACCACGTCGGCGCCACCCTCGGCCCGATCGCCAAGCCCAAGCGCGTGCTGCCGGTCGCGGAGCTGCCCAAGACCCGCTCCGGCAAGATCATGCGCCGGCTGCTGCGGGACGTGGCGGAGAACCGTCAGCTCGGGGACGTCACGACCCTGACCGACTCCACGGTCATGACGCTCATCCAGTCCAAGCTGCCCTCGTCCTCGAGCGAGGACTGAGCCACCGGCGGACAGAGGGTGCCCCGGCGAGCGCGCCGGGGCACCCGATCTGCCGGATCGTCTGATCTTAGGTAAAGTAAACAAAGTACGGCAGTGGTCCGTGCCCGAGGTGCGCCGGGAAGTCTGGTCGGCAAGCGTTCTGTCATGCCCACCAGCCGGAGGTCCTCACCGTGGCCGCGCCCCGCACCCCCAACGCCGCCCGCAAGGCGCTCGCCCGCCTGTCGCTGCCGGAGCGGACCGCCGTGGCGGACGCGCTGCGCACCGAGACCGTGGGCGGTGTCCTGCTGCTCGCCGCCGCCGTCGCGGCGCTGATCTGGGCCAACATCCCCGCGCTGAGCCACGCGTACGAAGCCGTCTGCGACTTCCACCTCGGCCCCGCCGCCCTCGGCCTGAACCTCTCCGTCGCCCACTGGGCGGCCGACGGACTGCTCGCGGTGTTCTTCTTCGTCGCCGGGGTCGAGCTGAAGCGGGAACTGGTCGCCGGCGACCTGCGCGACCCCAGGGCGGCCGTCCTGCCCGTGGTGGCCGCGCTGTGCGGAATGGCCGTACCCGCGCTGGTGTACACGCTCACCAGCCTCACCGGAGGCGGCTCCCTGGCCGGCTGGGCGGTGCCGACCGCCACCGACATCGCCTTCGCGCTCGCCGTCCTCGCGGTCATCGGCACCTCGCTGCCCAGTGCGCTGCGCGCGTTCCTGCTGACCCTCGCCGTGGTCGACGACCTCTTCGCCATCCTGATCATCGCGGTCTTCTTCACCGGCCGGATCGATTTCGCGGCGCTCGGCGGCGCCGTCGCCGCCCTTGCGCTCTTCTGGCTGCTCCAGCGCAAGGGCGTGCGCGGCTGGTACGTCCATCTGCCGCTGGCGCTGGTGATCTGGGCGCTGATGTACAACAGCGGCGTGCACGCGACCATCGCCGGTGTGGCGATGGGCCTGATGCTCCGCTGTGTCACCCGTGAGGGTGAGGAGCGCTCACCGGGTGAACGGCTGGAGCATCTGGTGCGGCCCCTGTCGGCCGGACTCGCCGTGCCGCTGTTCGCCCTGTTCAGCGCGGGGGTGCCGGTGTCCGGCGGGGCACTGGCCCAGGTGTTCACGCGGCCGGAGACGCTCGGGGTGGTGCTCGGCCTGGTCCTCGGCAAGACGGTCGGTGTCTTCGGCGGGACCTGGCTGACCGTGCGCTTCACCCGTGCCTCGCTGAGCGAGGGGCTGGCCTGGGCCGACGTCTTCGCGGTCGCCGCGCTCGCCGGGATCGGCTTCACCGTCTCCCTGCTCATCGGCGAGCTGGCCTTCGCCGGCGACGCCCCGCTCACCGAGGAGGTGAAGGCGTCCGTCCTCGTCGGATCGCTGATCGCGGCCATCTGTGCGACGGTGCTGCTGAAGGTGCGCAACGCCAGATACCGGCGGCTGTGCGAGGACGAGGAGCGCGACGAGGACCAGGACGGCATCCCCGACGTCTACGAACAGGACGACCCGGCGTACCACCTGCGCATGGCCGAGATCCATGAGGGGAAGGCCGCCGAGCACCGGCGGATCGCGGCCGGGCTGTCCGCCGCCGCACGCCACGCGCGTGCCGAAGTGCCGGGCGGGGCAGGCGAGGAGAACGGTCGTCCGGCATGATCTGACGAGACGGTACAAAACAAGACGGCACCACAAGCAGAGGGAGAGAACGCGATGAGCGCACCCGACGGCAGGCCGGTCGGCGCCGAACACAGCATCGGCCAACTGGTCGCCTCGGCGACGACCGAGATGTCGGCGCTGGTGCACGACGAGATCGCGCTGGCCAAGGCGCAGCTCAAGCGGGACGTGAAGCGCGGCGCGGCGAGCGGCGGGGCCTTCTCCGGCGCGGGCGCGGTGCTGGTGTTCTCGCTGCCGATGCTCAACTTCGCGCTGGCGTACGGCATCCGGACCTGGAGCCACTGGAACCTCGCGGTGTGCTTCCTGCTGTCCTTCGCCGCCAATGTGCTGGTGGCCGGCCTGCTCGCCCTGATCGGCGTGATGTTCGCCAAGAAGGCCAAGAAGAGCAAGGGCCCGCAGAAGGTCGCCGCGTCCATGAAGCAGTCGGCGGGCGTCCTGCAGAAGGCCAAGCCGCACCCGCGTGAGCTGCCTGTGGCGGACCGCGCGCACAAGGCTGTGGCACGCTCGTCCTCATGACGGAACCCGCCGCCGCACCAGCCGTACGCCTCGACCTGCCCTCCGGGGAGCGGGTGACGCACCGGGACGTCGCCGCCAACGGCGCGCGTTTCCACATCGCCGAGCTGGGCGACGGCCCCCTGGTGCTGCTGCTGCACGGCTTCCCGCAGTTCTGGTGGACCTGGCGGCACCAGTTGTCCGCGCTGGCGGGCGCGGGCTACCGGGCCGTGGCCATGGATCTGCGGGGCGTCGGCGGCAGCGACCGCACCCCGCGCGGGTACGACCCGGCCAACCTCGCGCTGGACGTCACCGGCGTGATCCGCTCGCTCGGCGAGCCGGACGCCGCGCTGGTCGGCCACGACCTGGGCGGCTATCTGGCCTGGACGGCGGCGGCGATGCGGCCCAAGCTGGTGCGGCGGCTCGCGGTGGCGTCGATGCCACACCCGAGGCGCTGGCGGGCGGCGATGCTGCGCGACGCACGGCAGACGGCGGCCGGCTCCTACATCTGGGGCTTCCAGCGGCCGTGGATTCCCGAGCGCCGGCTCACCGCCGACGACGGCGCGCTGGTGGGCGAGCTGATCCGGGACTGGTCCGGGCCGCGGCTGCCGGAGGACGCGGACGTGGCGGCGTACCAGCGGGCGATGTGCATCCCGTCGACGGCGCACTGCTCGATCGAGCCGTACCGCTGGCTGGTGCGGTCGCTGGTCCGGCCGGACGGCATCCAGTTCAACCGGCGGATGAAGCGGCCGGTGCGGGTGCCCACGCTGCATCTGCACGGCTCGCTGGACCCGGTCCTCCGCACGCGCAGCGCGGCCGGTTCGGGCGAGTACGTGGAGGCGCCGTACCGCTGGCGGCTGTTCGACGGGCTGGGGCACTTCCCGCACGAGGAGGACCCGGTGGCGTTCTCCACCGAGCTGATCAACTGGCTGAAGGACCCCGAACCCGATCGGTGACCGTTCGGATGCGCTGAGTGTCCGCTTTCCCGACCGTTTACGACTGTTTGCTCACCGAACTGCCACATGCCTGACGCATAGGCCGATCAGGGGGTCCGGAGGCGGTTACTGACCTTGGGGTGGGGGCACACGTCGGGGTATGGGCTGGACGCACGACTACGGTGACGCACCCCGCGAACGACGCTCGGCCTCCGGGCCGGATTCGCCGCCACCAGGAACGCCGCAACTCGCGGAAGGGGACCCGAGGGTGGGGATTCCGCGTATCCTCCGTCGCCGGGCCCGCTGGGTCTCCGTACGCCTGCGTCACACCGCGCGCACCTGAGCCCGCGTCACCTCACGGGACGCGGGCACCTCGCGGAGTGCGGGCACCTCGCGGGCCACAGCCGCCTCACAGGGCGCAGTTGTCGGTACCCACCTGTTGGTTCGCCGTACGCCCCCGCGCGATGTCCGGGCGGATCTCGTCGGCGGTGAGGGCGTAGCCGGTCTCGGCGTCGTCCCGCGACTTGGCGAACACCACGCCGTACACCGTGCCCTGAGGGGTCAGCAGGGGGCCGCCGGAGTTGCCCTCGCGGACGGTGGTGAAGAGTGAGTACACGTCACGGCCGACCGTGCCCCGGCGGTAGATGTCCGAGCCGTTCGCCGTGATGCGCCCGCGCACCCGCGCCGCGCGCACGTCGTACGCGCCGTTCTCCGGGAAGCCGGCCACGATGGCGCTGTCCCCGCTGCCCGCGTCCTTCGAGGCGAACCGCAGTACGGGCGCCTTCAGGTCGGGCACGTCCAGGACGGCGATGTCGCGCCGCCAGTCGTAGAGGACCACCGTGGCGTCGTACCTGCGGCCCTCGCCGCCTATCTGGACCGTGGGTTCGTCCACGCCGCCGACGACATGGGCGTTGGTCATCACGCGCCGGTCGCCGAAGACGAAGCCGGTGCCCTCCAGCACCTTGCCGCAACTGCGGGCGGTGCCGGTGACCTTGACGATGGAGCGCTGGGCCCGGACCGCCACGGCGCTGCTCGCCAGGGCCGGGTCCGGCGGCTGGACCTCGCGGATCTGCTCGTCGGAGAAGGGGCTGAAGACCTGCGGGAAGCCGTTCTGCGCGAGGACCGAGCCGAAGTCCTTGAACCAGGTGCCCGACTGCACGGGCAGCACCTGGTCCATCCCGACCAGCACCTTGGAGCCACGGACCTCCCGGCCGAGCGTCGGCAGCGTGGTCTGGGCGAGCGCGGAGCCGATCAGCCAGGCGACCAGCAGCATGGCGACCACGTTGACCAGGGCGCCGCCGGTGGCGTCCAGCGCGCGGGCCGGGGACCACGTGATGTGGCGGCGCAGCTTGTTGCCCAGGTGGGTGGTGAGGGCCTGCCCCACGGAGGCGATGACGATGACGACGACGACCGCGACGACGGCGGCCACGGTGCCCACCTCGGCGTCGCCGGTCACCGCGTCCCAGACCGGGGGCAGCGCGTAGACGGCGAGCAGGCCGCCGCCGAGGAAGCCGATCACCGACAGGATGCCGACGACGAAGCCCTGGCGGTAGCCCACGACCGCGAACCAGACGGCGGCCAGCAGCAACAGGATGTCCAGCACGTTCAACGCTTCAGGCCCCGCCCATCGACTCTCCCGCGGTAACGATCACGCACGACACCCTGTCACGACCGGCGGTCGAGCGGGACCTGCCGGGTCCGGTCCCAGGGGCGCTCCCAGCCCGCGTAGTGCAGCAGCCGGTCGATCACCCCGGCGGTGAACCCCCACACGAGGGCCGATTCGACCAGGAATGCCGGGCCCCGGAACCCGCTGGGGTGCAGGGCGGTGGCCCGGTTGGCGGGGTCCGTGAGATCCGCCACGGGGACGGTGAAGACACGGGCGGTCTCGGCCGGGTCGACCACCCCGACCGGGCTCGGCTCGCGCCACCAGCCGAGGACGGGGGTGACGACGAACTCGCTGACCGGGATGTACAGCGCCGGCAGCACGCCGAAGAGCTGCACGCCGGCCGGGTCGAGCCCGGTCTCCTCCTCCGCCTCGCGCAGCGCCGCCCGCAGCGGGCCGTCGCCCTTCGGGTCGCCGTCCACCGCGTCCAGGGCGCCGCCGGGGAAGGAGGGCTGGCCCGCGTGGGAGCGCAGCGAGCCGGAGCGCTCCATCAGCAGCAGCTCGGGGCCGCGCTCTCCCTCGCCGAACAGGATCAGCACCGCCGACTGGCGGCCGCCGCCGTCCTCGGGCGGCAGGAAGCGGCTGAGCTGGAGCGGCTGGACCGTCTCGGCGGCCCGCGCCACCGGCTCCAGCCAGCCCGGCAGCCCCTCCCTGCGCAGCGCCACCGGGCCTTCGTGCGTGTCACGCGTGTACGTCATGCCACCCCCTGCTGCCGTGTCCAACGCCCGTCTGCCCCGTGATCGTTCCCCTCATCCGGCCCCCAGCGGCGGGGCCGGGATGCCGCCCGCGTCCAGGTAGGACTGGGGCGGGTTGAGCCGCTGGCCGGGGAAGCCGCCCTTCTCGTACTTGAGGAGCTTGCGGGCCTTGACCGGGTCGGTCTCGCCCTCGCCGTACGACGGGCAGAGCGGGGCGATGGGGCAGGCGCCGCAGGCGGGCTTGCGGGCGTGGCAGATGCGGCGGCCGTGCCAGATGACGTGGTGGGAGAGGTCGGTCCAGTCCTTCTTGGGGAACAGCTCGCCGACCGCGGCCTCGATCTTCTCGGGCTCGGTCTCCTCGGTCCACTTCCAGCGCCGCACCAGCCGCTGGAAGTGGGTGTCCACGGTGATGCCGGGGCGGCCGAAGGCGTTGCCGAGGACCACGAAAGCGGTCTTGCGGCCGACGCCGGGCAGCTTGACCAGGTCCTCCAGCTTGCCGGGGACCTCCCCGCCGAAGTCCTCCACGAGCGCCTTGGACAGCCCTATGACCGAGCGCGTCTTGGCCCGGAAGAAGCCGCAGGGGCGCAGGATCTCCTCCACCTCGGCGGGGTCCGCCGCCGCGAGGTCCTCCGGGGTGGGGTACTTGGCGAACAGCGCCGGGGTCGTCTGGTTGACGCGCAGATCGGTGGTCTGGGCCGACAGGACCGTGGCGACCACGAGCTGGAAGGGGTTCTCGAAGTCCAGCTCGGGGTGGGCGTACGGATAGACCTCGGCGAGTTCGCGGTTGATCCGGCGGGCGCGGCGGACCAGGGCGGTGTGCGATTCGCCGGTCGGGCCACCGGCCGCCTTGGCCGAGTCCTTTTTTGTGGTTTTCACCTTTTTGCCACTTCCATCGGAATCCTGTTCGCCCACGGCGGAATCACGTCGTGCAACCACCCGCGCAGCCCCCTCGGCCTGTGCTCTCACCGGCGATTTGGACACCCGGCCAGCCTAGAGCCCGGCACCGACATCCGCGCCGGACCCGGAAGATCGGCCCCCGATTGGACCCCTGCCGCTTACCCCGGGACACCTGTGCGGCATCCTTGTGACAGATCACACTGTTTGGACCGTCCGGGAAAACGGGGAACACGGTCCCCTGGCACGCTGGGGAGGAACATCCCCTGAGCAGCTCGACAAGGAGAGAACTCGTGGACGACGTTCTGCGGCGCAACCCGCTCTTCGCGGCTCTTGACGACGAGCAGTCCGCGGAGCTGCGCGCCTCCATGAGCGAGGTCACCCTCGCCCGTGGCGACTCCCTCTTCCACGAGGGCGACCCCGGCGACCGGCTCTACGTCGTCACCGAGGGCAAGGTCAAGCTGCACCGCACCTCCCCCGACGGGCGGGAGAACATGCTGGCGGTCGTCGGCCCCAGCGAGCTGATCGGTGAGCTGTCGCTGTTCGACCCGGGCCCGCGTACGGCCACCGCGACCGCGCTGACCGAGGTCAAGCTGCTCGGCCTCGGCCACGGCGACCTCCAGCCCTGGCTGAACGTCCGCCCCGAGGTCGCCGGCGCCCTGCTGCGTGCCGTCGCCCGCCGGCTGCGCAAGACCAACGACGCCATGTCCGACCTGGTCTTCTCCGATGTGCCCGGCCGTGTCGCCCGCGCCCTGCTGGACCTCTCGCGCCGCTTCGGCGTGCAGTCCGAGGAGGGCATCCACGTGGTGCACGACCTCACCCAGGAGGAGCTGGCCCAGTTGGTCGGCGCCTCCCGCGAGACCGTCAACAAGGCGCTGGCCGACTTCGCCCAGCGCGGCTGGCTCCGCCTGGAGGCGCGCGCGGTGATCCTGCTGGACGTCGAGCGCCTCGCCAAGCGGTCGCGCTGACGCCTGCCCGTCGTAATTGACCTGCACCGCCGCCGTCGGCGGTGCACAGTGTCCGCATGTCCGGACCGCCCGTCCCGCACGGCCTCGACGCCGAGGGGTTCATCGCCCGTGAAGGCTCCCTCGCGCGCGTGCGGGACGCGTTCCGTCCCGTGGTGGCCGCCGCGCGGGACGGACTGGCGCAGACCTTCGGGGCCCGGCTGCACAGCGGCTACCTCTACGGCTCCGTCCCGCGCGGCACCGCGCGCGTGGGGCGCAGCGACCTGGACCTCCTGATCGCCCTGCGCGAGGAGCCCACCGACGCCGACCGCGCCGCCCTGACGGCCCTCGCCACGGCCCTGGACCGGCGGTTCCCCGAGATCGACGGCGTGGGCCCGCTGCTGTACAGCGAGGCCCGGCTGCTGAGCGAGGCCGAGCGGTACGACATGGGCTGGTTCCTGGCCTGCCTGTGCACCCCGCTGCTCGGGGACGACCTCGCCCGGCGCCTGCCCCGCTACCGGCCCACGCCCCGGCTCGCCCGCGAGACCAACGGCGACCTGGCGGACCTGCTCCCGCGCTGGCGCGAGCGGATCGCGGGCGCCGCCGGCACGGAGGAGGCCCGGCGTCCCCTGGTCCGCTTCATGTCCCGCCACCTGGTGCGCACCGGCTTCACCCTGGTCATGCCCCGCTGGAACGGCTGGACGAGCGACCTGGCCGAGATGGCCGGGGTCTTCGGCGCCTACCACCCCCGCCGCGCCGCCCAGATGCGCGTCGCCGCCCGCTACGGCCACGAGCCCGTCGGAGACCCCGCGATCCTGCGCGGCTACGTGGACGACCTGGGCCCGTGGCTGGCGGCGGAGTACGCGCGCGTGCACGGCGTGAAGGGCGCGTCCTAGATGAGCCCGTGCTCGCCCAGGTAGTCCAACTGGGCCCGTACCGACAGTTCCGCCGCCGGCCACAGGGAGCGGTCGACGTCGGCGTAGACGTGGGCGACGACGGCCTCGGCGGTGCGGTGGCCGTTCTCGACGGCTGTCTCGACCTGGGCGAGGCGGTGGGCGCGGTGGGCGAGGTAGAACTCGACCGCGCCCTGGGCGTCCTCCAGGACGGGCCCGTGGCCCGGCAGGACGGTGTGCACGCCGTCGTCCACGGTCAGCGAGCGCAGCCGGCGCAGCGAGGCCAGGTACTCCCCCAGGCGGCCGTCGGGATGCGCGACCAGGGTCGTGCCACGCCCGAGGATGGTGTCGCCGGTGAGCACGGCCCGGTCGGCCGGGACGTGGAAGCTGAGGGAGTCCGCGGTGTGGCCGGGCGTCGGTATGACCCGCAGCTCGAGACCGCCGACCGTGACCACGTCACCGGCGCCCAGTCCCTCGTCCCCGAGCCGCAGCGCGGGATCGAGCGCGCGCACGCGCGTGCCGGTGATCTCCGCGAACCGGGACGCGCCCTCCGCGTGGTCGGCGTGCCCGTGGGTCAGCAGGGTGAGCGCTATCCGCTTGCCGGCCTTCTCGGCGGTGTCGACCACCTCGCGCAGATGGCCCTCGTCCAGCGGTCCGGGGTCGATGACCACGGCGAGGTCGGAGTCGGGCTCCGCGACGATCCAGGTGTTGGTGCCGTCCAGCGTCATGGGCGAGGCGTTGGGCGCGAGCACGTTGACGGCGCGCTCGGTGGCCGGCCCCGAGCGGACCACGCCGCGGGGCCGGCCGGGCAGGGCGGCGGCGTCCGTCATGCCACCCCTCCCCGCGGACCCGGAGCGGCCGGGACGTGCTTGGTGAACTCCTCGTGCCCCGGCCAGCTCAGCTCCACCCGGCCGTCCAGCAGCCGGGCCCGCGCGAGCACCGGGGTGAGATCGCGGTCCGGGGCCGCGGCGAGGGCCTCGGCGGCGGTGCCGTAGGGCAGGAGCTGGCGCAGGGTGGCGATGGTGGGCGGCATCATCAGCAGCTCGCCCCGGTCGTACCCGGCGGCGGCCTCGGCGGGCCGGGTCCACACCGTGCGGTCGGCCTCGGTGGACAGGTCGCGGGTGCGCTGGCCCCCGGGCAGGGCGGCGACGAAGAACCAGGTGTCGTAGCGCCGGGACTCGAACTCCGGGGTGATCCAGCGGGTCCACGCGCCCAGCAGGTCGGAGCGCAGGACGAGCCCCCGGCGGTCCAGGAACTCCGCGAAGGACAGCTCGTGCGCGACCAGGGCGCGCCGGTCCGCCTCCCAGTCGTCGCCACTGGTGTCGCCGACGACGGTGTCCGGCCCGGTCCCGGCGAGCAGGACGCCGGCCTCCTCGTACGTCTCGCGCACGGCCGCGCAGACGATCGCCTGGGCGCCCATCTCGTCGCCCTTCTCCATGCCGAGCCGGTCGGCCCACCACGCGCGCGTGGGGCCCGCCCAGCGGACGTGGTGGTCGTCGTCGCGCGGGTCGACACCGCCGCCCGGATACGCGTACGCGCCTCCGGCGAAGGCCATGGAGGCGCGTCTGCGCAGCATGTGGACGGCCGGTCCGGCCGGGGTGTCCTTGAGCAGCAGCACGGTCGCCGCCCGCCGGGGGACGACGGGAGTGAGCGTGCCGTCCGCGAGGGCGCGGATGCGGTCGGGCCACTCCGGGGGATACCACTGACCGTTCGCCATGGGCGGAGGCTATCCCGAACAGGGCAGATGTTCGAGAGGTACCCGACCGGCAGCCGGGCGGGCTACGGGAGCAGCTCGACCAGGATCTCGACCTCGACCGGAGCGTCCAGCGGAAGCACCGCGACACCGACCGCGCTGCGGGCGTGCACACCCTTGTCGCCGAGGACCTCGCCGAGCAGCTCGCTGGCGCCGTTGAGGACACCGGGCTGGCCGGTGAAGTCGGCGGCGGAGGCGACGAAACCGGTCACCTTCACCACACGGGCGATCCGGTCCAGGTCGCCCGCGACGGACTTGACCGCGGCCAGCGCGTTCAGCGCGCAGGTCCGGGCCAGGTCCTTGGCCTCGTCGGCCGTGACCTCGGCGCCGACCTTGCCGGTGACCGGGAGCTGTCCGTCCACCATCGGGAGCTGGCCGGCGGTGTAGACGTACTCCCCGGAGCGCACGGCGGGCTGGTAGGCGGCCAGCGGGGGCACGACCTCCGGCAGCGTCAGGCCGAGGTCGGCGAGCCGGGCCTCGACCGCGCTCACGCCTGCTTCTCGCGCTTCAGGTAGGCGACGAGCTGCTCGGGGTTGGGGCCGGGCACCACCTGGACGAGCTCCCAGCCGTCCTCGCCCCAGTTGTCCAGGATCTGCTTCGTGGCGTGGACGAGCAGCGGCACAGTTGAGTATTCCCACTTGGTCATAGGCCGACTGTAGTCGCTGTTATCCACAGCCTCCCGCGTGAGTGTCGCCCGGACTGGTTAGGCTCGAAGACGTGAGCAGGCTCCAGGTCGTCAGCGGCAAGGGCGGGACCGGAAAGACGACGGTCGCCGCCGCTCTAGCGCTGGCTCTCGCCGAGGAGGGGAAGCGGACGCTTCTCGTCGAGGTCGAGGGCCGGCAAGGCATCGCGCAGCTCTTCGGGACCGAGGCGCTGCCCTACGAGGAGCGGAAGATCGCCACCGCTCCCGGCGGAGGAGAGGTGTATGCCCTCGCCATCGACGCCGAACAGGCGCTTCTGGACTACCTCCAGATGTTCTACAAACTGGGCGGAGCCGGCCGCGCGCTGAGAAAACTCGGCGCCATAGACTTCGCCACCACCATCGCCCCCGGCCTGCGGGACGTCCTGCTGACCGGCAAGGCGTGCGAGGCGGTGCGCCGCAAGGACAAGAAGGGCGAGTTCCTCTACGACCACGTCGTGATGGACGCTCCCCCGACCGGCCGCATCACCCGCTTCCTCAATGTCAACGACGAGATGGCCGGCCTCGCCAAGATCGGCCCGATACACAATCAGGCGCAGGCCGTGATGCGGGTGCTGAAGTCCCCGGAGACGGCCGTGCACCTCGTCACGCTGCTGGAGGAGATGCCGGTCCAGGAGACCGCCGACGGCATCGCCGAACTGCGCGCGGCGGGGCTGCCGGTGGGCCGCGTCATCGTGAACATGGTCCGCCCCGAGCTGCTGGACGCGGCCGAGCTGGACCTGGCCCGTACCGTCCCGCACACCGCCGTCGCCCGCGCGCTGTCCTCGGCGGGCCTCGGCGGAGCACGGCGCGGCGGGCACGCCGAGCGGCTGGTCGACCCGCTGCTGGCGCAGGCCGCCGAGTACGCGGAGCGGCACACCCTGGAGCAGGAGCAGCGCGCGGTCCTCGACGAGCTGGACCTGCCGGTGGCCGAGCTGCCGCTGCTTCCCGAGGACATGGACCTGACGGGCCTGTACGAACTGGCCACCGAGTTGCGGAAGCAGGGGTTGTCATGAGCCAGGAGCCGCAGACCGACGACGGCCCGGACGCGCGCACCGGCCGGTCCCCGGCGCCGACCCTGCACGTGGACGCGCTGCTGGACGATCCTCAGACCCGGATCGTGGTGTGCTGCGGTTCCGGCGGCGTCGGCAAGACCACCACGGCCGCCGCGCTCGCCCTCAGGGCCGCCGAGCGCGGCCGCAAGGTGGTCGTCCTCACCATCGACCCCGCCAAGCGGCTGGCCCAGTCGATGGGCATCGACTCCCTGGACAACGTGCCGCGCCGGGTCAAGGGCACCGAGGACCGCCGGGAGGAGGCCCCCGGCGAGAGCGCCGAGCCCGGCGAACTGCACGCCATGATGCTCGACATGAAGCGCACCTTCGACGAGGTCGTGGAGACGCACGCGGACCCCGAGCGGGCGGCCCAGATCCTGGCGAACCCCTTCTACCAGACGGTCTCCGGCGGCTTCGCGGGCACGCAGGAGTACATGGCGATGGAGAAGCTCGGCCAGCTCCGCGCCAAGGACGAGTGGGACCTGATCGTCGTCGACACCCCGCCCTCCCGCAACGCGCTGGACTTCCTGGACGCGCCCAAGCGGCTCGGCTCGTTCCTGGACGGCAGGCTGATCCGGCTGCTGACCGCCCCCGCCAAGCTGGGCGGCCGCGCGGGGATGGCGTTCCTGAACGTGGGGATGTCGATGATGACCGGCACCCTGGGCAAGATCCTGGGCGGTCAGCTCCTCAAGGACGCGCAGACGTTCGTGTCCGCCATGGACACCACCTTCGGCGGCTTCCGCACCCGCGCGGACGCCACCTTCAAGCTGCTGCAGGCGCCGGGGACGGCGTTCCTGGTGGTGGCGGCGCCCGAGCGGGACGCGCTGCGCGAGGCGGCGTACTTCGTGGAGCGGCTGGCGGCCGAGAAGATGCCGCTGGTCGGCCTGGTGCTCAACCGGGTCCACGGCAGCGGCGCCACCCGGCTGTCGGCCGAGCGGGCGCTCGCCGCCGCGGAAAATCTTGCGGAGCCCGGCATTGTGGATCAGCCGGACGGGAATGCTGACGTTCGTAACTCCCCCGAAACAGACGGAAGTTCAGTTTCCGCCCCGGCGGATGCCCCGGCTCTTGCGGACGGCTCCCCCGCCGCCGAACCGGACCGGCCCGTAAACGACGTGGACACCGTGGACGACGTGGACGAGCTGACCGCGGGTCTGCTGCGTCTGCACGCCGAGCGCATGCGGCTGCTCGCCCGCGAACAGCGCACGCGGGACCGTTTCATCAGCGACCACCCCGAGGTGGCGATCGTGGAAGTACCCGCGCTCGCCGGCGACGTCCACGACCTCACGGGCCTGCGCGACATCGGCGACCGCCTCGCGGCGGGGCACACGGAACTGTCCTAGCGGCCCCCGGGCGCGTACAGGCACACCCGCACGTACGGCGGCGCGGCGGGCGCGGGCGCGTAGAGCGCCCTGCTCCCCGCGCGGCATCGCCGTACCGTCCCCGTGACGGGCGTCCGTGCGGACCGCCGGTGCCGCCGGCCTATGCCGGAGGCGAGCCGTCAGCTCACGGCCGCGTAGTTCTCGTAGACCTCGTCGTCGTCGAGGGGCACGATTCCCGTGCCGCGCTCGTACTCCGAGCGGGCGGTCTCCAGCAGCCGCCGCCAGGAGCTCACAGTGGGCCGGCGGCGCAGCAGCGCCCGGCGCTCGCGCTCCGTCATGCCTCCCCACACGCCGAACTCGACGCGGTTGTCCAGCGCGTCGGCCAGGCACTCCGTGCGCACCGGGCATCCGGTGCACACCGCCTTGGCCCTGTTCTGCGCTGCTCCCTGCACGAACAGTTCATCCGGATCGGTAGTGCGGCAGGCGGCCTGCGCACTCCAGTCGGTAACCCAGCCCATACCGGCGCCGTCCTCTCCCGAATCGAGGCTCCCCCACGGCGGCAGCGGCATATTCACCGCCGCCAGTTGAGGACGTTACGGAAGGCGCGGACAGCGCAACACCCCCTTCGGGCCCAATCTTGAATGGCCCGAACGGACTATGGGTAAGCGGCAGATCACCCGGAGGAGTGAGCTGGCGACATGCGTGATCATCCCGGCAAAGCGGGACGGTTGTGGTGCGGCACATGGGGCGCCGGGTGACACACGAGGCGGTTTCGGACACGTCCTCATCGGAGAGTCGGGGTTCTCCGGAGCGATTCGGGGTCGCCGGACGTATTGCTACCTGGCCGCGCCGCTGTGACAGTTGAATGCAGCTTAGGCCAACGCCTGTGCGTGTGTCCGGCGAATGACAACCTGAGCCCCCGCTTTGTCGCGCCGTCACGCCCTCGCGCCGTCGCACCACCCGACCGGACGTCACGATCCTGCACCCGAACCGCCCGGCGGCCCGTCGCTCCCCCGGAACGCTTATCACCACGGCTTAGGCTGCACCCATGCCAAAGAAGCGCTCGGGCGGTGGTCTGTCGGCCACGCAGCAGGCCGCCAAGTTCCTCGGTGTCAGCGTGCTCGCGGGGGCGGTGATGGCAGGGATCGCGCTGCCGGCCGCCGGGGCGCTGGGCCTTGCCGCGAAGGGCTCGGTACAGGGCTTCGACGAGATCCCGGCCAACCTCAAGAGCCCCCAGCTCAGCCAGCGGACGACCATTCTGGACAGCCGGGGCGACCAGATCGCCAGCGTCTACTCCCGTGACCGCACGGTGGTGGAGCTGAAGGACATCTCGCCGTACATGCAGAAGTCCATCGTCGCCATCGAGGACTCGCGCTTCTACCAGCACGGCGCGATCGACCTCAAGGGTGTGCTGCGCGCGCTGAACAAGAACGCGCAGAGCGGGGGCGTCGCCCAGGGCGCGTCCACCCTCACCCAGCAGCTCGTGAAGAACTACTTCATCGAGGAGGCCGGCGACGACCCGACCAAGGTCGCCCAGGCCACCCAGCAGACCCTCGGCCGCAAGGTCCGCGAGCTGAAGTACGCGATCCAGATCGAGGAGAAGCTCGGCAAGAAGAAGATCCTGGAGAACTACCTCAACATCACCTTCTTCGGCGAGCAGGCGTACGGCGTCGAGGCCGCGGCCCAGCGCTACTTCTCCAAGCCCGCCAAGGACCTCAACCTCCAGGAATCCGCCCTGCTGGCGGGCATCGTGCAGTCCCCGAGCCGCTACGACCCGGTCAACGACGAGGCCGAGGCCACCAAGCGGCGCAACACCGTGCTCCAGCGGATGGCCGAGCTGGGCGACATCTCCCAGGCCGAGGCCGACCGCGCCGGCAGGCAACCGCTGGGTCTGAACGTCAGCCACCCCAAGAACGGCTGCATCACCGCGACCCGCGACTCCGCCTTCTTCTGCAAGTACGTCGAGCACGTCTTCCTCACCGACCCGGTCTTCGGCAAGACCCGCGAGGAGCGCGCCAAGCTCTGGAACAAGGGCGGCCTGACGATCCGTACGACGCTGGACCCGCAGGCGCAGAAGTCGGTGCAGGACTCGCTCAAGGACCACGTCTACAAGTCCGACTCGGTCGCCGCGGCCGCCACCCTGGTGCAGCCGGGGACCGGCAAGGTGCTGGCGATGGGCCAGTCGAAGCCGTTCGGCTACGGCAAGGACGAGACGGAGTACAACTTCTCGGTCGACCGGGACCTGGGCGGCTCCAACTTCGGCTTCCCGACGGGTTCGACGTTCAAGCCGTTCGTGGCGGCGGCCGCGATCGAGGGCGGCAAGCCGCCGACGCAGGCGTACTCGGCGCCGTACAAGATGGCGTACCCGAGCCCGGTGCAGCGGTGCGGCTCGACGCCGTACCGGAACACCAAGAAGGAGACGGTGGAGAACGAGAACGAGTCCGAGAAGGGCCCGTACCGCATGAAGGAGGCGATGGCCAAGTCGGTCAACACCTACTTCGTGCAGCTCATCTCCGACATCGGGCTGTGCCCGGTGGCCAAGATGGCCGACAAGCTGCACGTGGTGCAGGGCGACGGCTCGAAGCTGCCGCAGGAGCCGTCCATCGCGCTCGGCTCCATCGGCCTCTCCCCGCTGACCATGGCCAACGCGTACGCCACCTTCGCCGCGCGCGGCATGTACTGCACGCCGGTCTCCATCGAGTCGATCACCGAGAGGTCCGGTGACGAGGAGAAGTCGCTGCCGGTACCGAAGTCCACGTGCACGCGGGCGATGAGCGAGAAGACGGCGGACACGGTCAACACCCTGCTCCGGGACGTGATCGACTCCGGTACCGGCCAGGAGGCGGGTCTGAACGACCGGGACAGCGCGGGCAAGACGGGTACGACGGACGAGCGGAAGAACGCCTGGTTCGTCGGCTACACCCCGAACATGTCCGGCGCGGTCTGGGTCGGCAGCGCCCGGCAGAACGTGAAGATGATCGGCATCACCATCGGCGGGGCCTACCACGACCTGGTCTTCGGCGGCGGCGTGCCGGGTCCGATCTGGCGGGACGCGATGTCCGGCGCCCTGGTGGGCAAGGACGCGCCCGACTTCAACACCATCGACATCCCCGACGACCAGGACAAGGGCGACGGCGGGGGCAACGACCGGGGCGACGGCGACGGCCGTCAGGGGACGCCGGGCGGGGGCCTGATCGGCGGCCTCTTCGGCGGGCTGACCGGAGGGAACGGCAGCCGTCCGGGCGCCGGGCAGCCGAAGCCGACGAAGCCGGGGACCCTGGTGCAGGGGAACGCGAACGGCGGACGCCGGAACTGAGGTTCTCGTACGACAGTGGGGCCGCGCCTTCTCGAAGGCGCGGCCCCACTGTCATGCCGCTCAGCCCTGGAGCTGCTGCTTCACGATCGCGGCGACGCGGCCGCCGTCGGCCTGGCCGGCCACCTTGGGGTTCACGATCTTCATGACGGCGCCCATGGCCCGCGGCCCCTCGGCGCCGCCCGCCTTCGCCTCCTCGACGGCCTGGGCCACGATCGTGGTCAGCTCGTCGTCGGAGAGCTGCTTGGGCAGGTAGGTGGCGAGCAGCTCGCCCTCCGCCTTCTCCCGCTCGGCCTGCGCGGGACGACCGCCCTGGGCGAAGGCGTCGGCCGCCTCACGGCGCTTCTTCGCCTCCTTGGTGATCACCTTGAGGACCTCGTCGTCGGACAGCTCGCGCTTCTCCTTGCCCGCGACCTCCTCCTTGGTGATCGCGGCGAGGGTCAGCCGGAGCGTCGCGGAGCGCAGCTCGTCGCGCTCGCGGATCGCGGCGTTGAGGTCGTCGTGGAGCTTCGACTTGAGCGTGGTGGTCATGGACCGATTGTCGCAGGTGCGTGCGGCCGGACGCCCCCTGATTAAAGGGACGCCAGGTCTTGGCGTCACGGTGGTGTCTGACACGATGGGCGTATGCGCGCGCGATACGGAGTACCCCTGGGGATCATGGCGGCCGGGGCCGCCGGAGTGGCGTACGCGGCGGGCTTCGAGGTCCGCTCCTTCCGCCTCCGACGAGTGACCGTGCCGGTCCTTCCGCCGGGCATGCGCCCGCTGCGGATGCTTCAGGTCTCCGACATCCACATGGTGGGCGGGCAGCGCAAGAAGCAGCGCTGGCTCCAGTCGCTGGCCGGGCTGCGCCCCGACTTCGTGATCAACACCGGCGACAACCTCTCGGACCCCGAGGGCGTCCCCGAGACGCTGGACGCGCTGGGCCCGCTGATGGAGTTCCCGGGCGCGTACGTCTTCGGCTCCAACGACTACTACGGCCCCAAACTCCGCAACCCCGCGCGGTACTTGCTGGAGAAGGCGAGCGGGAAGCACGGCCTGAACGGCAACGCGCCCGCGGTCGGCGTGGTCCACAACCCCTGGGAGGACCTCAGGGACGGCTTCGACGCCGCGGGCTGGCTGAACCTGACCAACCAGCGGGGCGTGCTGAAGGTCGAGGGCGTCTCCATCGAGCTGACCGGCCTGGACGACCCGCACATCAAGCGCGACCGCTACGCCCGCGTGGCCGGCGGCCCCTCCGAGGGCCACGACTTCTCGATGGGCGTCGTGCACGCGCCGTACCTGCGCACCCTGGACGCCTTCACGGCGGACGGCTACCCGCTGGTCCTCGCCGGGCACACCCACGGGGGCCAGCTCTGCGTCCCCTTCTACGGCGCGCTGGTCACCAACTGCGACCTGGACACCGACCGGGTGAAGGGGCTGTCCACCCACACGGCGGACGGCAACACCTCCTACCTGCACGTCTCGGCGGGCTGCGGCACGAACCGGTACACCCCGATCCGCTTCGCCTGCCCCCCGGAGGCGACGCTGCTGACGCTGGTGGAGCGGGTGTGATGGTGGGCGAGCGGGCGGGTGTAACCCTGACCGCGCGGGTGTAACCCGACCGGAGTGCCCTGAATGGTCGCATTTCGCCCTCGTGCCTAGCGTGAGGGCATGACCGCACCGATACCGCCCGTGCCCAGGGAGATCCCGGATCTGCCCGCGATCCCCTGGGAGAGCACGCCCGTACTGAAGCCGTCGTTCGTGCCGGTGACGGCGGTGGTGGCGCCGGTCCGGCGCCCCCTGGTGGCCGCGTACCGCCTGCTGACCGCGCTGCTCGCGGCGGCGGGGGTGGCCCTGGAGATCCACCTCGCCGGTCCGGCCCGCGCGCTGAGCTACTTCAGCGTGCAGAGCACGGTACTGCTGGCGGTGGTCATGCTGGTGTCGGCCACCCGCTCCTGGCGCCCCCGCCGCGCCCTGCCGGCCGCGCTGACGGGGGCGGTGCTGCTGTACGTGGTGATCGGCGCGGTGGTGTACCACGTACTGCTGGCCCACACGACACCCCCGTTCACCATGACGGGGGCGACGACGCCGCCGGCCCGGTGGCACGGACAGTGGGCCGCGCTCCAGGTGCTGCACACGCTGGTGCCACTGGCGGCGGTACTGGACTGGCTGCTGCTGACCCCGGCGTCCCGGATGCACCTGCGCCAGGCGGCGGGCTGGCTGCTGTTCCCCCTGGCGTACCTGGTCTTCCTCCTGGTCCGGGCCCGCTCCCGCTACCCCTTCCTGGACATCACGGCCCACGGCTACCGCCACACGCTGGCCAACGCGCTCCTCCTGGGCCTGGCGATCTACGCCTCCGCGGTGGTCCTGATCGCCCTGGACCACGCCCGCCCCTCCCCGGTCCGCCGCCGCGTCTAACCGGATTTCGCCTCAGGCCCCCGGTGGGCTAAAGTAAACGACGTCGCCGCGACAGCAGCGACATCGGGGTGTAGCGCAGCTTGGCAGCGCGCTTCGTTCGGGACGAAGAGGTCGTGGGTTCAAATCCCGCCACCCCGACAGCCGTAACAACAGGTCAGGCCCGGTGCTGAGAGATCAGCACCGGGCCTGATTTGCTTTGTCACCCCGTTTTGGGAGCCACTTGGGAGCCGACTTCGAGATACGGCTCCCCCATCGGCCAGCCACTGACGGCCGCACGACCTTCGACTCCACGGGGCCCGCAACCAGCCGCATCGCTGCGTAGCTGGTCTGCTACTTTCTGTGCATGACTTTCGAACCGACGCGCCGTCATGCGCTCCGGGTCACGTTCGGCGGCCTTGTCGCGTCATGCGTCGCGGGTCTCGGACAACCTGCCGCTGCAGCGCTCAGCCACAAGAAGAGCCGCCCGGAGTACCACGCCCGCTACCGCGAGCTGTTCAGAGCTTGCGGAAAAGACCTGGACAAGAAGGTACTTGTCGGGAAGCGGCTGCTCGACAACTACGACCGTGACGCGTGCGTCTATCACGTACCCGACCGCGCCGCCGTGGCGCGCATGCACGCCGCTCTCGTACGTCAGCACCACGCCCGCCGGGCCGGCGCGAGTTCCTGACGGCCCAGATACACATGCCCAGGCTCCGACCGTTCCGGTGCACCGGTCATAGGGCTGGAGGCGTGGGTTGCGGTGCCGAGCCGCGGACCGTTGCCCGGCAACGGTCCGCGGCTCGGCGCCGGTCACGCCGTCTGCGTCCGGAAATGGCTGGGGTAGTCGTTGGCGTCCGCCTTCCGCCGGAGCTCGGCGTCGTCGGGGTGCAGGCTCAAGGATCGGTTGATCAGGACTTCTTCGCTCTCCACCTTGTCCGGATCCGGCAGGCAGCACTCCACCGGACACACGGCCTGGCACGCGAGATGATCGAAGAATCCCACGCACTCCGAGCAGGCGTTGGGGTTGATCTCGTAGACCTCGTCACCCTCTTTGATCGCCTCGTTGGGGCACTCGGGTTCGCAGGCACCGCAGTTGATGCAGTCCTCGGTGATCTTGATGGCCACTGACGCTCGCTCCTGTCTCCTGGTTCAGTCCGATGACCAACGAGCGAGCGGTCGGGGAGTGCGCGTCACCCACACAAGCAGGCCCTGAACAGCCCTGGGCCTGTCCTCACGGCTCACGAGATCAGGTGACAGCGGGCACCGCATCGACACGCTGTGCCGGGCTCCTCGTTACAGCCGGTATGACTTCCCGACGCGAGGTGACAGATGCCCGAGGATGAGCTCGTCCTGCGCGTGCGCGACGTGCACAAGGGCTATGGGCGGCGTTCCGTGCTGCGCGGCGCAAGTCTTGATCTGCCCGCAGGCCGACTGGTGGGGATCGTCGGGGAGAACGGGGCGGGCAAGAGCACCCTCCTGCGGGTCCTGGTCGGCGATCTGACGATGGACAGCGGGACGGTGGAGCGCCACGGGCGGGTGGGCTATTGCCCGCAGAAGACCGTGCTGCATGAGGCGTTCACCGTCGACCAGCACCTGCACTACTTCCGGGTCGCCTACGGCCTGGCCCGCCTCGACAGGGCCCTGGAACTGCTGGAGGCGCTGAACTTCGCCGAATACCGCCACCAGCGCGTCGACACCCTCAGCGGCGGCACCCGGCAGAAGCTGAACCTGACCCTCGCGCTCATGCACAACCCCCGTCTGCTCCTCCTGGACGAGCCCTACCAGGGATTCGACTGGGAAACGTATCTGCGGTTCTGGGACGTCGCCCGCGCGTTGCGCGAACTCGGCTGCTCGGTCCTGGTGGTCTCCCACCTCGCCTACGACACCGAACGCCTCGACGCCGTCTACCAACTGGACGACGGGACCCTGCGGCGCACGCGGCACAGCGCGGCCACCTGTGCGGGTGCGGCATGAACCGGATCTGGCTGTGTTTCGCCACCGCCGTTCGCTACGCCGTCCTCGCACAGCTGCGCAACCGCCTCGCACTGGCGCTGGTCGTCTTCTTCATCCCGGTGTGGCTCACCCTCGCCTACACCGTCAGCGCCAGGACCCCGGTCCCCTTCTTCCTGCGCGCGGCCGGTCGGACGATCACCGTGAACGGCAACATCCTCATCCAGCTCACCGGAGCACTGCACTCCATCTCGCTGATCATCGGCTTCATGATGTTCCTAGCCACCTCCCAGTCCGCGCAGTTCGACAGCCGCCTGGTCATGGCCGGCTACCCGCGCCTGTGCCTGGTCCTGGCCAAGTACGCCACGCTGGTCCTCACCGCGGCCCCGGTCGCCTGCTACGCCACCCTCTGGGTCCGGCTGTTCTGGCGCCCCGAACAGCTGGAGCTGCTCACCGCTTCGCTGTTCGTCGGCGGCCTCATCTACGGCGGCGCAGGCATCATGCTGGCCGCCGTACTGCGCAGCGAGCTCGCCGGAACCCTCCTGGTCATCATGGTCAGCTTCCTCGACGTCGGACTGCAGAACCCGATCGCCAACCCGGCGGCCGACAGCCCCGTGATCCGCTTCCTGCCGACCTACGGTGCGATGCAGTCCGCCACCAGCGCGGCACGCCTCGGCACGCTGCCCTGGTCCTACCTCGCCCTGGGACTGTGCTGGGCGCTGGGCATGACGGCGATCGGCATGACGACCTTCGCCCTGCGCAACCGGCACCGCTCCACCAACAAAACCCACCTCACCCTCCCCCACCCACGGGCAGCCGACGACACACTCCGTCCACTCACCGAGACCCGAAGCACGCGGTGACCAACAACAACAGCGCCCCTCACCAACAGGCCACCCCCGGCGTCGCACCGACCCACACACCCGGCGGCCGGGCCCCGGCGCGCCGCGCCCACGAGTCGGCTCCCGAACCACAGGGCACCGGGCCCGCGCGCAGGGCAACCGGCCGCCAGCACTCCGCCGCCCAGCCCGCACAGCCATCTGTGCCGACGACCTGGACAGAAGCGCCAGCACGGGACGCCACCACGCCACCCACCTCAACCGTGGGCCCCCTCCTACGACTCCTGAACCGGGTCGGCACCAGCCGATGGGCCAGCGGCCTGATGCGAGCAATGGTGCCCGTGGACGCCGTGGTGCAGCGCCGCACCACCGGACGCCTCAGCGTGGGACGGGCAGTCGGCCTGGAATCACTCCTACTCACCACAACCGGCGCCCTAACCGGCCTGCCCCGGCAGGTCCCGCTGTTCCACGTGCCGCATGCGGGAGGATTCGCGGTCATCGGCTCGAACCTCGGTGCAGACAACCACCCGGCGTGGAGCACCAATCTTCTCAAACACCCGCATGCCACCGTCGTCACCCGCGGCAAGAAGCTGCCGGTCGTCGCCCGCATGGCACACGGACCCGAACGCGGAGAGATCTGGCAGGCGATCCTTGCCGTGTCGCCCGGCTACGCGGCCTATGACACACGCTGCCGCCGCAACCTACGGATCTTCCACCTGCAACCCACAACGGAGAAGGAAGCACGGCCGGGCTAGAAGACTGATGAAGACACCTTCGACGGCCGCCTGTCGGCGGCCCGTCAGTGACCCCAACCACTCTGGTTACACCGTTCATTTGACAGACCCCCTTCCGACATGACGAAGGGGGCTGGAGGCCGGGAAGTACCCCGGCCTCCAGCCCCCTTCACGCGAGCGGGTCAACGTACACGCTGTACTGCCGTCTGCTTCAACCTATGGCGCTGTGCATGACGCCCCAGCTCCCTGTGGCGCTGACATCAGTGCGGTCACACCCAGACGCTCCGCTGGGTCCCCCAGCCCCAGCTGCCGAACGTGTCTCCACCGTAGGCACCTGCCTGCAGGTACACGCGTCCGTCCGGGAGCAAACGGCCCGTCTCCGTGATCGATTCTGTTGCATACGGATACTGGCTGTCGCCGCAGGAGCGCTGCACATACCGCCAGCTTTCGGCGCTGGACCCGAAAGCCAGACCCCATTGCTGATCCGGCCCCGAATCGCGGTGGCACCGGGACTTCACGAGGGCTGTCAGTTCATACTGATCACCGATCCGGGTGACCGTACCCCTGATGTCCACCCAGTACGAGTTGCGGGTGGTGCTGTCGACGTTGCTTTCGTACGTGATGTGGAATTCCTGCGGCTCGGCGGCAGCCGCAGGGTTGCCCCCGCTCAGCGTGACCATCAAAGCTGCTACCGCGCAGAGCGCGATCCGGACTACAGTCCGGCAGGCCCTAACCACCCATTGCATGGACGTCATAGCCCCTCCAGAAGGGTCGAAGAAGGTCGGATCATTTCGCTGGGACTGCCGACCAGAGGAACCGCGAGGTCCGGGCCACGAGGTTCTGCGCCATTGCTTCCGGGACCAGATCGCGAATCTCCAAAGCGACAGTCCTGGGCACGCCACCGTCGAGGAGTGGGGAAGAATCCGCACGCGCCATCCCGGAGGGACTGACAGCCCGGATACCGCGGCCGCCGTGATCAGCGGTCAGGAACGCTTCACTACCTCTCCCTTCGGGGCCAACCACAAGGGCCCACCACGTGCAGTCCCGGTCCTCACTCTGCCCGCAAGGACACAGGGCGTACTCGCGGCGCAACAGGAAACCCCCAGGGAACCCCCCAGGGGGCGACAAAGGGAAACGTCGGTTCGATTCGGCCGCGCCACCAGCCAGTACTCAGTCCGCTCGATCGAGGTCACAGCCCACCCCAGGCCCCAAGACACGGAGCTGGGGCGGCCGCCCCTGGCCGCCGCGGCCTGAAGACCCGGCGAAGCAATGCGGTCAGAGCACTAGCGTGCGCCGTCGCGGCTCTCCCAGCGGTGCCCGCCTCAGAAGCTGGGCGGGCTGAACTCGCCCGGGGGCGCTTCCGCAGGCAGGCGCCGGGCTTCGGCTTGGACGTGTCTGGCCTTGTACGTGAGAACGATGTTGTTGCGCACAGGGCAGAACCCGCACCAAACGTTTTTTGGCCCCTGAGCCCCCTGGGAGCCAGCTGGCGGGGCTGGCTCCCAGAAGCGGAGCGTTAGCGACGAGCAACCACGCGCGTGCGCAGGAGGTCATTGAGCACGCGCACCGGCGACGTCAACTGCATCGCCTGGCGGGCGTCAAGCGCCGTCTCCCACTGTTCGGTCAGTCCGAGCATGAGGCGCTTGCGCATGCCGAGGGTGACGTGGGCGTAGCGGGCCGAGACCGAGCCGTCGATGTGGCCCATGCGTTCGTCCATGAGGACCTTCTCGGTGCCGAGGTCCTCCATCATCGTCCGGTGGGTGTGGCGCAGGCCGTGTGGGGTGAGGCCCTTGGCTATCGGGACCCAGCAGGAGTCGGACCGTTCACTGGCTCCACGCCCCCGTGCCGGCACTCCTGGCCACGGCTCACCGAGTAGGGGCACGGGGCGGGCCTCCTGTGGGGCCTTCTTCGGGTACCAGCCCGAGACCGCCGGGGTGAACAGCCAGGTGGCGAAGCCGTTTCGGCGCCAGTGGGAAGCGTGCTCCGGCAACGCGCCGCCTCGCACGAACCCCAGGTCCGCGATGGCCTGCTTCACCTTCGCTCGGGTGGCTTCAGTGACGCGGTTGGGGTGGTTGAGGACGTTGGACACCGTGCCCGTGGAGACTTCGGCACGTCGCGCGACGTCGACGAGCTTGGCGCCCTGGTGGCCGCCGGTACGGGCCGCGCCTTGGCCTCGGAAGACGTAGGTCTTGCCGTGACAGGGGCAGGGGGCGGGTTTTGTACGGGCGATGTGGTTGGCCACCAGCGCCGACAGCCAGTCCATCGAGTCGATGGTGCGGTAGCTGTCATCCTTGGGTGGACAGCGCACCAGCTCGCCCGTGTCGAGTTCGTACAGCTGCCATTCGACGCGGACAGCCCCAGGACGAGCGAACTCGGTCTCCAGACCGACGATTTCGCCCCAGCGCATGCCCGTGTACCCCTTGAGGACCACGGCGACGAACTCGTCGTCGCGGCCGGAAAGCAGCGCGGCCCTCTCTGCTGTCAGCAGGATGCCGAGCGCGTCGGTGACGACCTTCTCCGGACCACGGTCTCGGGAGCGGCCTGCGCGCTTGCCGCGTCCGCGTCGCCTGGCAGCCGGGTTTGACGTGATCAGGCCCTCCTCGATCGCGTCCTCGAAGATCAGGTGGAGCGTCGAGCGCCAGGTCTTGACGCTGGAAGCCGCGTAGACGGCCCTCTCCTTCTTCTCCCAGAGGTCGACGTCCGTGCGCAGGATGCCGGCGAGCGCCTTGTCCTCGAACTCGGGGAGCAGGTGCTCCTCGATGTGCCGCTTGTAGTTCTGCATGGTCGAGGCGGCCAGATCCTGGCCCTCGTACCAGCGGTTGGCGTACTCGCCGAACGTCTCCTGACCGAGCGCCGGGTCGCGCCAGTCGCCGCGCCGGTACTTGTTCTCGGCCTCGCTCGCGGCGCGCTGGGCCTCGCCCTTGGTGGCGAACCTGATCGCCTTGCCGTTCTCATCGACGACCGTGAGGTGCTTGCCAGGCGCGGTCTTGTATCGACCGCGCCAGTAGTTTCCACGCTTCTCCGCGAAACCCACGTATTCCTCCCCTTCTTCGTCGTCGCCCTAAGCGGCGGTACCGAACTGGCTCTGGCGTGCTCGGCGTGGTGGCCGGGCGCGCAGGGAGGCCGTGGGCACAGCAGACGGAGGAGAGGGCTTGCGGGTTGACGGCTTGGGAGCGGAGGCAGTTGCCAGGTGCTGCCGCATGGAGGCGGGACGAGCCTCGTGCATGCGGATGATCTCCGCGAGGTGCTCGCCGGTGAAGCGGTAGGCGCGGCCGACGCGAGTGAACGGGATGAGGCGTCGCCGGGCACGGTCCTTGACCCACCAGGCGGAGCAGCCGAGGACGGCGGCGACCTCCTCGGGGACGTACAGGCGCGGGAGAGCGGCCTCCGAGTGCGGAGTCGGCACGGAGGCAGGGGGTATCACGGATTGGCGCAAGGGGGTGAGTCCTCTTCTGGCGGGCGCGGTGCGGCAACACCGGCCCGCCGGTCGATTGCTAGGGATGTGGTGAGGTGTCCGTGCTGGGGGTTTGCGGGCCCAGGACGGGGTGAATGAGGGTCGGCGGCTACGCCTCGCCTGAGGAGCCGGTGTCCTCGCACTGCTCGGCGGACGACGGTCCGTGCGACTCCAGCAGATGCTTGGTCGCTACCTCGGCCATGGCGTTGGAGACCATCACGTCCGCTTCCGCGCGGATGTCGGGGTGTTCGACTAGGTACACGTCCAGGGCGTCACGCGCCTGGGTGAAGGCGGCGTTGGCGCGCTGGGTCCCGCGGTACGCGTCCACGATGGCGTCGATGAGCTCCATCGCGCGGGCCTGGGCGGCGAGCTGCGGGGGGCCGACGAGGTTGCGCAGGTCGATGCCGAAGACCTCGGCGAAGCCGATGGCCTCGTCGAGGTTGATGCGGCGCTTGCCGTTCTCGATGCGCCAGACCGCCGACGGGTTCATGTCGAAGCCGGCGTCGTTCAGGCGGTCGGACAGAGCGTTGGTGCTCCAGCCGCGCGCCTCGCGCTCGAGCTTGATGCGCACCGCGACGTTCGCCTCGCCGCTGAGCAGTACGCCCTGCGAGGCGTCTTCGTCCGCCACGGCCACCTCCTTCCGTTCGTAGCGAGTCACTGCCGTATGCAGCAACGTGCCCACAATAACATCCTTCTGCATCACGCATAGGGCTTCTGCAATCGGCAATTCGTGTGGCATGCTGATAGCCCCACCCCCACCAGCCCGAGGAGTCCCCGCGGCCCACCCCATGTGGCGCCACATGCAAAAAGCCCCCGGCTGTCACCGGGGGCCAAGCGCAAACCTCTCAACCGCCATCCCTAGCGATCGACCCGCGTGGCCGGGATTGCCGTCCCGTATGGCCCGCGAGCAGAGGAGCTGAAGCCCAGTATGACCGAACCTCAGCCGAGTACGCCATCCCTCCAGGCCGACGGCACACCGGCCGACGCAACCGGCCAGCCGACTCACACCGCGCCACCCGCAGACGCGGCCCGCGACGACGAACCCGAAGGCGTGCCTGCGTTCGAGGGGGCTCAGGTACTGGATGACCTGCGGGCCCGGATCAAGCAGTTCGTCGTGATGCCGAGCGAGGAGGCCCTCACCGCAGTAACCCTGTGGGTGGCGGCCACCCATCTGCAGCCCGCGTGGCAGCACGCGCCGCGCCTGGCGGTGGTCGGCCCGGCCAAGCGGTGTGGCAAGTCGCGGCTGCTCGACGTGGTGACCGAGACCGTGCACGCACCCCTGATCACGGTCAACGCCAGCCCTGCGGCGATCTTCCGCTCGATCACCGCCGAGGATCCGCCCACGCTCCTGGTCGACGAGGCCGACACGCTGTTCGGCACCGTCAAGTCGGCTGAGCGCAACGAGGACCTGCGCGGCCTGCTGAACGCCGGCCACCAGCGCAACCGGCCCACCTTGCGTGTCACCGGACCTGAACACACACCGGTCGCCTTCCCGACCTTCGCCATGGCCGCCCTGGCGGGCATCGGTGACCTCCCCGACACGATCATGGACCGGTCGGTGGTCATCCGGATGCGCCGCCGGGCACCAGGCGAGACCGTCGCAGCGTTCCGCACAGGGCGGGACACCCCCGCCTTGCACGCCGTACGCGACCGCCTTACCGCCTGGCTCCAGCCTCGGCACACCGAGGCGATGGACGCCGAGCCGGGCATGCCGGTCGAGGACCGCGCCGCCGACACCTGGGAGCCCTTGGTGATCGTCGCCGACCTCGCCGGGGGCGACTGGCCCACGCTGGCCCGAACGGCCTGCCGGGTGATGACCGCCCACGAGTCGGGCAAGGACGCGGACACAGGGCTGCGCACCCGCATCCTGATCGACATCCGCCGGGTCTTCACCGCCGAGCGCAACCCCGCCGCGCTGCGCACTAGCCGTCTACTCGAAGAGCTCAACAGCGACGAGGAAGCGCCATGGGCTGAGTACGGCTCTACCGGGCTGACCTCGCGCCGCCTCGGGATTCTGCTGGAGGACTACGGCATCCGCCCGGGCAATCACCGGTTCCCCGGCGGCGGCCAGGCCAAGGGCTACGCCCGAAACCAGTTCCTCGACGCCTGGGCCCGCTACTGCCCCGCGCCGGCAGCCGAAACGGCGAATCCAGCCGAGCCCGGCGTGGCCGCAGGACCAGCACGAGCACCAGCACCAGCACCAGCACCAGCACCAGCACCAGCAGCCTGACCCGGCTCGACCCGTCACACCCGTCCCCGCGCAGGTCAGCGCGGGGACGGGTGATCGACCCGCAACGGGTCGACCCGACATCGTCATGTCTCTCGTACCTGCCCTGACCAGGCACGCAACGGGTGGTACGAGTCACCGCACCTCACAGCGGCCCCTTCCTCCTGCGCCGTGAGCGCCGCCCACCATCACATGGAGTGCTTCCGCTTGACTCCTCGCACCGCCGTCACCGCACCCTCCGCCATACCGGGCAGCGCCGCGATCCGCTTCGGTATCGCCCTGCTCGGCGCCATCGGCTTCGCCCTCTCCTACGACGCACTCCGTCAGATGGCCGTCGCCATCCACATCCGCGGACTGCTCACCTATGCCTTCCCGCTCGTGATCGACGGGTTCATCGCTATCGGCGTCGGCGCCCTGCTCATCCTGCGCACAGCCCCGCTGTTCTCTCGCCTCTACGTGTGGGCACTCGTCGGACTGGCCACCGCCACGAGCATCTGGGCCAACGCCCTGCACGCGGTCCGCCTCAACCAACAAACCCGCCCGGACAAACTGCACCTGGACGACATCACCGTCGGTGTCCTGTCCGCCATCGCTCCGCTCGCCCTGGCCGGCGCCGTCCATCTCTACATCGTGATCCGCCGCAATCCCACGTCTGGCGCCCAGGAAGTGGGCACCGTCGTACGCCGCACCCCTGCTACCCACATCCCCAGCGGCACCGATGGCGCCCAGCTCGCCGCCCTCGTAGAAGGAGAGCCCGATCGCCCGGACCCACTCGCTCTGGAAGTGGCAGACGGCAACATCAACGTGGCTCGGGATTCCGCCGTCGTGGCGCAAAGCGCCGCCAACGCGCCGGAGCTCCCACAGGCTTCTGCCGAGCCGAAAGCCCAGAAGCTCCGCACGGTGTCCGCCGAACTCCTCGTCATCGCCCGCACCGCTCCACTAGGACGCGGTGGTCGCGCCTCACGCCGCCACATCGAGGATGCGATCCGCGGCGAGGGCCTCACCATCGGCAAGGCCGAGGCAGAGACGATCAAGAAAGCCCTACAGGCTGAACTCGACGAGGCCGCCGCTCAGGAGCAGACCGAACTGACCAAGGTCCCTGCTGGCGCCTTCTGAGCCTACGACCGCTCCCGTCGCCCTCCCACTCGACTCGCACCACCCGTCCCCGCGCAGGTCAGCGCGGGGACGGGTGCTCGGCCCGCAACGAGTCCACCCGACATCACCCCGCACCACCAACGCTCCACGGAGAAACTCCCCATGCGCGACCCGCACGACGAACTCCCCACCACCCAGCAGGCGATGACGACCACCGCCACACAGCCAGCAAGGTATGCCGCTGGACCGTCCAAGGGCCGGTCCAACGAAGCAGCCTCCGCCCCAGGGGTGGCGGAGGCCCTCGGGCACCAGGGGGTGCCCGAGGAGGAACAGCCCGTCCACACTGCCGCCACTCCGCTGCCGCGAGCCGCCGACGCCGCCGCGCTGCACCGCGTCGCCCGACGCCGCCAGCGCAAAGACACCCAGCGCAAGGAGCGTGTCGACGTGCGCTACAGCGTCGACGAGAAGGCCGACATCCTCCGCACGGCGAGGTCGCTGAACATCACCGGCGCCCACTACGTGGGTGCCGTCGTCATGGCCCACGTCAACGGCGACCTCGCCCTGCCTGGCCAGCGCACCCCGATCGACGACTACATCGACGAGCTGACCGCCCTCCGTGGCGAGGTCGCCAAGATCGGCCACAACATCAACCAGATCGCCAGGAAGCTCAACTCGGGTGGTCATTCACACCCTGGGGACCCCGCCCTCTTGAACCAGGTCGACCGCACCCTGGACGTGGTCAGCACCACCGTCCGCCACATCGCGGCAGCCACAAACCAGGCAGCCGCCAAGAAGACGGCCTGATGATCGCGAACATCCGAAGCGGCAAGGAAACCGCCGGCCTCATCCGGTACCTGTTCGACACGAAGAGGGCCAAGGACCACACAGACCCGCATCTGGTCGCCTCCTGGGACGACTTCGCCCCCGACCCAGACCGATCCGAGGACGTCGACGCTACAAAGAACCTCTTGGTGGCGGACCTGGACCTGCACGTCAAGCAGGCCACACGGCTCGGCCGCGCTCCCGAGCGACACGTGTGGCACTGCTCGGTACGCGCCGCACCCGAAGACCGCATCCTCAGCGACGACGAGTGGGCCGACATCGCCCGCCGGATCGTCGCCGCCACCGGCATCGCGCCGGAAGGCGACCCGGACGGCTGCCGCTGGGTCGCCGTCCGCCACGCCCCCGACCACATCCACATCGCCGCCACCAAAGTCCGCCGCGACCTGCGCACCGCCCGCCACTGGAACGACTACGTCACCGCCGACCGCGAACTCGCCTCCATCGAGAAGGAATACGGCCTGCGGCAAGTCGTACGCGGTGACCGCACCGCCGCGAAGCGCTCGACCCGCGCCGAGCAGGAAAAGGCCCACCGCCAAGGCCAGCAGAAGCCCGCCCGAGAACGTCTGCGCTCCACTGTCCGCACCGCAGTATCCGCTGCCACCAGCACCGAGGAGTTCGTACACCTGCTGAGCCACGTCGACGGAGTGCTCGTCGAGGTCGTGCACTTCCCCTCCGGCGACGTACGCGGCTACAAGGTCGCCTGCGAAGACACCACCACCGCCAGCAACGAGCCCGTCTGGTTCTCGGGCTCCGAACTCGCCCCGGACCTGTCCTTCCCCAAGATCCGCGAGCGCCTCGAAGCCACCGCCACGCAGCCCATCAACCAGCCGGGCCGGCGCAGGCCCAACCCCTGGCACCAGGCCACCGCCGCCACCGAGCGCATCCCCCACCACCTCGACCAGGCCGACGATGAAGCCGCCCAGGCCCACCTTGCCGCATTCGGCGAAGCCCTGGACGCCCTCCCCCTCCTCGCACCCACACCCATCCGCTCTCAGCTCCGAGAGGCGGCCACCAAATTCGAGCGCGCCACCCGCTCGCGCATCCGAGCCGAACACCACCACGCCCGCGCCCTGCGCGGCGCCGTACGAGCCATGCTCCGCGAGACGGCCCCCAGGGACGGAGCTGCCCTGGCGATGTTCCTCGACGCCGCGATCCTCGTCGTCATCGCCGCCACCCGCTGGCACCAGCTCCGCCACCACGATCAGCAAGTCGCAGCCGCCCATCAGGCCGTGATCCACCTCCAGGCGGCCTACGACCAGGTGGCTGCCGCGCCCCTGGCCGCCCTGGCCCAGCGCCAACCGCCGCAGCAGGCGGTCGAGCGGCACGTCCACGTCATCCGACGGTCCGTGCCCGAACACGCGGAGCAGGTGCTGAAGGACGCGGCCTTCGACGCCCTCGCTGCCACACTCGCCGAGGCCGATGCCGCAGGACACGATCCCGAGCAACTCCTCCAGCAGGCCGCCGACCAGCGCGCCCTGGACGATACTCGCCACCCGGCACGGGTCCTGACCTGGCGCGTCCAGCGTCTCAGCGCAAGGCCGGCGCCGAGCGCACGTGCCCGTGCAGCGCAGGCCCGCAGCGCGGCATGGCGCCCCGGCGAACCGGTACCAGCGGCAACATCTGCCCTGCCCCCGCAGGGGCCGCACGTTCGACGACGCTGATCACACCCGCTCGGACAACCTAGGGGTGAGCAGTTCCAGCGCTTCCTCCCAGCGGTAGCGGTCGGCCCCGCCGCCGGCCTTCGGCTGGTGAGGCTCGTACGAGCCGATCAGGACGCCCATCTCGCGCAGCCGGGCCAGGCTCTGTCCATAAGCGGGATGGGCTGCCTGCGCCGAGTTCACGTACGGCAGGACGGCGGTGGGGATGCCGAAGCCGTACGCCTCGCACAGGATGCCCAGGGCGAGCGTGTCGGATATCCCCGCCGCCCACTTGTTGACCGTGTTGAAGGTGGCCGGGGCCACCGCGATGGCATCGGCGGGCGGCAGCGGACGAGGATCGCCGGGGGAGCGCCACGCCGAGCGGATCGGGTAGCCGGTCTGGGTCTCGATGGCCGCCGCGTCCAAGAAGCCCAGGCCCTGCGGGGTGGCGATGACGCCGACGTCCCAATCCGACTCCTGCGCGGCCGTGATCAGCTTGCCGACGTCGCCAGCGACTCCGGCCGCGCATACGACGACGTACAGAAACGGCTTCTTGGTCTGCTGGTTGGGCTGCTCGCTCACGCGGGGACTCCCAGTTGACGGCTGAAGTGGTGAAGTGCGGGCAGGGTACGGCGGCGGTCGCGCGCGGCCATGTCGGCGACCAGCTCCCGGACAGCGGGGCGGCGGATGTCCTGGGCCGCGCAGCTCTCGGCGATGCGCAGCGCCTGGTAGCCATCGGCGAGACGGCCCTGCTGGCTGTAGGCGCGGGCGGCGTCGACCCACAGGGCGGCACGGCGCTCGGGGACCGGGATGTGCCGGCGCATGAGCGGCTGGGCTGCTGCCAGGGCGATGCCTGCGTCGCCGAAGGACACGGCCGCGCTGACCTGATGGAGGGCGACATTGGTGGGGCTGAAGTTCGCCCAGGCGTCGGGCCGGTCGAAGGCGACGTAGCGAGCCACCTCTCGGGCTTCGGTGAGGAAGTCCTCGGTGGTGTCGCGGTCGCCGTTCCTGCTGGCTGCGGTCGCGCCTCGGAGCAGCAACAGGCCGACCGCTGCCAGGTAGCGCGACGACCGCTGGTCGTAGGCGCCGGTGAGCTGGTCAGCGGTATGGCGGATGATGTTCACCGCTTGTGGGGTGTGCTTCTCGCGGATGAGGACGTGGGCGTGAACGCGGACGCTGGCGGCGAGGACGACGGGGTCCCCGGAGCGTTCCGCCTCGGCCATGGCGCGACCGGCCGCGAGCCAGGCATTGCCCTGATCGGCTCGCTTCAGTAAGAGGCTCACTGACGTCTGGTACGCGGTCGCGAGCAGCCCGGACGCCTCGGCCGTGCCGGATGAGCCGCCGACTGCATGGCGCAGGTCGGCGATCAGCCCGGGCAGGGTGCGTTCCAACTCCGTGTAGTCGCACGTGCAGAACAGCCGCCGTACGGTCCGTGTCCGATCACGCAGCCCGTTGATGTCCAAGTCTTGGCCCGTGGCCGTTGGGCTCGTACCGGGCAGCAAGACCCGAACCAGGTCGTGATGCGTTGCGGCGGGCGAAGTCGGAACCGCGAGCGCGGCGACGCCTGCGGCAAGAAGGGTACGGCGGTGCATGTCCTCTGCCTCAAGGTCCGAGGTGCTGGTATTCGGCGCGGCAGCGAGGCCAAGGTGGTGTAGCGGGATGTTCAGCGCCTGCGCGACCTCACGCAGCATGCGGACATCGTCGGTACCCCGGCCACTCTCCAGGCGGCTCACCTTCGACTGGTGATACCCCAGTGCGGATGCGACGTCTTTCTGCGAGCGCCGCTGTAACACGCGCGCCCGACGGATCACTTCGCCGATCCGTCTCGCCTCGTTCTGCCCCTCGGCCATCTGTGCCACGGCTCCTCCTGCCGTCGCCGATCCTGCCCGTTCAACCGAGCGTAGCCGAGGGGCGATTGACCGTGATGCAGCTCCTGCATAAGTGATGCAGCCACGGCATCCGGTGTGGCTCCGCTTGTGCCTGGCGCGGTTGCGTGGAGGAGCCGCACCGATCCAGGAGGTCACTCATGGAAGTACACCAAGTCCGTTTCCCTGTCTCCGGCACACCTGCTGCAGCTACGGCCGCACGGCAGCAGCTCGCGGGCGCCATACGGACCTGGAATGCGTTCCTGGGGCCCGAACTCCTGGACACGACAGAGCTGGTGGCCGCCGAGCTGATCACGAACGCGGTGCGGCACGCGGGACACGGGTCGATCTCGGCCGGCGCGCGCCTGAGCGACGTGCGTCTGCTGATCGAGGTGACAGACACGAGTCCTGACCTCCCGCAGGTCGGTCTGCCCGACACGGACGAGGAAGGAGGACGGGGCCTGTTCCTCGTCGCCGCGCTCGCGGATCGCCACGGATTCGATCAGGTGCCACGAGGCAAACGCTGCTGGGCCGAGTTCGAGGTCAGCGCACCGCCTCAGCTCTCCCAACGCTTTCCCTTGCAGAGGAGTTGACTGTTGACAGCCGTACGGATTCCCCCAGTCGCAGCCGAAGTAGTCGCCATCCGGCCCGGCAGCCCGCTCACCGGTTCCGTCGGCGTCGACGGGTCCAAGAACGCGGCATTGCCCCTGCTGGCTGCCGCCGCGGCCATGCACCGGCCGGTGCACGTGGGGAACGTTCCGAGGAACACCGACGTCGAGACCATGCTCACCCTGCTTCAGCAGGCCGGGTGGCACACGGCCCGCCCCATCAGCGATCCACACACCGTGGTGATTCTGCCGAGCGACAGAATCCAGTCGGGCCCTGATGCCGATACCGCCGCCCGCATCCGGGCCTCGTACTACCTCGTACCCGCACTGCTGGGCGCGTACGGGCGGGCCCGACTTCCCTGGCCGGGCGGTTGCCGCATCGGGGAGCGCGGGATGGAGCAGCACTTCACGGTCTACGAGCGCTTCGGTGACCGCGTGACCGTCGACGACCACGGCTACCTCGTGGAGGCAGCATCAGCCCAGAGCGGAACAGTCTCGATCATGCTGCCCTTCCGCTCTCGGGGCGCGAGCATCGCTGCTCTCCTGCGTGCGGCTGTAGCCGGACGGCCGCTGCGTCTTGGCCAGCCCAACCTGTCACCGGAAGTGCTCAGCATCGTCGAAGCGTTGCAGATGGCCGGATGGGAGTGCCGGGTCAGCGAATCCGTCCTGACGCTCGCGCCGCACCCGGCCGCCCCCACCGAGACCATCACCTGGAGAGTTCCTGGCGACAAGGTCGAGGCCGGAACGCTGGCCTGTGCGGTCGCGGCGACCGGCGGCGACGCGCGCATCTGCGGTGTACGCGGCGATGACGTCGCTCCTCTGGTCGCCGCCCTGCGATCGCTCGGCGTACCCGCCGACACCGAGGACGGCATGCTCACCGTGCAGGCCCAGGACGCCCGCCCCGCCGACAAGCCGCTGCGAGCCATCGCCTCCCTGTCACCCGGCGGTCTGGACGCCGACTTCGAACCTCCGCTGATGGCGTTTGCCCTCACCCGCCCCGGTACCCATCTGTTCGCTGACACCATCAACCCGGGCCGCCACGGCAACCTCTTGCCGCAACTCGCCCGCCTGGGTGCCGAGATCCACGAGGTCTCGCCCACCGAGTGCCGCTTCACCGGCCCGCAGCAACTGGCCGGCGCGGGGGTGGAGGCCACCGACATCCGCACGGGC
This sequence comes from Streptomyces sp. NPDC018263, assembly GCF_055562575.1. Classification (NCBI taxonomy): domain Bacteria; kingdom Bacillati; phylum Actinomycetota; class Actinomycetes; order Kitasatosporales; family Streptomycetaceae; genus Streptomyces; species Streptomyces sp. NPDC018263. Next base: position 151,635 of record NZ_JBVHFA010000003.1, read on the forward strand.
TCCGCCCTGCTCATCGCCGGCCTCACCGCCCGCGGTGTCACCACGCTCGGCGGCCTCGAACAGCTCCGGCGCGGCCATGCCGACCTGCCCACCAAGCTGCACGCCCTCGGCGCCGACATCTGCGAGGTCACCCCGTGAGCCGACAGCTCCGGCGGATCATCGCCACGACCGACGTGCATTCCTCCTTCAGCTCGGCCGCAGCGATGCTCGCCCACCTCCACGCCAGCAGGGCCGACAGCCTGATCGTGGACTGCGGTGACTTCTTCGAAGGCAGCGGCTTCTACCGCTTCGGCAAGGGCCGAATCGAGCGCCGGGTCCTCACCAGCCTGTACGACCTGCTCGCACCGGGAAACCACGGCTGGCCGCACTACTTCGAACCGGCGCTGCACGAGATGACCGTGTGCGCCAATGCGATCGACGAGAACGGCAGGTCCCTCTTCGACCGCGTACGCGTCAAACGCATCGGTGGCCGCCGAGTCGCCATCACCGCAGTGATCGGACCGCAGGCATTCAACGCGGTTCCCGTTGACCAACGCGTAGGTCATCAGGTCACCGATCCGGCCCAGGCCCTGCGGAAGTTGATGCTGGAGTACCACCACTGCACCGACGCCTGGATCGTGTTGTCCCACTCCGGCTTCGACGAGGACCTGAAGCTCGCCGCCGCGTGCCCGTTCGCGAACGTCATCTTCTCGGGCCACTGTCACAGCGACACCTACGGCCCCGTGCACATCGGCGACACCCTCGTCGTAAAGGGCCACGAACTCGGCCTCGGATACGCCACCGCGGAGCCCGTCGGCAGCGGCTGGGGCGCCCGCGCGTCCGTCTTCCCGGACTCGGTCGCGATCCCCGAGGGCCTCACCGCACTACATGCAGAGATCAGCCTCGTGGCACGGACACTGACGAGCCCACTCGGCACAGTGAACGAGCCCTATCGCAACGCCCCGTTGGACCGACGCCGCCTCCTGGCCGAGATCGCCGGCCGACTGCACTCCGGTCTCGGCGCGGGCGCGGTCATCCTCAACGAGACCGCCCTGCGTTCCACCCCGCTCGGCCACATCCTGACCCTCGGCGACCTGCTGTCCATCGAACCCTTCGACAACCAGCTCGTCCACGCCTTCCTCCCCGACGAGTACGCCCAGGGCCACGACAAGCTGCTCTACCGCCTCACCGAGCGCGTCGGTCCGCTGGTCATCACGCCCGAGCCTCTGCCGTCCGCGATACGCAGCGTGCTGACCACCAACTACCTCGCCGACAGCTACCTCGGCGGACGCACGCATCAAGCCGGACTGCGTCTGGGGCAGGCCGCACGAAGCGTCCTCGCCACGCCCTTCCCCTCGACTGCCGACCTCATCGAAGGAGGCGAACAATGATCCTCACCGGACCCGAGATCACCGCCGCGACCCATGACGGCCGGCTGGTCATCAACCCCTTCGAGCCGGACCAGGTCAACCCCAACAGCTACAACGTCCGTCTCGGTCCGACGCTGCTGACCTACACCGCCGCCGAGATCGACGCCCACCGCCCCAACCCCACCCACGAGGTCGAGATCGGCCAAGGCGGTTACGTACTCCAGCCCGGCGAGCTCTACCTCGGCCACACGGTCGAACACGTCGGCTCCGACACCTTCGTGCCGCTGCTGTTCGGCCGCTCCTCGGTCGGCCGACTGGGCCTGTTCGTCGAGATCACCGCCCCGATCGGTGACATCGGCTTTCACGGCCAGTGGACGCTGATGCTCTCCCCGATCCGCCCGTTACGCGTCTACGCGGGCATGAAGATCGGGCAGATCATGTTCTTCCTCTCCACCGGCGCCGTCGACCTCTACCGCGGCAAGTACCAGGCAGCCAATGGTCCCCGGCCGTCGGCCTACTGGCGCGACCGTACAAAACCTCGGACGGTGGTCTTGTGATCCTCACCGGCCCCGCAATCGCCGCCGCCGTCCGGATCGGCGAGATCACCATCGAGCCGTACGACCCCGCCCTGCTCTCCCCGAACGCCTACGACTGGCGTCTCGGCGACACACTCCGCGTCTGCGACGGTGACCTCGACGCTGCCACCCCTACCGCATTCGTCGAGCAACCCATCCCGGTCAACGGCCTGGTGCTACAGCCCGAGACGCTCTATCTCGGCGTCACGCTGGAGAAGACCGGTTCGGAGACGTACGCACAGATGCTCAACGGCGACCGCACCATCGGCGCCCTCGGCATCTGGGTCCACGTCTCAGCCCCGCTCGGACACCAGGGCCACGCCATCCGCTGGACCCTGGAAATCCGTGCCGCCCGGCCCGTGCGCGTCTATCCGGGGATGACCTTTGGAAAGCTCGTCTTCCTCACGGCCTTCGGCGCCTCGGCCAGCTACCAGCAGCAGCACTCCAAGTACGCGTCGACGGAAGGCATCGGCATCTCCCGCCTCTACGAAGAGATTCCTGGAGGTGTTCTGTGAGCTCCCGCTCGGCCACCGGACCACTGGCCGCCACCTTCCTGGACCTGCCCGTCGGAAGCCCTGGCGGCAGCGTCGAACTCTTCCTCGACCTCTACACGGGCGACCGCCCCCTCATCCCCGCACGCGCATTCATGCTGGGCTCGTCGACTCCGAGACACCGTCTCCCGGCCGGGCTCGACCTGCTGGCCGTGCCGGGGAAGTGCCTGGAGGGTTCCGCCTTCGGCCGCTATGTCGCTGCCCTTCGCAGGGCTCTCGCGATGGCGATCGACCCGGCCCAGATCGGTGTACTCCATCTGCAGCACCTCGCCTTCGGTGCTACCCCCGCCCTGATTCGGGCGCTCCCCCTGCATCCCCGCATCGCCTTGGTCCACGGCACGGACCTGATCTTCGCCGAGGCCCACCGCGACCAACTCCAGGTCCTCCGCGAGACCGCCAGGGCGGCCGACGCGATCGTCGTTCCGACGGGGGCAATGGCCGACCACCTCCTCAAGCTCGCCCCACGGATCGACCACCGGAAGATCACCCACATCCCCTGGGGCATCCCCGACCACCTGCTCACCGATCCGCTGACCCGACCCGTCCGCAGGTCCTCCAGCCACCTACGCCTGCTGTACGCAGGACGGCTGACCGCCGAGAAAGGTGTCGAGGCCCTGGTCAAAAGCCTGGCCCGCGTGCCAGGTGTCGAGCTGAGCATCGCCGCGCCCAGAGCCCAGTTCCATGCCCAGGCCCCGCTGTTGCAACGGGCCGGTGTAGGGGCCCGTTACCTCGGCTGGCTCCGCCGCCCACAGTTGTGGAGAGCGTTCACCGAGCACGACGTACTGGTCATGCCGTCAACCACCCTGGAGGCCATGGGCCTGGTCGCACTGGAGGCCCAAGCGTGTGGTCTGCCCGTCCTCTACCAACCCGTTCCCGGCCTCAGCGAAGCCCTCGCCGCCTCCGGCGTTGCCACCGACTTCACCCACTCTGCCGCCCTGGCCCGTGACCTCGACCGGCTGCGCACCTCCCCCGGCCTGTTGCCCGCCCTGCGGCAAGCGGGCTACGCGAACGCCGCGCGCTACCCACTCTCGGAGACCGCACGGTCTCTGACCGAGCTCGGCCGCCAACTCGCCTGAACGACCCTCCGAGCGGTCCACCGCGCCGCTGCCCGGTCCGCTCCGTGAACGTCACTACGCTGGCCGGCGGGATGCCCCGGCGAAGAGGGAGACCATGACGTACGACATCGACCGCATCGAAGCCCTGCTCGACGAGGGCGTCCGCGACAAGGTGTACCCCGGCGCCGTGTGGGCCGTCGGCGACGCCGATGGCATCCGCGCCCAAGGCACCGCTGGTGTCCTCGATCCTGACGAGCCGGACGTGCCGATGCACGCCGACACCGTCTTCGACGCCGCCAGCCTCACCAAGATCCTCGCCGTTTGGTCAACCATCGGCGCTCTGTGGGAAGACGGTGCCCTCGACCTGGACCAGCCGCTTGGCGGCTTCTGGGGCGAGGTCACCGGTTATCCGCTTGGAGCAGTTACCGCGCGGCAACTGCTGACGCACACGGCTGGCCTCCCCTTGCGGGCGCAGCTGAAGAACCTCTATGGCACCGATGGGGACGACATCCGCCGCAGTGTATTGCGCGAGCAACTACACCGGTGCCCCGGCGAGGCCGTGGAATATACCGACCGGGCCGCCCTCATCCTCGGCTACCTTGCCGAACACCTCTCCGGTCAACCCCTGGACCAGCTGGCCACCGCCCGCGTCTGGCAACCACTGGGGATGAACTCCACCCGCTTCGGTCCGCTGCCCGATGCAATCGTGGCCCGCTGTGCCCCGACCGAACTCGACCAGGACACCGACACCCACCTCAAGGGCGTCGCGCACGACTTTTCCGCCAGGCTCCTTGGCGGAGTGTGTGGCATCGCTGGCTCCTTCACCGTCCGGGACGACGTCGCCGTATTCCTGCGCCACATGCTGGGCACCGCCACCATGCTTGGACAGCCCGGATTCGGCCCTGCCTGGATCGCGGAATCACTTACCGTTCAGACCGGTCTCCTGGAACCCGCACGTGGCCTGTTTTGGCACCCCGCCCCCGGCACGCGCCCCGGCGACGACATCTGGGTCCACTACGGCTTCACCGGGACCGGCATGTGGATCTCACCTCGGCAGCGTCGATGGGCGGTGCTGCTGACCAACAAACTCTTCTACACCCGCGACCGCCAGCCTCTCGCCGAAGTCCGCAACGCCTTCCGCGCACTCGCCTTCAACTGAGGATGTAGCCTCTGGCCCCACCGCCAGGAAGTTTGCCTCCACATGGATCAAGCCAACATCGCTGAGTACTGGACACAGCGCGATCACGGTTGATCATGTCCCTCACCTGGGAGACCAGGAGTCAGTCCGCTAAGCGCATCCCGCCATGGCACGGCCGAACAGGTTTCAGTCTCGCCGTAAACCCTGGTTATCCGCGTGACACATGGGCAGGATGCCCGCTCAAGGGCGGGGCTTCCGGGGGGAGGTGGTGTATGTCCATGCCGCCGTGGCGGGTCTCACCGCTGGACGATTCATCCAGCAACGGCATGACGAAAACCGGCCCTTCGGACTCCTTCCCAGGCGTCCCTGTGCAGGCAGCCCCGGACGGCCTGAGGCCCACCAGTGGCTACTGGCCGTGGCGCACCACCTACGCCGAGCGCAATGACGTACCCGACGCGAATGCAGTGACTCGCCAACTGGCGGGCATCATGCATGCACGCGTCGACCGCATCGGACAGGCACGGGATCTGATCGGACGCTGGCAGGACCGCACCCTGGGGCGGCGCCAGCGGGAGATCCGGCAACTGCCTGACATCGCCGGCGAGAAACTCGCCAAGTGGGCGCTGGACAACGTGCTCAACACACGCACGCGACCAGCCCCCTCATTCGGATTCGGTCTGGCCCCGGTCCTCACTCACAGCGTCGCAGCGCACCGCCAGCAGCGGATACGCAGCCTCCTCCTCGCAGGAGTCGTCGTGCTGATCGCGGTGCGTCACCCATGGGGGACGGGCGCATTGATGGCGACGGCACTCCTGTACCAATTCGTCGCCGCCGGCCGCTTCAGCTCCCTGCTCCGCTGGGGTGTCAGCTCACTGGTCTCCATGGCCGTCCTGGTGGCGGGCGCCTTCTTAGCCTGGACTCAGATGAAGTCCCACTCGTTCCTACTCAAGGCCGTCGTGCAGGACGCGGTTTCGGCCGGAGTTTGGCTGACACTACTGATCGCAGCCGTCTATACAGTGGACGGCTGGGTGGCCCTGGGCTACGTGTCGTCCCTGAGACCGTCACGCGAGAGGATCACACGAAGCCCCCGGCTCGCCCCGCGCGCAAAAGCGAGGATCGCTCAATGCGAGAAGGCCGAGCGCTGGCAAAGCACCCCGTACCTGAAGGAAAAGAACGGGGCGCACCGCTTCGTAGGTGCCGGCCTCGACGCCTGGGGCTCAGGTGGGCCACGCATTCAGCTCACGCCTGCCCGTCGAGCAGCTGACGGCGAAGGTACCGAGGGCGGCAGCGACAGCACGGGGTCTGGCAGCAAGACAGATCCTGAAAACGTAGGTGACGGGAACCAAGACGGCATTCGCAAGTTCGAAGCAGATGAGTTGCTCGACAAGGTGCGTGACGAGCTGGAACGGCTCTGCGGTGTCCTCGTCGAGACACACGCCCTGCCCACCTGCGACGTCTTCGAGACACTCGCGGTGCCGCAGTCCCGATGGAAGAGCCTGCCACGCGTACCCGACCACCCGAAGAAGGATCCGGGAGTAGTCAGCCCAGGAATGACTCGATCTGCACCGTGGCCGGAAGCCCGGGAGATGATCGTCCAAGGCAGGCAGGCCCCTTCGGGGCACCTCTCGCGCCGTTATCTGGCTGCCCAAGTCGTCGGTTGGGAAGGTCAGATCGTCGTCACGGTATTCGCTCACGCGGCGTTGGAGGGCAAGACGCTGCATTTCGTCACCCGCCCTCAAGTCCTTGCCCCGCTCAGAAAGGAAGTCCGCGCCGTACCCGCCGAGGGTCGGGCGCTGATCTGGAACATCCTGCTCGCGCCTATCCACGCCCTCGGCGACGCGGTTGCCCTGGCGCATCGGTCGTACGGCATCCTCATCCGCGCACTGAGCAGCCTCGTGCCCGGCGTACTCGGACGTGCCATGCGCCAACAAGTGGCAATCGCTCTGGACGAGGCGGCCCGGGATGACGACAGCCCGGTCAGCCTGCGCGAGCACTGTGCGCTCGTCGAGCCGGAGGACATGCACCAGATCGAAGACGCCCGTCGGCACATCTCCATCCTCCAGTCCCGCATGTTCAGCACGGTCAGCGCATTCCTCGACGACCACGGGGTGTTTACCGGCGACTTCAGGCGGCAGGCGGAGCAGTTCGTCACCAAGGTCTTCATCAACGGCGACCACAATCAGGTGAACACCGGCACCTTGCACGGCAATCAGACACAGGCGAACCCGACCGACGATGCGACGGCGAAAGGATGACGATGGGCACCTGGCGAGGGCGACGCGACACGAGCGGCGGCATGCACATCACTGGCAGCGGTAACCAGATCAACACAGGGCGGGTCGGCGGAGACCAACGCCAAGTCCACATCAGCGGTACCGCACCGGAGACCGCCCACCACCTGGCGGCAGCACAGGCAAGACTGGACGAACTGACCTCCGCCCTGGAAGAACACGCGACGGAACTGAGCAATCCCGATCTGGCCCGCCGCACCGCCGCCCGTATCGGCGAAGAACTGGAGAGCCCGAGCCCGGACCAACGTCGTCTGACGGAGAACCTCGAAGACCTCGGCCTGGCCGTCGGAGCGGTGGCATCCGTGGTGAACATCCTTCAAGCGCTAACAGCCGCGGTAGCCGCGCTGCGTGGCTGAGGTGCGCCAAAGACAGCGGAACTGAGAGCCCTCCGGGAGTTAGGCCGCTCCCCAAGCCCCTTCAAGACCACCCCACCCCGGCGCCCTGCCCAGGCAAAACAGCAAACCACCCGGTAACAACCCTGACCCAACTTCATTCGGGACGAGAGGACGGCGGCCAGATCACAGGCCCTCAGCCATGCATCGCCAGCCGAGGACTTTCTTACTTTCGAAGCACTCAGCGACGTATACACAGTCGGCATCGGTCGCAGGTGAAGTGGGAATGGAGAGAGAAAGACTGGATTCCACCCGCCTGGAACCCACTCTCCCCTTCTACCCCCATGTCTTCCATTTATCGAAAGCCGCCTGATTCATCTCAAGTATGTCGAGGTAATTGAGATTCAGAGGTGTGATTCCGAGCTGAAAGAGATTGAAAACGACACTTTCGAACGTCATTCGCCCTGTGCGAAAGTGATCCTTTCGCTTCAGGGGGACACTCGGATTAAGCACTGCGGTTCCAATGTGCTCATGAGGGAACTCGACATCACTCTTCCCACCGGGATGCCAGTGCCACGCAATCAGCTCTGCGTCGCCTTGGTCCATGACCGTATACATATAGCCACGCGTAGAGACCTTGTAGCGATCACTCGACCCGACGGGCCTCCCGAACTTGTCCTCACTCTGCTTGACAACGGAAAACTTGATTGAAGCCTCAAGCTGAAGCTTCACATCCGCACCCCGAAGGGTCACGGGCTCGCCTCGGTTTAGGGCTACCGAGTGCACTTCACCGACAGCCTGACCTTTGATTGGGCTGCAAACCCACTGATTCCTGGTCAGGCATGCGGCAGATGCACGCAAAGGCTCCAGGAATGCCTCGATAGCTTGATGTGGATTCCTACCGGGCATTGCCCTCATCTGGACGCGCAAAGGGGAGCAGCATAGCCACTTCCTCAGCCTTCACATTCTCTTCTGCTCCCTCGTACTCCCCTGCATCCCATCGAGTCATGAACTCTTCACCGGAGATACCAAGTTTGCGGCGAGCGGCGCGGTCAAGGATCTCCGCACCAGCAGCATAGTCAACCTCGACAACTTCGGGAATTACAGCGATCAGATGCGCCCGCGGATTAATGGCGTTACCAGATCCTGTCACTTGCACCGAGTCGTTACTCGTGCTGACCCTGGAGTCCAGTCGTACCGCATACGTTGAAGTCATCATTCCCCCCCTTGTGCATCGAACCTGTCCGCCGTGTTCTGGAGAACTTCGATCAGCTCTCCGAGGTGCCGGCGGGAGATAGCGAGCCTGGCTACGCTACGCACAGGCACGTAGCTCAGCTTCATCGCTTGCTCCCGCACCGTAGCCTCATCGTGCCCCATGAGCAGCGGCGGTGTCGCAGTTCCGAAGGCAAGGTAGACGTGATCACTGTCGAACTGAGTGAGCACCTGGTTGGTGCTGAGCACGGGCTGGTCGTCTAGGCCCACCCAGAGGAGTGGGACCGCGACCGCCTTGGCAGTGTCGTTGTCTCCCATGCCCTCATCGTCGCACGCCCCTCCGACAACGGACATAGGGCAAGCCTTAATGTCAGCCGTCCGGCTGGCGAGCCGGCTAGAGCTGACACGCTTCGCCCAGGTTGATGATCAGTTGCACATCCCGACCGAGTCACACCCCGCCTGCGTAGGCGCGGCGTGCAGCGCTGTGAGGGGTTGAACTGCCAGAAGACGACGGATCTCGGTTGATGTGAGACCTAAGAGGTCGAGGTGCCAACCTCGAGACTCCCTATGTTGCATTCCTGCATGGCCGTCACCGTAAGGAACATATGGGCGAGCATGGCGAGTGTGGTGTGCCGATACCAGCCCACATTGCGCTGAACCTCGACTTGCACAAGGCCGTCACTCCGCTGGGAGCCATCTGGGAGCCAACCCGCTCCCCAAGCCCCTCCGACACCACCCGAGACCACCTCATCCCAACGCCCTGACCAGGTAAAACAGCAAACCGCCCGGTGACGACCTTGACCGAACCTCATTCGGGACGAAGAGGTCGTGGGTTCAAATCCCGCCACCCCGACAGTGAAGTACCAGGTCAGGGGCCTGATCCGCTTAGCGGGTCGGGCCCCTGACGCGTTTGGGGGCGCGCTTTCGGGTGCCGGCCGGGGGCCGACTTCCGCAGTCGGCTCCCGGGCGGCATCCGGTGGGTCCGGACCGGTCGGCGTCAGTCGGCGGCCAGCGCTGTCTGGGTGGCTCCCGACTCCGTTCCGTCGTCGAACACGACGGTCACGCGGTAGAAGGACGACGTTCCTTGGGGGAGCGTCGTGTCCCAGTACCCGTCTTCCTCGCGGGGCACCGGCGTCGCGGTGAGCTTGTCGAAGGCGTGGGTGGCGGGGTTCCAGCGGTAGACGTTGAAGCCGGTCGCCCGACGTCCGCCCTCGTCGGCCTCGGGGGACAGTATCCAGGGGACCCAGCCGTGATCGCCGTACCAATGCGTGCTGAGCGACGTGAGCGGGGCCCCGGTCGCGGCCGGGGTCGCGCCGGCGTCCGGGCTGAGGTCCAGCTCGGTCACGTCGGCGACCGCGGCCCCGCCGTCCGGGGTGAGCGCATTGCCGTACTGGTCGACGGCGATGACGCTGTAGCGGACCTGCTCACCGTCGGCGGGGACCCGGTCGTGGTGGTGCGTCCCGGTGAGTTCCCAGGCCCGCAGGGTCACGGGGTCGATCAGCGGCGTGTACGTCCACTGCCCGTCGGCGCGGGTGCCGCGCAGGATCTCGTAGTGGTCGAGACCGGGGTCGCCGCTCGGCTCCCATGCGAGCGAGACGCCGTTCTCCTTCGGCGTGACGGTCAGGCCGGTCACCGCGGGCGGTGCGGTGGTGTTCCCCCGGACGGGCACCTCCATGTCCAGCGACGGCGTGCCGAGACACCCGGTGTCGTCCGCGGCCACGACCCAGTAGTGGTAGGTGACGCCGGGCCCGGGGGCCCTGTCGATGAAGGACGTGCCCCGCACGTGCTCACCGACGAGCTGCCCCTGCATCTTCGTCCCCTCGGGCCTGGGCGAGGTCGACCGGTAGACCCGGTAGCCGACGAAGTCGTCGCTCGTGGCCGTCGACTTGTCCCAGCTCACCGTGACCCCGGCCTCGCTCTCGACGGCCCGCGCGTTGAGCGCCGTCTCGTTCGGCGGTGTCTCGTCCCGCGTCATGAACTCCTGGCTCGCGGCGGACGGCGCCGACACGTTGCCGTGCTTGTCGACGGCGGTGACGACGTAGTAGTACCACTCACCGGTCTGCGGCAGCGTCCCGTAGTACGCGGGGCGGGGGAGCGGCGTGCTCCCGCTCACCAGGTTCGCCGGGGTGACGGCGACCGGCTTGCCGGTGGACCGGTAGACGCGGTAACCGGCGAGGTCGGACTCGGTGTTCGGCTCCCAGTCCAGGTAGACGTCGGTGACCTTGTCCATCGACCAGTTCCGGTCGACGCCCTTGGGCGCGGCGGGTGCCGTCTCGTCGGCGGTGGTGATGCCCTGGTCCGCGGTACCGGCGGACTCGTTGCCCGCCTTGTCGACGGCCCGGACCTCGTAGTAGTAGACCGCGCCGTTCCGGGGCAGAGAGGTGTCCGTGTACGAGGTGGCGGTCGTCGTCGCGAGCGGCTTGCCGCCGTACGAGGCGCCCTTGAGCCGGCGGTAGACGCGGTAGCCCGCGAGGTCCATCTCCTTGCCGCGCGCCCAGCCGAACCTGGCGTTGTGCGCGGAGTACGACAGGGAGGTGCCCGTCGGGACCAGCGGCTTCACCTTGTCGACGTCGCGTGAGGTGCGCGGCGCGTACGTGAACTTGGCGTTGGCGGCGCCGGTCCAGTTGACGTAGTCGATGCGGAGGGTGTGGGTGCCGGAGGGGATGGTGACGTTGACGGTCTTCGAGCGGGTCGTCGAGACGTTCTGCCAGAGGTCGGTCTTGCGCACGCCGTCCAGGTAGACGCGGATGCCGTCACGCGCCTGGGCGGCGAACGAGAACGGTCCGCCGGAGCCGAAGTCCCGTGTCACCGTCCAGCGGACGCCGAAGTTGTCCTTGGGCAGCCCCGACGCGGGAGCCCCGGCACCCCAGTTCTCGTCGATCACGGAGTCGCAGTCCGTCTTCCTCGGCGTACCGGAGAAGCCGGTGTTCGCGTAGAACGTCCGCTTGAAGACGGGAGAGGCACAGGTCACCGCGGCCTCGGCGGTACCGCCCGTGACGACCAGCAGACCACCGGCGGCGGCCGTCACGACGCCGACGGCGAGCACTTGCGCGGTGCGCCGGCCTATGGGCCCGGTGTCCAGCGGGCGAAGGGATCGCTTCATGCCGACCCAGACTTCCCAGGTCGGGGGATGGTTGCCCCCCGGTGACCGGGGTTGTGGAAGCAACCACGGACGCCCGAGGCATGGCGACCCGAGGGCTTCCACAGCCTGTGCATCGACAAGTCGCTGCGCGGTCCTCAGGGGCTTGCGGCCGATCCGTTCCGGTATGTCTCGGTCACCGCTGCTCGGAGTTCTGTGGCCGTGAGATCGGTGGGCTCGGCCAGTTCGGGGGCGACTTCGTAGTCCTCCAGGAGCAGGAAGACGTGGTTGAAGAGTTCTTCCAGAGGGCCCCTGATTCGTTCGCCGTTCGACTGTGCGGTTCGGCGGGTCTGCCACCAGGTGTGAGCGAAGGCGGGGGCTGGGGGGGGTGCCGTTGGTGAACTCTCGGAGTAGGTGCAGGTGGTGTGCAGTCGCGGTGTCCGGGGGCACCTCTGCGGCGTCGGACCAGGCGTAGTGGGTCGGGGCACACGCGGCTGCCACCGCGAGGAGTTCGGGGGGCCGGGCCGCTTGTTTGTGGGCGTAGCGGGTGAAGCGGGCTCGGGCTGCGTCGATGCCCTCCGGGACGGCTGCCGCCATGAAGGGCTTGGTGCCGGCCAGCAGGACGTGGCCGGGGGCCGGGAAAAGTAGCGCGCCCTGGTGATCGGGGGTCCGGAGGTGGGTGGCGCTGATCGAGCGGCAACCGGCCGTCACCCGGTCAGCCAGGACCTCGCCCAGCCGCCCGCCAACGGCGAGAGGCGTCACCGACTTTCCGCTCAGCCAGGCAGGGGCCAGGTTTCCGTCCGGGGTGAGCAGTACGGCCAGATCCGGTTCTGGGCGTTCCGTTGACGCTACCAACTTTCCCTCCGGCATAAATCCCTCCTTCACTGGAAGAGGAGCCGGTCCTGAACTGAAATTCGGGGGGAGATATCGATTTCCATGCCGCTGGCACACTCGCCTACAGAGAAGTCGATCTGCGCGCCGACAGTTGAGGGAGTGGATGTGAACGTGTGCCGCGTGGCGCCCTCGCGGTAGACATCCAGCAGCAGATCCCCCTCGTCGGAGCGCCAGCTCAGTACACGCGCTCCACTTTCCTCAATCTCCGGCCATTCACCGACGGTACCGAAAACCTCTTCGTCACCAGGGTACAAGAAATCTCCAGAAAAAACCAAAACCACTGGGAATGCCAAAGACAACTCAGCTTACTCATCGCAGCAGGCGAAGAAAAAGGAATCGAAGCTACCGGCTCGACATCGACTCCATTCACCGCACAGAAGGCGGAATCTATTGGCAGAGCATCGCTGGCATGATCCTGAACCTGAAGACCGCAACTTTGCAGCACCGCCACCCAGTCCCGATCGATTTCATTCGACATAATTCACAATCCGGGACGCGAGGAACGGCACCCTCCGGCCTGATTTCCCTCATAGAGCCGAGGTGATCACCTCCAAGGCGGTGTGATCACAGACCAGGCTGGGCCAGCAACCTTTCAGCATCGGAACTGGTCAGCTCCAGCAAAGCTTCTTCTTGGTACTGGTCGATATCATCGATGTAGGCCGCTACGTCGTCTCGGACAGTACTGAAGGTGACATTCGCCGTTAGGGTCTCATCCGACAGGCCGCCTTTGGACATGGAGATGTAGGCACGCACAGGCGTCTTGATTTGCTCGGACACACTCCGGAGCGCAAGGCAGGCATAGGCGAGCGAGCGCCGGAGAAGAATTTCTTGCCTCTCCGGGTCCGACACACTCAAGTCGTAGTCCATCATTCCACGGCCGTTCGCCCGCGCCTCGAAATAGGTAATATCATTGTAGTCCTCCAGATCGGGCTGACCACTCGATCGATTCAACGCAATCAGAAGGACAGCGCCTCGATCGTCGACGAACCACCCCGCCTCGGCGATTTCCCTGAACGCGGGAGGCGTGTCATCCGCCTGGACGGGCGGAAAACCCGCATCCAGGAAGCCCCTCATCGCTGCATTCATCCTCACGGTCAACCCTCTCCCAGCATACTAAGTCCCTTACGGATTCCCGCATTGAAGCCGCGAACGTTGGCGATCTGACGCTCAATGGATCGCGGAAGTCCCTCGAATTTCCCATCAACGAAATTGTACTGGTACTTGGCAGTCGGGTTACTCACATCCTGGAAGTGCATCTGTCCGGGTCGTTGACCAGGATTCGGATTCTCCACATCGATGCGATACGGCCCGTGCTCCCACATGGTTTTACTCGTGACCTGTGTTCCATGCTCTCCGATCATGCTGCTCGGAGTACGTTCACGGACGCCATAGACCTCCCGCGTGTCAGCTACGCGCTGGTCCACCACATCCGGATGATATGGATCATTCAAGGCAGGCCGAGGGGTATAACCCTCCGGCAGTTCGGGTTCCTCACATTTGAGCCCCAGTGGGTCCACCCACACATGCGGGTTGGGCACATAAACAAGGGGGTTCGGTCCCGGGATCAGACCCAGTGGGTCCTGTGACAGATACCGCGCCGTCTCCGGGTCGTAATGCCGGAAGTAGTTGTAATGCAGCCCCGTCTCAGGGTCGAAGTACTGGCCCGGGAAGCGGAGTGGCGTGTACGCCGTGCTGTTGGCTGCCCAGGCCGTCGTGCCCCACAGGGTGCTGCGGGTGCGCCAGGCTGTTTCGCCCTGTTCGTCGATCAGCTCCGTCGGGGTGCCGATCAGGTCGGTGACGATGGCGTAGAAGCGGGAGTCGATGTCCGTGTCGGAGGTGGTGATGCGTTCTGTCTGGGTGACCGGGTGGAGGCCCTGGTGGTCCCAGGTGAGGGTGACCGGGTGGGGCAACTCGGGCGCGGACGTGGTCTGTTCGCAGAGAGTCGTGCCGTCCCAGGTGAACACCACGCGCTCCACCACCGCCTCGCCCGCCATGCGGAGCTTGGCCGTGCGGCGGCCCAGGGGGTCGTAGGTGTAGTGCCAGCGGGTGCCGTCCGGGGTGGTGACCGCGGTGAGGCGGTCCTCGGTGTCCCATTCGTAGCGCCAGGTGTCCGGGCGCCGGGAGAGCCGGGTCTTCTGGCGGAGGACCGTGCGGCCGAGGACGTCGTGTTCGTAGCGGATGCCGCCCGCCCGGGTGATGCGCGTGCCGGCGTAGGCGCGCGGGCCCGTCGCCTCGGCGCCCGGGTGGGTCGACGGCCAGCTCGCCTCGGTCTGGTTGCCCGCCTCGTCGTACGCGTACCGCTCCGTCCAGCCGGCCGCGTGGACCGCCGTGACCCGGCCGGTGGCGTCCAGGTCGAAGGTGCGGGAGGAGAGGTCGTCGTCGATGCGGGTGACGTTGCCGTCCGCCCGGTACTCGTACGCGCGGTGGCGCAGGAGGCCGCCGCGCGCCGTCCGTACCGACTGGGCCTTGAGGCGGCCCAGCACGTCGAAGGTGTGCTCCAGGGAGAGTGACTCGCCTATGTGGCGGCCGACTTCACGGCCCGCCGCGTCATAGGTGAAGTCGATGCCGCGGCCGGAGGCGACCATGCCGGTACGGCGGCCCGCCGCGTCGTAGGACCAGGTGGTCGTGGCGCCGGTGGGGGTGGTGCGGCCGGTACGGCGGCCGAGGGCGTCGTACGTGTAGGTCAGCGTGCGGCCGTCGACCGTCTCGGAGACGATGCGGCCGTACCGGTCGCGCAGGATCTGGAGGGTGCCGCCGTCCGGGCCGACCGCTTCGGCCAGTTGGCCGGTGAGGTCGAAGGCGTACGTGGTGACCGCGCCATCCGCGTCCTTGCGGACGGTACGGCCCAGCTCGTCCCGCTCGAAGACGATGGTCTCGCCGAGCGCGTTGGTGCGGGCGGTGAGACGGCTCGCGGGGTCGTAGGCGTACGTCAGCGTGCGGTCGTCGAAGTCCGTCTCCGCCGCGAGGCGTCCCGCCGGGTCGTACGTGTAACTCCACTTGAGCCCCTGCGGGTTGGTGACCTCCGTCAGCCTCAGCTCGGTGTCGTAGGTGAAGGCGTGCTGTACGCCGTCCGGGCCGGTGCGGGCCGTCAGGAGGTCGAAGTGGGTGTACTCGAAGCGGGAGACCTGGCCGAGGGCGTCGGTGTGGGTGGTGCGGTTGCCCTCGCCGTCGTACGTCCACGACTCACTCGTGCCGTCCGGTGCCGTACGGCGGGTCAGGTGGCCCTCCACCGTCCACTCCAGGCGGGTCACCGCGCCGGTGGGGTCGGTGATCGCGACCGGGCGGCCGAAGGCGTCGCGCTCGTAGGACGTGGTCGCGCCCAGCGGGTCGGTGACGCGCAGCGGGAGGCCGGCGCGGTCGGTGACGATGGTGGTGGCGTGTCCGAGCGGGTCGGTGACGGAGATCAGGTGGCCGGCGCCGTCGTAAGCGAAGTGGGTGGTCTGGCCCGCCGCGTCGGTGATCGAGGTGAGGTTGCCGCGGTCGTCGTAGGTCTGGCGGACGGTGGTGCCGTCGGGGCGGGTGACCTTCACCGGGAGGCCGAGCGCGTCGTACTCGGCACGGGCCTCGCGGCCGTCGGGGCGGATCACCTTCACCGGGTTGCCGTCGACGTCGCGGTGGAACTCCGTGGTGTGGCCGAGTGGATCGGTCACCGACAGCAGGCGGTTGCGGCGGTCGCGCCGGTAGCGGGTGGTGGCGCCGAGCGGGTCGGTCTCGGCGACGACCTGGCAGTGGCGGTCGACGCGGTAGCGGCTGGTGTGGCCGAGGGAGTCGGTGATGGCGGTGACCGTGTCGCCGGTGGCCGGGTCGGGGTCGCCGTAGGCGAAGGTGGAGCGCAGGTGGCCCTCGGCGCCGGACTGGTGGACGCAGCGGTCCTGGTCGTCGTAGCCGTAGGTGAAGTGGCTGTCGTTGGTGTCGGTCCAGGAGGTGATGCGGGCCGAGTCGTCGTAGGTGAAGCGGGTGGGGCGGCCGGAGGAGTTGGTGACCTCGGTGAGGTGGCCGCCGGTGTGGCCGTAGCGGAACAGCTCCTGGTCGGCGCCCGTGAGGCGGAGGGCGGTGACGCGGCCCTCCGCGGTGGATATCCCCAGGTGGTAGCCGCCGCTGTGGACGAGGGCGCTGGGCGCGCCGTCGGCGTCGTACTCGAAGGTGATCCAGTTGCCGTTGCGGTCGTCGAGCTGCTCCAGGACCGCGAGGGTGTCGGAGCGGTCGGCGAAGTGCCGCGTGTGCCCGGACTCCGGGTCGGTGAGGGTGTAGCCGCCCTCCACCCGGTCCAGCGGCCACCGCGGGCCGTGCGAGGGCAGGGTCGGTACGCCGGGCGCGGGGTGCGGGTAGGCCAGGACGAGGCCGTCCTCGCCGACGAACACCACGCCCTCGGTGTCGACCTCCAGCCGCTGGTCCAGCGTCGAGGACCAGGACGGGCCGAACCAGCCGCCGAGCCGGTACGACGACTCGAACTGCCGCTTGACCACCAGCGGAAGCACACCCGGCAGCGCCACGTCGGTCTGCGGCAGCACCATGCGGCCGGTGGCGACGTCGACCGGGTCCTTCTCGCAGATCTTCTCGCCCGGACGCCGGGCCACGTCGTCCGCGTCCTTCTCCACCACGTTCCGGGCGGTACGGCGGATGCCCTGGCTCGCGGCCTCCTCCGCGCCCTCCTTCATGGCGAGCCGGAGCCCGCCGCGCGCCAGCCCCGCGCCCTTGGTGCCGATCAGTTCCGGGATCAGGCGGCCGACGAACTCCGACGGGTCCTTCTTCAGCCCGTCCACCACGGCCTGCACCGTGCGCTCGGGATGCGTCCCCGCGGACACCAGCCCCGACAGCGTCATGTTGACGTTCTGGAGGTACGCCGCCGGGTGGGTCAGGTTGTACGGGTCGGTCGGGTTGAGGCCGCGGGCGAAGTTGACCAGGCCGGCCGTGCCCTTGAGGGCGCCGCCGACGACGTGGGTCAGTTCCGTGTTGGCGGCCTGGAAGCCGTCGGTGAAGTCGTGGCCGAGGCGTTCCAGCGGCGGGGGCTCGGCGGGGGCGTGGGCGAGGGCGGCCTTGACCTTGCCCTGAGCCTCGGCGGCGGCGGTGTTGCGCTGCTTGCGGGCCTCGTTCAGCTTGTTCGCGGCGGCGTCGCGGTCGGTCTTGCCCGCCTGCATGTCCTGCACCGGCTTGGCGCCGGGGTCCTCGCCCGCGCGGGCCTTGGCGTTGTAGGCGTCGGCCTTCTTCTGATAATCGTCCGCCGCGTCGTCGAACGCCTTCGTGCCCTTCTTGTACAGCTCGACGGCCTCCGCGGCCTGTTTCTGCGCCCAGGTGACCGTGTCGGCGTACCGTTCCAGCGCGGCCGCCGCCGAGCCGCACGCCTCGGCCGCGTGGGCCCACTTGGCGGGGTGGACGCCGAACTTCTCGCGGAAGGCGTCGCCGCCCTCACCCTTCCAGCCCGCCGAGTCGATCTTCTTCAGGCCCGAGCCGACCTTGTCGAACGCGCCGTGGAAGTCCTTCAGGTGCTTCGCGCTCTCGCGGATCTTCTCCGGCTTGCCGTGGACGAGTTCGTCGGCCTGCTCGGTCTGGCCGAGCTGCTGCTCGCCCGGCGTCGCGCCCAGGTCGGAGGCGACCTCGTCGCCCCAGTCCTCCACACCGTCGGCCCAGTCGTGCAGGCCGACTCGGTCCATCGCGCCGCCGAGCTTGTCCGTGCCCTCGTCGACGAGTTCGCCGGCCTTCTTCTTACCCTTGTCGTACAGGTCCTCGGCGCCGCCCAGCAGCGAGTTGGTGAGATCTCCCAGCCCCATCAGCCCTCACCGCCCTGCTGCTCGGCGGCCTTCGCGCGGGCCTCCGGCGACGGGCCGAAGGTGTCGTCGAGGAACTGGTCGTACTCCTTGTCCGACACGCCCAGCGCGCCGTGCATGGTCTCCGGGGTGACGGGGACCGTGCCGAGCAGGGGTGCGGTCATCGCGTCCCGGCCGGCGTCCTTCCAGCCCTGCTTGCTGTTCTCCCACGCCTGCTCGAAGGACTCCTGCGAATAGTCCACCGTACGGCCGGACTTGGCGATGTCCCCCCAGCCCATCCTCTCCACGTCCTCCTCGGAGGCGTACGGGTTGCCCACCGCCGAGTTGGCGACGATCTTCACGCTGCCCTTGAGGTACTGCTCGGTCTCGTAGTACGTGCCCGCCGAGAGGTCGGTCTTCTGCGCGAAGGCGTTGCCCTCCGCGATCAGGGCCCGTACGCCCCACTCCCAGCGTTCGCAGAACGTCTTCAGCTCACCGGTGAGGCCCTCGTGACCCAACTCCAGCCCCGACAGGGCGATTCCGGAGAAGCCCCGGCCCGCGCCGGCCTGGCCGACCATGCCCAGCTCGCCCAGTTCACCCAGCGCCTCCGTCAGGCCCTTGGCGATCTCCTCCAGGCCTTGCGCCTGGAGATCCATCCCGCCCTCGCCGCTCATACCGCACCCCCGTGCCGCGTCTCGTCGTCCAGGTCCACCGCCGCCTCGTCCGGCACGATCCCCGCGACCGGCGGGAACACCATCCCGTCAGACCCGTCCGCACAGTCCAGCGCCACCCCGCACGGCACGCCCGCGGCGGGCACCGCCAGGTCCAACAGCCGTGCACCCAGAATGCGTTGATACGGCCACTCCCGCGCCGACTCCCCGCGCGCGGTGGCGTACCGGGCGAGCGCCTGCTCGTCGGAGAAGGCCAGGATGAAACGGATGCCGTTGAAGTCGGCGGTCAGCAAAGCTTGTTCGCCGCCCGGGTCGCCGCCCAGCGCTACGAGCACGGGAGTACGGCGGAACTCCCCGAGCAGCTCGGCGAACGCCCGTCTGCGAGCCGCCACTTCCGCCGCCTGGGCGGGCGCAATGCCCGAACCCGCCTTCCGGTCCCCGTTCTCAGACATGCCGCCATCATCACGACTGCGACGAGAGCGGACAAGTTCATACCCGTCACGCCCTTGTCACGTGCGGGGCGTGGCGGTCGCGGGTACCGCGTCGTTCCCGGCCGTCAGGACAGCGCCTTGTAGAGGCCCCAGCCAGTGCCGATCTTCACACGTCCGCCGAAGCCGCCCTTGCCGTTGCCCGCCCAGCGGTACAGGTTGCCCGAGGTGTCGCGGGCGACGAGGTCGTTGCGCCCGTCCTGGGTCAGGTCGCCCACACCGACCAGCGCGTTGTACGTGCGGAAACCGGCGGCGATCTTCACTCGCCCCCCGAAGCCGCCCTTTCCGTTTCCGTACCAGCGGTAGAGGTTGCCGGCCTTGTCCCGGCCCAGGAGGTCGCCGGTTCTGTCGCCGTTGAGGTCACCCACTCCCACCAGCGCCGTATAGCCGGACAGTCCGGTGCCGACGCGCACCCGGGACTTGAACGTTCCCTTGCCGGTGCCGGCGTGGAACCACAGGGCTCCGGACCGGTCACGGGTCAAGAGGTCGGAGTGGCCGTCCCGGTTGAGATCCCCGGCCGAGGTCAGCATGTCGTACGTGTTCCAGCCCTTGCCGAGGAGGGTGGACTTGTTGCTTCCCCGGGCGAAGTACACCTGCCCGAAGCCCCAGTACGCCCGCAGCTCGCCTGCGGAGTTGCGGACCAGCATGTCCGCGTACCCGTCGCCGTTGATGTCGCCGACCGGCACCAGGGTGGAGGAGGTCGGCCAGTCAGCGGTGTAGCTGCGGTTGTAGAAGTGCCCCTGGGGATGACCCTCCCACGAGTCGGTCCGGCCGTCCTTGCGGACCGCCACCATGTCGGGGAATCCGTCGCAGTCGTAGACATGGGTCGGGAGGGCGCCGCACAGCACCTGGAGGAGGCCGCTTCCCACCTTCACCGGCGCGGTCCCGCCGCCGACGCGAGCGGTCAACTGGTAGGTGTAGGTGCCGCTCGGGGGGAGAGCGCCGTTCGGCTCCCTGCCGTTCCACGAGGCCTGGACGGGGTAGCGGCTTCGTACGGCTCCGCCCCTCAGCGTGGCCACCCTGCGCCCGGTCGCCTTCTGGGCGATGTCCACCTGCCAGGAGTCCACGGGGCGGCTCAGATGGAACGAGGCCGTCCAGGTCGAGTAGTACGACGAGGGCTCCCTGGGCGCGACGTTCCCGTTGGTGTATTCCTCCCCCACGACCGGGCCGGAGTCCGGCACGCCGTCCGCCGCCACGTGCACGCGGCGGTCGGCGTCCGCGTAGGCGACATGACCGCTGTACTTGTCCACCGTCCATGTGATCCCGCGGTCGTCCGCGAGCGGGCCGGCGGGGAGAGCGGCGAAGGAGCGCTCCGCGAGCGGGCTGCCGGTGTGGAAGTCGGTCAGTTTGAGCTCGCCCGCCGCACGGTCGTGCCGGATCACATAGCCGTCCCCGAGCATGGCGGGGCCCGACGGCACGGCGAAACCGTGATTGTTCGTCAGGTCGTAGACGCCGGCCTGCTTGTCGGCGCCGCAGGACCAGTACAGCCATCGCGCGGTCGCCTGCAGTTCGGTGGGCACACAGGCGGCACCGGTCCGCACGGTGCGCACGGGCTTGCCGGGCACGGTGGCGTCCGAGGTCAACCGCTCCGCGGTCAGCGTTCCGGGGGCGGCGGGGGCCGCGCTCCACAGGGTGGAGTACCAGAGCGCCGCGGCCTGCACCGGGCGGCTGCGGATCACCCGGCCGTAGCCCGGGTCGATCAGATACTGGGTCTTCGGGGAACCGCCGTCCACCACCACGTACGAGGGGGAGGCGTCCCGCACTGCGCCGCCGCTGCCGGGCAACTGCACCCGCACGTGCGAGGTGTAGGGGTCCACCCGGGTCTCCAGGTACGTTCGCCCGCCCGTCTCGGAGAGGAAGGAGACCCCGTACTCGTTGCCCTCCACCATCCGTACACAGTCCTCACCCGTCGCGCAGCGCACGGTGGACGAGGGCATGCCCACGGGCAGGGGCTCGGCCGCTCCCGCGACAGGGACCGGCCCGGTGCCGATGTCCTGCTGATGGATGGAGATCCTGCCCTCGGTGCTGTCCACCCGGCCGAGGGTGCCCCGGTACAGGCTCAGTCCCAGAAGCTTGGCGGACACCGGGGGCAGCGGCTGGGCCACCTCGTGTGCCGGTGTCCCTTCGGGGCGCGCGGTGAAGCGGTGTACCGCCCAGTCGCCGCTGCCGGTACCGCCGACGACCAGGGCGCTTCCGTCCGCCGCCTGGGGCGGAGAATCCGATGCGAGCGCGAGGTGCTCGAGCACGGTGGTCGGCTCCGTGCCGTCGAGCGGGCGGGCGGTCAGCCGCGGGCCGAGCGCGGTACCCGAGGTGGTGTCGGGTGAAGAGGTCAGGAGGGTGTCGCCGAGCAGCGCCAAAGGGAACGCGTCGTCGGGGAGCGGAAACTCCTCCGTACCGGTGGAGAAGTCCCCTCGCGGCAGCCAGCGCAGGCCGGCGTAGCCGTGCCCCCACCAGGCGATCCGGTCGGCGCTCAGCAGGATGTTGAGTCCCTCGCCGCTCATCGCCTCGGGGAGCGGGGTGATCACGGCCGTCGCAGGGTCCAGCAGTCCGTAGCGGTACGCGCCGTCCTGCCGGAAGGAGATCACCGCGCCGCGGTCGTCCGTGGCCTGCTGCTGCAGGGAGAGGCTGCTCAGGCTGGCACCCTCGGGCAGGCCGGTGATCTGCAGCGGCTGCGCGGCGGAGGCTGCCGGGTCCAGGAGCACCCCGGCGGAGCTGGTGGTGCTGGTCGCGGACTCCAGTGCCAGCACCTTGCCGCCGACGGTCCCCCGGAAGGTGTGGTGCGCCGGGAGCTGTATGTCCCGCCGCTCACCGGTGTGCGGATCGAGCACGGTGTACCAGGCGGCGCCCCGGGCCGGGCTCGGTGAGATGGCAAGCAGGTCGCCACCGGCGCCGACGGGACGTACGAGCGCGTTGGCCGGCAGGGTCTGCAGGCCGGGCACCTGCGTCGGGGTGCCGCTCGCGAAGTCGGTCCAGGTGTAGCCGTCCCTGCCCTCCTGCTGGTGCAGAAAGCCGGTGCCGGTTGCCGCCAGCGGGGTGTCCTCACGAGGTGTGGCCCGGTCGGCGGGCGGGATCACGACCTCCTGGGACGGATTCGCCGCGGTCGTCACCTGGGCGGCCTGCGCGGCCGTGGCGAGCGGGACCGCTGTTCCTGCAACCGCCAGAACCATGGCGGCCGCACCGGCCGCGAGGCTCCCGCCCCCGCTGCGGCGGCCACGTCCAGGCAGTGCTTCAGTCGACGTCCGGGTCGATGCCCCCACGCCACGCCCCCTTATTGATGCGATTATGTGCCGCCGTGCGGCGCCCCCGTTCGTGGCCGGACACTGCCGCGCCGGTCCACGGTGGCCGCGGTGGATCTCGTCAGCCACGTGCGGCTAGACGTTAATGGATCAACGAGGCCCTGGTCAGCCGCGTAAAGATCACGATCAGGCAATCTGACGGTGGGGAACCGCTACGGCGCCTGGTTCACCAGAATGCTGCGCGGGGAGGCACCCACTTCCGGGGCGGTTCGGCGGGGTACGGCAGGTCGAGGTGGAGGGTGAGACGGCGGCGAGGGGCGGGAGTCTGGTGCCGTAAATGGCCCTGAGACCTTGGGGGTTGATGAGGTGTTCGGGCCATGGCTCAGGGGGCGTACGAGTCCGCATCAACCCCAGATCGCCTCCGCGAACGCCGTCCCCACGAACGCCGCGCCCAGGCCCGCCACCACGCTGGCGACGACGTTGGCCGCGGCCATGAAGCGGGCGCCGTCCTCCGTCAGGCGGAGAGTCTCGTAGGAGAAGGTGGAGTACGTGGTGAGGGCGCCGCAGAGGCCGGTGCCTATGAGGAGTTGGATGTGGGAGGAGGCGGCGCCCGCTACGACCGCGCCCGTCAGGAGGCCGAGGATGAAGCAGCCGAGGACGTTGACGGTGAAGGTGCCCCAGGGGAAGACGGCGTCGTGGCGTTTCTGGACGGCGCGGTCGGTGAGGTAGCGCAGCGGGGCTCCGGCCATGCCGCCGAGGATCACGAGAAGCCAGTTCACGCCTTCCTCTCCTTGCCCGGGTGACGCCGGGAGTGCCGGGCGGTGTGGATGAGCGAGGACGCGTCGAAGCCCTCGATGCCCCGGAACACGCCGGCGCCCGCGAGGCCGGCCGCGTGCGCGCGGCGCACGATCTCGCTGTAGAGCGGCTTGTGGTGGTGGGTGTCGTGCTCGCCGACGAAGAGGGTCACCCTGAGGGCGTCGCCGGTCAGCCGTGTCGTGGTCATCGCTGCCTCCGGGCCAGGACGCGCCGCGTGAGCGCGACCGCGAGCCCTGCCGAGCCGAGGGCCGCGAGCGGGGTCGCGGCCAGATAGGCGAGGGCAGTGCGCGCCTCACCGGCGTTCACCAGCCGCTCGATCTCGACGGCGTACGTGGAGAACGTGGTGAAGCCCCCCAGCACCCCCGTGCCGAAGAACGGCCGGACCAGCCGGTGCGCCGTCCACACCTCGCTGATCAGCACCATGAACACGCCGATGACCGCGCAGCCGGTGACGTTGACCAGCAGGGTGGTCCAGGGGAAGCCGGGGTTCGCCACCGGCCACAGCAGCGACGCCGCGTAACGGGCCGTCGCGCCGATCGCGCCGCCGGCCGCGACCACCGCCACGACCGGGCCCTGACCGCGCCAGGCTTCCTGCCACCGGGCGGGAGAGCACGGGTCGACGTCGGGGTCGACGGGTTCGTTCGTCGTGGGTCGTGTCATGGGCGTACGTCTCCTACTCGCCGGCACCCGCGCACGCGGGCGCACTCCGTCGCAAGTAGGGACTGTCGGCGGCGTCGATGCCGCGGTTCGGGTACGGCGAGCCCCACCGCCGCGCCGCGCGGGTGAGGCGCGGCCGGTCACCAGGGTATCGCGGGGGCGGGGCGGGGTGCGGCGCGGCCGTCCGGGGCTACGACGGGGTCAGCGGGAGGTCGTCCGTGTACGCGTTGACCGGCTGGGCGATGGGGTGGCTCTCCTTGACGTCCAGCGCGGCCTCGGCGGTCTTGGTGCCGAGGCGGCCCGCGGGGTGCCAGGTGCCGGTGACCGCGAGCCAGGTGTTGGCGGGCGGGGCGTCGGTGCCGTGGACGCGGACCTTCACGGTCTGGGAGTCGGCGGCGCAGCAGGTGAAGATGATCCGGGTCAGGTACCAGCCGCCGCCTGCCCCGGCCGGGGTGACGAAACCGGTGAGCTGGACCTGCCGGCCCTTGATCGCCAGCGTGGGGTCCTGCTGGACGCGCTGGGTGAAGGCGGTGAGGGTCAGGGGGAGCGGGGAGGTGGTGGGGAGGGCGGGGAAACGTTCCTTCGGGGCGGTCTCCACCGGCTTCCCGTTGGAGTGGGCCGCCGTGTACGCGCCGAGGGCGGGCGGGGCGTAGAGGAGGAGGCTCAGGGCGGGGAGGGCGAGGAGCCAGGCGACCTTGGGGGCGGTGGAGTGGTCGTGGCCGTGCGTGTGTTCATGGGGGGCGTGGGCGTCGTGCGGGGCGTGGGCGTCGTCGGGGTTTTCGCTTCGGCGCAGGTCGAGTACGGCGTTCACCGCGGCGAGGAGCAGCAGGACGATGCCGGAGGCGATCAGGACGGGGCGCAGGCCCTCCTTGACATAGCGCAGGTAGAGGTCGGTGAAGAGGGCCGTGTGCAGCAGGCCCGCGCCGATGAGGGCGAGCAGGGCGGTCTGGGCGAGGCGTCTCACAGCAGCGCGCCTCCGATCAGGGCGCTGGCGGCGACGGCGACGACCGTGGTCGCGGCGGAGAACCGTACGGCGAAGGCGCGGCCGAAGGTGCCTGCCTGAAGGGCGATCAGCTTCAGGTCCACCATGGGGCCGACCACCATGAAAGCGAGCCGGGCTGTGGGGGAGAAGCCTGTGAGGGAGGCCGCCACAAAGGCGTCCGCCTCCGAGCAGACGGCGAGCAGGACGGCGAGCCCGGCGAGGAACAGCACGGAGAGCCAGGGCGAGCCCGAGAAGGTGTCGAGCACGGTGCGCGGTACGGCGACGTTGAAGGTGGCCGCGGCCATCGCCCCGAGCACCAGGAAGCCCCCGGCGTGCAGGAAGTCGTGCTGGAAGCCCTGGCGGAACTCGGCCCAGCGGCTGTGTCCGTGCTGGTGGCCGGTGTGCCGTACGGCCGGGCGCAGCCACTTCTCCTTGCCGAAGCAGAGCCACAGCCAGCCCATCACGGCGGCGGTGGCCAGCGAGGCGACCAGCCGGGCGGCGACCATCGCGGGGTTGCCGGGGAAGGCGACCGCCGTGGCGGTGAGCACGATCGGGTTGATCGCGGGCGCGGACAGCAGGAAGGCGAAGGCGGCGGCCGGGGTGACGCCCCGCCGGATCAGGCTGTTGGCCACCGGTACGGACGCGCATTCGCACCCCGGCAGCACCGCGCCCGCGACTCCGGCGACCGGTACGGCGAGCGCGGCCCGCTTGGGCAGCACGCGGGTGAACAGGTCGGCCGGGACGAAAGCGTTGATCGCGCCGGACAGCACGGTGCCCAGGATCAGGAACGGCAGCGCCTGCACGGTGATCGCCAGGCAGACCGTGCGCCACGCCTGGACGGCGGGGCGGTCGAGCACCCCCGCGCGGGCGAGCAGCAGCACCGCGATCCCGACGGCCGCCGCGGCGGTGAGGGCGAGCAGGGGGCGTACGGGGCTGGGGCGGGCCGGTGGAGCGGTGGGGGTGGCGACCGTCGCCGCCCCGTCGACCACTCCCACCAGCTCATCCGTTTTTCCCATTTTCACTCCGGATGTCGGTGTTTGGCCGACGATAAGCGAGGGGCGTGTGCGGGGTGGGATGCACACGCCGTCTCGCCTCCGGATGCGTGAGGAGGTTGCGGGCCGGGGTTGGTTCGACCCGGCCCGGCC
This sequence comes from Streptomyces sp. NPDC018263, assembly GCF_055562575.1. Classification (NCBI taxonomy): domain Bacteria; kingdom Bacillati; phylum Actinomycetota; class Actinomycetes; order Kitasatosporales; family Streptomycetaceae; genus Streptomyces; species Streptomyces sp. NPDC018263. The sequence goes on from NZ_JBVHFA010000003.1 coordinate 177,850, forward strand.
CGGCCCGGTCTGGCTCGGCCCGGCCCGGCTTCGACCCGGTTTCGGCTCAGGCCAACTGGCCGACCTGGTAGTCGCCGGCGGGCATGCGGATCATGACGTTCATGCGGTTGTAGGCGTTGATGAGGCCGATGAGGAAGACCAGGGCGGCGAGCTGGTCCTCGTCGTAGTGCTTGGCCGCGTTCGCCCACGCCTCGTCGGTGACGGCACCGGGGGTGTCGGCGAGGCGGGTGCCCTGCTCGGCCAGTTCGAGTGCGGCGCGCTCGGCGTCGGTGAACACGGTGGCCTCGCGCCAGGCGGCGACCATGTTCAGCCGGAGCTGGGTCTCGCCCGCGTGCGCGGCCTCCTTGGTGTGCATGTCGAGGCAGAAGCCGCAGCCGTTGATCTGGCTCGCGCGGATCTTCACCAGCTCCTGGGTGGCGGCGGGGAGGGTGGAGTCCGAGACCACCTTTCCGGCCGCGTTGAAGTGCTTGATGATCTTTGCGGTGGCGGGGATGGCGAAGGGGTTGAGGCGGGGGTCCATGGATGCGCTCCTGGAGGTCGTTCCGGTGGATTCACGGTTACGACGGGTGGAGTGGCGGGGGTGTGACATGGGCGGGTGTGAGGTGGGTCACTCACATGGCTTCGGGTCACATGGCTTCCGGTCACACGGTGTGCGGCCACACAGGGCTCGACCACATGGAGTGCGCCCCACATGAGGTACGCCCACACGGCTTCCGGCCACATAGGTTCCGGCCACTCGGAATCCGCTGGGAATGTGTGCAGGAGAGCCACATGGGGCGCACACACTCTGCTGATGGTCCCGTTACGGTGGCGGGCGCTCACCCGCGCCCGTCGACCCAGGAAGACCGCGAATGGACTACTGCTCCGCCTGCCGTCGGCATCTGAACGGCGCCCTGGTCTGCCCGGGCTGCGGCGTCTGCGCCTCCCCGGACCTGGCCCCGATGCCGGTCCGCACGAGCGCGTACGCCGTACGGCAGCCCGTCGACGACGACGTACCCGTGTCCCGCCAGGGCAGGTCGGTGCCCCCGCCGGCCGTTCCGCGCCGTCCGGCCGAGGTGGCCTCGGGCAGTGGCCGCGCGGCCCGGCGCCGGGAGCAGTCCCGCTGGCGGAAGACGCGTCGCAGGGCCGCCCTGGCGACGGCCGTCGCGCTGGTCGGCGGTGGCTTCACCCTGGCCGCCGCCCTGAACCACCAGCCGGCCGACCGCACCCGCCCGACCGCGGCCCAGGGCGAGCAGCCGATGGGCGGTACGGGCCCCGAGGCCACGGCCGGCCTCCCGGCCCCGACGGTGCCCCCGACCGGGCGCCCCACCCCAGCCCCGAGCACCCCGCCGCACACGAGCGCCGAGCCGAAGTCCGCGGCGGCTCCCCGCTCCAGCAGCACCCCCACGCCGCACAAGGCCGGCCCGAAGGCCACCAAGCCGTCCCCGTCCGCGTCCCCCTCGACGCACCCCCACTCCCGCTCCCTGCTCCCCCTCCCCCACGACCCGGTGCCGGTCTCCACCACCCCCGTCTCCCGCCTCACCCCGCCGAAGCAGTCCCCCACTCCCGCGAAGCCCACCCCCACGACGCCCTCCCCCACCGAGCGCACCCAGCGCACCGAGTCCCCGTCGACCCCACCCTCCGAGCCGCAGTCCGCGACCCCCACGGACTCGCACTCCCCCACGGCGACCCCCTCCACCGCCCCCTCCCCCTCCCACGTCTGCCTCCTGGTCCTCTGCCTGAGCTGACCACCCGGCGTAGGTCGGACCGCCGCGCACGGAGCGCCATTCCGGGGAGCGAGGGAGCCCGTCCGCGGGTCGGCAGCTCAGCGGCGCCCTTCACAGGCACCGGGCGAAGTCATCCGAACCTCGCGCGGCCACTCCCGCCGTACGCCGTGGGGCAACCTCCGCTGCGCGTCGACCCAGCCGGTCTCAAGGCACAGCGGCAGGAAGACCCGCACCCCGGAACCGGCCAGGCACCTCCGCGTCGAGGAGGTCGTGCAGCGGAGGCGCTCCCGGCATCCGGCGCCCCAGTACCCGGACTCGGAGACGGGCGTCGCCGTCCGAGAGATGGACCAGAGCCGCCCAACCGTCTCCGCCCGGCCGGGCCCGGCGTCCCTCACTTGTTCCACGTCTCGTCATAAGGATCGGCCGGAGCAGCCACCGGCCGGGCCGACGTCACCCGGAGATACGGGATCACCCCGTTGTTCACCGGGTCCCGCGTCACGCGCGAGGCGTACACCCCCGTCACCTCCATCCACGCGTCCGGACGGAGGACCGGCGGGAGTTGGCCGGTGAGGCCGATCTTGACGGGCTGGGCGTCGGCGGCGCAGCAGTTGAGGGCCATGCGGACGAGGTACGGGGCGCCGTGGGCGTCGAGGGCGAGGAAGCCGGTGACGCGGACGATGCGGCCGCGCAGGGAGTGGGTGTAGGCGGCGCGGGAGGCGTAGTCGACGACGCTCAGCCGGACGGGGTCCGAGGTGGGCAACGGGTCCAGGCCGTAGGGGGGTTGGAGTGCCGTACCCGTACGGACCGCGCTGTAAGAGCCCAGCGCGGGCGGGGCGATGAGGATGAGGGCCAGGACGGGCAGCACCAGCAGCCAGGCCACACCGGGCTCGGGATGACCCCCATGACTCCCTTGACCCCCGTGCCCCCCTTGACCCCCGCGCCCCCCACCCCGCTTCCGCTCGTACCGGACCGTCGCCAGCGCGGCCACCACGAGGACCACCCCCGCCGCCAACACCAGTGGCCGCAGGCCCGACTTGACGTACCGGAGGTACAGATCGGTCGTCCCCGCGTGCAGCAGCGCGCCTCCGAGGAGGAACATCACGGCGGCCTGCGCCTGGCGGTTCACAGCAGTACCGCCCCGGTGACCAGCGCGCCCGTGATGGCCAGCGCGAACGTGGCCGGGGCGAAGCGCAGCGCGAAGCCGCGGCCGAAGGTGCCGGTCTGCATGGCGAACAGCTTGAGGTCGATCATCGGGCCCACCACCAGGAACACCAGCTTGGCCGTCGGGGAGAAGTCGGTGAGGGACGCGGCGACGAACGCGTCCGCCTCCGAGCAGATGGACAGCACCACGGCGAGTACGGCGAGGGCGAGCACCGCGAGGAAGGGGTTGCCCGCGGCCGTGCGCAGCCACTCCGCCGGGGCCACCGCCTTCAGGGTGGCCGCGGCCATCGCCCCGAGGACCAGGAAGCCGCCCGCGTGCATGGTGTCGTGGCGTACGGAGTTCCAGAAGGTCTCCGCCTTCGTCTCGCCCTCGTGCGCGCCGTGCGCGGGTGGGCGCAGCCAGTCGGCGCGGCCGAGCCGCTGCCACAGCCAGCCCATCGCGCAGGCCACCAGCAGGCTCGCGGCGAACCGGGCGAGCACCATCTCCGGGTTGTCCGGGAAGGCGACGGCCGTGGCGGTCAGCACGATCGGGTTGATCGCGGGCGCGGACAGCAGGAACGCCAGCGCGGCCGCCGGGGTCACCCCCCGCCGCACCAGCGCGCCCGCCACCGGCACCGACGCGCACTCGCACCCCGGCAGCACCGCGCCCGCGAGGCCCGCGACCGGTACGGCGAGCGCGGGCCGGGCGGGCAGGGCGCGGGCGAAGAAGGCGGGCGGGACGAACACGGCGATGGCGGCCGACAGCAGCACCCCGAGGACCAGGAAGGGCAGCGCCTGCACGGTCACGGCGACGAACACCGTCATCCAGCTCTGCATCACCGGGGTGCCGAGCGCGCCCCGGATCGGCGCCTGAGCAAGGACGGCGAGCAGCAGCACCAGGGTCAGGACGAGCGGGGAGCTGAGCCGGGTACCGGTACCGCCCGACCGTTCGCCGGGCGGCTCGGTGCCCGGCGGGGCGTCTTCGGTGATGGCCACGGGTGAGGACCTCCGGCTGGGTGCGGCTGCCAGGGCGTACGCGGCCGCGGGTGGGGCCGTTCAGGTGATCGCTGGAACCGGCCGCCTTCTTGGGGCAGTCTTTTCCCTCGTGGCGAACAGCGTTCCGTATCAGGGCGGTTCAGGTGGCGCGTCGGCGCCGATGGTGGTGGGCGGGGACGACGGTCTCGCGCACCGGCTGTCCGCCGAGCTGCGCGGAGTCTACGGCGAGCAGGTCGTCCTCGTCGTGCCGCCGAACGCGCGCACCGCGCGGCGGCCGGTGGTCGGGCGGCCCCGGTCGGCTCCCGCCGCGCTCTTCGACCGGGTGGTCTCGGTGGCGGTCGGCCGGGGCGGGCCCGCACCGGGCGGCGGCTCGAACACCGTGTCCCAACACCCGGGCGGGGAACGGGTGCTGGAGGCCGAGTTCCTCACCGAGCAGGTGCTCGCGGAGGCGGGGGTGGAGCGGGCGGCCGCACTGGCGCTGGTGTACGAGGACGACGAGACCAACATCCGTGCCGCGCTGACCGCCCGGCGGCTGAATCCGCGCCTGCGTCTCGTACTGCGGCTGTACAACCGGCGGTTGGGTCAGCACATCGAGGAACTCCTCGATCAGGCGGCCGTGTTGGTGGGCCAGTCCGAGGAAGCGCTGCGGGACGCGGCCACCTCCGTGCTCTCCGACGCCGACACCGCCGCGCCCGCGCTCGCCGCGACCGCCGTCGCCGGTACCGGCAAGGTGATCCAGGCGGAGGGGCTGCTGCTGCGCGCGGTGGAACGGGTCGCGCCCCCGGCCGGCAGCCCCGCCTTGCCCGGCCTGTGCACGCTCGCCCTGCTGTCCGCCGAGGGCGACGACGAGGGGCCGGTGCTGCTGCCCGACGACGAGGAGGTACGGCGGGCGGGCGGCCGGTCCCGCGTGATGCTGGAGCGGTTCTCGGCGGCGGAGGGCGCGGCGGCGGGGAACGGACGCGGCGTGGGCGGCGTGCCACCCCTCTCCTCCCTGTTCTCCAAGCAGTTGAGATGGTCGCTGGCGGTACTGGCGGGCTGCGTGATCGCGCTCGCGGTGGCCCTGTCGATCGTGACCGGCATCCACCCCGTAGGAGCCTTCTATCTGACCCTGCTCGACCTGTTCGCCATCGACGATCCCGCGCTGGGCGAGCCGTTGGGGCGTCAGATCCTCCAACTCCTCTCCGGGCTGGTCGGGTTGCTGCTCCTCCCGGTACTGCTGGCCGCCGTGCTGGAGGGGTTGGGCACCTTCCGTACGCAGTCCGCGCTGCGCAAGCCACCGCGCGGGCTAGGCGGGCACGTCGTCCTGCTGGGGCTGGGGAAGATCGGTACGCGGGTGCTGATCCGGCTGCGCGAGCTGCACGTGCCGGTGGTGTGCGTGGAGGGCAACCCGGAGGCGCGCGGGCTCGCGGTGGCGCGGCGGCTGCGGGTGCCGGTGGTGATCGGGGACGTGACGCAGGAGGGCGTACTGGAGGCGGCCAAGATCCACCGCGCGCACGCCCTCCTCGCGGTGACCAGCTCGGACACCACCAATCTGGAGGCGGTGCTGTACGCGCGCGGGGTCCGTCCCGACCTCCGCGCGGTACTGCGCCTGTACGACGACGACTTCGCCACCGCCGTGTACCGCACCCTGCGCGTCGCCCACCCGCTGGCCACCACCCGCAGCCGCAGCGTCTCCTACCTCTCGGCCCCCGCCTTCGCCGGAGCCATGCTGGGCCGCCGCGTCCTGGGCGCGGTCCCGGTGGAACGCCGGGTGCTCGTCTTCGCGTCGGTGGACGTGGCGAACCGCCCCCAACTGGAGGGCCGCACCCTGGCGTCCGCCTTCCAGCCCGGCGTCTGGCGCGCCCTCGCCGTGGAGAACGCCCCCGACGCCCCACCCGACCGCCTCCTCACGAAGGAAGACCGGGTGGTGGTGGCGGCGACGCGCCGGGGGCTGGCGGAACTCGGCTGAACCGTCCCGGTGGAGGCTGAGCCCCCTCCTTCTCAGAGACTCCCTCCTTCTCAGAGACTCCCTACTTCTCCGAACCCCCCAGGTGCCGCCGGGCGAAGTCCATCTCCAGCCGGACCTGCTTGATCCGCTCGTCCACCACCAGGGAGCCGTGGCCCGCGTCGTAGCGGTACACCTCGTGCGGGGCGCCCCGGTCGCGGAGGCGCTCGACGTAGTTGTCGATCTGGCGGATCGGGCAGCGGGGGTCGTTGACGCCGGCGGAGATGTAGACGGGCGCCTTGACCTGGTCGACGTAGGTCAGCGGGGAGGACGCGGCGAAGCGGTCCGGGACCTCCTCCGGGGTGCCGCCCAGGAGGGTGCGGTCCATGGCCTTCAGCGCCTCCATCTCGTCGTGGTACGCGGTGACGTAGTCCGCGACCGGCACCACGGCGATGCCCACCGTCCACGCCTCCGGCTGGGTGCCGATGCCCAGCAGGGTGAGGTAGCCGCCCCAGGAGCCGCCGGTGAGGACGAGGCGCTCGGGGTCGGCGAGGCCGGAGGAGACGGCCCACTCGCGCACAGCCGCCACGTCCTCCAGCTCGATCAGGCCGACCCGGTGCTTGAGCGCGTCGGTCCAGGCGCGCCCGTACCCGGTGGAGCCCCGGTAGTTGACGCGGACCACGGCGTACCCCTGGTCCACCCAGGCCGCCGGGCCCGCCGCGAAGGAGTCGCTGTCGTGCCAGGTGGGACCGCCGTGCAGGTCGAACACGGTCGGCAGGGGGCCGGTGGCCCCGGCGGGCTTCTGGACGAGAGCGTGGATACGGCCGCCGGGGCCGTCCACCCACACGTCCTCCACCGCGACCGAGGGCGGGCTCTTCAGGCCGGGCGGGTCGAGCACGACCTGCCCGCCGGTGGAGCGGACCACCGGCGGCTCGGCGGCGGAGGACCACAGGTACTCCACGCTGCCGTCGGGCCGGGCGGTCGCCCCGGAGACGGTGCCGGGCGGGGTGGGGATACGGTCCAGCTCGCGGGTGGCGAGGTCGTAGCGGAACAGCTCGCTGCGGGCCTCGAAGCCGTGCGCGATCAGCAGGGCGGAGCCGTCCGGGTACCACTCGGCGGCCACGTCGCCGGGCAGGTCCAGCGGCAGGTCGGTCTCCGTGCCGCTCGCCACGTCCCAGACCAGCGGTTCCCAGCGGCCCCGGCGCTGGTGCCCGATGAGGAGACGGGTGTCGCCGTCGACGGGGGCGAAGCCCAGCACCTCCAGGCCCAGCTCCTCGGTGCCGCCGCGCGTGTCGTCCAGGTCGGCGACGGCCGCGCCGTCCGGGCGCAGCACGCGCAGGGCGCTGTGCATGGCGTCGCCGTGCTCGGTGTGCTCGATCGCGATCAGCGTGCCGTCGTGCGAGAGGTCGCCGACGCCGGCGGACTCGCGGTGCCGGTAGATCTCCACCGGCGCCTCACCGGCGCGCGCGAGGTGGATCGTCGTACCGTCCTCGTCGGTCGAGCGGCCGATCACGGCCGTCCGCCCGTCGCGGCCGAGGGCGAGCCCGGCCGGGTAGGAGGGCGCGAGGCCCGGTACGGCGGTCTCGTCGGGGCCGCCCCCGAAGGGCTGGCGGCGCCAGACCCCGAACTCGTCCCCGTCCTTGTCGTCGAACCACCAGATCCACTCACCGTCCGGCGAGAGCACACCGTCCGTGGTGCCGTTCGGCCGGTCCGTGGCCTGCCGCTGCGCACCGGTCGCGCGGTCCCACGCGTACAGCTCGTACGTGCCGGTCGCGTTCGACACGAACAGCGAGCGGTCGGGCGCGTCCTCGGCCCAGTCCGGCAGCGAGACCCTCGGCGCGCGGAACCGCTTCTCCCAGTCGGGCATCTCCACAGCTTCGTCAGCTTTGTCCATGCCCCCTAGGATCACCCGCCCGACGCCCTACGGGACACCCCTGAGCTGGGCGATGAGGCGCGGGGCCGGCCGGGCGCGGGGCCGGAGTGAAGGTGACAAAGGGGGCGCCGTACCTTTGGGGGGTGTACCGGTTTCTGCTGACACCCCGCTGGTGGGGCATCAACGTCTTCGTGCTGCTCGCCATCCCGTTCTGCGTGTTCATGGGGTCGTGGCAGCTCAGCCGGTTCGAGGGGCGGGTGCAGGACCATCGCACCGCCACCGAACAGGCGGCGGACTCCCGCCACCAGGAGGCGGTGCCGCTCGCGCGGATGCTGCCCGTGGACAAGGCCACCTCGGGGCGGCGGGTCGTGGTCAGCGGCGAGTATGGCCGGCAGTTGCTCTCGCCCGGCCGTGAGCTGGACGGGAAGACCGGCTTCTACGTCGTGACCCTGCTGCGCACCCCGAACGGCGAGTCCCTCCCGGTGGTCCGGGGCTGGCTGCCCGGCACGGCGGACGCGGCGAAGGCACCGAAGCCCCCGGCCGGGAAGGTCACCGTCACCGGCGCGCTCCAGGCCCCCGAGTCACCGGGCAGCAACGGCGTCCCCGCGACCGGCGGACTGCCCGCCGGGCAGACCAACGCCATCGCCCCGGCCTCCCTGGTCAACCTGGTGCCGGACAAGCTGTACGCGGCCTGGGTCACCCTCGACCGGGGCGAGGCCGGGATGAAGGCGGTGCCCGCGACGGCGCCCGTCGGGACCGGGCTGGACCTGAAGGCGTTCCAGAACCTCGGCTACACCGGCGAGTGGTTCGTCTTCGCCGGCTTCGTGGTCTTCATGTGGTTCCGCCTGCTGCGCCGCGAGGCCGAGGCCGTCCGCGACGCCGAGCTGGGCCTGGTGACGGACGGCGCCGGCGCCCCCGAGGACGCCGGCACCCCCGCCAAGGTCTAGCTCTCCGACTGCATCCCGGTGTAGTACACCGTCCCCGCGCACGCGTTCGGGACGGCCGCCGTCGCCGCCGCGCCGGACGCCGCGCTGTACGTGACCTGCACGCTGCCGTCGGCCGGGCCGTCGACCGTGAGGAGCTGCGGGGCCGCGCCGACCGCACCGCCGGTGCCGCTGTCCGTGGTGCCGGTCGTGCCCGTGTCACCGCTGGGCGAGGGGTCGGGCGAGGGCCCGCCGGTGGCCGAGCCGCTGCCGCCGGTGGTGCTGTCGCCGCCGCCCGGCACCGGGCAGGTCTCGGACGGCACGAAGGCGAACTTCTCCGCGTACGCGCCGCCCGGCCGCAGCACCAGGGAGGACACCGACAGCGCCGGGTCGGGCAGCCCGCTCGCCGCGTCGCCGGACACATGCGCGGCCACGCTCAGCTTGGCCTGGTCGGCCGCGCCCACCGCCACCGCGCCGACCTGGCCCGCCCCGGTGACCGTGCAGGCGGTGCCGGAGACGTTGGCGACCCGGAAGGTGCCGTAGACCACGCCGGCGGAGTCGGGTCCGCTCGCGCTGCCCGTGACGCCCAACTGGGCCGGGGTGCAGCTCGGGGTGCCGGAGGCGAGGCTCGCCGAGGGGTCGGCGGCGCCGGGCGGACCGGACGCGTCGTCGCCCTTCCTGCCGGGCTCGTCCTTCTTCCCGCCGCCCTTGCCGGTGCCGGGCGTGCCGCCCGTGCTGCCACGGGTGTCGCCGGTGGCGCCGTCGGAGGTACGGCCCTTGCCCTCGGTGCCCTGCGTCGACTCGGACTGGCCGGCCATCGCGGTGTTGGGGTCGGTGCCGGACGTGTCGGAGACGTGCACCAGGGCCGGGATCGCGGTGCCGAGCAGCAGCGCCGCCGCCGCCATCCCGACCGCCGCGTGCCGCTTGCGGGCCCGCCGCGCGGGAACGGCCCGCCGCAGATGCTCCAGCGAGCCGGTACGGGGCTCCACGTCCTCCACGGCGGAATGCAGCAGCCGCCGCAGCGCCTGCTCGTCCGCCCCGAGGCCGTCGTCCAGGCCGTCGGCCTCGATGCCCCGGCCGGCCCGCTGGGAGCCGGACGACGACGTGCCGCTCAGCTCCAGCAGCCGTTCGAGCCCGTCGAGTCCGTCGAGCCCGTCCAGCTTCCGTGTCTCCGCTTCGGCGGAGGCGTCCGGACGGGCGGACTCCTCCCGGCGGCTGCCGTCGTTCACAGTTTCGTTCCCAGCGTGCGTCGGCTTGTCGTTCCGGTCGGCCCCCGTGGCTGACTCGTCGGCCGGCTCGTCGTGCTCGCTCATGTCTTGGCCCCCATGGACACCCGCAGCGCGGCGATGCCCCGTGAGCCGTACGCCTTCACCGAGCCCAGCGAGATGCCGAGCGTCTCGGCGACCTGGGCCTCCGTCATGTCCGCGAAGTAACGCAGCACCAGCACCTCGCGCTGGCGGCGCTGAAGGCCCTTCATCGCCTTGATGAGCGAGTCCCGTTCGAGCTGGTCGTACGCGCCCTCCTCCGCGCTCGCCATGTCCGGCATCGGCTTGGAGAGCAGCTTCAGGCCGAGGATGCGGCGGCGCAGCGCGGACCGGGAGAGGTTGACGACCGTCTGGCGCAGGTACGCCAGGGTCTTCTCCTTGTCCCGGACGCGTTTGCGGGCCGAGTGGACGCGGATGAACGCCTCCTGCACGACATCCTCGCAAGAGGCGGTGTCGTCCAGGAGCAGGGCCGCGAGACCGAGCAGGGAGCGGTAGTGCGCCCGGTAGGTCTCGGTGAGATGGTCGACGGTGGTGCCGGCGGCCGCGTCACCCGCGGTGTCGTCGGCTCCGTCGCGCTGGCCGGGTATGCGGGTCGGGCGCGCTGCGGGCATCGGCGCGATCACCGGCATGCCGCCGGGCACACGCGGACGGAGTGCCGCACGGGGCGGCCGGAGCGCCGCCGCGCCACGGGCTGCTGGGGATACGCCCGGCTCGAAGAGAGCCGGTGCGAGTTCGAGTACCTCTGCCACGCCAGTTGGACACGCGTACCCCCGACAGGGTTGTACGTGCCGGGCGTCACATTCACGACGACCGACAGTTCCTCAAGTGCCGCCATGCGTCCCGCTCTTCCCCTACGCCTAGTTGAAAGGGCGTCACCACGCCCCACCGCGACGCCCCGCGCCCGGAATCCACGTCCCGCCGCACCAGGGTGAGGGCAAAGACGCTCCCGGTGCTCGCGCGGTTGCGGAGAACTGGGAGGGAAATCCTCTGTCGTGACGAAGGCCGGGTACAAGTGGTTTGGACCATGGTTCCGGCCACATTCCCCAGGAGAATCCCATGAGTGTCACAGGATTCTCACATCATTTCGGCGGCCACCAGTTCGGCGATCTGGGCGGTGTTGAGGGCGGCGCCCTTGCGCAGGTTGTCGCCGCAGACGAAGAGTTCGAGCGCGGTGGGGTCGTCCAGCGCCCGGCGCACCCGGCCCACCCAGGTGGGGTCGGTGCCCACGACGTCCGCCGGGGTGGGGTACTCCCCGGCGGCCGGGTCGTCGCACAGGACCACGCCGGGGGCGGTGGCGAGGATCTCGCGGGCGCCGGCCACGGTGACCTCGTCCTGGAAGCGGGCGTGGACGGTGAGGGAGTGGGTGGTGAGCACCGGGACCCGTACGCAGGTGACGGCGACCGGCAGGGCGGGCAGGCCGAGGATCTTGCGGGTCTCGTCGCGGACCTTCATCTCCTCCGAGGACCAGCCGTCCTCGCGCAGCGACCCGGCCCAGGGCACCACGTTGAGCGCGACGGGCTCGGGGAACGGCCCGGTCAGCTCGCCCACCGCACGCCGTACGTCACCGGGCGCGGTGCCCAGGTCGGTGCCCGCGACCAGGGACAACTGCGCGCGCAGCGTCTCGATCCCGGCCCGCCCGGCCCCGCTGACCGCCTGGTACGAGGAGACCACCAGCTCGCGCAGCCCGAACTCGGCGTGCAGCGCGCCGAGGGCGACGATCATCGACAGGGTCGTGCAGTTGGGGTTGGCGACGATCCCGCGCGGCCGCATCCGGGCCATGTGCGGGTTGACCTCCGGGACCACCAGCGGCACCTCGGGGTCCATCCGGAAGGCGCCGGAGTTGTCGACCACGACCGCGCCGCGCGCGGCGGCGATCGGCGCCCACTGGGCGGAGACCTCGTCGGGCACGTCGAACATGGCGACGTCGACGCCGTCGAAGGCGTCCTCGGTGAGGGCGGCGACCTCGACCTCCTCCCCGCGCACGGCCAGCTTGCGGCCGGCCGAGCGCGGGGAGGCGAGCAGCCTGATCTCGCCCCAGATGTCCGCCCGTTGGGACAGGATCTGGAGCATCACCGCTCCTACGGCTCCGGTCGCCCCCACGACCGCCAGTGTCGGGCGACCGGTGCGTGCCATCAGCGGCCCGTGCCCCCGTAGACGACGGCCTCGTCGGTGTCGGAGTCGAGCCCGAAGGCGGTGTGCACGGCGCGGACGGCCTCGGGGACCTCGTCGGCGCGGGTGACGACCGAGATGCGGATCTCGGAGGTCGAGATCAGCTCGATGTTCACGCCCGCGTCGCTGAGCGCCTCGAAGAAGGAGGCCGTGACACCCGGGTTGGTCTTCATCCCGGCACCGACCAGGGAGATCTTGCCGATCTGGTCGTCGTAGCGCAGGGACTCGAAGCCGATGCCGGGGCGGTTGCGCTCCAGCGCGTCGATGGCCTTGCGGCCCTCGGTCTTCGGCAGGGTGAAGGAGATGTCGGTCAGGCCCGTGGAGGCGGCCGACACGTTCTGCACGACCATGTCGATGTTGATCTCGGCGTCCGCGATGGTCCGGAAGATGGCCGCGGCCTCGCCCGGCTTGTCCGGCACGCCGACGACGGTGATCTTGGCCTCGGAGGTGTCGTGCGCGACACCGGAGATGATGGCCTGCTCCACCTGCTGTTCCCCTTGCTCGATCGGCTCGCTGCTGACCCACGTGCCGCGCAGCCCGCTGAAGGAGGAGCGGACGTGGATCGGGATGTTGTACCGGCGGGCGTACTCCACGCAGCGGTGGAGCAGCACCTTGGAGCCGGACGCGGCCAGCTCCAGCATGTCCTCGAAGGAGATCCAGTCGATCTTCCGGGCCTTCTTCACCACGCGCGGGTCGGCGGTGAACACGCCGTCCACGTCGGTGTAGATCTCGCAGACCTCGGCGTCGAGCGCGGCGGCGAGCGCGACGGCGGTGGTGTCGGAGCCGCCGCGGCCCAGCGTGGTGATGTCCTTCTTGTCCTGGCTCACACCCTGGAAACCGGCGACGATGGCGATGTTGCCCTCGTCGAGCGCGGTGCGGATGCGGCCCGGCGTGACGTCGATGATGCGGGCTTTGTTGTGGACCGAGTCGGTGATGACCCCTGCCTGGCTGCCCGTGAACGACTGGGCCTCGTGGCCCAGCTTTTTGATCGCCATCGCCAGCAGGGCCATGGAGATACGCTCTCCGGCGGTCAGCAGCATGTCGAATTCACGTCCGGCAGGCATCGGAGACACCTGCTCGGCGAGATCGATCAGCTCGTCCGTCGTGTCGCCCATCGCGGAGACCACGACAACCACCTGGTTGCCGTTCTTCTTGGCTTCCACGATCCGCTTGGCGACGCGCTTGATGCCCTCGGCATCGGCTACGGAGGAGCCTCCGTACTTCTGCACGACAAGGCCCACGTGCGCTCCTCGCTCGGTTCGTTTGTGTCGGCTCAGTCTATCGAGCGTCCGAAATCCACCATCGCGCTCCCGCATGGTGAGACACCGTCCGCCCGGTCCCGAACCTGCCCAGCACCACGCGGACCACGCGAAAAGTGCCCCGCGTCACAGCGCCGCGGTCAGCGCACCTGGCGGATGCCGAGCGGCGTGCCGATCTCCTCGGCCATGACGCGTCCGGCCTCCCTCTCCAGCGCCTCGTCGCCCAGGTCCTGGTCGGTGTCGAGGCCGTCCAGCTCCTCCAGGGGCTGGTTGAGGCGGACGTGGATGAGGACGGACTGCAGGGCGCGCAGCACGGCGGAGGCGGTGGCACCCCAGTTGGAGAAGTAGGAGAACTGCCACCACCACAGCGCCTCGGCGGTGCGGCCGGCCCGGTAGTGGGCCATGCCGTGGCGCAGGTCGGTGATGATGCCCGCGAGGTCGTCGGAGATCCGGGCGGCGACCGGCGCGGTGCGGGGCGCGTACGGGTCGAAGACCTCGGAGTAGATGTCGACCGGCTCCAGCAGGCGGGCCAGGTTCTCGCGCAGGCCGTCCGCGTCCGGCTCGGGGCCGGGGTCGGGCTCGTACCGCTCGTCGGGGAGGAAGTCCTCGTGCGCGCCGAGGCGGCCGCCGGCCAGCAGCAACTGGGAGACCTCCAGCAGCAGGAAGGGCACGGTGGAACCGGGTTCGTCGCCCTTGGCGACCTCGGTGACGGCGACCAGGAAGCTCTCGACCTGGTCGGCGATCTGGACGGCGAAGTCGTCCGGGTTCTGCGACGTGGCGTGCAGCGTGGCGTCAGACATCTAGGAGTCGTCTCCCCTCGAAGGCTCGGCCGAGGGTGACCTCGTCCGCGTATTCCAGGTCCCCGCCGACCGGGAGGCCGCTGGCCAGGCGGGTGACCTTCAGACCCATGGGCTTGATCATGCGGGCGAGGTACGTCGCCGTGGCCTCGCCTTCGAGATTGGGATCGGTGGCGAGGATCAGCTCCGTGACGGTGCCGTCGGCGAGGCGGGCCAGGAGTTCCCTGATCCGCAGGTCGTCCGGGCCGACGCCCTCGATGGGGCTGATCGCGCCGCCCAGGACGTGGTACTTGCCCCGGAACTCACGGGTGCGCTCGATGGCCACGACGTCCTTTGGCTCCTCGACCACGCAGATCACCGAGAGGTCGCGGCGCGGGTCGCGGCAGATGTTGCACAGCTCTTCCTGCGCCACGTTTCCGCAGGTCGCGCAGAAGCGGACCTTGGCCTTGACCTCCATGAGGGCGTGCGCGAGCCGTTTGACGTCCGTCGGCTCGGCCTGGAGGACGTGGAAGGCGATCCGCTGCGCGCTCTTGGGACCGACGCCGGGGAGCCGCCCCAGCTCGTCGATGAGGTCCTGGACCACGCCTTCGTACAACGGACTGCCTTTCCTTCAAGACCTTGCGGTACGTACGGTAGTTGCCCCGGCCTCAGAAAGGCAGACCGGGGATGCCGCCGCCGAGTCCCTCGGCCAGGGGGCCGAGCTTCTGCTGCTGGAGGGCCTGCGCGTTCTCGTTCGCCGCCTGGACGGCCGCGACGACGAGGTCCGCGAGGGTCTCGGTGTCCTCCGGGTCCACGGCCTTCGGGTCGATCTTCAGCGCGCGCAGGTCGCCGGAGCCGGTCACGGTCGCCTTGACCAGACCGCCGCCCGCCTGGCCCTCGACCTCCGTGTTCGCCAGCTCTTCCTGGGCCCGCTGGAGGTCCGCCTGCATCTTCTGGGCCTGCTGGAGCAACTGCTGCATGTTCGGCTGGCCGCCACCGGGAATCACGGGGTGTCTCCTGTCTGTCTGCTGCCTCTGCTGCCTGTCTGCTGCCTGTCAGGCCGCTTCTCTGCTCGGCACGAGCCTACGTGGTCCACGCGACCCTCGCCCTGTCACTCTTTCGGGTGAGCCCGCCTCCGGCCCCCTACCTGATCAACCCCCTCTTCCGGGCGTACCACCCCGCGAACCCGGCTCCCCGCCACCCGTTGAGCGGTAGGAAGGACACTTCGCGCCGCCACGGGGTGTGACGGCCGCGCGATCGGTGTTCGTGTTCAGTAGGGAGTACCGGGTGGGTCAGCCGGAGCAGCAACCCGACGATCCCGCATCCGCTCAGGGAGCGCGGCGGGACGGTCCGGGCGGCGCCCCGGGCACAGAGGGGTCTTCGGCGGGCGGGCCGGGTGCGGACGGGGTGTGGCGGGGTGACCGGAGTACGGACGGCTCGCGGCAGGGCGGCCCGGGTGCGGACGGGGTGTGGCGGGGTGACCGGAGTACGGACGGCTCGCGACAGGGCGGCTCGGGTGGGGACGGGGTGTGGCGGGGTGACCGGAGTACGGACGGCTCGCGACAGGGCGGCCCGGGTGCGGACGGGGTGTGGCGGGGTGACCGGAGTACGGACGGCTCGCGGCAGGGCGGCTCGGGTGGGGACGGGTGGTGGCCGGGCGGCCCCGGTCTGGACGGGTCACCGCGGGAGAACCATGGCGCGGACGGGGTGCGGTCCTGTGATCCGGACGTGAGCGGGCCTCGGCCGGAAGACCGGGGTACGGACGCCTCTGGGCCGGACGATACGGGTGCGGACGTGTCCCGGCGCGGCCCGCGAGGGCCACGGTTCAGCGGGCGGAACGCGGCCGGCCCGCTGCCCGGGGATCTGGTGGGGCGCCCGTTGCCGCTCGGGGACTGGGGGCAGCCGGCGGAGCGGCTGGACGAGTTGTACCGGTGGGTGGAGCGGGGGGCGCTGCGGACGGCGGAGTGGTATCTCACGGACCGGGTGTGGCGGCGGCGGGCCGCGCGGGGGCTGCGGGGCGGTACGGCCGCGGGGGTGGTGGTCGGGGCGGCGTTGCCGTTGCTGGACGCGACCGGGGCGGTGGCGGGGTGTGCGCCGTGGGGGTACCTGGCGTTGCTGCTGGGGGCCGCGTGCGCCGGGGCGGACCGGTGCTTCGGGCTGACCTCGGGGTGGATGCGGAATGTCGCCACGGCTCAGGCGGTCCAACGGCGCTTGCAGGCGCTTCAGTTCGACTGGGCGTCGGAGAGCGCGCGTGAGGTGCTGGGCCCCGCGGAGGGCACCGCGGGGGAGGCGGCGGAACGTTGCCTCGGGATTCTGCGGCGCTTCTCCGAGGACGTGACGGAGCTGGTCCGTACGGAGACGTCGGACTGGATGCAGGAGTTCCGGGGCGGGCGTCCACCGCTGACACCTCCGCCGCCGCCGTCCCGCCCCGCCGACCCCGCCCCGGTCTCCCGCTACCTCCCCCCGCCCCCGGGCGCCCGCCCCAACATGCCCCGCCAGCGCCCCCCGGACCCCCGCTGACGGCTCCGCCGGGGGCGGGTGCGGGTCGTGCGGCCTACCGGTTCGGCGAAGCCGCGCTGGGACATCCCGGCAGGAGCGCCGCTGCCCCGCGAGGGGTCAAGCACACGGGGTACGGCGTCATCCCGTCCCGCTTCCCACTGCGCCGACCCGGCTGTACGTGACGGCTTCCGCGTCGGCCGGCCCCGCCCGCCTCAGGCGGCCGCCCGGGGAGAGGGTGAGGGTGGTGGGGGCGCCCGGGGCGCAGGAGGAGAGGGGGGCTCCGGAGGTCACCGTGGCCGCGGTGAGCCGTAACGTTCCCCCGGCGTCCGGCTTCCGGGCCAGGGTCGCGGCGAAGACGCAGTGCTGGTCGGCCCCGTCCGCGACCAGGGTGAGTACGCGCTCGCCGACCCGCCCCTGGGTCAGGGTGAGCCGGTGCGTGCCCGCCCCGTCGACCCGGGCCTCCCACCTGCCGAGGTAGCGCTCGGGTACGTCTCCCCCGGCGGGGCCGGGCACGACGGTCGCCGTCTCCGAGACCCCACCGCCCCGCAGCAACGTGTACAGGGTTCCCCCGGCCCCCAGGGCGACGACCAGCGCGGCCACGACGAGCAACCACGTCGACCGCCGGTCCCGCGCATCCCCGTTCACCTCCGGATGCCCGTACGCGGCCACCGCCCACCCCCGCCCATCCCCCACAGCCGCATGCTCCCGCCCCTCACCGGCACCCACGGAACCCCGTCCGCCCCCCTGCCCCCCGCCCCCAGCCGACACCACGCCACCCCCACCTGCTCCCGCACCCGCGTCCGCACCCGCACCCGCACCCGCACCCGCCGACGGCGAATCCGCCCCACAAGGGCCACCCGCACCCGACGACGAAAGCTGCACGGGTGGTGCGGGTGGGAACCCAGACCCGGCCGAAGGCCGGGTGCCCACCCCAGAACCCGCACCCACACCCGCATCCGCACCCACCGACGAGCCGGCTCCACCCCCACCCGCACCCGCCGACGGCGAATCCGCCCCACAAGGGCCACCCGCACCCGACGACGAAAGTTGTACGGGTGGTGCGGGTGGGAACCCAGACCCGGCCGGAGGCCGGGTGCCCGCCCCAGAACCCCCACCCGCACCGAACACCCAGTCCCAGTCCTCCCCCGGCCCCAACTCCCGCATGACGCAACCACCTTCCCCCGAAGCGCGCCGACGGCCCGAGAATAGTGCGGGCATACGGGACAAGGCCGCGCCCCGCGAAAAGCGCCCCCACTCACGACAACCTGTCGCGCATCCCGCCCCCGCCCACAACAGTCCGCCGATGTCGCCACGACGCCCCCACCCCCTACCCTCACCCGCATGACGCCTCAGCCGAACCCGGAGCAGACCCCCACCCCCGACCCCGAGACCGGTGCCGCCGTGAAGGCCGCCGACCGGGCGCACGTGTTCCACTCCTGGTCCGCGCAGGACCTGATCGACCCGCTGGCCGTGGCGGGCGCGGAGGGCTCGTACTTCTGGGACTACGACGGCAAGCGGTACCTGGACTTCACCAGCGGACTGGTGTTCACGAACATCGGCTACCAGCACCCGGAGGTCGTCGCCGCGATCCAGGAGCAGGCGGCGAAGATGACGACGTTCGCCCCGGCCTTCGCCGTGGAGGCCCGCTCGGAGGCGGCGCGGCTGATCGCGGAACGCACACCGGGCGACCTGGACAAGATCTTCTTCACCAACGCCGGCGCGGACGCGGTCGAGCACGCGACGAGGATGGCCCGGCTGCACACCGGCCGCCCCAAGGTGCTCTCGGCGTACCGCTCGTACCACGGCGGCACCCAGCAGGCGGTGAACCTGACCGGCGACCCCCGCCGCTGGCCGTCGGACAACGGCAGCGCGGGCGTGGTCCACTTCTGGGCGCCCTTCCTGTACCGGTCCCGTTTCTACGCGGAGACGGAGGAGCAGGAGTGCGCGCGGGCGCTGGAGCACCTGGAGACGACGATCGCCTTCGAGGGCCCCGGCACGATCGCGGCGGTGATCCTGGAGACGATCCCCGGTACCGCCGGGATCATGGTCCCGCCTCCGGGTTACCTCGCCGGGGTCCGCGAGATCTGCGACCGCAACGGCATCGTCTTCATCCTGGACGAGGTGATGGCCGGGTTCGGGCGTACCGGTGAGTGGTTCGCGGCGGACCTCTCGGGGGTCGTCCCGGACCTGATGACCTTCGCCAAGGGCGTGAACTCGGGGTACGTGCCCCTGGGGGGTGTCGCGATCTCCGGTGCCATCGCGGAGACCTTCGCCAAGCGCCCGTACCCCGGCGGCCTGACGTACTCCGGGCACCCGCTGGCCTGCGGGGCGGCGGTCGCCACGCTGAACGTCATGGCCCGCGAGGGCATCGTGGAGAACGCCAGGCACCTCGGCGAGACGGTCCTCGGCCCCGCCCTCGCCACCCTCGCCGAGCGCCACCCCAGCGTGGGCGAGGTCCGCGGTACGGGCATGTTCTGGGCCCTGGAACTGGTCAGGAACCGCGAGACCCGCGAGCCCCTGGTCCCCTACAACGCGTCCGGGGAGGCCAACGCCCCCATGGCCGCCTTCGCCGCCACCGCCAAGAAGAACGGCCTCTGGCCCTTCGTCAACATGAACCGCACCCACGTGGTCCCCCCGTGCAACATCACGGAACCGGAACTGAAGGAGGGCCTGGCGGCGCTCGACGCCGCGCTGGCCACGGCGGACGAATACACCACGTCTAGCTGAACAGGCCGGGCCGGCGGCGCCGCACGTCGGCCCGGCCTCGCCTAAAGCGACCCACACAGCATCCCCCCACACATAAAGGGCACCGGGGCTGATGCCCGGCAGGGGTGAACGCGTAAGGTGACGTGCTCGTAAGAGGTAGTGGAAATAGGCACGTGCGTACGAGTACCGCACCCATCCGTGTGAGGAGACTCCGGGACGATGCCCGGCTACGGCGCTGTGACGCGCAGTACCTTGCGACAGCAGATCGCCGACGCGCTGCGTGACGAGGTGCTGGCCGGGCGGCTGCTGCCGGGGCGGGCGTTCACGGTGAAGGAGATCGCGGACCTGTACGGGGTCTCCGCGACGCCGGTGCGCGAGGCCCTGGTCGACCTCTCGGCGCAGGCCCTGCTGGAGGCCGACCACCACCGGGGTTTCCGCGTCCCCGAGTACTCCCTGGACGACTACCGGGGCATGATCGAGGCCCGCTCGCTGGTGACCGAGGGCATGTTCCGGGTCCTCAGCCGGGGCCACTCCGCCTTCGCGAACCCCGACGACCCCGACACCGCCGCCGCGCTCGCGACGGTACGGCGTCGCGGCGAGGAGGCCCAGCGGGCGAACGCGGCCGGCGATCTCACCGTCCTCATCGGGTACGACCTCCGCTTCTGGCGCGAGCTGAGCGTGCTGTTCGGCAACCCCTACCTCGCGGAGTTCCTTCACCGCCTCCGCGTCCGCTCCTGGGTCTGCGCCGTCCAGCACCTCCGCCGCCTCCCCGAGGTCCGCGGCCGCCTATGGGCCGGCCACATAGACCTGGTCGACGCCCTCTCCGCCCACGACCCCGAAGCCGCCCGAGCAATCGTCTCCGCCGCCAACGCCCACGCTTTGCAGATGGTCGAGGAACTCACCGGCGACTGAACCGAAGCAGGGACCGCCCCGAATTGGGCACGGCCCCTTCCGGCCGCCCTCAGCATCACAAGAAGGACATACGGCAAGCAATGCTGCCCTAAGAGTGCCTGTCGAGCTGGACAAAGTGCCGCTTCTGCTTCGAATTCACCATCACTGTACTTCGAGTCGCGGCGAAGCTCAGATGTTCCTCAGATAAAAGGCATCCCGTTCCCGCTCGACGGATCACTCGCATAGTGTCTGACTACCGAGCGCGAAGGTGGTGACCGGCCGAAGATTCAGCTTTCAACTTATTGCTGGATCGTAGGCTCACTTTCGCCTCTTATTCCGAACTGGGGGGTTCATGCTCAAGGAAATTTGCACGACCAGAATTTCTGCTGTCGCTTCCGCGGTAGTTGCGGCTGCCGCGCTGGCCGTCACTTTGGCGCCGTCCGCGCAGGCGGCGGCCACGCCCACGGATGCGCAGATCACCGCAGCGCTCCAGCGTCACAATGACGGCACCTGGACACAGGCCGACGTCGATCTCATCCGTTCCGTTCCAGAACTGGCCGCCGTGGTCGAGGACGTGACACGGCCCCAGGAGGTCACCACGAACTCCGTGATGTTCACGGCCGGCGGCCAGCCTGTGGGGCCGGCGAACGGAGAACCGCTCACCCCCGAGCAGGTGGCAGAGGTCATGCCCGGCCCGGACGCCGAGCTCAGTGTCCCCGGTGAGGTCGTCACCACTCCGGCCGAGACGGACGTGGAGCCCGGGACCAGCGGCATCAGCCCGAGGATCACGGGCGGGACATGGAAGATGACCCACATCACCTACACCCACCGCAGCTACAGCGGCGATATCATCTTCCGCTACCACACCTACGCCAGGTTCAACTACGGCGGCGGCAAGGTCCGCGCATGGGGCGAGCGCTACGACGACTTCACGAACGAGTCCAGCAGCGTGATGCAGGTCAAGATCGGGGCGAAGAGGATCACCGACACCAAGTCGGCCACACCGGCAAATTCGGCTTCATCCAAGATGAAGCGAGAGGTCGACCTGTGTGTGCTCAAGTACGGGTGCTACGCGACTCTGCACCCGTGGGCCCAGGTCAAGGTATACGGAAGCGGAAAAACGGCAATCGGCGGCAGTGGCGTCTGAGGGGGAAACAAGTGAAGTCGCTCATCGGGTCGATTATCGCAATCGTCACTCTTTTCATCCTGATTCTCCTGGCGCTCGGTTCGCAATTCGGCGACCTTGAGATCACGGTATGGATCGTGGCGTTGGCCGCGTCGCTCTTCTTCGTCGTGCGCCATCATCGACGCAACAAGAACAAGGAGCAGTCCGGAAACGCCCCGGTGTAGGCGCTTCCGCTTCACCCCTTGATGAACAGCGAGAGCCTTGCCCATTCCTTTCTCGAATGGGCAAGGCTTTCCTGCTTTACCTCGGCCTCGTCGCAGAAGGCCCGTACGGGGGCCCGCGGGCGCAGCCGCCGCCCGCACGGTCTCACCGGTTCCGGCGCAGCCGGTGGCCGCGCGGGCCGGCAGCAGCACCACCGAATTCACACCCTCCCGGACGGCGGGGAATCCCCGCCGCCTCGACCGAGTTGCCCTGAGAGGGCCGATCGCACGGAGGGAACAGACCTGATGAGTCTGCGGCAGTTCGAATACGCCCTGGCTGTGGCCGAGGAAGGGTCTGTCACGGCGGCGGCGGAGCGGTTGCGGGTGGCTCAGCCGTCGGTTTCGCAGCAGATCAGGGGGCTGGAGCGGGAGCTTGGGGTGGAGTTGTTCGCGCGGACCCCCACCGGGCTCACGCCCACCGTCGTCGGGCGGGCGTTTCTGCGGGAGGCGCAGGTTGCCGTCAGTGCCGCGCGGCGGGCCGCGGCGACCGCGCGGGCCGGGGGTGCCGAGCTGGTGGGGGAGCTGACCGTCGCCGTGCAGATGGGGTTCGGGACGCGGCAGCTTCCCGAGGCGCTCGGGGCGCTGCGCAGCCGTTATCCCCGGCTGGAGGTCAGCCTCTCCGAGGAGCCCAGTTCCGCCGAGCTGGACCGGCTGTGCCGACGGGGCGTGCTGGACCTCGCCCTGATGGCGAAGTGCGACCGGACCCCCGCCGACGCCCACCGCCTCGGGGAGGAGGAGTTTGTCGTGGTGCTGCCCGCCAACAGCCCTCAACTCGCCTACCCCCGCATCGAATTGCTCGACCTCAAAGGCGAGCCCTGGGTCCGCTTCGACCGGGACAGCGCGCTCGACGGCGTCCTCGTGGAGGCGCTGCGGGAGACCGACCCGGAGCCCGGCACCGTCGCCCGCGTCTCCCAGACCGCGACCGCCGTCCGCTGGGCCGCCCAGGGACTCGGCGCCACCCTCGTCCCCGCCTCCGCTGTCCCGGAAAGCCACGAACACCTCGCGCGCCCGGTGTCCCCCGCCGTGGCCCAGCCCGTCATCGCCGTGGTCCGGAACCCGGCCGGCCCGGCCGAGACGGCCCTGCTGGAATTCCTCCGCCAGGAGAATTGGTCCGGCTCCTGAATTCAGCCCCGCCGGAATTCCCCACCGTCGATCACGAAATTGCTCCCCGTCACCCAGCTCGCCTGATCCGACACCAGGAACAACACCGCCCGAGCGATGTCATCGGGCACCCCGTCCCGCCCCAGCGGTACGAGCGACTCGCCCCCGCTCTGCGTCGGGTCCAGCCGCGCCCACTGCTCCCGCGTCGCCTCCCCGCCCGGCGTGGTGACCCGCCCCGGAGTGACCGTGTTGACCCGCACCCCGGCCGGCGCCAGCTCGGCCGCCAGCCCCCTGCTGTAGTTCTCCAGACCGGCCTTGGCCACCGTGTAGTGCAGGAACGGCGGGAACGCGACCGGCACCGCGGCCGAGGAAATGTGCACGATCGCCCCCGACCCCCGCTCCCGCATACCCGGCGCCAGCAGCGCGTCCAGCCGCACCGAGGCCAGCAGGTTCAGGTTCAGCGTCTCCAGCCACACCTCGTCCGGGATGCCGAGCGCGGACTCGTACGGGCTCGCCCCGCCCGCGTTGTGGACCAGGATGTCCACCCCGCCGAGCACGTCCACGGCGGCCGCCGCCAGCTCCTCCGCACCCTCCCGGCTCCGCACGTCGGCCGCGACGAAGGACGCCCCCTCCGGCACCGTCCCCGACGCCGAGCGCGCGGTGGTGAGCACCTCCGCCCCCTCGTCCAGCAGCCGCCGCACGATCGCCGCCCCGATGCCCCGCGAGCCCCCGGTGACCAGCGCCCGCTTTCCCTTGACATTCCCGGTCGCCATTTCAGCGTTCCTCTCCTCGGCAGTTCACGAATCGGCAATCCACGAAGATGTCTCTTCGAGTCCCTTCACCGTAGGCCCGGAAAACAGGGGCAATCAAAGACCGAATAACAGCAGAGCCCATAGGACTTTCCTATGCCCCGCCGTACGGACTACGCTGCCTGGTCCACCCGTGTGCGAGGAGACCCCCCGCACCGGCCGATGCGAGGAGTTCTTCTTGGCCTGTGACCTGTGGCTGGTGCCGCTCGTGGACGTGCTGTGCCACACGCCGGACAACCCGTTCGCCGAGGAACTCGCCGTCTACAACAACGCGTTGGGCGCCGCCGGGCTCCCCCCGGTCCCGGTCTACCAGTACATGCCGGGGCTCAACGGCGAGGTCGCCCCCGTCGCCGGGTTCGACTACGACGCGCTGCACTTCCTGCGCCGCGCGCACCTGCTCCAGCTCTGCGGCCTGCCCGTCACCCCTGTGGGGGAACTGGGCGGCGATTACGAGCAGTTGCTCGAAATGTTCGAGTCAACCGCCCAGCAGTCCCACCTGGTCTGGCACTACGACCACGCCGGCGCGTACGTCCCCCTCGACTTCGCGCAGCCCCTCTCCAACGACGAACTCCTCGCCGGTGGCGGCCCCCTGGGCTCGTCCCACGCCCTGCTGCGCGAGCTGGAGCAGGTCGCCCCGGCCATCGGCATCGACCCGGCGAACCCGCCCGCCGCCCCGGCGCCCCCCTCGGCCCCCACCGAACTGGAGGAGCCCGCCGTCCCGGCGCCCTACGACCCGAGCCCCTTCGCCCGCGAGCGGCACGTCTGGCTCGGCCTGCACGCCGCCGCGACCCGCTCCCTCGCCCAGGGCTCGATGATCGTCTTCAGTTGAGCTGGTGCGGCTGCGGCGCCCCCTGGCTTCCGTCCAGCAGCGCCGCCCGCAGCAGCAGCGTGTGCACGAACCGGTCCGGCGCGGTCGGGGGAAACCGCCAGCCCAGCGGCCAGGTCTGGCCGTCCAGCGCCGGAACCGGGATGTAGCTCACCCGGTACGGGCCGCTGGTGAGCCGGGTGACCTCCGCGGGCCAGGCGTGATGCGCGGTACTCCCCGGCGCGACCAGGAAGTACACACACCTCCGCCCGCTCCCCGACTCCACCACCGGCCCCGGATCACCCCCGGTCATCCGCGCCATCCGGTCCGCGATGTCGCGCCCCCGGTCGCCGTCCAGCCGTACCGCGTCGAACTGCACTCCTGCCCTGCGCAGTTGGATGCCCATGGCGGGAACCCACTGGATGCCCGCGTGACTTTGCGTATTCATGCAATCAGTTTCGGCAGGCGACGCTACGGTTTCCATGACTCTCCGTCGACCCATCGGAACGGTCGGGAGTCGGGGGCAATCGTTGAAGACCGGTTGAGTTCGGTTGAGTCCAGGGGTGATCGCAATGGCGCGAGCGGCGAACAAGCTGGCTGCGAGCGGGACGGCACACATGATCGCCGCCTTCGCGAAGGCACGACGAGAGCAGTTGGGGCTGACACAGGAGGAGTTGGGCGCCCTCATCGGCTACACCGCGTCCGCGATCAGCGCGATGGAGACGTGCGCGCAGCCCGCCAGCGACAAGATGCTGATGGAACTGGAGCGGGTGCTCGGGGATGGCATGGGCATCTTCGAGCTGGCCCGCAAGTTCATCCTGATGGACAAGTACCCGGCCCAGTTCCAGGACTTCGCGCTGATGGAGGCGGAGGCGGTCACGCTGTCCTCCTACGAGACCTACGTCGTCGCTGGCCTGTTCCAGACGGCCGACTACGCACGAGCGCTGATCGGGGGCAGCTACCCCAAGCTGCCCGATGAGCAGGTGGAGCAACTGGTGGACGCACGCCTTGCTCGGCGGGCCCTGTTCGACCGCGCGGAGCCAACTGCCATGATCGAGCTGATTCTTGACGAATCCGCGCTGCGGCGGCCGTTTGGGAGTTGGGACATCCTGCGTGGACAACTGGAGTCGCTCGCCGAGGACTCAGAGCGCGACAATGTGAGCGTGCAGGTTGTGTCCTTGGAGCGAGGAGCACGGGGCGCCCACGCGGGTGAGCGCGGCAACATGGTGCTGGTGGAAACCGCAGAGCACCACCACGTCGTGTACCTCGAAGGTCAGGACGAGAGCGTGCTGGTCAGTGATCCTGCCAAGGTGGCACGCCTCGCACACAGGTATGCAAAGATCCGGACACAGGCTTTGAGTCCGGACGACTCTGTGAGCCTCATCCGGAAGTTGGCGGGAGAACAGCGAACATGACTAGCAACCTGCGATGGTTCAAGTCGAGCTACAGCGATGGCGGCGGCGGCAACTGCATCGAAACCGCCTACACCTGGCACAAGTCCTCGTACAGCAACGCCAGCGGCGGCCAGTGCGTCGAAGTTTCTCCCTGCCCCGCCACCATCCACGTCCGTGACTCCAAGCAGGCCGACGGCCCCCTCCTCGCCGTAACCCCCACCGCTTGGACCACGTTCCTCACGGACGCGCGACGAGGCTGATCTCCGGCGGCCACAGCACGCCCGACCCCATCAACAGGGACGGGCCGAGATGGAGCGGGCACACCGGCAAGGGCGACCGGTTGTGCCGCCGTACCTCGAACACCACGGGGTCCCCGCACTCGGACACCTCGCCGTAGGGCCCCCCGCACATATCCCGGTCGCTGCTCATGGAGAGATTCCACCGCGCCGGAACGCGGAACGCCCGCCGAGCGCGCCCATAGGGCGGACCGGCGGGCGTACCCACGTACAGACGGCGTGACCTAGAGGAACGAGTTGATCTCGATCGTCTCGTCACGGCCGGGGCCGACACCGATCGCGGAGATCGGCGCGCCGGACATCTCCTCCAGCGCCTTCACGTAGTTCTGCGCGTTCTTCGGCAGGTCGGAGAAGGACTTCGCCTTGGTGATGTCCTCGGACCAGCCGGGCAGCGTCTCGTAGATCGGCTTCGCGTGGTGGAAGTCGGTCTGGGAGTAGGGGAGTTCCTCGACCCGCTTGCCGTCGATCTCGTAGGCGACGCAGACCGGGATCTCCTCCCAGCCGGTGAGCACGTCGAGCTTGGTGAGGAAGAAGTCGGTGAGGCCGTTGACGCGGGTGGCGTAGCGGGCGATCACCGCGTCGAACCAGCCGCAGCGGCGGTCGCGGCCGGTGGTGACACCGCGCTCGCCACCGATGCGGCGCAGCGCCTCGCCGTCCTCGTCGAACAGCTCGGTCGGGAACGGACCGGCGCCGACACGCGTGGTGTACGCCTTGAGGATGCCGATGACCCGGCTGATCTTCGTCGGACCCACGCCCGCGCCGGTGCAGGCACCGCCGGCGGTCGGGTTGGAGGAGGTGACGAAGGGGTACGTGCCGTGGTCGATGTCGAGCAGGGTGCCCTGACCGCCCTCGAACAGCACGACCTTGTCGTCCTCCAGCGCCTGGTTGAGCACCAGGACGGTGTCGGCGACGTACGGCTTGAGCTGCTCCGCGTAGCCCAGCAGCTCCTCCACGACCTGGTCGGCGGCGATGGCGCGACGGTTGTAGAGCTTGGTGAGCATCTGGTTCTTGACGTCGAGCGCCGCCTCGACCTTCTGGGTGAGGATCGACTCGTCGTAGAGGTCCTGGACCCGGATGCCGACGCGGTTGATCTTGTCCGCGTAGGTCGGGCCGATGCCCCGGCCGGTGGTGCCGATCTTGCGCTTGCCGAGGAAGCGCTCCGCCACCTTGTCCATGCTGACGTGGTACGGCGTGATGATGTGCGCGTTACCACTGATCAGGAGCTTCGACGTGTCGACGCCGCGCTCGTTCAGACCGCTCAGCTCGGAGAGCAGGACCGAGGGGTCGACGACGACACCGTTGCCGATGACCGGCGTACAGCTTGGGGAGAGGATTCCGGAAGGGAGGAGGTGGAGCGCGTACTTCTGGTCGCCCACGACGACCGTGTGGCCGGCGTTGTTGCCGCCCTGATAGCGCACTACATAGTCCACCGAGCCACCGAGCAGGTCGGTCGCCTTCCCCTTGCCTTCGTCACCCCACTGAGCACCGAGCAGCACAAGTGCGGGCACGCGCGTACACCCCTTCCGGGCGGGGCATGTCCATGGTCGGGGTGTGGGCGTACGCCGCTCACCCGCGACCGTCTTTGGCCGCACGACCGTCGGACCGGATGCCCCGGAATAGACGAAGCCCCTGGCGCAATAGCGCAAGGGGCTCTTGCACAAAGATGCTACCCGAGGAAGCGAGGCAGGACCGAGGTGGCGACTTCCGCGACGTCCGATCAGCTCCTTGTGATCATCGATCCGATGGCCCGGCACACGGACGGGGAGTCCGTGCGGATAGCGAAAGACGTGCTCAGCGCGGGTGCGACGGCGAAGGTGTGCCTGCCGGACGGCCCGGAGGAATTCGCCCGCGCACTGGGCCGACGGGGGTCGCGGCGACCGGTGGTCATCGGGGACGATCGAGCACTTGTTCGAGCGGTGGGGTTGCTGCACCGGCATCGGGAGCTGGCCGGATGTGCGCTGTCCGTGGTGCCGGTGGGGGCCGCGGGGCTGGCGCGGTCGCTGGGGGTGCCCGGTGGGCCGGTCGCCTCCGCGCGGGCCGTCCTGGAGGGCGTCTCCCGGCAACTGGATCTGCTGGTGGACGACAGCGACGGCGTCGTCCTCGGCTCGCTGGGCATACCGCCCGCGGCCGTCCCCGCCGAGCCGGTCGGCGTGGGCGCCCGGCCGTGGCTGCGCACCCTGGTCCGCACGCTCGCCGCCAGGCCCGCCCGGCTCCGGGTCGAGATCGACGGCGTCACGGTCATCGACCTCGACCGCCCGGTGGAGTCGGTCTCGGTGACACCGGGCAGGCGGGGGGTCGCGGAGGTCGAGATCCGCCCTGTGTCCCTGGGCGCCGAGTCCTCCCCCCTCCGCTCCTGCGGCCGCACGGTCACCGTCACGGGCGAGGACTTCCACTACCGCGCCGACGCGGAGACCTCCGGCCCGGTACGGAGGCGCACCTGGCGGGTGGCGGAGGGGGCTTGGGGGTTGGTGGTACCGGGGTGACGGGGGCGGTCAGTGGTGCCAGGCGTGGCCGCCGGTGTTGTGGATGAAGCGCTGGAGCACCTTGAGGGTGGTCAGGTACTCCTCGTCCGAGATGCCCGCGTGCCGCTCCGCCCACAGCTCGTCCTGGAGCGCGGCCGCCTTGCGGAAGAAGGCTCCGCCCTCGGCGGTGAGGCCGAGCCGGCCCTCGGCGTCCTCGGTCACCCAGCCCAGGGCCACCGTGCGGTCGATCTCCTCGTCCATCGTCCCGGCGCCGGTGGCGAGGTAGTTCCGCAGCAGGTCGGACACCTCGGCGCGGGTCTTCGGGTGCTCCGCGTGCGCGAGCTGGGCGAGGACCCACCACTGCGGCTGGGTGGTGCCGATCCCGGCCAGCGCGGCGCGGGTGCGGCCGACCACGGCGTCGTAGGCGGCCCAGCTCCAGTAGCCGATGGGCTGCTTGATCAGTTCGGGGTCGGGGTGCGAGTACTCCATGGCCGGTCTCCGTGTCCGCTCGTGCTGCTTCGACGGGACCGACCGTAGGAACTCAAGCGGACTTGAGGTCAAGGGGTGCCGGGGGTGGACTCCGGGCGCCGGTCGCGGTCGGCTCGCCGGTCGCGGTGGGCGCGCCAGCGTTCCATGATTCCGGCCACGTCTTCCTCGATGAACTCGAAGAACTCGAGGGTGTCGGCGAGGCGGCGGCCGGCCGGGGTTTCGGGGCCGAGGCTGGTGATGCCCTCGCGGAGGGCGTCCTCCCAGCGCTTGATGATGGCCTCGCGGCTGGTCAGGGCCTCGTACCACTGGTCGCTGTGCACGCGGTAGCGCTCACGCCGTGAACCGGGTTCACGCTCGCGGGAGACGAGGTGCACCTGGGAGAGGTAGCGCACGGCACCGGAGACGGCCGCGGGGCTGATTTTGAGGAGTTCACCCAGCTCCGCCGAGGTGAGCGTCCCCGTGTCGGAGGACAGCAGCGCCGCGAACACCCGCGCGGGCATACGCGGCACCCCCGCCTCCACCAACTGCGCCGCGAACCGCTCCACGAACCGCGACACCGACTCCGGATCGCGCCCGTCGCCACTCTCCACGCCCGCCTCCGTCATGCCCTCACCCTAACTCGGATTCATACGCTTCCTTAACTTCACAAATTTCTGAAGCAAGCGTACGTTCGCCATCATGACGAAGGCCATCACGGTCTCGGGGCTGCACAAGTCCTTCGGCCGTACCCACGCCCTCGACGGGCTCGACCTCGCTGTCGAGACCGGCGAGGTACACGGCTTCCTCGGCCCCAACGGCGCCGGCAAGTCCACCACCATCCGCGTCCTTCTCGGCCTGCTGCGCGCCGACTCCGGCGCGGCCCAGCTCCTCGGCCGCGACCCGTGGGCCGACGCGGTCGAGATCCACCGCCGCGTCGCGTACGTCCCCGGCGACGTGACGCTGTGGCGCGGCCTCTCCGGCGGCGAGGTCATCGACCTCTACGGGCGCCTGCGCGGCGGGCTGGACGCCGGGCGCCGCGGCGAACTGATCGCCCGCTTCGAGCTGGACCCCACGAAGAAGGGCCACACCTACTCCAAGGGCAACCGGCAGAAGGTCGCCCTGGTCGCCGCCTTCGCCTCCGAGGTGGACCTGCTGATCCTGGACGAACCGACCTCCGGGCTCGACCCGTTGATGGAGGAGGTCTTCCAGGCGTGCGTCCGGGAGGAACGGGACCGGGGCCGTACTGTCCTGCTCTCCTCGCACATCCTCAGCGAGGTGGAGTCCCTGTGCGACCGGGTCAGCATCGTGCGGAAGGGGCGCACGGTGGAGAGCGGGTCGCTGGCGGAGCTGCGGCATCTGACGCGGACGAGTGTGCGGGCGGAGGTGTCCTCGCCGGTGGATCTCGCGGGCTTTACCGGGGTGCACGACCTGGAGGTGCGGGGGTCGCACGTGCGGCTTCAGGTGGACACCGCCGAACTCGACGCCGTACTGCGGGTGTTGAGCGCGGCGGGGGTGCGGTCGCTGACGTGCACCCCGCCGACGCTGGAGGAGCTGTTCCTGCGGCACTACGAAGGTGCTGTCGAGGTGGCCGTCTGATGAGTGCGCTCGTGGGCACCGGCGTGCTGTTCCGCTTCGCGCTGCGGCGGGACCGGGTGCTGATCCCGGTGTGGGTCGCTGTCAACGCCCTGATGGTGCTGTCGATGCCGGGGACCCTCAGGGGGCTGTACGCCACGGAGGCGGAACGGGCCGCGCTGCGGGGGCAGATGGCCGGCAACGCCTCCCTGCGGGCCCTGACAGGGCCCCTGCTGGACGATTCCCTGGGGGCCCTGACCGCCTGGCGGGTCGGGGTCTACGCCGGTCTGCTCGCCGCCGTGATGAGCCTCCTGATCGTCATCCGGCACACGCGGGACGAGGAGGAGAGCGGGCGGCTGGAGGTCATCGCCTCCGGCGCGGTGGGGCGGCGGGCACCGCTGAGTTCCGCACTGCTGGCGTCCGTGGCGGCGAACGGGGTGCTGGCGGCCCTGCTGATCGCCGGCCTGGCGTCCCTCGGCCTGTCGGGCGCGGTTGCCCTGGGGCTGGGTGTGGGCTTGGTCGGGCTGGTCTTCGCCTCCGCCGCGGCGGTGGCGGCTCAGCTCACGCAGAGCGCGCGGCTGGCGCGGGGGTTGACGTCAGGGTTGCTGGGGGCGGCGTTCGTGCTCCGTGCGGCGGGCGACTCGGGCTCCTCCTGGCTGACTTGGACGTCCCCGCTGGGGTGGCTGGAGAAGGTACGGCCGTTCGCGGGGGAACGGTGGTGGGTGCTGGGGCTGTTGGCCGCTGCCTCTGTTCTTCAGGGCGCGGTGGCCTACGGCCTGGCCGGCCGCCGGGACCTGGGCATGAGCTTCCTCCCCACCCGCCCCGGCCCCGCGTCGGGCCGCCTGAGCAGCGCGGGCGCCCTGGCCTGGCGCCTCCAGCGGAGCGCGTTGCTGGGCTGGAGCATCGGCTTCTTCCTGGCGGGCGTGGTCTACGGCGGCCTGACCTCCGGCGCGGCGGACCTGGTGGCGGGGAACTCCGGCGCGCGGGCGGTCCTGGAACGCATGGGGGGCCGGGCCGGGGTCACGGACACCTTCCTCTCCGCGATGATCGGCATGCTGGGCCTGGTGGCGGCGCTGTACGTGGTGGGGGCGGTGCTCCGCCTCGCCTCGGAGGAGTCCTCGGGCCGAGCGGAACCCTTGCTGGCCTGCGCGGTGGGCCGCCTCCGCTGGGCCGGGGGCCACCTGCTGATCGCCTTCGGCGGCGTGGCCGTCCTGATGCTGCTGGCGGGCCTGGGCCTCTGGGCGGGGTACGGGCAGCGTCCGGGCGCGCTGATGGGGGCGTGCCTGCTCCAGATACCGGGGGCGTGGACGGTCGGCGCACTGACGGTGCTGCTCTACGGGTTCGCCCCCAGGGCCGCTGCGGCGGGCTGGGCGGCGGCAGGCGCGGTACTGCTGCTCGGCTGGATCGGCCCAGCCCTGAACGCCCCGCACTGGCTACTGAACCTCTCCCCCTACGCCCACCTCCCCAAGCTGCCGGGGGCGGAGATGGGGTGGGGGCCGGTGGGGGTGCTGGTCGCGCTGGCGGCGTCGCTGACAGCCGCAGGCGCCGCGGGCCTACGCCGCCGGGACTTGGCGGGCTGAGGCCACGCGGGGGTGATGCTCCGAGGGGGCAGGGCTTCCTCGGCCCCGTACCGTACGGGTGACGGTCTCGCCAGGGTGGGGCTTCACTCGTGCGAGTGGTTATGGGCAGGGTGGTGGGGTGGCCTACTGGTTGGCCGGGGTCGTGGCGGAAGCGGAGCTGTTGAGGCGGGTTTCGGGGGCGCGGGTCGTCTCGCTCGGGCAGGGGATGGGGTTGCTGCCCGACGTGCACGGGGTGGTGTCCGAGGCGGAGCTGATCGCGTGGTCGGCCGCGGGGGCCGTGGCTCGGGTGGAGGCGGAGTACTTCGGCGGGGTCGGGGAGCAGTGGGCCACGGTGTGGGAGGGCGGGACCGTGGTGCTCGGTCCGCTCTACGCGGGGGAGGACGACGCCCTTCCGGCCGAGGGCAGCCCGATCTCGCGTGCGTTGAGGCGACTTGGAGTGGTCGCGGGTGGCGGCGGGGACGAGTTCGGTGCTGTGGGGCTGGGGCGGTGCCGGGCCACGGAGGACTGGCTCGGCTGACCCGGTTTCCGTCATTTTGGGTGGTGGGATCAAGCCGTTCCCGCTCGGGGAGGGGCGCGGCCTGCTACCTGTGAGGGGGCGGCGGAATCCAGGGGGACGCATGAAGACCAAGCTGCTGGTGGCCGGGACGGCCATCGCGGGGCTCGCGCTGAGCGGCTGTGCCGTACAGAACAAGTCGGCGACGGCCCAGTACGGGATCGACGCGGAGGTGACCGCGCTGAGCGTGACGACCAAGGGCGGCAACATCGACGTCGTCCCGGGTGACGGCACCGGCGCCCACGTCACGGAGAAGATCCGGTACGCCCACGACAAGCCCCGTACCGAGCACTCGGTGAGCAGCGGCACGCTCACTCTCACCGCTCCCCGCTGCGACGACTGCGGGGTGGACTACACCGTCTCCGTACCCCCCGGCGCCACCCTGACCCTGGACACCGAGGGCGGCAACATCACCGTCCGCGAGGTCAACGGCGCGATGAAGGCCCGGACGGCCGGCGGCAACGTACGCGTGACCGACGCGGCCCCCAGGACCCTCTCCGCCCGCACGGACGGCGGAAACATCGAGGCGTCCCTGAAGAAACCCCCGACCACCCTGGACGCCGAAACCGGCGGCGGAAACGTCGAGGTGACCCTCCCCCGGACCCCCTACGCCGTGGACGCCACCACCAGCGGCGGCCGCAACACCGTATCGGTCCCCACCGACCCCTCCTCCCCCCACCACGTGACCATCCGCACGGGCGGGGGAAACATCAACGTCAACCTGACGCCTTCCCCGTAGGGGTGAACCCCGCGGCGGCGATCCGGGCGGGCAAACCCCTTTGCCGAGCCGCGACCCCCTCGCCAAGACTGTGCCGATGCTGATCCGACGAGAAGCCCCCGCAGACGAGCCCGCGGTGCGCGCGCTCACCGCCGCCGCGTTCGCCGGCCCGGAGACGCCGGTCCCCGTGGAGGTCGGCCTCCTCGACGAGTTGCGGACCAGCGGGGCCTGGCTCCCGGAACATTCGCTGGTCGCCCTCGGCGAACGAGGGGAGATCGTCGGGCACGTCGTCTGCACGCGGGGCCACGTCGAAGCCCACCCGGCACTCGCACTCGGCCCGCTCAGCGTGCACCCGAACCACCAACGCCGTGGCGTCGGCCAGGCCCTCGTCCACGCCGTACTGGGCGCGGCGGACGCGACCGACGAACCTCTCGTCGCCCTGCTCGGCAACCCCGCGTACTACAGCCGCTTCGGCTTCCGGCCGAGCACGCAGTACGGCATCACCCCGCCCGACCCCGGCTGGGGCGACTACTTCCAGATCCGCACCCTGACCACATACGACCCCGCCCTACGGGGCGCCTTCACCTACCCCGCGCCCTTCAACAACCTCTGACCCGATAAAGCCGTTCCTCCTCACCGGTAAGCAAAGCCCCGGAATCCCCAGAACTCGATACCCGTACTTCAGCAAACTCCCGCACCGCCCCGCACCCCACAAATCCCGAGCCCCGACCAATTCCCGGGGACTAACGCCCCATGACACCGGACGCCCTCTGTGCATAAACGCTCCGTAGCGTCACGGTTACCTCAACGAACATCGCGCCTCCCGGCATTCGGCAGCGGCATCCCGCAGATTCGGAGGGCACCATGGCAACAGCGTGGATCACCCGCGAACCCCAGCACGGCAACGAGCCCACCCGCGATCCTCGGGACTACGTGACGCCGGAGGTGTGGGACCGCGAGGTCACGCTCCTCATGCGCGACCACCCGTTCGACAAGGTGATGGCGGAACGCCTGTTCGCCGCCGCCGTCTCCTACCTCATCACCGCCATGGAGAAGTGGGGCCAGGGTCTGGAGATGTGCTGCGGCCGGATCGTGGACATCGCCGTGCACACGTTCATCCTGGACACCCGCAACTACCGCGAGTTCTGCGCCCGCCACTTCAACGGCGGCTTTCTCGAACACATCCCGGAGATCGCTTTCAAGCACGACGGCTCCGTCGAACGCACCGCGCACATCATCGCCGCCAACGGCTTCCCCGTGGACTGGTCCCTGTGGGAGGCCGATTACGGGAAGTGCGGCCCGTGCAGGCCCGGTTCGGACTGTCACTGAGCCGGTAGAGTCCCTCAGGCCCGAGACCGTCACCGGACGGCCTCGGGCCTTTTCGCGCGCATATGTGACAGTTTTCGGCCTTCCGGGCTCGGCGCGTAAGGCAGCCGGGTAGCTTGGCGGCTCCGAAAACGCACCCGCCCCGGAGGGCCCACATGAGCAGCGCCGCCCCCATGACCCCGGCCGAGTACTGGGGCAAGTACCGGCCGTACCGGGGTGAGGGGGAGGAACCGCGGCCGGGGGCCGAGCGGTTCGAGTGGACCGGGGTGCCGGGGCAGGGGCCCGGTGCCGAGGTGCTCGGGGAGCCGGGGAGTGCACTCGACCTGGGGCCGGCCGAGGGGGAGAACGCGGCCTTCCTCGCGCGGCGGGGGACGCGGGTGACCGGGGTGGACTTCTCGGCCACCCAGGTGGCCCGCGCCCGGCGGTTCTGGTCCGACCTGCCGGGGCTGGAGTTCGTGCACGCCGAGGTCTGCGCGTTCCTCGCGGCCGACTCCCGTCAGTGGGACGCCATTTACTCGACCTGGGGCGCGGTCTGGTTCACCGATCCCGATGTGCTCTTCCCTCTCGTCTCACAACGCCTCGCCCCCGGCGGGGTGTTCGCCTTCTCCCACCGTGAGCCCATCGTGGGGCAGTACGGCGCGCAGGAGATGGGCGGACGGTGGCTGGAAGGACGGTCCGGCGAACTGGTCGTTCACCGTTGGCAGTTCACTGCCCCCCAGTGGGCCGACCTCCTCAAGCGCCACGGATTCCTCGACGTCCGCGCCGAGGTCGTGCCCGGCTTGGAGCCAGGGGGACTCGGCACACTGATCGTCCGAGGCACCCGGTCCTCAGGCGACGGTCACCTTTAGTTCCTCCAGCCCCCGCATCACGAATCCCGGTTTTCGGGGTGGGTCTGTGGTGAGGGTCAGGGTGGGGGTCTGGGTGAGGAGGGACCTCATGGAGGCGCTCAGTTCCAGCCGGGCCAGCGGGGCGCCGATGCAGTAGTGGGTGCCCGCGCTGAAGGAGATGTGGGGGTTGTCCCTACGGGACAGGTCCACCTTCGTCGGGGCGTCGAAGGCCGCCTCGTCGTGGTTGGCCGAGCCGAAGAGGAGGGCGAGTTCGGCGCCGCGAGGGATCACCGTCCCGGCCAGCTCGATGTCGTCCAGGACCCAGCGCTCGAAGAGCTGGAGGGGCGTGTCGTAGCGGAGCAGCTCCTCCACCGCCGTGGGGATCAGGCTCAAGTCCGCGCGCAACAGAGCCAGTTGATTCGGGTGCTCGAACAGCGCCAGCCAGCCGTTCGTCGTCGCGTTCACCGTCGCCTCGTGGCCCGCGTTCAGCAGCAGCACCGCCGTGGAGATCATCTCCTGCTCGGTGAGCCGGTCGTCCTCGTCGTGGGCCGCGATCAGGGCCGAGATCAGGTCCTCCCCGGGGGACGAGCGGCGCGCCGCGATCAGACCCCGTAGGTACTCCGAGAACTCCACCGACGCCCGTACCGCCCGCGCGGCCACCTCCGGGGACGGGTTCAGCTCGTACATCCCGCAGATGTCCGCCGACCAGGGCCGCAGCGGCGCCCGGTCCCCCTCCGGGATGCCCAGGAGTTCCGCGATCACCGCGACCGGGAGGGGTTCCGCCACGTCGGCCAGCAGATCACCGCCGCCCGCCGCGACCAGGCCGGCCACCAGGGAGTCCGCCAGCCCGTGCACGTACTCCCGCAGCCGCTCCACCGTGCGCGGGGTGAACGCCTTCGACACCAGGCGCCGGATGCGGGTGTGGTCCGGCGGCTCCAGGTCGAGCATGCCGTGGTCGTTGAGGGTGTGGAACGGCTCGTGCTCCGGCGGCGGCGCCGTACGCCCGAACTCCTCGTGCGTGAACCGGTGTTGGTACGTCCGCCCCAGCCTCCGGTCCCGCAGCAGCGCCGAGACGTCGGCGTGGTGCGGCACCAGCCACTGGTCCGTCGGCTCGTACCGGATCACCCGCCCGCGCGCCCGCAGCTCCGCGTAGGCCGGGTAGGGGTCGGCGAGGAACTCGGGTGACCAGGGGTCGAAGGTGGTGCCCATGGGGGGACGCTAGTCCGTGCGGGCCCCACCGGGGTAGATGACATGTGTCATCCCCAGGACGTGCCCCTCGGCACTGCCCCTGGGGGACCCCGCCTTCCTAGACTCGTCCCATGTTCAAATCCCGCAAACCCGGACAGGACGACGCCTGGGAAGGCGTCGTCACCGACAAGTCGCGCGGCATGCTCGACGGCGCGAACATGTACCACTTCGTCGAACTCCGCCTGGAGAACGGCGAGTCCACGAAGGTACGGATCGGCCGACAGCTCTGGAAGTCCCTGGCCGTCGGCGACCGCCTGATCAAGCGGGCCGGCGACGACCCGGTCAAGGCGTGACCTCAGAAAGCCAGTTGGGCGATCTCCTCCGCCACCACCGCCGCCGCGTCCGCCGCCGGGTCGATCAGCGGGAAGTGCCCCACGTCCTCCAGCAGCGTGACCCCCACGACCTCCCCGGCCCTGGCCGCCGCGTCCGCGAAGGACTCCGCCACCTCGTAGGGGACATCCCGGTCGGTACGGCCCTGCACCAAGGTCGTGGCGATACCGGTCGGGAGGAGCAGCGCGGGGTCCGCGTGCGGCGCGCGCTCCGCGAACGAGTGCTCCCCGCCCAGGAGTTGCAGCGCGGCCCCCTCGCAGACCTCCAGCTTCTCCGCCAGCCCCAGATCCGCGATCGGCGCCAGCGCGACGACCCCGCGCAACGGCGCCGGCCGGTCCGTACGCCAGGGCGAGTCCGCCGGGAGGACGTGCCGCGCGGCCGCCCACAGCGCGAGGTGCCCGCCCGCCGAGTGCCCGGTGAGGACGACGCGCCGGACGTCCGCACTGGGCAGCGCCTCGCGGGCCAGTTCGGGCAGCGCGTCCAGCGCGGCGGCGACGTCGTCGAAGGTCTCCGGCCAGCGGCCCGCCGGGGGGACGGGCGCGGTCTCGCCGCCCGTGTTCTGCGCCGGGATGCCGGGCCCGCCGCGCCGGTACTCCACGTTCGCCACGGCGAAGCCGCGCCGCGCGAGGAAGTCCGCGAACGGGGTGATGTGCCGCCGGTCGTACCGCGCCCGCCACGCCCCGCCGTGCAGGACGACGACCAGCGGCGCGGACGCCGCCCCGGTGCGCGGGGCGTAGAAGTCGATCACCTGGTCGGGGTGGTCCCCGTAGGGGGCGCTCGCGTCGGGGTCGACGGGCGGATGGGAGAACGCCGACTCCTCCTCGGCGGCGGCACGGGCTGCGCTTGCGTCCTCCGGCATGCTCCAACCTTCCGGCTGTGTAAGGGGTTTGGGGGACCGGGCCACGGTGGGGATTCGGCCGTTGGCCGGGACGGTATCAGGCCCGTGACGTGCGCGGACACGGGGATGTCACCCAGGGTGAGGCAAAAGGGGGGCTGCGCGGAGTTCGTCCCTCCGCACAGCCCCCCGGCGCCTCACCCGTACGCCTACGCCAGCACCTCGCCGAGCACCCGCGCCGCCCGCTCCGCGTCCGCGAACCCGACGTACAGCGGGGTGAAGCCGAAGCGCAGCACGTCCGGGTGGCGGAAGTCGCCCACCACGCCCCGGTCGATCAGCCGCTTCATCACGTCACCGGCGTCCGCGCAGCGCAGCGCGACCTGGCTGCCCCGCTCCTCGTGCCGCAACGGCGTCACGCACTCCACCCGGCCGGGCTCGGTGTACGCGGTCACGCAGTCCAGGAAGAAGTCGGTCAGGGTCAGCGACTTGGCCCGTACGGCGTCCACCGAGACCCCGTCCCACACCTCCAGGGCCGCTTCCAGCGCCAGCATGGAGAGGATGTCCGGCGTGCCGACCCGCCCGCGCCGCGCGCCCGGCACCGGGGTGTAGTCGGGGTTCATCCCGAAGGGTTCGGCGTGCGAGTTCCAGCCCGGCAGCGGGGAGTCGAAACGGTCCTGGAGATCGGCGCGGACATACAGGTACGCGGGCGAACCGGGGCCGCCGTTCAGGTACTTGTAGGTGCAGCCGACCGCCAGGTCCACCCCGTGCGCGTCCAGCCCGACCGGCAGCGCGCCCGCGCTGTGGCAGAGGTCCCAGACGACCAGGGCGCCGGCGTCGTGGACGGCCGCCGTCAGCGCGGGCAGGTCGTGCAGGCGGCCGGTGCGGTAGTCGACGTGGTTGAGCAGGACCGCGGCCGTGCGGGGGCCGAGGGCGGCGGGAATCTCGGCGGGGTTCAGGGCGCGTAGCTCGCAACCCGTCATGCGGGCGGCCGAGTTGGCGATATAGCCGTCCGTGGGGAAGGTCGTGGCGTCGACCAGGATCTCGTTCCGGCCCTCGCCCGCCATCCGTACGGCGGCCACAAGTGCCTTGTAGACGTTGACGCTTGTGGAGTCGCCCACCACGACCTGCCCCGGTCCGGCGCCGATCAGCGGGGCGATCCGGTCCCCGATCCGCTCCGGCGCGGTCCACCAGCCCGACTCGTCCCAGGAGCGGATACGCAACTCGCCCCACTGGCGGGCCAGTACGTCCCGCATCCGCTCGGGTACGTGCGCGGGGAGCGCGCCGAGGGAGTTGCCGTCCAGGTACACGCCGTCGTCGAGGACGAACCGGTCACGCAGTCCGGCGAGCGCGTCGGCCGCGTCCAACTCCTTGGCGCGCAGCGCCAGTTCCGTACGGTCAGACATGGGACCTCGCCGTCCACAGCTCGGGGAACACGTTCTTGCGGGCCCGCTTCTCCAGCCAGGCCACTCCGGCGGAGCCGCCGGTGCCGGCCTTGGAGCCCATCGCGCGGCGGGTCGCCACCAGGTGGTCGTTGCGCCATCGCCAGACCAGCTCGGCCACGTTCGTCAGGGCTTCCCCGAGACGGGCGAGGTCGGTGTCGGGGTCACCGGAGTACACGGCCGTCCATGCGGCCTCGACCGCCTCGACGGGCTCGTACCGCTGGGACACGTCGCGGTTCAGCACCTCTTCCGGGATCGCGTGGCCGCGCCGGGCGAGCAGGCGTACCGCCTCGTCGTACAGGCTCGGCTCGCACAGCGCCTTCTCCAGCTCGGCGTACGTACGGGGGGTGCCCCGGTGCGGGACGAGCATCGACGCGGACTTGTCGCCGAGCAGGAACTCCATGCGGCGGTACATCGCCGACTGGAACCCCGACCCCTCCCCCAGGGCCGAGCGGTACGAGTTGAACTGGGCCGGGGTGAGCTGGGCCAGCGGGCGCCAGGACGCGTTCAGGGCGTCCAGCTCCCGTACGGAACGCTTCAGCGCGGCGATCGCGGTGGGCACGTCGTCCGAGCGGAGCGCCTTCGCGGCGGTCTCCCACTCGTGCGTGATCACCGTGAACCACAGCTCCATCACCTGGGTCGTGACCAGGAAGACCATCTCTCCGGGGTCGTCGGAGAGGGTGTGCTGGAGGTGGGTGAGCACGTCGGCCCGGACGTAGTCCTCGTACGGCGTCGTACCGGCGAAATCGAGATGCGGGGTCTCGGGCTCAGCGGCCTCTTCGGCGGCCTGGGAAGGGGGGTGAGCCTGATGGGACATCGCTGTCTCCTGTTGAACTCCGGGTAGCGGTCCGCCCCTGCCGAATCCGGCACGGGGGCCCCGGTCCCCACGGGGAATCCTCCGCAATCCCATGGGATACGGCAAGCGGCGGCTGCGCCGGCCCGGGCGGGGGCCGGGCTGTGTGGGCCGTAGCGGGACCGCTGGGCCGCTGGGCCGTCGGGCCGTCGGGCCGTCGGGCCGTCGGGCCGCTGACCGTAAGCGACCGTTCTCTTCCTGGATGAGATCACCTAGGGTCACAAGTGGGGCGGGAGTGGCCGTGGGTGTCATGGGGGCACGGGGGATCGCGGGCTCGCGCGTATCGGGGGAGGGGTGCGGGCTGTGCTGTGCGCGTTTTCGGGGGCGGGGTCGTGACCTCGGTGGAGGTGCGGGCGCGGGCTGCGGGGGCTCCCGTACGGCCCCCTAGGGGCAGGGCCCTGTGGGTGGTGCCGGTGGGGTGGACCGTGGGGCTCGGGCTGTGGGGGCTGTCGCGGGACCACAGCGTGTGGCGTGACGAGGCGGCGACCTGGCAGGTGGCCCGGCGTCCGGCGGGCGACATCTGGCACCTCCTCGGGCAGGTCGACGCCGTGCACGGGCTGTACTACCTGCTGATGCACGGCCTTTTCACCTGCTTCGGCCCAGGCACCACCACCCTCCGCCTGCCCTCCGTCCTGGCCGTCGCCGTCGCGGCGGGCTGCGTGACGGTCATCGGACAACGGCTGGCCGGGAACCGCGCCGGGCTGGGCGCGGGCCTGGCCCTCGGGCTGCTCCCGGCTGTGCAGTTCCACCTCCAGGAGGGCCGGCCGTACGCGCTGGTCATGGCGGGCGCGGCCGTCTCGACGCTGCTCCTGACGGTGCTGCTGGAGCGCCCCGCGTCCTGCTGGTGGGCGGCGTACGGCGTGACGGTCCTGCTGTGCGGGCTGCTGAACTGGCTCGCCCTGCTGGTGCTGGTCGCGCACGCGGTGACGCTGTGCTGGACGCGGGCCGCGCGGGGTACGTGGGCCCGCTGGGCCCTCGCCGCGGCGGGCGCCCTCGCGGGGACGGCTCCGCTGATCCTCTTCAGCCGGGGCCAGTCCGAGCAGATCTCCTGGATACCGCCCCTGACCTGGCACATGCTGATCGGCCCCGCGATTCTGCTGGCGATCGGCACCCTGGGGGCCCTTCTGGACCGCCCTCACCCCGGCAGGCCCTCCGTCGCCTCGATCGGCCTGCCCCTACTGGCGGTCCCCCTCCTCGCCCTGACAGGGATCTCCCTGATCAAGCCCCTTTTCCTGGACCGCTACATCCTCTTCGGCCAGCTCGGCCTGACCCTCCTGATCGGCACGGCACTGGGCCGGGCGATCGACGCGACGACCCCCCGCTTCCCGAGGACCGCACGCCTGATCCTCCCCCTGGCACTCCTGTCGGCCCTGGGCGCCCTCCTCCCCTACTCCCTGGCCAGACGCTCCCCCGAGAGCCGCGTGGACGACGTACTGTCCGCCGCCGACCGCGTCCACCACCTGAAGCACCCCGGAGACGCGGTCCTCTTCATCCCGTCCGCCCGCCGCGACACGGCCCTGGTCTCCCCCGACGCCTTCAGGGACCTGCGGGACATAGCCCTGACGGAGTCGCCGGTGGCCTCGGGCACCCTCAAGGGCGTAGAGGCGCAGCCGGCCGCCATCACGGCCGCGATCCCGCGCTGCACCCGAATCCTGCTGGTCACAGACGCGCCAGGTGTGGCGAAGCGCGACTCGGCCCGCCGCGACAAGGCCAAGAGGGCCGCCCTCCGCAGGTACTTCACCCCGGTCGCGGACGAGACCGTACGGGGCCGGCGAGTGACGGTCTACGAACGCCTCCCCGACCCCCTCCGGGCCCCGACCCCTAGTGGCAGACTTCACCCATGACTACGCACAAGAACCTGCTCGGCGGCCCGGACCCGACGCACCTGCCCGAGAACGAAGAGGCGTACCGCCTGCTGGGCGAGGACTCGCAGGCCCCGGCGGAGGTCGTGGCGAAGTACCCCACGTTCTCCCTCGCCTGGGCGATGCTCGCGGACGACGCCTTCGAGGCCGGCCGCGTGGTCGAGTCCTACGCCTACGCCCGCACCGGCTACCACCGCGGCCTCGACGCCCTGCGCCGCGCCGGCTGGAAGGGCCACGGCCCCATCCCCTGGTCCCACCGCCCCAACCGAGGCTTCCTCCGCTGCCTCGCCGCCCTCGCCCGCGCGGCCGACGCCATCAACGAAAAGGAAGAGGCCGACCGCTGCTGGCAGTTCCTCCAGGACAGCAGCGAGGACGCTTACACGGAGCTGCGCCGGTAGGTGCGCCGGCTTGGCTCGTCACAGGTGTCGTGGCGAGCCGGCCTTCCGGTCGACGCGGGTCTGCGGGGTGACCGGCAGAGTTTCGAGTCCGTGTTGACCAGCCGACCAGGGTCCTGCGCCCTCCAGAATTCCGGATCTCTGTCGCGCTCCGGCTCCCTCACGCCCAGGCCGGAACGGCGGACGAGCAGCCCGTCCTCACCCAGAGCAGAGTCGCGAGATCGTGCGCGAAATGCACGTCTTGCCAAGCGGAAACCCGGCCCGCTGGGCGACACCGGCGGGGCTGTCGGCGGTGAACCAGCGCACTGGCTGACAGCCGTGGTCGCGGGTCTCGGCCCATTGCGCAGCGAGCGTGCTCTTGCCGACACCACCCAGCCCATGAAGGGCCTGCACCGGCACCGCCCCCGGCGCGCTCAATACATCGTCCAGTCGCTCGAGTTCATCCCTGCGTCCGACGAAGCTGGTCCGGTGCCGGGGGATATTGCTCATCACCTCCCCAGCCGACACCTGCGACGCCGGGCGCAGCGCGTCGGACGGCAACTCCACGCGGGAGGTGTAGTTACCCGAGACGGCCATGCTGTACGGGCCGACCGCCGTGGCACCGGTGCCCGACGCGAACGGTCCCGCGCCGCCGAATGCCTCGCTCATACCCACCCCTGCTTGTAGCGCGCGGCTGCTGCGCCCAGCCGCTCTCGGAGCTGCAACCCTTCAGCCCCTCGACACACGTCCGAACTCCAGCTTCGGACTGCTCAAAACTCGCTTCTGCCATGCCAGCGCGTAGGCGTGCTCAGCTTTTGCCGTCAGCGAATGGTCGGCCCCGAATCGTTCTCGGCACAGAGCCACGCTATGCCGCAGCAGAGTGATGGCGTGTTCCAGATTGCCGACCCTCCGGTGAGCAAGGGCGAGATTGCTGCGGGCGGTGAGGGTGTCAGGGTGGTCCGGGCCGAGGATCCGAACAAAGTCGCGGAGGTTCTGCTCAAGAAGAGTGATGGCGTGGGTCAAATCATCGGCGTCTCGATAGGCATTGGCGAGGTTGTTACGAGTGACGAGCGTGTAGGGATGGTCGAGGCCGAGGGCCCTGCTGCAGTCCCCGAGGGTCTGCTCAAAGAGGGTGATGGCGCGCGTCAGGTCGTCGGCGCTCTGGTGTGCGGCGGCGAGGTTGTTACGGCCGGCGAGGGTTTGCGGATGGTCGTGACCTAGGATCCGGGTGCAGTCTTCCAACGCCCGTTCAAAAAGCGGAATGGCGCGGGCGGGATCTCCGACATCCAGATAGGCATTTGCGAGGTTATTGCGAGTGCTGAGCGTATGAGGATGATCAGGACCGAGGACCCGGCCGCAGTCGTCGAGGTTCTGCCTGTGGATGGGGATGGCGCGGCTGGGATCGCCGACGGCTTGATAGGCGCCGGCGAGGTTGTTGCGGGTACTGAGTGTGTGGGGGTGGTCGGGGCCAAGGACCCGTATGCGGTCCTCAAGGTTCTGCCGGTGGAGGGCGATGGCGCGGGTGGGGTCGCCAGCGGCCTGGTATGCGTTGGCCAGGTTGTTGCGGGTGGTGAAGGTGTGTTGGTGGTCAGGACCAAGAACC
Organism: Streptomyces sp. NPDC018263; assembly: GCF_055562575.1. Classification (NCBI taxonomy): domain Bacteria; kingdom Bacillati; phylum Actinomycetota; class Actinomycetes; order Kitasatosporales; family Streptomycetaceae; genus Streptomyces; species Streptomyces sp. NPDC018263. Next base: position 221,818 of record NZ_JBVHFA010000003.1, read on the forward strand.
CGCATGCGGTCCTCAAGGTTCTGCCGGTGGAGCGGGATGGCGCGGGTGGGGTCGCCGGCGTCCAGATAGGCGCTGGCCAGGTTGTTGCGGCTGGTGAAGGTGTCGGGTGCGTCATCGCCCAGAAGTCGTTCGTAGCTGGCATGGGCACGTAGAAGGGCGCTGATCGCGCGTGTGACGAGGCCCTGGTTTTTGAGGTAGAGGCCGGTCTGGTTGAGGATGCGGGCGGCGATGAGGTCGGTGTCCTCGTCGGTGTATTGGGTGAGGGCTTCGATGTGTGGAACGAGGGCGCGCCATCGGGGCCAGGTGGCCGGGTCGTCCCACTGCTGGGGCAACGCAGTTCCGATGTTGGCGGCCGCGCTGGCACGAGCCCGCTCGATGCGATCCGCTGAGCGGTGCGGATTCGTCCGGTCCGGGGTACGGGCGAGCGCCTGGACCAGGCGGTGGACGGCGATCGTTCCCGTTGCCGGGTCCGGAGTGATCATGCTGTAGGCGGTCAGCAGCCCCAGCGCCTGGTTCGTCTGGACCGGCCCGCCGTCGGGGAGCCCCGCCAGGGAGGCTGGAATGGCCTCGGGGGCGTACCAGGCCAGGATGCGGAGCAGGTCGACGGCCAGGGGCTGGCGGGACGCGATGTGGTCGAGGGTGATGGTCCAGACCCGCGCCACGGTCCGTTCGTCCGGGGTCGTGGCACCCGCCTGCTCGTACATCTCCGCGGGGTGTTCGGCCAGGAGCTGAAGGTAGGTACGGGGGGTCGTGAAGGGGGTCTGGGCGATGTAGGCCCCGGCCTGCTCGACGGCCAGGGGCAGGTGCCCCAGTTCCTCGCACAGTTCCGCGGCGCCGTCCAGGTCGCGCGGGCCCTTGCGGGTGATGATCGACGTGATCAGGTCCAGGGACTCCTCCGGCGCCAGGACGTCCAGGCGGACCAGCGCGACGTCCCCGCCCCACCCGTCCCCGAGTCGGCTGGTGATCAAAAAACGGCCGCCCGGTGCCCGGCTGAGGAGCGGAGCGATGTGCGCGGGGTCGTTGACGTTGTCGAGGACGACCAGCCAGCCGGTGTGGCCGGCCAGCCACTGCAGCCCCCACTCGGCCAGCGCGTCGACCGGCAGCACCTTCAGCGCGGGCTGGAGCGCTACGGCGAGGTCGGCGAGACCCTGCTGGACACCGGCCGGGCTGTCGGCGGTGAACCAGCGCACCGGTCGGCGTCCGTGCTCACGAGTCGCGGCCCAGTGCGCGGCAAGGGTGCTCTTGCCGATGCCGCCCAAGCCGTGCACGGCCTGCACCAGCACCGCCCCCGGTCGGCTCAGCACACCGTCCATTCGGTCGAGTTCGTCGTCCCGGCCCACGAAGTGGTCGGGCCGCCACGGCAGGTCGTCCAGCCCGTCGCGGACGTCCACCTGCGACGGAGGCCGCAGCGCGTCGGCCGGCAACTCGGTGCGGGCGTTGTAGATACCGGCCACTGCCACACTGTGCGGCGCACTGGCCGTGGCAGCCCCCGTATCGCGGGCGAGCTGCCCGAACCCCGGCTCGCCGACCCCGTCGTCCAACTTCACTCCCGCCCCCGCTACCGGTGCCTCAGCGCTCGTGCACGATCCCCGAAACCGCATGGGAGCCCGCCCCGGTCGCTTCCGCGTCCCCGGTGTTCGCGGCCCGCGCCGGTCCTCCCGCCGCCTCACCAGACCGCTTGATACCGGTCACCGCACTGCCCCCGTCCCGCGCGGTCGCCTTGCCCGTCCCCACCACCGCGTCACCCGTCGTCTCGGCGACGAACGCCAGGAGCGACCGCAGCTCGCCCACCACCTGATCGCGCTCCGCCTCGTCCAGGTTCTCCAGCAGTCCCTCGAACCGGGCCGCCCACGCCCCCTCCTGGCGGGCCCGCTGCGCCGGCGCTTCCTCGCCCGCGGCGGTCAGAGCGTGGGCGGTGTGGTCCAGACGTTCCAGCTCCGCCGCCTCACGCCGGGCGTCGCCCCGGCCGAACAGCGCCGCGACCCGCCCCCGGAACCCGTTCCACGCGTCCGTACCCGCCGCCTGCACCACCGCACTGCCACCGGCCGCAGCCAGCGCCGTCATCGCCTCGAACAACATGATGGCGTCCCCCTCGTCGTGCCCACCGTGGTTTCGTGGGCTATCACGCTAGACACTCGTCCACAGTTGCGGCAGTCCGTTGAAGCAACCCGATCGGGTGCAGCGTCCCGTTCTGGCGCCCCTCACCCCCTCGAAACCGGCTCCGTCTCCCCCGTCTCCAGTGGCGGAGTCGTGATGCTGCCGTGGGTTCGGCATTTCGGGTGCGGGCAGTTCGGGGTGGGGCGGTGGCGGATCAGGGTGGCGGAGAGGAGCGACGCCAGGACGAGGACTCCCGCGCAGATCGGCATCGCCTTGTCGAAGGACGAGTTGAAGGCCGCCGGGAGGCGGTATGCCTCCGGGCCCATGCCGGTCAGGAGGGGGAGGGCGGCCACCGCCACCAGGCCCGCCGCCCGCGCCGCCGCGTTGTTGATGCCGCTGGCCAGGCCCGCTCGGGACGTGTCGACCGAGGCGAGGACCGTCGCCGTCAGGGGGGCCACCAGGGTGACCATCCCCGTGCCCATGACCAGGAGCGCGGGGAGGACGTCCGTCAGGTAGTTCGCGCCGGGGCCGACCCGGAGCATCAGGAGCATCGCCGCCGCGCACAGCAGAGGGCCGACCGTCAGGGGGAGGCGGGGGCCCACTCGGTCCGCGAGGGCGCCCGAGCGGGAGGAGAACAGGAGCATCAGGATCGTCGGCGGGAGCAGAGCCGTACCCGCCGCCAAGGGGGAGTAGCCCGCCACGACCTGGAGTTGCAGCGCCGTCAGGAAGAAGAAGCCGCCGAACGCCGCGTACACGCACAGCGTGACCAGGTTGACGGCCGTGAACTGGCGCGAGGCGAAGATGTCCGGCGGGAGCATCGGGTTCGGCCGGTGGTGCTCCACGTACACGAAGGCCACCGCCGCCGCCACGCCCGCCGCCGCCGTCACCCACACCGCGGCGGACGCGGAGCGGGCCTCGATCAGCGCGTACGTCAGCAGCGCCAGCGCCACCGCGCCCAGTACCGCCCCGAGCACGTCGAACCGCCCGCGCGCGGGCCCCGCGTCCGACTCGGGTACGTGCCGCAGGGCGACCGGTACGCAGATCAGGGCGAGCGGCACGTTCAGCAGGAACACCCAGCGCCAGCCCGGCCCCTCCACCAGCCAGCCCCCCAGGAACGGCCCGATCGCCGCGCCCACCCCGCCGAACCCGGACCACAGCCCCACCGCGCGGCTGCGGTCGTCCGGATGGAAGGACGCCTGGATCAGCGCGAGCGACCCCGGCGTGAGCAGCGCCCCGCCCACGCCCTGGAGCGCACGGGCGATGATCAGCACGTTCGGGTCGGGGGCCAGCCCGCACATCAGCGAGGCCGCCGCGAACCACACCACGCCGATCACGAAGACCTTGCGCCGCCCGTACCGGTCCCCCAGCGAACCGCCCAGCAGGATCAGCCCCGCCAGCGTCACCATGTACGCGTTGACCGTCCACTGGAGCGCCGCCAGGCTCGCGTCGAGGTCGCGGCCGATGCGGGGCAGCGCGACATTGACGACGGTCGAGTCCAGCAGGGCCATGCTGGAGCCGAGCACGGTGGTCAGCAGAATCCACCGGCCCTTGGGGGACGCCAGCCGGACATCGGGCATGCCCCCAGGTATACCCCGGATACCCGTAGGGGGCCCGGCCCCTGTGGAAGACAGGGTGCCGGGCCCCCTACGGGAGACCACGGAGGGTCACTTCATCTTGTTGCCCGCCGACCGCAGGTTGTTCGCGGCGATCACGACACGCGCCGCCATGCCCGCCTCGGCCAGCTTGCCCCAGGTGCGCGGGTCGTACTGCTTCTTGTCACCGACCTCGCCGTCGACCTTCAGCACACCGTCGTAGTGACGGAACATGTGGTCGGCGACCGGACGGGTGAAGGCGTACTGGGTGTCCGTGTCGATGTTCATCTTCACGACGCCGTTCTCCAGCGCGGTACGGATCTCCTCCTCGGAGGAACCGGAACCGCCGTGGAAGACGAAGTCGAACGGCGACTGCTTGCCGAACTTCGCGGCGACCCCGTCGTTCAGCTCCTTCAGCAGCTCCGGGCGGAGCACCACGTTGCCCGGCTTGTACACGCCGTGCACATTGCCGAAGGACGCGGCCAGCAGGTAACGGCCCTTCTCACCCAGGCCCAGCGCCTCGACGGTACGGATCGCGTCGTCGACCGTGGTGTAGAGGGAGTCGTTGATCTCGTGCGAGACGCCGTCCTCCTCACCGCCGGTCGGGGTGATCTCGACCTCGAGCACGATGTTCGCGCGGCGGGCCTGCTCCAGCAGCTCCTGGGCGATCTCCAGGTTGTCCGCGAGGGTCTCGGCGGAGCCGTCCCACATGTGCGACTGGAACAGCGGGTTGCGGCCGGCCTTCACCCGCTCCTCGGAGAGCGCGAGCAGCGGACGCACGTAACCGTCCAGCTTGTCCTTGGGGCAGTGGTCGGTGTGCAGCGCGATGTTGACCGGGTACTTCTCGGCCAGGATGTGCGCGTACTCCGCCAGCGCGACCGCGCCGGTCACCATGTCCTTGCTGTACTGGCCGCCGAGGAACTCCGCGCCGCCGGTCGAGATCTGGACGATGCCGTCGCTCTCCGCTTCCGCGAAGCCGCGCAGCGCCGCGTTCAGGGTCTGGCTGGAGGTGACGTTGATGGCCGGGTAGGCGAACTTGCCTGCCTTCGCCCGGTCGAGCATCTCGTTGTAGACCTCGGGAGTTGCGATGGGCATCTGTCCGCTCCTCGTGTTGCGGGTTGGCGTTCTGCGATATGCGGCCCTGGCCTGGACCCTGGGGGGCGACATCGGCGTCGGCCCCATCTTTCCAGACCTGCCCTGCCGGACGGTTCGGCGGCCGGGGAGAAGTCCAGCGCCAGGCGGACCGTCAGTCCAGCCCCAGTTCATCCTTCGAGAAGGCGAACCGGTACGGAACGCCCGCCCCGGCCTCGATCTTCTCCGCGGCGCCGGTCGCCCGGTCCACGATCGTGGCGACGGCGACGACCTCCGCGCCGGCCTCCCGTACCGCCTCCACCGCGGTCAGCGGCGAACCGCCGGTGGTGGAGGTGTCCTCGACGACCAGCACCCGGCGGCCCGCGATGTCCGGACCCTCCACCCGGCGCTGGAGACCGTGCGCCTTGGCGGCCTTGCGCACCACGAACGCGTCGAGCTTTTGCCCGCGCGCGGCGGCAGCGTGCAGCATGGCGGCGGCCACCGGGTCGGCCCCCATGGTCAGGCCGCCGACCGCGTCGAAGTCCAGGTCGGCGGTGAGGTCCAGCAGCACCTGGCCGACCAGCGGGGCGGCCTCGCCGTCCAGGGTGATGCGGCGCAGGTCGACGTAGTAGTCGGCCTCCAGACCCGAGGAGAGGGTCACCTTGCCGTGCACCACGGCCTTGTCCTTGATCTGCTGGAGCAGTTCGCCACGTACATCCGTCATGGGCCCAGCTTAGAGGCGGCGCCAGGTCCAGGTCGTGGACGCCTCCAGCGGCTCCAGCGGGGTGACCAGGCGCTGGGCGGTGTTCAGCCCGTTGGGCGGGCCGGTCTGCGGCTCGACGCACACGGCGGCGTCCTGCTCGTCGTAGACGACGGCCCACTGTTCGCGGCTGGCGACCTTGAGTTCGAGCTGTCCGGGCCAGGTCAGGCGCACGTCGACCCCCTCCGGCATACCGAAGCAGTCGTCCCAGGGGCCGGGCCTCGGCTCGATACGGTTGCCCGTCGGCAGGTGGTCCTCACCGCGCTCCTCCTGCCACGCCGGGTGGAAGTCGATCGTCACGTCCTCGCCGCCGATGTTCCGGTTGAACCAGGGGTGCCAGCCGATCTGCGCCGGGAACGAATCCTCGTACGTCTCCACGGACATCGTCAGCGTCAGGCTGTCCTCCCCGAGGCTCACGATCTGCGTCACCTTGCCGGAGTGCGGCCAGGGGTCGGTCAGTTCGTACGTCAGCACCGCCTCGTCGGCCGACTTGCGCGCGGTGCGCCAGGCGCCGTCACGGGCGGTGCCGTGGATGGCGTGCGGCGGGGAGTTCAGCGGCATCTGCCGTACGACTCCGCCGTCCAGGAACTGCCCGTCCCTGATCCGCCCGCACCAGGGAACCATCGGGAAACACCCGAACCGCTCCCCCTGACGCAGCAGCTCGGCCCCGCCGACCAGCAGCCCCCCGATCCGCCCGCCGTTACCGGGCAGCACCCGTACCTCCGCGTCACCCGCGGCCAACGTGATCTCTCCGTTACTCACGGGTCCGACCCTACTGGTCCCTCCGGGGGTCGGGCGGGGTGGGCGGTGCCGTCGCGTCGCCCCCTGGCGCCGACGCGACGGCTCGCTGCAGGCGGGGCGGGGGAGGCGACGCCCGGCACGGCCGGTGGGGGCGCGGAGGGGCGGGGGCTTCGGCAGACGGCTGGTGCGGGGCGGGGGCTGGGGTCGTGAGGCGGGGCCCGGAGGGGCGGGGGTTCGGCAGACGGCTGGTGCGGCGCGGGGGCTGCGGTCGTGAGGCGGGGGCCCGGAGGGGCGGGGCTTCGGCAGACGGCTGCTGCGGCGCGGGGGCTGCGGTCGTGAGGCGGGGGGGCACTGAGGGGTGGGGCTTCGGCAGACGGCTGCTGCGGCGCGGGGGCTGGGGTCATGAGGCGGGGGGCGCGGGAGTCCGCCCTCGGCTCGGGTCGGGGGGCTGCTGGAGCACGCCAGGGCGGCCACGCTCACGGCGCCGGGGGCCGCGTGCGCTTCGCCGCCCCGGCCGGCGTTGCGGCAGAGCCGGGGGGGGCGCCGTTGTCGCGGAGGGGTCAGTGGCGTTTGCGGAGGGCCCGTGCGACCACGATCGCTGAAGCGACCGCCACCGCCGCCGCCGGGGCGGCCCAGCGGAGGGCGGAGTTCGCGGTGACCGTCTGAGGGGCGGGGACAGGGGCGTAGCGGCCTCGGGGTGGGGCGTGGTCGACCTCCTCCGCGCTGCGCCCGATCATCGTCCGGCGGGCGTGGGCGGCCTCGGCGGGGGGTTCGGCGCGGACCTCCAGACCGTCGGGGACGGTGTCGGGAATGGCCGCGTCCGTCTCGGGGTCGAGGGAGGGCGGGGGGACGTCGGTGTCGAAGACGGAGGGGGGCTGGGTGCCGGGCTCAGGCTGCTGCCCCGACTCGGGCTTCTCGTCGTCGCCCTCGGCTTGCTGCTGCTCCGGTTCGGACGCGCCCTCTGCTGCCTGCGCCTGCTGTCCCGGCTCGACCTCCGCCGCTTCCGGCTCGGCGCCCGCAGAGGGGCCTGCCGCCGGCCCAGGGCCGGTGGCCTCGGACACGCCCTCCGCCTGCCCCGACCGGGACGCCTCCGCCCGCTGATCCGACTCGGCCTGCTGACCCGTGCCCTCCAACGGGCCCCGCGCCGAGCCGGTGTCCTCTGCCAAAGTCTCCAGCGTGCGGGACAGCAGCCGGTTCGCTGCCGTGGTCACCGCGTCCTCGGGGAGTTCGGCGAGGCGGCCCTCCGCCTTAGCGGTGCCGCCTACCGTGACCGTCGTGCCGCCCTGCGTGGACGCGAGGGCCAAGGTCAGCGACAGCGTGACCGTGCCGGCGCCGCGGGCCTCCGCGCCGTCACCGCGTACCGCGTACGTACCGTCCGCGCGGGCGCTCACCGCCAGCGTGCCCCGGTACGTCACCGAGTGCCCGCCGACGCGCAGCTTCAGGCGCCCGGCGACGGGTTCCGCCCCGGCGTCCTGCTGAAGTCCCGGCACCGCGCGGGCCACCCTCACGGCATCCGCGAGGGCCTCCCTGAGCCGGTCGACCGGAACCGGAACGAAGACCTGGAGCTCCATGTTGGCCGAGCCTACCCAGTAGTCCCCGGAATGCACCTGCCCTCGCGGCGAACGGGAGACCAGGACCCTGTCGGGGAGCGAGGAACCGGGCGCCGCAGCCCCCCGGCCCCGGAGGACAGACACCCGTAGCCCTACCGGGAAACTCCCACCCTGTGAGCCGCGACCCCGCGGAGGCCCCCGAATCCGCAGCGGGACCTGCCCCGCCTGGCCGCAGCGAGAACCCCACGGCCCAGACCCGCAGGGGTCCCAGACCCGCAGAGGCCCCAGACCCGTAGGGGAGCCAGACCTCAACTGCTTCCGCCGGCCCCGGCCGCCGAGGCCCCCGCCCTCAGGCCCTGAACCCGCAGGCACTTCGACCCGTCCGAGCCGGCTCCTAGGGGTTCCCCCCTACAGCCGACTCCGCCCCCAGGCCCCCGCCCGCGGGGCCCAACGCGGAGGTGCCCCACCCGGCGCAACACCACAGAGCGCTCCTGGCCCCGTGTCCGACTCGGGCCCCCACAGCCGGCCAAACCCGGAAGCCCCCGCCTCAGAACCCACTCAGTACTGCGGACGCGCCAGCGTGGACGGGCGCAGGCCCGGTACGCGGGTGAGGCGGGCCGCCGCCGCGTCCGCTCTCAGGTCCGAGTCGGTCAGGGTGGAGGGGTGGAAGTCGAGGTGGGGGCGGGGAGGCCGGGGGCCGGGGGTGGAGAGGAGGAAGCCCCAGTCGTGCGGGGTGCGGGAAGACCCCGCCGAGCGGTCGGGGCCCGTGGCGAAGCCGGTGTCGTGGCCGAGGACTCGGTAGGGGATCGAGGAGAAGCCCGCCGCCCGGAGGGTCGCCTCCACCGTCCAGAAGACGCGGGCCCGCGACGACACCGGCCCCGCGTGCACCGCGAGGCGCCCGGTCGGGGTGAGGACGCGCCGGGTGAGCCCGTAGAACTCCTGGGAGTACAGCTTGGTGCTCGCGGTGATGCCGGGATCGGGGAGGTCCGCGAGGACCACGTCGTACCGTCCGGCCGGCGCCCGCCGCAGCCAGGTCAGCGCGTCCGCCGTGGTGACGTGGACGCGCGGGTCGTCGTACGCGTGCGCGTTGAGGGCGGAGAGGCCGGGGTCGCGGCGGGCCAACCGTACGAGCCCGGCGTCCAGTTCGACCACGTCCACCCGCGCGACCCCGCGATGCCGCAGCACCTCCCGCGCGGCCAGCCCGTCGCCGCCGCCGAGGATCAGCACCCGCCGGTGCGGCCCGGACAGCGCGGGGTGGACCAGGGCGTCGTGGTACCGCCGCTCGTCCCGGCCGCCGACCCGCAGCCGCCCGTCGAGGAAGAGGTCGAGCGGCTTGCCGTCCGTACCTCCGGCGAGGACCACCTCCTGTACGTCCGTCTGCGCGGCCACCCGCACGTCCGGCCCGTAAACCGCGCGCCGCGCGGCCGCCTCGAAGTCACCGGCGAGCACGGCGGCGGAGGCGAGCACGCCGAGCACCAACAGCCCGGCGAGGAGCAGCGTCCAGCGGGCCCGCCGGGTGAGATCACGCCGGAACAGCCCGAGCACCAGCGCGCTCCCCGCGACCACGTTCACCGACCCGGTGAGCAGCGCGCCGGTCAACTGGCCCAGGAACGGCAGCAGTACGAAGGGAAACGCCAACCCCCCGACCAGCGCGCCCACATAGTCGGCGGCGAAGAGGTCGGCCACCGCCCCGCCCGCGTCCTGCCGCCGGATGCGCTGGATCAGCTCCATCAGCAAGGGCACCTCGGCCCCCACCAACAACCCGATGGCGAGCGAGAATCCGACCAGCAGGCAGCGCGGCCCGTCCGCCCAGATGCCACCCCAGCCGCCGGTCCACGCGAACACCGCGTACAGCGCCATCGCACTGCACCCGCCCACCAGCGCGAGCGCGGTCTCGATCGCGCCGAACCCCACCGCCGCCCGCCAGCGCAGCCGCTTCGCGCCGAGCGAGCCGATGCCCATGGCGAACACCATCACCGACAGCACCACGGACGCCTGGGTGACCGAGTCACCGATCAAGTACGAGGCGAAGGCGACGAGTTCGAGTTCGTACACCAGCCCGCAGGCCGCGCAGACGAAGACGCACGCGAGCACCAGGAACCGCCCGGTACCGGGCTCCACGGGCAGCCGCGCGGGCTCGGTCCAGGGCGGGGCCCCCGAGGACAGCGGGGCACCCGAGGACACGGGGGCGTGCGGATCGATCACGCTGCGACGTTACGTCACCACAGCGGGACGCTTCGTCACCCACACGTGTGGAAACTCCCCGTCAACCTGGCCCTGCTGGTTTACCAGGCCCCCTGCCCGGCCGGGACTCTCACCCCGACGCGGGTACGGGTCGCCACCAACTGCCCGTCCTGCGGGTACGCGTGCCAGGTACGCCACCGCACCTGGCCCTCGTGCCGCTGGGCGAGCATCGCGGTGAAGGCGTGCGGGCTGCCGGGGAAGACCCCGGCGAGTCCGTGCGGGTGGTCGGAGACCAGCGCGAGCAACTCCTGCGCGCGGCCCGCGAAGGAGCCCGGCGTGAGCATCTCCACGCGCGCGGCGAACTCGTACTCCCAGTCGCCGACGCGCTTGGCGACGCCGAGGGGGAGCGGGGTGGAGGAGCCGGGCATGCACGCGACCGTCTCCGAACAACTACCCAGGTCCTCCTCCAGAAGGACCTGGTGGGAGGCGCCGAGCAGCCTCAACTGCATCTTCGCCCCGCTCAGTTCGAGATCGAGGGTGGCCAGGGCCGGGAGCGGTTCGCGGCCGAGGGCCCAGGCGAGGTCGGCGGCTCGGGTGTCGGTGTAGGACGTGTTCAGGGTCGTGAGCATGGATCGGCTCCGCTAGCACACAAGGAGAGGGGCGGCACACCTCGGTGACACCGGGCGATTCGGCCAGGTCGGCCCGGCTGGAGAAGCGGTGTCCTGAGGACGTCCGAGGGCTTGAGGTGGTGTTTTAGAGGGAATCACGAACACTGGCCGTGCCACAGCGTTTTTACCCAAGTTCGGAGGGTTTCCATCCCTCAGAGGGCTCCACAGCTCAATTGTTCAACTACGGCGTACGCCCAGCGCGGAACGAACGGCTCCGCCGGACCGCGCGCCCGGGGCGCCGCCCCCCTGGGCGTTTCCGCCACGCGGGGGCGGCTGAGGGCGGCTGAATATCGCCGCTGAGCGGGCCGCCGTCCGCCGCGCCCGTTCGAACACGGGAGCGCGGGCCGGACGCGAGCCGGAACGCGGGCCGGACGCGAGCCGGAACGCGGGCCGGACGCGAGCCGGAACGCGGGCCGGAACGCGGCCGAGCCGCCGCCCCGGCCGCGCAGCCCCGCCCCGGCCGCGCAGCCCCGCTCCGGCCGCGCCGCCCAGCCCCGGTCGGCCGCCCCGCCCCGGCGGGCCGGCCGACCGGGTGGCTCAGCTACCGCCCCCGCAGCCCCCGCCCCCTCCGCAGGAGGACCCGCCGCCACAGGACGATCCGCCCCCGCAGGACGAGTGGCCGCCGCCCCCGCACGAGGAGTGGCCCCCGTGGCCGCTGTCCCCGCCGTGGTGACTCCCGTGGTGCCCGCCGTGATGCCCGCCGGAGGAACCCCCGGAGTCCCCGCCCCAGACCCACCAGCTCGACCCGCCGTCGTACACAGACGACGAAGAACCCGACGACTGGGACGACCCCGAACCGCCGCGCAGCGGACGGGCCGTCCCCGGCGAGACCCGCTGCCGCGCCCACCTGCGCCTCCGCCGGGACCGCTGCACGGCCAGGCCCACCACGATCACCACGACGAGGACGATGCCGACAACCATGGCGTCCCCCTTCCTTCCGTTCCCCCGAAGCGACCCCCCGTGGGCCCCTCGCCATCCCGCGCACCGCGCGGTGACCGGGGAATGCCCGCCCCCGAAGAACGCCAAAGCGGAGTTGAGGAACTCCAGAGCTTGGGCGGAGGATGGCCGGCATGACCTCCACCGCACGTCCGTACCTCAACCGCCGGCTCGCCGAGTTCGGGACGACCGTCTTCGCCGAGATGTCCGCGCTGGCCACGGCCACCGGCGCGATCAACCTCGGCCAGGGTTTCCCCGACACGGACGGACCCGAGGAGATCAGGGAGGCGGCGGTGCGGGCGCTGCGGGACGGCCGGGGGAACCAGTACCCGCCGGGGCCCGGCGTGCCGGAGCTGCGGCACGCGATCTCCGCGCACCAGCGGCGCCGGTACGGCCTCGCGTACGACCCCGACACCGAGGTCCTGGTCACGGCGGGCGCCACCGAGGCCATCGCGGCGACCCTGCTCGCGCTGGTGGAGCCGGGCGACGAGGTGGTCGCGCTGGAGCCGTACTACGACTCGTACGCGGCGAGCATCGCCATGGCGGGCGGGCGGCGCGTACCGGTGACGCTGCGCCCGGCCGAGGACCGCTTCCGGCTGGACCTGGACGAGCTGCGCGCGGCCGTCACCGACCGCACCCGGCTGCTGCTGATCAACACCCCGCACAACCCGACCGGCACGGTCCTGACCCGCGAGGAACTGGCCGCGATCGCCGAGCTGGCGGTGGAACGGGACCTGCTGGTGGTGACGGACGAGGTGTACGAGCACCTCGTCTTCGACGACGCCGAGCACCTCCCGCTCGCGGGCTTCCCCGGCATGCGCGACCGCACGGTGACCATCGGCTCGGCCGGCAAGACCTTCTCGTACACGGGCTGGAAGGTCGGCTGGGTGACGGCGGCTCCCGCCCTGGTCAGCGCGGTCCGCTCGGCGAAGCAGTACCTCACCTACGTCTCCGCCGGCCCCTTCCAGTACGCCGTCGCGGAGGCCCTCGCCCTGCCCGACTCCTACTTCGACGACTTCCGCCGCGACATGCTCACCCGCCGCGACATCCTCGCCACGGGCCTCGCGGAAGCCGGCTTCGGCGTCTTCCGCCCGGCGGGCACCTACTTCATCACCACCGACATCCGCCCCCTCGGCGAGAAGGACGGCTTCACCTTCTGCCGCACCCTCCCCGAACGCGCCGGCGTCGTCGCCATCCCGAACGCCGTCTTCTACGACGACCGCGAGGCGGGCGCCCCATTCGTCCGCTTCGCGTTCTGCAAGAAGCCGGAAGTCCTCCAGGAGGCCACGGACCGGCTGCGGCGCATGGCGTGAGCGCGCGGAACGGCCGAGGGCCGGGGCAGCGTGAAGCGCCCCGGCCCTCGGCCGTGTGTGCGGGTCGGCCGTGGACTACTCCACGTCCCCGCCCGAGTCCTCCGCGTCGTCGATCTCCTGCTCCAGGCCGAGCTGTTCGGCGAGCCACTTGTCGAACTCGATGGCCGCGCGGACCCAGCTCACCACGGAGGAGACGAAGTGGTTGAGGTCGACGCCCGTGCCGATCAGCATCTGGGCCTCGCCGATGAGGCGGACCGTGCCGTCGTCGTGGGTGTGGGTGTAGACCTTGGGCCACAGGGTGCGCCGGTTCCAGTCGTCGACGGACTCCAGCAGCCGCGTCTTCTCCTCGATCTGGTGCGGACGGTCGTAGAAGGTCCGCACGGAGAAGACGGCCTGCTCGTCCTCGCCGCGGAACATGAAGTACGTACGGAACTGCTCCCAGGGCGCCGCGAGGTCGCCCTCCTCGTCCACGACGTACTTCAGCTCCATCTGGTCCAGGAGCTGCTTCACGAGGTCCTGGTCCGGGAGGACGGGGCCCGCCGGTCCCTGCGGCTGCTGCTCGGGCTGGCCCCCGAAGTTCGGAATCGAGGACGGGTCGATGCTCACCGTGGTTCTCCTTCGTACGGAATTCCGCCATCCTCCCCCAGAGGGGGAGGTCCGTGGCAAGCCCCGGCGCGGCCTGTCAGCCACGGGCGGACACGCGGCCCGGGCGCGGGTGCCACGCGTCGCTTCGACGAGTGACACCCGCGCCCCGGGGGCAAACGCGCGGGCCCTGTTCTACAGGGACTTCTTCGTGGCCGGAGCCACCCTCAGGCCGTCCTCCGCGCGGTCCACGCGGACCGTGTCGCCGTCCTTGATCTCGCCGGAGAGGATCTCCTTGGCGAGGCGGTCGCCGATGGCCGTCTGGACCAGGCGGCGCAGCGGGCGCGCACCGTACGCCGGGTCGTTGCCCTCCTCCGCGAGCCAGGCCAGCGCCTCGGGCGTGACGTCGAGGGTCAGGCGCCGCTCCGCCAGCCGCCGGCCGAGCCGGTCGATCTGGAGGCGGGCGATCCGGGCCAGCTCCGCCTCGCTGAGCGCGGAGAACACCACGAGGTCGTCCAGCCGGTTCAGGAACTCCGGCTTGAACGAGGCCCGCACCGTGTCCAGCACCCGCTGCCGCTTCTCCGCCTCGTCCAGCGCCGGGTCGACCAGGTACTGGCTGCCCAGGTTGGAGGTGAGCACCAGGATGGTGTTGCGGAAGTCGACGGTGCGGCCCTGACCGTCGGTCAGCCGACCGTCGTCCAGCACCTGGAGCAGGATGTCGAAGACCTCGGGGTGCGCCTTCTCCACCTCGTCCAGCAGCACCACGCTGTACGGACGGCGCCGCACGGCCTCGGTGAGCTGGCCGCCCTCCTCGTATCCGACGTAGCCGGGAGGCGCGCCGACCAGGCGGGCGACGCTGTGCTTCTCGCCGTACTCCGACATGTCGATGCGGATCATCGCCCGCTCGTCGTCGAAGAGGAAGTCCGCGAGCGCCTTGGCCAGTTCGGTCTTGCCGACGCCGGTCGGGCCGAGGAACAGGAAGGAGCCGGTGGGCCGGTCGGGGTCCGCGACCCCGGCGCGCGAGCGACGCACCGCGTCGGACACGGCCTGCACGGCCTCGCTCTGGCCGATGAGCCGCTTGCCCAGCTCGTCCTCCATGCGCAGCAGCTTCTGCGTCTCGCCCTCCAGCAGGCGGCCGGCCGGGATGCCGGTCCAGGCGGCGACGACGTCCGCGATGTCGTCGGAGCCGACCTCCTCCTTGACCATGGTGTCCCGCGCGGCCTCCTCCTCGGCCTCGGAGGCGGCCTCCAGCTCCTTCTCCAGCTCGGGGATCTGCCCGTACAGCAGCTTGGAGGCGGTGTCGAAGTCGCCGTCGCGCTGGGCGCGTTCGGCCTGGCCGCGCAGGTCGTCCAGGCGCTCCTTCAGCTCCCCGACGCGGTTGAGGGACTGCTTCTCCTTCTCCCAGCGGGCGGTGAGCCCGCGCAGCTCCTCCTCCTTGTCGGCGAGGTCGCGGCGCAGCCGCTCCAGGCGCTCGCGGGAGGCCGGGTCGGTCTCCTTGCCGATCGCCAGCTCCTCCATGCGGAGCCGGTCGACCCCGCGCTGGAGCTCGTCGATCTCGACGGGTGAGGAGTCGATCTCCATGCGCAGCCGGGACGCGGCCTCGTCCACGAGGTCGATCGCCTTGTCGGGCAGGAAGCGGGAGGTGATGTACCGGTCGGACAGGGTCGCGGCGGCCACCAGCGCGCTGTCCGCGATCTGCACCTTGTGGTGCGCCTCGTACCGCCCCTTCAGACCGCGCAGGATCGCGATGGTGTCCTCGACGCTCGGCTCGGCGACCAGCACCTGCTGGAAGCGCCGCTCCAGCGCCGGGTCCTTCTCGATCCGCTCGCGGTACTCGTCCAGCGTGGTCGCGCCGACCATGCGCAGCTCACCGCGGGCCAGCATCGGCTTGAGCATGTTGCCCGCGTCCATCGCGGAGTCGCCCCCGGCGCCCGCGCCGACGACGGTGTGCAGCTCGTCGATGAAGGTGATGACCTGCCCGTCGGAGTCCTTGATCTCCGAGAGCACGGCCTTGAGCCGCTCCTCGAACTCACCGCGGTACTTGGCGCCCGCGACCATCGCGCCGAGGTCCAGCGAGACCAGCCGCTTGTCCTTCAGGGACTCCGGCACGTCGCCCTTGACGATGCGCTGGGCCAGCCCCTCGACCACGGCGGTCTTGCCGACGCCCGGCTCACCGATGAGGACGGGGTTGTTCTTGGTGCGGCGGCTCAGCACCTGCACGACCCGGCGGATCTCCTGGTCCCGGCCGATGACCGGGTCGAGGCGGCCCTCGCGGGCGGCGGCCGTGAAGTCGGTGCCGAACTTCTCCAGGGCCTTGTACTGACCCTCGGGGTCGGCAGTGGTCACGCGGCGTCCTCCTCTGGCCTTCTGAAAGGCGTCTTGCAGCTTCTTGGCGGTGGCTCCCTGCTCACGGAGCACGTCCCCGGCGGCGCCGCCCTTCGCGGCGAGACCGGTCAGCAGGTGTTCGGTGGAGAGGTAGTCGTCCCCGAGGTCCCCGGCGCGCTCGTCGGCGTCCGCGAGGACGGCGAGCAGCTCCCGGCTGGGCTGCGGGGGCGCGACGGTGGAGCCGGTCACGCTGGGCAGCGAGGCGAGCGCGCGCTCGGCCCCGGCGCGCACGGCGGCCGGGTCGGCGCCGACGGCGGCGAGCAGGTCGGTGATGTTCTCGTTGTCCTGGCCCGCGAGCAGCGCCAGCAACAGGTGAGCGGGCGTCAGGTCGGGGTGCCCCTCCGTCACGGCCCGCTGGCTTGCGGCGTTGATCGCGTCCCGGCTCCTGTTGGTCAGCTCGGCGTCCACGTGCGTGTTCTCCCCTTCCGCCACTACTCCACTGATGACTTAACCAGTGTACACAAACTTGAGTCGGGTGCGCTCAATTAAGCGCCGGGAACCTTGGATTGGCTAGGTTTCGGCCATGCCCTCATACTCCGTGGACCTGGACGCACCGGATGATTCGTACGTCGCCTTCTGGCGGGAGCGGCACCTGAGCACGCTCACCACCCTGCGCCCGGACGGCAGCCCGCACGTCGTGCCGGTGTGCGTGACCTGGGACCCCGAGGCGGGCATCGCCCGTGTCATCACCAGCGGCACCAGCACCAAGGCGGCGCTGGTGCGCGCGGCCGGGGCCGAGGGGGCGCGGGTGGCGGTGTGCCAGGTGGACGGCCGGCGCTGGGCCACGCTGGAGGGGCGGGCGCGGGTGCGCGAGGACCGGGAGGCGGTCGCGGAGGCGGAACGGCGCTTCACCGAGCGGTACGGCCGCGAGCCGCGCGAGAACCCGCTTCGGGTCGCCCTGGAGATCGAGGTGGAACGCGCGCTCGGGCACGGCTGAAGAGTTCCGGCCACGTGGCCGGAGTACCGAAACCCCGAAATATGCGCAGAAACTGCAGCGGCGTCACCGTGTTCAGGTCACGGTGACGCCGCTGCGGGGGGAAGTACCTGAGGCGATCTTTTACGACGGGGGAATCGCGTCAGGCACTGCGGGGGGTGGCAGTTGTGGTCCTGAGGTCGGCGACCTCGGGCTCCGCGAGACGGTGGTCCCGCTGGTCCAGATTGACGAAGATCATGCCGTACCGGACGGCACACCGCACCGGCTGCGGCGCGCCGCGCGGCTTGCGCAGGCAGCGGTACGCCCGTACGTCCTCGTCCTCGTCACGGGTGACCACCACCGGCTCGCCGAACACCGTCACCATCAACGAGTCGCCGCTGTGGGGGATGGCGGTGACCAGGTCGATGAAGTGCCAGCCGGAGCGGTAGGCGGTGGCCATCTCACGACGGAAGGAGCGGTCGTCGGGAGGCGTGGTCATGGTGATCAGTCCCACCGCGTGTCGAGCGGGGCGACGTCCCACCTCGTGTCCGCCGGCGTGGTGTCCCACCGGGTGTCCTGAACGCCCGCCGCTGTCGCGGCCCCCCGGTCACCCGGCGAGTGCGCGCTCGTCGCACCGGAGAGGCCCGCCAGTGTTCCGACGGCCGCAACGGCGGAGAGAGCGGCAACAAGCGCCGAGCGAAGCATTCTGTTACGCATGGTCGGCTTCGTCCTCACTTGAAAGTCCCCTCTTCCCCCGTCGAGTTAGACGATGGCTCATTCAGGCACATCATCGCCACACGATCGGTGCATCATGTTCCTGCATGTTCAGGACCCTGGGGGGTGGAGATTTGGCAACAAACGGGACAGAGGCGACACATCCCCACGCGGTGACAGAGATGTGCGCGGAAGGAAACCGCCTCTACGCGAGCGCCCTGCGCACCGGCCGTATCCCGCGCGCGGACGCCGAGGCGGCTCCGTGCCTGATGGAGTTCGCCCTGCTCCACCCCGACCCCGACGATCCCGGCTGGCTGCGGCCCGTGGCGCCGGCCGTCGCGCTGGCCCAGCGGCTGACCCCGATCGAGCGGGAGATCGCGGAGCGGCGGCGCCGGTCCATCGTGCTCTCCGAGATCTTCGAACCCTTCATGACGCTGAGCGCGCGCGAGGACGCCCCGACGCACGCCATCACCGTCCTGGAGGGCCTGGACCGCATCAACGCGGCCCTGGACCTCGCCACCGGCCAGTGCCGCACCGAGGTGCTCACCGTGCAGCCAGGCGGCCGCCGCAGCCCCGAGAACCGCCTCCTGGAGGCGCTGGACCGCGACCGCCCGCTGATCGAGCGCGGGGTGCGCATCCGCACCCTGTACCAGCACACCGCCCGCTACAGCGCCGACCGGCTCGCCTACGTGGACCGCTTCACCGACGGCAAGGCCGAGTACCGCACCATCGACGAACTGGTCGAGCGGCTGATCATCTGCGACGAGACGGTGGCCTTCATCCCGGTCCGCGAGGACCGCCAGGTCGCCCTGGAGCTGCGCCACCCCGGCCTGGTGCGCTACCTGGTCAAGGTCTTCGAGTTCATGTGGAGCCGCGCGGTCCCGCTGAGCGCCGGCACGCCGTACGAGACCGCTCCGGACGGCATCACCGACATCCAGCACTCCATCGCCAAGCTCCTGGTGGAGGGGCATGTCGACGAGGCCATCGCGCGCCGCCTCGGCATGAACGTCCGCACCTGCCGCGCCCACATCGCCAAGCTCGCCACCGCGCTGGGCAGCGGCAGCCGGGCCCAGCTCGGCTATCTGATCGCCCGCTCCGGGATGCTCAAGGAAGCGGACTAGGGCGGGTCCGCGCGCCGGCGGGCGCGGACGCCGGTCCGTGCGAGGGGCCGTCCAGCCCCACCTGGGCGATGCGGACGCCGAGTTGGGTACGGCTGGTCGCGCCCAGGGTCTCCGAGAGCCGGGCGATGTGCGCGCGACAGGTGCGCACGCTGATCCCGAGCCGCTCGGCGATCACCGCGTCCTGGTGGCCCTCGGCGAGCAGCGCGGCGATGGCGCGTTCGCGGTGCGAGATGCCCTCGATGCCGGTGTCGGGCAGCGGGGCGGTGAGCGGGATGGCCAGCCGCCACAGCCGCTCGAAGACCGTCACCAGGTACTCCACCAGCGCCGGGTGGCGCAGCTCCAGGGCCATGGTGCGGTCGGTGTTGGCGGGGATGAAGGCGACCGTGCGGTCGAAGAGGATGAGCCGGTCGATGACCTCGTCCAGCGTGCGGGCCTCCACCGCGTCGCCCATCAGCTCCAGGTAGTTGAGCAACCCCTGGCCGTGCCGGGCGACATGGGTGTACAGGTCGCGCATCCGGACACCCCGGGCGCGCAGTTCGAGCGCCCGGTGCAGCCCCTCGGTCAGCTCGGCCTCGCGCCGGATGCCGCCGGGCTGCACGGTGAGCACCTCGGTGGCACACCGCTCGGTGGCCTCGTCCATCGCGGCCTGGATACGGGTGAGCCCGTCCAGCACCCGGATCGCGGAGCCCTCACCCGGTGCGCCGATAGCGGGCAGTTGACGGCCGAGCCCGGCGTACCAGTCGAACGCGGCGACCGCCGAGCCCATCCGGCGCCGGCTCTCGGTGACCTCGTCGTAGACCCCGCGCAGCAGCCGGGTCATCACCTCCTGCGGGGAGGTGGGGACCAGCCAGTCCATGTCGTCGGGGTCGGGGTGCAGCAGGGCCAGCTCCAGCAGGCAGGGCACCGGCTCCGCGTCCGCGCGGGGCACCCGGCCCCGGCGCACGGCACGGGAGTACACGCGGTCCCCCTGCCCGCACAGCCGGTCGGCACCGTGGGGATGCTCCTCCGTCGCGTGCCCGGCCATCGCCCATTCCACCCCCGGTCGCCGCCACTTCGCAGCGCAACTATGCGGGGCGCCGCCCGCCTCCGCAACACGGCTCCTCCTGCCCCGGGCACCGCGAAACACCGGTATGCCCGGATCGCCGGGGGCCGGGCGGCCGACGAAAAGGGAGGCGGCCCCGCCGTCACCGGGGCCGCCTCCCTCACCTGTCTCCGGGCCGCTCCCCGGCCGCGCGTCCGCGCGTCAGCGCAGGCCCACGGCCGCGCAGGCCGACTTGTAGGAGGCGGTGCAGATCTGGTCGACGGTGTAGATGCCGTCCTCGACGACCGTGTCCTTGATCTTGCTCTTGGTCAGCGCGGTCACCTGGACCAGCTTGGCCGGGATCTGCTTGTCGGTGGGGCTGTCGACGCGGTCCTGGGTGAGGGCGTCGAACTGGATGTCCTTGCCCTGCACCTTGGCGACGGCCATCTGGGCGGCGGCCTCGGCCTCGTCCGGGTAGGACTTGTAGACGCTCATGTACTGCTGGCCCGCCAGGATGCGCTGTACGGCGTCCAGTTCGGCGTCCTGGCCGGTGATCGGGGGCAGGCTGGTGACGCCCGCGTTCTTCAGGGCCTTGATGACGCCGCCCGCCATGCCGTCGTTGGCGGCGTAGACGGCGGCGATGTTGTCCTTGCCGATCCGGCCTATCGCCTCGGTCATGTTGGCCTCGGCGTTCTCCGGCTTCCACTCCTTGGTGTCGAAGCTCTCCGCGATCGTCACCTTGCCGGTCAGCTCGGAGAGCGCACCCTCCTTGAACTGCTTGGCGTTGGGGTCGGTCGGCGAACCGTTCATCATCACGATCTTGTCGGAGAGCCCGGCGCCCGAACCCAGCCGCTCCAGCAGGGAACGGCCCTGCACCTCGCCGACCAGCTCGTTGTCGAAGGAGATGTACGCCTGGATCGGGCCCTCGGCCAGCCGGTCGTAGGCGATGACCGGGATGCCCGCGTCCTTGGCCTTCTTCACGGCCGGCGCGATCGCGTGCGCGTCGACGGCGTCCAGCAGGATGACGTTGACCTTCTCGTCGATCATCCGCTGCATCTGCTCGGCCTGCTGACCGGCGTCCGCGTCGGCGTTGGCGTACTCGACCTTGCCCTTGCCGTGGGTCAGTTCGGCCACCTTGCTCTTGATGATGGGGTAGTCGAACTTGTCGTAGCGGGTGTTCGCCTTCTCCGGCAGCAGCAGGCCGACGGTGACCTGGTCGCCCATGGTCGGGCTCGCGCTCGCGTCGTCTCCCGCCGCGTTCAGGACGCCACAGCCGGCGAGCGGGAGGACCATCGTGGAGACGGCCACGGACAGGGCGATACGGCGCATTCGAGGGCTCACTTCAGGTGCGTTCCGACGGGGTGCTGCGTGCGACCCGGGTGTCTGAAAAGACAACTTGGAGGCGCCCCACGGCGTCAAGCAAAACAACTTAACGAGATGGCAACACCACGCTGCGTTCAGCCGGTGAAGACCTGGCGGAACCTTGCGCAACCCGCTGTAAACACCCTTCACAACCTCCCCGTGCGAACCGCGTGTTACGTACACACGGGCGAATGAAGTCAGCCACGGTGTGAAAACCCGAAAGAGCCGGGAGGCTCAAGCCTCCCGGCTCTTTCGAAGGTGCTCGCCGGTTACGTCGCTCAGTCCGCGGACTGCTGCCGCTTCGGCCGCCACACCACCAGCGCGCTGGTCTGCTGGACCTCCTGGTACGGGACCAGGTCGCGCCGGTAGGAGGCGTGCACGGCGGCCTCGCGCTGACGCATCGTCGCCGCCGCGCCGTCGAGGGCCGACTCCAGCTCCGCGACACGGGACTGGAGCGCCGCGACGTGGTTCTCCAGTTCGATGATGCGCTTGATGCCGGCCAGGTTGATGCCCTCGTCCTGCGACAACTGCTGCACCTGGCGGAGCAGTTCGATGTCACGGGCCGAATAACGCCGCCCGCGCCCGGCCGTGCGGTCCGGGGAGACCAGACCGAGGCGGTCGTACTGCCGGAGCGTCTGCGGATGGAGTCCGGAGAGCTGCGCGGCGACCGAGATGACGTAGACCGGGGTCTCCTCGGTCAGCTCGTACGGGTTGCGCCGACGACCTGGTGTGTCCATCGGGCTCATTCTCCCTTCGCGGCCTCGAACAGCTCCGCCCGCGGGTCCTCGTCCGCGGTCGCCTCGCGATACGCCTCCAGCGCGTCACGAGCCTTCCCCGAGAGGTCCTTCGGGACACTCACCTCCACGGTGATCAGCAGATCGCCGTGACTGCCGTCCTTGCGCGCCGCGCCCTTGCCCCGCGCCCGCATGGTGCGGCCGTTGGGCGTGCCGGGCGGCAGCTTCAGGGTGACCGGGGACCCGCCGAGGGTGGGCACCCGCACCTCGCCGCCGAGCGCCGCCTCGGTGAAGGTGACCGGCACGGTGACGGTGAGGTTGTCGCCCTTGCGGCCGAACACCTTGTGCTCGCCCACGTGGACGGTGACGTACAGATCGCCCGCCGGACCGCCGCGCTCGCCGGGCGCGCCCTTGCCGCGCAGCCGGATGCGCTGCCCGTCGGTGACACCCGCCGGGATGCGGACCTGCATGGTGCGCGAGGACTTGGCCCGGCCGCTGCCGCCGCAGTCGGCGCAGGGGTGCTCCGCGATCAGGCCGCGGCCCTTGCAGTCGGGGCACGGGTCGGTGAGCGAGAAGCCGCCGCCGGAGCCCCGCGCGACCTGTCCGGTGCCGACGCAGGTCGGGCACACGCGCGGCGTGCCGTTCTTGTCGCCGGTGCCCGAACACGCCTTGCAGGGCGCCTGGGAGGTCATCCTGAGCGGTACGGTCGCGCCCTCGATCGCCTCGGTGAAGCTGAGCGTCACCTCGGTGTCGACGTCCTGCCCCCGGCGCGGCTGGGTACGGGTGGTACCCGGGCCGCCCCGGTTGAACAGACCGCCGAAGACATCGCCGAGCCCGCCGCCGAAGCCGCCGCTCTGCGCGCCGCCCGCACCGCCGGCGCCCCCGAAGAGGTCGCCGAGGTCGAAGTTGAACTGACCGCCGCCCGCACCCGGCCCCGGCCGGAATCCGCCGTTGCCGAACAGGGCCCGCGCGTCGTCGTACTCCTTGCGCTTCTTGGGGTCACCGAGGACGTCGTTCGCCTCGGAGATCTCCTTGAAGCGCTCCTCTGCGCGGGTGTTGCCCTTGTTGGCGTCCGGGTGGAACTCGCGGGCGAGCTTCCGGTACGCCTTCTTGATCTCGGCCTCGGTGGCGTCCTTGGGGACGCCGAGGACCTTGTAGAAGTCCTTCTCGATGAAGTCCTTGGTACTCATCCCCGACGTCCCTCCTTCCGGACCTGCATGATTTCCGTGATTACGTCAGCCCTCCTCCGGGCCACCGTTCTCCTTGTCGTCGGCCGCGCTCTCCTCGGCCTCCTCCGCCTTGACGGTCTGCGCGCCGGGCTGCGGCTCGGCGACGGCCACCCGCGCGGGGCGGATGGTGCGCTCACCGATGCGGTAACCGGGCTGGAGGATGGCCACGCACGTCGTCTCGGTGACGTCGGGCGCGTAGGAGTGCATCAGGGCTTCGTGGATCGTCGGGTCGAAGGGCTCGCCCTCCTTGCCGAACTGCATGAGGCCCATCTTGGCCGCCACGGTCTCCAGCGACTCGGCGACCGACTTGAAGCCGCCGAGCAGTTCGCCGTGCTCCCGCGCGCGGCCGATGTCGTCCAGCACGGGCAGCAGCTCGGTCAGGAGGTTCGCGATGGCGACCTCCTTGACCGCGACGCGGTCGCGCTCGACGCGGCGGCGGTAGTTCTGGTACTCGGCCTGGAGCCGCTGGAGGTCGGCCGTGCGCTCACCGAGCGCCGTCCGCACCTGGTCCAACTGCGCCACCAGACCGGCGTCCGCACTTGCGTCCCCCGCCGGGGCCGCCCCCTTCTCGGAGGCGGCCTTCGGCTCGGCGTCGTCGGGGTTCGCGCCGGAGGGGACGTCGGGCTTCTCCTCGAAGCCCGGGGTCTCCTCCGTCACGCGGCACCGTCCTTGCGCTCGTCGTCGACGATCTCGGCGTCCACGACGTCGTCGTCCTTGGCCTCACCGGCGTCGGCGGACGGACCGCCGGCGGCCTGGGCGCCCTGGGCGTCGGCGTACATGGCCTGGCCGAGCTTCTGCGAGACGGCCGCGACCTTCTCGGTGGCGGTACGGATCTCGGCGCTGTCCTCACCCTTGAGCTTCTCCTTCAGCTCGGTGACAGCCTCCTCGACCTCGGTCTTGATCTCGCCCGGGACCTTGTCCTCGTTGTCCTTGAGGAACTTCTCGGTCTGGTAGACGAGCTGCTCGCCCTGGTTGCGGGTCTCGGCGGCCTCGCGGCGGGCGTGGTCCTCCTCCGCGTACTTCTCGGCCTCCTGGCGCATGCGGTCGACCTCGTCCTTCGGCAGCGAGGAGCCACCGGTGACGGTCATCTTCTGCTCCTTGCCCGTGCCCAGGTCCTTCGCGGTCACGTGCATGATGCCGTTGGCGTCGATGTCGAAGGCGACCTCGATCTGCGGGACACCGCGCGGGGCCGGCGGCAGACCGGTCAGCTCGAACATCCCGAGCTTCTTGTTGTACGCCGCGATCTCGCGCTCGCCCTGGTAGACCTGGATCTGCACGGAGGGCTGGTTGTCCTCGGCGGTGGTGAAGATCTCGGACCGCTTGGTCGGGATCGTCGTGTTCCGCTCGATCAGCTTGGTCATGATGCCGCCCTTGGTCTCGATACCGAGGGACAGCGGGGTGACGTCGAGGAGCAGGACGTCCTTGACCTCGCCCTTGAGGACACCGGCCTGGAGGGCCGCGCCGATGGCGACGACCTCGTCCGGGTTGACGCCCTTGTTGGCCTCGTTGCCGCCGGTCAGTTCCTTGACCAGCTCGGCGACGGCCGGCATACGGGTCGAACCGCCGACGAGGACCACGTGGTCGATCTCGCCGAGCTGGATGCCCGCGTCCTTGATGACGTTGTGGAACGGCGTCTTGCAGCGCTCCAGGAGGTCGGCGGTGAGCTGCTGGAACTGGGCGCGGGTGAGCTTCTCGTCCAGGTGCAGCGGGCCCTCGGCGGACGCCGTGATGTAGGGCAGGTTGATCGAGGTCTCCGTGGAGGAGGACAGCTCGATCTTGGCCTTCTCGGCGGCCTCGCGGAGGCGCTGGAGGGCCATCTTGTCCTTGGCGAGGTCCACGCCGTGGCCGGCCTTGAACTGCTGGACCAGGTAGTCGACGACGCGCTGGTCCCAGTCGTCACCACCGAGGTGGTTGTCACCGTTGGTGGCCTTCACCTCGACGACGCCGTCACCGATCTCCAGCAGCGACACGTCGAAGGTGCCGCCACCGAGGTCGAAGACCAGGATGGTCTGGTCGTCCTTGTCGAGGCCGTACGCGAGGGCGGCGGCGGTCGGCTCGTTGACGATGCGCAGGACGTTCAGACCCGCGATCTCACCGGCCTCCTTGGTCGCCTGACGCTCGGAGTCGTTGAAGTACGCCGGGACGGTGATGACCGCGTCGGTCACCTTCTCGCCCAGGTAGGACTCGGCGTCGCGCTTCAGCTTCTGCAGAATGAACGCGGAGATCTGCTGCGGGTTGAAGTCCTTCCCGTCGAGCTGGATCTTCCAGTCGGTGCCCATGTGGCGCTTCACCGAGCGGATGGTCCGGTCCACGTTCGTGACCGCCTGGCGCTTGGCGACCTCGCCGACGAGCACCTCACCGTTCTTCGCGAAGGCGACGACGGACGGCGTGGTCCGGGCACCCTCGGCGTTGGTGATGACGGTGGGCTCGCCGCCCTCCAGAACGCTGACGACGGAGTTAGTCGTGCCCAGGTCGATGCCGACCGCACGTGCCATGGTTGATTCCTCCAGAGGACTTGAGTGGGACTGGCTCAAGTGTGCCACTCGGATCGCACTGGGTCAACAGACATGAGCCGACCGGACTCAACTCTTATATGGCGCTTATATGCAAGGCGGCGCCGGGCCCGACCGTCCGCGGGTTCCCCCGTCCCGGCGAAGGCAACCCTCAGCGACCCATCTCACCCCGCGCCGTGCTGCATCGCGCAGGAGGATGGGGGTAGTCTCAGACGGACTGCATAAGTTACCGCTTAGTAATTTCGAGGCCGCCTCAGGAGCCCCTCATGCAACTCGCCGCGATCATCGTGTCGCTGGTCCTGACCGTGGTCGGTGTCGCGCTGCTCGCCCGGGCCATCGGACAGTTCGTCCGGTACTTCAAGCTGGGCCAGCCCGTCCCCGCCGGTACCCGGACCGACAACCCGTACCAGCGCAGCGTGACGCTGGTGCGGGAGTTCCTCGGCCACACCCGGATGAACAAGTGGGGCATCGTCGGTGTGGCCCACTGGTTCGTGGCCGTGGGCTTCCTGACGCTGCCGCCGACCCTGGCCCAGGCGTTCGGCCAGCTCTTCAAGGCCGACTGGACGCTGCCCTTCATCGGCGACTTCCTGCCCTTCGAGCTGTACATCGAGTTCATCGGTGTGATGACCGTGCTCGGCATCGCCGTGCTGATGGTCATCCGGCTGCTGAGCCTGCCCAGCCGCCCGGGCCGCAAGTCCCGCTTCGCCGGTTCCAAGGCCGGCCAGGCGTACTTCGTCGAGTACGTCATCCTCACCATCGGCCTGGCGATCTACACCCTGCGCGGCCTCGAGGGCGCCCTGCACCACGTGGACCACTACGAGGCGGCCTACTTCGCCTCGTACCCGCTGGTCCTCGCCTTCAAGGCGCTCAGCGTCACCACGCTGCAGAACCTGGTCTACCTGGTCGCCATGATCAAGATCGGGACCTCGTTCATCTGGATGATCGTGGTCTCGCTCAACACCAACATGGGTGTGGCCTGGCACCGCTTCCTGGCGTTCCCGAACATCTGGTTCAAGCGGGACGCGGACGGCGGCGTCGCCCTCGGCGCGCTCCAGCCGATGACCTCCGGCGGCAAGCCGATCGACTTCACCGACCCCGGTGAGGACGACGTCTTCGGTGTCTCCCAGGTCGAGCAGTTCTCCTGGAAGGGCCTGCTGGACTTCTCCACCTGCACCGAGTGCGGCCGCTGCCAGTCGCAGTGCCCCGCGTGGAACACCGGCAAGCCGCTCTCCCCGAAGCTGCTGATCATGTCGCTGCGGGACCACGCCCACGCCAAGGCGCCCTACCTGCTCGCGGGTGGCGGCAAGACCATGGAGGGCGACGAGAAGGCGTCCGCGGAGCAGCTCGCGAACGTGCCCGCGGCCGCGCTGGCCGAGGCCGAGCGCCCGCTGATCGGCACCGCCGAGGAGAACGGCGTCATCGACCCGGACGTGCTGTGGTCCTGCACCACCTGCGGCGCCTGTGTCGAGCAGTGCCCGGTGGACATCGAGCACGTCGACCACATCGTCGACATGCGCCGCTACCAGGTGATGATCGAGTCCGCGTTCCCGTCCGAGGCGGGCACGATGCTCAAGAACCTGGAGAAGAAGGGCAACCCCTGGGGCCTGGCCAAGAAGCAGCGGCTGGAGTGGACCAAGGAGGTCGACTTCGAGGTCCCGGTCGTCGGCAAGGACATCGAGGACCTGTCCGAGGTCGAGTACCTCTACTGGGTCGGCTGCGCCGGTGCCCTGGAGGACCGCGCCAAGAAGACGACCAAGGCGTTCGCCGAGCTGCTGCACATCGCGGGCGTCAAGTTCGCCATCATGGGCGGCGACGAGAAGTGCACCGGTGACTCCGCCCGCCGTCTCGGCAACGAGCCCCTGTTCCAGGAGCTCGGCATGGAGAACGTCATGTCCCTCAACGCCGCGTTCGGCGAGGAGATGGACGACGACGGCAAGGTGATCCCGGAGTCGGCGAAGCCGAAGTCGGCCAAGAAGATCGTCGCCACCTGCCCGCACTGCCTCAACACACTCGGCAACGAGTACCCGCAGCTCGGCGGCGACTACGAGGTCATCCACCACACCCAGTTGCTCCAGCACCTGGTGGACGAGGGCAAGCTGATCCCCGTCACCCCGGTCGAGGGCATCATCACGTACCACGACCCCTGCTACCTGGGCCGGCACAACAAGATCTACACGCCTCCGCGCGAGATCATCGGCAAGGTCCCGGGTCTGCGGAACGAGGAGATGCACCGCCACAAGGAGCGCGGCTTCTGCTGTGGCGCCGGTGGCGCGCGGATGTGGATGGAGGAGCGGATCGGCAAGCGCATCAACAACGAGCGCGTCGACGAGGCCCTCTCCCTCAACCCCGACATCGTCTCCACCGCCTGCCCGTTCTGCCTGGTCATGCTGACCGACTCGGTCAACGGCAAGAAGAACGACGGCAAGGCGAAGGAGTCCATCCAGGTCGTGGACGTGGCCCAGCTCCTGCTGGACTCCGTCCGCACCCCGGCGGACCCGGCGGACGAGGACGAGCCCGCCACCGAGCCGGAGCCCGAGCCGGTCAAGTAGCGCACCGCTTCGCACACGACGGCGCCCCCTGGTCCACGAGACCGGGGGGCGCCGTCGTACCCGTAGGGGGTCGCGCCGGGGGTTACTTCGGGGACGCCTGCTGGACGACCTCGAAGGACCACAGGGTGGAGCCGGCCGCGGCGGGCCGCTGCTTCTCGCCGCCCTCACCGCCGCCGGTGCCCTGGTGGGCGGCCTTCATGGGGCCCTCCATCCACGCCTGGAAGGCCGCCTCGTCGCGCCAGCGGGTGTAGACGAGGTACTGGTCGGTGCCCTCCACCGGCCGCAGCAGCTCGAACCACTCGAACCCGTCCGAGCTCTCCACCGTGTGCGCCCGCGAGGCGAACCGCTTCTCCAGCACCTCCCGCTGCTCGTCGGGAACGGTCAGCACATTGATCTTCACTACGCTCATGCCCCCATCCTGCCCCCACCGTCTTACGTTCGCGTCTTCACCCAAACCTCCGGCCGCCCCCGGCCACCCCCGGTCTTCCCCCTGACGGTCCCTTAGGGGATGTCACAGGATGGCCGCAATGCCGGGCCCGACCCCCCGGGCCCGGCACACGGGCCGTCGGGAGCAGGTACGTTCGACGGGTGGCTGGATTCAGGATGGGACGCGGGGACCGGGACAACCGCACCGCACAAGGACAGCAGGCGCACGCGCCCCAGGGCCCGGCGTACGGCGGCCAGGCCCCGCACCACGGGCAGCGGGGGCCCGGCTACGGCTACCCGCAGGGCCGTCCGGGGCACCCGCAGGGGAACCAGTACGGGTACCCGGGACCGGTGAACGACGGCCCGGAGTACTTCGGCGACCCCGGTCCCGCGGGCCACGGCGGGCACGACCCGTACGCGGCGAACCAGCCGGGCCACACCCAGGCGTTCTCCATCGACGAGGCGTCCGCCTACACGCAGGGCCAGACCTACCACGCGGGCGCGGCGCAGCCCCCCGGCCCGTCCGGCCCGGCGCTGCACTGGAAGGAACTGCTGAAGGGGGTCGTGTTCAACCCGAACCCGACCTTCCTCCGCATGCGGGACTACACGATGTGGGGCCCCGCCCTGATCGTGACGTTCCTCTACGGCCTGCTCGCGGTGTTCGGCTTCGACGGCGCCCGCGCGGACGTGATCGGCGCGACGTTCACCAACGCGGTGCCGATCGTGCTGATCTCGGCCGTGACGATGGTGCTGAGCGCGTTCGTCCTGGGCGTGGTCACCCACACCCTGGCCCGCCAGCTCGGCGGCGACGGCGCCTGGCAGCCCACCGTCGGCCTGTCGATGCTGATCATGTCGCTGACGGACGCCCCGCGCCTGGTCTTCGCCATGTTCTTCGGCGGCGACGCGAGCTTCGTCCAGGTCATCGGCTGGATCACCTGGCTCGCCGCGGGCGCCCTGCTCACGCTGATGGTCTCCCGCTCCCACGACCTGCCCTGGCCGAAGGCGCTGGGCGCGTCGGCGATCCAGTTGATCGCGCTGCTGTCGATCGTGAAGCTGGGGACGTTCTGAGCCTGCTCAGGTGATCGGACAAGAGGAAGGGCCCCCGGAGCTTGCCGCTCCGGGGGCCCTTCCTCGTACGTGGGGGCCGCTCAGGCGTCCAGAACCTGCCCGGTACGGCGTACGACCGGCGGCTCGACGCTCCACGGGAAGTTGATCCAGTCCTCGGTGCGCTTCCAGACGTACTCGCACTTCACGAGGGAGTGGGACTTCTCGTAGATGACCGCGGAGCGCACCTCGGCGACGGTGTCGAGGCAGAAGTCGCGCACCAGCTTGAGCGTCTTGCCGGTGTCGGCGACGTCGTCGGTGATGAGCACCTTCTTGTCGGAGAAGTCGATGCGGTCCGGGACGGGCGCCAGCATCACCGGCATGTCGAGCGTGGTGCCGACGCCGGTGTAGAACTCCACGTTCACCAGGTGGATGTTCTTGCAGTCCAGGGCGTAGGCCAGGCCGCCGGCCACGAAGACGCCGCCGCGCGCGATGCTCAGCACGATGTCGGGCTCGTAGCCGTCGTCCGCGATGGTCTGCGCCAGTTCACGGACGGCCGTGCCGAAGCGCTCGTAGGTCAGGTTCTCCCGCACGTCACTCATATCGTCGTCGCCCTCATACCTGGGTCCGGTGGAAGTTCAGGAACGACCGCGAGGCGGTCGGACCGCGCTGGCCCTGGTACCGGGAGCCGTAGCGCTCGCTGCCGTAGGGGTGCTCGGCGGGCGAGGAGAGCCGGAACATGCAGAGCTGGCCGATCTTCATACCGGGCCAGAGCTTGATCGGCAGGGTGGCGAGGTTGGACAGCTCCAGGGTGACGTGGCCGCTGAAGCCGGGGTCGATGAAGCCGGCGGTGGAGTGGGTGACCAGGCCGAGCCGGCCCAGCGAGCTCTTGCCCTCCAGGCGGGAGGCGAGGTCGTCGGGGAGGGTGATGACCTCGTACGTGCTCGCCAGGACGAACTCACCGGGGTGCAGGATGAACGGCTCGTCGCCCTCGGGCTCGACCAGCCGGGTGAGGTCCGGCTGCTCCACGGAGGGGTCGATGTGGGGGTACCGGTGGTTCTCGAACACCCGGAAGTAACGGTCCAGCCGTACGTCGATGCTCGAGGGCTGCACCATGGATTCTTCGAAGGGATCGATCCGGACCCGCCCGGCGTCGATCTCGGCCCGGATGTCCTTGTCTGAGAGAAGCACGCCCCGAGGATACGCAAGCGGCGCGGACCGCCGACAATCGCGACGGGTCCGCGCCGCTGGTGGTACGGGTGCGGGCGGCTGCGTGATGCGGGTGCGGGCCGCTCGGTAGTGCGGGTGCGAGCCGCTGCGTGATGCGGGTGCGGGCCGCTCGGTGGTGCGGGTGCCTACCGGTTGGCGGCGGGGGTGCCCACCGCCCGGTGATACGTGTGCCTACCGCTTCTGCAGCGTGACCGGCACCGCGCTGCGCAGCCGCGCGCAGCGGGGGCACCGGACGAGCCGGCCGGGGCCCAGCCGCTCGGCCTGCTGCATCGGGAACGAAGCGGCGCTGAAGACGTGCCCGTCCGCGCAGCGGACGACGGTGCGTTCCATCAAGTCCCTCAAGTCCCTTCCCCAGGAGCCGCGTCGGGCTCACTCCCCCGACGCCGAATGCCACATTACGGGACCAACCGGACCCTGTTCCAGGCGGCACTCCGGGGCCCCGAAGCCCCCACCGTACGCCCCGCTCCGACCCACCCATGAGGTACAGTGAGCGAGCGTTCGGACGCCGACTGCACCCCAGTCGATATGTCCGTATTGCGCGGGTGTAGTTTAATGGTAGAACATCAGCTTCCCAAGCTGAGAGCGCGAGTTCGATTCTCGTCACCCGCTCCATGAAGAAGGCCCAGGTCATCGACCGGGGCCTTTTTGCTGTTCGGGTCCTCTCAGTCGTCGCGTGCCAGATCCGTGCCAGAAGCTTGATCCTTCGCCTTCCGTGCCACAGCCCGGCGAGCCTTCCGCACACTGCGGTCCAGCATCCCGGCGACTTCCTGCTGCCGAGCGTCCTCGGAGTGCTGGTATCGCATCGCGGCCTTCTCCGACGACTGGCCGGCCCGAGTCATCGTGTCCTTGAGCGTGGCGCCCGAACGGGTCGAGAGGGTGTGCCCGGTGTGCCGGAGGTCGTAGAAGCGGAAGTCGTCGGGCAGCCCGACGACCGCACGAGCCTTGCGCCAGTATCGGCCGAAGGTGCTGCGCCGGAAGGGGGCCCCGCGTTCCCCGACGAAGACCAGCCCATCGGGCCCTTCCTCGGCGAAGGACTCCATGTGCCAGACCACCTCGCGCTCAAGGAACGAGGGCAGGTGGATCGTGCGCACGCCGGCCTCCGACTTGGTGTCGCCCGGAGCGCGCCGGCCATTTGTCCGCTCGGGCTCGGCAACACGGATGGTGACCTTCAGGGTGTCGAGATCAACGTCACGGCGGCGGAGCCCGGCCAATTCCTCCGGTCGAGTGGGGCCGTACGCCCCGAGGTAGACCATGAGGCGCCACCGCACGCCGATGGCATCGGCCAGGGCATCAACCTGGGCGACGGTCGCGGTAGGGCGCTCCTTGGCCTTCTCGGCTCCCGCGCCCTTGATGCGGCACGGGTTTCGGCGGATCAACTCGTCATCCACTGCGGTCTCCATGACCGCCTTGAGCAGCCGGTACGCCTTCGCGGTCGCGGTCCTCGCACCGGTACGGAGACGTTCCGTACGCCAGGCCCGGACACGGGGAGGGGTGATCTCATCCAGGTTGTCGGCACCGAAAGTCGGCAGGAGGTGGGCGTCGAGCAGGTACCGGTACAGGTCGACGGTGAGGACGCCTAGTTCGCGGTCCTCGACCCACTTGTCGGCGTAGACGCGGAAGTTGACCGCCCCTGCATCAGGGTCTCGCCAATCCCCCTTGCGCACCTCGGTCTGCTTCTCGGCAAGCCAGTCGTCCGCCTCGGTCGTGGTGGCGAACGTCCGAGGCGCCGGCCGCATCACACCATCCGGTCCGGGATACCGGGCCTGGAACCGGCCGGAGGGAAGCCGCCTGATCGCTCCGAACCGACGACGCCGGCCCCTGCTGTTCGCCATTACGCAGCCCTCCTCACCGGGACGGTGCGCGAAGCGATGTACTGCCTGACCACCGACTCCGCGATGAAGACCCGCCGGCGGTCCTTGACGTACTCGATCCGCCGTTCCTCGATCAGGCGCCGCACGTAGCGTTCTCCTCCGAGCACCTCGGCGACCTCCCGCACGGTGAGCAGTCGATCCACGGTCACCACTCCCCCTCGGAGTTCGGGTCGGGCATGTCGCTCAGGGCCTCACGGGCGGCATCACGGTTGTGCTGGATGTCCCGGCGGATGTTGGCGGCGAGCCAGGATTCACCGGGGGTGTGGCCGTGGCCGGCGTAGGCCCAGTGGGCGAGCGTGAGGGTGGTGGCCTCTTCCTCCATGCCGGGGTCGGGCAGGCCGAGGGCGGCACGCTGCTGGGCGGCGCGGTAGTCGGCGCGGGTCTGGCGGAGGGCGCCGAGGGTGGTGGAGTAGCTGCGGGACTTGGTGGAGAAGTGGCCGCGGAAGCCGAGCATGTGCGCCCAGTCCCTCAACTTCCGCTCGGGGTAGAGCGGGTGGAGGTCGAGGCATGCGGCGATGAGCCGGGCCGGGTGCTCGGGCACGTCGAGCAGGGCCAGGGCTTCCTTGTTGCCGATGCGCCGGTCGACGGTGCCGGTGGTTTCGGCGGCTTTGGTGGCGTACTTGGCGACGTAGGAGGCCACGGCCTGTTCGGTGATCTCGGCACCGTCCCCGAACGCGCGGATCGGGCGCACGTCGATCTGCTCACCCCAGCGCAGGGTCCGGGCCGGCTGGTCCCCGGCGGGGTCCACGTCCAGGGCGACGCGGGCGGCGGCGGCGCGGATCGCGGTGTCGAGGAGTTCACCGGTCGCCCAGGGCGGGGGTGGGGTGTCGGGGCCGTCCGGTCCGTCGAAGCGGATCACGGCGTGGAAGTGGACGGCGCCGCGTTTCTGGTACTCAGCGACCTTGCCGAACGAGACCTTCGAGGTTTCCTTGGCTTCCTTCTGGGTGAGGCCGGCCATGCGGGCGATCTCGCGGCGGAGGTAGATCGTGAAGTAGCGCCACAGGTCGGAGGCGTGGTTGTTCCACAGCACCGCCCCCGCGTAGTCGTAGCTATCGGGGTTGAGCGGCGTGCCCAGCTCGGGTGCGTCCTCACCGTGGCGGGTGCCGCAGCGGCAGGGCCGGGTGCCGGGCCGGTTGTGCACGGGCCCGAACGAGGGGGCGGTGAGCGTGGCGAACACGCGCGGGTGGTCGCGGATCGTTGTCGGGGTGCCCTTGTCGGGGTCTCCGACGAGGCCGGCGCGGATGAGGTGGTAGGTGTCCCCGGCGTAGGTCCAGGCGCAGGCCGGGCAGCGTGAGGCGCGCCGGTTGCCGCAGGCGAGGCGGAGGACGCCGCCAGGTTCGGTGGCGGTCGAGTAGTGGTGCAGGACGTGCCCGGTGGCGGCGTCGCGGGTGACGGTCGTTCCGGTGAGCCGGATCGGGTCGGTGCAGCCGCCGGTGCGGCGGATCTGGTCCTGGATGCGGTCGAAGCCGGTGGACCCGGCCAGCCTCAGCACGTCGGTGAGGGTGGCCGGGTCCAGGCCCGCCGAGGTGGCGGCGTCAATCACTTGCCGTCCTCCCGGTCGGTGTGGGCGTCGATCCACTCCTCGGCGCACACCTTGTGCACGGGCTTGCCCCGCTCGGAGCGCAGCGGGGTCGGCTTGTCGCACAGGACGCACGGCTTGTCGCCGGTCGAGTCGTAGTGGTCGCTGGAACGCCAGTTCAGAAGGGCCACAGCGGTCACTTCCCGGCGCGGGCGAAGCGGGCGGCGGGGGTGTGGTGGCCGGTGCCGTGGCAGGCGGGGCAGTCGACGCGGATCAGGCTGCGGGTGCCGTCACCGTGGCGGGTGCCGGTGGTGACCATGGCCGAGGCGTGG
Source organism: Streptomyces sp. NPDC018263 (assembly GCF_055562575.1). Lineage (NCBI taxonomy): Bacteria > Bacillati > Actinomycetota > Actinomycetes > Kitasatosporales > Streptomycetaceae > Streptomyces > Streptomyces sp. NPDC018263. The sequence continues at coordinate 256,275 of NZ_JBVHFA010000003.1, forward strand.
CCGTCGCAGTCGCGGCACAGGCGCGGGACAGGGGTGTGCTGGGGCATGATGGTGCTTCCCTTCCGGGTCCTTTGGATCTGGGATGTGGGCCCCCGGAGCGGCGGAGACTTGGCGGTTGAGGCCGCTCCGGGGGTTAGTCAGTTGGCGTTGCGTCGGCTGTGGCCCTTGATCGCGTACATCGCGGTGTCGGCGGCGGAGAGCGCGTCGGTGAGGGTGGGGACCGGCAGGTCCGCGCGGTGGCAGCGTCCGACCGAGGCGGAAACCGGCAGCACCTCGCCGTGGTGGTGGACGGGGCGGTCCAGGGCGGTCCGCAGGGTGTCAAGGCCGGTGGTGTGTGCGGGGTCGGTGACGATGGCGACGAATTCGTCTCCGCCGATCCGGGCGGCGATCCCGTGGCGTCCCACCCAGTCGTTCAGCCGGCGGGCGGTCGCGGTGAGCACCGCGTCCCCGGCGGCGTGGCCGTGATGGTCGTTGATGGCCTTGAAGTCGTCCAGGTCGACCAGGACCACGAGGGCGTTGGGGTGCCGGTCGAGGAGGCGTTCTGCGCGGGTCGTCCATCCGGCGCGGGTGTGCAGGCCGGTGAGCGGGTCCCGGCGGGCGCCGGCCAGGCGGTGGGCGAGGACGGTGCCGTGCACGGCCCAGCCCAGGGCCGGTAACGCGGCGGCGACGGGCGCGAGGTCCATGCCGGTCACCGGCCGTTGCGGGAGTCGTTGAGCAGCGAGCGCAGCACCACGGCGCAGATGGCCACGCTCACGCCGGTGATGGCGACCGCCAGGAGCATGGAGACCAGGACGGTGCCGACAATGAGGACCACGGCGGTGCCGCCGCCGACGAGGGCGAGGGTGCTGCCGGGGGTGAGCTGGATGGTCGGCCGGTTCGACACCGGCGCCGAGGCGGCCGGGGTCGGGCTAGTGGTGGCCGGCGCGGTCGAGGAGGCCGTGGGCGCGGTGGGGGCGGTGTCGGTGGGCGGGTACTTGGGGACAAACATCAGCGATTCCTCCTGTCAGGGGGTGCAGCGGTGGGTGCGGGCGGCGAGTTCGGCGGCGGAGCGGTCGGCGTAGTCGGTGGAGAAGCCGCAGCGGGGGGCGGAGCAGGCGACGGTGTGGCGGTTGCGGCCACGGCCGTCGTGGTAAGTGGCGACGGTGACCGGGCCGAAGCGGCGCACGTCACGGAACCGGCGGTACACGCTCAACGGGATCAACTCCCTTCCGGGTCAGGTGAGTTCGAGCTGTGCGGCGATGGCCTGACAGGTCGGCGCGGGAAGCCCGAGCCGGGCGGCGAGCGCGTCAGCGGTGATCGGCTCACCCGTGGTCTTGCGGTGGGCGTCCGCGATGGAGCGGGCGTGATCGACCAGGGCCGCAGGGACCGTAGGAACCGGCGCGGACGGCTTGACGGGCGCGGGGTCCAGTTCCGCAGGAGCCGAGGCGGGGGCCGGGGCCGGCGCGGTGTCGGTGCGATGCAACTCGACCTCCGGCACCGCCAACTCAGGTTCCACAGAGGGGATTTCAGGAGAAGTCGCCGGGGCGGGCGTGTGGACCAGGAGAGTTCCGCCGAGGAAGGCGAGCGCGGGCCAGCCAGCGACCAGGATGCGCAGCCAGGCGGGCACGTGATCGAGGTCAAGCAGACCGGCCGTGGCGACGTTGGCGCCAAGCGAGGCGGCGAGCGCGATCGTGAACCAGGTCCAGGAGGCCCCGTCCCGGCCGATCCGGAGCCGACGCCACGCGGCGACGAGCAGCAGGTCGACGGAGATGGGGTAGGCCCACGCCTTCCAGCCCGACTGCCCGGCAGCGGCGGCCAGATCATGCAGGTGAGCGAAGGACAGAGCCCCGGCGATCACGGCCTGGATCAGTACGGCGTCAGGGCGGCGGAGTGCACGGTTCACGGTGATCACTCCCCGGCCGGTGCTTCGCCGGTGCCCAGGCAGGTCAGGCAGAGCGCGGCCTGCTGGTCCTCGGTGGCGCGGCCCTTGCGGGCGCCGACGCGCACGGTCTCGGTGATCTCCCCGTTGCCGTGGCAGTCCGGGCAGGCGGCCGGCTTCAGCGGGGTCTTCTTGCGCGTGGCCATGACGTGCCCCTCTCAGTCCGTGACCGGGAACGGCTTCACCAGCGACGGACCCGGAACCGGAACGTCGATGGGCACGTGGGGCCGGTAGGGGTCGAGGGCGGGAAGGTCGGGCACGAGGTGCGCGAACTCCCAGCACATGGCCGCCGCTTCGGCACGAGTGGTGTGCGGGGTGCGGATCTTCGTCCAGCCGCCGGTGGAGTCGGTGGCCACGGCGGTGCCGGGGCGTTCGGCGGGGATGAGGGAGGCGGTCAGCACGGCGTCGGGGGCCACGTCCGCCAGACCCATTTCGGCGGTCTGCTTGTCGTTGACCCGGTGCACCACACGCCCGGTGAGCTGGGCACGGAGCATGGTCGCGCCGCGACCGAGTTCGGAGCCGAAGCGCTGCCCGCACACCTCCAGATGAATCCCGACCGCACGCGCCATCTGCGCGAGGCGGATCAGGGCGGTGACGATCCGTTCCCGGCGCTCCTCGTCCTTCTTGGAGGAGATCAGGAACAGCTCCGCCACCTCGTCCACCAGGACGATGACCGGGACGGGCCGTAGGCCGGCGGGCAGGTCCCACATGTCCGAGACGCCGTGCAGGCTCAGCAGCTCGAACCGGGACTCCATCTCACCCACCAGCACATCCAGCAGCGCGGCGGAGTCGTCCGGGGTGGTCGCCAGCGCCGACAGCCGAGCCGCGTACGCGGACTGCTCCACACCGCGCTTGCAGTCGATCCCAACCAGGGCCACCGGCAGCTTGGCCAGTCCCTTGATCAGGTTGCGCTGATAGACCGACTTCCCGGAGTTGTTCGCACCGAGGGTGAGCGCCATCGGGATCTGGCGGTAGTCCCGCAGGAACGCGGTCCCGTCCTCCCGCAGCGCCACCGGCACCGACAACCCCTCAGCACGAGCCCGACGCGGCATCCGGACCCGGCGCAGCACGTCATAGCCGGTCATACGGAGTTCGACATGGCCCGGCTTGGTCTCCTGGACGGTCACCGAATGGACACCCCAGGCGTGGCGGAGCCGCTCGGAGGCGGCCACCAGGTCGGCCGGTTCCAGGCCGGCAGGAAGGCGGAGGGTGACGCGCAGGCCGGTGGAGGTGCCCCGGACGTGGCGGACCTTCGGCGGAACCGGCTGCACCTCGGTATGGGCGATGTTCCGCGCCAGGAAGGCCCGCAGACGGGACGGCTGAACCGTCAGCCCGCACACGTCCATCGTGGAGCGGTAGGTGAAGGAGAACCGGCCCCAGGTGACCGGCATGCCGACCAGCGACCAGTACACGCGCGGCGCGTACACCTTCGCGTAGCCGAGACCACCAGCGCCCGCTAACGCTCCCGTGGTCTCCAGGACCGTGGACAGGTCGGCCATGGTCAGACCGCCGGGGTGATCGCCACGGCACGGAACGAGATCCCGTGCCGCTTCTGGCCGTTGAACTCGTTCTCCCAGTCCCGCGCCTTCAGCCCCACGACCCGGACCGGGGTACCCGGCGCCAGACCCTCCGGGCAACCGGTCTCCGGAACGGTCACCTGGTAGAGGTTGCCCTCCCCCTCATCCGAGACCAGCAGGCCCACGGTCGACATGTCCGCACCGGTCTCCCGGTCCACGGCCCGCTCCCCGGTCTTCTTGTTCACCATCTTCGGTTCCGGCGCGGTTGCCACGAACACCACGGCGGACGAAAGGTCGATCTTGAACGACGGCATCCGTCATTCCTTGAGTCAGCCCCAGCGACCTCCGCCGGGTAGCAGCTTCTCTATGAATGTAGGCACAGAAAAACTGCGAGTCAAGAAGTTCTGCGAGTAGCAGTGCAGATACATCTCTGCGACTCTGAGTACGACAACCAAGGAGGAGTACATGACCAGCGGTTTCGGTCTCGTCGTCCGGTTCACGCTGCGCGACGCTGAAGCGGCAGAAGGGTTCGACGCTCTCGTGAGCGAGACCCTTGAAGGCATCCGAGCGCACGAGCCCGGCACCCTCGCTTACGTCGTGCACACCGTGGCGGACGACCCCAACGCCCGCCTGTTCTACGAGCTGTACGCGGACCGCGAGGCGTTCGACGAGCATGAGCGACAGGAGCACACCCGGCGCTTCCTGAGCGAGCGGGAACGGTATGTGGCGGACGTGGACGTGACCTTCGTCCAGAGCCAGGGCTCCGGGGTGCGGAGGTGACCCCTGAGGAGCGACGGATCTTTGGCGCGCGGGTCGCGGACCTCCGCGAACAACGTGGTCTGACCCAGAAGCAGTTGGCTGCGGAGATCGGCCGCACGGCGAGTTGGCTGTCGCAGGTTGAGCGGGGGATTCAGCCGGTCAATCGGCTCGATGTACTGAGGCTGCTGGCTGATGGCCTCGGCGTCTCCGTCCAGGAGCTTCAGGCGGATGCGCCGGCGCAGGTCCCCGTGGAGGCTTCTGCCGATGAGCTGCCGAACGACCTTGACCAGGCGCGGTTGGTCATCTCGGGCCACCCGGTTCCCGAGGTCGTTCTAGACCCCGCTGGGCCCGGACCCGCCAACGTCGAGGAACTCCAGCGCGCGGTGGATCGGGTGTGGGAGCTGACCCACGCCAACGAGTTCGCAGAACTCAGTGCCACGCTGGGGCCGTTGGTGCCTCGGATCGAGCGAGCGGCACGGACGGCTTCGCCGGATGATCGGGGCAGGCTCTGGGGGCTGTTGAGCCGCACATACCAGGCTCTTGCGGCAGCGTTCGTTCGCCAGGACGAGGCGGATGCCGCGTGGGTGGCAGCAGACCGGGCGATCCGGGCGGCCGAGGAGTCGGGCAACACGCTGGAGGTGTTTGCCAGCATCTTCCGTCTCGCCCAGGCGTTCGTCCGGCTCAAGCACCTTGACCAGGCCGAGCACTCCGCGACGACTGCCCTGAACGCCCTTGAGCGGCACTACGGCGACGCTGCGGACGAGCCCGAAGCGCTGTCGGTGATCGGAGCACTTCATCTGGCACTGGCGCTGATCCACGCGCGAGCCGGCGCCCGCACGAGGGCACGGCAGGAGATGAAGCGAGCGCGTGAGGTGGCCGCGCGTCTTGGGGAGGACCGGAACGACTTCAACTTGGAGTTCGGGCCGACGAACGCCGAGATCCAGGCGGTCTCGATCGCGGTCGAGCTGGGAGACGCCGGCGAGGCCATCGAGGTCGGCACCGAGCTGGACACGTCCACCATGTCCGTGGAACGCCGGGCACGCCTGAAGCTGGATCTCGGCCGGGCCTACGCCCAGCGGCGCCAAGTCGGTGAGGCCATGGGTGCCCTGTTGGACGCCGAGCAACTGTCGCCCGACCTGATCCACACCCACGTTGCCGCCCGCGACACGATCCGGGACCTTCTCCTCTTCGCCGGCCGCACCGCGCCCCCGGAGCTGAAGGAACTCGCAGAACGAGCCGACGCGCGCCCCTGAGTTGTTACAGGTTTCTCTACCTCATCAAGCCCCGGCTGCGCTCCGCTCCGCCGGGCGCGCTCCCGGCTCCGCCGCGGGCGGCGCTCCTGCCTCCGGCCCGCTCTGCCCGCGCTGCACCGACGCGCGCCCTGATGCGGGAGGGGCCGGAGGTCATGAGGCGATCACCGCATAGGACGGGTCACGGTCAAGGCGATGCCTCCGGCGGGGGATCGGCCGGCACCGGGGGGAGGGGGGCGCCGATGCCGCCTGCAGGTCTGAAGTGGTGAGCGTGGGGTGCTCCCGTCCCGTACGCCATCGACCCAGGCAGAGCCGAGCAGACGCGGCCCATGGCGTCCAGGTCGTTCGTACAGTGGCGCGCTCCACCTGGACGCCATGAACCACGCCCGCTCCACGGTGTGTGGGTCGACGGCGTACGGGACGGGAGCTGGGTGAGCGGTGGTGGAGGGGACTACACAGCCCTCAGGCCCCGCGCCTCGTACAGGTCGAACCACTCGTGTGTGTGTAGGCCGACCATATCCGCAAGGTCCGACGACGAGTAAGCATGATCAACGTGGTGCACCCGGATGATCTCATCCACCAAAGTGGGCTTCTCGTGAGGAATCTGGACAGGCTCATCCTTCGTCCACCCTCTCTGCGAGAGTTGGACACGAAGGGATGTGTGCTGTCGGTCTGTGATGACTTGAAGGTCCCGTGCCCTCCGAATCAAGGCTCCCATAGAAGTGCGCCAAACCGGCTTCAGGCGCGCGGCGATGGTCAGGTTCATTCCGCGCAATTGAGACTTGATCTCCCGAGACGGCATAAGGAACTCGGCAGCAAACCGGTCGGCCTCTTCCTCTTGACCCGGTTCGGGGACACCGTGCATCACCAAGTGCCCAAGCTCGTGAGCAAGAGAAAATCGCAAATTACAGGCAGGAAGAAGGGTGTTAAGCACGAAGAACGGACTTTCGCCAGGCGGCCACACGCTAATCGCGTTGATCTTGGCGGAACTGAACTCCTTGGCCACTACGACACCGCCCGCAGCCTCGATCCACTCAGTCAGATTCTGAACAGGACCGATGGGCATTCGCCAGGCTGCACGAACCGCGCGCGCGATCTCCTCCGGGCTGCCATAGTCCTCGACCAGCATTGACGGAATGGTTAGAGGGAATTCCAAGTCGAGAGCCGACGAGAGGCGCTTTGCGCGGATTCGATGGAAGTTCACAAATGCTTGGATCTGCTTGAGCGCCTTCTGGGGCAAGCTTTGCTGCTTACGATGGTAGAAGCTCGACGACCCGAACCCGTAGACAGGCTCTCGCCATGTCAACACTTCCACCGGGTAGTCCAACGCGGAGGCGATGCTCTTCGCTCGCTCCTCGCTCATCTCGCGATTCGAATGCTCAATCTTGGAGATGAGCGAGGAGGTAACCCCCACCTTTGTCGCCAGCTCACCCATAGTCATCCCACGAGATTCACGAGCTAGTGTCACCATGGCAGGGTTGTACGGCATTATTCCATCTCCGCCTGAGGTTCGGTTTGAGGCTTGCGTGAACGCACACCAGGCTTGGGCGCACCCGAGTCGGGGGTAGGCAGCATGGCCACTCCTGCCAGGCCACCGTTGGCTTCGTCGTGCAGGTCGATCTCCCACACGTTTTCGCCGTTCAGGGGACAGACTACAGCCAGCTTCTTGAGTTTGGTCCCAAGGGCGTCGAGGAGATATCCCGCGACCACCGTTGTCGCATTGAGGCCGAGGTCCAACTCCTGTTTTGCCAGACGCCTTTGCTGCAATGTCATGATCTGGCTAACCTTGAGGGCCTTGCTCCGAAACTTCTTAAAGCGAATGACCAGCCTGCTGTCGAAGGTCAAAGTAAAGAACCCTCGACTGGAGCTGAAGGTGACGCCCGAGGTCTCCTCGAATTCCGTTTGAACTCGAGCCACCAGGAGGTCGTACATGAAGTTTGCGCGAGAAGTCGTGCGGTACTGAGGCGCCTTGCTCACAAGAGCAGGCTCCAGTTCTTGCCAGTCTTCCCAGGCGCCTTCGAAGCACGCGCATAGCGCGGGCAGATGCGGGTGGAGCAACGTCCGGGCCTCAGCCTCGGTGATCAGCTCAAGCGGCATGCGGGACAGCATGACGTCTTAATTTTGTTCTGTCAATCTTGACACTTATCTGGACCCGGTGGGGGTGGAGACATGGTCCCACGGGGGTCTGACACCAACAGGCTGGCACTGTCGATGACTCGCTCACGCTGATGGGTCAACTCTGCTGTACAGCGCGGAGGTGCAGCCGCAGCAGGCCTCACGCAGCAGAAGCCCCCAGGGGGTGAACGACGCCTGGAGGAACGGTCGATGGACGGGCGCGCGCCAAGAGCCCGGGATCAGACGTTCCCCGTGCCATACCTGTGCCAGATCGTGCGGTGAAGCACGGGGAGTGGCGGGGAAGCGCCACGTCGACATGGCCAGCGCGTGACCGCTCCTTCGCAGTTCAGCTCGGCAGCCGCCCGCACAGAACCCGAGCTTCCCAAGCTGAGAGCGCGAGTTCGATTCTCGTCACCCGCTCAGCGTCAGCCCCCAGGTCAGTGGCCTGGGGGCTGTTTCTTGTCCAGGCCGAATTCGGGGGCGCCCTCTGCGTGCCTTCAGCCATGGACCAGTGATCGTATGAGCCTCCACTCAGTCACCGGCAGGGCATGATCGCGCAGCGCCGGAGTATGACCCGTCGGCCGAGTCGGCTTCTAGGCGGCCGCTGGTACGTAGACCGGCTGCGAGGCGGACGGCTGGAAGTTGTCGTCAGCGTCGAAAGCGGCCCGGTAGTAGCGGGCGCCGCTCTGGTCCAGGTCCGCGCCGAACGCGTAGCTGCTGCCGCCCCAGTGCGCCTCGTCCGTGGTGAGGGTCGACCAGTTCACGCCGTCGGGCGAGTACTGCACCCGCACGTGGATGACGGAGGGCGACCAACCGTCGGGGAACTCCATAAGCCCCTCGGCATGCACCTGCCCAGTCTCGGCGCGGTCGGCGGTGAAGGCCGTGAAGCGCTCCACGACGGAGTTCTCGCACTCACCGTGGACCTGAAGCGCGCGGGAATACCGCTTGCATGGACGCGGCCCGGTCGGGCCGCACCGAGACGGTGAAGTGCCCCTGGACGTCCGTGGTCACGGTGGTCTGCGTCCAGTAGCCACATTGACGTAGACCTGGCACGCCGCGAGAGGCTTCTCGTGACGGTTCGGCCACCGCCCGTAGAGCGTGCCCCCGACGCACGAACGTCCTCTCGGGTCCCGGAACGGAAGGCATTCCCCTCACTCAATGAGTTCCAACCACAAGTCGAGTTCAGGAGCTTCCGCCTTGTACGGGCGCCTTCGGTCAGGACGAATCTCCTGGTAGCGAGCTACCAGGCACGCCGCCGTCCGCGCTGTGACGGTGGGTAGGTCATGTTCAATCGCCCTCACCCAGGGAAAGTCGTACTTGGGATCGTGAAGCAAACTCAAGGGAAACGGCGCGAACAAAGAGTGGCAAGCCTTCCAGCAGATCAACTCCGGCGCGTACGCGATCAGGTGGCCGTAACCCTGCTTGAATTTCCGCGGCATCCCATCCAGCGCTGCGTGAGCTGAACTCCACGCCTCGACGGCGCGCATCACGCCCACAGGGGACATTTGCCCGTGAAAAAGACTCTGGTAGACGGGCGAACTGCAATCGTCCCACAGCATTTCCCTACCTTGCGCTGTGGAAGCGAGATTTGCCGCGATCGGCTGGGGATCGACTGACAGACAAGCGAGGGCAGATGTCACATCCGCCATGGAAAAGCGCTGCCCATGGGGCCCTGCCGTCATACCCCGACGTGGATCGAAGTCACCCTTCTCCCAATCTCCCGCCATCAGTTTGAGGATGTGCGGACAGCGGATCAACCGATCCTGCGCAGTGGAGGGATTGAGATATCGCTCGGCGACGTCGTAGACACGACGGGCACGCTCTCTTTCGATGCCGCAGTGGATCTCAAGACGGATGACGACGCGCTGCAGGTGGTCGTAGGGCAGTCGGTACCGCGCGTCCGCGATGACCTTCAGCCGCTGCAAACCGTCGATGCACTCCAGCCCGGTGATGTGCAGCGAGTCGCCGAACGGTCGCGGGCCTGGCTGAACATCTACAGCCTCCGCGCCCAGCACGATGGAGCCCGCGGCACCGAAGTCCTCGGGCCGATCCTCCAGCATCCGCGCGAGGGCTCTGTTGGCCTCGGTATCTCCAAGGCTTCCCCGGCCGGACCACAGCCGGCGCGCCGCATCAACCGGAGCCGCGACTTGTACGAGGTCGGCCGCAGTGACATCCACTACCCAGCAACGCGTGAGCTGCGCGAAGCGCAGGGGCCGAAGGTTGAGGACGTTTTCGCCCGACAGGGGGCACTCTGCGGAAGGGAAGATCGAGTTCACGCCTGTTCAACGCGACGGACCTCGCAGCGTGACGGTGCCGCGTCGATCCGGCGAGTACGACTCGCCGCCCCTCACGCGTCCCGATACCAACGCACTGGAGGTCGACGTACCAGTGGACGTCATGGGCGGTGAGGTGGAGGACCTCGGGGTCGGTGCGGCTGACCTTGTAGGGGAGGCCTCATTGGCCGGCCTTCGGGGTCAGTGCGGGGTGGGGGCGTCGAGGGTTCGTGTCGGAAGACCTCGTCTCGACGCCTCCGCCACAGCCGGAGGAGCCCAGGTACGCGTTCCACCTCGGCGGGGGGCCGGTCGACGAGGTACTTCGCCTCGCATTGGGGGTCGTCCCAGGCGTAGGTGCGGGTGCTGAACGTGAGCGGGGCCGTGGCACGCGCCGACGATCCGCCGTCCCGGTCGAGGGTCAACGCGGTGGCCACCGTGACGACGAGGGCGACGGCCGCCGCGGCCAGGGCCCAGCGCTTGCGGAAGGGACGGCGGGACGGTCTTCCACGGCGACGGATACGGGCTCCGCCGGGGCACTCTCCTCCAGCGCCGGAAAGACCCCCGCCGCCCCCGTTCCCGCGCCGCCACCGCCAGCACCCACCGCCGGTGCAGCTCCACCGCCGTCACCACGGCCGGCGGCACCACCGCGAACACCGAGCTGACCGTCACCGAGGTGTCCCGCCCGATCAACCACCTGCTGCTCAAGGCCACCAACACCGGCACCACGCCCCCCTCCTGCGCGCCGACGCCGACGCGCAGGCCCCGCCGGCGTGGGTCGAGGGCAGCGAGCCGCAGGGCGTGGGGACGCTCAAGCCGGGCGAGTCCGCCTACGCCGGCATCGCCACGTACTCCCCCGACGGCGAGGGCGGCGCCGCCGGGAAGGCCCTCGGCGTCCTGTTCACCGAGCGGAACGCGGGCGGCGCCGGCAGGGAGAGGGCCCTGAGCCTGCCGAACGGCGGGGTCTTCTTCAACAGCACCGCTGGCGTGACGTGTTGGGAGTACGGCGCGGCCGACGCCGCCACCGGTAGGCACGTTGTCCCTGAACTTCCCCGGAATTGTCCGTGATCGGTAACACGCGCATCCCCCCGCTCCCGCCCTCCGTCCTGACAAGTGGTCGCGACGCGGCCGGGATTGGACAGGCGAGAGTGGGGGCGGACATGGCGCGGCACAACGGGACGCGGGGCTGGTACGGCAAGGTGGCCGGGGCGGCGCTCGGGGTGACGATGCTGGCGGTCGGTGCCTCCATATGGACCGCGCAGGCCGACACCGCGGGGGCGCCCGCGCCGAAGCCCGCGACGAGCAGCGTCAAGCCGGTCGACGTGACCATCGCGCACTCCTCCGACCAGGGCGCGCGCGGCGTCAACATCACCATCGACGACGGCCCCGACCCCGTCTGGACGCCTCAAGTACTCGACGTGCTCAAGGAGTACGGGGTGAAGGCCACCTTCTGCATGGTCGGCACCCAGGCGCAGGCGCACCCCGACCTGGTGAAGCAGGTCGTCGCGGCGGGGCACCGGCTGTGCGACCACACGGTGTCGCACGACACCGCGATGGACAAGAAGCCCGTGTCCTACCAGTCGCAGCAGATCCTCGACGCCGAGCGCATGATCACCGAGGCGTCCGGGGGCGTACGGCCCATGTACTACCGCGCCCCCGGCGGCGCCTTCACCCCCGCCAGCCGCAAGCTCGCCGCCTCGCGCGGAATGCGCCCGCTGGGCTGGAACGTCGACACCAAGGACTTCGAACGGCCGGGCACGGAGGCCATCGTGGCCACGGTAGAGCGCGAACTCCCCAATGGCCCCACGCTGCTGTTCCACGACGCGGGAGGCGACCGCTCGCAGACGGTCGAGGCGCTGCGGCGGATACTGCCCGAACTCAAGCAGCAGGGCTACTCGTTCGGGTTCCCGGTGCGCTGAGTCCCCGTAGCAGCTTTCACCTGGCACAACTGCTACTATCCGCCAGCTTGTTCGGGGGATGGGGCCCTCCGTAGGGGGAGGGGTGGCAAGTGACTCGTCGTAGGTTCACGCAGGGCTCTCTGGCCGTCGTCATCGGCCTGGCGCTCTCGGCGTCCGCCGTGACGGTGACGGCTCCGGCGTACGCGGACGGCGCGTCGGAGATCGTTCTGCCGGCGACGATGCGGACGACTCCGCGCACGGTGTACCTGGAGAGCGCGGGCGCCTCCGGCTTCCTGCAGTACCGCAGCGGCACGGAGGGCTCGGGGCTGTGGTGGATCGGCTACGACGGCAGCCAAAGGCCGGTGGAGGGCGGCGAGACGCAGCCGCCGTACGGTTCGGGCCACTACGGCACCGGTTCGGACATCGTCGCCCTGCCGCCCTCCCGACGCGGAGGCGGGCAGGTCCTGCTCCGGGACATGGCAACCGGCGGGGCGGAGACCGTGACGCTCCCGGCGGACCACTACTACCTGCGGACGTACGGCCGTACCGTGCTGGCCTACACCCTGACGGGCACCGAACGGACCGGACTCTCCCTGCTGCGCTCCGAGAACGGCGGCACGGTGACGACACCCGTCACCGGGCTCCCGGACGGGTCGGTGTTCCCCTACCACCCCGTGGGTTCCGCTTCCGGCATCCTCGTCAGGTTCTCCGGCCCGGACCGGGTCCTGCGGGCCGCGTGGGTGGACCCGGAGACCGGGAGCGCCACGATCCTCCCGCCGGAGCTGACGAACACGGACGCCGTGGCCGGACCGGACTACCTGGCCGCGTGGAACGGCCCGACGCAGGTGCGCATCTATGCCCCTGGTGCCTGGGACACGCCCGTGCGCGAGGTCACGGTGCTCCGCGTGGCCGACACCCAGATCCTCGGCATCGTCGGTGAGGCGGTCGTCGTGGGACGGCGGAACGGCTCAGGTCTCTCGAACGTGACCGCGGTGCCCTTCGACGGCTCCGCGGCCCGGCCCCTGCTGCAGCGGGCCGCCTCCACGTTCCTCACCGCCCCCGACGGGAGCCTGGTCGGCGCCGGCGGGGAGTCCGCCGAGGACTACGGCATCGCCCGGATCGAAGCGGGACCCGACGGCCTCCCCGCAGCGCGCCGGATCGTGGACGTCCCGCCCAGGCCCGTGGGTATCGAGTCGCTCGACCTGAGCGGTGGTGAGCTGCTGACGTACGAGTCCGGCGACGGCGCGACGCATCTGTACAGCCGCTCGCTGACCACGGCCGGGACCCTGTCGGCGGGGCCGCGCACGGACCGGGGCAAGACCTGGCACTGCGGGGCGACGGACGGGGACCACGGGAGCTGTCCGACCCTGATGGGCACGGGTGACGGCCGGGCGGTGACGCTGGACGCGCTCGGGCAGGTCTCCGTCCTGGGCCGGGACGAGCCCCTGCCCGGCACCGCGCTGGCCTCCGGTCTGAAGGACAACCACGGCCTCGCGAGCGCCGCCGGCCGGTACGCGGCCTGGACCGGGCCCACGGACGACGGCCTGAGCGTGGCCGACCTGGACACGGGGAAGATCGTGCGCACCCTCGGGGGCGCGGCCCGCCCGGCCGCCGACCTGTGGGGCGAGACGCTGTGGACGGCGGCCGCCGACGGCACCGTGTCCGCCACCGAGGTGCGTTCGGGCAGCGCGATCACGTCGTTCCACGCACCCGCCGGCTGCGCCTCGGGGACCGTCCGGGCGGTGGGCCGCTGGGTGTACTGGTCCGGTTGGTGCGACCTTCCCCAGGGCGGCAGTACGCGGAAGGCCGTCGTGTACGACACGAGAGGGAAGACGCTCGTCGCCGTGCCCGCGGCGGCGGACAGCCTGCTGGGCGACGGCTTCGTGGTCTCGCGCGACCCGGGCTCCGGGGCGCTGGTCCTCACGGACGTCAGCCGTGGCCCCGCGGTGAGTCGGACGCTGGTCACCAGAGCCGGGGAGTGGGACGTCGACCCGTACACCGGCCTGGTCGGTTACGTGGAACCCGCCACCCAGGACATCCACGTCGTACGCGGCGGAGTTCCCGCCACCGGCCTCGCGGTCGTCGGCGCGAAGACGGCCGCCTCGGTCGGCCTGGTGAGCCCGTCGTCCGCGTGGAACGGCACCTGGTGGCTGTCGCGGCCGGCCGCGTCGTGGACGCTGGTCTTCCGGAACAAGGCGACCGGCGCCACCCTGCGCACCCTGTCCGGCGGCGCGGCCCCCGACGCGGTCCACGCGAGCTGGAACGGCAGAACTTCCTCGGGGGCGTACGTACCGAACGGCACGTACACCTGGGCGCTGACGGTGGTCCCGGCCGACGGCCGCGGCGCGTCGGCGACGTCCTCCGGCTCGCTGAAGCTGACCGGTGGCGCGGCCGTGCGGCGCGACCAGATCGGCTCCGACGGCATCGGGGACCTGCTCACGCTCAACTCCTCGGGCGGCCTGACCTTCCACCGGGGCGACGGCGCGGGGAAGTTCGCGGCGAAGACCTCGGCCTCGGGCTGGCCGGCCTCGGTCAAGGCGGTGCCGTTCGGTGACCTCAGCGGTGACCGGTGCAACGACGTGCTGGTGCGGTCCGGCGGCGGCGAGCTGCGCGCCTACCGGCCCGCGTGCGGGACGGCCGTGAAGCCGTCCACCGCCTACACCTCCCTGGGCACGGGCTGGAACCAGTACGACGTGCTGACCTCGCCCGGCGACCTGAGCGGTGACGGCCGCGCCGACCTGATCGGCCGCCAGTCCTCGACCGGCGACGTCTACCTCTGGACGGCGACGAGCGCGGGCAACCTGTCCGCGAGGGTGAGAATCGCGTCGAAGTGGACGGGCTACAAGAAGATCGTGGGCGCCGGCGACCTGGACGGCGACGGCCACGGCGACCTGCTCGTGCAGGACAGGTCCAACGAGTTGTGGCGCTACGGCGGCACGGGGACCGGCAAGCTCAAGGCACGCGTGCGGGTCTTCAGCGACTGGGGCGCGTCGTACGACGTGATCGTGGGCGTCGGCGACATCACCGGTGACGGCCGGGCGGACATCGTCTCCCGCGACTCCTCCGGCGCGGTGTGGCGCAACAACGGCAACGGCAAGGGGTCGTTCGGCGGCCGCACGGGGCTCGCCACCGGCTGGCGGGGGTACAAGGGGCTGTTCTGAACCGGTTCGCGCACGTCAGGGAGTCGCCGCTGCCGCCCGCACCGTCGGCGTCAGCGGCGCGGCGCCCGGTTCCCACCTTCTGGTGGTCCATATGTAGCCGTAGATCACCGCGCTCGTGGTCAGGAGGATGAAGGGGCCGACCGTCCACGGGTGGTGGGCCATCTGGACGGGTGCGAAGCGGACCGCGAGCAGAAGCGCGGTGAAGAACGCCGCTCCGCCGATGACCTGCTGTACGGCCGGGCGGTCCCAGCCGTGGTCGTACGCGCGCAGGGTCGTTTCGATGGTGAGGGTGAACACCACGCCGGCGACGAGGTCGATGCCGTAGTGGTAGCCGAAGCCCAGGGTCGCGGTGAGGGTGGCCAGGAGCCAGAAGGTGCCCGCGAAGCGCAGGAACTTCGGGGCCCGGCGGGAGTGGATGAAGATCGCGGTGGCCCAGGCCGTGTGCAGGCTGGGCATGCAGTTGCGGGGCGTGATCTGGTCGTAGACCACCGAGTGCGGGGAACCGACCGGGGGCGGGGTGTGGGGCCAGAGTTCGGCCACCGCCCAGTGCGCGCTGCCCGTGCCGAACGCGCCGGTGCCGTAGGCGAAGACGGGGCCGACGACGGGGTAGATCATGTAGACGGCCGGTCCGAGCAGGCCGATCACCAGGAACGTGCGCACCAGATGGTGGGCCGGGAAGCGGCGCTCGGCCGCCACGTTGCGGAGCTGGTACAGCGAGACGACGACCGCGGCCACCGCGAGCTGGCCGTAGACCGCGTGGAGGATGTGCCACCCCACCGGGCCGGAGGCTTCGACGATCCGGCCCACCACCCACGAGGGGTTGCCCAGCGCGTGATCGGCGGTCGCCACGTACGGGTCGAGCACCTGGGGACGGCTCTTGGCGGTGATCAGCAGCCAGATGTCGCCCGTCTTGCGGCCGGCCACCAGCAGCAGGCCCAGGCCGACGCCCTTCAGCAGCAGGACCCGTTCAGGGCCGGTACGGCGGGTGAGGGCGATGACTCCGCAGCCCAGCACCACCCACAGCGCGCCGTTGCCGAAGGCACGGCCCTCGATCCCGCCGACCGCGCCGATGTCGAAGACCCAGCGCGTCAGGGCGAGGACGAGGTCGATGCCGGCCGCGGCCGCGACCGCGATGAAGCGCTGCCGCCAGGTGAGCACCACCAGGGTCAGCGCCAGGCCCGCGTACAGCAGGGCCCCGGACTTGGGGCGGTACACCAACTCCGCGACCTGGTTGGTGAGCGGCCCCGGCAGGCCGTAGCGACGCGCGGTCAGCTCCAGCACGACGAGGAACCCGAGAGCCGTCACACCCGCCACGGCCCAGAGTCTCTTGCGTGGTCGACGCACGACGGCGGACGCGGTCGTGCCGGATATTCGCGAAAACCCCCGTGACAGCATGCGCCTCAACTTATCGGCACAGGGCACGGAAAAGCGCACCTGGGGACAGAACTGATCAACAACGGGCAGACCTTGGTCGGAGGGGGTACCGAAACAGGCCCGGACGGGGTGTGTCCGGGCCTGCTCGATGTGGTGCGGGTACCCAGGGCCCCTAGGGGCTCCCAGGGGTGTCGGGTCAGACCGCGACGTTCCCGCCCTCGTTGCGACGGCGGCGGACGACGAAGACCGCGCCCAGGCCGAGCGCGACGGCCGCGCCGCCGGCCAGGGCTATCGCCGGGAGGGCCGAGCTGGAACCGGTCTCGGCGAGGTGGCCCTGGGGGACGACCTGGGTGTTGCCGGCGGGCTTGGTGGTGGGCAGGGGCTTGCTGCCGCCCTGCGGCTTGGGGGTGGAGTCGTCGACCGGGCCGGGGGTGACACCGGCGGCCAGGATGTCGAACTCGTAGAAGGCGTCGTCCGAGGCGTAGACGCAGTTGCCCTCGTCGTCCACGTACGAGCCGATGCTGAGGGCGAAGCCGGACCCGGCGGGCGCCTTCTTGTCGACCGACAGGCGCAGGTCGATGGAGAACGACTCCTTGGCCTTGACGTCGGTGTAGCCGAGGTAGCCGGCGGCGTCGTCGTCGAGGTCGACGGAGATGTCGTTCCACTTGCCCGAGGTCGGGTCCTGGTACTGCAGGGTGAGGTACTGGCTGGCGTCGGAGAAGTCGTCCTCGCTCATCGCCGCGGCGAAGACACCGAGGTCGACCCGCTTGTAGGCGTGCTTGCCCGAGTTCTTCACGTTGAGCTTGAAGCCGTGGAACCCGCTGCCCGCGACGACCTTCGACGGGAGCCCGGAGAGGCTCGTGGTGAGCTCCTCGTCGAGCTTCGGGTCGGTGTCGTCGCAGTCCTCCGGACCGGTGGACGCCGACGCCGACGCCGACGCGGAAGCGCTCGGCGACGCGGAGGTGGAGGCGGGCGCCGAGGACGAGGTGCCGGCCTTGACGGGCGCGGCCGAGGTGGAGGTCTCGGCGGGCGGGGTGGAGGTGTTCGCCGCGGCCGGGGTGGAGGTGTTGGTGGCCGGGGTGGAGGTGACGTCACCCGCGGGCTCGGACGCACCGGTCGAGGCGGACCCGGTGGGGGTGGGCGACGGCGAACCGTCCGCCGCCTGCGCCACCGAGGCCGTCATGAGCACGACGGGAGAAAGGACGGCCGTCGCAGCAGCGAGGGCCAGGGAACGACGCAGCTTCATTACGAACCTCTGGGCAGCAGGGATCAACGTTTGCGCATAGCTGACTCACACGCGGGGAAAAGGGTTGCCCAGGAAGTTTCGAAATCTGCACGCGAACTGCCCGAGTTCAGCACACAGATAGGGCATTGCTGCTCATTTCCGGGTGTTACGGACGGGGTTCAGGAGGCCGGTGCGGCGATCGGTACGGCCTGCCCCGTGACCCTCACGGGAGTCTCGTACGGGTCCACCTCGATGGTCAGGTCGCTCGGGCGGCCCATGTCCTCGCCCTGGCGGATGGTGATCGTGCTCGGGGCGGTCACCAGGCCGACGGTGCGCAGATAGCCGCCGAAGGCCGCCGCCGCAGCGCCGGTGGCCGGGTCCTCGACGACGCCACCGACGGGGAAGGGGTCGCGGGCGTGGTAACTGCTTTCGTTCTCCCGCCAGACGAGGTGGACGGTCGTCCACCCCTGGGTGCGCATGAGGGTGGCGAGGGCGTCGAAGTCGTAGGCCAGGTCGGCCAGTCGGGCGCGGGAGGCGGCGGCGAGGATCAGATGGTCGTTGCCCCCGAAGGCCACGTGCGGCGGCAGGGCCGGGTCCAGGTCGGCGGCGTCCCAGCGCAGGGCGGTGAGCGCGGCGGTCAGCTCGGGGGCGGTGGCCGGTCGGGAGCGGGTGGGGACGCTGGTGAGGGTCGCCCGTACGGTGCCGTCCTCGTCGGCCGTCGTCTCCACCCTGATCTCCCCCGCGGGGGTGTCGAAGACGAGTTCACCGGCGCCGATGCGCTCGGCGAGGGCCACCGAGGTGGCGACCGTGGCGTGTCCGCAGAAGGCGACCTCGGCGAGGGGGCTGAAGTAGCGGAGGGTGAACCGGCGCCGGGTGTCGTCCCGCTCGGTGACGAAGGCGGTCTCGGAGTAGCCGACCTCGGCGGCGAGGGCGAGCATGCGCCGCTCGTCCAGGCCGGTCGCGTCGAGGACGACCCCTGCGGGGTTTCCCCCGTGGGGGTCGGGGGTGAACGCCGTGTAGCGCAGGACATCGGTTGCCGTGGTGTGAGCCATGCCCTCATGCTGGCGCCGCAGGGGGCATCAATACCAACGATAGTTTTTCATACGAGCCATCGGCATTCTCGATGGCTGGCTAGGCTTCCGCCATGGAAACCCGGCTGCTCCAGACCTTCGCCACGCTGGCCAGAACGGGCAGCTTCACGGCCGCCGCGACCGAGCTGCGCCTGGCGCAGTCCACGGTGACCGTGCAGATCAAGGCCCTGGAAAAGGCGCTGGGCACGCGGCTGTTCGACCGGCTGGCCAGGGGGGCGCTGCTCACCGAGGACGGGCGGCGGCTGCTCGGGCCGGCCGAGGAGGTGCTGGAGGCGGAGTCCCGGCTATTCGCGTCCGCCGCCGAGGAGGGTCCCGTCTCCGGGACGGTGGTCGTGGGCGCGGGCGAGACCCTGTGTTCGGCCCACCTGCCGGTCATCGTCGCCGCGTTGCGCGAACTCCACCCCGAGGTGGAGGTCCAGCTCGAACCCCGGGGGACCTCCGCCGCCCTGACCGGCCTGCGCTCCGGCCAACTGGACCTCGCCCTGCTGCTGGAGGAGCGTGTCGACCACGCGGACATCGCTGCGGAACGCATCGCCGCCCAGCCGCTGGACCTGCTGTGCGCACCGGGCCACCGCCTGGCGGACCGCACTCACCCGGCGACCTGGGAGGAGCTGGCCGAGGAGGACTTCTTCCTCCACGAACAGGGCTGCTCCTACAGCGACTGGCTCGCCGAGCAACTCCAGGCGGTCCCGGGCGCCCACCCCCGCATGACCCGCTTCGGCAGCATCGAGGCGGCCCGCTCCTGCGTCACCGCGGGCCTCGGCCTGACAGTCCTCCCCCACGCGAACGCGTCCCGCGCGCTGGAGGAGGGGCGGCTGACCCTTGTCGCGGGCCCACCCCTGCCGGACGTCCCGATCCACCTCGCCCACCACCGACGACGGCAGTTGACCCGGGCGGCTCGGGGGGTGGTGGGGGCGGTGGTGGGGTATTTCGAAGGGGGCGTTGACCAGCCCTCTATTCAGGGAGGTTGAAATTGACGCCCGAGAAGTCGCGCCCCTGAAGGACGGGTGCGTGATGGGTACTGCCTCTGATCACGTTACGTGTATCGCCATCTCCGGTACGGAGATTCTGCGCCTGCTGCTGCCACTGCACGAGTTCGGCCCGGAAGGCTTCGTCGCCCTGGGCACGACGCGCAAGGGTTTCGCTCAACGCCTGGGCCCGCGCTCTGTCACCGGGTGACTGCGCGAGGGCGACCAGCTCGGTGCCGCCGGTGGGCGGTTCCGACGGCCCGGCCGGGGCCCGCCGAATCATTCCCGCAAGGCGTTCCCAGAGCTGTTTTCCGGCCTCTCCGGCTGCGCCGGTGGCAATTGCCACGAGCAGGCCGGCGGAAATGGGTTCCATGCTGGCGCTCTCCTCACCCGCCCCGGGACTTGTCCTCCGCGGCGCTTTTCGATCAGCGGCGATATCCGGGAACCTTCGAGACTGCCATAGACCTGTTTATGCTGACTACAGCTTGACCACGTTAGTCCGAGATTGACCAATAAGAGCGTGATTCCAATCATTCACCCTCCAGGGTGAGGACACTCCCGAGAGGGGGGAAGGAACGTGCGGTCTTCGGACCCGGACAGCACGGAGGCGCTGCTGGCAGTCATGACCGCATGTGCCGACCAGCCCCTCTCCGCCGCATGGCAGGAACTCGCTGACCTCGTACGGACCGCCGGACGAGCGGACGGGCGGCTGGCTCGGCTCTGGCCGCCACAAGGGCTCGGCCCCGACGCCTGGCGTCAGCTCGCTCACGAGTTGCACGGCCTGACCCTGCATGACACCGACACCGCACGCGCGGTGGCCGACTACTTGCACCGTCACGCCACCCCCGTCACACCGCCGGCTTCGGGCACCGTCAACATCATCGGCGGCGGCGCCGTACTCCACGGACCCAGCGTGCAGTCACGGGACATCCACGGGGGCGTCCACTTTCATCTGCCGCCTCCTCCCCCCGTACCGAGACCGCGACAACTGCCACCACTCACCCCGCGTTTCGTCGGGCGGGCGCAGGACCTGCGCACGCTGAACGAGCTGCGCGCACGGCATCCCGCCCACGCCCCGCAGGTCCTCGTGATCAGTGGGCTTGCGGGCGCCGGAAAGTCCACCCTCGCCACGCACTGGCTGCACGCGCTGGAAAGTGCCTTCCCCGACGGCCTTCTCCACGCGGACCTCGGCGGACGCTGCTCGATCGGGGTGGACGGCCCCGTTTCCCCGGCCACGGTTCTGGAAGCGTTCCTGACCGCCCTCGGCGTCCCCTCCGTACCGGCCGATCCGGCACAACGGTCCGCTCTGTGGCGCTCCCTCACCTCGGAGCTACGGCTGGCCGTCCTGCTGGACGACGCCGTCTCAGCGGCACAGGTACGCCCTCTGCTGGTGGGCGCCGCCTCCGGGCTCACCGTGGTGACCAGCAGGAACAGCCTCACCGGGCTGCGTATCGAGGGCGCGGACGTGCACCGGCTGGAGGGCCTTGCCACGGAGTCGGCCCTGGAGCTGCTGGCCATGGGCGGCGGGGAACGCGTAGCGCGGGAGCGCGCCGCGGCACACGAAGTGGTCCGGCTGTGCGGCCGGTTACCCCTTGCGGTCGGCCTCGCATCGGCGCAGCTCGCGCTGCGCCCACACCGCTCGGTGTCCGCGCTGGCCCGCAGTCTGGGCCACGGGGAAGGTCCCGTCGACGCTCTTCTTCAGAACGGCGAGGCGGTGATCCGCACCGCCCTCGACATGTCCTACGAGCTGCTACCGCCCGAGGCCGCCGCCCTCTATCGCCGCATGGGGCTCTTGCCCACGGACCGGTACGACCTCTCCGTGCTGGCCGCCGTCACCGAGGACGCGTCCGCGCAGCGCGCCGACAGCGCCGTACACACCCTCGTAGAGGCGAACCTCCTCGAGGAGACGGGCCCGGGGACGTACGGATTCCACGCACTGGTCCGGTCACACGCTCACCGGACCGGTGCGGAGCAGGAAAGCCCCGAGGAACGTGACCGTGCTCTGAGCCGGTTCGTCGACTGGTGTCTGGCCACCGCCGCCGTGGCCGAGGAAATCCTCGTGCCGAGCCACCGGCTGCCGGGACACGACCAGCCCCTGCTCAACGCCACCCCCACCCCGCTCGACGGGCCGGAGGAGGCGCTGGCATGGCTGGACACCTACCGGAACGCACTGATGGGCGCCGTCCGGCACTGTGCCCACGCCGACTGGAACGAGAGATGCTGGCGTCTGACCGACGTGATGTGGCCTCTTTTCCTGCGCTTCCGTCCGTCGGGGATGTGGCTGGAGGCTCATCGCCTGGGCCTCGACGCGGCACGCCTGAGTGACTCGCGGCAGGGAAGGGGCCGCATGCTCACCTCCGGCGCGATCGGTCTGCGCGACGCGGGTGAGTACGTCGAGGCGGGCCGGTGGTACCGGCAGGCACTCACTCTGGCCACGCAGGACGGTGACACCCGGCAGCAGGCACAGGCCATCAACGGACTCGGGCACCTGGCTCTCCTCTCCCACCGCCTCGACGCCGCCCGTGAACACTTCGAACGAGCCTTGCACTTGAGGGAGTCGATCGGTTACCAGCGCGGAGCAGCTCTCTCCCGGCGACGCCTCGGTGAGACGGCGTTGGCCGAGGGCGACCCCGCTCGTGCCGCCCGTCACCTGCGGCGTGCGCATGAGGAGCTGAGGGCTCTGGGCGAGGCGTACGAGGCGACCCGCGTGCTTGCTCTTCTCGGCCATGCGCTGGTCCTCGCTCTGGACCATGAGGGTGGCACCCAGCGGTTGCGGGAGGCGCTGACGAACTTCCGTACCGGGGGCTCACGCTCGGAGCACTGGGAGGGGCGCTGTCTGGAATGGCTGGGCACGGCGGCCGAGTCGCAGGACGATCCCACGACAGCGAGGCTGTGCTACTCGGCCGCTCGCGACCTCTTCCGCAGATTGAGCCCCAGGGACACGGAACGCCTGGACGACCGGCTGCGGCATCTGTGATCAGGCCGCGAGCACGTGACCCGCGACCCGTCCGTTCACCACCGCTCTCCCCTGCCCGAAGCGGCCGTCGCCCACCGGTCCAGCGGCGGCGGTGACGGCAGGGAGGCGACTGCCGGCGGATGGGCAGGCTCACCCAGGCCCAGCACCCGGTAGAGGAGCGATCGCATGAGCCGGTGGAACTGGCCCGGCACCGATGACAACGAGGCGGCCACCTCGTCGTACTGTCCGGGCCGGCGCATGCAGGCCGCGTAGTCCAGTTGCTCGGCCAGCGGGTGCCCGGGCGAGAGCACCGGTGCGGCGGCGGCCAGCAGTGCCGCCGGGGAGGTGGCGGCCACCTCCCGCTTCTGGCCGGGCGTGAGCAGGAGGGTGGCCTCGGTGAGGGCACCGTAGGCGGTCAGTGAACCGTGGTCGCCGACGATCCAGTCGGCGGCCACCAGGATGGACTGCCAGTCCGCCTCAGGCGGCACGATCGCGATCCCGCGCGCACTGCACGCGTCCAGCCAGCCGCGCACCTGCCAGTTCCCGTGTCCCGCGTACACGTTCGGATGGATCAGCAGAGCGATCCGGTAGGTGTCGTCCCGCGGCAGGCTCAACAGGTGCGGCAGCAGGGCATCGAGCCGTCCCAGGGTGGAGGTTTCCCCCCAGGTGGAGTTGATGACCAGCAGCCGCTGCCCGGTCTTGAGGCCCAGGGATCGCCGGTAGTGCTCGCGCGACGGCTTGGCGGTGAGGATGCGGTCCACGCAGGGGTCACCCACGACGTGCGCCACCGGCACCGCCTCCGGGCAGGAATCCCTCAGCTCCTTCAGATCGCGGTCGTGCGCGTACGCGATCGCCGCGGGGGTCACCCGGCCGTCGTGCACCAGGTGCTGGCGGCTCAGCATTCCCGGCCAGCGGGGCTCACCCGGTGCCAGCGTGGTGGTGTCGGTGAGCAGCTTGATGTGGCCGGCGCCGTGCGACACACGCAGGACCCGGACGCTGAGTTCGTGCATGCCGCGCGAACTCGCGGCCAGCGCCAGGTCGAACTCGGCGCGCCGGGCCTCCTCCCAGGGCAGCACGGAAATGCCCAAACTCTCCAAATACCGCTCGGCTCCACTGCCGAAGGCATGCGGCGGCCCGACCGTGAAGGCCGTCTGAACACGGAGGTCGGCCTTCAGCAGGCCGACCACTTCCTCCAGCCGCTGCGCGAACGTCACGGTCTGCGCCACGACCAGCACCCTCTTGCAGCCCCGCATGGTGAGCCAGTGCCCTTGCTCGATCAGGGCAGGCCCAGTTGCTTCGACAGCCACGCTTTCCCCCATCGCTCATCGGTGTGAACAGCGGTCGACGGGGGGCTTCCCCGGCGGGTACGGCACTTTCCTCGCGGACTCCTTGCAGCAGCCTGGTCCGGCGCCGTCCTGTGAGGTGGGGAGCCTGCGTGCCCGCACCATGAGCGTCGTGGGCCATACACAGCGAGGGTCGCTCAACTCCCTCACGGCCAGCAGACGTACCCCGTGGCGCAGGAGAGTGTGTCTCCACCCCTGGGCGCCGAGTTCCCAGCGCACCAGTCGGCGGCGGGTCCCGTCGGGTAGACGGAGCGCGTCCCATCGCGGGCCCTCGCCGGGCTCTCCACGCCCGGCACGGCGCGGATGAGGAACGGAGAAGATCAGCAGGCCGTGCGGGCGCAGGTTGCGCGCGATGGCCGGCAGTAGCCGCTCGGGAGCGACGAGGCCCACGGCACCGAAGATCGAGTAGACGACGTCGAACCGCTCCGCTCGATGGCCGAGGTACCGGAGGGCATCACAGGGCAGAAACGTGGTGCCCGTCAGGTGTCCGTACCGGGTGACGGCCCGCCGGATCTGGAGGTCCACCGGGTCGATCGCCACGACGCTCGCTCCGTGCCTCTGCGCCAGGTGTGCCGCGTTGTGTCCCGGACCGCAGCCGAGTTCGAGGACCCGTTGGCCGCGTAGGTCCCGGCCGAACGCGGCCGTGCCCGGCCCGCTGCCAGGGTGGGTGCCCCACTCGAAGCGTGCGGGGGCGGCCTGTGGTCCGGGTGGCGACTCCGGAGTGCGGGCCGCGTAGGCGGACCAGGTCGAGGATCGGTCGATCACGTCGTCTCCTGCGGGATGCTCGGCTCCCGCCGGGACGGGAACTGCGCTGGCTGATTGGGGAGTTGATCAGTAGGAGAAGGCATGGGAATGCCCGGAAAGGCACAAGCGGGTGGTCTGTGCGTGCGTCCACCGCCGATGCTGACCTCAGCGGACGACCGGTCGCACTGTGGTCCGGCGGTCGACCGAACACACGATGACTCTAGGCAAACAGGTCGCGTTTCACTCCGTTTTGCCGGGCAACTGAGGCGGTAATGTCCGGACAGAGGCTTCATGCCCCATGAGAGCGAATTCCCTCCATTGGCCGGTTTGGGTAGTTGCCGGATCTGCACTCGCCGGTCTGCGACCGCTTCCCTCGAAGCCCGCTCGCCCCTCTGCGCGGGGAGACCCGGGCAACGCAGGAAAGGACACGCGATGCCCGCATCATCCGAACGGCTCAGTCACAGCGAAACGGGCCCGTGAGCGTCGGCGGAGCGGGAATTCCCCGCCTTCAGGAGCTCAGCTACATCGAGACCGCGGCACTGGCGGTGGCACGGGGCGACTCGCTTGAGCAGATCCGGGTGGCGATGGTCGATCAGGCCGAGCGCATCGCGCGCAAGGGGGACAACGACGGATCGTTCAACGGCGCCAAGTGGGCCGCGATTCGCGCTGATCACCGGCGCTACGTCCACAACACGGTCGATGTTCTGAAAGAGCTCATGCGACTGGGCTGGGTCGAGCGCCACATCCTTCCGTCCTCACCTCGCTCGGCCTACGCGCACGCCCATGACGTCTTCGAGCTCACCGAACCAGGCCGCGCGTGGACCGATCTCGTCATGCGCGACACACGTGTGGGATACCACGTCCTGTTCGGCGAGCTACTCGCCGCGCACCCTCAGTTCGAGGGCTTCCTGCGTGCCGTTGGAGCACGGCCCGACAGCATCTCGGACCACCTGACCGTTCCGCTGCTGCGCTGGGACGACGCGTCCCACCGCACCGGACAGGAATTCCGGCACGCGTTCGCCGCTCACCTGGTGGACTGCGTCCGCCAAGGCGGTCTGGGCTGGGACGCCGAGCCGGAGGCCGTGGTCTCCGCGATCGACGGCTACGTGACCCTGGCCGTCCAGCGGGTGGAGACCCGTATCGCGCGTTGGAGGGCTCAGCAGCGGGCTGATGAGGAAAAGCGGCTGAGCGGCGCGAGCCGGCAGCCGGCCAAGGCGCCGCCACCGCTGACCCGTAAGCGCATCGTCTCGTTCTGCGAGGAGGCGGCCGTCCGGCTGGCCTTCACGGCGGCCGGGTGTCCCATGGATTACATCAGTCACGAACTGCTGCGTCACTGGAGTGACTTCATGGGGCTGACGAACTTCAGCTATTACGCCCCGGGCACCGCCGCGCTACGGCTGTGGGCGACGGGAACCGTCACGGGGAGCGGAGCGGAGGCAACATTCCAACGCTCGGTCGGACCGGCCGTCCGCCGGTCGGTGCTGACCGCGCTGCCGCGCATCTGCCATGAGGAAGCGATGCGCATGGGAGCCACCACCGACTACTACGCGATCTGGCGTATCCGTGCGGCGACTTGCTGGCAGCAGCGCATCAATGACGCCGAGTTCGACGCTGCGTTGCTCGCCGCCCACCGGGGCCAGGTGGAAGGGCTTCCCTTCCAGATCCATATGGACGGGGCGTCCGGCACACGGACTCCGGGTTCCACCCGCCCGCTGATTTCCCATACGCCCTCGGGCCCGCGGGTGTTTCACGTCATGCACCTGGAGCCAACCCCTGCGGAGGTGGCAACGCTGTGAGTATCGGGGAGCCGGTAGCCGGAATCGTTTGGATCAAACAGAACTGGCGAATGCGAGGGAACCCTTTCCCTTCGACGGGCATGTCCGTGGTCGGCGGCAAGAACGAGCGGGAGAACGGCCACCTTTACGAGCCCGGAGTGCACGCTCAGCAACTTCGGGAAGTCATCGAGAAGTTCGTCCTCGGGATGTCCTACAACGGCTTGAAGTTCGGCTACCTCTGGTCCATCGGAGTCGTGCCGGCCGATTCCGACGCGCGCGGCTTCGGGAAGTCGGCACTCATGCAGCATCTGGCCCGGCAGGTGAACAAGGACTTCGGGGCCTGGGCCTACCGCGAGATGGGGCTGGACGAGGAGGACGCGACCGAGGTGCCGGTGTGCTGTCTGGTCACCAGCTTCGACACCGCGAAGGTGCGGTCACTCGGAGCGGCGCTGTTCACCGCGGTGGAGTATGCCGTCACCTACTCTCCGGACGGTGCCGAACCGCCACTGGCCGAACGCCTGCGGGACCGGCTCATCGAGAGGGTGGGCAGCGACGACCTGAGCGATCTCGTGGGGGCGGTCACCGACGAGCACCGGTCGATCCGCGGCCGGACGCTCGGGCCGCCGGAGGACAAGCTGGTCGTCGCGCTGTGCGAGGAGGGATGGGAGCCCGCCGCAGAGCACCTGCGCCTGGTCACCCCGACCTCGCGCAGTCGTAACGGCGCCTCCTACATGGCGACGTTCCTGCTGTTCGCGGCCGCCGCCGGCTTGGAGCACGTACTGGTCTTCTGCGATCAACTGGAGGACCTGGCGAGTACGACGACGGTCAAGGCGAAGCGGAACCTGGAGGTGGAGAAGTTCCGTGACGTGCTGGTCGAGACGTTGCCCATGGCCGACATGGTCACGTTGGTGACGACCATGCACCCCCGCTCCTCGCTGGCGCTCGGCACAGCGTGGGCGCTTGCCGATCTGCCGCCGTTCGAGCTGACCGAAGCGAACAGGCTGAGCACCGTCAAGCTGCCCGCGCTGCGCGACGCGACCCAGGCGGCTCAGCTCCTCCGCCCCTACTTGGCGGCGGCCATGAAAGACGGGGCGGTCCGTAAGGGAGACGAGATGTTTCCCTTCACCCCGGACGCCATCGCCTGTCTCTTCGACCGTTCGACCCGCAAGCCGCGCGATGTCCTGCGCAAGGCGCACACGGTCATCTCGGCAGCGGCGACGGCGAACCTGCCACGGATCGGCACCTCCGATGTGCAGAGATTCCTCGAGTCGTCGGTCCCGCACCAGCCCCGCCAGTCGCACCTGGCGACCGTCGCGGACAGCATCGACTGGCACGACGCATGACCCCCTACACGCTGGACTCCCTGGTGCGCGAGCGGTACGACGCCTGGCGGCGCCCGGAGCCGGCAGGCGGACGACGAGAGCCCCCGTGTTCCCGCTGCGGAGCCACACTGAGCCCGTGGGAGTCGGACGGGTGCGGCTGCGCCGGGCCGGCGAGCCCTCGTAACGCCGACCTGTTGTACACCGCCGCGTGCACGGCCGGCCGGCCCCGGACCGTGACCCAGCTCGTCCGGCACGTGCACGAGCAGTACGGCAAGGAAGTCTCCACCCGCACCGCCTCGGCCTTCCTCTACCGGGACCCACGCTTCTGCTGGGCGGGACCCGGACGGTACGGGCTCTATCGGCACGGCCCACTGCCAGGCCCACGCACGCTGGAACAGGCCGCCAGGCTGACGCTGCACTGCGCTCCGTGGCCGCTGCCGCTCAGCACGGTCGTCTGGTGGCTACGCGGCCTCGGTTACGAGTTCCACGAGCGCTCGCTGCGCGTATGCGCCCATCGCTCCGAGTGGACACAGCGCCTCGATGACGGACGTACGTGCATCCGGCTGGATGCCACGGACCACGACCTGCTGAGCGGTCTCGTGCTCGGCCAGGGCCCGGAAGATCCGGGGTGGCCCGTGCTCAAACGGGACATCGCTAACCGGCTCTCCACCGCGACCACCTTCCGACCGGCCGAGGACACAGCGGATGCCTCCCGACCACAGAGCTACAGGTTGGATCGGAGCGACGTCTGAGTACCCGGCTACTCGCTCTGCTCCTCGGACGCAGGCCCGATCCGGAAGGGGCTCGGCAGCTTCTGTTTCTTCGGCATGGTCAATTTGGGCACCTCGTCTCCCTTGATCCAGTGGTTCCATGCCTTCACGTAGAGGCCCGCCTGAGTCCGTGTCGAACGTCGTCGCTGACTGGAGCGGCCACGGGAACGGGTGATCGCATCGCGGAGCGCGAGTCGTGGATCTTCCATCGCCAGATTGGCGCCCGAAGTGAGACCGGAGAGCCATTCTTCGACCCGCATCCGCGGAGTGCTTCCATCTACCGTCACGTAGTGACCCACGGCTGCGGCAGTCGGGATCATCAGGAGCTTCGGGCCGAGCACGCGTCCGATCGCGGCGGCGTCCCGGTAGCCGTCCGGGTCCTTCGCCAGGGCCTCGATGATCTGGTCGTTGGTCATCCGTGCCTTGGGCCCGGTCCACTCGCCCAGTGGAAGATTCAGGTAGAGGAAGACGTGACGGACGGTTGAGGCGAGGAGCTGTGCGTTGTCCTCACCGTTCAGGGACAGCGCATCGGCGGCGGTGCGTCGCTGCCCGGTGTCCAGCACCCGGAACGTCTCACGGGGCATGTTCTCGAAGATCAGCATGGGGACGGAGACGCCCGCCTCCACCACGGCACGCAACCGGTGCTGGCCGTCGATGACCGAGCCCGTCGCCAGCGGGCCGTCGAGCGCGATCCCCTGGTGAGTGAGCTGCCAGTGCCCGCGCCCCATGCTCGCCGCCAGCGTGGCCACGTGACCGCGGTTCAGTCGGCGGTTGAAGTTCTCCCGTGCCAGCAGCTCAGTGGCGAGCTGGACAGTCATCAACACCACGCGCGGGACAACACTGCCCCACCGCGCGTCAGAATCGTGTGACATGCGGCGATGATCGCAGCCTCGATGAATCCCTGGGGTCGCTGGCGCAAGGTGATCAGGCCCGTGCGGCAACACTTCCACGGCTGATGAGAATCAGCGCGATATGACAGATCGGGACTGTTTCACCTGTCAGAGGCGGAGCCTCGTCCCACCCAGTCGGAAGGGTTTGTATGCCTACGCTCAGTGTCCTGACGCCCGTTCACGACGGCGGGCACGGCTATCTGCGGGAGTTGTACGAGTCACTGTGCGCGCAGCGGCTGCCTCGGGGGTGGGGGCTTCAGTGGGTGGTGCAGGAGGACGGGGAGACGGGGCGGCCCGCGGGGGTGTTGCCGGAGGAGGCGTGGATCTCCACCGGGGCCGGGCGGCGCGGTGGGGCGGCGCGGGCTCGCACGCTCGGGCTGGCTCGGGTCAGCGGGGCGCTGCTGCGGTGTGTCGACGCCGATGATCTGCTGCCCGATGCCGACGCCCTCGCCCGCGACATCGAGGTGCTGGCTTCCCGGCCCGGATACGGGTGGACCGTCGCCCCCTGTCTCGACCTGCATCCCGACGGGCGTCTCGTACCCGGTCCCTACGACCCCGCGCCCGGCCCGCTGCCCGCGCGGGCCCTGCTGGACGGGGCCGCGACGGGGGCGATGCCGGTGGTCGGGACCACGCAGACCGTCCACACCGAGCTGGTCCGGCTGCTGGGCGGGTGGCCCGCGCTGCCCGCGTTCGAGGACGGCGCGCTGCTGTTGAGCTGCGAGGCGGTCAGCCCCGGCTGGATGCAGTCGGAGCCCGGCACGCTCTATCGCAAGCACCCCACCCAGCACACGGCGTCCGAAGCCTTCCGGGACCGCGCCGAGGCCCGGCTCCGCGTCCAGATCGCCGTCCAGCGGGCGGAGGCCCTGCACACGGCGGGGTGGCGCTGGCGGCCCACCGCCCTCAAGGACTGACCCGGTCACCTCCGTGTTTCACGTGAAACAACCCGAATGCGCCTCACCTACGGCTGGACGTTCTGCTCGGCATCGGCGTGTCCGTCCGAGGTGCCGGCACGGTGGCTCGCGGGGCGCGGGGCGACTCGATGTCGGCGAGCAGGCGGTGCAGACAGGCGCGTACGGACGGGAGGTCGGGGGAGTCCGGGGTGCCGGGCAGCGGGACGCGGGTGTCCAGCGTGGCCAGGGTGCGGTGCGCGCGGTGCCAGGCGCGGGCGGTGTGGCCCTGGTGGTGGTCGGTGTAGGCGCGGGCGTATCGGGCGAGTGCCGTCGCCCAGGCGTCGTCGCGTACGCCGGGGGAGGCCAGCGCCCGGCGCGCGCTGCGCCCCGCCGCGCCCGGTGAGGTGCGGGCCTGGGCCACGGCCAGCGCCGCCAGGCTGACGGCGGGGGCCGGGCCGCCGGGGGCGAACGCCGGGACGGTGTCCGCGGCCTGCCGGAAGCACTCGGCGGCGGTACGGGCGTCCCCGCGTTCCCACGCCACCACGCCCTGGACGTGGGCGACCCAGCCGATCAGCGCGTCGTCACCCGCGAGCACCGCCGTCGGCCAGACCTGGCCCAGCAGGGCGCGGGCGGTGGCCGGGTCGCCGGGGGCGTGCAGCCAGGCGGCGAGCCAGCGGGCGCGGGCGGTGAGGTGGTCGTCGGCGGTCGCGCGGGGCAGCAGGCGGGCCAGGTGGGCGCGGCCCTCCTCGCCGTGGTCGTACACCGTCCACCAGAACCACAGGTCGGCCACCGTGGCCAGCGCCGCCGTCACCTGCGCGGCCGGCGCGTCGGGGCGGGAGGCGTACTCCACCAGTGCCGTCAGATCGGCCGCGTTGTCCCGTACGAGGCGGGCCGCCTGGCGCTGGTCGCCCGCGTGCCACAGGTGCTCGGCGACCTCCGCGAGGCGGCGGTGGTGCAGTACGTGCCGTTCCACGGCGACCGCGAACTCACCGGCCGCGTTGAGGCGTTCGGTGCCGAAGTCGCGGGCGGCGCGGGTCATGCGGTAGCGGGGCGGGCGCAGGCCACCCGGTTCGTCCAGGGTCTCCAGCACTCCGGCGGCGGCCAGTCGGGCCAGGCAGGTGGGGACCTGGTGCGGGGCGACGCCCGCGCCCGCGCACAGATACGCCGCCGTCGGCTCGGTGAACGCCCCCTGGAAGACGCTGCTCCGGCTCCACACCGCGCGCTCCGGCCGCTCGCACAGCAGATACGCCGCGCCGACGGCCGACCGCAGTGAGCGGTGCCTGTGCAGGGCCGGGCCGGGTGCGGCCAGCCAGCACTGGCCCTGCTCCAGCCGGTCGGCCAGCGCCCAGGCGGAGGGCTCGGCGTCCAGTTGGCCGGCCGCCAGCTCCACGGCGAGGGGTACGCCCTCCAGCAGCCGGCAGATCCGGGCCACGGCCGCCGACTCGGCACCCTCCGCGCGGAAGCCGGGGGCGGCGGCGCGGGCCCGCGCGAGGAACAGTTCCACCGCCGCCTCCAGGGTCAGCGGGGCCAGCCGCAGCACCCGTTCCTCACCGAGCCCGAGCGCCTGGCGGCAGGTCACCAGTACCCGCACACCGGGGACGTCCATCAGCAGCCGTTGCACCAGCCCCGCGCACTCGGTGCGCACCGCGTCGGCGTCGTCGAGCAACAGCAGTACGGGCCGCCGCCCGGCCGTGCCCCGCAGCGCCGCGACCAGGTCGGCGAGGGCGGGCCGGGCCTTGGCACGGGCACCGCGCGCGTCCGGTACGGCCCCCGCGCCGACCGTCCGCCGCCCACCCGCACCCGCACCCGCCGTCCGCGACCCCAGCACCGCCTCAGCCACCCGAGCGGCAAGCGCCCCCACGGCGACGGGCCCGCCACCACCGGGGCACCGCACGTAGATCACTCGCGCCCAGGGGGGCCCGCCCGCCGAACCGCCGGCGGGCGGCGAAGCCGTGCCCGAGCCGCCCGGCCGACCACACCCCTCAGCCAGGCAAGCCGGGCAACCGCACCCGGCGCCTCCGCAGGCCGGCCCCCCGGACATCTCCGGCCCGCCCTCGGCCAGGGCGCCCTCGCACTCCGAGCGCCCACCCTCACCGGGAGGCCCATCACCCGCGCCCCCCACCGCGACAGCGGCCAGCGCGCTCTTCCCCACCCCCGCGGCCCCCGTCACCGTCACCAGCCGGTTCCGGGCCAGCTCCTCCCGGAGGGAAGCCGTCTCCTCGCTCCGGCCGATCAGGCCGCCCGGTCCACAACGCCCCGCTGCGGACGCCCACTCGGCGTCCTCGGCGTATGCCCACACTTTTCTGCGCTCCGTAGCTCGCGGCGGTGCGGCACCCCGTGGCCGCACGCTCAGAGAGGGCAGCCAAATCGTTCCTGCACCGCGCCGCCTTCACGCAGAGTCCAACGGCCGCCCGCGACCTCGGGTGCGGACGCGGACCAGGGATCACACGCCGCACTGAACCCTCGTACACAGGTGCACATACCGGTGGGCGGCCCGGAATCCGAGCCGCCCACAAGTCCAGCCTGCCGGGAGAACCTAATACTCGTCGTCCTCGTCCGGTCCCTTCCGCTTGTCGCCGCCCTGGCCGGTCTCGTCCTCCCGGTCGATCGTGCGGACCGGGCGGGTCCGGCCGGGCTCGGGGAGTTCGCCGAGGTGGCTGCGGAGGTAGAGGACGTCGCCGACGAAGAGGTCGTAGAGGAAGATGCCGAGCAGGCCGCCGATCAGCGGGCCGACGATGGGAATCCACCAGTAGCCGCTGAACTGGCCCGGCACGCTGCCCGGGAAGGCGAGGCTCCCCCAGCCCGCCACCCAGGTGAAGAGCCGGGGGCCGAAGTCACGGGCGGGGTTGATGGCGTAGCCCGCGTTGGCGCCGAAGGACATGCCGATCGCGGCGACCGCGAAGCCCACCATCAGCGGGGCCAGATTCGCCTTCACCGCCTGGTTGCGCAGGTCCAGGAGGGCGACCACGAACATCACCAGAAAGCCCGCGCCCACGATCTGGTCGATCAGCGGACCCCAGATGCCCCCGTGGAAGTAGGGCGCCGGGAAGGTGGCGAAGATGGAGAACGAGGCCAGGGTGTGGCCGTCCGTCTTGGGCCCCTTCACCGCGGCGTCGAAGGTGTCGATCGCGTTGTGGTAGACGAGGTACACCAGCGCCGCCCCCGCGAACGCGCCCGCGACCTGCGCGAACCAGAACGGCAGCACCTTCAGCCAGGGGAAGCCGCGGCGCACGGCCATGGCGAGGGTGACCGCCGGGTTGAGGTGGGCGCCGCTGACGCCGCCGGCCACGTACACACCGAAGGTCACGGCCAGCGCCCAGCCCCAGGCGACCAGCAGCCAGTCACCGGCGGCCAGGAAGATCGTCGTGGTGGTGGCGGCGCGGCCGGAGCCCGGCAGCGCGGCGACCGCCATGGCGACCACACCACAGCCGAACGAGATCAGGACGAAGGTCCCGATGAACTCCGCCATGAGTTCGCCCGCCAGACCGCCCCGGTGCCGGAGCCGGGACGGTTTGATGAGCGGGGGAATATCGACAGCAGCCATTGAGGCCCCCTAGCAGAGGAGGGGTAGGGCAAACATCCTCATATTCACCCACCCCGCCCCGGCCCGCAGGGCGGGAAACCCGTCCGGCCTAAGGGTTCTTGCCGGGGCGCCCCTTCGGGGAGGTGTCCTACGGGTCGTCAGGCCCCGGCGAGTCTCGCCGTCTGAGCCGCCGTCACCGTACGGACCACAACGCCCGCGCGTCCGCCCCGGCCCGGCACCAAAAACCTTCCCGCCCCACGCGGAGGCCGGTGCCGCGCGGGAGAGCGTCGCGGCACCGGCCCGTAGGGGACGCGGCGGTCAGACCGCCGTGCGGCGCTCCGGGGTCCAGGTCGCCAGCGCCCAGATGATGAAGAAGTCGATCGCGATCAGGATCAGCGACCAGATGGGCGCGTACGGCAGGAACAGGAACTGGAGGATCAGCCCCAGCGAGGTCAGCACGATGCCGACCACCCGCGCCCAGGCCGCGCCCATGAGCACACCAGCACCGGTCGCCACCACGATCACGCCCGCCACCAGCAGAATCCAGCCCCAGCCGGTCAGGTTGATCTTGTAGACGTAGGCGTTGATCCGCGCGTACACATCGTCCGCCGCGATCGCCGAGATGCCCTGGAAGATGTGGAGGATGCCGTTCACCAGCATCAGCACACCCGCGAAGACCGCGCCTCCCTCGGCCAGCCCGCTGTGTGGGGCGCGCGCCGACTGCGTCTGCTGGGTCATGGCCGTTACCTCCGACGTCTCGTCCCCCGTGAACCCCGGTCGGGGTCGTAGGTACGACGATCCGGCGCGCGCGGCCCGGCGACCACGGGTACTAGGCCGTACGGGTGACGCCCCGGTGCGGTCCGGGCCTTCTCAGGCCATCCAGAAGAAGACCGCCGTCATGCGCTTCTCCTCCAGCGTGCGGCCGGTGTAGGCGGTCGCGCTGTGCACCAGGTTGGCGTTGTAGAGCAGCAGACGGTTGGCGCGGTGCGGGACGCGGACGTCCTCCTCGAAGGCGTCCGGGGTGACGAAGCGGGTGCCGAGGGCGTCGATGAGGTTGTTGTGCGGGGCCTGGACGACATTGCCGCCGAGCCGGCCGCCGGGGAGGGACTGGCGGTAGAAGCTGGTGCCGCAGGACTTCGGCACGGCCGGGTTGAGGTAGAGCACGGCCGCGTACCGGCACAGCGCGCGCGAGTCGGTGTGCGGGCGGGGCTCGCTCTCGCCCTCGCCGACGACCTGGACACAGTTGTGGTTGAGGGTGCCGCCGCCGGGCGCCCGCTGCACCCACAGCTCCTTCGCGCCGGTCGCCTTCCTCACCAGCCGTTCCACACGGGCCAGTTCACCGGGTTCGAGACCGGGCATCGCCCGCAGTCCGGGCCAGGTCTCGGAGGTGTACGGGTACCCCTTGGCCCAGTCCTCCTT
Source organism: Streptomyces sp. NPDC018263 (assembly GCF_055562575.1). Lineage (NCBI taxonomy): Bacteria > Bacillati > Actinomycetota > Actinomycetes > Kitasatosporales > Streptomycetaceae > Streptomyces > Streptomyces sp. NPDC018263. Next base: position 291,453 of record NZ_JBVHFA010000003.1, read on the forward strand.
GGCGAGACACCGCTCGCGCACCGCGCCGGCGTCGGGCAGGGCGTCGTCCAGCACCCAGTAGTCGCGGCCCTCGGTGGGCTTGCGGTACGGGAGGACGGGCAGGGCGGCACGCGTTCTGGGCGGTGACTGTGGGGGCATGCGGCGAAATCTAGGGCCGTGACCTGGGACACTTCGCCCGCAGAGAGGTCAACCTTTGGCCAACGTCCGCTCATACACTGGTTGTTGACGGGCCAAGGACGCCCCGCCGCACAGCACCGTGAAACCGGCGCGGAATCTTTACGGCGAACACCGAGACGAATCGGCTCCGCTTCCGTACTGCTGTGTGTCTGAACCGCCTGTCGGCGGAACCACGACCGGGCAGGAGGAACGGTGCGCTTTTCGCGGAACGCGACGGGAACTCTCTTCGTGGGCGGTGCCATGGCACTGACCCTCGCGGCGCTGGCCTACCCGGGCATGCTCGGGCTGGACACCGTCTCCAGCTCACAGACGCGCATCGTCGCCAACACCCAGTGGGGTCCGCTCACCGAGCAGGACCGGGACTTCGTGGTGAAGGTGCGCGCGGCCGGCCTGTGGGAGTACCCGCTCGGGCAGATCGGGCTCCAGAAGGGCTCCTCCGAAGGGGTCAAGATCGCGAGCAAGCACCTGATCGACGGGCACGCGGCGCTGGACGCCTCCTGCCGCAAGATCGCGCCGATGCTGAACATCACGATCCCCAACGTGGCGAGCCCCCAGCAGGAGGGGTTCGTGACCCAGCTCAAGGGGGAGACCGGCAAGGCGTTCGACACCGACTTCGCCAACATCCTGCGGATGACGCACGGTTCGATCTTCAACGCCATCGCGAAGATCCGGTCCACCACCAAGAACTCGCTGATCCGCTCGCTGGCCGACCAGGCCAACGACACCGTGCTCGACCACATGACGGTGATGGAGAAGACCGGCCTGGTCGACTTCGACCAGACCATCTTCCAGCAGACCACTCCGCCCAAGCTGCCCTCGGACAACCTCACCCCACCCGCGCCGGACCCCGGTCAGCCGCAGGTCGTGCTCACCCCGCCGCCGAACGCCACCTCGACCCCGCTGGCCATCCCCGGCGAACCGGGCTCGAACAGCACCCGCGAGGACCCGGCCCCGGCCCAGCCGAACCCCACCCCGACGATCGGCTAGCCCAGCCACACGGTGGTGTCCGGCGGGAGTACGTCCGGCTCGGTCAACGCGGTGCTGGACAGCAGGAGTTCGCCCGCCGGGCGGGCCACCGGCTCGGTGGTGAGGTTGGTCAGGCAGCGCCAGCCGGGTGTGCGGGTGAAGTCCAGGACGCCGGGCGGTGCGCCGGGCGTCCAGGTGAGTTCCTCGCCCTGGAGCAGCTTGCGGCGCAGCCGGAGCGCGGTGCGGTACAGCTCCAGCGTGGAGCCCTCGGCGCCGGCCTGCGCCTCCACGGCGTACCGGGCGAACGACTCCGGCTGCGGCAGCCAGGCCGGGCCGGGCCCGAAGCCGTACGAGGGTCCGGTGACCGTCCACGGCAGGGGTACGCGGCTGCCGTCCCGGCCCTTACGGGTGTGCCCCGACTGTTCCCAGACCGGGTCGCGCAGGGCCTCGGGGGGCAGGTCGGCGACCTCGGGCAGGCCCAGCTCCTCGCCCTGGTAGAGGTAGGCGGAGCCGGGCAGCGCCAGCATCAGCAGGGTCGCCGCGCGGGCCCGGCGCAGCCCGGCCTCGGGGTCGGCGTCGGGGTCGGTGCCGCCCGAGCGCAGCCAGGCGTCCAGGTCGGTGCCGGGCGGCAGGATGAGGCGGGAGGCGTGCCGGACCACGTCGTGGTTGGAGAGCACCCAGGTGGCCGAGGCGCCGGCGGTGTGCGCCTCCGCGAGGGAGGCGGTGATGGCGCGGCGCAGCCGGTCCGCGTCCCAACCGGTCTCCAGGTACTCGAAGTTGAACGCCTGGCCGAGTTCGTCCGGGCGGGCGTACAGGGCGCGGCGGGTGTCGGGGACCCACGCTTCGGCGACGGCTGTGCGGGGCGGGTCGTAGGTGTCCAGCAGGGTGCGCCAGTCGCGGTAGATCTCGTGGACCTCGTCCCGGTCCCAGTAGGGGTGGCTGCCGGGCGCGATCAGGGGCAGGGCCTCCTCGCCGGTGGCGCCGATCCCGCCGACGTCCCGCAGGGGTTCGGTGAGGTCCTTGGCCAGGCCGTGGGCGACGTCCACGCGGAAGCCGTCCACGCCCCGGTCGGACCAGAAGCGCAGGGTGGTGCGGAAGTCCTCGCGGACCTCGGGGTGCGACCAGTCGAGGTCGGGCTGCTCGGGGGCGAACAGGTGGAGGTACCAGTCACCGTCCGGGATGCGCTGCCAGGCGCTGCCGCCGAACACCGACTGCCAGTCGGTGGGCGGGAGTTCGCCGTACGTGCCCCTGCCGGGGCGGAAGACGTACCGGGCGCGGGCCGCCGAGCCGGGCGCGGAGAGCAGGGCCTCCTGGAACCAGGGGTGGCGGTGCGAGGTGTGGTTGGGGACGAGGTCCACGATGACCTTCAGGCCCAGCCGGTGGGCCTCAGCGACCAGGGCGTCGAAGTCGTCCAGGGTGCCGAGGCGGGGGTCGACGCCCCGGTGGTCGGCGACGTCGTAGCCGCCGTCGGCCAGTTCGGAGGGGTAGAAGGGGCTGAGCCACAGGGCGTCGACGCCGAGCGTGGCCAGGTGGTCCAGACGGGCGGTGACGCCCGCGAGGTCGCCCAGGCCGTCGCCGTCGGCGTCCGCGAAGCTGCGGGGATAGACCTGGTAGATGACGGCCTGCCGCCACCAGTCGGGGCTCTGGGACGAGAAGTCCGCCATGCGGGCTCCGTTCGGTTCACCTAGGGGGTGTCGACAGAAGGCTGTCCATGTCGCCCGGCGGGGGAAACCCGGGTCAGGGCCGCTCCACCGTCTTCAGGTACAGATCCACGTACCGGGCCACGTCCACGTCCAGCGCCACGTCCACCAGGGGACGCGCGCGGACGCCCTCGTGGATCTCGGCCTCGCCGGGACGGGGACGGCGGTCCACGACGGTCTGGCCGCGTGCGGGGCCGGGGGCGAGGCTGACCTCGACCGGGAGCGGGCGGGTGGTGAGCCCGGCCGGGTCGGCGACCGCGCAGACCGCGCCCGCGTCGCCGAGCCCGCCCGCCTCCTCGTCGTCCGGGGTGGTGCCGGGGGCGCTGGGGCGGTGGGACAGCAGGTCACCGGCGAGTTTCGCGCCGGGCTCGGTGGAGGCGCGCAGGCGGCGCACCTCGGTGCCGGGCACCACGACACGGGTGAACACGTCCAGCCCGTACATCGTGATCGGCACGTCCGCGCCGAGCAGGATCGCGGCGGCCTCGGGGTCGTGCCAGACGTTGAACTCCGCGACCGGGGTGGCGTTGCCGACGCCGACCGCGCCGCCCATGAAGACGACGCGCTCGATGTTGCGCGTCACCTCGGGGTGGGTGCGCAGCAGCAGGGCGATGTTGGTCAGGGGCGCGGTGGGGATCAGGGTCACCGGGCGCGGGGAGGCGAGGATCTCCCGGTGCAGCAGGGTGACGGCGTCCACGGCGGCCGGGGCGCGGGTGGGGGCGGGCAGGCCGAGGTCGCCCATGCCGTCGCTGCCGTGGACGTGGCGGGCGGAGCGGGCGGGCTCCAGCAGCGGGCGCTCGGCGCCCCTGGCCACCGGGATGTCGGGGGCACCGGCCCGCTCCAGCACGGTGAGGGTGTTGCGGACCACGCCGTCCACGTCGGTGTTCCCGGCCACGCAGGTCACCGCACGCAGGTCGAGTCCGGGGTGGCGGACGGCGAGGAGCAGGGCCAGGGCGTCGTCGACGCCGGTGTCGCAGTCGATGATCACGGGCACCACGGGCTGCACGGCGGCCTCCTGCCGGGCGTCGCTGCGTACGGACGCCTCGACCCTAGACGAGCGCCCGGCGCCCGGTCCTCGTGCCCTCACCCGAACGGACCGGAGCGCTGGTGGGCCGTGATCGCCGGTGGTGCCGTAGGAGCAGGCAGCGGCCGGAACGATCAGGAGGCACACCCGATGACCGGAGGCATACGTACCCGCGGCGCCCGTGTCCTCCTGCCGCTCGGCTCCCTGCTCGCGCTGAGCGGCTGCGCGACCCTCGGTCTGGAGCATCCGCCGACCGCCACGTACTCCCTGCCGACGGTCGAGAAGCCCGCGGCCACCTCCAAGGCGCCGTCCGGCGGGGGCACCGCGCTCACCGACGCGCAGGCGCAGGCGGCGCTGGTCACCGAGTCCGACCTCGGCTCCCCGTGGGCCGCGGCCCAGTCCATCGCCACCTGGCGGGACGGCCTGCTGAAGGCCAGGTCGGAGGTGGCCGAGTGCCAGCGGCTGCTGGACGCGCTCTACTCCGACCAGGTGCTCGGCGCCCCCGCCCGCGTCGCCGTCGCCCTGGACGACCCCGGCTCCGCCGCCCAGCTCCGCTACCAGATCGGCGCCCGCCGCCCCTCCGACGTGGACGCCGACCTGAAGTGGCTCGGTGAGATGCCGGCCAAGTGCGCCCGCTTCACCGCCACCACCCAGACCGGCTGGACCGAGGACGTCCAGGTCTCCAACCTCCCCCTCCCCGAGGTGGGCGACAGACGCCAGGGCCTCCGCCTCACCCTCACCGCCACCGACCCCGAGAACCCCGACGCCGACGAACAGCACCTCACCCTCGAACTCGCCGCCGCCCGGGTGGGCGAGGACGCCTTCGCCCTCACCAACGGCGGCCAGGGCGACGTCCCCAACGACGCGACCCAGGCGGCGGTCCAGATCGGCGCGCTGCGACTGGCGGACATCCGGCGGCAGGGGCGGGCGCAGGTCTGAGGGCCGCCGTGAGAGCGCCCGGCCCATGTCCGAGACGGGTGAGCGCGGGCGGGGCGGGGTCTCGCCCCCCCATGCCGGCGCCCCGGCGGCACAGGCGGGCTTGCCGCTGGCGGCCGACGACACGGCGGTGACCCGTCGGGTGGCGGAGGCGCCGGTCCGGACGGCGACGGCGGCTGTCGCGCGCCGGCCCGCGCACGCGGCTGCCGAGGCCGACACCGCCCAGGCCGAACCGGCCGCACACCGGCATCCGCGACGCGCTCGCCGGGCCGGACGGGCCGAGGGCGCCTGACCGTCAGAACGGCGGCCCCGCCGGGGCAGGGCCCAGCGTGGTCGTGCCCGGTGTGGTCCGGTGCCCCAGGCCCGTCCGGTAGGCGTCCAGGGCCGCTTCCGTGCGGCCCGTGCGGCGCAGGAGGTCGCCGAGGAGGCGGCAGAGGTCGGCCAGGTCGCCCGCGGCACCGGCCCGCTCCAGGAGGCTCAGGGCGCGTACGTAGTGCTCTTCGGCGAAGTCCGTCTCGTCCGCGTCCTCGGCGATGATGCCGAGGAGGCGGTGGGCTGCGGCGGCGTGGACGGCGCCGCGTTCGGAGGAGAAGTCGCCGAGGACACCGTCGAGGAGGGCGGCGGCCTCGGTGGGTCTGCCCCGGCGGTGCAGGACGTCGGCCAGCTCGACCGCGGCCTGGCTGCGGTACAGCGCGGCGCGGGTCTCGGCCAGCATCTCCAGCGCCTGGCGCAACTCGGTCTCGGCGCGCTCCAGTTCGCCCGCCTGGGCGTGCACGTAGCCGCGCATCCAGTGGCAGTTGGCCAGCTCGGTGCGCAGCCGGAGTTGGCGGTAGAGCCCGGCCGCCTTGGCGAGGGAGGCGTCCGCCTCGGCGTGCCGGCCCTCGGCGAGCAGCGTACGGGCGACCGAGCGGTGCATCCGGGCGATCAGCACGGGGTCGGCGGCGCGCGGGGCGAGCGCGAGGGCGAACTCGGCGGCCTGGGCGGCGCGGGCGTGGGCGCCCATGTCCATGTACGGGCCGATGACGGCGGTGTAGAGGTGGAGCAGGGCATCCGGGTCGTGCAGGCCGCCCCGGTTGAGTTCGTCGAGGGCGGTCTCCAACAGGTAGACCGCGTAGCGGAGTTCACCCGCCAGGTAGTGCGCCACGGCCCGGCCCCGGATCGCGGGCACCCGTGCCGGGAGGCTCTCGCCGGACAGCAGCGCCTCCGCCTGCTCGAAGTGATCGCGCGCGGAGGGGAGTTCACCGGTCTCCAGCCCGCACTCGCCAAGTCCCAGGAGAGCGGCGGCCTGTTCGGGGAGGAGGCCGTGTTCCTCCGCCTCGGCCAGCAGGCCCGCGTACCGCTCCCCGGCCTCCTCGGCGCGGCCGTCCGCGAGGACCCGCTCGGCCTCGGTGAGCCGGAGGCGCAGGGCGGTGGCGAGGCCGGCGGGGCGGCCGGATGCCAGCTCGTCGTAGGTGACGCCGAGGCGGTCCGCGATGTGCCGGAGGGCGTCGTCGGAGGCGCGTACCCGGCCCGCCTCCAGGGTGGAGATGTAGGCGGGGGTGTAGGCGGGCTCGGCCAACTGTCGCTGGGTCATACCGCGTTCGGCGCGCAGCCGTTGCACACGCCGTCCGACCACCTCCGGACCGTCCCGCTCCGGCATGCCCGCCCCTCCCCAACTCCCCTGGGTCCCCTTGTCGTTGGGGTCCCGCAGCCCTAGGTTAAACGGCGGCTCAAGTCCGCTTGACCCGTCGCTGATGTTGCGAGGTAGCCGTGCCAGGACGCACCCCCGCCGCACGCCCCCATGCACCCGGCCGCCCCCGGCTCCGCCCGGCGGACGCCGGACCGTTCGCCAGAGGGGTCGCGGCGGCCGTGGTGGCGGTGGCCACCCTGGTGATCGCCGGCCACGCCTGCCCGGCCCGCGCGGCGGACGCCGTACCGCAGCCCGTCGCCCGGCACGCCCAGCCCTGACAACCCCCGACAACCCCGTCGCGCAAGAGGGTTCTCCGCCCAACTCCGAGTAAAACCCACCCCGTTCCGCGCCGCGAATCACCCCGAACCCCACCGAAAGACCGGTTGTACGGGAGTGGAATATCTCACCGTCAACAGTTGACAGCGGACCCCGCCATTAGGGTGAGCCTCGATCCGGCCAGGCCCTTCGCGCACAGCGCACCGCCCGGCCGCTGAACGGGGATTCTTTTCGGTGGCCGGGGTCGGGGGGCCAGGGCGGAAGGGCACGGGGGATGACGGCTGGCAGCCTGCGCACGGAGGACACCGGGGCACCGGAGACCACCGGCGAGAGCGTGAAGCCGCCGAGAAGGCGGGCAAGGCGCGTCCTGCGCTGGACCGCCCTCGCCCTGTCCCTGCTCCTGCTCGGCACCGCCGCCGCCGGCTACCTCTACTACCGGCACCTCAACGGCAACCTCGCCAAGGCCCCGCTCAACCTCGGCGACAGCCCGAACCCCTCCTCCACCCCGGACGCGGCGGGCCGCACCCCGCTGAACATCCTGCTGATCGGCTCGGACAGCCGGAACACCGCCGACGACCTCGAACTAGGCGGCTCCAAGGGCGACGTGGGCCGCCCCCCGCTGGCGGACGTGCAGATGCTGCTGCACGTCTCGGCGGACCGGAACGACATGTCGGTGATCAGCCTCCCCCGCGACACCATGGTCCCGATCCCCCGCTGCACCGACCCCGTCACCAAGAAGGTGTACCCGGAGCTGAGCCTGGCGATGGCCAACGAGTCGCTGGGCCGGGGCGGCCCCGGCTGCACGGTCGCCACCTGGACGCGGCTCACCGGCATCCCCGTGGACCACTTCATGATGGTCGACTTCTCCGGCGTGGTCGCCATGGCCGACGCCATCGGGGGCGTCCCGGTCTGCGTCGAGCAGAACGTCTGGTCACACACCGCGAACGGCCACGGCTCCGGCCTCAAGCTGAAGGCGGGCACCCACCCGGTCAAGGGCAAGCAGGCCCTCCAGTGGCTCCGCACCCGCTACGGCTTCGAGGACGGCACCGACGTCGGCCGCACCCACGCCCAGCACATGTACATGAACTCGATGGTCCGCCAGCTCCGCGCGAACGCCACCCTCGGCAACCCGGCCGAGATGCGGCGGCTCGCGGAGGCCGCGACCAGCGCGCTCACGGTCGACGAGGGCCTCGGCACGGTCAAGAAGCTGTACGACCTCTCGATGGAGCTGCAGAAGGTGCCCACCGAGCGGATCACCATGACCACCCTGCCGACCACCCCCTGGTCGCAGGACCGCAACCGCCTGGTGCCCGCCGCCGACGACGCCGACAAGCTCGTCTCCATGGTCCGCGACGACGTCCCGCTGGACGGCCGCGGCACCAAGGACCCCGGCCCGAAGGCCACCGACCCGGCCGCGCCCGCCGCCGAGATCACGGTCCGGGTCGAGAACGGCACCGGCGCGGGCCTGGAGTCCCCCGCGCCCGAACGCGCCGGGGCGGTCGCCGGCATCCTCCGCGACCACGGCTTCACCCACACCATCGAGGAGAAGACGCCCGCCACCGAGCCCGGCACCTCCGTCCTCTACTCCGGCACCACCCTCAGGGGCGACGCCCTCGCGGTGGCCAAGGAGCTGAACATCCCCTCGGCCCGCGTCCGTTCGGTGGACGACGCCCAGGACATCACCCTCGTCGTCGGCGCCGACTGGCCCTCCGGCGACCGCTTCCCGGAACCGGCCGAACGCGAGGTACCCGAGTCGGCGGCTGTCCTGAACGGCGACAGCACGGACGCCTGCATGAAGGTCCAAGAGGGCTTCACCTGGTGACCGGCACGGACCGCGCGTACCGGTAAGTGCGGTCAGCCGTCCTGCAGTTGCTCCAGCCGCTCCCGTACGTCGTCCAGGGCACCCTCCCGGCGTCCCGGTACGCGGGCCCGCAACTCCGCCAGCTTGTGGCCCAGTTCGCGGACCCTCTCGGCGTCCTCGATGCGGCCCCACTGGTGGTGGGCGCGGTCCACCGCGGACTCCACGGCGGGGGCGTCGGGGGCGTGACCGGAGGCGAGGCGGAAGCCGGCCACGCCGAGCCAGGCGCGGCAACTGCGCACCGGGTCGCCCGCGAACATCGCCAGGTCGGCCCGGACCTCCGCCCAGTGCAGGGCGTCCTCGGAGGCGGGCCCGTGCCGCCGTACCGCCGCGTCCTGGTGGCGGGCGGCCAGCCGGTCGGCCTCGGCATGGCGCCCGGCCCGGACGGCGGCGCTCAGCGCGGCGTGCGGGTCGCCCTCCTCGTCGGGGGCGGTGAGCACCAGGTTGTGCGGCAGCTCGGCCGCGATCCGGTCCAGCGCCCGGCGGTGCAGCTCGGCGACCGGCGGCCGGTGCCCGCCGCGCAGCAGCGCCGCCACCGCCCGCATGTACGTCGGCTCCGCGATCCGGCGCCATCCTGGCGGCGGCGCGATCCGGCCGTGCACGACGGCCGTACGGCCGCAGTCCAGCGGGCGTTCCGCCAGGCCGGCCCAGGTCTCGGCGTCCGCGTGCAGGTCGAGCAGCAGGTGCGTGGTCCCGGCCGGGCGGAGCCGCAGCTCGTCCCCCAGCCAGTGCCAGGGCAGCGCGGTGTAGCGGGCGGTGGCCGGGGTGGTGCGGGCCAGCGCGAGATGGGGCAGGCGCTGGCGCCGGTCCAGCAGCAGTTGCCCGGTGACGTACACCGTCAGCGGGCCGGACGCGGCGGCGGCCGCGCGCAGCCGGGTCAGCACGCCCTGCGGATCGAGCGGGTCGGCGAGTTCGACCACGTGCGCGGTGTCGGTGCCCGCCAGTACGGACGGGGCGACGGCGCCCAGGGCGGGCAGCACGGCCGCCGCGTCCACCAGGCGGCCGCGGCCCAGCGGCGCGGCCGCGAGCAGCAGCACGGTTCCGGGCATGGCGCCTCCCCCTGTGTTCGGCCGGCCGGGTGCACCGGTCAGCCAGCACCGTAACCGCTGGACGCGGGCGGGCGCGGCTCAGGACGGCGAAGGTCGCCCGGTCGTGGACGCGGGGCAGGGCTCGGACTGCGGCTCGGGGAGCCTGCGGACGGCGAAGACGGTGGTGTCGTCGCCGAGCCGGCCGCGGGTGTGCCGCAGTACGCCCTCGCGGACCAGGCGCACCAGCCGCCGGGGCGCTGCCCGGCCGGGATCGGCGGCCACCGCGCGGGCCACGTCGTCGAGCAGCGGGTAGAACACGTCGGCGGGGCCGCGGGCCTCGGTCACGCCGTCCGTCACCATCAGCAGCGTCTCGTCCTGGTCCAGCCGCTCCCGGCAGGCGGCCGGCCCCGGCTCGGTACCGGCCGCCGCGTCTCCGGTGAGGTCCCCGAAGCCGATCGGCAGCCACTGTCCGCCCGGCAGCGGGCGCACTCCGCGCGGGCCCACGGCGAGCGGCGGCTCGTGCCCGAAGTTGATCACCTCGACGGCGTCCCGCGCGTCCGTGGGGAAGCCCAGGAGCAGGGCGGTGGCGAACCGGTCGCCGTCGTACCGGCCGAGCGCGGCGGTGTGTCCGCGGTGGCGGCACATCCGCACCTCCAGCCGGTCGGCGACGGTCGCCAGATCCGGCTCGTGGTACGCCGCCTCGCGGAAGGTGCCCAGCAGCGCGGCGGCCGTCTCCACCGCGCCGAGCCCCTTGCCCTGCACGTCCCCGAGGAGCACCCGGGTGCCGTGGGGGCCGGGCTGGATGTCGTAGAAGTCGCCGCCGACGCGCGCGTCCACGTCGGCGGCCAGGTACACGCCCGCATGCTCCAGACCGGCCCAGTTCGGCGGCAGCGGGCGCAGCACCGTACGGCGGGTGGTCTCCGCGATGTCCCGCATGTGCAGGCCCTGGCGCTCCCGGCGCATGCGCACGGCGGAGGCGATCACGGCGAGGACGCCGCCGAGCGCGACCAGAATGAAGTCCGCGGGGCCCGCCCGGTACCGCTCGGGGAAGGCGGTGTCCACGGCGAGGTAGGTGACGAGCGACAGCAGGGCGAACACGATGGTCGTGCCCATCCCGCACAGCGCGGCGGCGATGCTCGGCACCAGGACGATCCAGGAGACCATCCGGAACCGCTCACCGGTCTGGAAGTCCACCACCACGATGCCCGCGAGCAGCGCCAGCGGCACCAGCCAGGCGGTGCCCCGGCCGAAGATCCGCCGCCGCTCGCGCCCGCGGCGGTACTCCATCTCGGTCACGCGCCCCATCTCCGTCCCGCAGACCGCGCGAAGGTCGCGGCGGGCCGTCGTCCTCGGAGATCCCAGGGGAACACGCCCCGGTTCCCGCCGCATCCGCGCCCCGTCACCCGCCCGGCCGAGTTGCCGGGCCGTCGCCGCAGGTGTGCGCTGGAAGGCGGGCCGTCACGTCGCGGCCCGACGCGGCGAGAGAGGAGCACTCTCATGGCTCACGCGGTACCCGCGCCCGGCACGCCGATCCGAGGCGGCCGCAAGGACGCCCCGAAGGCGATCGCCCCGCCCCCCGACATCTTCGACAGCCGGACCCACCGGATGGCCAGGGTCGCGGTACCGGTGCTGCTGGCGCTGGTCTACGGCTACTGGGCGGCCGCCAACCGGCGCTCCGGCGGGCCGATCACCGGCTGGAACCTGCTCTTCGGGTTCCTCACCGCGCTGGTCTTCGCGGTCGTGCTCTACGCCGTGCTCACCGTCGGGCCCCGGCTGCGGCGCGAGCTGCACGCGCTGCTGTGGGCGGTGTTCATCGGCGCGTCCTTCGGGTTCCTCTACAACCAGGCGGGCGCCTCGCTGGTGCGCTCGGTGGGGATACCGCTGATCGTGGCGGCGGTGACGTTCGTCGTGTTCTTCTACCGCTTCTACACCCGCGAGGACGCGGCGGGGCGCCGGGTGAGCTGAGAGCACCCGGCCGAGCGGGTCCGTCCCCCGAACGCACCCCCACCGCTCGCGCCCCGGGCCCGGCGGGACTTGCCTGTAAGGCGTGCACCCCCGACTGAGGAGTGCCCTGTCGGCCGCCCTGATCGCCCTGGCCTGCCTGCTCGTGCCCTTCGGCGCACCGGCGGCCTGGGCGGCGTACACGCTCACCGACACGGGCCGGTACGTCACCACGATGGCCCCGCTCGCCGCCGACCCGGCCGTGCGGGACGCCATCGCGGACACGGTCGGCGACGGCATCCTCCGCGAGGTCGACCAGCACGCCGACATGACACCGGTACACGGCTCGGTCGGCCCCTTCGTCCGGGACGCGGTGCGCTCCTTCACCCGTACCCGCGCCTTCCGCCTCGCCTGGGACACCGGCAACCGGGTCACCCACGACGCGGTGCTGCGCGCGCTGCGCGAGGACGCCCCGGCGGGCGGCGCCCCGCAGGCGGTCACCGTCGACCTGGCCCCGGTGACCGCCGAGGTCAAGGCCCAGCTCGCCGAGAACCACATACCGCTCGCCGCCCGCATCCCGGTGCGCCACACCGAGGTCCCGGTGCTCCCGGCGGGGGAGCTGACCCGGTACCGCAAGGGATTCCACATGCTCGAAGTCGCCGGTCTGTGGCTGCCGGTGGCAGCCGTCCTGTTCGCCGCGGCCGGGATCGCCCTGGCCGTACGCCGCCGCCGCGCGGTCGTCGCCACCGCCCTCGGCACCGCCCTGGGCGGCGCCCTCCTCGGCCTCGCCCTCACCGCGGGCCGCGCCCTCACCCTCTCCGACCTCCCCGCCGACGTCCCCCACCCGGTGGCCGCCGCCGTCTACGACACCCTCACCTCCGGCCTCCGCACCGTCTCCTGGCTCCTGCTGTTCCTGGGCCTCGCGGTGGCCCTGACGGCGTGGCTGACCCGGCGGCGGTCGGCGCGTCGGAGGGAGGCGGGAGGCGGGAAGTCCACGGGGTCGCCCACGCGGACGCGGGCACGGGTGTAGGCGGCCTTTCGACGGGGCCGGCCGACCCTGCCCCGGGGCCGTCCCGCGGCGCGCTCCCTCGCCTGGGCTCGTCCCGCCGGCGCACTCGGGCTGCCGCCGGAGAGGGACAGGGCGAAGCGGCTGAGTCTCCCGCGCGGGCGGGCCGGAGAGCGCGGGCCGGTCGGCCGCCGCTCCACCGCGCCCTCCCCCTGCCCCGAGTGGCTCGACCGCCACGCCCATGCGGGAGGACGGTCAACCGTTCTGCCGGGCGGGCCGGTTGAAGGGCCCGGTGGGCACAGTGGACATAATGGGCGCATGTCCCGAGAGTTCCCCATCGGCCTCACCCCGCCCGACTGGCTGGTCCGGAACCTTCGGCCGCAGCCGGCGCCGGTGAACTGGGCCGCTGTCGCGCGGGCCGCCGTGGCGATGGCGCTGCCGTTGGCGATCGGGTTCGCGGCCGGGCAGCCGGCGCTCGGGGCGCTCGCGTCGATGGGCGCGCTGAACGGGGTCATCGGGGACACCGCCGACGCGTACCGGATGCGGGTCATCACCATCGCCGTACCCCAGCTCACCGGCGCCGTCGGCGTCATCCTCGGGCAACTCGTCTTCGGGCAGGGGTGGTACGCCGTCGCCGTGGTCACCGGGGTCGCGCTGGTCTCCGGGATGATTTCGACCATCGGCGCGGTGGCCTCCGTGTCGGGACTGCTGCTCCTGCTCAACTGCGTGGTCGGCGCCGGGCTCCCGATGCCCCACCCCTGGTGGCTGGCGCCGCTGCTGATGACCGGCGGCGGGCTACTGGTACTGGTCCTCGCCCTGCTGGCCTGGCCGCTGCGGGCCGGGGTGCCGGAACGGGCGTCGGTGGCGAACGCCTACCGCCGGGTCGCCGACCTGCTGGACGACGCCTGCGACGACGACCGCTACATCGGCGCCCGTTTCGACGTCACCCGCGCCCTGAACCAGTCGTACGACCTGATCCTCGGCCACCGCGCCCGGCACCACGGCCGCAGCGAGGAACTCACCAGGCTGCTGGCCCAGTTGAACGCCATCACCCCGGTCGTCGAGGCCGCCCCCGCCGTCCGCCTCACCGGCCGCCCGCTGCCCCCAGAAGTCCCCCGCGCGGTACGGGAACTGGCCGACGCGGTAGAGACCGGCGACACGTCCGGCCTGCGCCTGCCGAGGCTCCCCCTCGCCCTCACCGAGACCGAACGCGCCGTCGACCACGCCCTGAAGCACACCGCCGAGGTGGTCACCTCCCCCTCGGTCGACCCGCGCGGCATCGACGAACGCACCGTCGCCCTGCACGTACGCGCCGCCCGCGCCGCCCGCGACGCGGTGCTCTCCGCGGGCTCCTGGCGCTACGGGCTCCGCCTCGCCGTCTGCATCGGCATCGCGCAGGCCCTCGTCTCCCTCGTCCCGGTCCCGCGCTCGTACTGGGTCGCGCTGACCATCACCTTCGTCCTGAAGCCCGACTTCGGCTCGGTCTTCTCCCGCGCGCTGCTGCGCGCGCTGGGCACGGTGGTGGGCCTGGCGGTCGCGGCGGCGGTGCTGGCCGAGGTGCCGATCGGCTGGTGGGACGTGCCGGTGATGGTGCTGCTCGCCCCGCTCGTCCCGGCGCTCACCCCGCGCGGCTACGGCTTCCAGACCGCCGCGATCACGCCGGTGATCCTCCTGCTCTCCGACATCCTCAACCACCAGGGCACCGGCCTGCTGCTGCCCCGGCTGCTGGACTCCCTGATGGGCTGCGTGATCGCCCTGGTCGCGGGGTACCTCCTCTGGCCGGAGAGCTGGCACACCCGCGTCGGCGACCGGCTGGCGGACGCGGTCGAGGACACGGCGGTGTACGTCGAGACGGCGTTCGGCGCCGACACCGACCCCGCCCGCCGGGCCCGGATGCGACGCCGCCTGTACCGCGACCTCTCCACCATCCGGACGGAATTCCAGCGCGCGCTCACCGAACCGCCACCTACCGGACGGCGCGCCGCGGCATGGTGGCCACTGGTGGTCGCCGTGGAACGGATCGTCGACGCGACGACCGCGGCCCGCGTCCGCGTCCACCACGGCGCACCGCCCCCGTCCTCCGCCGAGGTCGATCAAGTGGTGCGCCAACTCGATGAATTGGCGGAGGGGGTCCGGGAGGCCGAGATCCTCACCGCCTTGCCCACCCACCTGACCGGCCCGGCGGGCAGCGTGCTGGAACCGGTACGACAAGAAGTGGCGGCCGCGAGAGCCATCGCCACACCGCACTGACGGGCCGCTAACCTAACGTGGCCGTCCTGGCCAGGGATCTACGGCGACAACTCACGCGAAGGGGTGCGCACATGGGCATTCTCACTCTCCTGCGGAACGCGTTCGGCCGAGGACGCAAAGAGCGTCCCGCCGAGGCGGAGAGTGCAGAGCACCTTCCGCCCCCGCGCCAGGAACACGACCTGGTGACAGAGGCGTTCGACACCCCGAGGGTCCCTTCACAGGGAGCGACGCGGGAGGACCCGGAATCCCCGAAGAGGGAAGCCGAGGCCGCACCACAGACGGAGACCGCGGCCCCGACGGAGCCGCCGGAGCCGGCCGAAGCGAAGTCCGCGACTGCGCCGGAGCCGGCAACGCCAGAGGCCGAGCCCGAGCCCGCCCCGGAAGCCCCCGCCACGGCGGAGGACACGCTCGCACCGGACCCGCTGGACTCGTCGGTGGAAGCCGCCGCTGCGCCGGAGGCCCCGGCCACGGCTGAGGCGGAAGAGACGGCCACCCCGCAGCCCGAGGCGCCGCAGGCCACGGGGGAGACCCCTGTGGCGGACGCCGCAGCACAGGAGCCGGACACGGCGAGGGCCGAGAAGGACGCCGCTCCGGAGGAGAAGGCGACAGAGCCGGACCCGTCGGCCGCGGCCCCGGAGATCGAGCCCCTGCTGATGGAGCCGGCCATCCTCGACGCGGACCCGGAGGTCGTGGTCCCCCAGCAGCGCACCGAGCCCCTCCCGGAGGCCGAGGCGGAGCACGACCAGCCCGCCATCCCCGAGCAGTCCACAGAACCGCCCGCCGACACGGCGAACGCCAAGCAGAACGCCACCCCCACCCCGGCCCAGAACCCGCAGACCAAGGCGGACACCAAGCCGGACGCCCTCCGCGAGCCCGAGGCGGACGCCAACGCCAAGCCGGAGCCCACCCCCGCCCCCGAGGCGAAGGCTCCTGCCGAGCCCGTTGCGAAGGCCAAGCCGGAGGCCACCCTTAAGCCCGAGACGGACGCCAAGCCGGAAACCTCCCGCGAGCCCGAGGCGGGCGCCGACGCGAACTCGGAGGCCACCCCCGCCCCCGAGGCAAAGGCTCCCGCCGCGCCCGACGCGAAGGCCGACCCGGAGCCCACCCCCACCCCGGAAGCCGACGCCAAGCCGGAAGCCATCCGCGAGCCGAAGGCAACGGCCGAGGCGGACGCCAAGCCGGAAACCATCCGCGCGCCCGAGGCGGACGCTGACGCCAAGTCGGACGCCACCCCCGCGCCCGATGGGAATGCCAACGCCAAGCCGGAGGCCGCCCCCGCGCCCGAGGCGGACGCCGACGCCAAGTCGGAGGCCATCCCCGCGCCCGAGGCAAAAGCTCCTGCCGAGCCCGTTGCGAAGGCCGACCCGGAGCCCACCCCCACCCCGGAAGCCGACGCCAAGCCGGAGCCCACCCCCGCGCCGAAGGCGAAGGCCAAGCCCGAAGCAACGGCTCCCGCCGAGCCAGAGGCGAAGGCAGGAACGGAGGCCGAGGCCAAGCCGGAAGCTCCCGCCGAGCCGGAGGCGAAGGCCGAAACGGAGGCCGAGGCCGAGCCGGAAGCTCCCGCCGAGCCGGAGGCGAAGGCCGTCCCCGACGCCGGGCCCGGCACCGCCCCCACCCCCGAGGCCGCCGACGCTCCCGCACCCCCGCCGGCGGCACCCGCAGCCGACAACGCATCCCGCACGGGTGGTGCGGGTGGGAACACTGGCGAGGCCGAGGGCGCAGCCGAGGCCGAGGCGCTCGCCGCCCCCACCCTCGCCGCAACCACCCTCGCCACCGCCCACACCGCCGCAGCAGCAACCCTCGCCAACACCAACCTCACCGGCCAGACAGCGAAGCTCTACCTCGTACTGGACCGCTCCGCGAGCATGCGCCCGTACTACAAGGACGGCTCGGCCCAGGCCCTCGCCGACCAGACCCTCGCCCTGGCGGCCCACCTGGACAAGGACCCGGCCGTCCACGTCGTCTTCTTCTCCACCGAGGTCGACGGCACGACGGACCTCACCCTCACCGAGGACCACGCCACCAAGATCGACGACACCCACGCGACCCTGGGCCGCATGGGCCGCACCAGCTACCACGCAGCCGTGGAAGCCGTACTGGCCCACCACGACAAGCACCACACCCCCGAGGACAACGTCCTGGTCGTCTTCCAGACGGACGGCGCCCCGGACGCCAAGACCCCCGCCACCCAGGCCCTGACGAACGCCGCGAAGACCCACCCGAAGGTCTTCTTCTCGTTCGTCGCCTTCGGTGAGCACGACAACAAGGCGTTCGACTACCTCCGCAAGCTGAAGACCGGAAACACGTCCTTCTTCCACGCGGGCCCCACCCCCCGCGAGCTGACGGACACCGAGCTGTACGAGGGCGTACTCGCCACCTGGCGCCCGTAACGAACCGCCGCTCCCCCGTGCCGCCCGCGTCCCACCCCGTAAAACGGGAGGCGGGCGGCATACACACGTCGGCTACGATTTCAAGGTTCGCAAAGACGATCCGACCTGGGAGCAGCCTCCAATGGCTCGACACCTCATCACCAGCGCCCTTCCGTACATCAACGGGATCAAGCACCTGGGCAACATGGTGGGGTCCATGCTCCCGGCGGACGTGTACTCCCGGTACCTCCGCCGGCGCGGCGAGGACGTCCTCTACATCTGCGCCACGGACGAGCACGGCACCCCCGCCGAGCTGGCCGCCAAGGAGCGGGGCCTGCCGGTGGACGAGTTCTGCGCCCAGGCGCACGACGCGCAGAAGGCGGTCTACGACGGCTTCGCGCTGGCCTTCGACTACTTCGGCCGCAGCTCCTCCGCCGAGAACCGCGACATCACCCAGCACTTCGCCCGGAAGCTGAACGAGAACGGCTTCATCGAGGAGCGGGCGATCCGCCAGGTCTACTCGCCGGCCGACGGCCGCTTCCTGCCGGACCGCTACGTGGAGGGCACCTGCCCGCACTGTGGCTACGACAAGGCCCGCGGCGACCAGTGCGAGAACTGCACCCGCGTGCTGGACCCGACCGACCTGATCGAGCCGCGCAGCGCGATCTCCGGCTCCACGGACCTGGAGGTCCGCGAGACCAAGCACCTCTTCCTGCTGCAGTCCAAGCTCCAGCACGAGGTCGAGGAGTGGGTGGCCCGGCACGAGCAGGACTGGCCGCAGCTCGCCTCCTCCATCGCCCGCAAGTGGCTGACCGAGGGCCTGCACGACCGCGCGATCACCCGTGACCTGGACTGGGGCGTGCCGGTCCCGGCGGACACCTGGCCGGAGCTGGCCGCCGAGGGCAAGGTGTTCTACGTCTGGTTCGACGCCCCGATCGAGTACATCGGCGCGACCAAGGAGTGGGCGGACCAGGACCCGGAGAACCGGGACTGGAAGTCCTGGTGGTACGAGGCGGACGACACCGTCCGCTACACGCAGTTCATGGCGAAGGACAACGTCCCGTTCCACACGGTGATGTTCCCGGCGACCGAGCTGGGTGTGCGCGAGCCGTGGAAGAAGGTCGACTACGTCAAGGCGTTCAACTGGCTGACGTACTACGGCGGCAAGTTCTCCACCTCGCAGAAGCGGGGCGTCTTCACCGACCAGGCCCTGGACATCCTGCCCGCGGACTACTGGCGCTACTTCCTGATCGCCAACGCCCCCGAGTCGGACGACTCGTCCTTCACCTGGGAGCACTTCACCGCCACGGTGAACAAGGACCTGGCGGACACGCTGGGCAACTTCGTCAACCGCGTCCTCTCCTTCTCCCGCAAGCGCTTCGGCGACGAGGTCCCGGCGGGCGGCGAGCCCGGCGAGGCGGAGACCCGCCTGGGCGAGGAGATCGCCCGTCTCCTCGCGGAGTACGAGACCCAGATGGACGCGCTCCAGTTCCGCAAGGCGGCCTCCGCCCTGCGCGCCCTGTGGTCGGCCGGCAACTCCTACCTGGAGGAGAAGGCCCCCTGGCTGGAGATCAAGACCGACAAGGACGCGGCGGCCCTCACCCTCCGCACCGCGATGAACCTGATCCACCTCTACGCGGTCGTCTCCGAGCCCTTCATCCCGTCCTCGGCGGCGGCGATGCGAGCCGCCTTCGCCCTCCCGTCGGACACGTCCACCTGGATCACCCCGGAAGAGGCCAAGTCCCTCACCACCCTCCAGCCGGGCATCCCCTTCACCGTCCCCCCGGTCCTCTTCGCCAAGCTCACGGACGAAGACCTGGAGACCTACAAGGCCCGCTTCGGCGGCCAGCCCACCTGACACACCCCCTCCCCACTGGCGCCGCCCCCACAGGGGCCGGCGCCAGCGGCATGCCCGCCTCCCCTTGCTGGAACGTTCCCTCGCCCCTCGAACGAGTGAACGCCGTCCAGAAAGTCGGGCAGCCCCGACAACCATGCCCCTAGCGTGCACACATGGTCACATCAGCCCATGAGGGCATGCACCGCATCTTCGAGGAACGCCCGGAGATCCTGGCACCCGTCTTCGGAGCGCTGGGCATCGCCTTCCCCGAGAAAGCGGCCGCCTACGCGGTCACCTCCGACGTGACGGAGACCCGTCCGCTCGTCCGGCACGTGGACACCGTGCTGCGCATCGAACCCTCCGACGGCGACGACTTCTTACTCGCCGTCGAGGCCCAGGAGCGCCGCGACCCGGCCAAGTCCGCGAGCTGGGCCTACTACGTCGCCTATCTCCAGTCGAAGTACCGGCTGCCGGTCCTGTTGCTCGTCGTCTGCCGCGACCGGGCCACGGCCAAGTGGGCCGCCGGTCCCTTCGAGTGCGGAGCGCGCGGCTGGACCGTGCAGCGCACCCACCCCTTGGAGCAGAGCGCCGCCCAGTACTTCAGCCAGTTCTTGGACACCGCCCTCGGGACGACCTCCGCGGGCAAAAATGGAGGAACATCGTGTCGTTCGTCAACTACTTCCCCGGCCGGGGCACCCTGCTGGAGCGCACCTTCAACGAGGGTGAGGCGAAGGGCGAGGCTCGGGGGGAGGCAAAGGGCGTGCTGAGCGTGCTCAAGGTGCGGGGCATTCCCGTCCCCGATGACATCCGAGAGCGCATCACCACCTGCACCGACCCGGTTCGCGTGAGCGGATGGCTCGACCGCGCGGAGACCGTCGAACGCGCCGAGGATCTCTTCACCGACACCCCCGAGGCCCCGGAACCGGCCTGACCTGGGTCTGGTCTGGCAGAGTACGGGGCTCGTGGAGGCTTGCGGAGTTCATCGGCGGTTGTTGGCGGATGTGGTCAGTGCGGGGGGTCCGTACGGGCTGGTGCTGGCCGGGGGGTATGCGCTGGAGGCGCATGGGGTGGTGCGGCGGGAGCACGGGAATCTCGACTTCGCCACCGAGAGCGGCGAGGCGATGGAGGGCATCGCCCGGGGGCTGGCCGGCGCGCTGGAGGCGCGGGGGCGGACCGTGCGAACCGAGGCCGTCACCGCGCTCACCGCGCAGTTGACCGTCGGTGATCCCCAGAGCGGGGAGGACGTCGGCCTCGCGCTGCACAAGGAAGCCTTCTGGCAGCCGGCCGAGCTGACCTCGTACGGGCCGACTCTCTCGCTCGCGGATGCCGTCGGGACGAAGATCCGGGCGTTGTACGACCGGGGAGCGGCCGTCGATCTGATCGACGCGCGGGGTGCCGCCGAGCATTACTCGCTGCCCGAGTTGGAGGAGCTGGGCCGGCGGCACGCGTACGACGTCTTCGACCTGCCCACCCTCCAGTCCCGCCTCACCGGCACCGACTTCTACTCCGACATCGAGTTCCGCCGCTACGGCCTGCCCCGCGAGGAGGTCGGACCCCTGCGCGCGTGGGCCCAGCACTGGTCCGACGACATCGGGGAACGCCTGCTGGAGGACGGCGCCGATCCCGATCAGGGGGAAGAAGAGGAATAGGAACGGCCCGGCTCCCTCAAGGAGCCGGGCCGTTCCACACGTACCGCTTACTACTTCGGCTGCGGCTTCCTGATGCTCAGGTGCAGCTCGCGCAGGCGGGACTCGTCCAGCTCGGTCGGGGCGCCCATCATGAGGTCCTGGGCGTTGCCGTTGAGCGGGAAGGCGATGGTCTCGCGGATGTTGGGCTCGTCGGCGAGCAGCATGACGATGCGGTCCACGCCGGGGGCGATGCCACCGTGCGGCGGGGCGCCGAAGCGGAATGCGCGGAGCATGCCGGCGAACTTGTCCTCGACCGTGTCCCGGTCGTAGCCCGCGATCTCGAACGCCTTGAGCATGATGTCCGGCTCGTGGTTCCGGATGGCGCCGGAGGACAGCTCCACACCGTTGCAGACGATGTCGTACTGCCAGCCCAGGATGTCCAGCGGGTCCTGGGTCTCCAGGGCCTCCAGGCCGCCCTGCGGCATCGAGAACGGGTTGTGGGAGAAGTCGAGCTTCCCCGTCTCCTCGTCCCGCTCGTACATCGGGAAGTCGATGATCCAGCAGAAGCGGAAGACGCCGTCCTCGAACTGGTCCGCACGCTTGGCCGCCTCGACGCGCACCGCGCCCATGATCTTGGAGACCTCGTCGAACTCGCCCGCGCCGAAGAACACCGCGTGGCCGGGGGCCAGCGACAGGCGCTTGGTCAGCTCGGCGACATTGTCCTCGGTGAGGAACTTGGCGATCGGGCCGGTCAGCGAACCGTCCTCGCCGACGCGCACCCAGGCCAGGCCCTGCGCGCCCTGCGAGACGGCGAACTCGCCGAGGCCGTCGAAGAACTTGCGGCTCTGGCCCGCGACGTCCGGCACCGGCAGGGCCCGCACGTGCTTGCCCGCGAACGCCTTGAACGCCGAGCCCTCGAAGACGTCGGTGATGTCCACGAGCTCCAGCTTGGCGCGCAGGTCCGGCTTGTCGGAGCCGTACTTGAGCATCGCCTCGCGGAACGGGATGCGCGGGAACGGCGAGGTGACATGGCGGCCGCCGCCGAACTCCTCGAACAGCTCGGTCATCAGCTTCTCGATCGGCTGGAAGACGTCCTCCTGCTCGACGAAGCTCATCTCGACGTCGAGCTGGTAGAACTCACCCGGCGAGCGGTCGGCACGCGCGTCCTCGTCGCGGAAGCAGGGCGCGATCTGGAAGTAGCGGTCGAAGCCCGAGATCATCAGGAGCTGCTTGAACTGCTGCGGCGCCTGCGGCAGGGCGTAGAACCGGCCCGCGTGGACGCGCGAGGGAACGACGTAGTCGCGGGCGCCCTCGGGGGAGGTGGCGGACAGGATCGGCGTGGCCATCTCGTTGAAGCCCATCGCGGACATCTTCTGGCGCATGGCGGAGATGACCGCCGTGCGCAGCATGATGTTGCGGTGCATGCGCTCGCGGCGCAGGTCCAGGAAGCGGTACTCCAGGCGCCGCTCCTCGTTGACCCCGTCCTCGGCGTTGATCGTGAAGGGCAGCGGGGCGGCGGCGCCCAGCAGCTCGACCTCCGCGACCTCGACCTCGATCTCACCGGTGGGCAGGTCGGGGTTCACGTTCTCGGTTCCACGTGAAACAACGCGGCCGTCGACGCGGACCGTGGACTCCTTGGAGATGGAGTCCAGCGCCTCGTACGCGGGGGTGCCGGGGCGGGCCACGAGCTGCGTGATGCCGTAGTGGTCACGCAGATCGATGAAGAGGATGCCGCCCAGGTCGCGCCGATTGTGCAGCCAGCCACTCAGCCGGACGTCGGTACCGACGTCGGAGGCGCGGAGCTGGCCGCAGGTGTGGGACCTGTACCGATGCATCGTCGTTCATCGTCCTTCGTTGGGGGTTCTTCGCCGGAAGTGTGCTCTGCCCGGCCAGAACGGGCACGGGGCCCGGACCCATCAAGGGTACCGGGCACCCCATGATCGCCTCCCCACCATTACCACCGGCGCATCAAGGGTGGCAGTAGTGGGGACGACCTTCCTAAAGTGGGGCAATGCGCACAGGTGAGCCACTGCCGTCCGTGGGAGATGTCCTCGCCTCCCTCGCCACGGGGCTCTGGCAGTGGGACACGGCCACCGAGCTGGTCACCGTGGACGCGGAGGCGGCGCGACTGCTGGGGCTGCCCGCCCGGCCCCACACCCTCACCGAGACCCAGGCCCGCGCCCGGATGCACCCCTCGGACTGGAACGAGATCACCGGGGTCATCCCGCTCGCCGTCGCCCGGGGCACGCTCGCCGAGGTGCGCATCCGGGTGGTGGACGCGGAGGGCCGTACCGTCCGGGTGGTGCGCAGCCGCTCCAAGCCGGCCTTCGACCGGGAACGGCGGGCGTACGAGCTGATCGGCACCCTCCAGGAGGTCATCGAGCCGGCGCCGGGCACGTCCTCGGCGCGCAGCGCGATCACCGGGGACTGGCGGCGCTCCCGCGAGGCGTTCCTGCTGGACGCGGGCCGCGCGCTGGCCGAGGCCCGGTCGACGGCGGAGGTGCTGCGGGTCGCGGCCACACTGTCGATGCCGGGCTTCTCCCCGGACGGGCTCGCGGTGTTCGGCGTGGAGGGCGACCGGCTGACGATCATCGGCCACCACGGCTACCAGCCCGGCGACGACGGTCCCTTCACCCATATGCCGCTGACCACGGACTATCCGGCGGCCGAGGTGGTCCGTACCGGCCGGGCCGTCTATCTCTCCTCGCCCGGCGAGTACCGGGACCGCTATCCGACGGCCTGGCCGCTGGCCGAGCAGTTCGGGCGCTGCGCGTGGGCGTTCCTGCCGCTGACGCTGGGCGGGCAGACGCGGGGCGCGTGGATGGCGGCGTTCAGCGACCGGGTGGCGTTCACCCCGGACGAGCGCGCGGTGCTGACCACGGTCGCCCGGATGCTGGCGCAGGCGCTGACGCGGGCGGGCGACGCGGAGACCCAGCGGGAGCTGTCCGAGGGGCTCCAGCGGTCGATGATGCCCTCGCTGCTCCCGGAGATTCCCGGCATGAGCGTGGCCGCGCGCTACATCCCGACCGGCGGCGGCCTCCAGGTGGGCGGCGACTGGTACGACATGATCCCGCTGCCCGGCGGGGTCTCCCCGACCACCGCGCAGGGAGGCAGGTTCGCGCTGGTCATCGGGGACGTACAGGGGCACGACGTACGGGCGGCGGGGCTGATGGGCCAGCTCCGGATCGCGCTGCGGGCGTACGCGGCCGAGGGGCACCGCCCGGACGCGGTGCTCTCCCGCGCCTCCCGCTTCCTGCACGGCATCACCCATGACGAGCACATGACCGACCTGCGCTTCGCCACCTGCCTGTACGCGGAGGCGGACCCGGCGACCGGGCGCCTGGAGGTGGCCCGCGCGGGACATCCGGAGCCGGTGATCCGGCTCCCCGACGGCACGGTGGTGCTCCGGCCGACCGCGGGCGGGCTGCCGCTGGGCGTCGACCCGGACGGGGACTACCCGACGACCCGGTTCACGCTGGAACCGGGCGAGACGATGATGCTGTGCACCGACGGTCTGATCGAGACCGGCGGCCACGACATGGAGAGCGGCTGGCGGCGCATCCGGGCCATCCTGGAGCAGTACGGCGCCAAGGAGTCGGAGCGCGAGAACGGTCTGGAGGGGCTCGCGGACGCGCTGGTGCAGGGGGTGCACGGGCCCTCCTCGCACCACACCACCGGCCCGCTGACCGACCGCCGCGAGGACGACATCGCGGTGCTGCTGCTGTTCCGCTCCGGGGAGAGCTGGGGGCTCAGCGGCCCGGCGGCCACGGCCCGGACGCGGGTGCGCAGCACGCTGCTGTCGGTGGCGCAGGACGAGCCGGAGCGGATCGCGGAGGCCCGCCAGCATCTGCGGGAGCTGCTGCACGACTGGAAGCCGGCCGAGCAGGTGGACGTGGCGGTGCTGCTGGTCTCCGAGATGATCACCAACGTGCTGGTGCACACCGACGCCGACGCGCTGCTGCTCGCGGAGATCTTCGGTGAGCCCGGCCACCGCCGGCTGCGCGTCCAGGTCACCGACGGCGGCGACGACCTCCCGCACAAGCGCCGCCCCGGCGAGCTGGCCTCCTCCGGCCGCGGCCTGATGCTGATCGAGATGCTCGCCGACGCGTGGGGGGTCGAGCCGCGCGGCGAGGGCAAGAGCATCTGGTTCGAGCTGTACGAGCGCCCCGAGGAGGAGGGTGACAAGGAGGGCGAAGGGAACAAGGGGGACGACGAGGAGGAGAGGCAGCGGGAGGGGGAGGACGCCGCCTAGGGCTGCTCGTGCGGGGTGCCGTAGCGCTCGCGGAGTTCCTGGACGACGCCGAAGACGGCCGCGGTCAGGGGGACGGCGAGGAGCATGCCGAGGATGCCCGCGACGGAGGCGCCCGCGGTGATCGTCAGCATCACCACCGCCGGGTGCATCTGTACGGTGCGGCTCTGGATGGCCGGCTGGAGTACGTGCCCCTCCAGCACCTGGACCGCGAGGACCACGCCGAGCGCCCAGAGCGCGATCACGAAACCCCGGTCCGCGAGGGCGACCAGGACGGCGACCGCGCCGGAGAGGAAGGCGCCGAGGTAGGGGATGTAGGCGGCGACGAAGACGAGCGCGCCGAGGCCCACCGCGCCGGGTACGCGCAGGATCAGCAGGCCGACGGTGATGCAGACGGCGTCGATGAGCGCGATGATCGTCGTCCCGCGCATGAAGCCCTCGACCGCCTCGAAGGCCCGGCGGGCCATGGCCTCCACGACGTCGGCGGTGCCGGCCGGGGCGAGGCCGCGCAGGGAGCGCAGGGCGCGGTGGGAGTCGCGCAGGAAGAAGAAGATCAGAAGCAGGGCGAGTACCGCGATGGCGACGGACTCGCCGACGACGCTGACGCCGCTGATGACGTTGGATACGGCGGTGCCGCCGAACTTGCCGAGCAGCTCACGGGCGTTGCCCGCCAGGTCGTCCAGGCCGGCGCCGGCGGCGCCGAAGTGCCGGGCGACCGCCTTGGCCGCCTCCCGGAGGGAGGCCACGATCTCGTCGCCGGTGTTCACGAGGGCGGCGACGACGATGTAGACCGCGCCGCCGACGACCGCCACGACGGCCACGCAGGTCAGGGCGGCGGCGAGGCTGGCGTTCAGCCTCATCTTGAGCAGCCAGCGGTACAGCGGGCCCAGCAGGGCGGTGCCGAGGAGGGCGAGCAGTACGGGGGTGACGGCGGTACGCAGTTCCCCGCACAGCCGGATGCCGACCCAGCCCAGTCCTGCGGCCAGCAGCAGCACGGCACACCAGGCGGCGAAGCGGCGTACGGGTACGGGGAGTAGCGACACGCTTCCAGCGGAGCACGCCGTGGGTTCCGCGTCCTGCTACGGCGGGCCGGGTGGGTGAGTCGCCCTCTCTCCGCGTGCCGTCCCAGGGGGCTCCCGCCCCCTGGACCCCCGGCCTGTGCCCACCCACCACCCGACTCGGGAAGTCGAGTGGTGGGCGAGAGACAGTGCCTCACGGCACCCGGGCATCAGCCCTGCGGGCCGCTCTCCGTCATGCCGTGCACCGCGGGCACCGTGCCCAGACGGCCCTTCTGGAAGTCCTCGAACGCCTGCATGAGCTGGTCCTTGGTGTTCATGACGAACGGGCCGTAGTGGGCCATGGGCTCACGGATCGGCTGTCCGCCGAGGAGGACGACCTCCAGGTCCGGCGTGTTCGAGTCCTGCTTCTCGTCCGCGCGGACGGTCAGCGAGGAGCCGGCGCCGAAGACCGCCGTCTGCCCGGTGTGCACCGGACGACGCTCCGCGCCCACCGAGCCGCGCCCGGCGAGGACGTAGGCGAGGCCGTTGAAGTCCTCGCGCCACGGCAGGGTGACCTCGGCACCCGGCGCCACCGTCGCGTGGATCATGGTGATCGGCGTGTGGGTGATGCCGGGACCGGCGTGCCCGTCCAGCTCACCGGCGATGACCCGCAGCAGCGCGCCGCCGTCGGGGGTGGTGAGCAACTGGACGCTGCCGCCCCGGATGTCCTGGTAGCGCGGCGCCATCATCTTGTCCTTGGCGGGGAGGTTCACCCAGAGCTGGAGCCCGTGGAAGAGACCGCCCGACATGACCAGGTGCTCCGGCGGGGCCTCGATGTGCAGCAGGCCCGAACCGGCGGTCATCCACTGGGTGTCGCCGTTGGTGATGGTGCCGCCACCGCCGTTGGAGTCCTGGTGGTCGAAGATCCCGTCGATGATGTAGGTCACGGTCTCGAAGCCGCGGTGCGGGTGCCAGGGGGTGCCCTTGGGCTCGCCCGGCGCGTACTCCACCTCGCCCATCTGGTCCATCATGATGAACGGGTCGAGGTGGCGGTAGTTGATCCCGGCGAAGGCGCGGCGCACCGGGAACCCCTCGCCCTCGAAGCCGCTCGGCGCGGTCGTCACGACGAGCACCGGACGCGACACGGCGTCGGCGGGCGCGGTCACACGGGGCAGCGTCAACGGGTTCTCGACGGTCACTGCAGGCATGGTCGGTACCTCCTTGTGGACCCAGTTTAGTTGAGCGTTGAACTTTTCGCCAGCCACAACACAGGAGGCCCGGAGGTAATTCCCTCCGGGCCTCATCACTGATGACAGGGGCTATCCGTACATCCGGCGCATGGCGAACTCGACCATCTGCTCCACCGCCTTCGCGTCGAACACCATCCGGTGCTCACCCTCCATGTCGACCACGAAGCCGTAGCCGGTGGGGAGCAGGTCGATCACCTCGGCGCCGGTGATCA
Source organism: Streptomyces sp. NPDC018263 (assembly GCF_055562575.1). Taxonomy (NCBI): domain Bacteria; kingdom Bacillati; phylum Actinomycetota; class Actinomycetes; order Kitasatosporales; family Streptomycetaceae; genus Streptomyces; species Streptomyces sp. NPDC018263. Next base: position 318,824 of record NZ_JBVHFA010000003.1, read on the forward strand.
CGAAGTACTTGGACTCCTTGCCGGCGTACCGGCGCAGCTCTTTCAGCGAGGTGAACATCGGGATCACCGGCTGCTGGGTGTTGTGCAGGGCGAGGAAGCCGGGGGTGTCGCCGCGCGGGCAGTACACCTTGGACGTGGCGAAGACCTGCTGGAAGTCCTCGGCGGCCATCTGCCCCGTGGTGAAGGCGCGCACCGCGTCCGCCAGCGAGGGTGCGGACGGCTCCGGGTAGAGCGGCGGCTGCTGGCCGTACCCGCCGACACCACCCGGCTGCTGCTGCGGCGGCACGTAACTCTGCTGGGCGCCCACGTTCTGGTCGTAGCCGTACATGGCCGCAAGGGTACCGAGCGAACCCGCCCGTACGGCCTACTCGGCCGTAACCTCCCGCGTGAGACGGGAAGTCCACGGGCACCAGACGCGCCCCGGCAGGAAGGCGCCGCCCGCCTCGTCGAGGTGGTCCTCGACGTAAGGGAGGGTGGCGTCGCAGACCTCGATGGCCACGTCGAAGAACCCGACCGTCGCGGGCTCGTAGTGGAAACTCCACCTCGGGTTGTACGGGGCCTGGCGCGTGACGATCCGTCCGACGAGGTGGGGACGGTCGGTCGTCTCGCCGCTGAGCAGCTCCCGCGCATGAGCGATCGTGGCCGGGTCGTCGATCCGGACGACCGCCGTCTGCCGGGTCACGTCCGTGAATTCGAAGTACGCCGGGTCCGCCGCCTGCGAGGGATGGGCCAGTCCGACCGTCAGCATCGCCGCCGCCGCGAGGCCGCCGAACCTGGTCAGAAGTCGTCGCACGTGTGCCTCCGAGCACAGAGAAGGAAGGGAACGTCACGCAAAGTACACAGAGCGTCACTTGGCGTGCTCTTCGCGGAGGCGTGGATTCACCCGGCCGGGCGGGCGCACAGGGAGGCACGACGGAGAGCGCGGCGGGGGCGGGTGAGCGGTAGAGGCTTGTCACACCCGTCGGGGTTGCGTCTTATTACCGACGGGTAGCATCATCGTAGCCACTTGTTGGTACGTGATCAGCCGCGAGGAGTCAGTGCCTCGCCGAGTCCGTGATGGAGTCACCATGGGGCACTACAAGTCCAACCTGCGCGACATCGAGTTCAACCTCTTCGAAGTCCTCGGCCGCGAGAAGCTCTACGGCACGGGCCCGTTCGAGGAGATGGACACCGACACCGCGAAGTCCGTCCTCGCGGAGCTGACCCGTCTCTCGGAGAACGAGCTGGCGGAGTCCTTCGTGGACGCCGACCGCAACCCCCCGGTCTTCGACCCCGAGACCAACACCGCGCCCGTCCCGGCCTCCTTCAAGAAGAGCTACAAGTCCTTCATGGACTCGGAGTACTGGCGGCTCGGCCTGCCCGAGGAGATCGGCGGCACCAACACCCCGCCGTCCCTGATCTGGGCGTACGCGGAGCTGGTGCTCGGCGCCAACCCGGCCATCTGGATGTACTCCTCCGGCCCGGCGTTCGCGCGCATCCTCTTCGAGGAGGGCACCGAGGAGCAGAAGCAGTGGGCGAAGATAGCGGTCGAGAAGACCTGGGGCTCCACCATGGTCCTCACCGAGCCGGACGCCGGTTCGGACGTGGGTGCCGGCCGCACCAAGGCCGTGCAGCAGGAGGACGGCTCCTGGCACATCGAGGGCGTGAAGCGCTTCATCACCTCCGGTGAGCACGACATGGAGGAGAACATCCTCCACTACGTCCTCGCCCGCCCCGAGGGCGCCGGCCCCGGCACCAAGGGCCTCTCCCTCTTCCTGGTGCCCAAGTACCACTTCGACGGCGAGACCGGCGAGCTGGGCGAGCGCAACGGCGTCTACGCCACCAACGTCGAGCACAAGATGGGCCTCAAGGCGTCCAACACCTGCGAGATGACCTTCGGCGACCGCCACCCGGCCGTGGGCTGGCTGATCGGTGACAAGCACGACGGCATCCGCCAGATGTTCCGCATCATCGAGTTCGCCCGCATGATGGTCGGCACGAAGGCCATCTCGACCCTGTCGACCGGCTACCTCAACGCGCTGGAGTACGCCAAGGAGCGCGTCCAGGGTCCCGACCTCGCGAACTTCATGGACAAGAAGGCGCCCAAGGTCACCATCACCCACCACCCCGACGTGCGCCGCTCGCTGATGACGCAGAAGGCGTACGCGGAGGGCATGCGCGCCCTGGTGCTGCACACGGCGTCCGTCCAGGACACCATCGCGGTCAAGGAGGCGAACGGCGAGGACGCCTCCGCCGAGCACGCGCTGAACGACCTGCTCCTGCCGATCGTGAAGGGCTACGGCTCCGAGAAGGGCTACGAGCAGCTCGCGCAGTCGCTCCAGACCTTCGGCGGCTCCGGGTTCCTCCAGGAGTACCCGATCGAGCAGTACATCCGCGACGCCAAGATCGACACCCTCTACGAGGGCACCACCGCGATCCAGGGCCAGGACTTCTTCTTCCGGAAGATCGTCCGTAACCAGGGTGCCGCGCTGAACGGTCTGGCCGAGGACATCAAGAAGTTCCTGGCGCTGGCCACCGGCGGCGAGGAGCTGGCGGGTGCCCGCGAGCACCTGGCCAAGGCGGCCGTGGAGCTGGAGGCGATCGTCGGCCTGATGCTGACCGACCTCGCGGCCACCGAGCAGGACGTCAAGAACATCTACAAGGTGGGCCTCAACACCACCCGCCTGCTGATGGCCTCCGGTGACGTGATCGTCGGCTACCTGCTGCTGCGCGGCGCTGCCGTCGCCGCCGAGAAGCTTCAGACCGCGTCCGCCAAGGACAAGGCGTTCTACACCGGCAAGATCGCGGCGGCGAAGTTCTTCGCTGCCAACGTCCTGCCCGGCGTCACCCTGGCCCGCAAGGTCGCCTCCGGTGTCGACCTGGACCTGATGGAGCTGGACGAGGCCGCCTTCTAGGGCCTTTCCTCCGGATCAGGCCGGCTCGGGGCGACGGTGCCTTCGGGCCGACCCGAGCGGGGTCTGGTGCGTGCAGATGCAAGGCGGAGGAGGGCGTCGACGCGGTGGGGGTCCCCCCGCGCGAGCGCAGCCGAGCGTGGGGGAGTCGGCAACCGACGACAACGCCGCAGATGTGCGTGCCAGACCCCGCGACCCCGGCAAGATCCGGAGGACAGGCCCTCGTCCCCGACCCTCCTTCCGAAGACCCCGCGCGGGCCCGCTCCCTCCTTCCGGAGAGCGGGCCCGCGCTCGTCGTTAAGGTAAACGCCATGAGCGCACCGTCCCGTTTCGACCGCGGCCACACCGACGACCTGATGGCCTTCCTGGCGGCGAGCCCGACGCCGTACCACGCCGTGGCGAACGTCGCCGCGCGGCTTGAGGAGGCAGGCTTCACGCAGGTCACCGAGACCGAGGCGTGGGACACCCCCGCGGGCACCGGCAGCGGGGGGCGGTACGTGCTGCGCGGCGGCGCGGTCATCGCCTGGTACGTCCCGGAGGGCGCCACCCCGCACACCCCGTTCCGGATCGTCGGCGCGCACACCGACTCCCCCAACCTCCGGGTCAAGCCCGAGCCGGACAGCGGCGCGCACGGCTGGCGCCAGGTCGCGGTGGAGATCTACGGCGGCCCCCTGATGAACTCCTGGCTCGACCGCGACCTGGGCCTGGCCGGCCGGCTCACCCTGCGCGACGGCACCTCGGTCCTGGTCGACGTCGACCGCCCGCTGCTGCGGGTGCCGCAGCTCGCCATCCATCTGGACCGCTCGGTCTCCGTGGACGGCCTCAAGCTCGACAAGCAGCGCCACCTCCAGCCCGTGTGGGGCCTCGGGAACGATGTGAGCGAGGGTGACCTGATCGCCTTCCTGGAGGAGGAGGCGGGGCTCGAGGCCGGTTCGGTCGCGGGCTGGGACCTGATGACCTATCCGGTCGAGGCGCCCGCCTACCTGGGCCGGGACCGCGAGCTGGTCGCCGGGCCCCGGATGGACAACCTGCTCTCCGTGCACGCCGGTACGGCCGCGCTGATCGCCGCTGCGGCCGCAGGGGAGACCCTCACCCACATCCCCGTACTGGCCGCCTTCGACCACGAGGAGAACGGCTCGCAGTCCGACACCGGCGCCGACGGCCCGCTGCTCGGCAGCGTGCTGGAGCGCTCGGTGTTCGCGCGCGGCGGCTCCTACGAGGACCGCGCCCGTGCCTTCGCGGGCACCGTCTGCCTCTCCTCCGACACCGGGCACGCCGTGCACCCCAACTACGCGGAGCGGCACGACCCGACGCACCACCCGCGGGTCAACGGCGGCCCGATCCTCAAGGTGAACGTCAACAACCGCTACGCCACGGACGGTTCGGGCCGCGCGGTGTTCGCCGCCGCGTGCGAGCGGGCCGGGGTGCCGTTCCAGACGTTCGTCTCGAACAACTCGATGCCCTGCGGCACCACCATCGGCCCCATCACCGCCGCCCGCCACGGCATCAGCACCGTGGACATCGGCGTGGCGATCCTCTCCATGCACAGCGCGCGCGAACTCTGCGGCGCCGAGGACCCGTTCCTCCTCGCGGAGGCCCTGACGGCCTTTCTGGAGGGCTAGTTGACAACGCGGTCGGGTGGCTAACCGGCCGGATGGGGGGTACCCGCCGAACGGGACCGGAGATTCCGGAACCGGAAGGGGAGGCGAGATCTCATGGGCCTCGGCGGATGCATCATCCTGATAGCCGTGGGAGCGATCCTCACATTTGCCACCGACTGGCACATGAGCGGCGTCAACCTCGACCTGGTCGGCGTCATCTTCATGGCCGCCGGTCTCATCGGCCTGGCGACCTTCAGTGGGATCGCCCGGCGCCGCCGCGTGGTCGTCCCGCCCACCCGCGTGGTGGAGGAGGAGCGGCCCGCGCCGCGCGACGGCTACTCGGACGGCTACGGCGTCTGACTCAGCGCGCCTCACCCTCGTCCAGGCCCGCCAGCACCAGCGGCAGGCGGTCCGTCGCGCCCTCGACGAGGCGGACCGGGACGCCCCAGTCCTGCTGGTGGACGTGGCAGGCGGGGTACTCTCCCCCAGTCTTCGACCGGGAGGTGCCCCCAGCCGGGTCGTCGTCGCAGGAGGCGGCCATCGCGGAGACGTGCAGCACGCCCTCGGTGACGGCCGGGTCCAGCTCCAGCTCCCGGCTCAGGTCGCTGTCCGCGCCCTCGCCCTTGAGCAGCAGCTCGGGCGGGGTCGCGGAGACCAGCAGCCGGGTCGACGGGCCGTATCGGGTGTCCAGCTTCTGGCCCGCCGGGGCCTGGAAGATCACGTCCAGCCGCAGCCGGCCGGGGGCCACCTCGGTGGCGGCGCGCTGCGTGCGGTGGGCGACCGCCTCCACGCGGACCGCCTCCTCGGGCAGGCGCAGCCGGGTCAGCCGGTGGCGGGCGGACTCCACCACCACGATGTCGTCGCCGACGAGCACCGCGTCACTGGGCTCGCGCAGGTCGGTGGCGAGGGTGGTGACCTCGCCGGTGGCGGGGTCGTAGCGGCGCAGCGCGTGGTTGTAGGTGTCGGCCACCGCGACCGAGCCGTCCGGCAGCGCGGTGACGCCCAGCGGGTGCTGGAGCAGGGCCTGCCCGGCCTCGCCGTCCCGGTGGCCGAAGTCGAACAGACCGGTGCCGACGGCGGTGTGCACGGCGCCGTCGAGGTCGACCCAGCGCAGCGCGGAGGTCTCGGAGTCCGCGAGCCACAGCCGCTCCGCCGTCGCCGCGAGCCCGGAGGGCTGCGCGAACCACGCCTCGGCGCCGGGCCCGTCCACCAGGCCCTCGTTGGTCGTACCGGCCGCGACCTGGACGGTCTCCGCCTCGGGGTCGTACGTCCAGAGCTGGTGCACGCCCGCCATGGCGATCCACACCTTGCCACCGAAGAGGGCCACGTCCCACGGTGAGGACAGCGCGACCTCGCGGGCCGCGCCCGAGGTGGGGGCGCCCTGCATCCACTGCCTGCCGGTGCCGGCCAGCGTGGTGACCGCGCCGGAGGCGAGGTCCAGGCGGCGCAGGGCGTGGTTCACCGTGTCGGCGACGACCACGGAGCCGTCGTCCAGCAGGGCGAGACCCTGGGGCTCGTTGAAGGACGCCTCGTCGGCCGGGCCGTCCGCGAAGCCGCGCTCACCGGTGCCGATCCGGCGCACCACGGACTCGCCGTCCTCGGCCAGCTCGACCAGCCGGTGCCGGGTGGTATCGCTGACCAGGAAGTTCCCCGAGGGCAGCAGCAGCGCCTTGCCGGGGAAGCGCAGCACGGTCGGCTCCGGCTCCGGCGCCACGTAGGGGCCGTCGCCCCGGCGCAGGGTGCCCTTGACCTCGTGCTCGGCCTCCAGCTCCGCCACCAGCCGCTCGATGGCGTGCACATGCCCCTCACCGGCGTGCTGGGCGACCACGTACCCCTCCGGGTCGATCACCACCAGCGTCGGCCAGGCGCGCACCGCGTACTGCTTCCAGGTGGCCAGCTCCGGGTCGTCCAGTACGGGGTGCTCCACGCCGTACCGCTCGACCGCGTCCACGACCGCCTGGTGCTCGGCCTCGTGCACGAACTTCGGGGAGTGCACGCCGACCACGACCACGGTGTCCCGGTGCCGCTCCTCCAGCTCCCGCAGCTCGTCCAGGACGTGCAGGCAGTTGATGCAGCAGAACGTCCAGAAGTCGAGGATGACGATGCGTCCTCGCAGGTCGGCCAGGGTGTACTGCTGATCACCGGTGTTCAGCCAGCCGCCCTTGCCGACCAGCTCGGGAGCGCGGACACGGACACGTCGAGAAGCGGAGTCGTTCATGCTTCAAGGGTGCCACCCAGGGGTGCGGCCCTCAGTCCAGGGTGTGCCCCGTGGTGGCGTCCACATGGTCCGGGATCTCTTCGTGCCGGTCGCCCACCGACAGGGTGCCGGTGGGTTCGAGGACCAGGATCTCGGTGGGGACCGGGGCGTACGGCTTGTGCTCGGTGCCGCGCGGGACGGTGAAGACCGAGCCCTGGTGCAGGACGACCGTGCGCTCACCGGCCGGCTCGCGCAGCGCGATGTGGAGTTCGCCGGTCAGTACGAGGAAGAACTCGTCGGTGTCGTCGTGCGCGTGCCAGAGGTGCTCGCCCTCGACCTTGGCCACGCGGACGTCGTAGTCGTTGACCGACGCGACGATGCGGGGGCTCCAGCGGTCGGTGAAGGAGGCCAGGACCTGGGGGAGGGAGCGGGGTTCTTCGGTTGCCATGTGCTCATCGTGGGGTGTGTGCGCGACCCGTACGAGTGCTAGGAATTGCATATGGCGCAAGAATCCTCGCAGGTGCGGCGCACCCATCGGGTCGCCGTTCTGGTGGACGCCGGCACCAACCCGTTCGAGGTCGGGGTCGCCACCGAGCTGTTCGGCCTGCCCCGCCCCGAACTGGGCCCGGCCGACCCGCTGTACGAGGTCACGCTGTGCGCGCCGACCCGCGAGGTGCGGATGAACCACGGCTTCTTCACGATGACCGGGGTGGCCGGGCTGGACGCGGTGGACGACGCCGACACCCTGGTCGTGCCGGGCCGCCCGGACAACGTGGTCCCGCGCGGGGCCCCCGTACGGGAGGCGATCCGGCGTGCGCACGGGCGGGGCACCCGGATCGTGAGCTTCTGCACCGGCACCTTCGCGCTCGCCGAGGCCGGGCTGCTCGACGGACGGCCGGCCACCACCCACTGGAAGTGGGCCGACACCTTCCGGCGGCTGCACCCGAAGGTCCTGCTGGAGCCGGACGTGCTCTTCGTCGACGACGGGGACGTACTCTCCGCCTCGGGCAGCGCGGCCGCGCTCGACCTCGGGCTGTACCTGTGGCGGCGGGACCACGGCGCCGAGATCGCCAACGCGGTCTCCCGGCGCCTGGTCTTCGCCGCCCACCGGGACGGCGGGCAGCGGCAGTTCGTGGAACGCCCGCTGCCCGAGGTGCCCGACGGCTCGCTCGGCCCACTGCTGGCCTGGGCGCAGGAACGGCTCGGCGAACCGCTCACCGTGGCCGACCTCGCCGCCCGCGCGGCCGTCTCCCCCGCCACCCTGCACCGCCGCTTCCGTGAACGCCTCGGCACCACCCCGCTGGCCTGGCTCACCGGCGAACGGGTGGCGCTGGCCTGCCGGCTGATCGAGCGTGGGGAGACCCGGCTCGAGGTGGTCGCCGCCCGCTGCGGACTGGGCACAGCGGCCAACCTGCGGGCCCGGCTGCGCCGGGAGACCGGACTGAGCCCCTCCGACTACCGGAAGCGGTTCGGCCCCGCCGCCCGGTGAGGAACGCCTCCCGCCGGGGAAGCGCTTTGGACATGAGACTCCTCGTGCGCGACCGGCTGCTGGGCATCGGCGACGACTACTGGATCGAGGACGAGAACGGCCGCAAGGTCTTCCTCGTCGACGGCAAGGCCATGCGGCTGCGGGACACCTTCGAGCTGAAGGACACCGCGGGCAACGTCCTGATCGACATCCACCAGAAGATGTTCGCCCTGCGCGACACCATGGTGATCCAGCGGGACGGCGAGGATCTCGCCACCGTCCGGCGCAAGCGGCTCTCCCTGCTGCGCAACCACTACCGCGTCGACCTGGTCGACGGCACCGGACTCGACATCAGCGGCAAGATCCTCGACCGGGAGTTCGCCGTCGAGTACCAGGGCGAACTCCTCGCGGTGATCTCCCGCCGGTGGCTCACCGTCCGCGACACCTACGGGGTCGACGTCGTACGGGACGACGCCGACCCGGCGCTGCTCATCGCGGTGGCGGTGTGCGTGATCCACCTGGCGGAGAAGGAGCGGGAGGACGGCTGAGGCTCAGCGGCCGGGGTTCTTCGGCTGAGGCTCAGCGGCGGGGCGGTTCCAGGCCCAGGACACGGTCCTTCAGCGCGGGGAACTGCTCACGGGTGGCCGGGACCTTCGCCGGGTCGAACTCCACCCGGAGCACCTCCTCGTCCGGGCCCGCCTCCGCCAGCACCTCGCCCCACGGGTCCACCACGATCGAGTGACCCGCCTGGGGAACTCCGGCATGCGTACCGGCCGTTCCGCAGGCGAGGACGTACGCCTGGTTCTCCACCGCCCGTGCCTGGGCCAGCAGCGTCCAGTGGGCGCGGCGGCGCTCGGGCCAGCCCGCGGAGACGACCAGGGTCTCGGCGCCCGCGTCGGTGAGGGTCCGGAAGAGTTCCGGGAAGCGGAGGTCGTAGCAGGTGGCGAGGCCGACGGTGGTCTCCGGCAGCGGGACGGTGACGGGTTCGCGCCCGGCGCCCATCAGCACGGCCTCGCCCTGGTCGAAGCCGAAGCGGTGGATCTTCCGGTAGGAGGCGGCGAGTTCACCCGAGGGGGAGAAGACGAGCGCGGTGTTGTAGAGGGTGCCGTCGGGGTCCCGCTCCGGGATCGACCCGGCGTGCAGCCAGACGCCCGCGTCCTTGGCGGCCCGGGCCATCGCCTCGTGGGTGGGGCCCTTAAGCGGCTCGGCCTCGGTGGCGAACGTGTCGTAGGCGAAGGCTCCGGTGGTCCACAGCTCGGGCAGCACCACGAGGTCGGCGCCCGCCTCGGCGCGTACGAGGTCCGCCGCGCGCAGGCGGCGTCCGGCCACGGATTCGCCCTCGTCCACACGGATCTGGATCAGCGAGGCGCGCACACTACCACCGTCCTGGCATTCGAGTCGTTCCCACGGGCCTACGATCGTCACACGAAAGCACTGCCGGGGGGTATCGGAGCAGCGTAACTTGGGGGTCCCCCCACCTCGCGCAAGCCGAGAGCGTGGGGGAGTTTCCAGACGCCCGCCCAGTGCAGCCGCCGATTCTGCCCGTGTAACGACCGCCGAGGGGTCCTGTTCCGTGAGTCTGCATCCCACCCTCCAGCCCTACGCCGACGCCTGGAACCACTCGATCGACGCGATATCCGAGCTGGTGAACCCGCTGGCCGAGGCCGAGTGGAACCGGCGTACGCCGTGCCCCGGCTGGTCGGTGCGGGACGTGGTCTCCCATGTCATCGGGCTGGACTGCGAGATGCTCGGCGACCCCCGGCCGATCCACACGCTGCCCCGCGACCTCTACCACGTCACCAACGAGGCGCAGCGGTACATGGAGATGCAGGTCGACGTGCGCCGCCATCACACGGCGCCGGAGATGACGTCGGAGCTGGAGTACACGGTCATCCGGCGCAACCGGCAGATCCGCAACGAGTCCCGGCAGCCCGACACGATCGTCCGGGGGCCGATGGGCAAGGAGATCACCCTCGAACTCGCCATGCGGATGCGGGCGTTCGACGTCTGGGTGCACGAGCAGGATCTGCGCACCGCCCTCGGGCGTCCCGGCAACCTCGACTCGCCCGGCGCGCTGGTCACCCGTGACCTGCTGCTGGCCGGGCTGCCCAAGGTGGTCGCCAAGGAGGCCCAGGCGCCGCGCAGTTCGGCGATCGTCTTCGACGTGCACGGGCCGGTGGAGTTCCTGCGCACGATCCGCGTCGACATCCAGGGCCGGGGCACGCTGGAGACGGCACCCGCGCTCGGGCCCGCCGCGAGCTTCAGCCTCGACTGGGAGACGTACTTCCGGCTGGCCTGCGGGCGGATCAGCGCGGAGGCGGCGGGCGACCGCGTCAAGACGGAGGGCGACCCGGACCTGACGGCGGCGATCCTGCGCAACTTCGCGGTCACGCCCTGACCCTGTTATTCAGGTGCCGGTGCGGGGGCCGGCCGTTACCGTCCCCGCTATGACCACCCACACCCGCCTCACCTTCCACGGCCCCCTCTCCTCCGCGCGCGCCGACGCGATCGTCGCCCGCCTGGCCGCCAACCGGCCCCGCACCGTCCTCGACATCGGCTGCGGCTGGGGCGAGCTGCTGCTCCGGATACTGGAGGCGGTCCCCGAGGCGCGGGGCACGGGCATCGACCTGGACGAGACGGACCTCGCTCGGGGCCGCCGGGCGGCGGAGGGGCGGGGGCTGGCGGAGCGGGTGGCCTTCCTGGCGGAGTCCGCGCGGGGCACCGGGCACGGCCCCGCCGACCTGGTCCTCTGCCTGGGCGCCACCCAGGCCCTGAGCGAGGCCGAGCCCCCGACGGCGGAGGCTCTGCACGCGCTGCGCGGCCTCGTCTCCGAAGGCGGCCGGGTCCTCGTCGGCGAAGGCTTCTGGGAACGGACGCCCACGTCCGCCGAGCTGGCAGGCATGTGGCCGGGCGCCCGTGCGGAGGACCACCTCTCCCTTCCCGCGCTCCTGGACCTCACCGTCGAAGCCGGCTTCCGCCCCGAGTGGACGGAAACGGCGACTCTCTCCGAGTGGGACCACTTCGAATCGGCCTACCAGGCCGACCAGGAGGTCTGGCTCGCCGCCAACCCGGACGCGGTCGAGGTCCGCGAACGCCTGGACCGCCACCGGTCACAGTGGATGAGCTACCGGGGGGTCCTGGGGATGGCGTACCTGACGCTGGTGCCGGTTGGCCGCTGACCACGGGCTACACGGCCGGTACGTGCACCGTCTCCACCCTGCTCGCCACCAGCCGTTCCCGTTCGCGGCGGGCCGCCCGGCCGCGGAGCCGGAGGATCTGGGTGAGGCCGAGGGCCTGGAGGACGAAGACGGCGCAGAAGGCGACGGAGTAGTCGTCGCCCGTGGCGTCCAGGAGGACGCCGATGGCGAAGAGGGTGGTCATGGAGGCGATGAAGCCGCCCATGTTGGTGATGCCGGAGGCGGTGCCCTGGCGCTCGGGCGGGTTGGCGGGGCGGGCGAAGTCGAAGCCGAGCATGGAGGCGGGGCCGCAGGCGCCGAGCACCACGCACAGCACCAGCAGCAACGGCATCGGCGCGTGTGCGCCCGGCCAGGCGAGGGTCAGCGCCCATGTGACCGCCGTCGCGGCGACCGTACCGAGGGCCAGCGGGAGCCGGGCCGCGTGGTGCCGGGCGACGACCTGGCCGTAGACCAGCCCGATCACCATGTTGGAGAGCACGACCAGGGTGAGCAGCTCACCCGCGCCGGCCCGGCTGAGCCCCTGCGCCTGCACCAGGAACGGCAGCCCCCACAGCAGCAGGAAGACCATCGCCGGGAACTGGGTGGTGAAGTGCACCCACATCCCCAGCCGGGTGCCGGGCTCCCGCCACGCCTCCGCGATCTGCCGGCGCACATACGCGGCGCCCTGGTGCGGGAAGGGCTCCGGCTCGTGGCCCTCGGGGTGGTCCTTGAGGAACAGCAGCGTCAGCACCAGGACGACCACACCGGCGAGCGCGCTGCCCGCGAACGCCGGGGTCCAGCCGAGCCCGTGCAGCAGCCGGGCCAGCACCAGGGTGGAGACGAGGTTGCCCGCCATGCCGACCAGCCCGGCGAGCTGCGCGACGAAGGGCCCGCGCCGGGCCGGGAACCAGCGGGTGCCCAGCCGCAGCACGCTGATGAACGTCATCGCGTCCCCGCAGCCCAGCAGCGCGCGGGAGGCGAGGGCGGTGCCGTACGACGGGGAGAACGCGAAGCCGAGCTGTCCGGCCGTGAACAGCACCGCGCCCAGGCACAGCACCTTCTTGGTGCCGAGCCGGTCGACCAGCAGGCCGACGGGTATCTGCATGCCCGCGTACACGAGCAACTGGAGGATCGAGAACGTCGACAGCGCGGAGGCGTTCACATGGAAGCGGTCCGCCGCGTCCAGGCCGGCCACGCCGAGCGAGGTGCGGAAGATGACGGCGACGAAGTAGACCGCGACGCCTGTGGACCACACGGCGACGGCGCGACGGCCGCCCGGAGGGTCACCCGGCAGGGTGGTCGTGGCCCGGCTCATCGGACCTCCCCGCGCGCCAGCCCGGAGAACCAGCCGACGTGCCGGTGCACCAGCCCGACCGCCGCCTCCGCGTCCCCGGCGCGCAGCGCGTCCAGGATCTCGGCGTGCTCAGTGAGGGTCTTGGCGATCCGGTCGGGGTGCGAGTGCATCACGGCGACGCCCATCCGGAGCTGGCGGTCGCGGAGCTGGTCGTAGAGGCGGGACAGGATCTCGTTGCCGCCGCTGCGCACGATCTCCGCGTGGAAGCACCGGTCGGTGACGGCCGCGCCGGCGAAGTCGCCCGCCGCGGCCTGCTCCCGCTGCCGCTGGAGCAGCTCGGCGAGCCGGTCCAGCAGGGCCGGCGGCGCGGGGACCGCCTTGCGGGCGGCGTGCTCCTCGACCAGCAGCCGGGTCTCCACCACGTCCGCGATCTCCTGCGCGGAGACCGGCAGCACCAGCGCGCCCTTCTTGGGGTACAGCCGGATCAGCCCCTCGGCCTCCAGCCGCAGCAGCGCCTCGCGGACGGGGGTCCGGGACACGCCCACCGCCTCGGCCAGCTCGCCCTCGGTGAGCAGGGTTCCGCCCTCGTACCGGCGGTCGAGGACGCCCTGCTTGACGTGGGTGTAGACGCGGTCGGCGGCGGGTGGCTGCCTGGTGGCCGTTTGCATGTCCACAGGATAGATACAACAGGCGGGGGCGGGACAGCGCGGTCCAGCATGCGGACCCTGAGTGAGGGAGCGTCAGCGGAGCGCCGGAAATTTCCCTCCGGCCGGAGTGCAACCATGGGGGCCGTTCACTTGTCACACAGGTGCGGCCCTGCTTTTTGGGCACCTCAACTAGGCCGCATTCCAGGGCATTTCAGACAATCGAGGTATTTCGCTTTGATTACCGGCATCAAGGGCTCCTCCCTCCGCAGGGCCGCCGCCGTCGCCGTCGCGTCCGGCGCGCTGCTCACCACCAGTGCCCTCACCGCAGCGCCCGCGCAGGCCGCTTCCGCACCGTCGATCGTGGCCGCGGGCGGCTACGCGATGAACAACTCCACCGGCACCTCGCTGTACACCAAGAACGCCGACACCCGGCGTTCCACGGGTTCGACCACCAAGATCATGACCGCGAAGGTCGTGCTGGCGCAGCCGAACCTGAACCTGGACGCCAAGGTCACGATCCCCAAGGGCGCCAGCGACTACATCGTCGCCAACAACGCGTCCTCGGCCGGTCTGATCGTCGGCGACAAGGTCACCGTCCGCCAGCTCCTGTACGGGCTGATGCTGCCGTCCGGCTGCGACGCCGCGTACGTCCTCGCGGACAAGTACGGCTCGGGCAGCACGCACACCGCGCGCGTGAACTCCTTCCTCGGCAAGATGAACGCCGCCGCGAAGGCCCTCAACCTGAAGAACACGCACTTCGATTCCTTCGACGGCATCGGCAAGGGCTCGAACTACTCGACCCCGCGCGACCTGACGAAGATCGCCAGCAGCGCGATGAAGAACGCCAACTTCCGCGCGATCGTCAAGACCAAGTCGTACACGGCGAAGACGGTCACCAAGACCGGCAGCACGCGCACGATGAAGGCGTGGACCAACACCAACACCCTGCTGAGCAGCTACAGCGGCACCATCGGCGTCAAGACCGGCTCCGGCCCCGAGGCCAAGTACTGCCTCGTCTTCGCCGCCACCCGCAACGGCAAGACGGTCATCGGCACGGTCCTCGCGTCGTCCTCCGTCAGCCAGCGCGGCACGGACGCGACGAAGATCCTGAACTACGGCTTCACCAAGTAAGCCCGCACCACCCCAGGGCCCGCTCCCACGGTTCACGCCGCGGCAGCGGGCCTTTGCGATGCGCCAACTCGCCTTTCCCTATAACGGGATCAGCGCCTGGAGGCTGACAATCGAGTCTCAGAATTCTCTGGAGGCTGAGACCGTAAGCAGGGCTTACGGTCTCAGCATTTCCGCAGGTGAAAAGGGCCTGTTACGCCCAGGAGATCAGTCGCTTCGGCTGTTCCAGAATTGCTGCGACATCTGCCAGGACCTTGGAGCCGAGTTCGCCGTCGACCAGGCGGTGGTCGAAGCTGAGGGCGAGGGTGGTCACCTGGCGGGGCTTGACCTTGCCCTTGTGGACCCAGGGCTGGAGCTTGATCGCGCCGACGGCGAGGATCGCGGACTCGCCCGGGTTGAGGATCGGCGTACCGGTGTCGACGCCGAAGACGCCGACGTTGGTGATGGTCACCGTGCCGCCCTGCATCGCCGCCGGGGACGTCTTGCCCTCGCGGGCCGTGCTCACCAGCTCGCCCAGCGCCGCGGACAACTGCGGGAGCGTCTTGTCCTGCGCGTCCTTGATGTTCGGCACGATCAGCCCGCGCGGAGTCGCCGCCGCGATGCCCAGGTTGACGTAGTGCTTGAGCACGATCTCCTGGGCGGCCTCGTCCCAGGACGCGTTGACCTCGGGGTTGCGCTTGATCGCGACCAGCAGGGCCTTGGCGATCAGCAGCAGCGGGTTCACCCGCAGCCCCTGGAACTCCTTGTCCTGCTTCAGCTCCTCGACCAGCTTCATCGTCCGCGTCACGTCCACCGTCACGAACTCCGTGACATGCGGCGCCGTGAACGCCGAGCCGATCATCGCCTGCGCGGTCGCCTTGCGGACCCCCTTGACCGGGATACGCGTCTCCCGCGCGGAGTCGTACACCGCCACGGCGGGCGCGGGCGCGGCGACCGGGGCCGGGGCCTCTTCCACCACGGGCTGCGCCGGGGCCACCGCCGCGTGCACGTCCTCGCGGGTGATGATGCCGTCCGGCCCGGACGGGGTGACCAGCGCCAGGTCGACGCCCAGGTCCTTGGCCAGCTTGCGCACCGGCGGCTTGGCCAGCGGGCGCTCCTTCACCGGAGCGGGAGCGGCGGCGCCGTGCCCGTTCAGCTCGGCCTGCACCGCCTGCGCGGCGGCCACCGGAATCTCGGGCCCCTTGCGCGGACGCCGCTTGGTGGAGGAGGCGGCCACGCCGTACCCCACCAGCACCGGCGTACGCCCCTGCGGCTCGGCCTCCTCGGCGGCGGGAGCGGGCTCGGCCGGGGCAGCGGCCGGCGCGGGCTCGGGAGCGGCCCCGCCCGACACGTCCACCGCGATGATCGCCGTACCCACGTCGACCGTCGTGCCCTCGGCGAAGCGCAGCTCGCGCACCACCCCGTCGTAGGGGATGGGGAGTTCGACGGCCGCCTTGGCGGTCTCGACCTCGCACACCACCTGGCCGTCGGTGACCGTGTCCCCGACCTGCACGTACCACTTGAGGATCTCGGCCTCGGTGAGCCCCTCGCCCACGTCCGGCATCTTGAACTCGCGCACGGAAGCTTCCGTCATCGTCGTCACGAAACCTTCCTCAGTACGTAAGGGCGCGGTCGACGGCGTCGAGCACCCGGTCCAGGCCCGGCAGATACTCGTCCTCCAGGCGCGCCGGCGGGTACGGGGCGTGGTAGCCGCCGACCCGGAGCACCGGAGCCTCCAGGTGGTAGAAGCACCGCTCGGTGATCCGCGCGGCGATCTCCGCGCCGGAGCCGAGGAACACCGGCGCCTCGTGGACGACCACCAGACGGCGGGTCTTCTCGACCGAGGTCTGGATGGTGTCGAAGTCCAGCGGGGAGACCGAGCGGAGGTCGAGCACCTCCAGGGACTTGCCCTCCTCGGCGGCCGCCGCGGCGACCTCCTGGCAGAGCTTGACCATCGGGCCGTAGGCGGCCAGCGTCAGGTCGGTGCCCTCGCGGACCACGCGGGCCTTGTGCAGCGGGGCCGGGATCGCCTCGAAGTCGACCTCGCCCTTGTCCCAGTAGCGCCGCTTGGGCTCGAAGTAGATCACCGGGTCGTCGCTCTGGATGGCCTGCTGCATCATCCAGTAGGCGTCCGAGGAGTTGGACGGGCTGACCACCTTCAGGCCGGCCACGTGCGCGAACAGCGCCTCGGGGGACTCGGAGTGGTGCTCGACCGCGCCGATGCCGCCGCCGTAGGGGATGCGGATGACGACCGGCATCTTGACCTTGCCCAGCGAGCGGGCGTGCATCTTCGCGAGCTGGGTGACGATCTGGTCGTACGCCGGGAAGACGAAGCCGTCGAACTGGATCTCGACCACCGGGCGGTAGCCGCGCAGGGCGAGACCGATCGCGGTGCCGACGATGCCGGACTCGGCGAGCGGGGTGTCGATGACCCGCTCCTCGCCGAAGTCCTTCTGGAGGCCGTCGGTCACCCGGAAGACACCGCCGAGCTTGCCGACGTCCTCACCCATGACCAGGACCTTGGGGTCGGTCTCCAGCGCGCGCCGCAGCGATTCGTTGATCGCCTTGGCCAGAGCCATCTTCTCGGCCATGTCAGTTGCCCCCTTCCACGTCCGCGAACGACGCCTGGTAGGCGGCGAACTGGGCGCGCTCCTCGTCGACGAGCGCGTGCCCGTCCGCGTACACGTTCTCGAAGATGGCGAAGCGGTCCGGGTCCGGCATGGCGCGGACCGCCTCCCGCACCCGCTTGCCCAACGCCTCGGACTCGGTCTCCAGTTCCGCGAAGAATCCCTCGTCCGCGTGGTTCGCGGACTCCAGATAGGCGCGCAGGCGCAGGATCGGGTCCTTCGCCTCCCAGGCGACGCGCTCGTCGTCGTGGCGGTAGCGCGTGGGGTCGTCGGAGGTGGTGTGGGCGCCCATCCGGTAGGTGAACGCCTCGACCAGGGTCGGGCCCTCGCCGTTGCGGGCGCGCTCCAGCGCCCAGCGGGTCACGGCGAGGCAGGCCAGCACGTCGTTGCCGTCGACCCGGACGCCGGGGAAGCCGTAGCCCTGGGCGCGCTGGTAGAGCGGGACGCGGGTCTGCTTCTCGGTGGGCTCGGAGATCGCCCACTGGTTGTTCTGGCAGAAGAACACGACCGGGGCGTTGTAGACCGCGGAGAAGGTGAACGACTCCGCCACGTCGCCCTGGCTGGACGCGCCGTCGCCGAAGTAGGCGATCACGGCCGAGTCCGCGCCGTCCTTGGCCACGCCCATCGCGTAGCCGGTGGCGTGCAGGGTCTGCGAGCCGATGACGATCGTGTACAGGTGGAAGTTGTTGCCGTTGGGGTCCCAGCCGCCGTTGTTCACACCCCGGAACATGCCGAGCAGGTTGGTCGGGTCGACCCCGCGGCACCAAGCGACGCCGTGCTCGCGGTAGGTCGGGAAGACGTAGTCGTCCTCGCGGGTGGCGCGGCCGGAGCCGATCTGGGCGGCCTCCTGGCCGAGGAGCGAGGCCCACAGGCCCAGCTCGCCCTGGCGCTGGAGCGCGGTCGCCTCCGCGTCGAAGCGGCGGGTGAGCACCATGTCGCGGTACAGACCGCGCAGCTCGTCGGGGGTGATGCCGGCGACGTAGGCGTCGAACTCGGCGTTCTTGACCCGCTTGCCCTCCGGCGTCAGAAGCTGCACCAGCTCCGGCTCGGTGCCCTGCTTCGCGGTGCTGCGGGTGCGCTGGGTACCGGCGGTACCGGCCTTGCCTGCGGCGCTGCGTCGCGGCTTGCGCGCGGCACTGCTCTCCACGGTCACGTGTGCTCCTCCGTCGTTCCGGCCCACGGGGTTGCCGGTGAGCCTGGGGTCCCCCTTGCTCGGTCGGAGCCGGGGGGAGCGGCCACCTCTTCTCGACCACCGGGCACGGGGTGGGTGCCGCTCGGCCGGGAACAGGCGTGACAGGTGCCCCGGCGAGCGCCTGCGGCTTTTAACGTTACCCAGTGCTCCACATTTCTGTGAAACCCCACCTGACCTGCGATTTTGCTTGGATTTCCAAGTAAATCGACAAGGCCCGGAAGTTCGCTGGTCACAGCCTTGCAGGAGGCCGGAGCAACGGCACGTTATCCCGCGCACCCAGCTCAAAGGAAGAGTCCCGGCGCGTCACCGGGGGCGGCCGGGGATTTATTTCGCGCCGCTCGCGAATTGCGCTTCCGAAGCCACCGGGACGTTCACCGGAGCACGCCGGGTGACCGAATGCGACCACCGACGACTGCCTGTGACAACCCCCAGCTCACGGGGGCTTTTCGTGCCCTAGCATCGGCGCGTGCAGCGCCCTCGTGTACCACCCGTCGTGCCCCACGCGCCCCCGCTCGGCACCTTGTTACCCCTGTACGGAGCCGGTACGGCCCTCGCCTGCGAACCGGTCGACCAAGGGCTGCTCAACCGCGGCTACCGGGTGCGCACCACGCGGGGCCGGTACTTCCTCAAGCACCACTTCGACCCCGACACCGCCGACCCCGACGCCATCGAGCGCCGCCATCTGGCCACCCAGCGCCTCGCCGAGGTCGGCGTCCCGGCCGTCCCCCCGCTCACCCACCGCGAGGGCCGTACGGTCGCGGTCGTCGGCGGACACGCCTACGCGCTGCACCCCTGGATCGACGGCGGGCATCTGCACGGCGGTCAGCTCACCCGCTCCGAGAGCGCGCGCCTGGGGGCGCTGCTGGGCGCCGTGCACGCCTGCCTGGAGCGCGTGATGCCACCCAAGGGGCGCACCCGTCCCGCCACGAGCCCGCACCCGGTGGAGAGCGCCGACCCGGCCGACACCTTCGCCCTCATCGACGACCTGCTCGGCCACGTCCACCGTCACAAGCCGGCCGACGCCTTCGACGACCTGGCCCGCCACCGCCTGCTGGAACGCCGGTCGCTGCTGGAGCAGCACACGGGCCGCCGTCCGCCGCGCGGCGGCCCGGTGGGGTGGGTGCACGGCGACTTCCACCCGTTCAACCTGCTCTACCGGGGCGGCACCCCCGCCGCCATCGTCGACTGGGACCGCCTCGGGGTGCAGCCGCGCGCGGAGGAGGCCGTACGCGCGGCGGCGATCTTCTTCGTACGGCCCGCCGGGATGCTGGACCTGCCCAAGGCGCGGGCGTACGCGCGGGCGTACCGGCGGGCGGCGCGCGCCACCCCCTCGGAGCTGGCGGCGGCCGTGCACCGGGTGTGGTGGGAGCGCCTGAACGACTTCTGGATGCTGCGCTGGCACTACGAGCGCGGTGACACCCGCGCCGACCGCCAGTTCCCGGCCGCCTCCGCGCTCGCGGTGTGGTGGACACGGGAGTACGACGCGGTGTGCGACGCCTTCACGAGCTGAGCCGTCTCGGCGCGGTCAGCCGACAGGCCCGTCCGGGCCCGTTCCGGGGGCCGGCGATGTCGGCCTTCAAGTACCGTCGGCGCCGCCCGCGTCAGCACCGGCCGCCGCACCGGCGTCCGCGCCGCCGGCACCCGCCGTGGTGCCCTGGTCGGTGCCGCCCGCGCTGCCCGTGCCGTCGGTCGTGCCCGCGTCCGTGCCGGTGCCGCCCGCGGCGTCGCCACCCGTGGCGGGCGGCGAGGTCTGCGGATCGGTCGGCGGCTGGCTGGTCTGCTGGTCGGTCGGCTCGTCCGACGGCTCGGTCGTGCCGGGGTCGGTCGGCCGGTTGGTCGGTGTGTAGTTCGAGCCGCCGTTGCTCCAGCCCGAGCCGCCGCCCTGCGTGGCCGGGTCGTCCGTCGGCTCGTTCGTGGTGTCGTCGGACGGCGTCTCGGACGCCTGGTCGTCCTTGTGCGTCTGAGAGACGCTCGGGGACGGCTTGTTGTTCGGGGTGTCGTCGCCGCCGGACTTGTTCAGCGCGAGCGCGACACCGGCCACGACCGCCACGACGGCGAGCGCGGCCAGCACCCACAGCTTGCCCTTGCCGCTGCCCTTGTTGCCGTGGCCCTCGAAGCCGCCGTCGTCGCCGCCCCCGTACCCGCCGGGCAGGATCGGCTGCGGGATCTGCGTGGTGCCGCCGCCGTAACCGCCGGACTGAGGCATCACGGTGGTGCCCGCGTAGCCGCCGGGCGGGGTCGGCGCGCCCGCGGTGGCGTCCACCGGGCCGGTGTTCCAGGTGCCGGTGTGGGCGCCCTGGTCGTACAGCATCTGCAGGCCGTACTGGATCAGGCCGCGCATCTCCTCGGCCGTCTGGAAGCGGTCGTCCGGCTCCTTGGCGAGGGCGCGCATGACCAGGCCGTCCAGCTCGGGCGGGCAGCCGGCGGTGACCTGCGAGGGCGGCACCGGCATGTCCTGGACGTGCTGGTAGACCACCGACAGCGGGGTCTCACCGGTGAAGGGAGGCCGCAGCGCGAGGAGTTCGTAGAGCAGGCAGCCCGTGGCGTACAGGTCGGAGCGGTGGTCGACGGCCTTGCCGAGCGCCTGCTCCGGGGAGAGGTACTGCGGGGTGCCCATGACCATGCCGGTCTGGGTCATCGTCGTGGAGGCGCCGTGCAGGGCGCGGGCGATGCCGAAGTCCATCACCTTGACCGCGCCGTTGTCGGTGATGATGACGTTGGCGGGCTTGATGTCGCGGTGCACGATGCCGTGCTGGTGCGAGTAGGCGAGCGCGTCCAGCACACCGGAGACGATGATCAGGGCCTGCTCGGGGCCCGGCGCGTCCGCGTCCACCAGCAGCTCGCGGATGGTGCGGCCCTCGACCAGCTCCATCACGATGTACGGCACGGCCTGGCCGTTCACCTGGTCCTCGCCGGAGTCGTACACGGCGACGATCGAGTGGTGGTTGAGTCCGGCCACCGACTGGGCCTCGCGCGTGAAGCGGGCCTTGGAGGTGGGGTCCTCGGCGAGGTCGGCGCGCAGCAGCTTGACCGCGACCGTACGGCCCAGCCGGACGTCCTCGGCCGCGAACACCTCGGCCATGCCGCCCCGGCCGAGCCGGTGGGTGAGCCGGTAGCGGCCGTCGCCGACGAGCCCGCCGTTGCCCCAGTTCTCCGGCGCCTCCGCCATGCCGCCGCCGGCCGCCGCCTCGGGGTCGGACGGGCCTTGGGCGCCGTGCGTCTGTGCCATCGGTCCTCGCCGTCGTTTCTGCCCGCGATGCGCGCGGTGTTGATACGGACTCCGTCGGCCACGCTACAGCCTCGCCGGTGGCCGCCGGTCCCGATCCGGCACCGGGACGGGCCCAGGACGGACCGGCCATGAAACCCGCAGCACAGGCCCTCGTGCAAATTCCGTGCACCGCTCGTACGCCTGCTGTAACGCTTGCGCGACGCTTCTTTCGCGTACGGTCACGGAACGGGCACCGGGCTTGACGTGTCCGTGCCCTCGGGCAGACTTGGCCGGGAATGACACATTCGATCAAGGCGGGTGCCGAGCGGCGCGTGTCCGGTCGATGACGGCTCCGACGGGGGCCAGTGGGGGACACGGAACGATGAGCCAGGACGGCGCACAGGGCGGCCGGTACACGGGGCGGGCACTGGCCGGTGGCCGTTACCGGCTCCAGGACCTGCTCGGCGAGGGCGGCATGGCCGCCGTGCACCTGGCCCACGACTCGGTGCTGGACCGCCAGGTGGCCATCAAGACCCTGCACACCGAGCTGGGCCGGGAGCAGGCGTTCCGCGAGCGGTTCCGCCGCGAGGCCCAGGCCGTGGCCAAGCTCACGCACACCAACATCGTCTCCGTCTTCGACACCGGCGAGGACGAAGCGGACGGCATGCCCTACATCGTCATGGAGTACGTGGAGGGCCGCCCGCTCGGCTCCGTGCTCGCCGACGACGTACGGCAGTTCGGCGCGATGCCCGCCGACAAGGCCCTCAGGATCACCGCGGACGTGCTGGCCGCGCTGGAGATCAGCCACGAGAAGGGGCTGGTCCACCGGGACATCAAGCCGGGCAACGTGATGACCACCAAGCGCGGGGTGGTCAAGGTGATGGACTTCGGCATCGCGCGGGCCATGCAGTCCGGGGTCACCTCGATGACCCAGACCGGCATGGTCGTCGGCACCCCGCAGTACCTCTCCCCCGAACAGGCCCTCGGCCGCGGCGTGGACGCCCGCTCCGACCTGTACTCGGTCGGCATCATGCTGTTCCAGCTCGTCACCGGCCGGCTGCCGTTCGACGCGGACTCCCCGCTGGCCATCGCGTACGCGCACGTCCAGGAGGAGCCGGTCGCGCCCTCCTCGATCAACAGCGCGCTGCCGCCGGCGGTGGACGCCCTGGTGGCCCGCGCGCTGAAGAAGAACCCCAACGAACGCTTCCCCACCGCCGAGGCGATGCGCGAGGAGTGCCTGCGGGTGGCGGCCTCGCTCCAGCAGGCGGCGCCGAGCATCGTGCCCGGCGCGGGTCCGGCGCAGAGCGGCTCGGGCGTGGGCTCGGCGGTGTTCCCGCCGGTGGACCACACCGCTCCGGGGCCGCACCCCGGCCAGGTGCAGCAGCCGTACCAGCCGGCCCCGAACCCGTACGGCACCCCGTCCCCGTCCTACGGCTACCCGCAAGCGGGCGGCTACCCGACCCCGCCCGCGTACGGCGGTCAGCCGGCGCCCGCCTACGGGGCCCAGCCGCCGACCGCGGTGCCCTCCTCCGGGGGCGGCGGCCGGAGCCACAAGCCGGTGCTGATCGGCTCGGTCGCGGTGGCCGCGGTGCTGATCGCGGGCCTGCTGATCGCGCTCAACATGAACAAGAAGGACGACACCACGGGGGGCGGTGGCTCCCCCAGCGCCTCCACCTCGTCGCACGCCTCCGGTTACCGGGGCCCGGACACCTCGCGGACGATCGACGCCACCGAGTGCACCGAGCCGCAGGAGTCGTACGACGACGAGAAGAAGATCCGGCTGCCCGACTTCCGGTACAAGAACATCGACTCCGTGAAGGCGTGCTTCCAGGCCGCGAGCTGGCGGTACTCGGTGAAGAAGGAGGACGACAACACCTGGGGCGACGGCACGGTCCTCGACCAGTTCCCCGCGCCGGGCACGGATGTCGACCCGAAGACCATGGGCGAGGTCTCGCTGAGCGTTTCCACGGGCGAGCCGCCGCAGTAGGCGTGACATGAGAAGGGGCCCGGCGGACTGTCTCCGCCGGGCCCTTCTTGTATGACGTGTCCAGAGGTGTCCGGAGGCTGGAGGTGTCTAGAGGTACGGCCCGCCCGAGCGGCCGCCGGTGTGCTGCTCCTCGGCGCCCTCCGGGACGCTGCCCGGCGGCAGCGCGCGGCGCATCTGCTCCAACTGGGCGCGGGCGGCCATCTGCTGGGCGAACAGCGTGGTCTGGATGCCGTGGAAGAGGCCCTCCAGCCAGCCGACCAACTGGGCCTGGGCGATCCGCAGCTCGGCGTCGCTCGGTGTCGCGTCGTCCGTGAAGGGCAGCGAAAGCCGCTCCAGCTCCGCCACCAGCTCCGGCGCGAGGCCGTCCTCCAGCTCCTTGACCGAGCTGGCGTGGATCTCCTTCAGCCGGACCCGGCTGGCCTCGTCCAGAGGAGCGGCGCGCACCTCCTCCAGCAACTGCTTGATCATGCTGCCGATCCGCATGACCTTCGCCGGCTGCTCCACCTGGTCCGTCACCGGGATCTCGCGGGAGCTTTCGTCCGTGTCGCCACCGAGCGCCATCCCGTCCTGGCCCACGACGAGGATCTGGGGGTTCTCGGGCGACCGTTCGTTCCTCGGCATCTCCATGCCGCCATTCTCTCGCACCCGCCCACCCCATCACCGCCGCACCCCCGCGCGCCGGTGATCCGGCGTCCCGCCCCCGACGGCCCAGCCCGAAATGCCCGGTGCGCCAGGAGATGTGAGGCTGGATTTCCTCTTCACCCAGCTTTCCCCCGGCACGCCCGGCTTTTCCTCCGGAGGTCACCGACGTGACTCCATGGCTGCGACTCACGCTCCGCCTGGTGCGGGTGCTGCTCGTCCTGGCAGCGACCGCCGCACCCGTGTGCGGCACCACGGCCGCGTACGGCGCGGAGAGCGCCCCGCCGGGTTCGTCCACGCCGTCCGGCCGCTCCTCCGCCCCCGCCGTACGGGCCCGGAACGCCGCCGACACCGCCTCGCCGTCCCCGACCGTCTCCAAGCCCGCGCGGGCCGGGAGCCGGGGCGGGGAGGGACGGATGCGGCCCGGCCGCCCCGAGCTGCCCGACCCGGCGGACCAGGCCCAGGACCCGGCGGGCAGCGCCACGGCCGCCACCCCGGAGGCCGCCTACCCGGAGGAGCCGGAGACCGCCGACAGCCCGGCCGCGCCCACCCCGACCGCCACCTCGGCCCCGCCTTCGCGGCCTGCCGCCGTACGCCAGGGGGAGAGCACCACGGCACGGGCGCCGCGCATCCTCCCCCTGGGCAGCGGCCTGGTCCTGCTGGGCCTCGGCATCGCCCTGGCCCGGCTGGGCCTCCGCATCCGCCGCACCTGAGAGACGCGCTCCGGGTCAGGGGGGCTTACGGCGCGACCAGCAGCACCTTGCCGATGTGGCCGCTGCCCTCCACCACCCGGTGCCCCTCGGCCGCGTCCGTCATCGGCACCTCGCGGTCGACGACAGGACGTACGACGCCCGACGCGATCAGCGGCCAGACGTGCTCGCGCACCGCCGCCACGATGGCCGCCTTCTCGCTCAGCGGGCGCGCCCGCAGCGAGGTCGCGCTGACCGCGCCGCGCTTGCCCAGCAGCAGGCCGATGTTCAGCTCGCCCTTGGTGCCGCCCTGCATCCCGATGATCATCAGGCGGCCGTTGACGGCCAGCGTCTCCACGTTCCGGCCCAGGTACTTGGCGCCCATGTTGTCGAGGATGACGTCGGCGCCTTCGCCGTCCGTGGCCCGCTCGATCTCGGCGACGAAGTCCTGGTCGCGGTAGTTGATCAGGATGTCCGCGCCCAGCTCGGCGCAGAAGTCCAGCTTCTCCTTGGTCCCGGCGGTCACCGCAACCCGCGCCCCGATGGCCTTGGCCAACTGGATCGCCATGGTGCCGATGCCGCTGGAACCGCCGTGCACCAGCAGCAGCTCGCCGGGCCGGAGGTGGGCCAGCATGAAGACGTTGGACCAGACCGTGCAGGCCACCTCGGGCAGCGCGGCCGCCTGCTTGAGGTCGATGCCCTCGGGCACCGGCAGCAGTTGCCCGGCCGGGATGACGACCTTCTGCGCGTAACCGCCGCCCGCGAGCAGCGCGCAGACCTCGTCGCCCACGGACCAGCCGGAGACACCGGGGCCGAGCGCGGCGATCCGGCCGGAACACTCCAGACCGGGGTAGGCGGAGGCGCCGGGCGGGGGGTCGTAGTGGCCCTGGCGCTGCATGATGTCGGCCCGGTTGACGGCGCTGGCCACCACCTCGACCAGCACCTCGCCCTCGCCGGGCACCGGGTCGGGCACCTCGGTCCAGGTCAGGTTCTCGGGCCCGCCGGGTTCGGAAATCGTGATCGCATGCATGCCCGCGACGCTACTCCCCGACCGCGCCACGGGCCTGACGGCCCGCTCAGTCGCCCGGCAATGGACGCGCGTGCGGGGCGACGTGCTCGGTGGGGGACGCCCGGACGATGGTGATCAGCCGGTCGGTGAGCTGCAACTTCCCCACAGCCGGGTCGTCGTAGCCGAGGACGCGGTGGCCCCGTACGACGCTGACCACGAGGTCCTCCGTGTCGCGCGGGCTGCGGCCCACCTCGGAGCGGACCACCGGGCGGTCCACGATGTCCAGGCCGCTGCCCTGCTGGATCAGGTCCTCCATCACCATGCCGGCGGCGGGGCTGAGCACGGAGAGACCGAGCAGCCGGCCCGCCGCTCCGGAGCTGGTGATGACCGCGTCGGCGCCGGACTGCTTGAGCAGCGGGGCGTTCTCCTCCTCGCGGACGGCGGCCACGATCTTGGCGCCCCGGTTGAGCTGGCGTGCCGTCAGGGCGACCAGCACGGCGGTGTCGTCGCGCTGCGGGGCGATGATGATCTGCCGCGCCTTGTGCACCTCCGCGCGCCGCAGCACCTCGCTGCGAGTCGCGTCGCCGGTGACGCCCGCGTAGCCCTCGGCGGTGGCCGCCTCGATCGCCTTGGAACTGGGGTCGACCACGACGACCTGTTCCTTCTTCAGCCCGGTCGCGCAGACGGTCTGGATCGCCGAACGCCCCTTCGTACCGAAGCCGATGACCACGGTGTGGTCGCGCAAGGTGGACCTCCAGCGGTTGAGACGCCATTCCTCACGGGTGCGCTCGGTGAGGACCTCCAGCGTGGTGCCGACCAGGATGATCAGGAAGAGCACGCGCAACGGGGTGATGACGAGGATGTTGATGAGCCGGGCACCGTCGCTGACCGGGGTGATGTCGCCGTATCCGGTGGTGGAGAGGGTGACCGTCGCGTAGTAGAACGCGTCGAGCAGGTCGACGGGACCGTCGGAGTTGTCGCGGTAGCCGCTGCGGTCCGCATAGACGACGAACGCGGTGGCCACCAGCACCACCAGCGCCATCACCAGGCGCTTGGCGACCTGGCGAATGGGGCGTTCCATCGCCTTCCTGGGGAGCTTCACCCGCGAGGGCACCAGGTGTTCGCCGGCCTGACGGGCTATGGCGTCATGGCCCGGAAGTTTCACGTGAAACACACCCCGATTCCGGCCGTGTCCCACGGCAGGTCCAGCAATTCCAGTCCGGCACCCTGCGCCGCCCCGCCCGGCGGGACGACGGCCAGCGCGTCGGCGGTGGCGATCCCGCGCAGCATGGCGGGCCCGCTGTAGCGCAGCGGCACGGCCCGCTCCCCGCGCAGTACCACGGGGACCAGCCGGGTGTCGTGCGCGTGCCCCTGCACCGCCTCCCTGAGCGGCACCCGGTACGGCTCTGGCGCCGGGTGGGCGGCCAGCGTCCGCAACAGCGGCTCGGCCAGCGTGAGCAGCCCGGCGACGGCAGCGAGCGGGTTGCCGGGCAGCCCGACGAGGTGCTGGTCCGCCTGAGTACGGGCCAGCAGCATGGGATGGCCGGGGCGCACCGCGACGCCGTCGACGAGGAGTTCTGCGCCGAGCCGGTCCAGCGTGGGGTGGACATGGTCCACGGGTCCGGCGGCGGTGCCCCCGGTGGTGACGATCAGGTCGGCGCGGGAGCCGGCGATCGCCTTGCGCAGCGCCTTGGCGTCGTCGCCGAGCCGGCGGACGGCGACGACCTCGGCGCCCAGCGCGCGCAGCCAGGGCGCGAGCATCGGGCCGAGCGCGTCCCGGATCAGCCCGTCGTGCGGCAGCCCCTCGGTGAGGAGTTCGTCGCCGAGGACGAGGACCTCGACACGGGGGCGCGGTACGACGGTGAGGGTGTCGTACCCGGCCGCAGCGGCGAGGCCCAGCACGGCCGGGGTGACCAGGGTGCCGGTGGGCAGCAACTGGTCGCCCCGACGGCACTCCTGACCGCGCGGGCGGATGTCCTGGCCGTGACTCAGCTCGCTCGTGGCGTGCAGCCGGTCCTGGGGGCCGGTGCGGCCGTGCTCGCTGCGCAGGACGGCGGTGACACCGGTGGGGACGCGGGCGCCGGTGGCGATCCGGACCGCCTCGCCGTCGGTGAGCGGCTCGGGGGGCGCGTGCCCGGCGAGCACTCCGCCGTCGCGGATCTGCCAGGGGCCGGGTCCGGCGACGGCCCAGCCGTCCATCGCGGAGGTGTCGAAGGAGGGGAGGTCGCTGAGCGCATCCAGGGGGGCGGCGAGGACCAGGCCGAGGGCGTCGCCGAGGGCGACGGAGGCATGGGGGCGCCGCGTGGCGTCGCGGACGGCTCGGGCGGCTCGGCCGGCGATCTCGCGGGCCTCGGGCCAGGGGGTGGCATGGGCGTGGGGGTGCTCGGGCCCGGCCGGGCGGGCGGGCGCGTGGCCCGTCCGCTCGGTCGGGTGGGGCCGGGCGGTTCGGTCGAGCCGGTCGGTCCGGTCGCTTCCGGGCGCGCGGACGAGGGCCAGGGCTTCCTCCACGTCGAAGTCGTCGGCGTCCAAGGCGTCACCGCGCCCGGCGTGGGGGCCCGCATGGGTGCCGGAGGGGGTCATCCGGCGTCCGGGGCGTCCCCGCCCCCGTTGTGCTCGGCTTCCCAGCGGACGGCCAGCTCGGCGACCTTGGCGGACGCCTCGGCGACGGACTCGGCGTCGCCCTTGCCCTGGGCGGCGGCGTAGCCGATGAGGAAGGTGGTGAGCGGGGCGGCGGGCCGGGCCACACCGTGCGCGACATCGCGTGCGGCGTCCAGCAGGACGCGGGTGTCGACGTCGAGCTCGATGCCCAGCTCGTTCTTGACTGCGGTGATCCATTCGTTCAGCACGTGCCCATGCTCCCTGATCCGTGCCCTGGCGTGGGCGATGTCTTCCCAGGTGTCGCAGTCGAAGGAGGCGAGGGGGTCGGTGAGCCGGGTCAGGCGCAGGGCGCCGGTCAGGCGGCGCAGCGGCAGCCCGGTCAGCCCGCCGTGCTCGCCGTGCTCTGCGGCCAGGTCCGCGAGGGCGGCGCGCAGGGAGGCGGTGCGGTACGCGGCCACCAGCGGCTGGTCTCGGCCGTCGTCGTCGGTGAGCATCGCCCCGTCGGCGTCGCCGTCCCGCAGTTCGGCCAGCAGCCGGTGCACGGTGTCCGCGCCGAGGAACGGCAGGTCGGCGGAGAGCACCACCGCGTGCTCGGCGGTGGTGAGCCGCAGCCCCGCGTCGAGCGCGGCGACGGGTCCGCCACCGGCCGGCTCCTCCCGGGCCCAGCGCACCGGCCTGGTGGTGGCGCGGGGGTCGGCCACCACGACGGTGGTGGCCGCGTCGGCGCAGGCGGCCAGCACCCGGTCCAGCAGCGCCCGGCCGCCGACCTGGACACCGGGCTTGTCGGCCCCGCCGAGCCGCCGCGCCCCGCCACCGGCCAGCACGACGGCGTCGTACGGGGCGTCGTAGGGCGTGCCGGTGGCCGGGCCGGACCCGCTGGACCGGCTGGACTCGGGGGATGCGGCCGGCGGAGGGCCGGCCGGGGCGTTGTCGGTCACCCTTCGAGTATGGCTGGTGGGCACTCGGGGGCGGGCGCCGCCCGGCGGGGACCGGGCGGCGGGGATCAGCCGGACGGGTTCACACGGTGCGCAGCAGTACGGCCGGCTGTTCCACGCAGTCCGCCACGTACCTGAGGAAGCCGCCCGCCGTGCCGCCGTCGCAGACCCGGTGGTCGAAGGTGAGCGAGAGCTGCACGACCTGGCGTACGGCCAGTTCGCCCTCGTGCACCCACGGCTTGGGGACGATACGGCCGACGCCGAGCATGGCCGCCTCGGGGTGGTTGATGATCGGGGTGGATCCGTCCACGCCGAAGACGCCGTAGTTGTTCAGCGTGAAGGTGCCACCGGTGAGTTCACCCGGCGTCAGCCGTCCGGCGCGGGCGGCCTCGGTGAGCCGGGCGAACTCGGCGGTCAGCGACTCCGCGTCCCGCCTGTGCGCGTCCCGGACGACGGGCACGACCAGTCCGCGTTCGGTCTGCGCGGCGAACCCGAGGTGCACACCGAGCAGTTGGACGACCTCGCGGGCCTCGGTGTCGACGTAGGAGTTCAGCTCCGGGAACCGGGCGAGGGCGGCCGCGCAGATACGGGCGAGCAGGGCGACCAGGGAGATCTTCGGGGCCCCGGCCGCGTTCATCGCGGCCCGCGCGCGCAGGAGTTCGGTCGCGTCGGCGTCGACCCAGCAGGTGGCGTCCGGGATCTCCCTGCGGCTGCGGCTCAGCTTCTCGGCGACGGCCCCGCGCACGCCCTTGAGGGGGATGCGGGTGCCTTCGGGGTGGGTGGTGGGCGCCGGCGCGGTGGGGGGTGCCGTCGCTTCGACGCGGAGGGCCGCTTCGACGTCCGCGCGCAGGATGAGGCCGTCCGGGCCGGTGCCGCGCAAGGCATGCAGGTCGATGCCGTTGTCACGGGCGAGCTTGCGGACGAGGGGGGAGACGACGGGGACGGGGCCCTGGGAGGCGGGGGGTTCTGGGGCGGCCGGTTCCGGTGCGGGTGCCGGGGCGGCCGGGGCGGTGCCGTTGGCCACGGTGAGCTGGGCGCGTACGCGGCGCCGGCGGCGGGCGGGGGCCTGGGTGCCGTAGCCCACCAGGACATTGCCGGAGCCCTCGGCCTCGGGGGTGTTCTCCCCGGCCGGTCCGACGGGGTCGGGGGAGCCGACCGCGACGGTGATCAGCGGTGCGCCCACGGGCAGTTCGGTGCCCTCCTCGCCGTAGCGGGCGGTGACCACGCCGCCGTAGGGGCAGGGGACCTCCACCATCGCCTTGGCCGTCTCGACCTCGACGACGGGCTGGTCGACGGCGACCACGTCACCGACGGCCACCAGCCAGCGCACGATCTCCGCCTCGGTGAGCCCCTCGCCGAGGTCGGGCAGCTTGAACTCCAGTACCTGGGCCATCAGTTCTCCGCCTCCCACTGGAGACGGGCCACCGCGTCCAGCACGCGGTCGACACCGGGCAGGTGGTGCCGCTCCAGCATCGGCGGCGGGTAGGGCAGGTCGAACCCGGCCACGCGCAGCACCGGTGCCTCCAGATGGTGGAAGCAGCGCTCGGTGATCCGGGCCGCGATCTCGCCGCCGGGCCCGCCGAACCCGGTGGACTCGTGCACGACGACCGCGCGCCCGGTGCGCCGTACGGAGGCGCAGACCGTCTCGTCGTCGAAGGGCACCAGCGAGCGCAGGTCGACGACCTCCAGGTCCCAGCCCTCCGCGCGGGCGGCCTCGGCGGCCTCCATGCACACCGGCAGGGACGGCCCGTAGGTGATCAGGGTGGCGCTGGTGCCGGGGCGCCGGACGACCGCGCGCCCGATGGGCTCCACCTCGGTGGGGTGGTCCGCGTTCCAGGTGTCCTTGGACCAGTAGAGCCGCTTTGGCTCCAGGAACACCACGGGGTCGTCGGAGGCGATGGCCTGCCGCAGCAGCCCGTAGGCGTCGGCGACGGTGGCCGGGGTGACGACGTGCAGGCCGGGGGTGGCCATGTAGTACGCCTCGGAGGAGTCGCTGTGGTGCTCGACGCCGCCGATGCCGCCGCCGTAGGGGACGCGCACGGTGATCGGCAGGGGCATGCGGCCCCGCGTGCGGTTGCGCATCCGGGAGACATGGCTGACGAGCTGCTCGAACGCCGGGTAGGCGAACGCGTCGAACTGCATCTCCACCACGGGCCTCAGGCCGTACATCGCCATGCCCACGGCGGCGCCGAGGATGCCCGCCTCGGCCAGCGGGGTGTCCGTGCAGCGGTCCTCGCCGAACTCGGCGGCGAGCCCGTCGGTGACCCGGAAGACACCGCCGAGGGTGCCGACGTCCTCGCCCATGACATGGACGGCGGGGTCGGCGGCCATCGCGTCGCGCATCGCGCGGGTGAGGGCCTGCGCCATGGTGGCGGGCTTGACGGCCACGGTGGTCATCGCGGGTCGCCTTCCTGGTCGTCCTGTTCGGCGGCCAGCTCGGTCCCGAGCAGCGCGCGCTGTTCACGGAGCTGCGCGGTGGGCTCGGCGTACACGTGGTCGAAGAGGTCCATCGGGTCGAGCCGGGGGTCCTGGTTCATGCGTTCGCGCAGGTCGGCGGCCATCGCCTCGGCGTCCTGCCGGACCGCGTCGATCGCGGCCTCGTCCAGCAGCCCGCGTGCGGTCAGCTCGCGTTCCAGGAGCTGGACCGGGTCGTGCCGCCGCCACGCCTCGACCTCGTCGTCCTCGCGGTAGCGGGTCGCGTCGTCGGCGTTGGTGTGCGCCTCCACGCGGTACGTCACCGCCTCGACCAGGGTGGGGCCGCCGCCCGCGCGGGCCCGCCGCACCGCCTCGGTGAGCACCTCGTGCACCGCGACCGCGTCGTTTCCGTCGACCAGGCGGCCCGGCATGCCGTATCCGACCGCCTTGTGGGCGAGGGAGGGCGCGGCGGTCTGCTTGGCGAGCGGGACCGAGATGGCGAAGCCGTTGTTCTGCACGAGGAAGACGACCGGGGCCTGCCAGACGGCGGCGAAGTTCAGCGCCTCGTGGAAGTCGCCCTCGCTGGTGCCGCCGTCGCCGACCATGGCGAGGGCGACCACGTCGTCCCCCTTGAGCCGGGCGGCGTGCGCGAGGCCCACGGCGTGCGGCAACTGGGTGGCGAGCGGGGTGCTCAGCGGGGCGACGCGGTGGGTGTGCGGGTCGTAGCCGGTGTGCCAGTCGCCGCGCAGCAGGGTGAGCGTCTCCACCGGGTCGACGCCCCGGGCGACCACGGCGAGGGTGTCGCGGTAGCTGGGGAAGAGCCAGTCGCGCTCCTCCAGGGCCAGGGCGGCGGCGACCTCGCTCGCCTCCTGTCCGGTGCTGGAGGGGTAGACGGCGAGCCGGCCCTGTTTGGTGAGCGCGGTCGCCTGCGTGTTGTAGCGGCGGCCGCGGACCACCTGGGCGTAGAGCCTGCGCAGCAGGTCCGGGTCGGCCTCGGCGGCCGTGTCGGTGCCGAGGACGCGATAGGGCTCGGCGTCGGGCAGCAGCGGCGCGGGGTCCGTGCGGGGCTGCCAGGCGGGCGGCGGCGATGGCCGGTACGCGCCCCGCTGCTCCATGACCGTCATGACGGCACCTCCTCGTGGGAGCGGCTACGAGAGGCGGGTCGGCTGTGACCCGTCTCACCTACCGATTGTTCGGTCGTCGGCGCATTTTGGCTACTGGCCCCCTCAGGCTGTGGACAAACGGTTTTGCACAGCCTGGAATGAATGCAGGACGTCCACGGCGATGAAGCGGGGGGACATGACACCTGAACAAATGGCCCAGGCGGCGGAGGACGGCGCGCTGCGCCCGCCCCGCCCGCTGGACGCCATAGATCAGGACATCCTCAAGATCCTCCA
Source organism: Streptomyces sp. NPDC018263 (assembly GCF_055562575.1). NCBI lineage: Bacteria > Bacillati > Actinomycetota > Actinomycetes > Kitasatosporales > Streptomycetaceae > Streptomyces > Streptomyces sp. NPDC018263. The sequence goes on from NZ_JBVHFA010000003.1 coordinate 351,901, forward strand.
GGCGGACGGCCGCGCCTCGATACGTTCGGTCGCCGAGCGGGTCCATGTCTCCCGCGCCAACGCCTACGCGCGGATCAACCGGCTGGTCGAGGACGGGGTGATCCGGGGCTTCGGCGCCCGGGTCGACCACGAGCGGGCCGGGCACGGCACCTCGGCGTACATCACGCTGAACATCGTCCAGAACACCTGGCGCACGGTCCGGGAACAGCTTCGCCGCCTGCCCGGCGCGTCCCACATGGCGCTGGTCGGCGGCGACTTCGACGTGCTGCTGCTGGTGCACACGCCGGACAACAGGGCGCTGCGCGAGCTGGTGCTCACCCGGCTCCAGTCGATCCCGGAGGTGCTCGGCACCCGCACCCTGCTGGTGTTCGAGGAGGAGGACCTGGAGCCGGACGCCTGACCCCCGCGCCGGTCCCTACTCCTTGCGCAGCCCCGCGAAGACCAGCCGCACCACCGCGTCGGCCACCTCGCGCCCACTGGCCCCGCGTGTCTCGGGCCGGTACCACTCCACGATGGAGTTGATCATTCCGAAGACCAGCCGGGTCGCCAGCCGGACCTCCACGTCCCCGCGCACGTCCCCGTCCTCGGCGGCCGCCCGCAGCAGGTCGGCCACCCGGTGGTCGAAGTCCCGGCGCCGCTCCAGCGCCCACCGCTCCGCCTCGGTGTTGCCCCGGACGCGCAGCAGCAGCGTCACATAGGGCAGCTCGGCTATGAGCACCTCGACCATGCGCCGTACGACGTGCTCCAGCCGGTCCACCGGCCGCCCCACGCGCGCGGGCTCCTCGTCGAGGATGGCGAACAGTCCGTCCAGCGCCCGGCTGACGGCCCGGCGCAGCAGCTCCTCCTTGCCGCTGACGTGGTGGTAGATCGAGGACTTGGAGATGCCCGCCGCTCGGGAGAGGTGCTCCATGGAGGTGCCGTCGTAACCGCGCTCGTTGAACACCCCCACGGCGACCGAGAGCAGGGTCTCGGGGGTGTACGTGTCGCGCTTGGCGGTGGTCATGAGGTGCCCTCCCGCTTGTCGGTGGCGTACGCGTGGCGGTAGAGCGCGAGGGACGGCGCGTACCGGCCGGAGGGGTCGCGCATGTGCAGGTCGTCCAGCAGCTCGTACGCCCAGCTCCGGCCGAGCCTGCGGCTCCACTCGAAGGGCCCGAGGGGGTAGTTGACGCCCAGGCGCATCGCGGTGTCGATGTCCTCCTCGGTGGCCACGCCCTTGGCGACCGCGTCGTGCGCGAGGTCGACGATCCGGGCCACCGTGCGGGCGACGATCATGCCGGGCACGTCCCCGATGACGCTGACGTCCTTGCCGAGCGCCTGGAAGAGGCCGATGGCCTCGGCCAGCGTACGCGGGGAGGTGTCCTGGGAGGCGGAGAGCGCGATCCGGGTGGCGGCGCGGTAGTCCAGGGCGAGGTCGAAGTAGACGACGTCCCGGAACTCCACGGCGGTCTGCCCGTCGGCGAGGACCAGTTGGCCACCGCTCGGCAGGGCCAGCCGGCTGCCCTGGTCCTCGTCGTCCTCGTGGACGGCGATGCCCGCCTCGCGGATCAGCGGGAGCAGCCCGGCGGCCGGGCCGAGGTCGCCCTCCACGGTGACGTGGGCCGGCGGCTTCTCCTTCTCGGCGGTGTGCGGCTCGGGGCGCTCGGCGCCCTCGGCGTAGTCGAACCAGCCCTGGCCGCTCTTGCGGCCGAGCCGCCCGGACTCCACCAGGCGGCGCTGGGCGAGCGAGGGCGTGAAGCGGACGTCCTGGAAGAAGGAGTTCCACACCGAGTGGGTGACGGATTCGTTGACGTCCTGCCCGATGAGGTCGGTCAGCTCGAAGGCGCCCATGCGGAAGCCGCCGCTCTCGCGCAGCACCGCGTCGATGGTGGCCGGGTCGGCGCCCTGTGCCTCCAGCACGGCGAACGCCTCGGCGTAGAAGGGCCGGGCGATGCGGTTGACGATGAAGCCGGGGGTGTCCGCGCAGGCCACCGGGGTCTTCCCCCAGGCGCGGGCGGTCTCGTACGCGCGCGTGACCGACGTGACGTCGGTGGCGTACCCGGAGACGACCTCCACCAGAGGCAGCAGCGGGGCCGGGTTGAAGAAGTGCAGACCCAGGAAACGGCCGGGGGAGGCGAGCGCGCCGCCGACGGCGGTCACCGACAGGGAGGAGGTGTTGGTGGCGAGCAGACAGTCCTCGGAGACGATCCCCTCCAGCTCCCGGAACAGCTCCTGCTTGACGTCCAGCCGCTCCAGCACGGCCTCCACGACCAGCGCGGAGTCGGCCAGTTCGGCGAGGTCCTCGACGGGCGTGAGGCGGGCGCGCGCCGCGTCCCGTTCGTCCGCGCCGAGCCGGCCCTTGGCCACGAGCCGGTCGAGGCGGGCGCCGATGGCCTCGGCGGCCTCCCGCGCCCGGCCGGGCAGCGCGTCATGGAGCAGGACCGGGTGGCCGGCGGTCAGCGCGACCTGGGCGATGCCCTGGCCCATGGTGCCGGTGCCGACCACGGCCACGGGACTGCTGAGGTCGATAGCTGTCATGTGCGCGATCCTCCCGCACGACGTTGTCCACAGATGCGGCGGACCCCCTTGTCCCGACCGATCGTTCGGTTACTCTAGCCCTGACCGCCCGCAGCCCACCACCGTCCGGCGGAAGGCTCCGCGGGCCGCGCCCGCCGCAACCCTGCCGTCTCTCCAAACCCCCAGGTCACGAGCTCGACGACGAGCTCACGCAGACGAGGAGTTGGTCCCGGATGACCGCCCGACCGACCGCACACGAGCTGATCGCCCAGCACCGCCCCACCCTCGATCAGGCCCTTGAGGCGATCCGCACCCGCGCGTACTGGTCCCCGCACCCTGAGCACCCCAAGGCGTACGGCGAGCACGGCAGCCTGGACGCGGGCGCGGGCAAGGCCGCCTTCGACGCGCTCCTCGGCACCCGTCTGGACCTGGACCAGCCCGGCACGGACGACTGGGTGGGCGGCGAGGTCTCGCCGTACGGCATCGAACTGGGCGTGAGCTACCCGCACGCCGACCTCGACGTGCTGCTCCCCGCGATGCGCGCCGGGCAGGCCGCCTGGCGCGACGCGGGCGCGGAGGCCCGCGCGGCGGTCTGTCTGGAGATCCTGAAGCGGATCAGCGACCGGACGCACGAGTTCGCGCACGCGGTCATGCACACCAGCGGCCAGGCGTTCATGATGGCGTTCCAGGCGGGCGGCCCGCACGCCCAGGACCGCGGCCTGGAGGCGGTGGCGTACGCGTACGCGGAGCAGACCCGCACCCCCGAGACCGCGGAGTGGAGCAAGCCGCAGGGCAAGCGCGACCCGCTGACGCTGACCAAGAGCTTCACGCCGGTCCCGCGCGGCATCGCCCTGATGATCGGCTGCAACACCTTCCCCACGTGGAACGGCTATCCGGGCCTGTTCGCCTCCCTGGCCACCGGCAACGCGGTCCTGGTCAAGCCGCACCCGCGCGCGGTGCTGCCGCTCGCGCTCACCGTCCAGGTGGCCCGCGAGGTGCTGGCCGAGGCCGGTTTCGACCCCAACCTGGTCGCGCTCGCCGCCGAGCGGCCCGGCGAGGGCATCGCCAAGACCCTCGCGACCCGCCCCGAGATCCGCATCATCGACTACACCGGCTCCACCGCCTTCGGCGACTGGCTGGAGGCCAACGCCCGCCAGGCGCAGGTCTACACGGAGAAGGCCGGCGTCAACACGGTGATCGTGGAGTCCACCGACGACTACCAGGGCATGCTGGCCAACCTGGCCTTCTCGCTCTCCCTGTACAGCGGCCAGATGTGCACCACCCCGCAGAACCTGCTGATCCCGCGCGAGGGCATCAGTACCGATGAGGGCCACAAGTCCTTCGACGAGGTGACCGGCGACCTCGCCCGCGCCGTCGACGGCCTCCTCGGGGACGACGCCCGGGCCAACGCCCTGCTGGGTGCCATCGTCAACCCTGATGTGAAGGCCCGCCTGGAGGCCGCCGCCGACCTCGGCGAAGTCGCCCTGGCCTCCCGCGAGGTCACCAACCCGGACTTCCCGGACGCGGTGGTGCGCACCCCGGTGATCGTGAGGCTGGACGCCGCCAAGCCCGACGACGAGGCCGCCTACCTCGGCGAGTGCTTCGGTCCGGTGTCCTTCGCGGTGGCCGTCGACTCGGTCGCCGACGCCGTCGACCTGCTGCGGCGCACCATCCGCGAGCAGGGCGCCATGACGGTCGGCGCCCACACCATCGACCCGGAGGTGGCGCGCGCCATCGAGGAGGTCTGCCTGGAGGAGCCCGCCCAGCTCTCGCTGAACCTGACCGGCGGGGTGTACGTCAACCAGACCGCCGCCTTCTCCGACTTCCACGGCTCCGGCGGCAACCCGGCGGCGAACGCGGCCCTCACCGACGGCGCGTACGTCGCCAGCCGCTTCCGTGTGGTGGAGGTCCGCAAGGAGGCGTAGTCGCGCGGCTCAGGCGGTGCGCAGGCTCCAGTGGTACAGCGTCATGGCCACGCTGGTGGCCAGGTTATAGCTGGAGACCTGCGGCCGCATGGGCAGCGCCAGCAGCCGGTCGGCTCGGGCCCGCAGCGGTGCCGAGAGCCCGCTGCGCTCCGAGCCGAACGCCAGCACCGCGTCGTCGGGCAGCCCGACCCGCCGGATGTCGTCGCCCTCGGGGTCGAGGGCGAACAGCGGCCCGGTGGGCAGCTCGTCGACACCGAGGCGCTCCACGGCGGTGGCGAAGTGCAGCCCCGCCCCGCCGCGCACCACGGTGGGGTGCCACGGGTCGAGAGTGCCGGTGGTGACGACCCCGGTGGCGCCGAACCCGGCCGCCAGCCGGATCACGGCGCCCGCGTTGCCGAGGTTGCGCGGCTCGTCCAGCACCACCACGGGCGCGGTGCGCGGCTGGTGGGCCAGCGTCTTGAGGTTGGCCTCGCGGGACGGCCGTACGGCCAGGGCGGCCACGCCGGTCGGGTGCGGGCGGGGCACCAGGGAGGCGTACACCGCCTGGGGCACCTCCGTCAGCAGCGCGTCCAGCGGGTCTCTGACGTCCCCGGCGAGTTCACCGGCGAGGGCGAGCGTGGCCGCGCGGTCGGTGGTGACCGCCACGGGCACCTCGGCCCCGAAACGCAGCGCGTGCTTGAGGGCGTGGAAGCCGTCCAGCAGCACGGCGTCCCCGGCGCGCTCGCGCCAGCGGTTCAGGGAGTCGGTCATGCCCTGAACCCTACGTGCCCCGCGGTGGACTCCTCCGGGGCGCGGGGCGGCGGCACCCGGCCCGCCCCGCCGCGCCGTATCAGCCGTCCACGCGCGCGTGCGGCCCAGCCGCCGAGGAGCAGCAGGAAGGCGGTGGGCAGGAAGACGGCGTCCGCCGTGATCATCGCCAGGGAGAAGAAGGGCAGCCCGAGGACGACGGCGATCACCGCGTGCTCGGTCATCATCAGCACCAGCAGGACGTTCTTCACGCGCCGGTTGAACAGGGTGAAGGGGAAGGCGACCTGCACCATGACCGTCCCGTAGGTCACGATCATCATCAGGACGCCGCTGGCGGACATCAGGCCGGCGAGGGCGGGCCAGGGGGAGAAGTAGTCCAGGTGCAGCGGGTAGTAGACGGCGGTGCCGTCCTGCCAGCGCGAGCCCTGGATCTTGTACCACCCGGCCGTGGCGTAGATCAGGCACGCCTCCGCCATGATCACGGCGATACCGGCGTTGTGCAGCACGTTCGCCAGCACGTCGAGCAGCATCCGGGGCTGCTGCGAGCGCGTCCAGCGACCGGCCGCCCACCACAACCCCAGCCCGGCCCAGCTCGCCCAGAGCAGCGCGGGCACCAGCCAGTCGCCGTGGAACCGGCCCGTCACCGCGGCCGTGACCAGCACCGTGCCGGACAGCCCCCACAGCACCGGACCCACCCGGTCGGCGGGAACGCGCTCCCCACGCGCGCGTGCCGCCTCCGCCCGCCCGGCCCGGCGCGCGTCCAGCGACCACACCTGGGCGCAGCGGGTGAACACCAGGTAGAGGGACATCAGGTGCAGCACGTTGTCGCCGCCGTCCCCCATGAAGACGCTGCGGTTCTGGAGCGACAGCACCCCCACCATGAACAGCACGGCCGCGGTCCGGGTGCGCCACCCGACCAGCAGCGCGGCACTGGCCAGCAGCGCGAGGAGGTAGCAGAGCTCGAAGAAGAGCCGGCTGTCGGACCACATCAGCACCGTGAAGGCGTGATTGTCGGCGATGAGCTGGTGGGCCAGGTTCCAGCTCCACGGCCCGGCCGGCCCGTACAGCTCCTGGCGGTGCGGGAACTCGCGCAGCAGGAACAGCAGCCAGGTCCCGGCGAACCCGATCCGGATCACCGCGCTCTGGTACGGGCCGAGGGCAGCGCCGGTGACGCGCCCGACGCCCTGGGCGAAGGTCTGGGAGAGCCGGTTCATCGGGCACCCGCCTCGGTCTCGTCACCGGTCACCGTCCACCAGGGCAGCACACGGTAGGCGGGCTCGGTGGAGACCTTCTCCCGGCTCCACTCGGGCGGGGGCACGTTGACGGTGCGGGAGCGCACTTGCACGCGCTCGATGGTTCCGAGGCGTTCGACGCCCTCGTCCCGCCGCAGGCGCAGCACCACTATCCGGCGCACGTACTGCTCGGAGAGCGCCCCGCGCACGCCCACGGGCCGGTTGTCGGTGCCGTGGGTGTTGCCGAGGAAGTCCCAGGCGCGGCGCAGCTCGTTCTGCTGGGTGTGGCTGGGCAGCAGGTTGCCGTCGATGGCGGCGCCGTCCGCGGCGGACAGGTCGGTCCAGCCGGTGGTGCGCACCTCGCCGTCCCCGCCCCGGACCTGGGCGCGTACCTGTACGGCGACGTTCTGCTGCAACGGGTTCGGCGCGAACAGCTTCCAGTTCTGCTCGAACTCCGGGTACACCCACCCCTCCACCGCCTTGGCGTGCCGCTTGCTCACGGTGTTGGCGGGGGCGAGGCTCAGGAACACCATGCCCAGGTGCACCGCGGCGACGGCCGCCACGACCGCGAGCGCGCCGCCCGCGACGAGGCGGTAGCGGGGGGAGAGGGCGGCGAGTCCGGTGCGCGGAGCGGGCTCCCTGGCTCCGCCGGGCTCGGTGGCCCCGGGTCCGGCGCCCTCTGCTGCGGTGGCCCCGGACTGGGTGGCCCCGGACTCGGTGGCCCCGGACTCGGTGACCTCGGATTCGGTGGCCCCGGACACGGTGGCCCCGGACACGGTGACCTCGGATTCGGTGGCCCCGGACACGGTGGCCCCGGATTCGGTGGCCCCGGACACGGTGGCCCCGGATTCGGTGGCCCCGGACACGGTGGCCCCGGATTCGGTGGCCCCGGATTCGGTGGCCCCGGATTCGGTGGCCCCGGATTCGGTGGCCCCGGCTGGTGTTCCGGGGCTGTCCGCGCGACGCGCCCCGGCCGGACCGTCCGGCCCGCTCAGGGCCCCCGGCTCCTCGTCGTACGCGTCCATCCCCGCCCCGTCCCGCTTCCGCTCCGGCATCGACGCACCCGGCATGGGCGCCCCCTGGTCCTCGGACGCCTTTGCTTCCGCTTGGCACCCGCACGGAACGGTACTCAGCCCCACCCGCCCCGCGCAGCCCAGGGCCCGGCCTTCGCCGCCCGGCCGGGGCGGGGTTTTCCACAGGCGCGGGGCCGCATTGTCCACAGCGGTTGACACCCGACGACGCCCCGGCACACCATTGACACGCACGAACCGAACGATCGGTCGGGGCGTGTTTCCGGCAGAGTCCTAGGTCAGGGGGACCGCATGGCCACAGCAGCCGCGCCTCGCACGGACCGCACACCCGCGGAGGGCGCACCCGGCGCCACCGCGGACATCGCGGCGCACCAGTACGCCTTCGACACGGCGGTGGCCGCCGAGGAGCGCATCGAGCCGCGCGACTGGATGCCGGACGCCTACCGCGCCACCCTCGTCCGCCAGATCGCCCAGCACGCGCACTCCGAGATCATCGGCATGCAGCCCGAGGCGAACTGGATCACCCGCGCCCCCAGCCTGCGCCGCAAGGCGATCCTGATGGCCAAGGTCCAGGACGAGGCGGGCCACGGCCTCTATCTCTACAGCGCCGCCGAAACCCTCGGCACCAGCCGCGAGGAGCTGCTCGACAAGCTGCACAGCGGCCGCCAGAAGTACTCCTCGATCTTCAACTACCCAACCCTGACCTGGGCCGACGTGGGCGCCATCGGCTGGCTGGTGGACGGCGCCGCCATCACCAACCAGGTCCCGCTGTGCCGCTGCTCCTACGGCCCGTACGCCCGCGCGATGGTCCGCATCTGCAAGGAGGAGTCCTTCCACCAGCGCCAGGGATACGAGCTGCTGCTCGCCCTGAGCCAGGGCACCCCCGAGCAGCACGCCATGGCGCAGGACGCGGTCGACCGCTGGTGGTGGCCCTCACTGATGATGTTCGGCCCGCCCGACGACTCCTCTCAGCACTCGGCCCAGTCCATGGAGTGGAAGATCAAGCGCCACTCCAACGACGAGCTGCGCCAGCGCTTCGTCGACATCGCCGTCCCCCAGGCCGAGTCCCTCGGCCTCACCCTCCCCGACCCGGACCTGAAGTGGAACGAGGAGCGTGGGCACCACGACTTCGGCGCCATCGACTGGACCGAGTTCAAGGAAGTGCTCAAGGGCAACGGCCCCTGCAACGAACAGCGGATCACCCAGCGCCGCCGCGCACACGACGAGGGCGCCTGGGTCAGGGAAGCGGCCGCCGCCCACGCGGCCAGACACGCCGGGAGCACCGGCCGGACAGGAGCGACGCGCGCATGACCCACACCGACTGGCCCCTGTGGGAGGTCTTCGTCCGCTCCCGCCGCGGCCTCTCCCACACCCACGCCGGCAGCCTGCACGCCCCCGACGCGGAGCTGGCCCTGCGCAACGCCCGTGACCTGTACACCCGGCGCGGCGAGGGCGTCTCCATCTGGGTCGTCCCGGCCACCGCCGTCACCGCCTCCTCGCCCGACGAGAAGGACCCGTTCTTCGAGCCGTCCGCCGACAAGCCCTACCGGCACCCGACCTTCTACGAGATCCCGGAAGGGGTGAAGCACCTGTGACCGCCACCGTCCCCACCACCGCCGCGCTGGCCCTCGGCGACGACGCCCTGGTGCTCTCCCACCGCCTCGGGGAGTGGGCCGGACACGCCCCGGTCCTGGAGGAGGAGGTCGCCCTCGCCAACATCGCGCTCGACCTGCTCGGCCAGGCCCGTGTACTGCTCTCCATGGCCGGCGACGAGGACGAGCTGGCCTACCTCCGCGAGGAACGCGCCTTCCGCAACCTCCAGTTGGTGGAACAGCCCAACGGCGACTTCGCCCACACCATCGCCCGGCAGCTCTGCTTCTCCACCTACCAGCACCTGCTGTACGCCGAACTGGCCGCACAGGAAGGTCCGTTCCAGCCGCTGGCCGGCAAGGCGGTCAAGGAGGTCGCCTACCACCGCGACCACGCCGAGCAGTGGACCGTGCGCCTCGGCGACGGCACCGATCTCAGCCACGACCGGATGAGCCGGGCCTGCGGCGCACTGTGGCGCTTCACCGGCGAGATGTTCCAGCCGATCCCCGGCGTGGACGTCGACTGGGCGGCGCTGGAGGCGAGTTGGCTCGCCTCGGTCACGGACGTGCTCGGGCGCGCCACCCTGACCGTGCCCGAAGGCCCCCGCACGGGCGCCTGGGCCGCGGGCGCGGGCCGACAGGGCCTGCACACCGAGTCGTTCGGGCGGATGCTCGCCGAGATGCAGCATCTGCACCGCAGCCATCCGGGGGCGTCATGGTGACCGCCACCGCGCTGGAGTCGGAGCTGCTGGAGCTGGCCGGCTCGGTGCCCGACCCCGAACTCCCCGTGCTCACCCTGCACGAGCTGGGCGTCGTGCGCGCCGTGCACCTCACCGGCACCGGCGCGGTCGAGGTCGACCTCACGCCGACCTACACCGGCTGCCCGGCGGTGGAGACGATGAGCGCGGACATAGAAGAGGTCCTCCGGGCGCACGGCATGCGGGAGGTGACCGTCCGCACGGTCCTCACCCCGGCCTGGTCCACGGACGACATCACTCCCGAGGGCCGCCGCAAGCTCCGGGAGTCCGGCATCGCCCCGCCGCGCACCCGGCACCCCGCGGGACCGGTCGCCCTCACCCTGGGCCCGACCCGCACCGGCGCCGCCGGGGAGCCGACGACGGAGGCCGTCCGCTGCCCCCACTGCGACTCGGCCGACACCGAGCTGCTGAGCCGCTTCTCCTCCACGGCCTGCAAGGCGCTGCGCCGGTGCCTCTCCTGCCGTGAACCCTTCGACCACTTCAAGGAGTTGTGATGGCACGCTTCCACCGGCTCCGGGTGGCCGAGATCGACCGGCTGACCGACGACTCGGTCGCCGTCACCTTCGCCGTGCCGCCCGAACTGCGCGAGGAGTACCGGCACCGGCCGGGCCAGCACCTCACCCTGCGCCGCCGAGTGGACGGCGGGGACATCCGCCGCACCTACTCCATCTGCTCCCCGGCCCCCGACCCGGCCGGGCCCGGCCCGAGCACGCTGCGGGTGGGGGTACGGCTGGTCGACGGGGGCGCGTTCTCGACGTACGCGTTCAAGGAGATCGCCGCCGGGGACGAGCTGGAGGTGATGACCCCGGCCGGGCGCTTCACCCTGGACCCGGCGCCGGGTCACTTCGCGGCCGTCGTCGGCGGCAGCGGCATCACGCCGGTGCTGTCGATCGCCGCCACGCTGCTGGCCCGTGAGCCGGGCGCGCGGTTCTGCATGGTCCGGGCCGACCGTACGGCCGCCTCGACCATGTTCCTGGAGGAGGTGGCGGACCTGAAGGACCGTTACCCGGAGCGGTTCCAGTTGGTGACGGTCCTCTCCCGCGAGGAACAGCAGGCGGGCCTGCCCTCCGGCCGCCTCGACCGGGACCGGCTCACCGGGCTGCTGCCCGCGCTGCTCCCGGTGGACCAGGTGAAGGGCTGGTTCCTGTGCGGCCCGTACGGCCTGGTGGAGGACGCCGAACGGGCGCTGCGCGGTCTCGGCGTGGACCGCTCCGGCATCCACCAGGAGATCTTCCATGTGGACGGCGGCACCACCCCGGCCACCACCGCCCCGGCGGCCGCGCACAGCACGGTCACCGCCCGCCTCGACGGCCGCGGCGGCAGTTGGCCGGCCCAGCGGGGCGAGTCCGTCCTGGACACCGTCCTGCGCAACCGCCCCGACGCCCCCTACGCCTGCAAGGGCGGCGTCTGCGGCACCTGCCGCGCCTTCCTCGTCACCGGCGAAGTCCGCATGGACCGCAACTTCGCCCTCGAACCCGAGGAAACCGAAGCGGGGTACGTCCTGGCCTGCCAGTCCCACCCCATGACCGAGAAGGTGGAGGTGGACTTCGACCGGTGAGCGGAGTGGCTAGATCACGACCCCGGCCTGTCCCGCGTCCGTGACCACAGGCCGGCCCGCGGCCTCCCAGTGCTTCATGCCGCCGTCGACGTTCACCGCGTCGATGCCCTGCTGGACGAGGTACATGGTGACCTGGGCGGAGCGGCCGCCGGAGCGGCAGATGACGTTGACGCGGCCGTCCTGGGGGGCGGCCTCGGTCAGCTCGCCGTAGCGGGCGACGAACTCGCTGATGGGGATGTGCAGCGCCCCCTGGGCATGACCGGCCTGCCATTCGTCGTCCTCGCGGACGTCCAGCAGGAAATCGCCGTCCTTGAGGTCCGTGACCTCGACCGTGGGCACACCAGCTCCGAAACTCATGCCCCCGACGCTACCCGAAGCGCCGCACGCGACGCGGGGGCCTCACTCCTGCGTCAGCAGCGCCGCCAGGTCGGACTCACGGCGGGCGATGTCACCGTGCAGCCGCTCGGCGATCTCGGTGAGGAGGCTGTCGGGGTCGTCCGGGGCGAGCCGGAGCATGCCGGCGATGGCGCCGTTCTCCAGTTCCCGGGCGACCAGGGTGAGGAGTTCCTTGCGCTGGGCGAGCCACTCCAGGCGGGCGTACAGCTCGTCGCTGGGGCTGGGCCGGCGCTCGGGCGGCACCGGTCCGGCGGCCCACTCCGCGGCGAGTTCCCGGAGCAGGGCCTCGTCACCGCGGGCGTAGGCGGCGTTGACGCGGGTGATGAACTCCTCGCGGCGGGTGCGCTCGGCGTTCTCCTGGGCGAGGTCGGGGTGGGCCTTGCGGGCGAGGTCGCGGTAGAGCTTGCGGACCTCCTCGCTGGGCCGCACCCGCTCCGGCGGCCGCACCGGCTGGTCGGTGAGCATCGCGGTGGCCTCGGGGAACAGACCCTGGCCGTCCATCCAGCCGTGCAGCAGTTCCTCGACGCCGGGTATGGGCGACAGGTTCGCGCGGGCCTCGGCGGCGCGCCGGATGTCCTCGGGGTCCTGGGTACGGGCGGCCCGCGCCTCGGCGATCGAGGCGTCCAGCTCCTCGATGCGGGCGTACAGCGGGCCCAGCCGCTGTTCGTGCAGCCGGGCGAAGTTCTCGACCTCGACGCGGAAGGTCTCCACGGCGATCTCGAAGTCGATCAGCGCCTGCTCGGCGACCCGGACGGCCTTTTCCAGCCGTTCCTCGGGCCGCGGCGACTGGGCCTGTTCGGTCTGCTCAGCTTCCGGGGTCGTCACCCGACCAGCCTAGGCCACGGCCACAAGGCCCTGCCGCGACGGAGCGGAACGACCGCCCCAACTCGCCGTCTCCGCCTAGGAACCCGCCTGCGGGCACACGGCCGGAACCCACTCCGCCACCAGATCCCGGCACGCCACCACCAGCCGGCCCGGGCGGCAGGCCACCTCGTGGGTGCAGCCGCCCGGCAGCGGCAGGATCTCGTCCAGGATCACATCGGCCGGCGAGGCCGGATCGCACACGTCCAGCACGTCCGACTGGAAGCGGGAGACCCCGGTGTAGCGCAGGAGCAGGTCCTCCTCGTGCCGGAAGCAGTGGTGCCGGAAGCGGATCTCGACGTCACCGTCGTCCGTGCGGTGGACCCGCGTGGGCAGCAGGTCGCGGACACAGCGCTTGGCCTCCGGGTCGTAGTGCGCCGGGTCGGTGGCGAAGGCACGGGCGCCGGGCGGCAGTCCGGCGGCGATACCGGGCAGCCGGGCGAGATAGGGGCGGGGGTCGGCGAGCACGGGCTCCTCGCTGCCGCCGCCGCGCAGTTCGACGTACTTCATCTCACCACCCCGGCCGCCCTCTTCCCGCCACTGCGGCTTCTTGCCGCATCCCGCTCACACCCCCGTCTCGGCCGCGATCCGCCCGGAGCGCACCGCCTCCACCAGCCGCGCGTGGTCGGCCTCGGTGAGGTCGGCGTAGGCGGTGGCGAAGCCGGCCACGGCGTCGTCCAGTTCCTCGTTCTTGCCGCAGTACCCGGCGATGAGGCGGGGGTCGGCGCTGTGGGAGTGGGCGCGGGCCAGCAGGGCGCCGGTCATCCGGCCGTAGTCGTCGACCTGGCCGGGCGCGAGGGCGGCCGGGTCGACGCTGCCCTTGCGGTTGCGGAACTGCCGTACCTGATAACCCCGCCCGTCGACCGTGGTCCAGCCCAGCAACATGTCGCTGACCACCTGCATCCGCTTCTGCCCCAGCACCACGCGCCGCCCCTCGTGCCCGGCGGGCGGCACCGGGAAGCCCGCGGTGGCCAGGTGCGGGGCGAGCGCGGAGGGCCGGGCCTCCTTCACCTGGAGGACGAGCGGCTCCCCACGATGGTCGAGAAGCAGTACGACGTAGGACCGGGTGCCCACGCTGCCGGTGCCGACGACCCGGAAGGCGACGTCCTGCACCGCGTACCGCGCGAGCAGCGGCAGCCGGTCGGCGCCCAGCGTCGACAGATACGGCTCCAGCGAGGCGGCGACGGCGGCGGCCTCCGCGTCCGGGACTCGGCGCAGCACCGGGGGCGCGTCCACGAAGCGGCGGCCCCCGTCCTCCCCGGCCTCCGTGGACCGGGCGGCGAAGCGGCCGCTGGTGTTGGCCCGCGCCTTCGCCGAGACCCGCTCCAGGGTGCCGAGCAGGTCGTGCGCGTCGGTGTGGGAGACGAGTTCCTCGTCCGCGATGGCGTTCCAGGCGTCCAGCGCGGGCAGCCCGGCCAGTAGCCGCATGGTGCGCCGGTACGCGCCGACGGCGTCCCGCGCGGCCGCGTGACAGGTGTCCTCGTCGGCACCCGTCTCGCGCCCGGCCAGCACCAGGGAGGCGGCGAGCCGTTTGAGGTCCCACTCCCAGGGGCCGTGCACGGTCTCGTCGAAGTCGTTGAGGTCGATGACCAGGCCGCCGCGCGCGTCCCCGTACAGACCGAAGTTGGCCGCGTGGGCGTCGCCGCAGAGCTGGGTGCCGATACCGGTCACCGGGGTGCGGGCCAGGTCGTACGCCATGAGGCCGGCCGAGCCGCGCAGAAAGGCGAAGGGAGAGGCGGCCATGCGGCCCACCCGTATCGGCGTCAGCTCGGGAAGGCGCCCGGCGTTGGACTCCTCGACCGCGGCCACCGCGTCCGGACGCGCCTCGTCGATCACGAGGTCCCGGTGGGCGGCGCGGGGCACCTCGGCCCGCAGCGCCTTGCCCTGATGCTTGGCGGACCCGGCCGGCGGCCACTGCGCGAACCCGCGCAGCCTCGGCACCCTGCCCGCCGGCCTCACCCCGGCCGGCTCCACCCGCGCTCCGGCCACCACGACCGCCTCCCCCGCACCCCGAACGCCCCCGCACGAGCGTCTCGAACATCAACTCGTGCCGAAGGTACATGCGGTGGCCGAAACGCGTCAGACCCTGTGGACAACTCACCACTGGCGGGCACGGCGGACGGCCGGCCCCTACTGCGCGGGCACCCCCTCCGGTTCCGGGGCCGGCAGGCGCCGGCAGGCCGCGATGAACAGCAGCCACCCCACCACCGACGCGAGCGCGAAGGCGAGGATCGAGTTCCACAGGCCCAGCCGCCCGCCCAGCAGACCACCGAGGAAGGCGCCGATCGGCAGCGTCCCGTAGGTGAGCATCCGGTACGCCGCCGTCGCCCGGCCGAGCACCTCGGTCGGGATCACCGACTGCCGGAAGGCGACGACATGGACGTTGTAGATGGTCAGCCCGAACCCGTAGACCGCGAACGTCAGCGTGGCCAGGGTGAAGTTCCAGCCCGAGCCGGGCCCGGTCGGGAGCAGCAGCAGGGGCGCCAGGGACGAGGCGCTGCTGGCCAGGATCAGGATGCCGGGGAAGCCGAAGCGGTTTCCCGCGCGACGGGCCACGAACGCCCCGGCCAGCGAGGCGACGCTGCCGAAGGCGAGCACGAAGCCGACGCCGCCGGCGTCCATGCCCAGCTCCTTCACCGCGTAGACCAGGAACAGCGTGAGGATCGCCTGCTCGCACAGGTTGAACCAGCCCGCCCGCATGCTCAGCACCCGCAGGGTGCGGTCCCGCCACAGCAGCTTGACCCCGGTGAGCAGGTCGGCCGCGCGGGGCCGCCCCGTCGAGGACCGCTCGCGGGGCGGCTCGCGGTGCCGGATGAGCAGCATGGTGACGAACGCCGCCAGGTAGGCGACGACGTTCGCCAGGATCGCCAGCCACGCGCCGAGCGCCCTGATCAGCAGGCCGCCGACACTGGAGCCGCCGATCTGGGCGACGGAGTACGAGCCCTGCAGCTTGCTGTTGGCGTCCACCAGATCGCGCTGGGGCACCAGTGCGGGCAGGTAGGCCAGGTAGGCCACGTCGAACACCGAGGTCCCGGCGCCCACCACGAAGGCGATCAGGCACAGGGTCGGCACGGTCAGGGTGTCGGTGAGATACAGCACCGGCACCACGGCCAGTGCCACCGCCCGCGCCAGGTTGGCCACGAGAAGGACCAGCCTGCGGTCGAACATGTCGATCACCAGGCCCGCGAACGGGGTGACGCACAGCGCGGGCAGGTATTGCATCCCGGCGACGAGCCCGACCTCGGCCGGACTCGCCCCCAGGGTGCTCAGCAGCAGCATGGGCAGCGCGAGCTGTGTGACCTGCGCGCCGATCGCGGCGACCGTCTCCCCCGACCACAGCTTGAGGAAGTCCCGGTTGCGCCACAGCCCCCCGCGGACCTTCGCCGTACCGGGTGGCACCCGGTCCTCCGGTTCACTCGACGTCGGCCGCTCGGCCGGTGCGCTAGTCACCTCGGTAGACCTCCCTGCCCTGGTCCAGCGCCCCGAGCGCGGCCGCGACCTCCTCGCGCGTACCGGCGAAGAGCGCGTAGCCGAGGCGGTCCTCGGGGCCGCGCGGCACCCGGTGCACCGTGCCCTCACCGGCGGAGTACCGCAGCTCCCGCAGCGTGCCGAGCAGCGGGGGGCGCGAGGCGTTCGCCAGGGTCACCGGGTGGGTGAACGGGGTGACGCCGTCCCCGACGAAGCAGCGGACGGCCGCACACTCCGCCGCGGGCTCCGACGGGCGAAGCCGCTGCCCCGCCACCGCCGCCAGCTCCGCGAGGTTGATGTTCCAGCCGGTGGCCAGCTCCACCAGGCGCGGTATCTGGCCGCCGGCCGGGCGCCCGGCCACCTCCATCAGGAGGGGCCCCTCCTCGGTCATCCGGAACTCCGCGTGGCACACGCCCGCCTCCATCCCGAGGGCGTCCAGCGCGGCCCGCGTCGCGGCGGCCAGCGCCTCGCGGTCCGCGTCCGGCAGCACCGCGGGCACCACATGGCCCAGCTCGACGCAGTACGGCGGCCGGGTCAGATGCTTCTCGGTGACCGCGAGGATCTCGGTGTCCCCGGGCGCCCAGGTGACGGCCTCGACGCTGTACTCCTTGCCGCGCACATAGCGGTCCACCGCCACCCGGCCGCTCGCCGACAGCGTGGCGGCCGACCGGAAGGCGCCGGCCAGCCCGTCCGGGCCGGTGACGACCTGGACGCCGCCGCTGCCGCCGTAGTCGGTCGGCTTGAGCACGAGCGGGAACCGGCCCCCGGCCAGGTCCTCGCACTCCTGGAGCGTGCGGGCCACCCCGAGCTGGGGGGTGGGCAGCCCCTGCTCCCGCAGCCGGCCGTGCATCAGGCCCTTGTCCCGGAAGTGGCCCGCCGGCATCCGGGTGCCCGGCACGCCGAGCTTGCGCGCGACCTCACGGGCGATGTCGGTGGACAGTTCCTCCCAGCACAGGACCGCGTCCCAGGTGAAGTCGGCCGAAGACGCCTCCTCCAGCATGGAGTCCACCGAGAAGCGGTCGCCCGCCCGCCACCAGTCGCACAGGTTGACCGGGATGCGGTGCGGCAGGTCGATGACCCCGACGAAGTGCCCCGCGTCGCGCAGCGACTTGAGCCCGAAGTCCTTGTTGTCGCCCAGACCGGCGATCAGCACCCTCATCGCGTGCCCGCCTTCGCCCCGAAGACCTCGAAGCCCTCCTCGAGCCGGCGGGCGGCGGACTCGACGGGGCAGCGCAGCAGTCCGGCGGCGTCCAGCTCCTTCAGCCAGCGCTTGCCCGCCTCCAGGTCGCCGATGGTGGTGACCAACTGCATCCGGTCGGTGTTGATGAAGCACCGGTTGGTGGGCCGGCGCGCGGTCACCTTCATCACCTCGGCGCCCTCGGGGTGGGCGGGCACCTCCACACCGGGGATCTCGGTGGAGGGCAGCTCGATCGTGACCGCGCGGGTCTGCACCTCCGGCAGCGCCTCGCCGAGCGCGGCCGCGGTGAACACGGCGTGCGGGTCGGTCCCGGTGCCCGTCAGGCCCAGGTCGGACAGACCGCCGAGCCGCGGGTTGATCTCCAGGACGACGATGTCGTCACCGACGACCGCGAAGTCGATCTGCCACGGCCCGAACGGGGCGAAGTTGTCCTGGATGTCGGTGAGGAACGCCTCCAGCCGGGCCGCCGCGCCCGAGGGCAGCTCGTACGGTGTGATCCGCGCCCGCAGCGAGGGGTCGAGGCCGTCGTCCAGCGGTCCCATCGAGACCACCGGCCAGCGCATGAGCGTCCCGCCGGCACTGATCAGCTCGATGCCCGTCTCGGTCCCCCGCTCGAAGGACTGCACGATCGCCGGGAAGGCGAGCCCCGCGGCCAGGATCGCGTCCAGCTCCTCCTGGGAGGAGGCGTGGAAGCGTCCGTCACCGGCCTGGGCCTGGGCCTCCTTGATGACGAGCGGGAAGCCCACCTCGGCCGCGGCGGCCGCGACCTGGCCGGCGTCGGCGCAGACCGCGCCCGCGGGGACCGGCCAGCCCCGCTCCACGGCGGTCCGGTGGAGCGCCACCTTGTCGCAGGCGACCTCGGCGAACTCGGCGGAGTGGGCCACGAACCGGCCGTTCCACCGGGCGGCGGCGCGGCCGTAGACGATCGGCAACTGCTCCTGGCCGTGCGCGTAGGGGTTGGCGATCGCCACGTCGGGGCGCTCGGCCTCCAGGACGGCGACGACGTCGTCCGCCGTCCAGTCGAGGTCCATCAGCTTGACCTCGACGCCCTCGTTGTCGAACTCCGAGGCCGCGTCGAACTCGACGGCCGAGTAGACGACGATGTCGGTGTAGCCGCGGTCCCGCAGGACCGGCAGGAAGCGGGCGATCTTGTACTCGCCGAAGAGCAGGGCTTTCTTCATCGGTTGCTCCAGTGGGTGAAGAGGGACGAGAGAGAAGACGAGAGAAGAAGACGGTCTGGGGGCGCCGGGCGCGGCCCTCAGACGGGAAGCGGCTCACCCCGTACGACGGTGGCCTCGGCCAGCTTGAGCAGGCGCGCGTCGATCTCCGCGACGTCGCCGCCGGTGGCGATCACATAGCCGGCCCGGCCCAGGAACTGGCGGGGCGGCAGGCGCAGTTCGGTGCCGGGGTCGCTGACCGTGCGCACCTCGTGCACCCACGGCTCGCCGACGAGGGCGGCCGGTGCCTCGATGTCGTCGAAGGTGAGGTCGGCCTCGGGGTACAGGAACCGGATGCCGACCAGACGGTCCGGCCCGGCGATCGGGCCGGGGACGCGTCCCGTGGCGACGGCGCCCAGGACGCGGCCGATGGACAGCCCCGGCGCGGCGAGTTCGGCCAGACGCGGAATGAGGTCGCCGCCGAGGCGTCCGTTGACCTCCACCACCTTCGGGCCGTCCGGGGTGAGCATCAGCTCGGTGTGGGTGATCGTGCGGTCGGTGCCGAGCGCCAGGTTGGCGGCGATCACCACCTCGCGGACCCGCGCCTCGGTACCGGCGTCGAGCACCCGCCCGACGACATGGGCGACCTCCTCGAAGTACGGCGGGTAGCCGGTGCGCTTCGCGGCGACCGAGAAGGGCTCGACCCGGCCGTCGAGCACCCAACTGTCGACGGCGATCTCGGGACCGGTCAGGAACTCCTCCACGAGGACGAGCCCGTCGTCGATGGAGGGGCTCTCGGAGTCCCGCACCGCGGCGAACGCCCGGAGCAGTTCGTCCTCGGAGCGCACGACCGTCACCCCGACACTGGCCGCGCGGCCCCGCGGCTTGAGCACGACGGGATAGCCGATGTCCGCGGCCGCGCCCACCGCCTCCGCCGCCGAGCCCACCAGGGCGAACCGGGCGGAGGGGACCCCCGCCGCCCGGAAGCGGTCCCGCTGGCGTGCCTTGTCCCGGCAGGCCCGCGCGGACTCCACCGGCATGGCGGGCACCGCGAGCCGCGCGGCCAGCTCGGCGACGGGTGTCAGCAGGGACTCCTCCCAGGTGACGACGCCGGTGATCCGGCGGCCGACCGCCAGTTCCCCGGCGGCTGTGAGCAGCGCGGCCTCGTCGTGGACGTCCGCCTGACGGTGGTCGGCCAGGTACGGCAACTGCCAGTCCAGCGGGGAGGGGCCGATCAGCACGACGGAGAACGCCTCCGCGAGACCGCGCAGCGCGTACTCGCGGAAGTGCCGGTATCCCGAGCCGATGACAAGAACACTTTCCTTCACGTGGTCACTCCTCGTGGGTGGCATGGCGGAACCGGCGGCCGGACGGTCAGCGGAGGGCGCGCTGTGCCTCGACGATCAGCCGGCCGCTGTCGTCGGGGGCGGCCCGCCGCTGGAGCCAGGCCGACACGGACGGGAACTGCACGGCCAGGGCGCACTTCAGCCGGAGACCGAGCGGTGCGATGTTGACTTCGGCCCGGTCGCCCTCGACGGCCCGGAGCACCGCCTCCGCCACCTGGTCCGGGGTGACGGGACGCGCCCCGCGCGGCAGCGGGGCCCCGGTGCGGGCGAACATGCCGGCCTCGCTGACGAAGCCCGGCTGGATGAGCGAGACCCCGACGCCGGCCGGGCGCAGGTCCAGCCGCAGGGCGTGGGCGAACCCGCGCAGTCCGAACTTGGAGGCGGTGTACAGCGAGGAGGACGGAGTGGCCGCCTTGCCCGACATCGAGCCCACGAACGCCAGGTGGCCGCGGCCGTCCCCGGTCATCGCCGGCACGAGCAGCCGGGCCAGCAGCGCGACGGAGCCCAGGTTCACGGCCAGCGCCCGCTCGATCTGGCCGGGCGTGTACTCCAGCAGGTCACCGCTGGCGGGCAGCGCCGCGTTGGCCACCAGGACCCGCACGTCCGGGCAGGCGTCCGCCAGCTCGGTGACCTGGCGCGGGTCCGCCAGGTCGGCGGCGATCCAGCGGGCACCGAGCGGCTCGGCCAGCTCCCGCAGCGCGTCGGCGTCGCGGCCGGTGAGAACCAGCCCGGCGCCCGCCCGCGCCAGGCGCCGGGCGAGGACGCGTCCGACGCCCCCGGTGGCACCGGTGACGAGGACGGTCTCTCCTGCGATCTTCATCGGACTGCTCCAGGGGATGCGGGCGTGGGCGGGGGCGGGTGGGCGGCCGTGGTCACCAGCGGTGGTGCACCTGGGCGCGGAAGCGCCGGTCGTACAGCTCACGGAGCTGGTCCAGGAGCGGTTGCGGCAGCGGGTCCAGGGAGCCGGCGGCCGCGTTCGCGCGGGCCTGGGCGACCGAACTGGCGCCCGGGATCACGGTGGTGACGCCGTCCTGCTGGGTGACCCAGCGCAGGGCGAGCTGCGCGGGGGTGATCCCCTCGGGCGCCAGGCCGGTGAACTCGGCGGCGGCCGCGACACCGGTGGCGTAGTCGACCCCGGAGAAGGTCTCGCCCACGTCGAACTGCTCGCCGTGCCGGTTGTACGCGCGGTGGTCCTCGGCCGGGAACACGGTGTCCTCGCGGAACTTCCCGGACAGCAGCCCGGAGGCCAGCGGCACCCGGGCGATCACCCCGACACCCGCCTCCCGGGCGGCCGGCAGCACCCGGTCCAGCGGCTTGCGCCGGAAGACGTTCAGGATGATCTGCAGGGACGCCACGTGGGGCCGGGCGAGCGCGGACAGCGCCTGGTCGCAGGTCTCCACGCTCACGCCGTACGACGCGATCCGGCCCTCGTCGACGAGCGTGTCCAGGGCGTCGAAGACGGCGTCGGAGGCGAACACGGAGTCCGGCGGGGTGTGGAGCTGCACCAGGTCGAGCGTGCCCATCCCGAGGTTCTCCCGCGAACGGTCCGCCCAGGCCCGGAGGTTGTCCAGGGTGAAGGCCGCCGGTTCCTGCGGGCCCCGCCGGCCGAACTTGGTCGCCACGGTGGGGCGTTCGCCGGGCGAGGTACGGAAGTCCCGGAGGAAGCCGCCGATGATCCGCTCGCTGCGGCCGTCGCCGTACACGTCGGCGGTGTCGATGAGGTCGACGCCGCTCTCCACGGCCGTCTCCAGGATGGAGCGGGCGTCGCCCTCCTGTACGTGGCTCCAGCCGTCGCCGAACTGCCAGGTGCCCAGACCGACGACGGACACCTTCCGCCCGGTCCTGCCCAGTGGTCGCTTCTCCATGTCATGCCCCTTGGTCGCGCTGCGGGTGGTCGCGCTGAGGTTGGTCGCGCCGCGGGAACAGCGCGTCGACGACGTCGTTGCCGAACTTGCCGCCCGGGTCGGCCTTGTGCCGCAGCTCGCCGAAGTCCGCCGCCCGGGGATAGCGGGCGAGGATCGCCGGGGCGGCCATCGCCGTGAGCTTGGCCCAGTGCGGCCTGGCGCCCAGCGGCACCAGCGCCTCCTCCACGGCGGCGATCACCGGGGCCACCCGGTCCGGGTCCTTGACCCAGGTGAAGTGGAAGGCCACCGAGTCCTGTCCGTACGCCGGGCTCAGCCACAGGTCGTCGCCGCGCACGGTCCGTACCTCGCCGACCTGCAGCACGGGGGCGAGGGCCCCGCCCAGCGCGCGCAGCGCCGCGAACGCGGCCGGCGCGGCGGAGCGCGGCAGGAAGTACTCGGACTGCAGCTCGTCCCCGAGCAGGGGCGCGGTCCCGGTGCGGATGTGCGGGAGCCGCTCGTGCCAGGGTCCGGGCACTCCGAGCTGGGCGGTGCAGGGCGCCGGGTCCGTCCCCGGTACCGGGTTCAGCGGGGCGTCCGCCCGGGTGCCGAGGGCGGGTTCGGGGGCGGGGCGGTCGGTACGCCGCTTCAGCCACAGGTTCGCCTCGCCCTGCCAGGTGGTGAACACGCTCACGCTGTAGGCGGCCCCGAAGACCTCGTCGAACCGGTCCGCCACCGCCTCCAGCGGCACCCCGACCCGGACCGACTGGGCCACCTCGAAGGACGGCTCGATCTCCAGGGTCACCCTGACGATCACGCCGAGTGCGCCGAGGGACACCACGGACCCGGAGAGGGTGTCGCGGTCCACGTCGCGGCGCAGCCGCACCAGGTCGCCGTCGGGTCCGACCAGCTCCAGGCCGGTGACCGCGGCGGCGAGGCTGCCGACCGTGTCACCGGAGCCGTGGGTCCCGGTGGCGACGGCGCCCGCGACGGTGATGTCGGGCAGCGAGGCCAGGTTGGCCAGGGCGAAGCCCTCACGGTGCAGCGCGTCCGCCACTTCGGCGTAGCGCAGCCCCGCGGAGACGGTGACGGTGCGGGCGTCCGGGTCGACGTCGACCGCCCGGGGAAGCCCGTCGAGCCGTACGACGGTGCTCGCCGGGGACAGTACGCCGCTGAAGGAGTGGCAGGTGCCGGTGGCCCGGACCCGTTCGCTCTCCGCGACGGCCCGGCGCAGGGCGTCGACGGTCTCCGGGCGGACGATCCTGGCCGCGCCGAAGTCGATGGTGCCGGCCCAGTTCCTCATACGGCGCCCGCCAGTGCGCTGCGGTCCCGGTCGAGCATGTCGTCGGCGCGCACGAAGGTGTAGCCGCGGTCCAGCAGGCCCTCGATGATCGGCGGGAGCGAGGCCACGGTGGCCGAACGGTCACCGCCGCCGTCGTGCAGCAGCACGACCGAGCCGGGCCGGACCTCGGCCAGCACGTCCCGCGCGATGGCGTCGGCCTCGCGCATCGCCCAGTCGTCCGGGGCGACGTCCCACAGCACGGTGGTGGTGTCGAACTCGGCCAGGCGGCCGAGCACTTCGGGGGTGCGTGAGCCGTAGGGCGGCCGGAACAGCCGGGGTGCGTCGCCTCCGCAGGTGTCGGCGATCACCTCGTCGGTGCGCTCGATCTGCTCGGCGAGCTGTGCCCCGGTCAGTTCCGGCAGGAACGGGTGCGACCAGGTGTGGTTGCCGATGGCGTGCCCCTGCTCGCGCATCCGCACCAGTTCACCGGCGTATCCCCGCACATGGATGCCGCAGCAGAAGAACGTGCCCGGTACGCCGTAGCGCTCCAGGATGTCGAGCACCTGCCCGGTGAACGGCGGCAGGGGGCCGTCGTCGAAGGTGAGGGCCACCGTGCGGCTCTCGCCGTCGCCGTGGCTGAACAGGCGTCCTGCCGCGATCATCTGGCGGTCGGCGGCGGCCGCCCCGGCGATCCAGCCGGCGAGTTCGCCCTCGCGGCCGGTCTGCGTGCCCCGGTGGCGCTGAAGGCGCACCAGGTCGCCCCGGTCGCGCAGGGCGGCCCGCGCCAGTTCCTCCGCCGGGACCGCGCCGAACAGCGGGCGCTCGGGCAGCAGCCGCGCGTCGGCGCGGTGCACGCGCAGGCCCGCGGCCATCAGCCGGCCGTCCAGCGTGCCGTTGGTGCTGTCGACCACCACGGTGTTCGGTCCGGTCAGCGTCCGCAGCCTGCCGACCAGCTCACCGGTACGGTGCGACGGAAAGTCGGTGGGCGCCAGGACGTCCCGGCCGTCACCGTCCAGCACGGCGAGCCGGTAGCCGCCCTCGTGCCAGGAGATTCCCGTGTACAGCATGCGTCGTCCCCCTACTCGGGCTTCACGTAGTCGCCGAAGTGACGCTCGGAGAACAGGTCGGGCCACTCGGGACCGCCGAGGCGCCGGTGCCGGGCGCGGGCGAGCATCTCCCGCCAGTACGGCTTGACCGGCGGCCACAGGGTCCCGGCCTGGCAGTACGAGGCGTCGACGAAGTAGCGCGGGCGGCCGGGGTAGCCCGGCTTCGCGCGGCGGGCGTGGAACAGCGCGGAGTGGACGATCACGGTGGAGCCGGGGGGCAGCTCCTCCAGGTAGACCTCGCCCGGCAGCTCCTCGGTGCCCAGGTGGCCGCGGGCGTCCTTCTCCGCGATCTCCCGGTGCGAGCCGGGCAGCACCGCGAGACCGGCCATGTCCGGGTCCATGCCGTCGAGGTAGTGCAGCGTGTGGACCATGGAGTGGGTGCGCTCCGACTGCACCCACTGCTCGTAGTCGTGGTGCCACGCCTTGCCGGGCAGGTCGGGCGCGTGCCGGTCGCTGTGCATGTGGTGGAAGGCGAAGCGGGGCCCCATGAGCTGCTCGATGACTCTCAGCAGCGGCCGGTGGGCGAGGAGTTCACCGTGTGCGGGCAGGTCGAGTTCCATGACCTCCGGCACTCCGTGGGTGGCGGGGTCCAGCACTGAGGCGATGGACCGGGCCCGCAGGCCGGTGTCGACCCAGCGGTCCACTTCGGGCTTGAGCCGGGCCACCAGGCCGGCGGGGAGGAACCCCGGCAGCACGAGGAAGCCGGACCGTTCGAACTGCGCCCTCCGTTCGTCGTCCAGCCGAGACTGCTGGCGGGGTGTGTGAAGCGTCTGCACGGACACGGAAAAACAGCTCCGTTCTGTTCAGGGAACCTCGGCGCTTGAGCTGGTGTTGCCAAAGCGTGGATAGGCTTGGCTAGCCTTGGCAACATCTGAGGCAATGCTGGCAACTAAGCGGAACCCGTGATTCTGAAACCGGGCGGTCAGCAGTGCGGTGCGAAGAAAGGTTTTTTCGGTACGGCCCGCCTTACGGCCAGTCGATGCCGCCGTCCTCACCGGCACCGGCCGCGGCCACGTGGGTCGGCTGCGGGGCGGGCCAGTCGATGGAGTCGAGCGTGACGCCCGCGGCCGCGGCGAGGAAAACCGCGCAGAACGTAACGAAGCGGACGGAGTGCTTGATGGCGCGCATGACTGTCCTTATGACTCGGAATGGCTCGGAATGACTCGGAATGCGGTCGGAACGCGGGGATCGGCCCCCCGCCTTGCCAAGGAACGTACCGAGCGGGCGAACCGTTTGGCAAGGGTTGCCAAACTATTGATCACGTTGATCTTGATCGCGCTGCTGAGACCCCTTAATTCTTGGAGAAATAGAGGCATAGCTTTGTCAAACAGGCTGCCTGGAGTAGGCTCTCCCTTGTCAGGCCGGACCCAGGACGACGTGCAGACAGGCGGGGGCTGCCCACGTTCGCCGCCGGCCCGACCCCCCTATCCGTCGACATGGCTGGGATTTCGCGTGCAGCAGCCCCAATTCGGCCGTCGGCTCAGGCAACTGAGGACCGAACGCGGCCTGTCGCAGTCCGCCCTCGCCGGGGACGGCATGTCCACCGGCTATCTCTCGCGGCTGGAATCCGGTGCCCGGAAGCCGACCGAGCGGGCGGTCGACTACCTGGCGGAGCGCCTCGGCATCGACCGCGGCGCGTTCGAGGAACCGAGCAAGAAGTCCTTCCTCCAGGCCCTCACCATCGCCGCCTCCGCGAACGGCGAGGAGTTCAACGACGAGCTGAGCGAACTGCTGGAGAACTCCGGCGTCGAGGACCCGGTGCTGCGCTGGCACGGCTTCTGGCTGGTGGCACAGCGCCGGCTGCAGCAGGGCAGGCACGACGAGGCCCGCGGTCACCTTCAGGAGGCCGTCCGCATCGCCGACGACCTCGACATCCCCGAGCTGCGGTGCCGCGCCCGTACGCAGTTCGCCCGCTGTCTGCGCTCCCTCGGAGAGGTCAGCGCCGCGCTGGCCGTCGCCGGGCAGGCGTACCGGCTCAGCCGGGAAGCCGACCTGCCGGCCCAGGAGGTCGGGGCGGCGCTGCTGGCCCTGATCTCCTGCGAGGCCGAGGCCGGCCGGCTGCCCGACGCCCGCGCCCACAGCGAGGAACTGCTGGAAGTGGTGGGCCACCGCGCGGACGCGCTGGGTGCTGAGGCCCACTGGGCCTCCGCGACGGTACGGGTCCGCCAGGGGGACTACGAGGGCGCGCAGAAGCTGCTGGGGCAGGCCCTGGACCGGCTCTCCAGCCACGAGAACCTGCTGCTGTGGGTCCGGCTGCGGCTCGCCGCGGCCTCGCTGTCCCTGCAGTCGCACCCGCCGCTGGTCGAACGGGCCGCGGAGCTGCTGGCCGAGGTGGAACCGGCGGTCGCGCTGGTCGGTACCGAGGTGTCCCGCCAGGAGCTCGCCACCCTCAAGGCCCACCTGGCCCAGCACCAGGGCAGGCCGGAGGAGGCGCTCCGGATCATCAAGGAGATGCGGAAGGAGCCGCTGCTCATCACCCACCGCGACCTGATCCGGCTGCGCATCCTCGAGGCGCAGCTCATGATCGGTTCCGGGGAGACGACCGAGGGTGTCCGGCAGTTGCGGCAGCTCGCCGAGGAGACCCAGCGCGAGGCCAACATCGACCTGGCCGCCGAGGCATGGCGGCTGCTGGCCCAGTCGCTCACATCGCAGGCCGCCGAGAACTGACCGGGCCCACCCGCACCGCGGCCCCCGCCGCACGGCACCGCGCCCCGCCGAGCACCCGCTCGGCGGGGCGCACCCGTGTGCGTGCCGTCAGAGCGCCGGGGTGAAGCCGAGGGCCTCGCCGTACTGCCTCAGCTCGGCGTGGAGCGCGGTGACGATGTTCTCCGCCTTGCGGAAGCCGTGGCCCTCGCCCTCGAAGGTGAGGTACTCGCACGCCACTTTGCGCTCGGCGAGCCGCTCGGCCATCAGCCGGCTCTGCGCGGGCGGGCACACCTTGTCCTCCATGCCCTGGAGCAGCACGAACGGCGCCTTGATCCGGTCGGCCCCGGCAAGCGGGGAGCGCTCCTCGTAGCGGGACGCGGCCTCGGGCCAGGGGCCGATGAGGCTGTCGAGGTAGCGGGACTCGAAGTCGTGGGTCCCGCCGGCGGCCCAGGTCACCGGGTCCAGCAGCGGGAAGTAGACGCCCGCCGCGCCGTACAGGTCCGGTTCGGCGCACAGCGACGCGGCGGCGGTCCAGCCGCCGGCGCTGCCGCCCCGGATGGCGAGGCGCGCGGGGTCCGCGAGCCCCTCGGCGACCAGCCCGCGGGCCACGGCGGCACAGTCCCGCACGTCGGTGAGCCCCCAGTTCCCGCGCAGCCGTTCGCGATAGGCCCGGCCGTAGCCGGAGGAGCCGCCGTACTGGACGTCGGCCACGCCGATGCCGCGGCTGGTGAAGAAGTTGATGTCCTGCCGGAGCACCAGCGCGCTGCGGCTCGTCGGACCCCCGTGCACGAAGATCAGCCACGGCGGCAGCTCGTCGTCCGGTCCGGCGTGGTCGGGGCTGTGGGGCGGGTAGAGGTGCGCGTACACCTCCTGGCCGTCCGCGCCGGGAAAGGCGCGGGTGTACGGCGCCGGGGCCCAGGCGTCGAACTCGGTCCCCGAGGGGGGCCGCACCACGGTCACGGTGCCGTCGGCCGGATCGGCGACGACGACGGTGCGGCGGCGGCGCGGACCTGCGCAGACCGCGGCGAGGAGGCGGCCGTCGGTGGCGGGCGAACTCCACTCGGTGCCGGCCGCGACGAATCCCTCCGGATCGCGCAGGGCGCCGTCCGGGGAGAGGATGCCCAGCCGGCGCTCCCCGGTGCCGTGCACCACCGCGAGGGTGCCGTCGCGCAGCGGCACGATCCAGCGCTGCCCGATGCGCCACAGGGCGTCGCCGAACTCCTCCTCGGCGGGGCGCAGGTTGCGCACGGTGCCGTCGGGGGAGACGGCGTGGACGTTCCACCAGCCGTCCGGGTCGGTGACCGCGTACAGGACGCCGGAACCGTCGGCGGCCCACTCCGCCTGGGTGACCGCCTGGCGGGGTTCGGCACCGGCGAGGTCGCCGAGCACGGCGCGCACCTCGGCGAGTTCACCGGACGGTGTGATGTCCGCGACCATCAACTCGGTGGCGTCCCAGGGGAGATCGGGGTGGTTCCAGCCGATCCAGGCCACCCGGTCACCGCCGGGCTCGATCCGGGGGCCGGTCAGGAACTGGTGGCCGCCCGCCAGTTCGCGCACCCGGCCCGCGTCGGCGCGGGCACTCCCGTCCAGCGGTACGGCGACCAGGTGCCGGACGACCCGGGTGCCCGCCTCGTCGGCCACCGTCTCGCGCACGCACCAGACCTCGTCGCCGCGCACGGTGGGGTCCGCGTAGCGCAGCTCCGCCGCCCAGCTCCCGGGCGGGGTCAGGGGAAGCGGGTCGGCGCCGGGCCGCCAGAGGTGGAGCCGCTGGTCGGGGCCGTGGGTGAAGACGACGCCGTCGGCGGGGTCGCCGGAGACCGCCCGCCACGGGCGGCCGCCGTACTCGATCACCCGGGTCCGTACGTCCCACCGGCCGGGCAGCGCCTCCACCGGGCCGTCCGGGCCGCCTCGCATCAGCGCGGCCCGGCCACCGTCCTCCGGCAGGGGTTCGGTCCACCAGACCTCGCTCCCGACGAAGTCCACCCACTCGGGCAGGGCCTCACCGCCGGCGACGTCGTCGGCGCCGATCGGGGAGACCCAGCTCCCGTACGGGGCGGTGCGTTGTCCGTGGGCCATGGGTGCCTCCTGGAGGGTCGTTCCGGACGCGAACGATTGACAATATTGGCAAAAGGTTGTCACGCTACTTTCTCAGTTGGCAACGCTTGCCTCGCAGGAGGGTCTGCCGGTGAGCGAACAAGGCTGAAAACAAGCCCTTCATCTGCATGCTCGGCCTGAACGCCACCTTGGCAACTCATTGCCTACCGTTGATGTCAGGAGCACCGCCATGACCCAGCAGACCGCCGTGCAGCAGACCGGCGCGTCGCTCAGCGCGCCACGGCATCTCCGGCCGGCGCTCTTCCTGGACCACTTCTTCGGCAGCCTCGGCCTGTTCACGGTCTTTCCCGTGCTCGGCCTGCTGCTGGCCGCCCGCACCTCGGGCATGGGCACCGGCTGGGTGGGCACCGGGCTGTTCTGCTACACCGCGTCGGCCGGACTGTCCGCCCTGGTGCTCAACCGGTGGCTGCACCGCGTCGGTTACCGCACCGGGATGGTCGGCGGTGTGCTGCTCTCGGCCCTCGCCTTCGGCTCGCTGCCCTACCCGACGCTCCCCTGGGCGCTGTGCGGGCTGCTGATCCTCGCGGGCACCGGGGTGAGCGTGCACTACACGGTCTCCCGTGTGCTCATCGCCGAGGCGGTGGGCGACGACATCGGCCGGCACCGGATCTTCTCGCTGTTCCAGATCGCTGTGAACGCCGGTGCGATGCTCGGCCCGTTCCTCGCCAACGCGCTGTACGGGGGCGGCGATCCGCGTCCGCTGATGACCGTGATCGCGCTGTGCTACCTGCTCGCCGGCGCCGTGATGGTCCCCGGCATCCCGCGCGGCCACCGGCCGCCCCCCACCTCCGGAAGCTGGCCGCTGAGCCGGGCGATGCTGCGCGAGGTGGTGCGTACCTCCGCCGTGTGGCGGCTGGTCGTGGTCGGCACCCTCGGCACCTTCGTCTACGCGCAGTTCTACTCGGCGTTCGCCCTGTACGTCGGCCGGGACTTCGAATCCGGTGCCGTGCGCTCGGTCCTGCTGGCCGTGCCCGCGGTCTCCATCGTGGTGCTGCAGACCGTCGTGACGGCGGGCGTCGGGCGTCTCATGAAGGCCGGCCGCACCCCGCTCACCCTGCTGGGGTACGCCAACCTGCTGTTCGCGGCGGCCATGCTGCTGCTCGGCCTCGGAACGCCCGAGCTGCTCGGCGCGGCCCTCGCGGTGGTCGTCTTCGCCCTCGCCGAAATGGTGTGGGCACCCATGATGAGCACCGCCTTCGCCTCCCTGCGCACCGGCTCCAGCCTGGAGGTCATGCACCTGCGCCAGGTGTGCCGGACCGCCGGTGACTCGCTCGGCTCCCTGGCGGGCGGCTCGCTCTTCCTGCTCCTGCACGACGCCGGCCGGGGACGGCTGTACTGGGTCGCCCTCGGTGTCCTCACCCTGGCCACCACGCTGCCGCTCGCCTTTCGCGACCGGCGCCCCGGCCGGCCGGCCTGACGCCGCCCACGCGGCTCCCTCCTCCGCCCTCACCCGCCCAGCTCACAGCAAAGGACTCTCCCCATGTCCCTCACCGAAGCCGCAGCGGCGCCCCCGGCCACCGGGACGACGGCCCACCGGCCGCCGGTGCACGAACTCGTCTCCCGTTTCGCCCGCCTGACCCCCCGTCGCCCCGCCGTGCGCAGCGGCGACGCCACCATCGGCTACGGCGGCCTGGACGCCTGGGCGTCCCGTGTCGCGGCCCGGCTGGCGGCGGCCGGCGTGGGCCGCGGGGACCGGGTGGCGGTCCTGGCCGCGCCCGGCACCGCGATGGTGGCCGGGGCGCTGGGCATCCTGAAGTCCGGCGCGGCCTACGTACCGGTGGACCGGGCCCTCCCCGACCACCGGGTCGCCGCCGTGCTCGCCGACGCGCGGGTGAGCGCCGTCGTCGTCACGGCGGACCTGGCACACCGGATCGGCGGGGACGTTCCCGTGGTCCGCGCCGAGGACGCCGAGCAGCCGGACGACGGCGACCAGGACGACGAGCCCGAGGGGAGCCGTCCGGACCGCGCCGCCTCCCCGGCCGACCCCGCCTATCTGATCTACACCTCGGGCACCACCGGAGAGCCCAAGGGTGTCCTGGTCGAGCACGCCCAGTTGTCCGCCTCCACCGCGGCGCGTGCCGAGGTCTACCCGGACCCCGGTGTCTTCCTGCTCGTCTCGCCGCTCGCCTTCGACTCCTCCGTGGCCGGACTCTGGGGCACCCTCACCACGGGCGGCACGCTGGTGGTCGCCCGGCCCGAGGAGGTGACGGACCCCGAGCGGCTGCTGGGGCTCGTCGACCGGCACGCGGCGACCCGCCTGCTCTGCGTGCCCTCGCTCTACTCGGTGCTGCTGGACGCGGCCGAGCGCACCGGCACGGCGGCGCTGCGCTCGCTGCGCACGGTGATCATGGCCGGGGAACCGCTGCCCCAGACCCTGCTGGACCGCCACTTCCGCCTGCTGCGCGACACCGAGCTGGTCAACGAGTACGGCCCCACCGAGGCCACCGTGTGGGCCAGTTACCGGCGCTACACCGCACCGGCCCCGGTCACCATCGGCCGAGCGGTGCCCGGTGTCTCCCTGTACGTGCTGGACGAGCGGGGCGAGCCGGTGCCGGACGGCACCGAGGGCGAGCTGTACATCGGCGGCGAGCAGGTGGCGCGCGGCTACTTCGGCCGGCCGGAGGCCACCGCGGCGGCGTTCTCGCCCGACCCGCACCGGCCGGGCGGCCGCCGCTACCGCACCGGGGACCTGGTCGTCCGCCGCCCCGACGGCACCCTGGACTTCCGCGGCCGCGGCGACCACCAGGTGAAGATCCGGGGCCACCGGGTGGAACTGGGCGCGGTCGAGGAGGAACTGCGCGGGCTGCCCGGTGTCCGGGACGCCGCCGTCGTCCCCGACGCCGGCCGCACGCTGCTCACCGGCTTCGTCCGGACCGAGCCGGGCACCGACCCGGCCGCGCTGCGGCAGGCGCTGGCCCGGCGGCTGCCGGACGCCATGGTCCCCGCGCGGCTGCTGGCCGTGGACGCGTTCCCCCTGACCGTCAACGGCAAGGTGGACCGCGCCGCGCTCGCCGAGCGGGCCGAGCGGCCCCCCGTGGCCGCCCCCGAGGCCCCCGCCGTACAGGGGGACACCACCGCCCAGGTGGCCGCGGCCTGGGCGGAGGTGCTGAAGCTCCCCTCGGTGCCGCTGGACGTCAACTTCTTTGACCTGGGCGGTCATTCGCTCACCATGTACCAGCTCCAGACCGCGCTGGAGAGCCGTACCGGCGTGCGCCCGTCGGTGGTCTCGCTCTTCCGGCACACGACCGTCACCACCCAGGCCGCCCTGCTCGCGGCCGGCGCCGAGGACGGCCGCGACGACTCGGCGGCCGGCCGCCGTGAGGCCGCGGCCCGCCGGGTCAGCGCCCGGCGCGCCCGCCGCAGCCGTGACAAGGAGGATGTCGCATGACCAGCCCCGCCCCGGACGCCACGCACGAGCTGTGGCTGCACACCGTCGCCGACCGTCCCGACGCCACCCACCGGCTGGTGTGCTTTCCGCACGCCGGGGGTTCGGCCTCCTTCTTCCGGGAGTGGGCGGCCGTACCCGGCTGCGCGGTGCACGCCGTGCGGTATCCCGGCCGGGCCGAACGCCTCGCGGAACCCTGCGCCACGGACCTGCGGGCCCTGGCCGACGACATCGCCCGGGCGCTGCTTCCGCTGGCGGACCGGCCGCTGGTCCTCTTCGGACACAGCCTGGGCGCGGCCGTGGCCCTGGAGACCGCGCGCTCCCTCCAGGGGCGCGGTGTCGACGTCGCGCATCTCTTCGCGTCGGGCTCGCGCAACGCGCCGCTGCCCGAGCCGGAACCCTTCACCGACGACGACGAGGACGACGCGACCGTGGCCGCCCGTCTGGTGGCCATGGGCGGCACCGACCCCGAGCTGGCGGCCGACCCCTTCTTCCAGGAGCTGGTCATCCCGTACGTCCGCGCCGACGGCCGGCTCTTCCACAGCTATGCCATGGAGCCGGGCCCGCTTCTGACCTGCCCGGTGACGACCGTGGTCGGAGACGCGGACGCGGACGCCGACCTGCGGCCGTGGCCGGAGCTGACCAGCGGCCCGTTCCGTGAACACACCGTGCGCGGCGGCCACTTCTACCTCATCGACGAGCCGCCGTACGCGCTCGTCGAGCAGGCGCTGGCCGGCGCGTCCCGGACCTGAACGACCCACGACGGCGCCCCCGGAACCCATCGGTTCCGGGGGCGCCGTCGTCGTGGCGGGGCTCAGCCCACGGGCGCGGTGTCCCGCTCCGCCAGCAGCCCCCGCACGATCTCCCGCTGGCTGCCGAGGGTACGCGCGAGGAACATCTCGCGGATGGGCACCTTCACCCCCAGCTCCAGCTTGATCCGGCGGGCCAGGTGCGTGGTGAGCAGCGAGTCCCCGCCGAGGGCGAAGAAGTCCGAGCCGTCGGTCAGCTCCGCGTGGCCGAGCAGGTCGGCCCAGAGTCCGGCCAGCACCTGTGCCGGGTCGGCCGGAGCACCCTCCCGCTCGTCGGCCTCGCCGGCCACCGTGCCGGCCGGGACGGCGGCCTCCTCGGGTCGGGGTGCGGCGGGGCGGGCGGCGGCTTCCGGGGCGATCCAGCGCGGTCCGGCGAAGGGATAGCCGGGCAGGTGCACCGGCTCGCCGTGTGCGCACAGGGCGCCGGTGGACAGCGGCTGGCCCAGGGTCCACAGCGTGCCCAGCGCGGCCAGCACCTCCTCGGCGGGGCGCTCGGTGCGGTCCGGGCTCAGCGGGACGGGGGTGAGGCCCGCCGCGGCCGCCATCGCCGACAGGGCCCGGCCGGGGCCGACCTCGACCGCCACCGCGCCGGGGTGCCGACGGGCCAGTGCGGCCAGCGCGTCCGCGAACCGCACGGTCCCGCGCGCCTGGTCGACGTAGTCCCGGGCGACGGGCGTGCTGCCGGCCGGGAGGATGTCGCCGGTGCGGTTCACCGCGATCGGCAGCGTGATGCGGCGCGGCGCGAGACCCTCCGCCGCGGCCGCGAGCGCCGGCAGGGCCGGCTCGATCAGCGCCGAGTGGAAGGCGTGGCTGGTGCGCAGCGGCCTGGCGTGCACACGGTCGCCGACGCGGGCGAGGAAGCGCTCGACCTCGTCCCGGGCACCGGCCAGCACACAGCTCTCGGGAGCGTTGTGCGCGGCGAGTTCGAGAGTGCAGCCGAACTCCCCGGCCAGGGCCAGCGCGGTGGCCGGGTCGCATTCGAGGGCGGCCATCGCGCCCGCGGGGCAGTCGGCCATGGCCCGTCCGCGGGCCACCACCAGCCGGGCGGCCTCGGCGAGTTCCAGGCCGCCCGCGACGGCGATCGCGGTGATCTCCCCAAGACTGTGTCCGGCGAGCGCGACCGGGCCGATGCCGAGCGCGCGCAGGGCTCGGGCGGCGGCGTACTCGACCGCGAACAGCGCCGGCTGGGCGAGCGAGGTGGCGGCGAGCCGCTCGGCCGGGAAGCCGGTGTCCAGCAGGGCGGCGCGCACCTCGTCCGCGACATCCTGCGGGAAGGCGGCCAGGCACTCCTCCAGCGCGGCGCCGAAGCCGG
Source organism: Streptomyces sp. NPDC018263 (assembly GCF_055562575.1). Lineage (NCBI taxonomy): Bacteria > Bacillati > Actinomycetota > Actinomycetes > Kitasatosporales > Streptomycetaceae > Streptomyces > Streptomyces sp. NPDC018263. The sequence goes on from NZ_JBVHFA010000003.1 coordinate 386,156, forward strand.
GCAGGGCCGCCCTGAGGGGCAGGGCCATACCGGGCCGCTGGGCTCCCTGACCGGGGAAGAGCAGCACGACGGGTGCCGGTGCCCCGGCGGCGGTCCCGCGTACGGTGCCGTGGCGGCCGGCCCGCAAGCGCTCGACGGCCTCGGCGGTGTCCCGCGCGGTCACCGCGAGGCGCGCGGGCAGGGCGGCCCGCCGGACGAGGGTGCTCGCGACGTCGTCGAGCGCCGGGGCGGACGGCTGTCCGAGGTGTGCGGCCAGGCGGGCCGCGGCGCGGTCCAGCGCGGCGTCCTCCTGGGCGGAGAGCAGGAGCAGCTCGCCCGCCTCGCGCGGCTCCCGGGCCGGCCGGGGCGGGCGTACGGGGGGCTGCTCGACGATGACGTGCGCGTTCGTGCCGCCGACGCCGAAGGAGGAGACACCGGCTCTGCGCGGCCCGGACGCCGTCCACTCCACGGGCGCGTCCGGCACGTACAGCGGTGAACCCTCGGTCTCCAGCAGCGGGTTGAGCCGCCGGAAGCCGGCCACGGGCGGGATGACGCCCTCCTTCACCACCAGCAGCGTCTTGATCAGTGAGGCCACCCCCGCCGCGTTGTCGAGGTGGCCGGTGTTGGCCTTCAGGGCGCCGACGGCGATGCTGTCCGCCGGGGCTCCGAGCCCCGCGTAGGCCGCGGAGGCGGCGGCCCACTCGATGGGGTCGCCGACGCGGGTGCCGGTGGCGTGCGCCTCCAGGTAGCCGATCGAGTCGGCGGGGACGTCCGCCGCGGTGACCGCCGCACGGATCACGCTCTCCTGGCCGTCGACCGAGGGGGCGTAGTAACCGGCCTTGCCGGAGCCGTCGTTGTTCACGGCGGTGCCGAGCAGGACGCCGTAGGGGTCGGGGCCGGGCTCCTCCTCGGTGTCGGTGAGCCGGCGCAGCACCACGGCCGCGACCCCGGAGCCGGAGACGACGCCGTCCGCGTCCGCGTCGAAGGGCCGGCAGTCCCCGGTGGCGGAGTGGATGCCGCCCGCCACGTGGAGGTGCCCGTGCTGGGGATGGGCGATGCCCGCGCCGACCACGAGTGCCTGGTCGCAGTCGCCGCTCAGCAGCGCCTGCACGGCGAGGTGCACCGCGACGAGCGAGGAGGAGCAGGCGGTCTGCACCGCGATCGCCGGGCCGGTCAGACCGAGCTTGTAGGAGATCAGGCTCGCCATGAAGTCCGGCTCGGTGCCGTGCAGGGCGTCTTCCAGCGTGAGCGGGTCGAGCTTGCCGGAGGCGACCATGCTGCGCAGGTATCCGCTGCTGCTGGCGGTGGCGAACACGGCGGTGGTGGGCAGTCCGGCGGAGCGGGGCGCGCAGCCCGCGTCCTCCAGGGCGGCCCAGGCCGTCTCCAGCATCAGCCGGTGCTGCGGGTCCATCATCTCGGCCTCGCGCGGGCTGACCCGGAACAGGGCGTTCTCGAACCGGTCGGCGTCGGCCAGATGACCGTGCACCGGTACATGGTCGGGGTCCGCCACCAGGCGGGGGTCCACTCCGGCGTCGATCAGTTCGGCCCGCTCGTAGCGCCGGGTGAGGACCTGCCCGGCGAGCACCGCGTCCCACCACTCGGCGAGGTCGGGTGCGCCCGGGAACCGGGCGGCGATGCCGGTGACGGCGATGTCGAGAGATCGATCGCGGGACATGTTTCCCCTTCGGTCGCTGAATGGTGTCCGCCGCCGACGTGCGGGGTGACCGCAGGAACGCGACGTGCAGGCCAACTGCTTGGCAAGAGGTTGCCTGATGTTGCCTAGCTGTGGCAACCTCTTGGCAACCGAGGGTGGACCGGCCCCGTGCGCCGTCCGGCCCGGCCACCGACGAGGGGAGAGCGCCGACATGCGAGCTGGAGCAGAGTGGCCGGTGCCCGACGAGGGTCTGCACGAGACCTTCGCGCGGGTCGCCCGGCGGCACCCGGAGGCCCTCGCGCTCACCGGGGCGGACGGCTCGGTGACCTACGCGGCCCTGGACGGGGCGGCCGACGCCTTCGCGGCCCGGCTGGCGGCCGCCGGAGCCGGCCCCGGCCGGGTGGTCCCGGTCCTGCTGCCCCGCGGCACCGCCCTGGTGACCGCGCTGCTGGCGGTCCTCAAGACCGGGGCCGCCTACGCCCTGCTCGACCCGGCGTGGCCCGAGCGCCGGCTGCGCGACGTCCTCGGCCAGTTGGACGCGCCCGTACTGGTGGGCACCGGGCCCGGGGCACCGGCCGGGCTGCCGCTCTGCCCGCCCCCGGACGACAGTTCCCCGGCACCGGACGGATTCCGCCCGGCCGCCGCGCGGTCCGCCGACCCCGCTTGCGTCTTCTTCACCTCGGGCACGACCGGCCGGCCCAAGGGCGTCCTGAGCCCCCACCGCGCGACCGCCCGGCTCTTCCCGCCCCCCGGCACCGGCGGCTTCGCCGGCATCCGGCCCGGCACGGTGGTCCCTGTCGCCGCCCCGATGCCGTGGGACGCCTTCTCCCTGGAGCTGTGGGGCGCACTGCTGAACGGCGCCACCGCCCTGCTGGTGACGGAGCCGTACCTGTCACCGCAGGCCCTGCGCCAGGCGATCGCCGCTCATGGGGCGGACACCGTCTGGCTGACGGCCGGTCTGTTCAACATGGTCGTGGACGAGAACCCCGACGCCTTCACCGGCCTGCGCACCCTGATGACCGGCGGCGAGCGGCTGTCCCCGGGCCACGTGGCCCGGTTCCTGCGCCGCCATCCGTCGATCACCCTGCTGAACGGCTACGGGCCGGTCGAATCCACCGTCTTCGCCACCACCCACCGCATCACCGGCGCCGACTGCGCGTCCGCCGACGGCATCCCGCTGGGCACCCCCGTACCGGGCACCCGGGTGTACGTGCTCGACGGCGACCGGCCGTGCGGTCCCGGCGAGACGGGGGAGATCTGCCTCGCCGGCCAGGGCCTGGCCCTGCGCTATCTCGGCGACCCGGCGCTCACCGAGGCCGCGTTCCCCACCGTGGACCTGGACGGCGGACCCACCCGGATCTACCGCACCGGCGACCTCGGCTCCTGGGGCGAGGACGGCCTGCTGCGCTACGGCGGCCGCGCCGACCGCCAGATCAAGATCCGCGGCCACCGGGTGGAACCGGCCGAGGTCGAGCGGCAGATCGAGGACCTGCTTCCCGCCGTGCGCGCCTGCCGCGTGCTCGCCCGCCGGGACGCGCACGGCGCCGTACGCGACCTGATCGCGTTCTGTGTCCCCCGCACGCCGGGCGACCCGCTCACCGGCGCCCTGGAGACCCTGGCGGAGGCTCTCGTGCCCTACCAGCGCCCGAGCACCGTGGTCGGTGTGGCGGAGTTCCCGCTCACCGCCGTCGGCAAGCTCGACGAACGGGCGCTGCTGGGCTCGCTGGAGGCACCGGAGCCGGGCGCCCGGCCCGGCTCCGGCTCCGACTCCGGCTCCGGCGACGCCCTGGGCGACCCGGTCGAGCGGCTCGTCGCCGAGACCTTCGCGGCCGTCCTCGGCCGCCGGACGGTCCCCGTGGACGCCTCCTTCTTCGAACTGGGCGGCACCTCCCTGGACGCGGGCCGGGTCTGCGCCCGCCTGTCCGCACGCCTGGACCGGCCCGTCCCCGTCTCCCGCATGTTCCGCGAGCCCACCGTCACCGGCCTGGCGGCCGTCCTGCGCGCCGCCCCGCCCGAGAGGAGCGGTCCGGCCGCCGACCCGGAGCGCGTCCCGCTGACGCCGCTCCAGCTCGTCTACCTCACCCGCCACCTCACCGACCCCGGTGACCGCACCGGGGAGTGCCGGCTGAGCTGGGTGATCGAGGGAGCAACGGACCCGGCCGCCCTCGCCTCGGCGGTCGCGTGGACACACGGCCGGCACGAGGCGCTGCGCGCCCGCTACGTCGTCGACCCCGCCCCGGCCGCCGTACTGCCGGGCCTGCCCCCGCCGGAACTGGAGGAGGTGGCGCCCCAGCCCACCCTGGACGCCGCCTTCAAGGCCCTTGACGCCCAGCTCTCCGACGGCCTGGAACCCACCGAGGGCGAGGTCTGGCGCACCGCCCTGGTCCCAGTCGACGACGGCGGCACCCCCCGGGCGGTCCTCGGCTGCCTGGTCCACCACATCGCCTTCGACGGCTGGTCGGAGTCGGTGCTCGCCCGCGACCTGGCGGCCGGCTACCGCCGCGCCCTCGGCCGGCCCACCGACCCGCCCCCCGCCGTGCCCACGCTCGCCGAGGCCCACACGGAGCGCCAGCGCCGACTCTCCCTCACCGGCCAGGACGGCTCACCGGACCAACTCCGCCGCCAACTGGCCGACGCGCCCGACCTCGTGTGGCCCGAAGGCCCCCGGGTGCCCGGCCCGGTCCGGCACCGCGAGCTGAGGCTGCCCCCCGCATCCGTCGCCGGGCTGGACGCCGAGGCGGCCACCGTCAGCACCACCCGCTTCACCGTGCTGCTCCGCCGGTGCGCGCTGGCACTGGCCGCAGCCACCGGGCAGCGCGATCTCACCCTCGGCGTCCCGGTGGCCCAGCGGGACACCCAGCTCGTCCAGCACGCCGTCGGCTGCCACCTCACCATGGTCCCGGTGCGCCTGCGCGGGACGGCGCTGGAGGACGGGCCGGACGCCCTGCGCGCCGCGGCCCGGTCGGTGACCGACGCGCTGGCCGCGCTGGACGTCCCCTTCCAGGACCTGCTCCGAGCCGCCGGCCGCCGCCCGCAGGGCGACCGCCCCCCGCTGTACCAGGCGCTGTTCGCCCTCCAGGACAACGCTCCCGCGCCGCTCGACCTGCCCGGCGCCACCACCCGCTTCGTCCGCCCGCCGTACGCCGACCTGCCGCTGGAGTTCCACGCCGAACTGTGGCCGGAGGACGACGGCGCCCTGCGGCTGACGGTGTCGTACCAGCCCGGAGCCGTGCCCGAGTCCGCCGTCGGCACGTTCCTGGAGACCTTCCGCACCCCGGACGCCCCGCACACCGGCCGCACAGGAGATGCCTCGTGACCGTCCTCACCGCGCACCCCGTCCAGCCCCGCCCGGCCGCGGGCCCCGCCCCCGTCGGCCGTCCCGGCCTGCTGACCGACCCCGCCCTGCACGCCACGGGCGACCCGCACGCCATCTGGCGCTGGATGCGCGAACACTCCCCCGTCCACCGGCACGAGGCCGGTGAGCTGCCCGCCTTCTGGTCGCTCACCCGCTACGAGGACATCCGCGCCGTCTACCGCGACCCCGCCACCTTCAGCTCCGCCCAAGGCGTCCTGCTGCGGCCGCTGGCGCTGGGCGAGGACCCCGGCGCCGGGCAGACCCTCGCGCTGACCGACCCTCCCCGGCACAAGCAGTTGCGCGCCCTGATGGCCGACTGGTTCAACACCCGCGCGGTCCGCGAACTGGAGGGCTTCATGCGGGACGCCGTACGGGACACGCTCGCCCTCGGGGTCGAGCGCGGCTCGTGCGACGCGGTCGACGACGTGGCCGCCCGGATCTCGATGTACACCATCGCCCGCATCATCGGGGTGCCCCGCGAGGACCAGGAGTCGCTCCTCGAATGGGCCAACGAGTGCTTCCTGGCCCACCGTTCGCTCGCCGCGCACCACGGCTTCATGGGCTACTTCATCGACCTGATGGACCGGCGCACCGCCGAACCCACCGACGACCTGATGTCCTCGCTCGCCCACGGAACCGTCGACGGCGAACCGCTCACCGAGGAGGAGATCCTCCTCAACTGCGAGAACCTGGTGGGCGCCACCGAGAACGGCCGGCTGGCGCTCGCCGCCGGGCTGCTGGCCCTGCTGGAGCACCCCGCGGAGCTGGCCCGGCTGCGGGCCGACCGCGCGCTGCTGCCCTCGGCGGGGGAGGAGATCCTGCGCTGGACCTCCAGCGCCACCCACAGCATGCGCACCGCGACCCGGTCCGTCGAGATCGGCGGCCGCCGCATCGAGGCCGGCGACAAGGTCGTCGTCTGGGTGCCCTCCGGCAACCGCGACGAGACGGTCTTCACCGACCCCTACCGCTTCGACGTGGGCCGCACGCCCAACCGCCATCTGGCGCTCGCCGCCGGGGAGCACTTCTGCATCGGCAGCACGCTGGCCCGCGTCCAGCTACGGCTGCTGCTCACCGAACTCCTGGACTCGGGCATCGAGTTGGAGCTGGCGGGCCCGGCGGTGCGGCTCAGCTCGATCCACGTGGCCGGCCCGGAGAGCGTCCCCCTGCGGGTCAGGGCGCCCCGCTGAAGCGCGCACAAGAGAGCGGAAGAGAGACGAGATGGCCCACCGGCATGTGCTCCTGATCGGCTGGCGGCCCGACGCCGTCGCGGCCCTGCACGGCCTCGGCGCCGAGGTCACCTGCGTCGTCGCGGCACACGAACTGACCGCCGCCGGCGCCTTGCTGGACGACGCACACACCCTCGTGGCCGGTGACCCGTACGCCACCGAGCCCACCCTGGCCGCCCTGGCGCGCGAGGGCCTGTCCGCCGACCGCTTCGACGTCGTCACGAGCCAGTTCGAGTACTCCCTGGTCAACGCCGCCGTCGTGGGCGGCGCGCGCAGCCCGATGAGCCCCGGGCAGGCCCTGCTGCTGCGGGACAAGGCCCTGCAGAAGCGCCGCGTCCGGGCCGCCGGTCTCCCCGTCGCCGACTCGGCGCAGGTGACCCGCCCGGCCGACCTGCACGGCTTCGCCCACTCCCGCGGCGTGCTGAAGCCGCTGGACCTGTCCGCCGGCCGGGGCGTGCGCACCTGGGCGGACGACGCCGGCCGGGCCCTGCTCGCCGAGACCCTGGCCGACTCGCCCACCCCCGGCCCCTGGCTCGCCGAGTCCTGGGTGGACGGCGCGGAACTGCACCTCGACGGGGTCGTACGGGCGGGCCGTGTCCGGTTCGTCTCCGTGGGCCGGTACCTCCAGAACCCGCTCGCCGTGCACACCGGCGGCCCCCGCGGCTCCCTCATGGAACACCCGGACCTGGACCCGAGCCTGTACGAGCGGGCGGAGGCGTTCGCGGACCGGGCCATGGCGGCACTGGACCACCACGACGGCGTGTTCCATCTGGAGGTCTACGAACAGCCCGACGGCACCTGGGTGTTCGGCGAGTGCGGCGGCCGGATCGCGGGCGGCTCCATCGACGTGATGGTCCGCCTCCAGCACGGGGTCGACCTGCACCAGGAGTGGGCCCGCGCGGTACTGGGACTTCCCCCCGCCCCGGCCCGCCCGGCCGCCGCCACCTCGTTCGGCCACGTCTTCCTGGCCGCCCCGGGCCCGCACTGCGCGCTGCCCGGCCTGACGGAGATCGCGGCCCGTCCCGGCGTACGGCACACCGCCGCCCAGCCTCCGCCCCCCGCGCCCGCCGCCCGCCTCTTCCCGGCGACGGCCGTCGTCGAAGGCAAGGACCCGCGGCACACCTTTGGACTCGTCCACGACCTCGCCGACTGGTTCGACGACCGCTGCGTACCCGCCTCCCACCCGGCAAACGCCCGACCCCTACGAGAAGAGACCCCATGACCGACGTCCCGCTCACCCACATCTCCCGGCCCGACGGGGTCGTACCGAGCAGCGGCTACACGCACCTGGTGACCGGGCCCGGCCAACTCGCCGCGCTGGCCGGTCAGATGCCCTTCGCTCCGGACGGCTCCCTGGTCGGCGAGGGCGACCCCGAGGCCCAGGCACGCCAGGTGTTCACCAACATGCGCGGTGTGCTCGCCGCGGCGGACGCCGGTTTCGACAACGTCATCAAGCTCACCTACTACGTCACCGACGCCGCGCACATCCCGGCGATCCTCGCGGTACGCGACGAGTTCATCGACACCGAGCGCCCGCCGGCCAGCACGGTCGTCCAGGTCGCCGCGCTCTACCGGCCCGAACTCCTGCTGGAGGTCGATGCGTTCGCCCTTGTTCCGCCGACCGCCCCCGCCATGACCCGGGAGACCCGATGACCCTCACCGAACCCGCGGCGTCCCGCGCCGTGCCGCACCCGCCCTTCGACCGCCAGCTCGACGGCCCGCTGCGGGAGATCCTGCGCACCCTGCCGACCCCGCTCACCCCCGACCTCATCCCGGCCCGCCGCGAGGTCGCCCGGCTCAACCGCCTCAGCGACGACGACATCCGGCGCGGCGGCGCGTTCACCGTGACCGAACGCGTCGTACCGGGCCCGGCCGGCGCCCCTGACATCTCACTGCTCGTCTGCCGCCCCACCGCCACTCCCGGCCCGCACCCGGTGATCTACAACACCCACGGCGGCGGCATGGTCGGCGGTCACAACCGGACCACCGAGCTGGCGGGCGAGCTGTCGCGCGCCGAGGCGCTCGGCATGGCCGTCGTCGCCGTGGAGTACCGGCTGGCCCCCGAACACCCCGACCCGGCACCGGTGGAGGACTGTTACGCCGGACTGCTGTGGACCGCCCGGCACGCGGCGGAACTGGGCCTGGACCCGGAGCGCATCGTGGTCAGCGGGAACAGCGCGGGCGGCGGACTGGCCGCCGCCATGGCCCTGCTCGCCCGCGACCGGGGCGGCCCCCGGCTGCTCGGCCAGATGCTCCAGTGCCCGATGCTCGACGACACCTGCGACACCCCGTCGGCGTACCAGATGGAGCGCGTCGGGCTGTGGGACCGGGTCTCCAACCTGACCGGCTGGGACGCCCTGCTCGGCGAGAGGCGCGGCACCGACGCCGTCTCCCGCTACGCCGCCCCCGCCCGTGCGGCGGACCTGCGGGGCCTCGCCCCGGCCTTCATCGACGTCGGCTCGGTGGAGTCGCTGCGCGACGAGGCCGTCACCTACGCGACCCGCATCTGGCAGCAGGGCGGCGAGGCCGAACTGCACGTGTGGTCGGGCGCCTTCCACAGCTTCGACGAATGGGTGCCGGACGCGATCGTCTCCCGGTCCGCCCAGGCGGCCCGCGTCGACTGGCTGCGGCGCCTGCTGCTCCCCTGAGCCCGAGGAGAACCACGATGAGCCCCCGTCCCGCCGCTCCCCGCCTGCTGCTCGTCGGCGGCGCCACCCCCCTGCCCTCCAGCGTGGACATCGTCGGGACGGCCCTGGCCCAGGCCCGCTCCCGCGGCATCCGCGTCGACCTCACCGGACGGCCCGACCACCTCGCGCGCACGGCGGAAGTGACGGCCCTGGCCGGCGAGGTCTTCGCCGTCGACCCCGACGACCCGGCCGCCACCCGCGCCTGGGCCCGCGACCGCGTGGCCCGGGGCGAGGGCTACGACCTCGTACTGGGCCTGCGCGACCCGGTCCAGGACGCGGTGGCCGCCTGCGCCGAGGTGTTCGGCACGCCCGGCAACTCCCCCGAGGCGGTGCGCCGCACCCGCGACAAGGACGTCTGCCGGGCCGCACTGGCCGCGGCCGGACTGCGTCAGCCGGGCGTCCGGCTCTGCGCCGACCGCGCGGACGCCCTCGCCTTCCTCGGCACCACACCGGGACCCTGGGTGGTCAAACCCCGCGCCGGGATGGGCAGTACGGGCGTCCGCAAGGTCACGGGACCGGCGGACCTGGACCTCGCCCTGGCCGAGCTGCCCACAGCCGACCCCTTCCTGCTGGAGGAGTACGTCACGGGCGAGGAGTACAGCGTCGAGGGCGTCCTGCTCGGCGACGGCCCGATGACGCTGGCCGTCACCGCCAAGGAGAAGCTCCCGCCGCCCCACTTCGTCGAGATCGGCCACGTCGTCCCGGCCGAACTGCCCGACGGGGCGTACGAGGAGATCAGCCGGGAGGTCGGCCGGGCGCTGCGCGCGCTCGGTCTGCGGGTGGGCGTCTTCCACGTCGAACTGTGGCGCACCGCCGCGGGAATCGTCCTCGGCGAGGTCCACGCCCGCCCCGGCGGCGACTGGCTGCATCAGCTCATGGCGTACGCCAGGCCCGGACTGGAGCTGTTCGGCCTGATCTACGACGACGCCTTCGGTCTGCCGGCCGCCCCGGTGCCCCCGGCCACCCGGGCCGCGGCCGTCCGTTTCCTCGCCCCGCCCGAGGGGCGCCTGGAGCGGATCGACGGCTGGGACCGGGTGACCGCGCACCCCGCGGTGCTCAGCGCCGCCCTGACCGTCGCCCCCGGCGACCTCGTCGGCCCGGTCCGCGACTCCGGCTCCCGCGCCGGCCATCTCGCGGTCGGCGCGGACACCCCGGCCGCCGCTCGCGCCCTCGCCCGCGAACTGGCCGAAACGGTCACCTTCGAGGTGACCTCCGCCACCACCCCCCTGTACCGGTAGAACCCTGCACCGGCAGAACCCTGCACCACCGACACCGGCCCGACACGAAGAGGACCACCGCATCCACATGAGCACGAGCAGGAAGATGCACGCGGGCGAGGCCCACACCGATCCCGGCCTCGTCCGGCGGCTGCTGCGCGGTCAGTTCCCCCAGTGGGCCGGCCTGCCCGTCTCCCGCCTTGAGTCCGGCGGCACGGTGAACGCCATCTACCGCCTGGGCACCGGCCTGACGGTCCGGCTGCCGCTCCTTCAGGGCGGTGCCGGGACGCTGGACCACGAGGCCCGCTGGCTGCCCCGGCTGGCGCCGCTGCTGCCGGTGCCGGTCCCCGAGGTCGTCGCGCTGGGGGAGCCCGCCGAGGGCTACCCGTGGCGGTGGGCCGTCCACCGGTGGCTGGAGGGCGAAGTCCTGGTCGAGGGCGCGGAGTACGGCACCGAGGCCGTGGCCCGCGACCTGGCGGCCTTCGTCACCGCCCTGCGCAAGGCCGGCCTGGAGGGTGGCCCTCCGGCCTACCGGGGCGGCCCGCTGAGCACGGCCGACACCGAGACCCGCTCCGCGATCGAGGCGCTGCGCCGTACCGACGAGCCCTTCGACGCCGACGCGATCACGGCCGCCTGGGAGAGGGCGCTTAAGGCACCCCACTGGACGGGAGCGCCGTGCTGGACCCACTCCGACCTGATGCCGAGCAACCTGCTGGGCGCCGACGGCCGGCTGGCGGCCGTCATCGACTTCGGCACCGCGGGCGTGGGCGACCCGGCGATCGACCTCATCCCCGCCTGGAACCTGCTGACCCCCGTCTCCCGCCCGGTCTTCCGGGCCGGGGCCGACGTGGACGACGCCACCTGGGAGCGCGGGCGCGGCTGGGCCCTGTCCATGGCGGTGATTCAACTTCCGTACTACCGGCACACCAACCCGGTCATCTCCGCGAACGCCCGCCATGTGATCGGCCAGATCCTGGCCGGCGGGTGAACACCGGGACCTGAGACCTTACTCACACGGCCGTGTCCGCCCGCCCCGGAGGGACACGGCCCTGGAAACGCCGAAGTGGGCGACATCGAAACGATGCCGCCCACTTGGGACTTGTGCGCGAGGGGGGAGTTGAACCCCCACGCCCTTTCGGGCACTGGAACCTGAATCCAGCGCGTCTGCCTATTCCGCCACCCGCGCATTGGGTGTGTCTTCCGGTTCGGCCCTTGCGGGCTGGCGCCTTCCGACATGCAGAACATTAGCACGGCCCACGGGGTGGAATCACATCCCTTCCGCACGCCCCCCACCTGGCCATCTGTCCCGCCGCGCCCGGAAACCCGCACCGCGCGGCGGCCCCCCGGGCGATCCCGCGACCGCCGCCGCTGTGGACAAAGCTGTTCACGTATCAACCTCGTACCGGTCCCGGCCATCTCATCCACAGGGGGACCGGACCGGCCGCCGGGTGCGGGACACTGGACCGGGGCCACCTCTACGATCCTCCTCCGAAGGAGTTCGAAGGGGGTCCGCTGGGGGAACCGGCTGATTGCCGGGCGCGTAGATACGATCAGTGAGCAGAACCGGCGAGGCTGCCGCGCCGAGCACGGCACGGCAGAACGGCAGCGACGGAGGAGGTGCCCCATGGGAGTCCTGAAGAAATTCGAGCAGCGTCTCGAAGGTCTGGTCAACGGCACCTTCGCCAAGGTGTTCAAGTCCGAGGTCCAGCCGGTGGAGATCGCCGGCGCGCTCCAGCGGGAGTGCGACAACAACGCGACGATCTGGAACCGCGACCGGACCGTCGTGCCCAACGACTTCATCGTGGAGCTGAGCACGCCCGACCACGAGCGGCTCAGCCCCTACTCCGGACAGCTCGGCGACGAACTGGCCGGAATGGTGCGCGACTACGCCAAGCAGCAGCGCTACACCTTCATGGGGCCGATCAAGGTCACCCTGGAGAAGGCCCCCGACCTGGACACCGGTCTGTACCGGGTGCGCAGCCGCACCCTCGCCTCCTCCAGCAGCCAGGAACCCCAGGCCCCGCACTCCGGCGGCCCGGGCCCCGCGGCCCCCCAGGCCCCCCAGGGCGGGTACGGCTACCCGCCCGCCGGAGCCCCCCCGATGCCGTCCGCGCCGCCCCCCGGCGCCCGGCCCGGCGGCTACGGCTACCCCCAGCCCGCCACCCAGCGCCCCGCGGCCGCCCCGATGGGCGGCGCCGCGACCCGGTACTGGATCGAGGTCAACGGCACCCGCCACCAGATCTCCCGCCCGACCCTGGTCATGGGCCGCAGCACCGAGGCGGACGTACGGATCGACGACCCCGGCGTCTCCCGCAGGCACTGCGAGATCCGCACCGGGACCCCCTCGACGATCCAGGACCTCGGGTCCACCAACGGCATCGTGGTGGACGGGCAGCACACCACCCGCGCTACGCTCCGCGACGGCTCGCGGATCGTCGTGGGCAGCACCACCGTTATCTATAGGCAAGCCGAAGGGTGAAGCGGGGGCAATGTCAGAGCTGACCCTCACGGTCATGCGGCTGGGTTTCCTGGCCGTACTGTGGCTGTTCGTGATCGTGGCCGTGCAGGTCATCCGCAGCGATCTGTTCGGTACGCGTGTCACACAGCGCGGAGCGCGCCGCGAGGCCCAGCGTCCGCAGGCCGCCGGCCGGCAGCAGTCCGCGCCCCCGTCCCAGCGCGGCCAGCGCGGACAGCGGGCCCAGCAGAGCGGCGGCGGCCGCCAGCGGCGCAACGCGCCCAGCAAGCTCGTCGTCACCGAGGGCACCCTCGCCGGGACCACCGTGGCGCTCCAGGGCCAGACCATCACCCTGGGCCGCGCGCACGACTCCACGATCGTGCTGGACGACGACTACGCCTCCAGCCGGCATGCCAGGATCTACCCCGACCGCGACGGCCAGTGGATCGTGGAGGACCTCGGCTCCACCAACGGCACCTACCTGGACCGGTCCCGGCTGACGACCCCGACACCGGTCCCGCTGGGCGGCGCGATCCGCATCGGCAAGACCGTCATCGAGCTGCGGAAGTAGTGCTACACCAATGAATGAGCGCGAGCGGAGCGAGCACGCGGCGGCGGACCGCAATCCGGTCCCCGGCGCGCTCCCGACCGGAGGGTGGGCAGTGTGGCTCGACACGACCGGCTGTACCCGGAGCCGACTGGCGAGGTGCGCATGAGCCTGTCACTGCGCTTCGCCGCCGGATCGCACAAGGGCATGATCCGGGAGGGCAACGAGGACTCCGGTTACGCCGGTCCGCGCCTGCTCGCCATCGCCGACGGCATGGGCGGCCAGGCCGCCGGTGAGGTCGCCTCCTCCGAGGTCATCTCCACCCTGGTCACGCTCGACGACGACGTGCCCGGCTCCGACATCCTCACCTCGCTCGGCACCGCCGTGCGCCGCGCCAACGAACAACTGCGCTCCATGGTCGAGGAAGACCCCCAGCTCGAAGGCATGGGGACCACCCTGACCGCGCTGCTGTGGACCGGCCAGCGGCTCGGCCTCGTGCACGTCGGCGACTCGCGCGCCTACCTGCTCCGCGACGGCATGCTCAGCCAGATCACCCAGGACCACACCTGGGTGCAGCGCCTGGTCGACGAGGGCCGGATCACCGAGGAGGAGGCCGGCGCCCACCCGCAGCGCGCCCTGCTGATGCGCGCCCTCGGCAGCGGCGACCACGTCGAGCCCGACCTCTCCATCCGCGAGGTCCGCGCCGGCGACCGCTACCTGATCTGCTCCGACGGACTCTCCGGCGTCGTCTCCCACCAGACGATGGAGGAGGCGCTCGCCAGCTACCAGGGCCCGCAGGAGACCGTGCAGGAGCTGATCCAGCTCGCGCTGCGCGGTGGCGGCCCCGACAACATCACGGTGATCGTCGCCGACGTGCTCGACCTGGAGACCGGCGACACCCTCGCCGGGCAGCTCTCCGACACCCCGGTCGTGGTCGGTGCCGTCGCCGAGAACCAGCACCACCTGAACCACGACAACGGCATCATGCAGACCCCGGCCGGCCGCGCCTCGCACCTCGGCCGCCAGGGCCGCAGGCAGTCCGGCGGCGGACGGCACGGCGGGCCCGCCGGTGACACCGAGGAATACGCGCCCGAGGGCAGCTTCGGCGAGTACTCCAAGGAGGACTTCACCAAGCCCCGCAAGGGCCGCCGCTGGCTGAAGCGTTCCCTCTGGAGCGCGCTGGCCCTCGCGGTGATCGGCGGAGCCGTCTACGGCGGCTGGCGCTGGACCCAGACCCAGTACTACGTCGGGGTCAACGGCGAGCACGTCGCGCTCTACCAGGGCATCAGCCAGGACCTCGCCTGGGTCTCGCTGTCCAAGGTGGAGCAGGACCACCCCGAGATCGAACTCAAGTACCTGCCCGCGTACCAGCAGAAGCAGGTCAAGAACACGATCGTGGTGGCGGGCGGCCTGTCCCAGGCCCGTTCCAAGGTGCAGGCCCTCTCCGTGCAGGCGTCCGCCTGCCGCAAGGAGGCCGAGCGCACCGCCGCCGAGCGGGAGCAGCAGAACTCCAAGACGGGCCAGGGCGCGACCGGCGGCACCACCGGTGCCACCAAGACCGCCTTCACCAAGGCCAGCCCCTCGCCGGACCCCTCGGCCTCCGGGTCGAAGTCGCAGGCGTCGCCCTCGAAGTCCCCGACCGCATCCGCCACTCCCCGGCCCGGCCCCAGCCTCTCCGAGGATGAGCAGAAGGTCGCCGATCAGTGCGGCAAGCAGTAGGCAAGCCGTGAGAGGCCCCGTCACACGATGAGCAGTACTACCAACACGCCGACGCACCACACGTCCACGATCGGCTCGATCGGTGCGCCGAGCCGCCGCAACACCGAGCTGGCCCTGCTGATCTTCGCCGTGGCCATCCCGGTGTTCGCCTACGCCAACGTGGGCCTGGCCCTCAACGACCAGGTCCCCGCGGGCCTGCTCGGCTACGGCCTGGGCCTCGGCCTGCTGGCGGGCGTCGCCCACCTCGCGGTGCGCAAGTTCGCCCCGTACGCCGATCCGCTGATGCTGCCGCTGGCCACCCTGCTCAACGGGCTCGGCCTGGTGTGCATCTGGCGCCTGGACCAGTCGAAGCTGCTGCAGTCCATCGGCCAGGCGGGCGGCAAGGCCACCAACCAGCTCGTCTACACCGCGCTGGGCATCATCCTGTTCGCCGTCGTGCTGATCTTCCTCAAGGAACACCGCACGCTGCAGCGGTACACATACATCTCCATGGTGGCCGCGCTCGTCCTGCTGCTGCTCCCGCTGGTGCCCGGCCTCGGTGCCGACCTGACCTACGGTGCCAAGATCTGGATCAAGATCGGCAGCTTCACCATCCAGCCCGGTGAGTTCGCCAAGATCGTGCTCGCGGTCTTCTTCGCCGGCTATCTGATGGTCAAGCGGGACGCGCTCGCGCTCGCCAGCCGCCGCTTCATGGGCCTCTACCTGCCGCGCGGCCGCGACCTGGGGCCGATCCTGGTGGTGTGGTTCACCTCGATCATCATCCTGGTGTTCGAGACGGACCTCGGCACCTCGCTGCTCTTCTTCGGCATGTTCGTGATCATGCTGTACGTGGCCACCGAGCGGACGAGCTGGATCGTCTTCGGTCTGCTGATGAGCGCTGTGGGCGCGGTCGGCGTCGCGAGCTTCGAGCCCCACGTGCAGCAGCGTGTCCAGGCTTGGCTCGACCCGATGAAGGAGTACACGCTCTCCCGGCAGGGCCAGGTCGGTCACTCCGACCAGCTCCAGCAGGCCCTGTGGGCGTTCGGCTCCGGCGGCACCCTCGGCACCGGATGGGGCCAGGGCCACTCCGAGCTGATCCGCTTCGCCGCCAACTCCGACTTCATCCTCGCCACCTTCGGTGAGGAGCTGGGCCTGGCCGGCATCATGGCGATCCTGCTGGTCTACGGCCTGATCGTCGAGCGCGGTGTGCGCACCGCCCTCGCCGCCCGCGACCCCTTCGGCAAGATGCTCGCGGTGGGCCTGTCCGGCGCCTTCGCCCTCCAGGTGTTCGTCGTCGCCGGCGGTGTGATGGGGCTCATCCCGCTGACCGGTATGACGATGCCCTTCCTCGCGTACGGCGGTTCGTCCGTCATCGCCAACTGGGCGCTCATCGGCATCCTGATCCGCATCAGCGACACCGCCCGGCGCCCGGCACCCAGCCCGGCCGGCAACCCCGACGCCGAGATGACGCAGATCGTGCGGCCCGGCACCACCGGGCCCGACCCGCAGTGAGCGCGGCGGGCGGCGGGACCGTACCTCTGGGCGGGTCCCGTCGCCGGGCCTCAGGAGCCTCCGCGCCCACAGGCACTGCCCCTAGACTGTGGGCGGCCAAGGACGGGGGCCAGCCCCAGCGACACCGAGAGACCGAAGCGACAGGCGTCCCTGTCAGCTCGTGGAAAGGCCGGACGTGAACAAGCCCCTGCGCCGCATCGCGCTCTTCTGCGGACTGCTCGTCCTGGCCCTGCTGATCCGCGACAACTGGCTCCAGTACGTCAAGGCCGACGAGCTCCGCACCGCGACCGACAACCGCCGCGTCGCCATCGAGCGCTACGCCTCCCCGCGCGGCGACATCGTCGTGGACGGCGAGCCGATAACCGGTTCCGTCGAGACCAAGGCCGGCGACTTCAAGTACAAGCGCACGTACAAGAACGGCCCCATGTGGGCGCCGGTCACCGGGTACTCCTCCCAGGCGTTCGACAGCACGCAGCTCGAGAAGATCAACGACGGCATCCTCACCGGCAACGACGACCGGCTGTTCTTCCGCAACACCCTGGACATGCTGACCGGCAAGCCAAAGCAGGGCGGCAACGTCGTCACCACGCTCAACTCGGCGGCGCAGAAGGCCGCGTACTCCGGGCTGAAGAACCAGGGCGGCAAGGGCGCGGTCGTCGCGCTGGAGCCCTCCACCGGCAAGATCCTCGCGCTGGCCTCGTACCCCTCGTACGACCCGTCGTCCTTCGCGGGTTCCCGTGACGCCGACGCCGCGGCCTGGGCGAAGCTCCAGAAGAAGAGCGACTCCTCCGACCCGATGCTCAACCGGGCGCTGCGCGAGACCTACCCGCCCGGCTCGACCTTCAAGGTGGTCACCGCCGCTGCGGCGCTGGAGAACGGCAAGTACTCCTCGGCCGACCAGCAGACCGACAGCCCGCTGCCCTGGGTGATGCCCGGCACGCAGACCGAGCTGAAGAACGAGGGCAACATCCCCTGCAAGGACGCGACGATGCGGGTCGCGCTCCAGTACTCCTGCAACACCGTCTTCGGCAAGATCGGCGCCGACCTCGGCAACGAGAAGATGCTGGAGGAGGCCAAGAAGTTCGGCTTCGACTCCGAGCAGTTCACGCCGATCCGCGCCAACGCCTCCGTGTTCTCGAAGGACATGAACGACTCGCAGACGGCGCTGTCCTCCATCGGCCAGTTCAACACCGCCGCCACCCCGCTGCAGATGGCCATGGTCGCCTCCGCGGTCGCCAACGACGGCAAGCTGATGAAGCCGTACATGGTCGACTCCCTCCAGTCCTCCAACCTGGACCCGGTGGAGAAGAACGAGCCGCAGGAGATGAGCCAGCCGCTCTCGCCGGGCAACGCGCAGATCCTGCAGTCGATGATGGAGACGGTCGTCAAGGACGGCACCGGTAAGAACGCGCAGATCAACGGCGTGACGGTGGGCGGCAAGACGGGTACCGCGCAGCACGGTGTGAAGAACAGCGAGAACCCCTACGCGTGGTTCCTCTCCTACGCCAAGCTGCCCGACCACAGCTCGCCGGTGGCCGTGGCCGTGGTCATCGAGGACGACAACGCCGTCCGCGACGACATCTCCGGTGGCGGCCTGGCCGCCCCGATCGCGAAGCAGGTCATGGAGGCGGTCATCAACTCCAAGAAGTGAACCCGCTCACGTGCCCTTCACATCGCCGCACGTTGCGATACCGGTCCGGTATCGGGTTACCGGCTTGGCCAGGTCACACAGAGCGAGCCGGGTACGGTAGGCCCGGACGGAAGCTCCGGCCGCGCACACCCGTGCCGGGCGGGACCGACGGAGAGGGCTGGTAAGTAGCTATGGAAGAGCCGCGTCGCCTAGGCGGCCGGTACGAGCTGGGCCACGTACTCGGCCGTGGTGGCATGGCAGAGGTCTACCTCGCGCATGACACCCGCCTCGGCCGCACCGTGGCGGTGAAGACGCTGCGCGCGGACCTCGCGCGTGATCCGTCCTTCCAGGCCCGGTTCCGCCGGGAGGCCCAGTCTGCCGCCTCGCTCAACCATCCCGCGATCGTCGCGGTCTACGACACGGGCGAGGACTACATCGACGGGGTCTCGATCCCGTACATCGTGATGGAGTACGTCGACGGCTCCACGCTCCGTGAGCTGCTGCACTCCGGGCGCAAGCTGCTGCCCGAGCGGTCGATGGAGATGACCATCGGCATCCTCCAGGGTCTGGAGTACGCCCACCGCAGCGGCATCGTCCACCGGGACATCAAGCCGGCCAACGTCATGCTGACCCGCAACGGCCAGGTCAAGGTGATGGACTTCGGCATCGCCCGCGCCATGGGCGACTCCGGGATGACGATGACGCAGACCGCGGCCGTGATCGGCACCGCCCAGTACCTCTCGCCGGAGCAGGCCAAGGGCGAGCAGGTCGACGCCCGGTCCGACCTGTACTCCACGGGCTGCCTGCTCTACGAGCTGCTGACCGTCCGTCCGCCGTTCGTGGGCGACTCCCCGGTGGCCGTGGCCTACCAGCACGTGCGCGAGGAGCCGCAGCCGCCGAGCGTGTTCGACCCCGAGATCACGCCGGAGATGGACGCGATCGTCCTCAAGGCGCTGACCAAGGACCCGAACTACCGCTACCAGTCGGCCGACGAGATGCGCGCCGACATCGAGGCGTGCCTCGACGGCCAGCCCGTCGGCGCGACCGCGGCCATGAGCACGGTCGGCTACGGCTACGCGGACGACCAGGCGACCACCGCGCTGCGGCAGGAGCCGGCCGGGGCGACGACGATGCTCCCGCCGATGAACCCGGACGACGGCGGCTACGGCTACGACGACCGGCCCGACCGGCGGCGCCAGCAGAAGAAGAACAGCAACAACACCTCGACGATCCTGCTCGCGGTCGCGGGTGCGCTCGTGCTGGTCGGCGCGATCCTCATCGGCATGTGGATGTTCCCCGGCAAGAGCGACAAGCCGTTCGCGGCGCCGAACTTCGTGGGCAACACCGTCGAGGACGCCCGGAAGATGGCGGAGGCGTCGGATCTGAAGCTGGGTGACATCACGCGCAAGCCGTGTGAGAACCAGCCCAAGAACAAGATCTGTTCGCAGACCCCCACGGAGGGCTCGGACGTCAAGAAGAACGACACCATCGACCTGGTCGTCTCCACGGGCGCGCCCAAGGTGACGATCCCGAGTGTCATCGGGCTCAGCTTCGACGAGGCGCGGGAGAAGCTGGAAGGCGACGACTACCAGCTCACGGTGAAGAAGGAGACCCGCGTCTCCAGCGACACCCCCGACAACGTCCTCGACCAGGACCCCACCGGCGGTAACCAGGTGCAGAAGGGGTCCACGATCACCCTGACGGTCGCCAAGGCCGAGGAGAAGGTCACCATCCCGGAGGTCAGGGGCAAGTCCTGCGACGAGGCCAAGGCCGACCTCCAGAACGCGGGTCTCGTCCCGACCTGCAACGACCAGCCCGTGGCCGACCCGGCCCAGAACGGCAAGGTCCAGGGCACCAACCCGGAGATCGGCCGCCAGGTCAAGAAGGGCACCCCGGTCTCCATCAGCGTCGGCAAGAACGACACCCCGCAGCAGGTCCAGGTGCCGAACGTGGTCCAGTCGTCCCTGAAGGACGCCCGCAAGACCCTCCAGGACCTCGGCCTCCAGGTCAACGCCCAGGGCCCGGGCGCCGGCGACGAGAAGGCCACCGTCCTCACGCAGAGCGTCCCGCCCGGCACCCCGGCCAACAAGGGCGACACCATCACCCTCGTCGTCGCCAGCCAGGGCAACGACGGCGGAGGCGGCCTCGGCGGAATCTTCGGCGGCCCCAACGGCTGACCCCCGCTCCGCACTGATCAACCCACAGGCCCCCAGCACCCCCAGGTGCCGGGGGCCTGTCCCGTTTTCCGATCGTGCCCTCATATGCCCACAGGTCGTTGACAGGGCATGATCGACGAAACCGTGCTCCTGGAATCCCAGACGCTGCGCACCAGCGTGCTGGACCGCACCGAGGTACTGGACCGGGTGAAGACCCTCTCCCTGCTTCCGGACGGCCTGCATGTGACGACCGCGATGGTGGCGACCTACTTCGGTGTCACCGTCGAGGCCGTGCGCCAACTGACCCGTCGGCACCGTGAGGAACTCACAGCCAATGGCATGGCCGTTCTGCGTGGCGCTGACCTGCGCGAATTCGAGAGTGACAACGTGTCACTCTCGCTGGGAAGTTATCCACAGGCCCGTCGGAGCCTCACGGTCTACTCCCGCCGAGCCGTCCTCAACATCGCCATGCTCCTCCGCGACAGCGAGGTCGCCCGGCGGGTGCGCACGTATCTCCTCGATGTGGAGCAGGCGTCCCGTGCCGGGCTCGACGGCCCCGCGCTGGACGACCGTATCGATCAGCGGATCGCGCACATCCTCGGCAAGACGGTCGTACCGATGTTCAACGCGTTGATCGAGACCTCGGGTGAGCATCAGCGGGAGCTGGTGGCGATGCGGGACGGGGTGGGGCGGATCGAGCAGCGGCTGCGGACGCATCACGCGCGGTTGCGGCGGCTGGAGGGCCGTAAGGGGTGATCAGCGGAGTTCCGCCGGAGGGGTGCGTTTGGCGTCTACCTTTTCCGTGCGGACCAGTTCTGCCCAGACGATGTAGCGGTAGCGGCTGGTGTAGACCGGGGTGCAGGTGGTCAGGGTGATGTAGTGGCCCGGCTTCGTCTTGCCGGACTCCTTCGGGACCTGGGCGAGGATGTCGACGTTGTACTTCGAGGTCTCCGGGAGGATCGAGTAGACCTTGTAGACGTACCACTTGTCCTTGGTCTCGAAGACGACCGGGTCGCCCTCGTGGACCTTGTCGATGTTGTGGAACTTGGCGCCGTGGCCGTCGCGGTGGGCGGCGAGGGTGAAGTTGCCCTTCTTGCCGGTCATCGGGAGCACGGCCTTGGCCGGGTCGGTGTAGTAGCCAGCCACGCCCTCGTCGAGCACGTCGGGGGAGGTGCCCTTCTCCACCAGGACCGCGCCGTTGCGCATCGCCGGGACGTGCAGGAAGCCGATGCCGTCCTTGGTGTCCAGCGCGCCGGGACCGGTCGCGGAGTTCGCCCAGTGCTCCCGGACCCGGTCCGCCTGCCGGTCGGCGTGCCGGTCGGCGACGACGTTGGTCCACCACAGCGAGTAGACGACGAACAGCCCGAGCACCACCCCGGCCGTGATGAGGAGTTCCCCGAGGAAGCTGACCGCGCGCGCGATGGGCCCCTGCCCGCGCGGCGGGCCGCCGCCCGTGCCGGACGCGGCCGTGTGCTCTTCGGTGCCGTCGGCGGTCGCTGCCACAGATCCCCTGCCCATGTTCGGCTCTTCGGCTGGTGAGACGGACCGCCGCTACTGGATGAGCGCGTCCGGCTTGCCCTTGCTGCGCGGGCGTTCCTCGACCATCTTGCCCCAGACGATCAGCCGGTACTTGCTGGTGAACTCCGGCGTGCAGGTGGTGAGGGTGATGTACCGCCCCTGCCGGGTGAACCCGGACCCGTTCGGCACCGGATTCAGCACGCTGGTGTTGGACGGCGGAGTCACCGGCAGCATCGACGCCACCTTGTACACGAAGTACTCGTCCTGCGTCTCGACCACCACGGCGTCGCCCGCCACCAGCCGGTTGATGTAACGGAACGGCTCCCCATGGGTGTTGCGGTGCGCCGCGAGCCCGAAGTTGCCGGTCTTGTCGTACGGCATCGCCGTCTTCAGCGGCGCCTCGCCGTAATGCCCGATCATCCCCTTGTCGAGCACCTTCTTGTTGCTGACGCCCTCCGCGATCGGCGCGACCACGTCCAGCTTGGGGATGTGCAGGATGGCGAAGCCCTGTCCCGGCTCGAACACCCCCGGCGCCCGCTTGCCGTTCGCCCAGTCGTCCTGGAGCTGGCTCGTCTCGCTGCCGGCCTCGGCGTGGGCCCGGACGTTGGTCCACCAGAGCTGGTAGGTGACGAACAGCAGCATGACCACACCGGTGGTGATGAAGAGTTCACCGACCGCCCGGCTCACCATGACGGCCGCCCCCGGCTTGCGCGCCCGCGCCTGCTGCCGGGCCTCGACCCGTGACAGCGGCCGCGACGGACCGTTCGCAGCGGCCGGAGCCTCGGCCCCACGCCGCCCGCCGCCCCGCTTGGCGGCCTTCCTGCGGGCCGCGCGCCCCCCGGTGGCTCCCCCGGCGCCCACAGCGCCCGCGGAGGCGCTCAGCGAGCCGTACGCGCCCTCCGCCGCACCGGGTACCCGGAGCGCCATCGTCCGGTCGTCCAGGGGGAGTTCGGGGCCGTCCGGGTACGCGTCGTAGCCGCTGTAGTCGTCGACGGCCGGCCTCCGCGCCGTCCCCGGATCGCCCGCGCCCACGAACGCCGGACCGTAGGACCCGTACGGCGCCCCGCCGTACGCGTCCTCGCGTTCCGGGCGCGGGGTGGTCACGCCGTGGCCCTGCCCACCACCGGGGCGAGCCCCGCCGACCTCGCCACCGCGTCCCGGTCGCCGCACTCGGCGAGCCAGTTGGCCAGCATCCGGTGGCCGTGCTCGGTCAGCACCGACTCGGGGTGGAACTGCACGCCCTCGACCGGGAGTTCACGGTGGCGCAGCCCCATGATGATCCCGTCCTCGGTGCGGGCGGTGACCTCCAGCTCGGCCGGCACGGTGGCCGGCTCGGCGGCCAGCGAGTGGTACCGGGTGGCGATGAACGGCGTCGGCAGTCCCGCGAAGACGCCCCGGCCCTCGTGGATCACCGGCGAGGTCTTGCCGTGCAGCAGCTCGGGCGCCCGGTCCACCACCCCGCCGTAGGCGACCTGCATCGACTGCATGCCGAGGCAGACGCCGAACACCGGGACGCCGGTCGCGGCGCAGTGCCGGACCATGTCCACGCAGACCCCGGCCTCCTCGGGGGTGCCCGGTCCGGGCGAGAGGAGGACGCCGTCGAAGCCGTCCTGGGCGTGCGCGGTGGTCACCTCGTCGTTGCGCAGCACCTCGCACTCGGCGCCGAGCTGGTACAGGTACTGGACGAGGTTGAAGACGAAGCTGTCGTAGTTGTCGACGACGAGAATCCGGGCGCTGCTCACTGGTTGTCCACCGTCACATCGTTGAAGGGCAGCAGCGGTTCCGCCCACGGGAACACGTACTGGAACAGGACGTAGACCGCGGCCACGACGAGCACGAGCGAGATCAGTGCCCTCACCAACGCGTTGCCCGGCAGATGCCGCCAGATCCAGCCGTACATGCCGTCCCTTCCGTTCCTCCACGGCCCCTGACTCACGCCGTACGGCACCAGACTAACGGCGCCGGGTCCGTCACCGGCCTGCCTGGAGCACACCTGGACATACGGCGCCGGGCGCCGATCACCTCAATGACCGGCGGAACGGTTTCCCACCGCGAACACGCGGTCGGCGGGTGAGGCGCGGCCGCTCGAGGCGCGCCTACTTCACGGGCGTCGCGTAGTGCAGGTCGACGGTGCCGGTGTAGCCGGGCAGGGTGACGGTGCCCTCGTCGGCGACGTCCCAGCCCAGGCCGTACACATTGACGTACACCATGTAGTTCTGGATCGCCTTGCTCGCGGCGAGCGCCTGCTTCAGCCGCTCCGGGTCCCCCACGGCGGTGATCTTGTACGGGGGTGAGTAGACGCGGCCCTGGAGGATCAGGGTGTTGCCGACGCAGCGGACCGCGCTGGTGGAGATCAGCCGCTGGTCCATGACCTTGATGCCCTGGGCGCCGCCGTGCCAGAGCGCGTTGACGACCGCCTGGAGGTCCTGCTGGTGGATGACCAGGTAGTCGGGCTGCGGCGGGGGATAGCCGGGGAGCTTGGCGGTGGCGTTCGGCGGGGCGTCGTTGAGGGTGACGGTGACGGCCTTGCCGGTGAGCCGCTCGGTGCCCGCGCTCTTCTCCAGCACGCCGAGCCGCCGGTCCTGGGCGCGGGTGCTGCCGTCGTCGCCCTCGGCGAGCGACTCGACGCTGTGCCGCAGTGTGGCGTTGGACTCGTCCAGGCCCTGGTTCTTCCGGCTGCGCTCCTGGACGAGGTCCGACAGCTTCAGCAGCGAGGTGTCGGTGCGCAGGTCGGTGCCCTTGGCAGTGTTGAAGCTGGTGACGAAGATGAGGCCGGCCAGCGCGAAGACACCGGCGGTGAGAATCCGCACCGGCCGGAAACGCGGGCGGCGGTCCGGGGCGGAACCCATTGCTCCCGTCCCCGGGGAGTCGGCAGAATTGCTCAACGTACCCTTATCTCCTTCGGCGCCACGGAAGCACTACGCTAACGGACGTCCGGGGGAGCACTCGGTGTGCCCCAGCCGTCCCCTTGTACGCTGCCCCGAGCTCGACCCAGACACCTGCGCGGTCACGCAGCGCATCGACAGGAGAGACCCTCGTGCCGAAGTCACGTATCCGCAAGAAGGCCGACTACACGCCGCCGCCCGTCAAGCAGGCGCAGGCCATCAAGCTCACCAACAGCGCCTGGGTCGCGCCCGTCATGCTGGCGATGTTCCTCATCGGCCTGGCGTGGATCGTGGTGTTCTACGTGACCGACGGCTCGCTGCCGATCGACAGCCTGGACAACTGGAACATCGTCGTCGGCTTCGGCTTCATCGCGGCGGGCTTCGGCGTCTCCACCCAGTGGAAGTGACCGGGCCCATAGCCCACCAGAGCCGGTTCCGGCTACCTCTGCCCACGGCCCTCCACTGAGTTATCCACAGGCCAACGAAGTATCCACACCCCCCTGGGGAAAAGGAATACGATCTGTGGATAACTCATCCCCGGTTGACGCCGGAAACACCATCCGACGACCGGCGCTCCGCTTAATGCCCCCTGTCTGACCTGCGGATTCTCATCCGAGCGACAGGGGGCACGGTTGTTCCCGCACAGTGTGCACAAGATCGGGCACAGACTGTGGACAACGGTTCGGGCTCAGGTGAGCTGGAGGGTTCTCACCAGGGTGAGAACGGCCACCACCAGGAGCACCAGCGCACAGGCCCCGTACTGGATCAACGCCCGTCGCTCGCGCGGCGCGTGGATCATCGCGTACCCCACGACGACGCCCGCGACCAGGCCGCCGATGTGCGCCTGCCAGGCGATGCCCGGCACCCCGAACGTGATGATCAGGTTGACCACCAGCAGCACGATGACCGGCCGCATGTCGTACTTCAGGCGGCGCAGCAGGACGGCGGTGGCGCCGAACAGGCCGAAGATCGCACCGGAGGCGCCCAGCGAGGGCTGGTTCGGCGCGGCCAGGAGGTAGGTCAGCGCACCGCCGGCCAGGCCGCAGACCAGGTACAGCGTGAGGTAGCGGGCGCGGCCGAGGGCACCTTCCAGCGGGCCGCCGATCCACCACAGGCTGAGCATGTTGAAGAGGATGTGCACATAGCCGCTGTGCAGGAACATCGAGGTCAGCAGGCGGTACCACTGCCCCTCGGCGACGCCCTGGATGCCGGTGAGGTGGGGGGCGTAGGCCCGGCCGATCAGATCGAGCTGGTTGGTGAAGACGTCACCCAGGGAGAGCTTGACCAGGAAGAGGGCCAGGTTCAGCCCGATGAGGACCTTGGTGACCAGGCGGGGGTCGCGGGTGAGGGTGCCGCCCGCGAGGGTGCGGGGGCGGTTGTCGGCGGGGGCCGGCGCATGGCCGGAGGCGGGGGTGCCGCCGCGCACGCAGTCGGGGCACTGGAAGCCCACGGAGGCGTCGACCATGCACTCGGGACAGATCGGCCGGTCGCAGCGGGTGCAGCGCACACCGGTCTCGCGGTCCGGGTGCCGGTAGCAGACGGGCACGCTGCGGGCGCCCGGGGCGTCGGCCGCTGCCTGGTCCATGAGATCCCCTTAGTCCCTCGCGTCGTCCGTCGTCACTGGCGGGGGCGCGGCGCCGCCCCCGCCCATCCCTACGGACGAGCGGGGCATTTGGTTCCCCGCGCCGGCTTCCCCCTCGCGGGTCAGCCTTCGGTCTTCTCCACCACGACGGACTCGATCACCACGTCCTCGAGAGGACGGTCGTTGCGGCCCGTGGGGACGGCGGCGATGGCGTCGACGACCTTCTGGCCGGCCGCGTCGGCGACCTCGCCGAAGATGGTGTGCTTGCGGTTCAGCCAGGTGGTCGGGGAGACCGTGATGAAGAACTGCGAGCCGTTGGTGCCCGGCCCGGCATTGGCCATGGCGAGCAGGTAGGGCTTGTTGAAGGACAGGTCGGGGTGGAACTCGTCCGGGAACTGGTAGCCGGGGCCGCCGATGCCGGTGCCGAGCGGGTCGCCGCCCTGGAGCATGAAGCCGCTGATCACCCGGTGGAAGGTGGTGCCGTCGTAGAGCCGGTCGGTGCTCTCGACGCCGGTCGCCGGGTGCTTCCAGGAGCGCTCGCCCCGGGCCAGCTCGACGAAGTTCTTGACCGTGGCCGGCGCGTGGTTCGGGAACAGCCTGATCTTGATGTCGCCGTGGTTGGTCTTCAGGGTGGCGTAAAGCTGCTCGGCCACGATCTGCCTTCCGTTGTCTTTCCGTTCGCCCCCGATCCTCGCACGCTCCAGGCGGCCCGGAACCGGGCGGGTGACGGCGAGTTCGGCCCGTTTGGGCGGCGACCGGCGGCGAATCGTGGCAGGGTCGTCGGCGGGGCCGGTTGCCCGTATTTCACCACTTCGCCAGAGATCGGCACCCGTATGCCCGTCCACACATGCTGTGTGGGCCACCGACAGGCATGATCCGTAACAGGGTGGACAGTCGAAATACCGTACCGCCACCGAGGAGGAGGTTCCCGTGACCCGCATCGACAGCGTGCGCGCCGCGACCGGTTCGGCCAAGGACAGCGTGCTGCACGCAGCGGACGTGGTGGCGCCCTATGCCGACACGGCCAAGGAGCGTGCCGCTCATTACACGCAGGAGGCACGTGTACGGCTGGCGCCCGTGGTCTCGCAGGCGGCCGACCAGGCCCGCCTTCAGTACGACGCCAAGCTCGCCCCGCAGGTGGAGCGAGCGCTCTCCCACGTGCCGCCGAAGGTCGATCAGGCAGCGCAGGACGCCGCCAAGCTGACCCGAAAGGCCGCCAAGCAGGCGGCGGAGTACTCCCGCCCCCGGATCGAGCAGGCCGTGGCCGCCGCCACCCCGGTGTACGACGAGGCCGCAGCGCGCAGCGCCGCCGCCCTGGTCGCGCTGCGGGGCAATGTGTCGGCCAAGGAGATCCAGAAGCTGGCCCGCCGCAACGAGCGTCGCGGCCGCACCGGCCGGGCGCTGAAGTACGTGGCACTGGCCAGCCTGCTCGCGGGCGGCGCCTACGCCGCCTGGCAGTGGTGGGACCGCCAGGCCAACCCGGACTGGCTGGTCGAGCCCCCGGCCGCCACCGAGATGCCGGACGCGGCCCGCCTCCACTCGGTCGACGGCACCGGCCCCTCCGTCCTGGACCCCGAGGTCCAGGCGAAGCAGGTCGAGGACGACATCGAGGGCGACGAGAACCGCTGACCCGCCCCCCCAAGTCACGCTCACCCCAAGCTGTTTCACGTGAAACAGCCCCCGCCACCCCCCGACCCCCCCGCCAGCACAACAAAAACCCCCTCCGCACTGCGCTTCCGCAGGTCGGAGGGGGTTTTTCTTGTGGAGCCTAGGGGAGTCGAACCCCTGACATCTGCCATGCAAAGACAGCGCTCTACCAACTGAGCTAAGGCCCCGGAAGGGGACAGCCGACGGGAGGACGGGCTCCTGGCGGGCGTCGCAGACCAGAGTACCGGTTCACCCCCCGTATCCCGCAAAAAGATTGGGGGTCCCCGCGAATCACCCCGCTCCGTAGGATGCTCGACGTGGTTCGCGTCAGCGAACCACGGTTTCTGGGGAAGCGATGGGGAGACGCAATGGATGCCGCACAGCAGGAAGCCACCGCGAGAGCGCGGGAGCTCCAGCGGAACTGGTACGGGGAGCCGTTGGGGGCGCTCTTCCGTAAGCTCATCGACGATCTCGGGCTCAATCAGGCCCGGCTCGCCGCCGCGCTGGGGCTGTCGGCTCCGATGCTGTCGCAGCTCATGAGCGGCCAGCGGGCCAAGATCGGCAACCCCGCGGTGGTGCAGCGGGTGCAGTTGCTGCAGGAGCTGGCCGCGCAGGTGGCCGACGGCAGTGTGAGCGCGGCTGAGGCGACCGACCGCATGGACGAGATCAAGAAGTCCCAAGGGGGCTCGGTGCTGAGCAACACCACCACGACGACGAGCAGTTCGGGCGCGCCCACGGTCAAGCGGGTCGTGCGCGAGATCCAGTCGCTGCTGCGCTCCGTCGCCGCCGCCGGGGACATCATCGACGCGGCGGACACCCTCGCCCCGACCCACCCCGAACTGGCAGAGTTCCTCCGGGTCTACGGCGCGGGCCGCACCGCCGACGCGGTCGCGCACTACCAGTCCCACCAGAGCTGACCCCCGGCCCGGTCCGGAGGGGGTCCGGCACCGGGCCCGGCCCTACGGCCGGGGCAGCGCACCAGGGGGAGGAGCCGCACGGTCATGGGCGAGGTCTTCGCGGGGCGGTACGAGCTGGCCGACCCGATCGGGCGTGGCGGTGTGGGCGCGGTATGGCGCGCCTGGGACCACCGCAGACGGCGCTATGTCGCCGCCAAGGTGCTTCAGCAGCGCGACGCCCACACCCTGCTGCGCTTCGTGCGCGAGCAGGCGCTGCGCATCGATCATCCGCATGTGCTCGCACCGGCGAGCTGGGCGGCCGACGACGACCAGGTCCTGTTCACCATGGACCTGGTGTCCGGTGGCTCCCTGGTCCATCTGATCAACGACTACGGCCCTCTTCCGCCGGTGTTCGTCTGCACCCTGCTGGACCAGTTGCTGTCCGGCCTGGACGCGGTGCACGCCGAGGGGGTCGTCCACCGGGACATCAAGCCCGCCAACGTGCTGCTGGAGGCCACCGGCACCGGCCGGCCCCGGCTGCGGCTGTCCGACTTCGGCATCGCCATGCGGTTCGGGGAGCCCCGGCTGACCGAGACCAACCTCGTGGTCGGCACGCCGGGTTATCTGGCGCCCGAGCAACTACTGGGGGCCGAACCCGACTACCCCGGTGACCTGTTCGCCGTGGGGCTGGTCGCCCTGTATCTGCTGGAGGGGGCCAAGCCGGACGGCAAGGAGATCGTCCGGTACTTCCTGGAGCACGGGACGCCGGGCGCGCCCACCCGGGTGCCCGAGCCGCTGTGGCAGGTGATCGCCACCATGCTCCAGCCCGACCCCGCCGCCCGCTTCCGCACCGCAACGGGCGCCCGCAAGGCCCTCGCCGCCGCCCGCGAACTCCTCCCGGAGCCCGGCCCCGACGACGAGCCGATCGAAATCTTCGACCAGCTCGGCCCGCTACCCCCCGGCTTCGGCCCCGACGGCCCCCACAAACCCGCTCCCGCCGTGGACGCCCGCTGGGGAAACCGTCCCGTCGGCGCACCGGACACCAGCGGCACGACGACCGACGCCCCGCTGCCCGTCTCCTCCCCGACCGCCGGCCTGGGCGCCCGGCCCCCGGCCGTCCCCACCCCGGCGATGTCCGACACCGGCAGCTTCCATCTCCCGCCCCCACCGCCACCCCGGCCCACGACCGACCCCCACACCGCCGCGTACACCACCCGCGACCCCCGAACCTCTGGCGACGAGACCCCCCGCACCCCCAGCCACCGCGCCCGCTCCCGCCCCCGCCCGGGTCCCTCCGCCAAGGTCGCCGTCCCGGTCCTGCTGCTGGCCCTGGTCTGCTACGCCGTCGGCTTCTGGGCACTGGCCCGCGTCTGAGACGGCCGGCCGCCCGGCACCCAGAGCCCGCGGCGACCTGCCGTACGGCTGCGTACCGCCACCGAGCCCGCCGGTGCGGCAGCGCCCGCGTCACCAGGGCTCGCGGCGGTAAGGCAGCCGCCCGCCTGCACTACGCCCTTCCGGCGCCCACCCGAGCCCGCCGAGCCAGCAGCGTCCACGCCCCCAGCCCCAGCACCAGCGCCGTACCGGCCCCCAGCCCGCCGTAGGCCAGCACCCGCATCGTCGGATCACCGCCCCCGGTGTTCCCGCTCGCAGCCGGGTCCCAGTCCCCCGTGCTCACCGTGAAGAGGCCCGTCGGCTCCGTGTGGCCCTGGTACTTCGGGCCGGCGTGGGCCGTGCCGTCCAGCCGGACCCGGAGGGTCACCTCGAAGGGGCCGTTGCCGAAGGAGCCGGCCAGGCGCTCGCTGAGGTGGAGGACCAGGTAGTAGTCGCCCGCGAAGCGGACCCCGCTCTCACCGCTCGGCACCGCGTAACGGTTGGCGTACTCGACCGGGGGGACCGGGGCCAGGGACACCGCGTGGCGGGTTCCCGTGTAGCCGAGGGCCGCGTCGTCGACCGGGCCGCGGGCCGGATTGAGGAGGGAGAGGGTGAGGGCGCCGCCGACGTAGCCGTGGCCAAAGGTGGCGGCGGCCAGTTCCGCACCCGCGTGCACCTGGCGCCCCCAGTCGACCGGCACCTTGTAGAAGAGGGTGTCGCCGGGGGCGAGACGGGTGCGCCAGACGCCCTGGCCGAGCAGGCGGGCGGAAGAGAAGCCCCCGCCTCCCCTTCTCTCGTGCGGGGCGTCACCGGGCGGCTGGGGCGTGGCGGAGTTCCAGAAGCCGGGCGGAGTGGTGGGAACGGCTGTGGCGAGGCCGGGCTCGGTGGCGGGGGCCAGCTCCAGGTCCCAGCGGCCGGGGTCGGAGTTCTTGGCGTCCAGCCGTTCCACCAGCAGGTAGTACACGGCGGCGCTCTGGCACAGCGACCTGCCGGTGTCCCGCTGGCCGACGGCCGTGACGGGCCGGGGGCTGAGTCCGGCGCCGAAGGAGGCGGAGGAGTAGAAGCAGGGGTTGCCGTCGGCGTCCTGGAGCGAGACCCGGATGCCGTCCGTGGCGGCGACGGTCGCGCCGCGCGGGGGTACGGCGGTGACGGGGACGTAGGCGTTCGCCGTGGCGGTGAGGGTGAGCCGGTAGTAGAGCCGGCCGCGCGCGGGGAGCGAGCTGCGGTAGGTGTGGCCGGGCTGGAGCGACTTCGCCCCGGCGGTGTCCGCAGACCCGGCGACGTTCTCGGCACCCGGCGTGAAGGCGAACCCGTCCGGCGCGGCCACCGCGGGCGTCCCGGCGAGGGCCCACACCACCGCCCCCGCGCACAGTGCCCGTACCGCGTTCCGCAACCCCCGCCGCATCAGCCGCCCCCTGCCCCTAGGTCACCGCGCCGGGGCCCATCCTGCCCGGTACCGCTTGCGCCATCAGGGTTTTCGCTCGGCCGTCCGAAACACCGGTGCTCTCCGGGACGAGGCGTACCTCACGTTCCGGGGTCCGGCAACACAGAACCCCGGCCGCTCGAGCGACCGGGGTTCGTTCAGAGAAGTGGTGCCGGGGTTTCAGGAACCGGTGGGCACGGAGTCGGTGGCCTCCGTCCACAGGTCCTGCTCGGCGCGATCCGCCTGGATCTGGCGGTACACAAGGAGACCGCCGATGGCGGCCAGTGCGACCAGGAGCAGCTTCTTCACCGCGCGACCTCGTCTTTCGTTGACGTAGGGGACCTCTGGCGCCCGACTATACACACCGGCCGAGACCGATCGGTGACCTGCGCCGGGCCCCCAACTCCCGTCTCCCGACGGCCCGGAGCCGTTGCGATCGGAGGGTGATCACACCCGCACAGAGGGTTGCGTTTCTCCCGTTAAGAGGCAGTTTCAGGGGTTTTCCACCTCCTTGCGCCCATCCGAGTGGTGTTCATCTGAACATCGACGCGCCACGGGCGTCGGTCCACCACTTCGCCGCCCACATACACATCATGAGGAAAGTACGCAAATCGCCCAACCTGAAAGTGAGGGGCCATGGCCAGGAACAAGGTCATGACGCTGTGGACCGCCATCGTCACCGCCTTCCTCGCGCTGTGCACGGCGCTCGGACTCGTCACCGCGACCGCCCCGGTCGCCTCCGCCAAGAGCGAGAGCCCGAGTCACGGCAGCACGGAGCACAGCACACCGGAGGCACCGGCGGCCGTCAGCCACCAGATCTGGCCACAGGCCAGGTCCCTGCCCCCCACGATGAAGCAGCGCATCCGGGCCGAGGCCCACGGAAAGTCCCCCAACTGCCGGCACCGCTCACTGGCCGGACGGGAAGCGGGCGCCCTCGCCCCGCACCGCGTCAACGCCCCGGACCGCACCGAGACCACGCACCGGCAGGAGAGCACCGAGCAGTACGCGTCCCACCTGGACTGCTGAGCCTGCCGAGCACCACGGCAGACCTGCTGAGACCGCCGAGCCCCCGGCAGGCATCCAGCACCGCGGACGTCTCGACACACTGGCGACTTGCGTACCCGACCGTCGACACGGAAAGCCCCCCGGCCACCGGCCTGGGGGCCCGCACCGCGTCCGCCCGCCCGCCTCATTCCCCCAGCAGCACGGCCTGCGAGGGACACTTCTCCACGATCTCGCGCACCAGCGGATCGTCCCCGGAATCCTCCCGGCCCGGCCTGACCACGCCGTACCCGTCGACGAAGTCGAATACCTCGGGAGCGCGGTACGCGCACTCGGCCGAGCCGTAACAGACCTCCCGGTCCACGGACACCTTCATCCGTCCTCCCCTGCCCGCCCGGGCGGCCCCGGACTCACCCACGACCCTGCCCGCGCGGAACCCGCCCGAACCGGCGGTGCCACCGCCCGTCCGGTACCGGTCCCTCCCCTCGTGGGGACCGGTACCGAACGGAGCGGGGGGTCTTCGTCCCGGGCCGTGCCGGTGCGCCCCTGGCTCTCGGGGCGTTCCGCCACGCCGTGACGGCGCTTCCGGCGAACTTTGACCGAGAACGTTCGGCGCCCGGCGAGGCCGGCCCGCCAACCGGGCCCGATGGCCTGTCCGAACGGTGTGTGACAGCTCCGCTACCGCGATGCGATCCTGCCATCTGTGGCAACCGGCGAGGAGATCCGGACCACCGAACCAGGGCTTTCCCGCAGGTCAGCCGTATAGGGTGAGTTTTCCGGTCCGGACGCATCAGATGGGGGAAGTGAGGGGTGGGACCTTGGGTTCCGACTCAGGGGCACGCACAGCCTTCGCCGAACGCCTCGCCCTGCTGTACAGGGAAGCCGGGAATCCGCCCCTGAAAAGCGTCTCGGAGGCGGTCGTCCGGCTCCAGCGGGTGGACGAGCGGGGCCGTCCGGTACGGGTCTCCGCGCAGCGCATCAGCGACTGGCGGCGGGCCAAGAACGCGCCCGCCCAGTTCGCCGCCCTGGCCGCCGTCCTCCAGATCCTCATCCCCGAGGCCCGCCGCGCCAGCCCCACCCCGGTCTCCAGCGGGCTGTACGACCTGGCCCAGTGGCAGCGGCTGTGGGAACGCGCCCTGGCCGACCCGGTGGGCGAACGCCCCGAGGGCCCGGCCGCCGAACCCCCTCCGGCCGAGACTCCCGTCTGCCCGTACCGTGGCCTCGCCTCCTACCGGCAGGAGGACGCCCGCTGGTTCTTCGGCCGGGAGCGGGGCACGAAGGCGCTGGTGGCCCAGATGCGGTCCGCCGAGCGCGGCGGGGGACTGGTGATGCTGGTCGGTGCCTCGGGCGCCGGGAAGTCCTCCCTCCTCAACGCCGGCCTGGTTCCCGCCCTGGAGGAGGGCGCGCACACGGTCCTCCAGCTCGTGCCGGGCGCCGACCCGCTGGGGGAACTGGCCCGCCTGGTCCCCGCCCTCGCCCCGCTCGCCGCCGAGGCGCGGGCCGCCGGGGAGGAGGAGCGGAGCCCGGCCGCCGGGGCGATACGGGAGGCGGTCGCCGAGTGGGCCCACGGCCGGCGGCCCCCGGGCACCGCCACCGTCCCCGGACCCCGCTCCTCACCCGAGGCCCCGGTGGCCGCCGCCCGCGGGACGGCCCGGCCGGTGCTGATCGTGGACCAGTTCGAGGAGACCTTCACCCTCTGCCCGAGCGAGGCCGACCGCCGGGCCTTCGTCCAGTTCCTGCACGCCGCCTGCACCCCCGGACCGACGGGCCCCGCCCCCGTCCAGGTCGTCCTCGGCATCCGCGCCGACTTCTACGAGGAGTGCCTCGGCTACCCCGAACTCGCCGACGCCCTCCAGCACCGGCACATGGTGCTCGGCCCGCTGACCACCGCCGAACTGCGCGAGGCGGTGAACGGACCGGCGCGGGCGGTGGGACTGGAGCTGGAGGCGGGCCTGACCGAGCTGATCGTCCGCGAGGTCAGCGCCGACGGCCCGCGCGGCGCCCATGACGCGGGCGTGCTCCCGCTGCTCTCCCACGCCCTGCTCGCCACCTGGCAGCGCCGCAAGGCCGGCCGGCTCACCGTCGCCGGATACCGTTCGGCCGGCGGCATCCAGGGCGCGGTCGCGGCCACCGCCGAGCGGGCCTGGTCCGGGCTCGACCCGGCCGCCCGCACCGCCGCCCGGCTGCTTCTGCTGCGCCTGGTCCGGCTCGGCGAGGACACCCAGGCCACCCGCAGGCGCGGCACCCGGCGTCAGTTGGCCCAGGAGTCCGCGGACCCGGACAAGACCGAGGAGTCGCTGGAGGCGCTGGTCCGCGCCCGGCTGGTCACCCTCGACGCGGAGACGGTGGAGATCACCCACGAGGCGCTGCTGCACGCCTGGCCCCGGCTGCGGCACTGGATCGACGACAACCGGGGCGACCATCTGCTGCGCCAGCGGCTGGAGGAGGACGGCCGGGCCTGGGAGGACTCCGAGCGTGACAGCTCCCTGCTGTACCGGGGCTCGCGCCTGGAGCAGGCGCGCGGCTGGGCGGAGTCGGCCGGGGACACCTATCTGACGCGGGGCGCGCTGGACTTCCTGGCCGCCTCGGTACGGCTGCGCAAGCGCACGGTGCTGATCAGCAGGGCGGCCGTGGCCGCGCTCACCGTGCTGGCGGTGCTGGCGGCGGGCGCCGCGGTGGTGGCCTGGCAGCAGCGGAACGACGCGGTGTTCGAGCAGGTGCTCGCGGAGGCCGACCGGGTCCAGCACACCGACCCCTCGCTCGCGGCGGGCCTGGACCTCGTGGCGCACCGGCTGCGCCCGGACGACGAGGGCGCCTACAGCAGGCTGATCTCCGTGGTGAACGCCCCGCTCGCCACCCCGCTGACCGGCCACACCGGCGCCGTCTACCTGACCTCCTTCAGCCCCGACGGCAAGACCCTCGCCACCGCCAGCTACGACCGCACCGTCCGCCTGTGGAACGTCGCCGACCGAGGTCGTCCGAGGCCGCTGGGCGCCCCGCTGCACGCGAACCGGTCCTGGGTGAGCAGCGCGGTGTTCAGCCCGGACGGGCACACCCTGGCCAGCGCGGGCGACGACGGCACGGTCCGCCTCTGGGACGTGACCGACCCCGCGCACCCCGAGTCCCTGGGGGCGCCGCTGGCGGGCCACCACGGCACGATCTACCTCGTCGCGTTCAGCCCGGACGGCCGCACCCTGGCCAGCGCGGGCGAGGACCGCACCGTACGGCTGTGGAACGTGGCCGATCCGCGCCGGGCGAAGCCGCTCGCGGCCCTTCGGGGGCACAGCGCGCCGGTGCGCTCGGTCGCCTTCAGCCCGGACGGGCACACCCTCGCCTCGGGGGGCGACGACGACACCGTACGGCTGTGGGACGTGGCCGATCCCCGGCATGCCAAGGCCCGGCGCGGGGTGTTGCGGGGGCACACCGATCTGGTGCATTCAGTGGCGTTCAGCCCCAATGGCAAGGTGCTGGCCAGCGGCAGCGCGGACGACACCATCCGGCTGTGGAACGTGGCCGACCCGGCCCGTCCGGCCCCGCTGGGCTCCCCGCTGACCGGGCACACCGGGCCCGTGTGGTCGGTGGCGTTCAGCCCGGACGGGGGCAGGCTCGCGGCGGCCAGCGCCGACTCCACGGCCAGCCTGTGGAACGTCACCGACCCCGCCTCGCCGTCCCAGGTGGGCGAGCCGCTCGCGGGAAGCAGCGGGGAGATGTACGCGCTGGGGTTCAGCCCGGACGGCCGTACCCTCGCCACCGGCAGCGGGGACGGCCGGGCCCGGCTGTGGGCGGTGCCGACCTCTGACATGACCGGGCGCAGCGCCGCGTTCCGCGGGGACGGGAAGGTGCTGGCCACGGCCGCGCGCGACGGCCGGGTCCGGCTGTGGCGGGTGACGGAGCCGGGGCGGCCGGTGGCGCTGGGCGCGCCGTTTATGCCGGCGGACGGCGGGCAGCGCACCCTGATGTTCGCCCCGGACGGCCGCACGCTGGCCGTGCTGACGGGGAACCGCTCGGTGTACCTGTGGAACGTGTCCGACCCCGCCCGTCCGGTGGTCGCCGGGCCGCCGCTCACGTTGATGACCCGCTTCATGGGCTCCGACGCGCTCGCCTTCAGCCCCGACGGCCGCATCCTGGCCACCGCCTACGACGACCACCGGTTCCGGCTGTGGAACGTCGCCGACCCCGCGCGTCCCGTCCCCTACGGACCACCCCTGGCCGGACACCGGGGGTACATCAACGCGCTGGAGTTCACCCCGGACGGGCACACCCTGGCCAGCGGCAGCGCGGACGGCACGATCCGGCTGTGGAAGGTGACCGATCCGGGCCGCCCGGTCCTGCGCGGCCGCCCGCTCACCGGCCACTCGGGCCCCGTCAACGCGCTGGAGTACAGCCCGGACGGCGGCACCCTGGTGAGCGGCGGGGACGACGACACGGTCCGCCTCTGGGACGTCACCGACCCCGGCTCGGCCGCGCCCATCGGCCGCACCCTCACCGGCCACACCGAGTCGGTGACCTCGCTGACCTTCAACGCCGACGGCCGCACCCTGGCCAGTGGCGGCAACGACAACACCGTACGGCTCTGGAACGTCACCCACCCCGGCTCGGCGGCGCCGATCGGCCAGTCGATGAGCCCCTACGCCAAGACGGGCAACTTCCTCGCCTTCAGCCCCGGCAGCCATGTCCTCGGCGTCTCCAGCGGCGCGGACACCGTACGGCTGTGGAGCCTGGACGCGGACGAGGCGGTCCGCCACATCTGCGCGGTCACCCGGAATGTCCTCACGCCCCAGAAGTGGCACGAGTACCTCCCCCGCCTCTCCTACGACCCCCCGTGCCCCCGCTGACCCACCAAGATCAGCCAACTCCCCCACCGATCAACCCCGTTGGCCCCGCAACGCCCCCAACCTTGTTACCCTTGGCCATAGCCCGATCGCTGGTGCATCCCCCGTCGCCAGCGATCGGGTCTTTTACGTGCGCCGGCCCTCGAACCTGCGCCTTGCGAACCTGGGCGAGCGAAACTTCCGGGAACGCCGAAGACCCCCAGTCGGTATCGACCGGGGGTCTTTCAGAATGTGGGGCTAACAGGATTTGAACCTGTGGCCTCATCCTTATCAGGGATGCGCTCTAACCAACTGAGCTATAGCCCCGCCCGCTTCGCGGGGTGTGTCCCGCGCGCTGACTCCTGAAGATTAGCGCACGACAGGGGCAGTCCCAAAATCGGTTGTCGGGGGATCGT
Organism: Streptomyces sp. NPDC018263; assembly: GCF_055562575.1. NCBI lineage: Bacteria > Bacillati > Actinomycetota > Actinomycetes > Kitasatosporales > Streptomycetaceae > Streptomyces > Streptomyces sp. NPDC018263. The sequence continues at coordinate 423,823 of NZ_JBVHFA010000003.1, forward strand.
CAACCGGGCCGGGAGGCACCCTCACTCGTCCTCCGCCAGGGTCAGCTCGACGCCGCCCACGAAGCCCGCGGAGAGGTTGTAGATGAAGGCACCGAGGGTCGCCAGGGCCGTGGCCAGCACGACGTCGATGACCGCGATGATCGTCGCGAACATCAGGACGTGCGGCAGCGAGAGATAGGACTGGAGGTCGAACCCGGTCGCCTCGGTGGCCCCCGTCGCCTCGGAGATCGTGCCGCCCACGGTGGAGAACACGCCCATCGCGTCCAGCACCATCCACAGCACCGCCGACGCCACGATCGTGCAGATGCCGAGCGCGATGGAGAGCAGGAAGCTGACCTTCATCACCGACCACGGGTCCGCCTTGGCCACCCGCAGCCGCGCCTTGCGGGTGCGCGGCGCCGTGCCCACCCCCGTGCGCGGACGCCGTACCGCACCGGCCGGCGGCTGGGCCGCGTACGCCTGCGGCGGGTGGTAGGGCCCGGCCGACTGTTCGGGGCCGCGCTCACCGGGCAGCGGGGAGGCCGCCATGCCCTCGGTCGCACCGGCCCTGGCCTGCGCGCCACGGGTGTCCGTCACGGTTCCCCCCTGGGAACTCGAAGAATCAGGAGTAGAGGCAGAAGGAGCATCGGCGGAGGCCGCCTGCGCGGCGGAGCCACGGCCGCCGCCGTCCGTCTTGGTACCCGTGGAGGTACCGGCCGATCCGGCGTCCGTGGCTCCGCTCACGTGATTCACTCCTCGTGCTACTCGGCCGAGGGCGCCTCACCCTCGTCCGTGGCGATCGTGGTGACCTCGACGGTCTCGTCGACGACGATCTCGCCGTCGACCTCCTCCGCCTCACGCCCCGCTTCGGCGTTGCGAGCGATACCGACCACGGCATCGCGCTTGCCCAGGTTGATCAGTTGGACGCCCATGGTGTCACGGCCCGTCTCCCTGACCCCGCTGACGCGCGTACGAATCACACCGCCGCCGAGGGTGATGGCGAGGATCTCGTCACTCTCCTCGACGATCAGCGCGCCGACGAGCGAGCCCCGGTCCTCCACGATCTTGGCAGCCTTGATGCCCAGACCGCCACGTCCCTGCACCCGGTACTCGTCCACGGGCGTCCGCTTGGCGTAACCGCCGTCGGTCGCGGTGAAGACGAAGGTACCCGGCCGCACCACGTTCATCGAGAGCAGCTCGTCGCCCTCGCGGAAGCTCATGCCCTTCACACCGGAGGTGGCACGGCCCATCGGGCGCAGCGTGTCGTCCGACGCGGTGAACCTGATCGACTGCGCCTTCCGGCTGACGAGGAGCAGGTCGTCGTCGGCGGAGACCAGCTCCGCGCCGATCAGCTCGTCGTCCGTGCCGTCCTCGCTCGCGCGCAGGTTGATGGCGATGACACCGCCGGAACGCGGCGAGTCGTAGTCCTTCAGCGGGGTCTTCTTGACCAGGCCCGCCTTCGTGGCCAGCACCAGGTACGGCGCCGCCTCGTAGTCACGGATCGCCAGGATCTCCGCGATCGCCTCGTCCGGCTGGAAGGCGAGCAGGTTGGCCACGTGCTGGCCGCGCGCGTCCCGGCCGGCGTCGGGCAGCTCGTACGCCTTGGCGCGGTAGACCCGGCCCTTGTTGGTGAAGAACAGCAGCCAGTGGTGCGTGGTGGAGACGAAGAAGTGGTCGACGATGTCGTCCTCCTTCAGCTTCGCGCCCCGCACCCCCTTCCCGCCGCGCTTCTGCGCCCGGTAGTCGTCCGTCTTGGTGCGCTTGATGTAGCCGCCGCGCGTGACGGTGACGACGATGTCCTCCTCGGCGATCAGGTCCTCGATGGACATGTCGCCGTCGTAGGGCACCAGCGTGCTGCGCCGGTCGTCGCCGAACCGCTCGACGATGGTCGCCAGCTCGTCGTGGACGATCTGCCGCTGCAGCTCCTCGGAGGCGAGGATGCGGTTGTACTCGTTGATCTTCGCCTGGAGCTCGTCGTGCTCCTGGACGATCTTCTGGCGCTCCAGCGCGGCCAGCCGGCGCAACTGCATCTCGAGGATGGCGTTGGCCTGGATCTCGTCGATCGCGAGGAGGTCCATCAGGCCGCCGCGGGCGATCTCGACGGTCTCACTGCGCCGGATCAGCGCGATGACCTCGTCGATGGCGTCCAGGGCCTTCAGCAGACCGCGCAGGATGTGCGCGCGCTCCTCGGCCTTGCGCAGCCGGAACCGGGTCCGGCGGACGATGACCTCGATCTGGTGCGTCACCCAGTGGCGGATGAACGCGTCCAGCGACAGCGTGCGCGGCACCCCGTCGACCAGGGCCAGCATGTTGGCGCCGAAGTTCGTCTGCAGCTCGGTGTGCTTGTACAGGTTGTTCAGCACGACCTTGGCGACCGCGTCCCGCTTGAGGACGATCACCAGACGCTGACCGGTGCGGGACGACGTCTCGTCGCGGACGTCGGCGATGCCGCCGATCTTGCCGTCCTTCACCAGGTCGGCGATCTTCTGCGCCAGGTTGTCGGGGTTCACCTGGTACGGCAGCTCGGTGACGACCAGGCACTGCCGGTTCTGGATCTCCTCGACCTCGACCACCGCGCGCATCGTGATGGAGCCGCGCCCGGTGCGGTACGCCTCCTCGATGCCCTTGCGGCCCACGACCAGCGCGCCGGTCGGGAAGTCCGGGCCCTTGATGCGCTCGATGAGGGCGTCCAGCAGCTCCTCCTGCGACGCCTCCGGGTGCTCCAGGTGCCACTGGGCGCCGGCCGCGACCTCACGGAGGTTGTGCGGCGGGATGTTGGTCGCCATGCCGACCGCGATACCGGCCGAGCCGTTGATCAGCAGGTTGGGGAAGCGGGCGGGCAGGACGGTCGGCTCCTGGGAGCGGCCGTCGTAGTTGTCCTTGAAATCGACGGTGTCCTCGTCGATGTCGCGGACCATCTCCATCGACAGGTGCGCCAGCTTGCACTCGGTGTAGCGCATGGCCGCCGCGGGGTCGTTGCCCGGCGAGCCGAAGTTGCCGTTGGAGTCGACGAGCGGCATCCGCATCGCCCACGGCTGGGCGAGGCGGACCAGGGCGTCGTAGATCGAGCTGTCGCCGTGGGGGTGGTAGTTACCCATGACGTCGCCGACGACGCGCGCGCACTTGTAGAAGCCGCGGTCGGGACGGTAGCCGCCGTCGTACATCGCGTACAGCACACGGCGGTGGACGGGCTTGAGGCCGTCCCTGACGTCGGGCAGCGCACGCGACACGATGACGGACATCGCGTAGTCGAGGTAGGAGCGCTGCATCTCGGCGTCGAGGCCCACCGGCTCGATCCGGAGGGTGACGGTCTCGCCCGTCTCCTCCTCCGGGGTCACCGGTTCGGGCATGAACTCGGGGGTTTCGTCGGTCATTGCTGGTGAAGATCCTTCCCTGGTGCGGTCAGCCGGGACCGACTCAGATGTCGAGGAAGCGGACGTCCTTGGCGTTGCGCTGGATGAAGAGGCGGCGCGCCTCGACGTCCTCGCCCATCAGGACCGAGAACAGGTCGTCGGCCTGGGCGGCGTCGTCGAGGGTGACCTGGCCGAGGACGCGGTGCTCCGGGTCCATCGTGGTCACGCGCAGCTCCTCCGCGTTCATCTCACCCAGACCCTTGAAGCGCTGGATGGAGTCCTCGCGGATGCGCTTGCCACGCTGGCGGCCCATCTCGATCAGCGCGTCGCGCTCGCGGTCGGAGTACGCGTACTCCACGTCGTCCCGGCCCCACTTGATCTTGTAGAGCGGGGGACGGGAGAGGTACACGAAACCGGCCTCGACCAGCGGCCGCATGAAGCGGAACAGGAAGGTCAGCAGCAGGGTGTTGATGTGCTGGCCGTCGACGTCGGCGTCCGCCATCAGGATGATCTTGTGATAGCGCAGCTTCTCGATGTCGAAGTCCTCGTGCACACCCGTGCCGAAGGCCGAGATCAGCGCCTGGATCTCCTGGTTCTGCAGGATCTTGTCGATCCGCGCCTTCTCGACGTTGAGGATCTTGCCGCGGATCGGGAGGATCGCCTGGTACTGCGGGTTGCGGCCGGACTTGGCCGAACCGCCGGCGGAGTCGCCCTCGACGATGAAGATCTCGCACTTGGACGGGTCGTTCGACTGGCAGTCGGACAGCTTGCCCGGCAGCGCGCCGGACTCCAGCAGACCCTTGCGCCGGGTGAGGTCACGGGCCTTGCGGGCCGCCACACGCGCGGTGGCCGCCTGGATGCCCTTGCGGATGATGTCCGCCGCCTCGACCGGGTTGCGGTCCAGCCAGTCGTTGAGGTGCTCGTAGACCGCGCGCTGCACGAAGGTCTTGGCCTCGGTGTTGCCCAGCTTGGTCTTGGTCTGGCCCTCGAACTGCGGCTCGCTCAGCTTGACCGAGATGATCGCGGTCAGGCCCTCGCGGATGTCGTCACCGGTGAGGTTGTCGTCCCGCTCGCGCAGCAGCTTCTTGTCGCGCGCGTACTTGTTGATCAGCGAGGTCAGCGCGGCCCGGAAGCCCTCCTCGTGGGTGCCGCCCTCGTGGGTGTGGATGATGTTGGCGAAGGAGTAGACACCCTCGCTGTATCCGCCGTTCCACTGCATGGCGACCTCGAGGGACAGGCTCTTGTCCTTGTCCTCCGCCTCCAGCGAGACGACGGTCGGGTGCACGACGTCGCCCTTGCGGGAGTTCAGGTACGTCACGAAGTCGACGATGCCGCCGTCGTAGCGGTACGTGACCGACTTGACCTCGGCCTTCTCGTCCGCGCCCGCCTCGTCCGCGCCGCTCGTGGCCTTCGCCGACTCGCGCTCGTCGGTGAGCCTGATCGTCAGGCCCTTGTTGAGGAACGCCATCTCCTGGAAACGCCGGGACAGCGTCTCGAAGGAGTACTCCGTGGTCTCGAAGATCTCCGGGTCGGCCCAGAAGGTGACCGACGTGCCGGTCTCCTCGGTCGCCTCGTTCTTCACCAGCGGCGCCGTGGGGACGCCCATCTTGTAGTCCTGCGTCCAGCGGTAGCCGTCCGTCTTCACCTCGACGGCGACCTTCATGGACAGCGCGTTCACCACGGACACGCCCACACCGTGCAGACCGCCGGAGACGGCGTAGCCGCCGCCGCCGAACTTGCCGCCCGCGTGCAGCACGGTCAGCACGACCTCCAGGGCCGGCTTGCCCTCGGAGGCCACGATGCCGACCGGGATGCCTCGGCCGTTGTCCACCACACGGACCCCGCCGTCGGGCAGGATCGTCACGTCGATGGTGTCCGCGTGCCCGGCCAGCGCCTCGTCGACGGAGTTGTCGACGACCTCGTACACCAGGTGGTGCAGACCGCGCTCACCGGTGGAACCGATGTACATGCCGGGGCGCTTGCGGACCGCGTCCAGCCCTTCGAGCACGGTGATGGCGCTGGCGTCGTACGAGGCGACGACTGCCTCGCCGATGACGCCGGCGTCGGTGGAAGGAATGTTCTCGTTGGGGTTGCCGGAATCGGCCACGAAGCGCCCTTTCTGGCACAGCACGAGCGCTCCTTGCGGGTGCGCGCCCTCCGGAAGGAGGGTTGCCGGAGCGGCTGCGGCATGTTGCGTTGGTAAGCCCTGAATCAGCGTTGCTCAGCTTTTCCCGGACGGTCCCCACGATTGGGGCGGGATCGCCTTCCAGTCTACCGGTAGCGCCGACAATGATGGGGGCTTGCGGGCACCTGAGTCCGCATGTGCCGCCCTGAACCGGCCCCGACCGGGTCCCGATATGGGGAAGGGGGCTGGGAGGGGCTCACAGCGGCGCTCAGGGCTTCGGGCCGTCAGCCCTTGTCCATCGGGGGGTCGACCCATGATCGGCCGGTGATCCGCACACCCGTACGGCCGGGGAGTGCCCGTACGCCGCACTGGTCAGACGTGAGGTACGTCACCCGTAGGTGTCGCCCGGACCGGCGCTTCCAGGGGCCCTGAGGGGCCCGTAACGGCGCACCGGGGCGCCCGGTCCGCTCACCTTGATCATCCGGACCGTGCCGTGCCCGAGGTCCTCGTTCAGCCGGGCCACGAGCGTCGGCGCCAGCAGCCGGAGCTGCGTCGCCCACGCCGTGGAGTCGCAGGCGACCGACAGCACCCGCTCGTCCTCGTCGTACCGCTGCGGCACACAGTGCTTCGCCAGGTCCTCGCCGACGATCTGCGGCCAGCGGCCCATCACACCGCCGACCGCCGCCGGGGCCTCCCAGCCGCGCTCGTTCAGCAGCCGGTTGATCGCGGCGCCCAGCGCCATCGGGTCGCGGCCGTCCGCCCGCGCGCCCGAGCGCAGGCCGCCACCGCGCCGCGCCTGCTTCTTCTGCCGCGCCGCGTCCCCCCGCGCGCGTGCCTGCTCCTTCGCCGCGCGCAGCGCCACGCGCGCGAGGTCGACACCGGACGGCTCCGGCGCCTTGCGGTCCCGCTCGCCGCTCTCGCTCATGCCGGCTCCACCGTGCCGTCGGACACCGCGTACCGGGCGCCCGCCAGGACGTGCGGCACGTCGTCGTCGACCGCCGCCGTCACCAGCACCTGCTCGCCGGGCGCCACCAGCTCGGCCAGCCGCTCCCGGCGGCGGGCGTCCAGCTCGGCGAAGACGTCGTCCAGGATCAGCACCGGCTCGTTGCCCTCGGCCCGCAGCAGGTCGTAGGAGGCCAGGCGCAGCGCGAGCGCGTAGGACCAGGACTCGCCGTGCGAGGCGTAGCCCTTGGCGGGCAGACGGCCCAAGCGCAGCACCAGGTCGTCGCGGTGCGGGCCGACCAGGGTCACGCCCCGCTCGATCTCCTGCTTGCGCGCCTCGGCGAGCGCGGCCAGCAGTTGCCCGGCCAGCTCCTCGCGGGTGTGCGCGGTGCCGGGCGCGGAGGACTTGTACTCCAGCGCGACGGGCCCGCCGCCGGGGGCGAGCTGCTCGTACGCCTTGTCGGCGAGCGGCTGGAGCACCGCGATCAGGTCCAGGCGCTGCGCCAGCAGCTCGGCGCCCGCGTGCGCGAGGTGCTGGTCCCACACGTCGAGGGTGGAGAGGTCCATGGATCGGCCGCCGTGCCGGCGCGCGAGGGCGGCCGACTTCAGCAGGGTGTTGCGCTGCTTGAGCACCCGCTCGTAGTCGGAGCGGACGCCCGCCATGCGCGGGGAGCGCGCGGTGATCAGCTCGTCCAGGAAGCGGCGGCGTTCACCGGGGTCGCCCTTGATCAGCGCGAGGTCCTCGGGCGCGAACAGCACGGTCCGCACGATGCCCAGCACGTCACGCGGCCTGACCTGCGAGGACCGGTTGATCCGGGCCCGGTTGGCGCGGCCGGGGTTCAGCTCCAGCTCCACCAACTGCTGCCGCTCGCCCTGGCGGACCTGCGCCCGGACCACGGCACGCTCGGCGCCCATGCGGACCAGGGGGGCGTCGGCGGAGACCCGGTGGCTGCCGAGGGTGGCCAGGTAGCCGACGGCCTCGACGAGGTTGGTCTTGCCCTGACCGTTGGGGCCCACGAAGGCGGTGACGCCCGAGCCGAGCGGAACCTCGGCCCGGGCGTACGAGCGGAAGTCGGCCAGCGAAAGATGCGTGACGTGCATGGTCGTGCGCCGACCTCCCTCAACAGCCTGTGGATCGCCGGGGCGACCCTGTGGACCACTTCTTCTGCCTGGTTACGACTTCTTCTCCACCGCGTGGCCGCCGAACTGGTTGCGCAGGGCGGCGATCATCTTCATCTGCGGCGAGTCGTCCTGCCGCGAGGCGAACCGCGCGAACAGCGACGCGGTGATCGCGGGCAGCGGCACCGCGTTGTCGATCGCGGCCTCCACCGTCCAGCGTCCCTCACCGGAGTCCTGCGCGTAGCCCCGCAGGCCCTCCAGGTGCTCGTCGTCGTCCAGCGCGTTGACCGCGAGGTCGAGCAGCCAGGAGCGGATGACCGTGCCCTCCTGCCAGGAGCGGAAGATCTCGCGGACGTTCTCCACGGAGTCGACCTTCTCCAGCAGCTCCCAGCCCTCGGCGTACGCCTGCATCATGGCGTACTCGATGCCGTTGTGGACCATCTTGGCGAAGTGGCCCGCGCCGACCTTGCCGGCGTGCACGGAGCCGAAGTCGCCCTCGGGCTTCAGCGCGTCGAAGACGGGCCGCACCTTGGCGACGTTCTCCTCGTCACCGCCGTACATCAGGGCGTAGCCGTTGGCCAGGCCGTGGACGCCGCCGGAGACGCCGCAGTCGACGAAGCCTATGCCCTTGGCCGCCAGCTCCTCGGCGTGCTTCTCGTCGTCCGTCCAGCGGGAGTTGCCGCCGTCCACGACCACGTCGCCGGGCTCCAGCAGCTCGCCGAGCCGGTCGACGACTCCCTGCGTCGCCTCGCCCGCCGGGACCATCACCCAGACCACGCGCGGGGCGCTGAGCTTGCCCACAAGCTCTTCGAGGCTGTGGACGTCCGCGAGGTCCGCGTTGCGGTCGTATCCGATGACGGTGTGGCCTGCGCGGCGGATGCGCTCGCGCATGTTGCCGCCCATCTTGCCGAGGCCGACGAGACCGAGCTCCATCAGTTGTTCCTTAGGTCGCTGTGTGGCGTGCCGGGCACGTGGGTGCCCGGCACCGAGCCTAACGGCGCCCCGTCATGCACAACTGTGGGTATCGGCGCTCATTCGTACGCTCCCACCTGGGCTTTTGTCACCTGGGCCGGCAGCGGGGCCCGGCTCAGCCGCTCAGGCGCACCGGCATGATCAGGTACTTGTAGGCGTCGTCCGCCTCCGCGTCCAGCGCGGGCTTGCCGCTGAGCAGCGCCGGCTTGGTCGAGGTGGTGAACGAGAGCTGGGCCACGGGGGAGTCGATCGCGCTCAGACCGTCCAGCAGGAAGGTCGGGTTGAAGGCGATCGAGATGTCGTCGCCGTCGAGCTGGGCGTCGACCCTTTCCACAGCCTGTGCGTCGTCGCTGGAGCCGGCCTCCAGGATCAGCACGCCCTGCTCGAAGCTGAGGCGCACCGGGGTGTTCCGCTCGGCGACCAGGGCGACGCGCTTGACGGCCTCCACGAAGGGGGCGGTCTCGATCACGGCGACCGAGTTGAACTCCGTCGGGAACAGGGTGCGGTACTTCGGCAGGTCGCCCTCGAGCAGCCGCGTGGTGGTGCGGCGGCCGGCGCCCTCGAAGCCGATCAGGCCCTCGCCCGAGCCGGAGCCGGAGAGCGCCAGGGTGACGCTGTCACCGGCGCCGAGCGACTTGGCGGTGTCCAGGAGCGTCTTGGCGGGGACCAGCGCGACCGCGGAGGCGTCCGGGTTCTCCGGCTTCCACAGGAACTCGCGGACCGCGAAGCGGTAGCGGTCGGTGGAGGCCAGGGTGACGGTGTCGCCCTCGATCTCGATGCGCACACCGGTGAGGACGGGCAGCGTGTCGTCGCGCCCGGCGGCGATGGCCACCTGGGACGCGGCGGCCGCGAAGACCTCGCCGGGGACGGTGCCCGTGGCGGTCGGCATCTGCGGCAGCGCCGGGTACTCCTCCACCGGCAGGGTGTGGAGGGTGAACCGCGAGGAGCCGCAGGCCACGGTGGCCCGCACACCGTCGGTGGAGATCTCCACCGGGCGGTTGGGCAGCGCGCGGCAGATGTCGGCGAGCAGCCGGCCGGAGACCAGGACCGTGCCCTCCTCCTCGACCTCGGCCTCGACGCCCACCCGGGCGGAGACCTCGTAGTCGAAGCCCGACAGGCTGAGCTGGCCCTCCTCGGCCTTCAGCAGCAGGCCGGCGAGGACAGGCGCCGGCGGACGGGCCGGGAGGCTGCGTGCCGCCCACGCCACTGCCTCCGCGAGTACGTCGCGTTCCACCCGGATCTTCACCGTAAGCCGCCTCCTGCTGTTGCCTTCTGAGTCCTCCGACTCGGTGTCGCCTCCCGTTGCGAGGGGAAGGACACCGGTGACCAGTCTGACGCACCGCACTGACAGCAGGTGCCGGTCGGGGTCAAGTCGGGCCGAGCGGCAGCCGAGGGCGAAACAGCGAGTTGTGCACAGGCCCCGCTTCGAAACGGATTCCTAGCTCTCTCTAGTCGGGAGTAGTAGTAGGGCCTGTGGATACCGTGGATAACCCCGTTTTCGCAGGTCAGGCCCCAAATTTTATCCACTGCCCCTGTGGGTGGAGCCGGTGGACAACTCGGCCCTTCTGTGGAGAACAGAAAGTTCTGCACACACCGTCCCCAGGACAGGGCGAGTTCTCCCCAGATGCGTCCCCAGGTTTGGCGCCGTTTCCCACAGGAGCTGTTGGCAGTTTCGTGTGACGGCTTTCACTCGACGCAGTGACCGGCCCCGTGATGTTGCCGAACAGTGGACAGTGATGTGGAGAAGCTGGCTTCTGCTGGGGACAACCGCCCCCAACCTGTGGGCCGAGCCGTGGACAACGTTACGCACAGGGTGTGGACGGAGTCTCTGTCCACACCCTGTGGAGATCGTTCGTCCACGAATCCACAGCCCTCTGAGCTGCGCAGATGCCCAACCCCCAGCCTCCCTGTGGACGCAGCTTGGGACAACTTCACAGTCCCCAGCCTGTGGGCGGAAGAAAGTCGGCAAATCTGTGGAGGGAGGCCGTAACCCGAGGGGGAATCGAACACAAGGTTGCTGGTGGGACACGGGGGTTGGGGACGGGGCGGGGGCTCTGGCCCGTGAACGCTTCCCCGTAGGAACGGCGAAGGGCGCCCCGGAGACCTCCCGGAGCGCCCTCAGGGCCCGTACGCGGCTGGGTCAGCCGTTCTTGATGCGGTTCGTCAGCTCGGTCACCTGGTTGTAGATCGAGCGCCGCTCGGCCATCAGCGCCCGGATCTTGCGGTCCGCGTGCATGACGGTGGTGTGGTCGCGGCCGCCGAACTGCGCGCCGATCTTCGGCAGCGACAGGTCGGTCAGCTCGCGGCACAGATACATGGCGATCTGCCGGGCGGTGACCAGCGCGCGGCCGCGCGAGGTGCCGCACAGGTCGTCCACCGTGAGACCGAAGTAGTCCGCGGTCGCCCCCATGATGGCCGGCGCCGTGATCTCGGGGGCGGAGTCCTCGCCGCCGGGGATCAGGTCCTTGAGGACGATCTCGGTGAGTCCCAGGTCCACCGGCTGCCGGTTGAGCGAGGCGAAGGCCGTCACCCGGATCAGGGCGCCCTCCAGCTCACGGATGTTCCGCGAGATCCGGGAGGCGATGAACTCCAGCACCTCCGGCGGGGCGTTGAGCTGCTCCTGCACCGCCTTCTTGCGCAGGATCGCGATCCGCGTCTCCAGCTCGGGCGGCTGGACGTCGGTGATCAGGCCCCACTCGAAGCGGTTGCGCAGCCGGTCCTCCAGGGTGACGAGCTGCTTGGGCGGCCGGTCGGAGGACAGCACGATCTGCTTGTTGGCGTTGTGCAGGGTGTTGAAGGTGTGGAAGAACTCCTCCTGCGTCGACTCCTTGTCCGCGAGGAACTGGATGTCGTCGACGAGCAGGATGTCCATCTCCCGGTACCGCTTGCGGAAGCTGTCGCCCTTGCCGTCGCGGATGGAGTTGATGAACTCGTTGGTGAACTCCTCCGAGCTGACGTACCGCACCCGCGTGCCGGGGTACAGGCTGCGCGCATAGTGCCCGATCGCGTGCAGCAGGTGCGTCTTGCCGAGCCCCGACTCCCCATAGATGAAGAGGGGGTTGTACGCCTTGGCCGGCGCCTCGGCGACGGCCACCGCCGCCGCGTGCGCGAAGCGGTTGGAGGCACCGATGACGAAGGTGTCGAAGAGGTACTTCGGGTTCAGCCGCGCGGTCGGCTCGCCCGGGCCACCGGTGCTCGGCGAACTCGGCGAAGGGGAGGACGACGAGCCGGAGCCGCCGCGGCCGGTGGACGGCAGCTCGGGACGCCCGGTCCCGCCGCCGCGCCGCCCGGCACCGCTGTCGGAGGGCGGCGCGGGCCGCTCGCGCCGGACCGGGTCGCGCTGGTCGTACTCGGCACGCGGCGCCCCGTACTCCGGGCGCGGGGCGTCGTAGTCGGAACGCTGCTGCTCGTATCCCTGGCGCTCGCGGCCGGGCGCGCGGTAGTCCGGCGCGCCGCCGTAGGAGTCCTGGGACGGGGAGGCGTAGGGGTCGCGCTCGGGGTAGCCGAGGCGGGGCTGCTGCCAGCCGTAGTCGTCCTGGCCGGAGCGCGGCCAGGCGCCCGGCTCGGGGCGCTGGTACTCGGCCGGGTAGGTGGGGCGGGCCGTCGGCATCCGCTCCTCGCGCGCAGCCGGCGGGCGCTCGCCGCGGCCGGCCGGGCCGTCGTCCGGGCGCAGCTGGTCGTCGGCGCGGTGGCGGCCGTAGCCCTCGTAGGGGCCGGAGGGCAGTTCCGGCTCCTCGTAGCGCGGCGGGCCGCTCTGTTCGCGCTCGCGCTGGTCACGTTCGCGCTGGTCACGGGGGTCCGGCGGCTCGTGGCCGCCGGCGGGCTGGGGGGCCGGGGGGCCGCCGACGGAGTCGTCCACCGTGATGGCGATCCTGATGGGCCGGCCGCACTCACGGCTGAGGGTCTCGCTGACGACCGGCGCCAGGCGGCCCTCCAGTACGCCCTTGGCGAATTCGTTCGGCACCGCCAGCAGGGCGGTGTCCGCGACCAGGGCCAGCGGCTGGCAGCGCCTGATCCAGTGCTCGTCCTTGGTCTCGACACCCTGGCCCCGGCCCTCGCCCAGGAGTTCCTCCAGTACGCGTGGCCACACTGCGGCAAGATCGGCAGGTACGTCAGCCACAGGGCACGCTCTCTCGCAGGTCCCACGAACGTGTGGTTGTGGGATGGGTCGGGATGAAAATCGGTGGACGGGCCGGACTGGGCCGGGCAATCCCGGTCGTGCGGGGACAAGGGAACGAATCGGAGTCCAGCCACGGTAGTCAGGGCAGCCGGTAGGGTTCAAGTTGTTGTCCCCAGCCTGTGGACAGTCTCCCCCGACGGGCGCCGGTTTGACCGGATGGCGTAGCCGCGCGTACCGTAACCAGGTCGAGTTGTCGATGGCTGCTGCCGCCTGCCTCCGATGGGCACAGATCGCTTCAGGTGATCGGGAAGCGGTGCACTCGGGCGTGACGCGAGCTACTCGTGGGCGCACGGTGACAGCCAGGACGGCACCCCGCCACTACCGATTTTCTGGAGCCCCCGAGTGAGCAAGCGCACCTTCCAGCCGAACAACCGTCGTCGCGCGAAGACCCACGGCTTCCGGCTGCGTATGCGTACCCGTGCCGGCCGCGCCATCCTGGCGACCCGCCGCAGCAAGGGTCGCGCCCGTCTGTCCGCCTGATCCCGATCAGGTCATGACATCGTGCTGCCCCGCGAAAACCGGCTGAGGCGGCGCGAGGACTTCGCATCCGCGGTACGACGAGGACGCCGGGCCGGTCGTCCGACTCTCGTCGTCCACCTTCGTAGCGGTGCCACGGACCCGCACGCGCCTGGGGAGAGCGCTCCCCCGACGCGTGCGGGTTTCGTCGTGAGCAAGGCCGTGGGCAACGCGGTCGTCCGCAATACCGTCAAGCGCAGACTGCGTCACCTGATGCGTGACCGAGTCGCCCTGTTTCCCCCCGGTAGCCTGGTAGTCGTACGCGCGCTGCCCGGATCGGGCGACGCGGACCACGCACGGCTGGCCCAAGACCTGGACGCCGCTCTTCAGCGGCTACTGGGAGGGGGCACGCGATGAAGTACCCGCTACTGGCTCTGATCAAGTTGTACCAGTGGACGATCAGTCCGCTGCTGGGGCCGGTGTGCAAGTACTACCCGTCGTGCTCCCATTACGGCTACACGGCCATCGACCGGCACGGTGCCATCAAGGGAACAGCTCTCACGGCCTGGCGCATTCTCCGCTGCAATCCGTGGTCGCTGGGCGGTGTGGACCATGTCCCGCCGCGCAAGCGCCCGCGGTGGCACGAAATGCTGCGCAACGCCTGGGGCGCACGCAAGGGCGGGAACTCCGCCGAACCGGCCACCGAGGCGAAGCTTTCTTCCGAGCCACCTTCGGGCCCGGCCGCAGAGAACTCGTCCCATGCCCAAGGAGCATGATTAGTGGACACGATTGCCAGCTTCTTCAGCTTCATCACGACACCCGTCTCCTGGGTCATCGTCCAGTTCCACACGGTGTACGGGGCCATCTTCGGCCCGGACACGGGTTGGGCCTGGGGCCTGTCCATCGTGTCCCTGGTGGTACTGATCCGCATCTGCCTGATCCCGCTCTTCGTGAAGCAGATCAAGGCGACGCGCGCGATGCAGACGCTCCAGCCGGAGATGAAGAAGATCCAGGAGCGCTACAAGAACGACAAGCAGCGCCAGTCCGAAGAGATGATGAAGCTGTACAAGGAGTCGGGTACCAACCCGCTCTCCTCGTGCCTTCCCATCCTGGCGCAGTCGCCGTTCTTCTTCGCCCTGTACCACGTGCTCAACGGCATCGCGTCGGGCAAGACCATCGGCGTCATCAACGACTCGCTGCTGGAGAGCGCCCGTAAGGCCCACATCTTCGGTGCCCCGCTCGCGGCGAAGTTCAAGGACAACGCCGACACGCTGGCCGCGCTGCACGCCACCGTCACCGATGTGCGGGTCGTCACCGCCATCATGATCGTCCTCATGTCGGCGTCGCAGTTCTACACGCAGCGCCAGCTTATGACGAAGAACGTCGACACCTCGGTGAAGACCCCGTTCATGCAGCAGCAGAAGATGCTGATGTACGTCTTCCCGATCATGTTCGCCGTCTTCGGCATCAACTTCCCGGTCGGTGTCCTCGTCTACTGGCTGACCACCAACGTGTGGACCATGGGCCAGCAGATGTACGTCATCCGCAACAACCCGACTCCGGGCTCCAAGGCGCAGGCCGCCTACCTGGAGCGTCTGACCGGTCACGTCACGCACCACGGCAAGGTCCGCAGCCGCAGCGCTCGGGTGATCGTCAAGGCGATCGTCGCCAAGGGCCGCGACCGCAACGAAGCCGAGCGGAAGTTCATCAACTCCCTCACCAAGGCCGGTCTCACCGCCCAGGCCGACGGCAACGTGGTCAAGAGCGACAGCCAGGCCGTCGCCCAGACCGAGGACGGCACGCCCATCGCGGCCGCCGGCGCCCCGCGCCGTCAGCAGCCCAAGCGGCAGAGCAAGTCCCAGCGCCAGTCGGGACCGAAGCAGTCGCACGAGGACGAGCCGGCCGATGAACCCACCTCCTCGCCCTCGCTGACCAAGTCCGAGGAGCCGCAGGACGCCAAGCCCGCGCCTCCCAAGCAGACTCCGAAGCCCGGTTCCGGCACCCGCAGCAAGGCCCAGTCCGGGCAGCGCAAGGGTGGCCAGCGGCCCAAGTCCCCGTCCAAGAAGTAAGAAGGAGCCCATCCCGTGACGGAAGGCACCACCACCGCCGCCGCCGAGGGTGCAGACACCCTCACCCGCCTGGAGCAGGAGGGTGAGATCGCTGCGGACTACCTCGAGGGTCTGCTGGACATCGCCGATCTCGACGGCGACATCGACATGGACGTGGAGGCCGACCGCGCCTCCGTCTCGATCATCAGCGACGCGCCGGGCCGCGACCTGCAGAAGCTGGTCGGCCGGGACGGCGAGGTGCTGGAGGCCCTCCAGGAGCTGACGCGCCTGGCCGTGCACCGCGAGACCGGTGACCGCAGCCGGCTGATGCTGGACATCGCGGGCTACCGGGCGCAGAAGCGCACCGAGCTGGCCGAGCTGGGCGCCAAGGCGGCGGCCGAGGTCAAGAGCTCCGGTGAGCCGGTCAAGCTCAAGCCGATGACCCCGTTCGAGCGTAAGGTCGTCCACGACGCGATCAAGGGCGCGGGACTGCGCAGCGAGTCCGAGGGCGAGGAGCCCCAGCGGTTCGTCGTCGTGCTGCCCGCCTGATCGGCCCCATGGTTCCATCGGCCCCGTCTGACCAACAGACGGGGCCGAACTTTGTCAGCCTGGTAGTTCTGAGGGCCGGTGCGTGAAGCACCGGCGCGGTACGGAAGGACGGTCCCCGTGACGGAGGCAGCGGAGCTTCCCCCCGCGCCCGAACAGGCGCGGGAAGTGTTTGGCGATCGCTTCGACGATGCGGTCCGCTATGCGGAGCTGCTGGCCGAGGCAGGCGTTCAGCGTGGCCTGATCGGTCCGCGGGAGGTGCCCCGGCTGTGGGAGCGGCACCTGCTGAACTGCGCGGTACTCTCCGAGGCCGTTCCCGAGGGGGTGACGGTGTGCGATGTCGGCTCGGGTGCGGGACTGCCGGGCATTCCGCTGGCCCTGGTCCGGGACGACCTGAACATCACCCTGCTGGAGCCGCTGCTGCGGCGCACCACGTTCCTCACCGAGGTCGTGGAGCTGCTGGGCCTGGATCACGTCACCGTGGTCCGTGGGCGCGCGGAGGAGATGCTGGGCAAGGTGCCGCCGGTCCATGTGGTGACCGCGCGCGCCGTGGCCCCGCTCGACCGCCTGGCCACCTGGGGCATCCCGCTGCTGCGGCCCTACGGCGAGATGCTGGCGCTCAAGGGTGACACCGCGGAGGAGGAGCTGAAGGCGGCGTCCACCGCGCTCAGCAAGCTCGGCGCGGTCGCCACCTCCGTGCTCCACGTGGGCGAGGGGGTGGTGGACCCGCTGTCCACCGTGGTCCGGGTGGAGGTCGGCGAGAGCCCCGGCGGCGTCCGCTTCGCCGCCAAGCGAGCCAAGGCGGCCCGGACGAGCCGGACGCGGCGGCGTCGCTGAGTTGTGGAGGGTGCGCCTTCGGCTGACGCCGGGGGCGCATTTTTCTTGCCCTGGTGTGCTGGGGGCTTCAGCAAGCCGCCTCGGCCGGGCTAGTCGGCGGTTCGGGTCGGAGTGTCGCGGAGCACCCGTCCTCGTGGCTGTGCATCGTGTTTCACGTGAAACGTCGCTCCTTGCTGCACGGCATCATCAGTCGCGGTCGCGCCGCGGCAGAACCCCTCGACCGGCGCCCTCTGGGTTCACTCGGAGGGGTACCGAAGTTGTCCACAGAGGTGGACTTCTCCACAGAAGGACAGGGCTCACTGGTTCACGCCCCCGAAGGCATGGGAGGCTCTGTTCATTGCGAGCCTGTAGTCGAGGAGAGTGAATCCTTGCGGTCCGACGCCAACATCGCGGGACCGATGACCGATCCGGTCCCCGGTCCCCGTACCGAATCGAGGGGGACGGATGTTTCACGTGAAACACCGCCTCCGATGGACGACACTCCCATCGGTCGTGCGGCCCAAGTGGCGGTCGACGCCCTGGGCCGTGCCGCAGAAGGCATGCCGAGGCCGGAGGAGACCCGAGTCATCGTGGTCGCCAACCAGAAGGGCGGCGTCGGCAAGACCACGACGACCGTCAATCTGGCCGCCTCCCTCGCGCTGCACGGCGGCCGGGTCCTGGTGATCGACCTGGACCCGCAGGGAAACGCCTCCACGGCACTGGGGATCGACCACCACGCGGAAGTTCCCTCCATCTACGACGTGCTGGTGGACAGTCGGCCCCTGGCCGAGGTCGTCCAGCCCGTGCCCGATGTCGAGGGTCTCTTCTGCGCTCCCGCCACGATCGACCTCGCCGGCGCGGAGATCGAGCTGGTCTCCCTGGTGGCTCGCGAGAGCCGGCTGGAGCGCGCCATCCAGGCGTATGAGCAGCCGTTGGACTACATCCTCATCGACTGCCCGCCGTCGCTGGGCCTGCTGACGGTCAACGCGCTCGTGGCCGGCCAGGAAGTCCTCATCCCGATCCAGTGCGAGTACTACGCGCTGGAGGGCCTGGGCCAACTCCTGCGCAACGTCGACCTGGTGCGGGGCCACCTCAACCAGTCCCTGCATGTGTCGACGATCCTGCTCACCATGTACGACGGCCGGACCCGCCTCGCCTCCCAGGTCGCGGAAGAGGTGCGCACCCACTTCGGCGACGAGGTGCTGCGGACGAGCATTCCCCGCTCGGTCCGTATCTCCGAGGCGCCGAGCTACGGGCAGACGGTGCTGACCTACGATCCAGGATCGAGCGGGGCGCTCTCCTACCTTGAGGCCGCCCGAGAGATCGCGCTGAGGGGCGTGGGGGTCAGCTATGACCCGACCCAGGCCCACCTCGGCACCCAGAACGACCCGAACATGGTGGAGGGGATGCAGTGAGTGAACGACGAAGGGGGCTGGGCCGAGGACTTGGCGCACTGATCCCCGCAGCACCGACCGAGAAGATCCCGGCTTCGGCCGTGCTGGGTGGCGGTTCGTCCGCCGCCTCGGCATCGGGTCCGGCTCTGTCGCCCGACCGCAGGCCCACCGGCATCGGCCGGGGCGGCGCCCTGCCGTCGGCGGCTCCGGAGCCTGAGGAAGCCCCGGCGAGTTCGGCCGACGAGCGGCCCGCATCGCCCGCCGGTGCCTACTTCGCCGAGCTGCCGCTCGACTCC
Source organism: Streptomyces sp. NPDC018263 (assembly GCF_055562575.1). Taxonomy (NCBI): domain Bacteria; kingdom Bacillati; phylum Actinomycetota; class Actinomycetes; order Kitasatosporales; family Streptomycetaceae; genus Streptomyces; species Streptomyces sp. NPDC018263. Next base: position 442,049 of record NZ_JBVHFA010000003.1, read on the forward strand.
ATCACGCCGAACCCCCGCCAGCCGCGCGAGGTCTTCGACGAGGACGCGCTCAACGAACTGGTCATCTCCATCAAGGAGGTCGGCCTGCTCCAGCCCGTGGTCGTACGGGAACTGGGCGACGATCGCTATGAACTGATCATGGGTGAGCGCCGTCTGCGCGCCAGCCGTGAGGCGGAGCTGGAGTCCATTCCGGCGATCGTCCGTGCCACGGACGACGAGAAGCTGCTGCTGGACGCCCTGCTGGAGAACCTGCACCGCGCGCAGTTGAACCCGCTGGAAGAGGCGCACGCCTACGACCAGTTGCTCAAGGACTTCAACTGCACCCACGACCAGTTGGCCGACCGGATCGGGCGCTCTCGGCCGCAGATCTCCAACACCCTGCGGCTGTTGAAGCTTTCGGCGACCGTGCAGAAGAGGGTCGCCGCGGGCGTGCTCTCGGCCGGTCACGCGCGGGCGTTGCTGTCCGTGGAGGACTCCGAGGAGCAGGACCGGCTGGCGCACCGCATCGTGGCCGAGGGGCTGTCGGTGCGGGCGGTCGAGGAGATCGTGACCCTGATGGGCTCCCGCCCCCAGCGGACCCAGCGCGCCAAGGGTCCTCGGGCCGGCGCCCTGGTCTCCCCGGCGCTGAGTGATCTGGCGACCCGGCTCTCCGACCGGTTCGAGACCCGGGTGAAGGTCGACCTCGGTCAGAAGAAGGGCAAGATCACCGTCGAGTTCGCCTCGGTGGACGATCTGGAGCGCATCCTCGGCACCCTGGCTCCGGGGGAGGGGCCGATCCTGCCGAAGGGGCTCCAGGAGGACGACTCCGAGGAGTAGGGCTACGCCAGGAGGCCGACAGCGAGGCCGCCCGCAGCGAGGCCGCACGAGCGGGCCGTGTCCGGTGTGTACCGGAACACGGTCCGCTCTTTGCTTTGCGCCGGTATCTAGGCAATCCCATCGTGGATACGATGCGAGCGGATGTGACCCGGCGAAGGAAGCGAGGAACGTCTTTCATGGGGCGTCGGCTCGTACCGCTCACGCTGGACAATCTCAAGGATCTCCCCCAGCGGTGTCGTTCCTGCGTGTTCTGGGAACTGGACCCGGTCACCGGGGAGGCCGCGGTGCGCGAGGGCACTGCGGAGGTGGAGAAGGAGTCCTGGATCTCCGCCGTCCTGCTGGACTGGGGCTCCTGCGGCCGGGTCGCCTATGTGGACGACGTACCGGTCGGCTTCGTGCTCTACGCCCCGGCGGCCTATGTGCCGCGTGCCACGGCGTTCCCCACGAGCCCGGTCTCGCCGGACGCCGTTCAGCTCATCACGTCGTTCATCATGCCCGGCTACCAGGGGCAGGGACTGGGGCGGATGCTGGTGCAGGCGGTTGCCAAGGATCTGCTGCGCCGGAACTTCAAGGCCATCGAGGCGTTCGGCGACACCCGCTGGAAAGAGCCCGCCTGTCTGCTGCCGGCCGACCATCTTCTGGCTGTCGGCTTCAAGACGGTGCGCCAGCACTCCCGGCACCCCCGGCTCCGTCTGGAACTGCGTTCCACGCTGTCCTGGAAGGAAGACGTCGAGATGGCCCTCGACCGACTGCTGGGCGCCGTGCACAAGGAGCCGGCGCTACGGCCGCTGTGACGGTCCGGGCAGGCTCAGGATCACGGACATGACGAAGGGGCCGACCCTGATGGGCCGGCCCCTTCGTGAGCCATGTTTCACGTGAAACGTCAGCCGGAGATGAAGTCGTCCAGGTCGCGGACGAGCGCCGCCTTCGGCTTGGCGCCGACGATCGTCTTGACGACCTCGCCGCCCTGGTAGACGTTCAGCGTCGGGATGGACATGACGCCGTACTTGGCGGCCGTGGCCGGGTTCTCGTCAATGTTCAGCTTGACGATCTGGATCTTGTCGCCGTGCTCGGCGGCGATGGCCTCCAGGGACGGGGCGATCTGGCGGCACGGACCGCACCACTCGGCCCAGAAGTCCACCAGGACGGGCTTGTCGCTCTTGAGGACATCCTCGTCGAAGGAGTCGTCAGTCGTTTTCTTCACGGTGCCGGCCACAGCGGGCTCCTCACTTGATCATTCGGTGGGGGAAGGGGGTAAGTCAGACGGCGGTCTTCTCGGGCTCGGCGTGGCCGCCCTCGTCCAGCAGGGACGCGAGGTAGCGCTCGGCGTCCAGGGCCGAGGCACAGCCGGTGCCGGCCGCGGTGATCGCCTGGCGGTAGGTGTGGTCGACCACGTCACCCGCGGCGAAGACGCCGGGCAGGTTGGTCCGGGTGGAGGGCGCCTCGACCTTGAGGTAGCCCTCCGCATCCAGGTCGAGCTGGCCCTTGAACAGCTCGGTGCGCGGGTCGTGGCCGATGGCGATGAACAGACCCGTGACGGGCAGGTCGGACAGTTCGCCGGTCTTGAGGTTGCGCAGCTTCAGCCCGGTGAGCTTCTGCTCGCCCAGGATCTCGACGACCTCGCTGTCCCAGGCGAACTTGATCTTCGGGTCGTTGAAGGCGCGCTCCTGCATCGCCTTGGAGGCGCGCAGGGTGTCCCGACGGTGGATGATGGTCACCGACTTGGCGAACCGGGAGAGGAAGGTCGCCTCCTCCATCGCGGTGTCGCCGCCGCCGATCACGGCGATGTCCTGGTCCCGGAAGAAGAAGCCGTCACAGGTGGCGCACCACGAGACGCCACGTCCGGACAACGCGTCCTCGTTGGGCAGCGCGAGCTTGCGGTGCTGGGAGCCGGTGGCGACGATGACCGCCTTGGCCCGGTGGACCGTGCCCGCGGTGTCGGTGACGGTCTTCACGTCGCCGGTCAGGTCGACGGAGACGATGTCGTCCGGCAGCAGTTCGGCGCCGAAGCGCTCGGCCTGCGCCCGCATGTTGTCCATCAGCTCGGGGCCCATGATGCCGTTGGGGAAGCCCGGAAAGTTCTCCACCTCGGTGGTGTTCATCAGCGCGCCACCGGCGGTGACGGCACCCTCGAACACCAGGGGCTTCAGGGACGCACGCGCGGTGTACAGCGCCGCCGTGTAGCCCGCGGGCCCGGAGCCGATGATGATCACATTACGGACGTCGCTCACGGCTTGGTTCCTCGTCTCTGGTCTGTGTCGGCCGACCGGTGGGAGCCCCTGCCGGGACTCTCACACCACCCAACCGATCCTAAGGGGCGCACATTCCCCTGATGTCCGGCCACGCGACGGGTCACACCGTGCGGGCGGGGACAGGCGGGCGGAGACGACGCCCGCGCCATATCAAGAACGGACGAGAGTCTGCTTCAGGAGCACACTTCCGGCGGCCGCGGTCCGCTTGGACGTACAGGAGGCGTCGACCACATAGGCCGTGACGCGCTTGCTGTCGGCCTTGTCGGGCACTACGAGGAGGTAGGCGCTCTTGTCTGCGTAGGTGCCGCTCTTCGCTCCCAGAACCGTTTCACCGGAGCGGAGCGCTCGCCGGACGCAGTCGGGCACCGGCACCTCGGACTGGATCAGCGTGTTCGCGCTCTGCGCAGGCCCCGAGGGCGCCAGGTCCGTCTCCGCGTCCTGCTGCGGGCGCTGACTGCCCCGCTGTAGCCCCTCCCTGGCGGTGAGCAGGTCCGACACCTGGCTCTTCACACTCGCCCCGGAGAACATGCCGACGGCGGACGCGGCCGTGCTCTGCGCCGCCTTGTCGGACGCGTTGTTGCCGCCGAGGGACTGCACGAGCAGGGAGCCGGCTCCGAGGACGGCGGCGGTGAGCACGGCGCCCAGCGCGGCTGTCCGGCGACGACTCCTAGAGCGCTCTTTCCGGCCGGGGCCGGTGGTGGCGCGAGAGAGCTTGGCGGGGCGGTCCGGTGCGGTCGGTGTTTCACGTGAAACATGACGGCCGGGGCTTCCCGGGTCCGCCTGCTCGGTCCTCCCCGCTGCCTCGGCGGCGAGGGCGGCGTCTATCCGGTCCGCGATGTCGGCGGGCATCGGGGGCACGTCCGGGACGTCACCCAGCAACCCCTGGATCTCCGTCAGCGCCGCGTGGACCTCGGCGCACGTCTCGCAGCCCTCCAGGTGGCGCCGCAGTTCCGCGCTGCGGGGCGGCGGGAGGAGCCCCTCGGCCAGGTCGGAGATCTCGGCGACGTCCGGGTGTCCGGTCGTGTCCGTCGAGGACGTCATGCTCGCCCACCTCCGCCCTTCACGACGGCTGAACCATTCGGCCCGGAGTCTTCGGTTCCCTCGCCCGCAGATCCTGTCGGAGGTGGGACGGATGCCCCGTGCACCCGGTTCCGTCCCGCCACGGGTTCTTTTCCACCGTCGCCGGCGGCGCCCGGCCGCAGATGGGTGAGCAGGGGGAGGAGTCTGGCCCGCCCCCGTGCGCAGCGGCTCTTCACCGTCCCTGTGGGCACGTCCAGGACCCGGGCGGCCTCGGCGACGGGGTAGCCCTGCATGTCCACCAGGACCAGCGCGGCCCGCTGTTCGGCGGGAAGGGTACCGAGAGCCTCCAGGAGCTGGCGGTGGAGGTCGTTGCGCTCCGCCGGGGCGGAGGCGGACTCGTGCGGCTCCAGGAGTTGTTCCAGGCGCTCGGGGTCGTCGACGGGCGCGGTCTTCCGCGAGGCGGCCTTGCGGATGCGGTCCAGACAGGCGTTCACCGTGATCCGGTGCAGCCAGGTCGTGACGGCCGACTGCCCCCGGAAGGTGTGCGCGGCCCGGTACGCCGACACCAGCGCGTCCTGCACCGCGTCGGCGGCCTCCTCCCGGTCCCCCAGCGTCCGCAGCGCGACCGCCCACAGCCGGTCCCGGTGCCTCCGCACGATCTCCGCGAAGGCATCCGGGTCACCCTGCACATGCCGGGCGAGCAGATCCTCGTCCCGAACCTCGCCGTACCGACTGGCGCCTGCCATCGTCCCCCTCCGTGTCGGACGGGACGTCAGCCCGTGAAATGGACTTCGGTGATGGCCTGCTTGTAGCCAGCGCCCGAGTAGGTGGCCGCGTCGGGGCCGGACATGGGAACGGCCGTCAGCCAGACCAGGACGTACCGCGCCTTCACCGGCTTGCTCGGCTTCACCGTGGCGGTGGTGCCCGTGGTGGTGCTGCTGCCGGCCTTGTGCATCGAGTCCAGCGACACGGGTGCCGAGTCGGAGGTGTAGAGGTCGACCGTGGTGTGGTCGCCGGAGTAGCGCAGTCCGACCGTGGCGGCGTCGACGTCCGTTGCCGAGCCGAGGTCGTAGACGATGCCCACGCCCGGCTTCAGGGGGGCGATCTCGGGACCGCTGTTGAAGGTCTTGGTCCGCCAGGCCGTCGACGTGTCCCCGTCGTAGGTCTTGGCGACGTCGGCCGGGTGCTGGGCGCCACCCGCGGCGACGAACTCCTGGGCACTCTGGATCTTCACCGGCTGCGGTGCCGCCTTGGCCGCGCCCTTGTCGCCGTCGTCCTGCGTCTGCGTGGTGTTGGTGTCGTCGGAGTTCTTGCCGCGGTCCATCAGGGCGTCCGCGAGCTGCCAGCTTCCGAGGCCGAGCGCGGCGATGAGGAGGGCGGAGACCGCCCACTTCAGGGCCTTGCCGGTGCGGCTCTGGAGCGGGGCCGGCGGGGGCACGACGGGCTGGGCGCCGCCCGCGTGCGCCGAGGGACGGCCGTAGGTGCCCTGCTGGTAGGTCGTCCGCTGGTACTCCGGGGGACCACTGAACGCGGGCTCCGGCGGCCGCACACGCGGCATCTCACTGATTGCTTTGACCAGCTCCTCCGGCGTCGTGCACGCGGCCTCGTGCCGGGAGGCGGTCGCGCCGTCGTTGACGAGCGCGCGCATCGCCAGCTCGGACAGCCCCCGGTGGATTCCGGCTCGCACCTGGTCGGGCGCGATGAGGCCGATGTCCTTGGGCAGGCCGGCCAGCCCGTAGGCGTCGCTCTCGTAGGGCCAGCGCTGCGTCAGCGCCGCGTACAGCAGGGCGCCGATCGCCTCGGTGTCCGTGCGCTGCGGTGTGTCGGAGCCGACCCCGCGCAGGGCGGCGTTCACGGCGAGGCCGCGGATGCGCCACTGTCCGGAGGACGTGCGCAGCACCGCGTTCGGGTTCAGCCGCAGATGGGAGAGGCCCTCGCGGTGGGCGGCGGCCATGGCGGCCGCGACCTGACTGACCATCTGGTAGGCGTCGTGCGGCTCCAGCGGCCCGGACGCGAGCAGGGCGGTCAGCTCGGTGGCGTCGGGCAGCCACTCATGGACGACGTAGACGAGGTCGTTCTCCTCGACCGCGTCGAGGACCTGGACGAAGCGCGGGTCACCGAGCAGCGCCGCCGAACGGGCGGCTGCCAGCACGGCACGGGCGCGTACATGGTCGGCGGGCAGGATGTGCACACCGACGGCACGGCGAAGTTTCTCGTCGACCGCACGCCAACTGCTGAATCCGTCCAGACGGGTGACGCACTCCTCCAGGCGGTAGCGCCTGGCGAGCTTGTGACCGCTGTGCAACTCGGTGGACGAGGACGCCCTGCCGGACTCCTCCGCGCCGCCTCTCCCCTGCGTCTGGTCGATGTCCGTGTCCCGCTCCGGGTTTTTGGCCACCCCGTCGGCCGTGGCCTGATCCGCCTTGGCGGTCAGCGGCTCGTCACCGCTGTTGTCTGCCACGTCGACGGCAGCCGTGCTGCGTTCCGCCACCGTCGTCCCTGCCTCCCCATCCGTTGCACGCTGTCCGACGCCGAAACCAATTGTGCCCACAGTCCGCCGCTATGCACGACACGCAGAGGGGGACGATGGTTGTGCGACTACCCCCGCCTCAGCGCCCCAGACGCCCGCGCACCATGCCCACGAGCGAGTTGAGCTCGTCGATCCGCATGCGGCGCGCGGCCACGAAGAAGACTCCGAGCAGTACCGCCCCACCTGCCACCAGGGCCACGAGAGAGCCGAAGACGCCCTGTCCCAGGGAGTGTCCGATGCCGTAGCAGGCCGCGCCGCTGAGCAGTGCCGCCGGGATCGAGGCGATCGCCAGGCGGGCGTACGTCCGCAGCACCCGGGAGCCGTCCAGGTCGCCGCCCAGCCGCTTGCGCAACCGGCGCCACGCGACACCGACGCCGATGGCGTAGGAGAGGCCGTACACGGCCGCCATGCCCGCGACCGCCCAGCGGGACGGGAGCAGGAAGTAGCAGAGCGCGGAGGCGCCGGCGTTGACCGCCGCCACGATGACCGTGTTGTAGAAGGGGGTCCGGGTGTCTTCGTACGCGTAGAAGGCGCGCAGGACGACGTACTGCACCGAGTACGGGATCAGGCCGAGGCCGAAGGCCATCAGCATGAAGCCCATATTGGTGGCCGAGCTGGTGCCGGAGGAGCCGAAGATCAGCGTGCACATCGGGATGCCGAGCGAGACGAAACCGAAGGCGATGGGCACGATGGCCACCGCCGTGGTGCGCAGGCCCTGCGAGATGTCGTCGCGGACGGCGCCGCCGTCGCCCTCGGCGGCCGAGCGCGACAGACGCGGCAGCAGCGCGGCCATGAGGGACACGGTGATGATGGCCTGCGGCAGACCCCAGATGAGCTGGGCGTTGGCGTAGGCGGCGAAGCCGGTGCCCTTGACCCCGGAGTCCTTGCCGGCTGCGGTGGAGAGCTGGGTGACGACCATGGCGCCCGCCTGGTTGGCGAGCACGAACAGTACCGTCCACTTGGCGAGCATCGCGGCCTTGCCCAGGCCGTGCCCCCGCCAGTCGAACCGGAGCCGGATACGGAAGCCGGTCTCGCGCAGGTACGGGATCATCGCCAGGGCCTGCACCACGAGGCCGAGCAGGATGCCGATGCCGAGGAGCCGCTGGCCCTCCGGCGGGATGTTGTCGACGGTCATGTGGGAGTCGGCCGCGGAGCCGTAGACCCACAGGAACATGCCGAGCGTCACGATGATGACGATGTTGTTCAGGACCGGGGTCCACATCATCGCGCCGAACTTGCCTCGCGCGTTGAGGATCTGACCCATCACCACGTGGATGCCCATGAAGAAGATCGAGGGCAGGAAGTAGCGGGTGAAGGTGACCGCCACCTGGTTGGCCGCCGCGTCGGAGGCGATCGGGTCGGACAGCACCCGCACCAGGTACGGCGCGCCGAGCATCGTCAGCGCGGTCAGCGCGGCGAGCGCGACCATGACGACGGTCAGCAGCCGGTTGGCGAAGGATTCGCCGCCGTCCTCGTCCTCCTTCATCGACCGGACGAGCTGGGGCACGAAGACCGAGTTGAGGCCGCCGCCGACGGTCAGGATGTAGATCATCGTCGGCAACTGGTAGGCGACCTGGAAGGAGTCGCCGAGGACGCCGAGGCCCAGCGCCGCGACGATCATCGCGGAGCGCACGAAGCCGGTGAGGCGCGACACCATCGTGCCCGCGGCCATGACGGCACTGGAGCTGAGCAGCCCGGAGGCGCGCCCCTTCGCCGGGGCCGGAGCCGGTGGCGCAGAGGTCTCCACGGGACCGGAGGGGCCGGCCGGGGCGGGTACGGGTGGCTGCACGGCGTTCCCGGAGGCTGCCTGGTACGGGTTTCCGCCGCCGTGCGCGGCGCTCTGGACCTGGGGCGGCGGGAAGGAGCCTCCGGCGCCCTGGCCCGCGCGGGCGGAGCCGGTGGCGCCGCTGTGCTGCTGGTCCCGCAGCAGGTGCGCGAACGCGTCCGGCTCGTGGTACTCCTCACCGGAGTGCGAGACCAGGTCGTCCACGCCCACGAACTGGGTCGTGCGCGGGTGGTCGCCGTAGGGCAGGTGCTGGGTGGCGTCGCCCTCCGGCTCGGGCGCCGGAGTCTGGGCCCACACGCGGGGGTCGGGGGAGTACGAGGACTGCGACGGCGGGGCGTAGAGCGGCTGGCGCGGCTCGTAGCTGCCCGGAGGGGGCGGCGGATGCGCGGCGCGGTCGTAGAGCGCCTCGGCGACCGGGTCCTGGGCGGAGAGGTCCCGCGCCCGGTAGGGGTCCTGGTCGTAGGCGTCCTGGAGGTACATGTCCGCCGCGGGCTGCGGCGGCTCCTGGCCGGGCTCGGGCGGGGTCTCGGGCCCATGGCCCGAGTCGGCGGCGTCCCGGCCGCGGTCACCGTCGTACGGCGCGTTCATGGTTACCCCACCTCATCGTCCCTGGCCACACGGGCCGCGGCGTCGCTCAACGGTCCACTCTCTCACCCGTGCCGGACGGGTCGGCGCTTTCCGGTGCGGTGTCCGGTGCAGGGTCACCCGGCTGGTCCGGCCCGGCTGCCCCGGCGGGGGAACCGGACTCCTCGGAAAGACGGTCCCCGGCGTCGTCCGGGTTCCCGGAGCCGTCGCCGGAGTCCGCCTCCGCCTCGTCCGGGCCCTCCTCCTCGGCCTGGCGGGCGGCCGCGCGCTTGCGCTGGGTGTACATCCGGAAGCCGGCGAGGACCAGCAGCAGCACTCCGCCGCCGATCACCAGCATGACGGTGGGCGTGACCTCGGTGACCTTCACGTCGAAGCTGACGGGGTCGCCGTACTCCTGGCCGTCCTCGGTGTAGAGCTGGGCGAGGACGGTGGCCCGGCCGTTGGCGTTGGCCGAGGTGGTGAACTTCACCGACTGGCTGTGGCCGCCGGAGACCTCGACGGGCTGTTCGTCGTACGCCTTGCCGCCGATCTTCAGCCGGGTCGGCTGGGTCGAGCTGAGCCGCAGGTACAGGTGGCCGACGGGCTGGACCAGGTTGTTCTGCACGGTGACCGGGATGGTGGCGCTGCGCCCGGAGAGCTTGGTCTCCGACTTGTCGATCAGCTTGACCTGGCCGCCGAGGTTGTCGAGGTAGCTCAGCACGTCCGCGCGGAAGCCGTCCGCCTTGGCGGCCTGCCCCCGCCACGACGTGGACATCCCGCGGTTTATGGCCAGACCGAACGGCGTGACCACACGGGACTGGTCGGTGAGGATCACCTGGAAGTTGTCGAGCTTGTCCTGCGTGTCCGCGATCTGCTCGAAGGCACTCCTCGGCAGTTCCTGCTTGCGCAGCGACGAGGGGTAGGCCGACGTGGAGGGGATGCGCGTGGTGGCGTCCGGGTCGGGCTTGGCGCTGGCGGCGCCGGTGAGGGTGTCGGGCTCAGACCAGTTGCCGTCCTGGAGCGCCTTCACGGCGGTGGCCATCGCCTGCGCCTGGCTGGCGGTCGGCATGCGCTGCGGAGCGACCACGATGCTGCGCTGCTCGTCCTTCTGCACATTGGCCTCAAGGCTCTGCGCGAGGAACTGCTGCACCGCGAGCGTGGAGGAGTCCGCCTTGGTGAGGTCGCCCTCGAAGGCCGTGGACATCCGGGCGTCCGCGACGACCGCGGTGGTGCCGCCGCCGATGGGGCGTGCGGCGGACGGCGTGTAGGGCAGCCCGGTGGACTCCCGCAGGCTGTCGCTGCGGGCGATCACCCGGTCGGCACCGGCGGAGGTGGCCACCTTGATGATCGAGGGGTCCACGGCGCCCTCCACGGGCCACGCGAAGTCCGTGCTCGGCGTGACGTGGAGCACGGTCTTCACCGTGAGGGCCGCGACATCGGTGGCGTCCTTGAGGTGGCTGAGCGAGCCGGTGACGCTGGTGCCGGTGTGGGCGAGCGAGGCGAGGTCCGGGTCGGCGAACGGCAGCGCGACGACCTCCTTGCCCGCCACGGCCTGCTGGAGGCCGGCCAGCCACTGCTTGGCGGTGTCCTGGTTCTCGCGCGAGCCGGCCTTGGTGCTGCCGTCGGGCTGCTGGACCCGGTAACCGTTCGCCATGGCGTCCACCGCGGCCAGCAGGTCCGGGTCGATCACCCAGGTGACATCGAGATCGCGGCCCAGGTTCATCATCTGCGCCAGGCGGCCGCCGGGGGCGATCTCCTTGGCCAGCTCGTCGTCCTGGAAGACGGGGGTCTGCCGTTCTCCGGCACCCGTGCGGGCCGTCATGTGGACGGAGGAGAGCAGCGGCCACATGAACGTCGTCCGGCTCTTGGTGTCGGCCTCGGACGACTGCCAGGGCAGGAAGGTCCGCTCGATGCCGAGCATCCGGTCCCACGGCCGCGCCGAAGTCTTGCCGGACACGGAGACGCCGAACGAGTAGACGCCGTCCTTGCCGAGGTTCAGCTCGTCCACCGGGACGGAGATGCTGAAGTGCTCGGCGACGCCCGGAACCAGCTTGCTGAACTTCTCCGTGTACTTGCCGCCCAGTTCGTCGCCGGTGCCGCCACGGAGATCGTTGGGGTGCCGGGCGATGCCGTCGACCGCGGAGCGGGTGTTCAGCAGGGGGCCCACTCGCAGGCCGACGTGGGCGCCGGACACGGTCTGACTGCCGTTGTTGATCACGGTGCCGGACACGGTCAGCGTGTCGTCCTCGGTGGGCGCGCTGGGCGTCATCGTGTCCAACGCCACGGACACCGAGTCCGCCGGCGCCGCCTGCGCGGGTTCGGCCGCGGTCAACTGGAGCAGACCGGCCAGCAGCGGTGCGCCCGCCAGCAGCGCTCCGGCGCGCCGCAGTCGGCGGCGGGCAGGAGAGGCACTGGGCCCCTGGATTTCAGCCGCGTCGGCCACGCGCTAGCCCGTCCCTCGTCGTCGTCATCAGTGGTCGTCGGAATGTGCGTCCCCGCATGGTAACGATGACCGCAGAGGCTGAGTGCCACGGACCGTTCCCCAAGATCGTCGTGGAGCAGCCGCCTGTCCTCTATATCCATTAAGGAGCGGAGAGCCGGTGTCCGCCGCTAGGGGAGCCCTTGTGGGGGTATGGCAGGGAGCCTCCGCGCCGGTCGAACGGGTGCGCTTCCGGGCGGCCGGGCCACGTACCCTCTTCTGTTGTGCCGAACCCCAACGATGACAATCCCGCTGCCCTCAGCCAGGTGCAGCAGCGAGCGGTGAGCGAGCTGCTGCGGGTGGCTCCGGTCGCCGACGACCTCGCCCGCCGTTTCAAGGAGGCCGGGTTCTCGCTCGCCCTGGTCGGCGGCTCGGTCCGCGACGCGCTGCTGGGCCGGCTCGGGAACGACCTGGACTTCACGACCGACGCGCGCCCCGAGGACGTGCTGCGGATCGTCCGGCCCTGGGCGGACGCCGTCTGGGAGGTAGGGATCGCCTTCGGCACGGTGGGCGCCCAGAAGGACGGCTACCAGATCGAGGTCACCACCTACCGCTCCGAGGCGTACGACCGCACCTCCCGCAAGCCCGAGGTGTCGTACGGCGACTCCATCGAGGAGGACCTGGTCCGGCGTGACTTCACGGTCAACGCGATGGCCGTGGCCCTGCCGGAGAAGGAGTTCATCGACCCGCACGGCGGTCTGGAGGACCTCGCGGCGCGGGTGCTGCGTACGCCCGGCACGCCGGAGGAGTCGTTCTCCGACGACCCGCTGCGGATGATGCGGGCCGCACGGTTCGCCGCCCAGCTCGACTTCGAGGTGGACCCGGCGGTCGTCACCGCGATGACGGAGATGGCTACGCGGATCGAGATCGTTTCGGCGGAGCGGGTCCGGGACGAGCTGAACAAGCTGCTGCTCTCCGCCCATCCCCGCAAGGGCCTCACCCTCCTGGTCGACACCGGGATCGCTGCCCACGTGCTGCCCGAGCTGCCGGCGCTCCGGCTGGAGCGTGACGAGCACCACCGCCACAAGGACGTCTACGACCACTCACTCATCGTGCTGGAGCAGGCGATCGGCCTGGAGGAGAACGGCCCGGACCTCACCCTCCGGCTGGCCGCGCTGCTGCACGACATCGGCAAGCCCCGCACGCGACGCTTCGAGCAGGACGGCCGGGTTTCCTTCCACCACCATGAGGTGGTCGGCGCCAAGATGACCAAGAAGCGCATGACGGCCCTGAAGTACTCCAACGACCTGGTGAAGGACGTCTCCCGTCTGGTCGAGCTGCACCTGCGTTTCCACGGCTACGGCACCGGAGAGTGGACGGACTCCGCGGTCCGACGCTACGTCCGCGACGCGGGCCCGCTGCTGGACCGGCTGCACAAGCTGACCCGCTCCGACTGCACCACCCGGAACAAGCGCAAGGCGGCCACGCTGTCCCGCGCCTATGACGGGCTGGAGGCGCGCATCGCCGAGCTCCAGGAGAAGGAGGAGCTGGACTCCATCCGCCCCGACCTCGACGGCAACGAGATCATGACGATCCTCGGCGTCGGTCCGGGCCCGGTCATCGGTCAGGCGTACAAGCACATGCTGGAGCTGCGCCTGGAGAACGGCCCGATGGAGCACGACGCGGCGGTCGCGGCCCTCAAGGAGTGGTGGGCACAGCAGAGCTGAGCGCTTCCGGGAGCCTGTTTCACGTGAAACATGACTCAGCGGCGGGGCGGTGTTTCACGTGAAACACCGCCCTTCTCGCTGTTCCGGCGCCACTCGAAGCGGGCCATGGCCACGGTGACGGCGGCGTACAGCAGCGCCACGAGGATCACCAGCAGCGCCGACCGGCCGTCCGGCGGGAGCATCAGGGCGGCTACCCCGGCGGCGCCGACGAAGGCGACGTTGAAGAGGACGTCGTAGACGGAGAAGACCCGGCCTCGGAAGCCGTCCTCGACCGACGCTTGGACGATCGTGTCCGTGGCGATCTTGGCGCCCTGGGTGACCAGCCCCAGCAGGAAGGCCGCGATCAGCAGCGGAACCGTGGCGAACGGAAGCCCGAGCGCCGGCACCAAGAGGGCAGCGGCGCCCGAACAGACCGCGATCCACCGCCCGGCCCCCAGCCGGCCCGCGCTCCAGGGCGTCACCACGGCGGCCGCGAAGAACCCGGCGCCGGACACCCCCAGCGCCAGTCCCAGCAGACGGAGCCCTTCCTCGGGGGTGCTCGAGAGGCCGTAGCGGCACAGCATGAGCAGCAGGACCAGCAGCGCGCCGTAGCAGAAGCGCATGCAGGTCATCGCCGTGAGCGCCCAGACCGCTTTGCTGCGCCGGGGCTCGCCGAGGTAGCGCACGGCCGCCAGGAGGCCGCGTGCCGTGTCGGCCAGCACGGTGCGCAGGCGGGGCAGCACCGGGGGCCGGTCGGGGCCGAGCAGGGAGGGGGCGATGGTCAGGGCGGTGAGGCCCGCGCACAGATACAGCAGGGCGCCGAGCAGCACCACCGCCGCGTCCGAGTCCGCCGCGACGAACCGTACGCCGAAGGCCAGGGCCGCACCGAGGGTCGCCGCCAGCGTTCCTGCGGTCGGGCAGAGGGAGTTGGCCAGTACCAGGCGCTCGGCGTCGACCACACGGGGAAGTGCCGCCGAGAGGCCGGCGAGGACGAACCGGTTGACGGCCGTGACGCACAGCGCGGAGGCGTAGAACAGCCAGTCCGGCGCGTGCACGGCCATCAGTACGGCGGTGGCCGCCGCCAGCACGGCGCGCAGCACATTGCCGTGGACGAAGACCTGACGCCGGCGCCAGCGGTCCAGCAGCACGCCCGCGAAGGGGCCGACCAGGGAGTAGGGCAGCAGCAGGACCGCCATCGCGGAGGCGATCGCCGGGGCCGAGGTCTGCTTCTCGGGAGAGAAGACGACGTACGAGGCGAGGGCGATCTGATAGACGCCGTCCGAGCCCTGCGAGAGCAGGCGGACGTACAGCAGGCGCCGGAAGTCCCGCTCGCGCAGCAGCAGGCGCAGATCACGGACGACGGGCATGGGCACAGCCTCACACATGCGGAGGGTCCCCGGGGTCTGTCAGACCCCGGGGACCCTCACAGCCCTGGCAGGAGCGTTTTCGTGCGAGCCGTGCTCAGCGCTCGACGTCGCCGCGGATGAACTTCTCGACGTTCTCGCGGGCCTCGTCGTCGAAGTACTGGACCGGCGGGGACTTCATGAAGTACGAGGACGCGGACAGGATCGGGCCGCCGACACCCCGGTCCTTGGCGATCTTCGCGGCACGCAGGGCGTCGATGATGACACCGGCGGAGTTCGGGGAGTCCCAGACCTCCAGCTTGTACTCGAGGTTCAGCGGGACGTCGCCGAACGCACGGCCCTCCAGGCGGACGTAGGCCCACTTGCGGTCGTCCAGCCAGGCCACGTAGTCGGACGGGCCGATGTGGACGTTCTTCTCGCCGAGGTCCCGGTCGGGGATCTGGGAGGTGACGGCCTGCGTCTTGGAGATCTTCTTGGACTCCAGGCGCTCGCGCTCGAGCATGTTCTTGAAGTCCATGTTGCCGCCGACGTTGAGCTGCATCGTGCGGTCCAGGATCACACCGCGGTCCTCGAACAGCTTCGCCATGACGCGGTGCGTGATGGTGGCGCCCACCTGGGACTTGATGTCGTCACCGACGATCGGCACACCGGCCTCGGTGAACTTGTCCGCCCACTCCTTGGTGCCGGCGATGAAGACCGGAAGGGCGTTGACGAAGGCGACCTTGGCGTCGATGGCGCACTGGGCGTAGTACTTCGCCGCGTCCTCGGAGCCCACGGGGAGGTAGCAGACCAGGACGTCGACCTGCTTGTCCTTCAGGGTCTGAACGATGTCGACCGGCTCGGCGTCCGACTCCTCGATGGTCTCGCGGTAGTACTTGCCGAGACCGTCGAGGGTGTGGCCGCGCTGGACGGTGACGCCGCTGGAGGGCACGTCGCAGATCTTGATGGTGTTGTTCTCGGAGGCGCCGATGGCGTCCGCGAGGTCGAGGCCGACCTTCTTGGCGTCCACGTCGAAGGCGGCGACGAACTCGATGTCCCGCACGTGGTAGTCACCGAACTGCACGTGCATCAGGCCGGGTACCTTGGCCGCCGGGTCGGCGTCCTTGTAGTACTCGACTCCCTGCACCAGCGACGCGGCGCAGTTGCCGACACCGACGATGGCTACGCGAACCGAACCCATTCCGGTTGCTCCCTGTGTGTACGAGTGAGGCCCCGACGGGCGCTCACGTGGCGGTGTCGCCGGGCGTATCCGTCCCCGGAAGATCCCTGGGACGGGGCAGGCCGCCCGTCGATCCAGATGTGGTGTCCTGCTGAGCGGACCCGCCGGACTCGGGACCTTTCCGGTCCCGTCCGGCCCGCTCACTCTCGATCAGCTCGTTCAGCCAGCGCACTTCGCGCTCCACGGACTCCATTCCGTGGCGCTGGAGTTCGAGCGTGTAGTCGTCGAGGCGCTCCCGCGTGCGTGCCAGGGAGGCGCGCATCTTCTCCAGGCGCTCCTCCAGCCGGCTGCGCCGGCCCTCCAGCACACGCATGCGCACATCGCGCGAGGTCTGCCCGAAGAAGGCGAACCGGGCGGCGAAGTGCTCGTCCTCGTATGCGTCGGGGCCGGTCTGCGACAGGAGTTCCTCGAAGTGCTCCTTACCTTCGGCCGTCAGCCGGTAGACGATCTTGGCGCGGCGTCCGGTGAGAGGGGCGGCCAGAGCGTCTTCATGGGTGTTCCCCGGTTCCTCGATCAACCAGCCGTTGGTGACCAGCGTCTTGAGGCAGGGGTAGAGCGTCCCGTAGCTGAACGCCCGGAACACACCCAGGGACGTGTTGAGTCGCTTGCGCAGCTCATAGCCGTGCATGGGCGACTCGCGCAGCAGCCCGAGCACGGCGAACTCAAGGATGCCGGAACGACGGCTCATGATCGCCTCCTCTCGGTACTCAGCGCGTTTATCTCGCTCTGATGTATCGACTCGATACATCACGACGATAGAACGACCCCCGGCATGCGACAAGAGGGCCGACGGTGAACGGGATCACATCACCGATTCGTACGAGGCAAGTTGCCCGTTTTGGGGTGAACTTCGGGACTCGGAGGGTTTTGGCGGTGCGTAGTCTGTGCGGCATGCACAACACCGGGAACCAAGGGGCGCTTGGGGAGCGTCGTGATCCTCGGTGCAGTACGGGTGAATGCAGCAACGACCACATCCGTACTTCGGGGGGACCGGAAACCAGCCGCTGTTTCCAGGCGCGCACGGATGCGCCTGCCCGAGGAGTAATCGTTCGATGAGCGAGCACCGTCGCAAACCGCCGCAGCCGCAGGGAGGCGGACGGGCGGCCCGACGCGGCCAGCCCGGCCCGTCCTCCGGCCGTCCCGCGGCACCGCGAGGCGCCAACGGGGCCTCTGACCACTCCTATGGGTCTCATTCCCAGGGACCGGACCCCTACGGCTCTGGGGGTGATGGACGTGAGTACGGCAGCCGTGCCGAAGCACGCCGGGCCGCCCAGAGAGGCGGCGGGCGCCGCCGGGGCGCCGACAACGCGCCCGCGGGCCGTAACCGGGGCCGTGACCAGGGACCGCCGAAGGAGCCGCGGTTCATCGACTACCCCCGCGCGGGCAAGTACGGCTGGCGGCGCTGGGTGCCGTCCTGGCGGCTGGCCACCGGACTGGGCATCGGGTTCGTGGGCAGTGTGGTCGTCATGGCCGGTGTCGGCTACGCGCTGGTCAACATCCCCAGCGAGAACGACGCCGCGAAGTCGCAGAACAACGTCTACTACTGGTCCGACGGAACCCAGATGGTGGCCACGGGCACCGGTGTGAACCGGCAGAACCTCACGATCGACAAGATCCCCAAGGCCATGCAGTACGCGGTGATCTCCGCGGAGAACAAGAGCTTCTACCAGGACTCGGGCGTGGACCCCATGGGCATCGCGCGTGCTCTGGCCAACATGGCGCGTGGCGGGCAGACCCAGGGTGGCTCCACGATCACCCAGCAGTTCGTCAAGAACACCTACCTGAGCCAGGACCAGACGCTCACCCGTAAGTTCACGGAGATGTTCATCTCCCTGAAGGTGGGCACGAAGCTCAGCAAAGACCAGATCATGCAGGGCTACCTGAACACCTCGTACTACGGGCGAGGCGCCTACGGCATCCAGGCCGCCGCGCAGACGTACTACGGCAAGGACGCCGCGGACCTGACGCCAAGCCAGTGCGCCGTACTCGCCGCCCTGCTGAAGGGCCCCACGTACTACGACCCGGCCGGCAACGCGGATCTCGACAGGACCGCGACGCAGACGGCCAACACCGCTCGCTCCCAGGGTCGCTGGCGCTGGATTCTCGGTGAGATGCACAAGGACAACCACCTCACCGACGCCGACTACCAGAATGCGATCAGCAAGTACCCCATGCCGCAGGGGCGCAAGGCGACCAGGGGTATGAACGGCCAGATCAGCTACTTGGTCGACACGGCGAAGAAGTACGTCCTGAACCACTCCGACATCACGGAGGCCAAGTTCGACCAGGGCGGTTACCAGATCACCACGACCTTCCAGAAGAACAAGGTCGACGCCCTGACCGCGGCGGTGAAGAAGATCCAGAAGTCGCGGCTGAAGCCCGAGACCAAGGAGAAGGACAAGTACGTCCAGTTCGGCGCGGCCTCGGTGGTGCCCAACGACGGCGCGATCGTCGCCCTCTACGGCGGGGACGGCTACGAGAACGGTCACTTCACCAACAACGCCGACACCTCCGGTGTCCCGGTGGGATCGACGTGGAAGCCGTACGTGCTGGCCGCGGCCATGCAGGACGGCACGTACAACTCCAACGGTGAGGGCATCTCCCCGCTGAGCAAGTACAACGGCAACGACCACCTCAAGGTGCGCCGGCCCGACGGCTCGTACTACCTCAACAAGGACAACTCGTTCTTCTTCCAGGCGAACGAGAGCGAATACCCCTGGGGTTACATCAGTCTGCGCAAGGCGATGGAGCAGTCGGTCAACACGCCGTTCGTGCAGCTCGGTGTCGATGTCGGCATGTCGAAGGTCCGGGACATGGCCCGTTCGACCGGCATCCTCGAGGGCAGCATGGCCAAGGACCTGAACCCCTCCTTCGCCATCGGTACCTCCACCCCCAGCGCCATCCGCATGGCGGACTCGTACGCGACGTTCGCCGCGTCCGGCAGGCAGGCGGATCCCTACTCCGTCACCATGGTCAAGAAGGACGGCCAGGAGCTGACGGGCTTCACCAAGCCGAAGTCCAAGCAGGTGATGGACTCCAGCATCGCCAACAACGTCACCGACGTCCTGGAGAACGTGATCCAGAACGGCACGGGCAAGAACGCCAGGGCGCTGGGCCGTACGGCCGCCGGCAAGACCGGCACCACCGATGAGAACAAGTCGGCCTGGTTCGTCGGCTACACCCAGCAGCTCTCCACCTCGGTGGCGATGTTCCGGGAGAACCCCAAGGACCACCGGCTGCTGTCGATGAACGGTACGGCCGGCACGGACTCCATCCACGGTGGTGACATCCCGACCTCGGTCTGGACCGAGTACATGCTGGCCGCGCTGAAGGGCAAGAACGACCCGGGCTTCCCCGACGCGATCAAGGTCGGCAAGATTCACAACGAGGTGGGTGCTCCCACGCCGACCCCGAAGCCGAGCATCACGGCCACGCCGACGCCGTCGGAGTCGTCGAGCCCGTCGCCGAGCGAGTCCACGGCATCGCCCTCGCCCAGCGAGAGCAAGACCTGCCGGTTCTTCTGCAACGACGACGGCGGCACCGGACCCGGTGGTGCCGACGGCGGAGCCAGCTCCTCGCCGACCGACTCGACCTCACCCGGAACCGGGGGTGTCAGGGGCAACGGAAACGCCGGGGCCGATGGGGGCGACGGCGGAGGATTCCTCGGAGGCCAGCAAGGCCAATAGGACCCCCTGCCCGATTGGAGGCTGTTTCCACCGGCGCGGGTGTTTCACGTGAAACAAGGGCCGTCGCACCGACCAGGTGCGGCGGCCCTCGGTGTTTTCCGGAGCGAGTACGGCAGGATGTGCCCCATGCCCAGTGCAGAGACGACGCCCGCGCGCGTGCGTGAACCGGAGACGGTACGACCGACGCGGGAGGACGAGATCGCCGCGGCCGGCAGTGAGCTGATCGGCGGCCCCCTCGGGCGACGCGCCCTGACCGGAACGTCCTGGTGGACGCCGGTCCGGGTCGTCGTGCTCGTGGCGATCGGCATGTTCGCCCTCGGGCTCGTCCAGAAGGCGCCCTGCTACGACGGCGCCTGGTTCTTCGGGGCCAGCTCGCAGTACACGCACGCCTGCTACTCGGACATCCCCCACCTCTACCAGGGGCGTGGGTTCGCCGACGGGCTCGTGCCGTACTTCGACAAGCTGCCCGGCGACATGGACTACCTCGAGTACCCGGTGCTGACCGGAGTGTTCATGGAGGTCGCCTCCTGGCTCACGCCGGGCAGTGGCGGCATCCAGCGGCAGGAACAGTGGTACTGGTTCGTCAACGCCGGGATGCTGATGGTCTGTGCGGCCGTCATCGCCGTCTGTGTCAGCCGGACCCACCGCCGCCGTCCCTGGGATGGCCTGCTGCTCGCCCTGGCGCCGGCCTTCGCGCTGACCGCCACCATCAACTGGGATCTCCTGGCGGTGGCCCTGACGGCCGCGGCGATGCTGATGTGGTCCCGCGGCCGGGCCGTGGCCTTCGGTGTGCTCCTGGGCCTCGCCACGGCCGCCAAGCTCTATCCCCTGGTCCTGCTCGGCCCCCTGCTGGTGCTGTGCTGGCGGGCGGGCAAGTGGCGGGAGTTCTTCCAAGCGGTAGGCGGAGCGGCGGGCGCCTGGCTCGTGGTGAACGTGCCGGTGATGCTGTTCGCCTTCGAGGGCTGGTCGAAGTTCTACACGTTCAGCCACGACCGGGGCATCGACTTCGGCTCGTTCTGGCTGATCTGGTCCCAGAACTCCAGCAACCCGCCGAGCATCGACTTCGTGAACACCACCGCCAGCGCCCTGGTGGTGCTGTCGTTCCTCGGCATCGCGGCGCTGACGTTCACTGCCCCGCGCCGGCCGCGTTTCGCCCAACTGGCCTTCCTGATGGTCGCGGCCTTCATCCTCACCAACAAGGTCTACTCCCCCCAGTACGTGCTGTGGCTGGTGCCGCTGGCGGTCCTCGCCCGGCCGAAGTGGCGGGATTTCCTGATCTGGCAGGCGTGCGAGGTGGCGTACTTCCTCGGCATCTGGTTCTACCTCGCGTACACGACCAGCGGAGACGCCCACAAGGGCCTGCCCACCGAGGGCTACCACTGGGCGATCGCCCTGCATCTGCTCGGCACCCTGTACCTGTGCGCCGTCGTCGTGCGCGACATCCTCCGGCCGGAACGGGATGTGGTGCGCCGGGCCGGGGACGACGACCCCTCAGGCGGCGTACTCGACGGTGCGGCCGACCACTTCGTCCTGCGCGGGCTCCGGCACCCGGAGCACGAGGCGCCCGAGGAGCCGTCGCGGACGGACTGGGGTGGCCCGGAATCCCTGGCCCAGGAGGGCCGTTCGCTCTGAGCGAACGGACCCGGGAGGGCATGAGAAAGGCCGTGCACGACATCTCGTGCACGGCCTTTCCGTTCGCTTCGGTCCGGCGGTCCTAGCGGTCCACGATCCGGTCGAAGGTCGTGGTGGTGTGCCGCAGATGGGCCACCAGCTCGTCGCCGACCTTCGGCTCGGGAGCGTCGGAGGGCACGAACAGGATCGACACCTGCATGTGCGGCGGCTCCGCGAACCAGCGCTGCTTGCCGCCCCAGACGAACGGCGCGAGGTTCCGGTTCACCGTGGCGAGGCCGGCCCGCGCCACGCCCTTGGCGCGCGGCATGACACCGTGCAGGGCCTTCGGGGCCTCCAGGCCCACCCCGTGCGACGTACCGCCCGCCACGACCACCAGGAAGCCGTCCGAGGCCGCCTTCTGCTGCCGGTAGCCGAAGCGGTCGCCCTTGGCCACCTTCGTGACGTCCAGGACGGCGCCGCGGTACTCGGTGGCGTCGTGGTCGCCCAGCCACAGCCGGGTGCCGATCCGCGCGCGGAAGCGGGTCTGGGGGAACTGCTGCTGGAGCCGGATCAGTTCATCGGCCTTGAGGTGGCTGACGAACATGGTGTGCAGCGGCAGCCGGGCCGCGCGCAGCCGGTCCATCCACCCGATGACCTCCTCGACGGCGTCCGAGCCGTCGGTGCGGTCCAGCGGCAGGTGGATGGCGAAGCCCTCCAGGCGCACGTTCTCGATGGCCTGGTGAAGCTGCGGCAGGTCCTGCTCGCTGATGCCGTGCCGCTTCATGGAGGACATCACCTCGATGACGACACGGGCACCCACCAGGCCGTACACGCCGTCGACCGACGACACCGAGCGGACCACCCGGTCCGGCAGCGGGACCGGCTCCTCGCCGCGCCGGTACGGCGTCAGCACGAGCAGGTCGCCGCTGAACCAGTCCTTGATGCGCGCGGCCTCGTACGTGGTGCCGACGGCCAGCATGTCGGAGCCCAGCCGGGTGGCCTCCTCCGCGAGCCGTTCGTGACCGAAGCCGTAGCCGTTGCCCTTGCAGACCGGGACGAGTCCCGGGAACTGCTCCTGCACGTGCTTGTGGTGCGCACGCCAGCGCGCGGTGTCGACGTAGAGCGTGAGCGCCATGGCCTGACCCGGAACCTTTCTCGTGGCTGCGGTGGATGCAGAGGGGCCGTCCCCGAGGGGTGTGCGGGGACGGGTGACGGTGAAGCGTTGTGATGGCTATGGAACCAGAAGGCGGCACGGTCGGCCGCCGGAGGCTCAGCGCCGCGACATGTAGATGTCGAGCGCCTTGTGGAGCAGCTTGTTCAGCGGGAAGTCCCACTCGCCGAGGTACTCGGCCGCCTGGCCGCCGGTGCCGACCTTGAACTGGATGAGGCCGAACAGGTGGTCCGTCTCGTCCAGCGAGTCGGAGATGCCGCGCAGGTCGTAGACCGTGCCGCCGAGCGCGTAGGCGTCGCGCAGCATCCGCCACTGCATGGCGTTGGACGGGCGGACCTCACGGCCGATGTTGTCGGAGGCGCCGTAGGAGTACCAGACGTGGCCGCCGACGATCAGCATGGTGGCCGCGGAGAGGTTCACGCCGTTGTGGCGGGCGAAGTACAGCCGCATCCGGTTGGGGTCCTCGGTGTTGAGGGCCGTCCACATGCGCTGGAAGTACGACAGGGGGCGCGGGCGGAAGTGGTCGCGGACCGCGGTGATCTCGTACAGCCGCTGCCACTCCTCCAGGTCCTGGTAGCCGCCCTGGACGACCTCGACGCCGGCCTTCTCGGCCTTCTTGATGTTGCGGCGCCAGAGCTGGTTGAACTGCTTGTGCACCTCTTCCAGCGAGCGGTTGGCCAGCGGCACCTGGAAGACGTAGCGCGGCTGGACGTCGCCGAAGCCGGCCCCGCCGTCCTCGCCCTGCTGCCAGCCCATGCGGCGCAGCTTGTCGGCCACCTCGAAGGCGCGCGGCTCGATGAAGTCGGCCTCCATGTCGCGCAGCCGCTTCACGTCCGGGCTCTGGATGCCCTTCTTGATGGTCTCCGCGTTCCAGCGGCGGATGATCACCGGCGGGCCCATCTTGACCGAGAACGCGCCCTGCTGCTTGAGGTGGGCCAGCATCGGCTGGAGCCAGTCCTCCAGGTTCGGGGAGAACCAGTTGATGACCGGGCCCTCGGGGAGGTAGGCGAGGTAACGCTTGATCTTGGGGAGCTGGCGGTAGAGGACCAGACCGGCGCCGACCATCTCGCCGGTGCGCTCGTCGAACCAGCCGAGGCTCTCCGAACGCCACTCCGCCTTCACGTCGGCCCATGCGGGGACCTGCATGTGACTGGCCGACGGCAGGCTCTGGATGTATGCCAGATGCTGCTCGCGGCTGATGGTCCTCAGGGTCAGACTCATGTCGGGGCGCTCCTCGGGCTGGTGTGTCCCCATGGGATCAGGGGCTCCGGCTCTCGCGCCGAAGCCTACTGCGCCCTGCGAGCGCCCCGAATGGGGCGTGCGGCACCGGTGTTCCGGCCCGCTCGCGGACCGGAACGTTCCAGGTGCTCGTGATGCCGTCGGTGACCGACGGCGGGGTGGTGTCAGCCGCCGATGAGACCGCCGAACAGGCCGCCGTTGGCCATACCGATGAGGAAGCCGACTCCGGAGGCGCCGAGCCCGATGATCAGGCCGAAGCGTTCCCGGGTGGTGATCGAGATCCACTGCCCGTAGGCGCCGGTGAGCAGGCCGATCAGGCCGGCCCAGGAGGCCACCAGGTGGAGGCCGTCGACGAAGCAGGTGACGAAGGCCAGCAGACCCAGGACGAGCGTCACCACGGTGAGGGTGTCCTGCAGTGGATGGGGCTTGCCGTCGGTGGCGAAGAGGGAGCCGGCGGTGGTCGGTCGCAATGCCTGTGTCATGAGGCACCTCCTGCGGATCGCGGCGCACTGTAGCGCCCTACACACCCGATGTGTACAGATTGCGGGCTCCCAGGGCCGGATTTCAACCGGAAGCGGGTGGGCGGGTAGTCTGTAACGTCTGCACCGGTGTCTGCCCTGGCCCGTGGCGGCCCACTGTGGACGGTTCCTCGCGGAACCTCCGATTGTCAGTGGTGGCCGATACCGTTGCTCACGCATCACGACCCTCCTGCCACGGAACGACCGTGGCCGCTGAGTCCAAAGGAGGTGGGTTCCACATGCGTCACTACGAGGTGATGGTCATCCTCGACCCCGATCTCGAGGAGCGTTCTGTCTCCCCGCTGATCGAGAACTTCCTCTCTGTCGTCCGCGATGGCGGCGGCAAGGTGGAAAAGGTCGACACCTGGGGCCGTCGTCGTCTCTCGTACGAGATCAAGAAGAAGCCTGAGGGCATCTACTCGGTCATCGACCTGCAGGCCGAGCCTGCGGTCGTCAAGGAGCTCGACCGCCAGATGAACCTGAACGAGTCGGTCCTCCGGACCAAGGTCCTCCGCCCCGAGATGCACTGAGCTCTTCCGCTCAGCTGATCTCGGGATTCGAGTAGCAGCAACCAAGCAGCCAGAGCAATCCCGCCGAGAGGTTCCCCCATGGCAGGCGAGACCGTCATCACGGTCGTCGGCAATCTTGTCGACGACCCCGAGCTGCGCTTCACCCCTTCCGGTGCGGCGGTCGCAAAGTTCCGCGTCGCGTCCACTCCCCGCACCTTCGACCGTCAGACCAATGAGTGGAAGGACGGCGAGAGCCTGTTCCTGACCTGCTCGGTCTGGCGTCAGGCGGCGGAGAACGTCGCGGAGTCGCTCCAGCGGGGCATGCGCGTCATCGTGCAGGGCCGGCTGAAGCAGCGGTCGTACGAGGACCGCGAGGGCGTCAAGCGCACGGTCTACGAGCTGGACGTCGAGGAAGTCGGCCCCAGCCTGCGCAACGCGACGGCGAAGGTCACCAAGACCTCCGGCGGCGCCCGCGGCGGCCAGGGCGGTTACGGCGGCGGTGGCAACCAGGGCCAGGGTGGTGGCGGCTGGGGCGGTGGCTCCGCCGGCGGCAACCAGGGCGGTTCCCAGGCCGACGACCCGTGGGCTTCCGGCGCTCCCGCCGGTGGCAACCAGGGTGGCGGCGGCTGGGGCGGCGGTTCCGGCTCCGGCGGCGGTGGCGGCTACTCGGACGAGCCCCCCTTCTAAGGGCTCGCATCCCACTTCTTGATCACACAGGAGAAACACCATGGCGAAGCCGCCTGTGCGCAAGCCTAAGAAGAAGGTCTGCGCTTTCTGCAAGGACAAGGTCACGTACGTGGACTACAAGGACACGAACATGCTGCGGAAGTTCATTTCCGACCGCGGCAAGATCCGTGCCCGCCGCGTGACCGGCAACTGCACGCAGCACCAGCGTGACGTCGCCACGGCCGTCAAGAACAGCCGTGAGATGGCGCTGCTGCCCTACACGTCCACCGCGCGCTAAGGAAGGGTGACTTACACATGAAGATCATCCTCACCCACGAGGTCTCCGGCCTCGGTGCCGCTGGCGACGTCGTCGACGTCAAGGACGGGTACGCCCGCAACTACCTGATCCCGCGGAAGTTCGCTATCCGCTGGACCAAGGGTGGCGAGCAGGACGTGGCGCAGATCCGCCGCGCCCGCAAGATCCACGAGATCCAGACCATCGAGCAGGCCAACCAGATCAAGGGCCAGCTCGAGGGTGTCAAGGTCCGTCTGGCCGTCCGCTCCGGCGACGCCGGTCGTCTCTTCGGTTCCGTCACCCCGGCCGACATCGCTTCCGCGATCAAGGCTTCCGGTGGCCCCGAGGTCGACAAGCGCCGCATCGAGCTGACCGCTCCGATCAAGACCCTGGGCGCCCACGAGACCTCCGTGCGTCTGCACCCCGAGGTTGCCGCCACGGTGACCCTCGAGGTCGTCGCGGCCTGATCGCCGTGACCGCTCGGCTCGTCTGAGCTGTGAGGGGCCGCATCCTTTCGAGGATGCGGCCCCTTTCTCATGCGCTCAGGGGGCGGGGCGGGGGTGGGAGCGGAGTTCGGGGCACGTTTCACGTGAAACGGTCAGCGGGTCGCACCCGTCACGATCCAGCGGCCGGAGCGGGCGCGCAGCCAGAGGGTCACCATCCGGACCGTCATCATCAGCGTCATGGCCGCCCAGATCGCGGTGAGGCCCCCGCCCAGGGTCGGCACGAGCAGCGCGACCGGAGTGAAGACCGCCAGGGTGACCACCATGGCCCAGGCCAGATAGGGCCCGTCACCGGCACCCATCAGCACCCCGTCCAGCACGAAGACGATGCCGCAGATGGGCTGGGAGAGAGCGACCACCAGGAGCGCCGGCAGCGCCACGTCCTTGACCCCGGCGTCACTGGTGAACAGCGGCAGGAACAGCGGCCGTGCGGCCACGACGAGCAGACCGAGGACGACGCCGGTGGCGATGCCCCACTGCACCATGCGGCGGCAGGCCGCGCGGGCGCCGGGTGCGTCGTCGGCACCGAGATAGCGGCCGATGATCGCCTGCCCGGCGATGGCGATCGCTTCCAGGGCGAAGGCCAGCAGGCTCCACAGGGACAGCACGATCTGGTGGGCGGCGATGTCGGCGTCCCCGAGCCGGGCCGCCATCGCGGTGGCGATCATCAGGATGGCCCGCAGCGACAGGGTGCGGACGAGCAGCGGAACGCCCGCCTGCGCCGAGGCGCGGATACCGGCGAGGTCCGGACGCAGGGAAGCCTTGTGGCGTCGGGCGCCCCGGACGACCACCCAGAGATAGACCGCGGCCATGCCGCACTGGGCGATCACGGTGCCCCAGGCGGAACCCGCGATGCCGAGCCCGGCACCGTAGACGAGCACGGCGTTCAGGGCGGCGTTGGCGATGAAGCCCCCGATCGCCACGTAGAGCGGGGTCCTGGTGTTCTGGAGTCCGCGCAGCACACCGGTGGCGGCGAGGACGGCCAGCATGGCCGGGATGCCGAGGGCGGAGATGCGCAGATAGGTGGTGGCGTAGGGCGCGGCGGTGTCGGAAGCGCCGAAGAGGTCCACGATGCCGGGTGCGAGGGGCACGACGACGGCGATGACGACGGCGCCGATGAGCAGGGCGAGCCAGATGCCGTCCATGCCCTGACGGATCGCAGCCCGCAGGTCACCCGCTCCGACCCGGCGGGCGACCGCCGCCGTGGTGGCGTAGGCGAGGAAGACGAAGATGCTCACCGCGGTGGTGAGGAGTGCCGAGGCCACGCCGAGACCGGCGAGCTGAGCGGTGCCGAGATGGCCGACGATCGCGCTGTCGGCCATGACGAAGAGGGGCTCGGCGACCAGTGCGCCGAAGGCCGGGACGGCGAGCGCCACGATCTCCCGGTCGTGACGCCGCCGGGTGGCCTTGGGGATCGCGGGAGCCTGTGTCATGAGCACTAATCTAATCGTCCACAGGTAAGAGATACAACTGCCTTCCGACCCTTACTCTCGTTTCCGGAGGGCAAGGTTTCGGGCAGCGTTCGAGGTGATCTTGGTCCGACCGGGAAAGTTTTTCTTCTGCACAGCCGGTGGACGGTAAAGGCGCAGGTCAGTGCCATCCTGTCGAGGAGGGCGAGGTCTTGTTCACAGGGCTGTCCACCGGCTCGTGCACAGGTTTCGGGGAGTTCTCCACAGCATATGGACCGTCGTCCACATGGCCTGTGGATAACCAGATTGGCTGACGGTGCCGGGGGGCCTACCGTGGTCCGGCGCCCGCTCCCTCTCCCGGCCGTGGAAACGTCACATATCCGACGCGCCGGAACCGGAGTTGGGCTTCTCATTTTGTCAGTGCCGTGCCCTAGAACAGAGGGCACGGCGAGGTCCGCTCCGGCGGACGGGAGGAGGTGGCTCGGTGAGCATTTCCGAGCCCTTGGACGATCCGTGGGCCGACAGCGGTCCCAGCGATCGTCTCCCCGCCTCCCGCCGCCGCGGTGACTCCGGCCGTGACGAGCAGCACGAGCGCGGCCAGGAGAACGGCGGCTGGGAAGGCGGGGGTTCCACCTTCGAGCGAGTGCCGCCGCAGGACCTGGACGCCGAGCAGTCCGTGCTGGGCGGCATGCTGCTGTCCAAGGACGCCATCGCCGACGTGGTGGAGATCCTCAAGGGCCACGATTTCTACAAGCCCGCGCACGAGACGATCTACACGGCGATCCTCGACATCTACGCCAAGGGCGAGCCGGCCGACCCCATCACCATCGCGGCCGAACTCACCAAGCGCGGTGAGATCAACAAGGTGGGCGGCGCCGCCTATCTGCACACCCTCGTCCAGACGGTGCCGACCGCGGCCAACGCCGAGTACTACGCGGAGATCGTCCACGAGCGCGCCGTCCTGCGCCGCCTGGTGGAGGCCGGCACCCGTATCACGCAGATGGGATACGCGGCCGACGGTGACGTCGACGAGATCGTCAACAGCGCCCAGGCCGAGATCTACGCGGTCACCGAGCAGCGCACCAGCGAGGACTACCTGCCGCTCGGCGACATCATGGAGGGCGCGCTCGACGAGATCGAGGCGATCGGCTCGCGCAGCGGCGAGATGACCGGTGTGCCCACCGGGTTCACCGACTTCGACTCGCTGACCAACGGTCTGCACCCCGGCCAGATGATCGTCATCGCCGCCCGTCCCGCCATGGGCAAGTCGACGCTCGCGCTGGACTTCGCGCGGGCCGCGTCGATCAAGCACAACCTGCCGAGCGTGGTCTTCTCGCTCGAAATGGGCCGCAACGAGATCGCCATGCGCCTGCTGTCCGCCGAGGCCCGTGTCGCCCTGCACCACATGCGCTCCGGCACGATGACCGACGAGGACTGGACGCGCCTGGCCCGCCGGATGCCGGACGTGTCGGCCGCGCCGCTCTACATCGACGACTCCCCGAACCTGTCGATGATGGAGATCCGCGCGAAGTGCCGCCGGCTCAAGCAGCGCAACGACCTGAAGCTGGTCGTCATCGACTACCTCCAGCTCATGCAGTCCGGCGGCTCCAAGCGGGCCGAGAGCCGTCAGCAGGAGGTCTCGGACATGTCCCGTAACCTCAAGCTGCTCGCCAAGGAGCTGGAGATCCCGGTCATCGCGCTCTCCCAGCTCAACCGTGGTCCCGAGCAGCGCACCGACAAGAAGCCCATGGTCTCCGACCTGCGTGAGTCGGGCTCCATCGAGCAGGACGCCGACATGGTCATCCTGCTGCACCGCGAGGACGCCTACGAGAAGGAGTCCCCCCGCGCGGGCGAGGCCGACCTGATCGTGGCCAAGCACCGAAACGGCCCCACGGCCACCATCACCGTGGCCTTCCAGGGCCACTACTCCCGCTTCGTGGACATGGCCCAGACCTGATCGACAGGAGACCCCCCCGGGCGGAATGCGCTCGACGTGGCCCGTCCCAGCGGGTGGACTGGGCACATGACGACATGGGACGAAGAGCTGCTTCCGGCGACGCGCCGGGCGTTGACGCACCGGATCGCCGTCGCGCAGGCCGAGGGGCGGGCGCCGTCGCTCGTGGCCGCGGTCGTGCGCGGGGGACGGGTGGTGTGGCACGGGGCGCGGACCTCGGTGGACGGGCATGGGCCGGACGAGGACGTGCAGTACCGGATCGGCTCGATCACCAAGACCTTCACCGCCGTCCTGGTGCTGCGGCTGCGGGACGAGGGTGTGCTCGACCTCGGTGACCCGCTGGAGAAGCATCTGCCGGGCACCGGTGCCGGTGAGGCGACCATCGCCGAACTGCTCGCGCACACGGCCGGGTTGGCCGCGGAGTCGCCCGCGCCCTGGTGGGAGCGGACACCGGGCTCGCTGCGCCCCGAACTGAGCGACGTGCTCGGCGAGAAGCCCCGGCTGCACCCGGCCGGGCGGCGCCATCACTACTCCAACCCCGGCTACACCCTGCTCGGCACCCTGGTGGAGGAGCTGAGGGGTGCCCCCTGGGAGCAGGTGCTGCGTGACGAGGTGCTCCAGCCCCTCGGCCTCCACCGCACCAGTGCCCAGCCCGTGGCGCCGCACGCGGGCGGCTGGGCGGTGCATCCGTGGGCCGACGCGCTGCTGCCCGAGCCGCTGGAGGACCTCGGCCTGATGGCCCCGGCCGGCCAACTCTGGTCCACCACCGGCGACCTCGCCCGCTTCGCCGCCTTCCTCGTCCAAGGAGACGACCGGGTGTTGAGCGCCGAATCGGTACAGGAGATGCGCACCCCCGCCGCGCCGGCCGAGTCCGCGGACGTGGTGGACGGTGCCACGTACGGTCTCGGGCTGCAGATCCAGCACCGGGACGGCCGGCTGCTCGTCGGGCACTCCGGTTCGCTGCCGGGCTTCCTGGCGACCCTCACGTTCAGCGTGGCGGACGACGTGGCGGCGGTGGTACTGGCCAACTGCACCAGCGGCCCCGCTGTCGGTGCGGTGGCCGCCGACCTCATCCGCATCGTCGCCGAGGCCGAGCCGCGCATCCCCGAGCCGTGGCGCCCCTTGCGTGAAGTCGACGCCTCTTCGCTTGAGTTGGCCGGGCCCTGGTACTGGGGGACGCATCCCTTCGTCCTACGGGTACTGGCCGACGGCATCACACTGGGGCCGCTGGCCGGGGGTGGTCGCCGGGCCCGGTTCCGGCCGAACGGTGACGGCACCTGGACGGGGCTGGAGGGTTACTACGCCGGGGAGTTGCTGAAGGCCGTACGAGGGCCGGACGGAGCGGTGAGCCACCTTGACCTCGGGTCGTTCGTGTTCACGCGTCAGCCGTACGAGGAGGGCGCGCCGGTGCCCGGTGGGGTGGACGCGGAGGGCTGGCGGGGGATCGCCCAGCCGTAGCAAGTCGTAGATGAAGGGCCCTGTTTCACGTGAAACAGGGCCCTTCGTGACATCAACGGCGTGGTCAGAGGCTCAGCTTGAAGCCCTCGTGGGAGGCGGTGAAACCCAGCCGCTCGTAGAAGCGGTGGGCGTCGGTGCGTGTCTTGTCCGAGGTGAGCTGGACCAAGTGGCAGCCGAGACGGCGGGAGGTGTCGACGGCCCACTGGATCAGCTCGCCGCCCAGTCCGCTGCCGCGCTCGTCCGCGTGAATCCGCACGGCCTCGATGAGGGACCGGGTCGCGCCCTTCCGGGAGAGCCCCGGGATGATCGTGAGCTGGAGCGTACCGATCACCCGGCCGTCGCGGACCGCCACGACGAGATGCTGGTTCGGGTCGGTGTCCAGCCGCTCGAAAGCCGCCAGGTACGGCGTCAGGTCGTCGGGCGACTCGCGCTGGGCGCCCAGGGGATCGTCGGCGAGCAGGGCCACGATCGCCGGGACGTCGTCCGTGCTCGCGGGCCTTATGTCGAGGTCGGTCATGGTCCGCAGCCTATGCGGGGACGTGCAGCGACTCCACGGCCCTGACCAGCGGTGCCAGTTCGGGGTTCTGTGCCGCCGTGTCCAGTGCCTCACGCAGCGCCGCGTCGTTGGTCGGACGCGCCTTCTCCAGCAACTCCAGTCCGGCCTCGGTGACGTTGGTGTAGATGCCGCGCCGGTCGGTGGGGCACAGGTAGCGCTCCAGCAGGCCGCGGTCCTCAAGGCGGGTCACCAGGCGCGTGGTGGCGCTCTGGCTGAGGACGACGGCGTCGGCGACCTGCTTCATCTGGAGGTGGCCGCCGTCACCGTCGTGCTGCCTGCTGAGCACGTCGAGCAGGGAGTACTCGCGCACGCTCAACTCGTGCTGCGCCTGGAGAGCGCGCTCGATGTGCGCCTCGATCCTCCCGTGCAGCAGAGACAGGGCGCACCAGCCCTGCGCGAGGGCGGTGAGCGCGGGGTCCGTCGCTGTCATGGGGTGTTCCTCCGTCCCGGAGCGGCCGGCTTCCAGGGTAGAGCACGACCGCAATAGCCAGCGATTGCATTTAACCCGCGTCTGCAACTATTGTGGAAGCACGCAAAGCGCTCCTGCAATCGTTTGGGAAGGTCTACCCCCTCATGCCTCTCGCGCTTCTGGCCCTGGCGATCGGGGCCTTCGGAATCGGGACGACGGAGTTCGTGATCATGGGCCTGCTGCCCCAGGTCGCGGGTGACTTCGGGGTCTCCATCCCCACCGCGGGCCTGCTCGTCACCGGCTACGCCCTCGGCGTGGTGATCGGCGCCCCGCTGATGACCGTGCTCGGCACCAAGGTCTCGCGCAAGCGGATGCTGATGGTGCTGATGGGCCTGTTCATCGCCGGGAACCTGCTCTCCGCCGTCGCACCCGTCTTCGCGGTCATGCTGATCGGCCGGGTGGTCGCGTCCCTCGCCCACGGTGCCTTCTTCGGCATCGGGTCGGTCGTCGCGGCCGAGCTGGTGGCACCGCAGAAGAAGGCCGGTGCCATCGCCATGATGTTCACCGGGCTGACCGTCGCCAACGTGATCGGTGTCCCGCTGGGCACGCTCATCGGACAGCAGATCGGCTGGCGGGTGACCTTCGGCATCGTCGCCGTCCTGGGCGTCATCGGCCTCGCGGGCATCGCGAAGCTGGTGCCCGAGGTGCCCAGGCCGGAAGGCGTGCATCTACGGCACGAGCTGGCCGCCTTCAAGAACGCCCAGGTCCTGCTCGCCATGGCGATGACCGTGCTCGGCTTCGGCGGAGTGTTCGCCGCCATCACCTACATCGCACCGATGATGACCCACGTCGCCGGCTTCGCCGACGGGTCGGTCACCTGGCTGCTGGTCCTGTTCGGCCTCGGCATGGTCGGCGGCAACCTGATCGGCGGCAAGTTCGCCGACCGCGCCCTGATGCCGATGCTCTATGTCTCGCTGGGCGCACTGGCCGTCGTCCTCGCACTGTTCACGCTCACCGCGCACAACAAGATCGCGGCCGCCGTGACCATCGCCCTGATCGGAGCCCTCGGCTTCGCCACCGTCCCGCCGCTCCAGAAGCGCGTCCTGGACCAGGCGCACGGCGCCCCGACGCTGGCCTCGGCCGTGAACATCGGCGCCTTCAACCTCGGCAACGCCCTGTCCGCCTGGCTCGGCGGCATGGTCATCGCGGCCGGGTTCGGTTACACCGCCCCCAACTGGGTCGGCGCCGTCCTCGCCGCGGCCGCCCTGCTGCTGGCCGTCCTGTCGGCCGCGCTGGAGCGCCGTGACACCAAGACCGGCGCGGTGATCACCTCCGAAACGCCCGCCACCCGGCCGGAGCCCGCCCGCCACTGAGGCCGGCCCGGCATCCCCCAGACCCCGTCCGTGCCGGTGACAAAGCCCGGCCCGGTCGGCCCCACCTCAGGAACCTCCAAGGAGACCCCCACCATGAGCACCACCACCTTCGCCCCGCTCACCATCGAGGACGCCGAACTGCTCGTCGCCACCGCCCGTCGGGCCGCCGAGGACGCCGGTGTCACCGTCAGCGTCACCGTCCTGGACGCCGGTGGCCACCTACTCGCCTTCCGCCGGGACGACCGTGCCGTGCTGATCTCCGGCGAGACCAGTACCCGCAAGGCGTACACCGCGCTCCAGCTCGACGCGCCGACCGCCGACCTGGTGGACGCAGTGCAGCCCGGTGGTCTCTTCCACACGTTGCCGACCGCGCTGGACCGTCCGCTGCTCTTCATCGCCGGTGGCGTCCCCGTGCACCGCGACGGCCGGCTGATCGGCGCGATCGGCGTCGGCGGCGGTGCGCCGGAGCAGGACCACGGCTTCGCCACCGAGGCCGTGCGCGCCCTGGTCTGAGCGAGCCACGCGCACATGACGAAAGCCCCCGCCGTGCCGCGGGGGCTTTCGTCATGCCGGGATTCAGCCCGCGGCCACCGTCAGCGGTGCGAACCTCCGGGTCCAGTCCCCCGGCAGATCCGGCGCGCCGAACATCATGACCGCGTTGAACGCCACCCGAGCGAGCCCCCGTTCCTTCGCCCAGACCAGCAATTCCTCGTGGCGCACGTCCACATCGGTGCGCAGCGGGCGGTCGGTGTGTGCCGCGAGCGACTCGACGAGCGCCTTGGCGGTCTCCGTGTCGCGGGCGATCAGGGGGCCGACGACATGGGTCTCCATGTTGGGCCAGGCCCCGGCGTATCCAATGATCCGGCCGTCCTCCTCCGCCACGCGCACCTGGTCGGCGAAGGCGGGCAGCCGGACCAGCACCGGGGTGCGGTCGACGCCGAAGACCTCCCCGTCGAGACGGAGGATCGACGGCAGGTCCTCGGCGGTCGCGGCCCGCGTCGGCACCGACGGGTTCGAACCGTCCGGCGTGAAGTGGCCCATCAGCATCTCCGCCCGGCCCACGGTCTTGAAGCCGATCTCCTCGTAGAGCGGGCAGCCCAGCGGGGTGGCGTGCAGGGTGAGCGGTGTCCCGTCCATGGCCGCCACGACGTCCCGCATCAGACGGCGGCCCACGCCCTTGCGGGAGTGGCGCTCGGCGACCAGGACCATGCCGATCGCGCCCAGCTCCACGCGCTGCCCGGAGCCGTACTCAGTGACGACACACGCGGCGACGAGACCACCGTCAGGGTCATCGATGCCGTAGCCGCGGCCGGCGGTGAGCAGCAGACCCCATTTGTGTTCCTCGCGGGGCCAGCCCCGGTCCTCGGAGAGATCGGCGCAGGCGGTGAGGTCGCGCGGGGTCAGACGACGGATGGGCAGCGCGGCGAGTGAAGAGATCGGCACGTCGGTCAGGCTGTCCGAACCGCACCCCTCGCGTCCACCGGATTCGGAGACCTCTTACCGCTTCCGGCCAGATTCTCCGCCCCGGCAACCCGTCGGCAGCCAGCGCTGTTTCACGTGAAACAGGGCGCGAGTGACGTCTGCCTGCCGTGGTGGCCAACAGCGTAATCGGACGAAGCCCGTCAAGAGTCCTCTTTGCGGGTAATGAGACGAGTCGCCAACCCGCGGTGCCACCCTGCGGAACGAGTGCTGCGGTCCTCCGCCCCGGCGGGGATCACGCGCTTCCGAAGGGGGAGAGCGCAGGCCGCCGCAGGAGTGCGAGCGAGGGCACACATGGAAGCTCCGGCCACCCCATCGAGGGACGACGGCACGGCGGACGGCATCGGCCGACGGGCCCGGCACAGAGCCGGGACGCGCGCGCAGGCATCCTGGGACGCCCTGCTCATCCGCCGCACGATAGCGGAGATCGCACCCATGGCCGACAAGGTGACCTCCTACTTCTACGCCCTCCTCTTTGTCCGCCACCCGGAGTTGCGCCCCCTGTTCCCGCCCGCGATGGACACCCAGCGGGACCGGCTCCTGCGAGCGCTGCTCACCGCGGCGGAACACATCGACAACGCCCCGGTACTCGTCGACTACCTGCAAAACCTCGGCCGGGGCCACCGGAAGTACGGCACCCGGCCCGAGCACTACCCGGCCGTGGGCGCGTGTCTGATCGGCGCCCTGAGCACATACGCCACCCACACCTGGAACCCGCAGGCGGAGGCGGCCTGGGGCCGCGTCTACGCCACCATCTTCCAGGTCATGATCGAGGCCGCGGAGACGGAAGGGCGGGACACACCGCCCTGGTGGCACGCCGAGGTCGTGACCCACGACCTGCGGACCTCCGACGTCGCCGTGATCACACTGCGCCCCGACCAGCCGTACCCCTTCCTGGCCGGGCA
Organism: Streptomyces sp. NPDC018263; assembly: GCF_055562575.1. Taxonomy (NCBI): domain Bacteria; kingdom Bacillati; phylum Actinomycetota; class Actinomycetes; order Kitasatosporales; family Streptomycetaceae; genus Streptomyces; species Streptomyces sp. NPDC018263. The sequence goes on from NZ_JBVHFA010000003.1 coordinate 477,466, forward strand.
GTACGCGAGTGTCGAGACGCCCTGGTGGCCGCGTGTGTGGCGGCACTACTCCTTCGCCTCCGCGCCCCGCGCCGACGGTTTGCTGACCTTCCATGTGCGGGCGGTCCCTGCCGGCTGGGTCTCCAACGCCCTGGTGCACCGCGCCCGCCCCGGTGATATGGTGCGCCTCGGCCCGCCGGTCGGCTCGATGAGCGTCGACCACGACACCGACAGCGGCCTGCTCTGCCTGGGCGGCGGCACGGGCATAGCCCCGATCAAGGCCATGGTCGAGGAGGTCGCCGAGCACGGCGCCCGCCGCCCGGTCGAGGTGTTCTACGGGGCCCGCAATGACCACGATCTGTACGACATCGACACCCTGCTCCGGCTGCGGCAGGCCCACCCCTGGATCTCCGTCCGCTCGGTCATCGACCGGGAGGACCGCCATCTGCACGAGGCCGTACGGGCAAGCGGCCCCTGGCGGGACTACGACGCCTACCTCTCCGGCCCGCCCGGCATGATCCGCAGCGGCGTCTCCGCGTTGCAGGCGCTCGGCGTACCGGCACCCCGCATACGCCACGACCCGGTCGAGGACCTGGTGGTCGTCGGCTCCTGAGCGGCCCCGATCAGCCGAGGTCGGGGGCGTGCATGGCACGCACGCCTTCGATGTTGCCGTCCAGATAGTGCCGCAGCGACAGCGGGACGAGGTGGACGGAGGCGATGCCGACCCGGTTGAAGGGGATGCGGACGATCTCGTACTCCCCGGCCGGCTCCTCCACCTCGGGGCCATGGCGGAGCGAAGGGTCCATGGACTCCAGGCGGCAGACAAAGAAGTGCTGGACCTTCACCCCGGTCGCGCCGCCGTCCTCGCCGATGTGCTCCACGGTGTCCACGAAGCAGGGCACGACATCGGAGATCTTGGCGCCGAGTTCCTCGTACACCTCGCGGTGCAGGGCGTCGACGACGGTCGGGTCCTCGGGCTCGACCCCGCCACCGGGGGTGACCCAGTAGGGATCGACGCCGGGCTTGGTGCGCTTGATCAGGATCAGGTCGTCACCGTCCAGCAGAACGGCTCGGGCGGTGCGCTTGACCACGGGTCGGACGGTCATGGGAACAATGTGGCCCGGCCGGTTCCACGTGAAACATCACGAGCGATCCCGGCCTCATCACGGGGAGACATTCGCGGAGGAAAGCCCGCTCAGCCCCACCGCGAGGCGGTCTGCTGGAGCCGCTCGTGCGCCCGCGCGACATGCGGCAGCGCCAGCGAGCCGGTGCGCACCACCAGGAAGTAAGTCCGCAGCGGTGGCACGGCCGGGTCGTGCAACAGGACCACCTCGGCCCGGTCGAGCGCGGCGGCGCACAGATAGCGCGGCAGCACCGCGAGCCCCGCGCCCGCGACAGCACAGGCCAGCACCGCGCGCAGGTCCGGCACGACGACCGTCCCCGAGGCCCCCGGACGCGTGTCGAAGACGGAGGCCCAGTAGCGCGAGACGAAGGGCAGCGACTCGTGGACCTCCACCACGGGCAGGTTCTTCAGCGCGGCCGCCCCGATCCGCCGCAGCGCGCCCGGCCCGATCCGCTCGGCCCAGCGCGGGGCGGCGACCAGCACATGCTCCTCGTCGCAGAGGGGGGTCGCGCTCAGCAGGGCACCGCGCGGCCGGAGCGTGCTGATGGCCAGCTCGTGATGGCCCGCCGCCAGCCCCTCCAGGACCTCCTCCGCCGTGCCGAAGGAGGCGCGGAGGGCGAAGCTCTGGCCGTCGGCGCCGGTCAGCTCCGTCAGGGCGGGCAGGGCGCGCTCGGTGGTGAACTCCGGAGGTCCGGCCAGATGCAGGGTACGCAGCGACGAATCGTCGTCCATGCCGCTCTCGGCTATCTCCACCAAGGCGTCGAGATGCGGTGCGGCCTTGTGGGCCAGTTCGTCGCCGATGGTCGTGGGGATCACCCCGCGCGCCTGCCGCAGAAAGAGCGGGCGGCCGAGCTGGCGTTCCAGCGTGCGGATCTGCGAGGTGACGGCGGGCTGGGAGAGGCCCAGCAGCGCGGCGGCGCGGGTGAAGGAGCCGGCCCGGTGCACGGTGACGAAGGTCCGCAGCAGGGCCAGGTCCATGGCGGCTCCCCTTTCCCTGCCTCCTCAGGCAGGCCGGGCAGGCCCCAACTATAAATAAGTCGATAGGTCTCTGTCGTTACCGTGATTGGACACTGACGCAGAGTCAATTAGCCTTGTGCGCGCGGTTCTTCGCGCGCGGAACCGGGGACGGTCCGAGCCACGAGGGGGGAGGCTCGGACCGTCCGCACCGCTTTCAGCCCGCCGACTCGGCGGACTCGTTCAGGGCCCGCAGCACGTCCGCCACCAGGTCCTCGGCGTCCTCGGCCCCGACCGACATGCGGATGAAGCCGTCCGGCACCGCGTCCCCGCCCCAGCGGCCGCGCCGCTCGGCAGTGGAGCGCACCCCGCCGAAGCTCGTCGCATCCTCGACCAGCCGCAACGCCTCCAGGAACCGCTCGGCGCGCTCGCGCGTGGGCAGCGTGAAGGAGACCACGCAGCCGAAGCGGCGCATCTGCCGCGCGGCGACCTCGTGCGACGGGTCCTCGGGCAGCCCCGGATACCGCAGGCCGGAGACCTCGGGTCGGTCGCGCAGCGCCTCGGCCACCGCGAGCGCCGTGGCGTTCTGCCGGTCGACGCGGAGCGGGAGCGTGGCGATCGAGCGGTGGGCGAGCCACGCCTCCATCGGACCGGGGATCGCCCCGACGATCTTCCGCCAGCGGCGCACCGCGTCCATCGGCTCACCCGCGCGGCCGACGACGTACCCCAGCAGGACGTCGCCGTGCCCGCTGAGCTGCTTGGTACCGCTGGCCACGGCGAAGTCGGCACCCAGTTCCAGCGGACGCTGCCCGAGCGGCGTGGCGAGGGTGTTGTCCACGGCCACCAGCGCGCCGCGGGCGTGGGCCTCCTTCACCAGCCGCCGGATGTCGCACACGTCGAGCCCCGGGTTGGACGGCGACTCGATCCACAGCAGCTTCGCGCCGTCGAGCGCGTCGAGCTGGGCGTCGCCGCCGGTGGGCGCGGTGCGCACCTCGATGCCGAACGCCTCGAGCTGGGCCCGGGCCAGGGGGAGCGCCTGGTAGCCGTCGGAGGGCAGCACCACCGTGTCGCCGGTCCTGAGCTGGGAGAAGAGCACCGCGGAGATCGCCGCCATGCCGGAGGCGAACACCAGCGTCTCGGCGTCGTCGACGCCGGGCGCCTCCAGCTCGCCGATGGCCCGCTCCAGCAGGGTCCAGGTGGGGTTGCCGTCGCGGCCGTAGGAGTACGGGCCGCTCACCTCTCCGGGCAGGTGGAAGTGCGCGGCGAAGACCGGCCCCGGCAGGGTCGGCTCGTGCTTCACCGGCTCGGGGAGACCGGCGCGGACGGCACGCGTGCCGTCGCCGGGGGAGTCCGGGTGCGCGGCTGTGTCGTTCATACGGGCCGTTCCTCCAGATGTTCGCGTACGGAGCCGAGCAGTCCGGCGCTCGCCGCCTCCACCATCTCAAGGCACTCCTCGAAGCCGTCGCGGCCCCCGTAGTAAGGGTCCGGGACATCGAGATCGGCGCCGGCCGCCGGGTCGTAAGAGCGCAGCAACCGCACCTTGCGGGCGTCCTCCTCGGTGGGGGCGAGGCGGCGCAGGGCCTTGAGGTGGCCGGTGTCGAGGGCGATCACGAGGTCGAGCCGGCCGAACCAGGACGGCTGGAACTGCCGCGCGGTGTGTTCGGTGCCGTAGCCGTGCTCATCGAGGACCGAGGCGGCGCGCGGGTCGGCGTCGTCGCCCTCGTGCCAGCCGCCGGTGCCGGCGCTGTCGGCCTCGATCAGGCCGTCGAGCCCGGCCTCTTCGACGCGCGCCCGGAAGACCGACTCGGCCATCGGGGAACGGCAGATGTTGCCGGTGCACACGAAACAGACGCGGTAGGCCATGACCGGATCAGTCCTCGTCGGGCAGGACGAGGTTCAGCGCCCACGAGACGATGGAGATGATCAGACCGCCGAGCACGGCAGTCCAGAACCCCTCCACGTGGAAACTGAGGTCGAGCTGCCCGCACACCCACGAGGTCAGCAGCAGCATCAGCGCGTTGACGATCAGGGTGATCAGGCCGAGGGTCAGGATGAACAGCGGGAAGGTGAGCACCTTCACCACCGGCTTGACCAGAAGGTTCACCAGCCCGAAGACCAGCGCGACCACGATCAGTGTGCCGACCTTCTTGCCCGTGCTGTCACCGGTGAGGGTGATCTTGTCGAGGAGCCACACGGCGACCGCGAGGGCGCCCGCGTTGGCGATCGTCTTGACTAGGAGATTCTTCATGTGTCTGATCGTTGCAGACCAGAATCACAGTGGGCGGCGCGGCAAGGACGGACGACGGCGATGAAGGTATTCCGGCTGGACGATCTGGAGGCGGAGCGCGCCGCGAACGAGGGCGCCTACCTCCAGTTCCTGCGGGAGCGGAACATGTCGGTCGGTCTGTACGCGCTCGACGCAGGCTCCCACGACCCGCAGAAGCCCCATCTCCAGGACGAGGTGTACTTCGTGGTCAGCGGCCGGGCCTCGGTCTCGGTCGGGCTGGAGACCACCGAGGTCGCGCGGGGCAGCGTGGTCTACGTGCCCGCGGGTGTGTCCCACAAGTTCCACCACATCAGCGAGGATCTGCGGGTCCTGGTGGTGTTCTCTCCCCCCGAGGGGTGAGGGTCGGGTCTCAGGGTTCCCTAGGGGATGGATCAGGGGACGACAAGGGGTGCGAGACCACCACGGAGGCCCTCGCCGGCCCTAGCATCGAAGCGGGACATCAAGAACCGCTAGCGCAAAGGACAAGGCGATGCGAGAGATCTTCACGAGCTTGCCGTGGTGGGTGAAGTGGGTCGCGGTGCCGGTCATCGCACTGGTGGTGTTCGGCGGCCTGATAGCGACCGTGGTCGGCTTCCTGATCGGGCTGCTGTTCAAGCTCCTGCTCTTCGTCGCCCTGGTCGGCGGACTCATCTACGTGGTGCGGAAGTTCACCGCCGGTTCCTCCTCGCGCGGCGACTGGTGACACGCGGGGGCGCCGGGGAGCGGTGACACGGGGCGGTAACACGGAACGCCGGTTCCCTCGGGGGAGGGAAGTTTCCCCGGCAGGCCGTCCGCCGGCGGTGGTGGACGGTTAGAGTCCGGAACTCCCGTGGGGCCCCGAACCCCACGGGCGGCACGCACCCCACCCGTGTCCACCCCGCACGGGCCGCCCCCCTCCGCGCTTCGGGAGTAAATCCTTGGCCACGGTCGACACCGCCCCGGCAGGACCCCACGCACCCCCGGCTCCCGCGCGGTCCTGCGCGCCCCCGATGCAGCGGCCACCCGCCGCCTCCGCCCCCGACAAGCACTCCGCGACCCTCATCGGGTCCGTCCAGCGCGCGATGCGGCTGCTGGAGACGGTCGCCGCGCACGAGTACGGCGCCCCCGCCAAGCAACTGGCCCGCGAGACGGGCCTCGCGCTCCCCACGGCGTACCACCTGCTGCGCACCCTGGTGCACGAGGGCTATCTGCGCCGGGACAAGGGGCGGTTCTTCCTCGGTGACGCGGCGGACCGGCTCAGCAGCAGCGGAGCGCAGCAGAAACGTCGCAGCACGGTGGCCGACACCCTCGCGCACTGGCGCGATCGGATCGGTGCCCCGGTGTACTACGCGATGTACCGGGACGGCGAGATCGAGGTCATGTGTGTGGCCGACTCGCGGGAGACCCCGGCGGTCGCGGAGTGGGCCGACTTCCGGGAGACGGGACACGCCCACGCCGTCGGAAAATGCCTGCTCTCCCAACTGGACGACGACGCCCGTCGCGACCACCTCGCGCGCTACCCGGTGCGCTCCCTCACCCCGTACACGGTCCGCGACAACGATGCCCTGCTCAGGCGACTGGCCCGGACCCGGCGCATGGAACCGGTGGTGGAGCGGCAGGAGTACGCCCTTGGCGCGGTCTGCGCGGCGGTGCCGATCACTGTCGGTACAACGGCGGCGACGATGGCGATTTCGCTCCCCGCTCATCAGGCAGACCAACTGCCGTCCATGACAAGGAGGTTGCAGGCGGAAATGGGACGTCACATGGGTGCGCTGGCGCTCTCTATCAGCATCTGAAAACTCACTCCTTGTGATCTGCCATGTACGTTCAGCTAGATTTGACCCCAGTCAGGGATTAAACCCGGCCAGTCGATGTCTTATGACGGGGTAGGCGATGCGCGAGTCCGTACAGGCAGAAGTCATGATGAGCTTTCTCGTCTCGGAGGAGCTTTCCTTCCGTATTCCGGTGGAGTTGCGCTACGAGACGAGTGATCCCTATGCGGTGCGGCTCACCTTCCATCTGCCCGGCGACGCCCCGGTGACCTGGGTCTTCGGCCGGGAGTTGATGATCGACGGGGTAGGCCGGCCGTGCGGCGAGGGGGATGTGCACATCTCCCCCGTCGACTGCGAGGTGCTGGGCGAAGTGCTGATCCGGCTTCAGGTGGGCGGCGATCAGGCGCTGTTCCGCTCCTCCACGCCGCCGCTCGTGGCGTTCCTCGACCGCACCGACAAGCTGGTGCCGCTCGGGCAGGAGGGTGCGCTGGCCGACTTCGACACCCACCTCGACGAGGCGCTGGGCCGCATCCTGGCCGAGGAGCAGAGCGCGGGCTGAAGCGGCGGCGCCGAGGGGAGCCAAGCGCTCGACCGGGCTCCGGGAACCTTTGAAGAAACGCTTCTGCAAGGGTTCGAGGCCCGACGACCGGCCCCTGGCCCCCCGGCGCCCCGCTCAGCGCTTCCGGCGCCGCCCCCGGCCGCCCGAGGCCGCGACGGGCTGGGCGCCCGCCGGAGCGGCCGTACCGGGCGCGGGGCGGTCCGCCGAGACGACCAGGGCGGCGAGCGCGGTGGTGACCGGTACCGAGGCGACCAGGCCGATCGAGCCGACCAGCGTGCGCACGATCTCCTCCGCCACCAGCTCGCTGGTGGCCACCGTGCCCACACCGCTCTGCGCGATGGAGAACAGCAGCAGCAGGGGCAGCGCGGCGCCCGCGTAGGCGAGGACGAGGGTGTTGACGACGGACGCGATGTGGTCGCGGCCGATGCGGATGCCCGCCCGGTACAGCCCGCGCCAGCCCATCGAGGGGTTGGCCTCGTGCAGCTCCCACACGGCCGAGGTCTGGGTGACCGTCACGTCGTCCAGCACGCCCAGCGAGCCGATGATGACGCCCGCGAGCAGCAGGCCGCTCATGTCGATCGACGGGTAGAGGCCGTGGATCAGACCGGTGTTGTCGTCCGTGTTGCCGGTGAGCGCGGCCCAGCCGATGAACTGCGAGCCGAGGACGCCGATCAGCAGCAGCGAGACCAGGGTGCCGAGCACCGCCACCGAGGTCCGCGCGGAGAGACCGTGGCACATGTACAGGGCGATGAGCATGATCGCGCTCGACCCGACCACGGCCACCAGCAGGGGGTTCGAGCCCTGGAGCACCGCGGGCAGGATGAACAGGGTCAGCACCAGGAAGCTGACCGCGAGAGCCACCAGCGCCATGACACCGCGCAGCCGGCCCACCACCACGACGGCGACCGCGAAGATCCCGGCGAGCAGTGCCATGGGGAACTTGCGGTCCAGGTCCGTGACGGCGTACTGGAGTTCCCTCGGGGCCTTGGGCTCGTAGGCGACCACGACCTTGTCGCCCTGGTGCAACTGCCGGGTCTGGTCCGGCTGCACCAGCTCGGTGAAGGTGCGGCCCTTGTCCTTGCCGGTGTCGACCCGGACCGTCGCCTTCTTGCAGGGACCCTTCTTGTCCTCCTGGGCGGCCGGAGCGCCACCCGCGGCGGCGGGATCGCCGACGGGGGCCTGTCCGCCCGCGCCGCCGACCTGGCAGCTCACCGAGGTGACCGTGGTGACGGTGGCCTGCTGCGTCTGGCGGTCGAAGCCCACGCCCGTGCGCTGGTGCGGGGGCGCACCGCCGGGCCACAGCACCGCCAGACCCACCACGACGGCCGCGCTGAATGGGATCAGGATGGCGGCGATGACCTTGCGGAGATGCTTGGAGACCGGCGCGGCGGGGCCGTGACTGTGGGAGTGCCCGTGGCCACCCCCTGAGCCGTGCCCGCTGTGCCCCTGCCCACCGTGGCCGCCGGGCCCGTGCCCGCCCCCCGAGCCGTGCCCGCCGTGCCCATGGCCACCCCCGTCGCCGGGGCCTGGTTCGGAGCCGGGCCGGTGGGGTGGGCCGGGAGGAGGGTAGGGAGGCTGCTGCGTCGTGGTCACGGCCCGATCATTGCAAGAACGGGGCAGGCCCACTGTTCATCCCGTCACATGGGACGCTAGCGTGGAGGCACCTTTGCACACGCGGGAGCTCGGAGCACCGGGCTGAGAGGGCGCTGACCTCCGTCGTTGCGATGTTTCACGTGGAACGTTGGTTCAACGGAAACATCTGCGGACGGGAATCGCTGCGTCGACCGCCGAACCTGTTACCGGGTAATGCCGGCGTAGGGAGTAGGTCTCATGACCAACAAGGACGCACGCACGCCTGCCTCCACGCAGAACGCGACGAACAACTCGTCGGGCGAGGAGACCGGGAAGTCCATCGGCTGGCACAAGGCGTATGTCGCGGGTTCGCGCCCCGACCTGCGCGTGCCGGTCCGTCAGGTGCATCTCACCAACGGGCGGTCGGTCACGCTGTACGACACCTCCGGCCCGTACACCGATCCGGAAGCCGACACCGATGTCCGCCGGGGGCTCGCCCCGCTGCGGGAGAACTGGATCGTCGCCCGTGGCGACACCGAGGAGTACGCGGGCCGTCCGGTCCGCCCCGAGGACGACGGCATCAAGCACACCTCGCCGCGCGGCGGGCTGCGCAATCTGGACGCCGTCTTCCCCGGACGGCCCCGCCAGCCCCGGCGCGGACGCGCGGGCCGGGCGGTCACCCAGCTCGCGTACGCCCGCCAGGGGGAGATCACGCCCGAGATGGAGTTCGTGGCGCTCCGGGAGAACGTCGACCCCGAGGTGGTCCGCGACGAGATCGCGGCGGGCCGCGCCGTGCTGCCCGTCAATGTGAACCACCCGGAGATCGAGCCGATGATCATCGGCAAGCGGTTCCTGGTGAAGGTCAACGCCAATATCGGCAACTCGGCCGTCACTTCCTCGATCGAGGAGGAGGTGGAGAAGATGACCTGGGCGACCCGCTGGGGCGCGGACACGGTCATGGACCTCTCCACCGGCCGCAACATCCACACCACCCGCGAGTGGGTGCTGCGCAACTCCCCCGTGCCCATCGGGACCGTGCCGCTCTACCAGGCGCTGGAGAAGGTGGACGGCCGGGCCGAGGAGCTGACCTGGGAGATCTACAAGGACACCGTGATCGAGCAGGCCGAACAGGGCGTGGACTACATGACGGTGCACGCCGGTGTGCGGCTGCCGTACGTCCCGCTGACGGCGAACCGGAAGACGGGCATCGTCTCGCGCGGCGGCTCGATCATGGCGGCCTGGTGCCTGGCGCACCACAAGGAGTCGTTCCTGTACGAGAACTTCGAGGAGCTGTGCGAGATCCTCGCCGCCTATGACGTCACCTACTCGCTCGGTGACGGTCTGCGGCCCGGTTCGATCGCGGACGCCAACGACGAGGCGCAGTTCGCGGAGCTGCGCACGCTCGGGGAGCTGAACCGGATCGCCAGGCGGTTCGATGTACAGACGATGATCGAGGGCCCCGGGCATGTCCCGATGCACAAGATCAAGGAGAACATCGACCTTCAGCAGGAGATCTGCGACGAGGCTCCGTTCTATACGCTCGGCCCGCTGACCACCGACGTCGCCCCGGCGTACGACCACATCACCTCCGGAATCGGCGCCGCGATGATCGCGTGGTGGGGCACGGCGATGCTCTGCTACGTCACGCCCAAGGAGCACCTGGGCCTGCCGAACCGGGACGACGTGAAGACCGGCGTCATCACCTACAAGATCGCCGCCCATGCGGCCGACCTCGCCAAGGGGCATCCCGGCGCCCAGGAGTGGGACGACGCGCTCTCGGACGCCCGTTTCGAGTTCCGGTGGGAGGACCAGTTCAACCTCGCCCTGGACCCTGACACAGCACGGGAGTTCCACGACGAGACGCTGCCCGCCGAACCCGCCAAGACGGCCCACTTCTGCTCCATGTGCGGGCCGAAGTTCTGCAGCATGAAGATCTCGCAGGACATCCGGCGCGAACACGGCGGCAACCGGGCCGAGATCGAGGAGGGCATGGCGAGGAAGTCCCTGGAGTTCGCGGCCACGGGCAACCGGGTCTACCTGCCCATCGCGGAGGAGCGGCCCTAGCCGGACCAGGCACCGGCCGGGCTCTCAGTCCGGCTGGTGTTCCGGGCCGCCGAAGTCCGGGCTCGAGTAGTCCGGGCTGCTGAAGCGGGGCCGGTCGGTGGCGCTGCCGTCGTCGGGGCTGCTGAAGCCGGGGCGGCCGTAGCCCAGGCGGGGCATCCGGCTGGGGCCGGGGGCGGGCAGGGGCTGGGCGGCCGGGGCGCCGGGCTGGGCGAGGGCGTCGCGGAGGAAGGGCAGGATGCCGCGTTCGAGCAGGGCGTCCCGCCACTCCTCCCGCGCCCGCGCCACAACCTCACGCGCCTCCGCCTGGGCGGCGGCCTCGCCGGAGGAGCTGTTGCGCAGCGCGGTGAGCAGCAGCGCCACCCCGGCGGCCAGGATCGCCGCCGCCGTCACGGCGCCGAAGACCCAGCCGACGGTGACCATGGTCCGGCCGAACTGCTGGCCGGGGGCGACCATCCGCAGGATGTAGCCGACCAGCAGGAAGAGCACGGCGGCCGTTCCGGCGAGCACCGGGGCGAGGACGGCGACCATCGCGCTGGCGCCCGCCCCGGCGGCCTCGGCCGTCTCCCCGAGGGCGGCGGCGAGCCCGAGGGCGCCCGAATCCGCCTCCGCCGGGCCGGTTTCGGTGCCGGCCGTCTCGGCGGCCGGTGCCGGATGGCGCAGCTCCTCGCGGGCCTTGACGTAGTGCTGGTACTCGGTGGCGGCGGCCGCCGTGATGAGGGCCGTGGCGCTGAGGGCCATCGTGCGCAACTGCTCGGGGTTGAGCCGCTGTCCGACGGCTGACAGCTCCGGGTGTTCGGGTGCGGAGCGCAGCGCCTCATCGAGGAGCCGCTCGAATTCCCGGCGGTCCTCGCTCAGCAGGTGCTGCGGAACGCTGTTCATGTGCATCCCCCGATGCTCCGTAGGGCTTGGGGCTCGCATGGTGACGAGCCGTCGGGCAGAAACGGAGGGGAGCCTGCTACGGATAAGGCGATGGTAGAGCTGTCATACCGCACGGTGACAGGGGGTTGCCGGAAATTGCGCCGATGCCCGGTGCCGGTTCCGCGCCCTCCCGGCCCGGTGCCGGGCGGCGCGGTGAAGCCTCAGGCGTCCAGCGGGAGTTGCTGGACCAGCAGCTTTCCGGCCATGGTCACGCCGCCGTCCATGGCGATGGCGAGGCCGTCGGCGTAGACGTGCGGGCCCTCGACGTGGGGCTCGCCCCGCTCCTCGCCCTCCTCGGAGCCGACCTGGCCGAGCAGATAGGGGATCGGGCTGTGGCCGTGCACGACCCGGGTGCCGCCGTACGTGTCGAGGAGGGAGCGCACGGCGTCGGCGCCGCCCTCGTCGCGGAAGGAGAAGCGCTTGGTGAACTTGCGGAACAGGTCCCAGACCTCGTCCGCGTCGTTGCGGGTCAGCGCGTCGCGGACGGTGTCGTTGACCGCCTCGATCGAGTCGCCGTAGTCGAGGTAGGCGGTGGTGTCGGAGTGGAGCAGCAGATGGCCGTCGACCTCCTCGACCGCGTCGAGCCGGGCCATCCACTGGAGGTGGTGGTCCTGGAGGCGGTCCATGTCGGTCTTCTGGCCGCCGTTGAGCAGCCAGGCCGCCTGGAAGGTGGCGGTGCCCGCGCCGGAGTTGACCGGGGTGTCGCCGAACCGCTTGGCGCCCAGCAGCAGCAGCTCGTGGTTGCCCATGAGTGCCTTGCAGTAACCGCCGGCTGCCGCGGCCTCGGCGGACAGCCGCATCACCAGGTCGATGACGCCGATGCCGTCGGGCCCCCGGTCGGTGAAGTCGCCGAGGAACCACAGCCGGGCGGTGCCCGCGCACCACTGGCCGTCCTCGTCGACCAGGCCCTTCTCCCGCAGCGCGCTCAGCAGCTCCTCGATGTAGCCGTGGACGTCGCCCACGACGAACAGCGGGCCGGGACCGGCTTCGGGCTGCGGCGCGGGGGCGGGAGCCGGCTCGACGGGCGGCGGCGCAAGGGTGTCGCGCTGGATGACCGGCAGGTCGCGCTCGGTCGGGGTGTATCCGTCGGGGTGCTCCTCCTCGTGCGGAGGGACGGCGTCACCGGGGTGCACGTCGGCGTACGGACCGGTCTCATGGACGTACGCGGGCACCCGGAAGTCGCGCAACGTCGCCGTACGCTCCGTCTCGGGTCCCTGACCGGCCCCCTGAGTCATCAGACCCCTCCACCATCGCGCCGAAGCTGCACCGCTTCGGACTGCCTGGTCGCAGCGGCCCGCGGTGTCGTGCGCCCATCATAGGAATGCGCGTCGCGCCATGTGATGACCCAGGGGTGGTGAATCACGGTGAGGCTCCTGATCACCGAGGCTTTCGTCCCGATTGGGCAGCGTCCGACCGGTTGCCCGGCCGTGACCGGACGGCCGCGAGGCGGTCGTCCGCCCCGGTTCGCCGAGGCGCGGCGGATCACGCCACGCCTCGCGGACCGCTCCGGACCCCCCTCGGGCCGGTCTTTGTCAGTCCCGCTCCGGCGCCCGCGGCGGGCTGACCGTGGTGCGCGGCGGACGGCGCTGGGAGGAGGTGCGCACGATCAGCTCCGTCGGTATCACCTGCTCGACCGGCTGGTCCGACTCGACCCCCTCGATGGCGTCGATGAGGAGCTGTACGACCGCCGTGCCGATGCGGCGCGGCTTCAGCGAGAGCGTGGTGATGGGCGGCTCGGTGGTGGCGTACACGGTGGACTCGCTGCAGCACACCAGCAGCAGGTCGTCCGGGACGCGCAGGCCGTAGCGCCGGGCGGCGGCGAGCAGGTCGGTGCCGTTGGGGTCGAAGAGGCCGTAGACGGCGTCCGGGCGGTCGGGCCGGGCGAGCAGCCGGTCGGCGGCGACGGCGCCCGCGCAGGGGTCGTGCGCCGGATACGCCTCGTAGACCGGGTCCTGGCCGACCCGCTCGCACCAGCGCAGGTAGGCGGTGGTGGACAGGTGGGTGTACGTGTCGGTCGTGGTGCCGGTGAGAAGGCCGATGCGGCGGGCCCCGGCGGCGGCGAGGTGGTCGAGGATGCCGAGGACGGCGGCCTCGTGATCGTTGTCGACCCAGGCGGTGACCGGGAGGGAGCCGGCCGGGCGGCCGTCGGAGACGACCGGTAAGCCCTGCCGCACCAGTTCGCTGACGACCGGGTCCTGGTCGGAGGGGTCGATGACGACCGTCCCGTCCAGCGCCACGTTGGACCACACGTCGTGCCGGGAGGTCGCCGGCAGGATGACGAGGGCGTACCCGCGGGCGAGCGCCGCGGAGGTCGCGGCCCGCGCCATCTCGGCGAAGTAGGCGAACTCGGTGAAGGTGAAAGGTTCATCCCCGTACGTGGTCACGGTCAGGCCGATCAGGCCGGACTTGCCGGTACGGAGGGTGCGGGCGGCGGCCGAGGGCCGGTAGCCCAGTCGGTCCGCGACCTCGCGGACATGGCGGCGGGTGGCGTCCGGGAGCCGCCCCTTGCCGTTGAGGGCGTCGGAGACGGTCGTGATGGAGACCCCGGCGGCGGCGGCCACGTCTCTGATGCCGGCCCGTTCGGGCCGGCTGCCCCGCCGGGAGGTTTCCGCGCGGCTCACCTGGTGCTTCCCTGCTGCTGTCATGGCGAGCCGATAGTAGGGCTCTTGTGGTGGGGTAGGGCGGACGCATATGCATGCGTTGACAGGCACGTTTCTGCAAGGTCGTCAGGCGCCAACCACCTTTGAAAGCAAGTCAGTTGGCTGGTCCGATGGCAGGACGTGTCTTGTCGACGCGCGTGGGCCTGCCAAGTACCCCATGTTTCGAAGAGGTCTCAACTCACCTTCATGAGGGACGCGCGCCACGGCGTGAGCCACCGGCGCACGGACAAATACGCGGTGCGCCCCCTAAAGCGCAGCCACTCGCCCGGCTCGGCCATGATGCCCAGGCGCCGGGCGAGCGGGAGCACACCGGTACGCAAGCGCGCCGAATCCTCATAAGGTGAGGAGCATTGGATGCCGGCGGCGTCGACGGTCCGCCGGTGGTCGCGAGGAGGACTGCGGTGAGCGAGACGAGCCCCAAGCTGCGCGCCGAGCTGGAGGGTATCCCCACCTACAAGCCGGGCAGGCCCGCCTCGGCCGAGGGTCCGGTCGCCTTCAAGCTGTCCTCCAACGAGAACCCCTATCCCCCGCTGCCGGGGGTCATGGAGCGGGTCGCGGCGGCCGTGGCCGAGTTCAACCGCTACCCCGACATGGCGTGCGGCGGCCTGATGGCCGAGCTGGCGGAGCGTTTCGGCGTCCCGGTCTCGCACCTGGCCACGGGCACCGGCTCGGTCGGCGTGGCCCAGCAGCTCGTGCAGGCGACCAGCGGTCCGGGCGACGAGGTGATCTACGCCTGGCGCTCCTTCGAGGCGTACCCGATCATCACGCGGATCAGCGGGGCCACGCCCGTGCAGGTGCCGCTCACGCCGGGCGATGTGCACGACCTGGACGCGATGGCGGACGCGATCACCGAGCGGACCCGGCTGATCTTCGTCTGCAACCCCAACAACCCCACCGGCACCGTGGTGCGGCGAGCCGAGCTGGAACGGTTCCTCGACCGGGTGCCGAAGGACGTGCTGGTGGTGCTGGACGAGGCGTACCGGGAGTTCATCCGCGACCCCGAGGTGCCCGACGGTGTCGAGCTGTACCGGGAGCGGCCGAACGTCTGCGTGCTGCGCACCTTCTCCAAGGCGTACGGGCTGGCCGGGCTGCGGGTCGGTTTCGCCATCGCGCACGAGCCGGTGGCGGCGGCTCTGCGCAAGACGGCGGTGCCCTTCGGTGTGAGCCATGTCGCGCAGGAGGCGGCGATCGCCTCGCTCCAGGCCGAGGACGCGCTGCTGGGCCGGGTCGGCTCGCTGGTGTGCGAGCGCGCCCGGGTGGTCGACGCGCTGCGCGCGCAGGGCTGGACGGTGCCGGAGACGCAGGCCAACTTCGTGTGGCTGCGGCTGGGGGAGCGGACCATGGAGTTCGCGGCGGCGTGCGAGGACCACGGTGTGATGGTGCGGCCGTTCGCCGGCGAGGGCGTGCGGGTGACGGTCGGGGAGAACGAGGCGAACGACCTGTTCCTGAAGACGGCGGAGGCGTTCCGCCGCGAGATGGCGGGCTGACGCCGGTCTGCCGTCCATGAGGTGAGGGGCCCTGCCGTGAGGCGGGGCCCTTTGTCGTGGGGCCCCCTTGTAGGCGCCGAATAGGTGTGCGCCATAATGGCTTGTGAATGTGAACGCTTTCACAAGCTCCGTCCGGATTGCTCCATATGTGGGGGGCGTAAGCGGCAAAGGCCGCACCGGCACGGCGAAGTAAGGAGGGGAGACGACGTGGAACTGGCGCTGGCGCCGGAGACCCTGGCGCGCTGGCAGTTCGGGATCACCACCGTCTATCACTTTCTGTTCGTCCCTCTGACGATCTCTCTGGCCGCCCTGACGGCCGGGCTGCAGACCGCCTGGGTGCGCACGGAGAAGGAGGTCTACCTCAGGGCCACCAAGTTCTGGGGCAAGCTCTTCCTGATCAACATCGCGATGGGCGTGGTCACCGGCATCGTGCAGGAGTTCCAGTTCGGCATGAACTGGTCGGAGTACTCGCGCTTCGTCGGGGACATCTTCGGTGCCCCGCTGGCCTTCGAGGCGCTGATCGCCTTCTTCTTCGAGTCGACCTTCATCGGGCTGTGGATCTTCGGCTGGGACAAGCTGCCGAAGAAGATCCACCTGGCCTGTATATGGATGGTCTCGATCGGCACGATCCTCTCGGCGTACTTCATCCTCGCGGCCAACTCCTGGATGCAGCACCCCGTCGGCTTCCGGATCAACACGGAGCGGGGGCGCGCCGAACTGACCGACTTCTGGGCCGTGCTGACCCAGAACACCGCGCTCTCCCAGGCGTTCCACACCCTCTCCGCGGCCTTCCTGACCGGCGGCGCCTTCATGGTGGGCCTCGCCGCCTACCACCTGGCCCGGCGCCGGCACATCACGGTGATGCGGACCTCGCTGCGGCTCGGCCTGGTCACCGTGGTGATCGCCGGTCTGCTCACCGCCATCAGCGGCGACACCCTCGGCAAGGTGATGTTCAAGCAGCAGCCGATGAAGATGGCCGCCGCCGAGGCCCTGTGGGACGGTCAGAAGCCCGCCCCCTTCTCCGTGTTCGCCTACGGCGACGTGGACAAGGGCCACAACACCGTTGCCATCGAGGTGCCGGGCCTGCTGTCCTTCCTCGCCAACGACGACTTCAGCTCGTACGTCCCCGGCATCAACGACGTCAACAAGGCCGAGCAGCAGAAGTTCGGCCCCGGTGACTACCGGCCCAACATCCCGGTCGCCTACTGGGGCTTCCGCTGGATGATCGGGTTCGGCATGGCCTCCTTCACCCTCGGGGCGCTCGGACTCTGGCTGACGCGGAAGAAGTTCCTGCTGCCCCGGCATCTGCGCACCGGCGAGGACGAGGTGCCGCATCTGGTGCTGTTCGGGAAGCGCACGCTGGGCCCGAAGCTCACCGGCTGGTTCTGGCGCGTGGCCACCTGGACGATGGCCTTCCCGCTGATCGCCAACTCCTGGGGCTGGATCTTCACCGAGATGGGCCGCCAGCCCTGGGTGGTCTACGGCCTGTTCCAGACCCGGCAGGCGGTCTCCCCCGGTGTCTCCCAGACCGAGGTCGCCATCTCGATGGCCGTCTTCACCGCGCTCTACGCGATCCTCGCGGTCATCGAGGTCCGGCTGCTGGTCAAGTACGCCAAGGCCGGGCCGCCGGAGCTGACCGAGGCCGACCTCAACCCGCCCACGAAGATCGGCGGCGACCACCACGACGCCGACCGGCCGATGGCCTTCTCGTACTAGCGCTGGGGGAACAGCCGTGGAACTGCATGACGTCTGGTTCGTACTCATAGCCGTGCTGTGGACCGGCTACTTCTTCCTGGAGGGGTTCGACTTCGGGGTCGGTGTCCTGACCCGGCTGCTCGCCCGCAACCGGCCCGAGCGGCGGGTGCTGATCAACACCATCGGCCCGGTGTGGGACGGCAACGAGGTGTGGCTGCTCTCCGCGGCCGGTGCGACCTTCGCCGCCTTCCCGGAGTGGTACGCCACCCTGTTCTCCGGGTTCTATCTGCCCCTGCTGCTCATCCTGGTCTGCCTGATCGTGCGGGGCGTGGCCTTCGAGTACCGGGTCAAGCGGCCGGAGGAGAACTGGCAGCGCAACTGGGAGTGGGCGATCTTCTGGTCCTCCCTGATCCCGGCGTTCCTGTGGGGCGTGGCCTTCGGGAACATCGTGCGGGGCGTGAAGATCGACCGGAACTTCGAGTACGTCGGCGGTCTGGTCGACCTGCTCAACCCCTACGCCCTGCTGGGCGGCGCGGTGACGCTCACCCTGTTCACCCTCCACGGGACGGTGTTCACGGCGCTCAAGACCGTCGGCGACATCCGGACACGGGCCCGCACCCTGGCACTGCGCCTCGGCCCGGTGACCGTCGTGCTGGCGCTCGGCTTCCTGGTCTGGACGCAGCTCCACAGCGGGGACGGCGCGAGCCTGGTCGCCCTCGTCGTGGCGGCCGTCGCCCTGGTCGGCGCGCTGGGCGCCATCTGGCGGGCACGGGAGGGATGGGCGTTCGCGCTGTCCGGGGTGACCATCGCGGCCGCCGTGGCGATGCTCTTCCTGTCGCTCTTCCCGAACGTGATGCCGTCCACCCTCGACGGGGACTGGAGCCTGACGGTGTCCAATGCCTCGTCGAGCCCCTACACCCTGAAGATCATGACCTGGTGTGCCGTCATCGCCGCCCCACTGGTCATGCTGTACCAGGGCTGGACCTACTGGGTGTTCCGCAAGCGCATCGGTACCCAGCACATCGCCGAAGCCGCACACTGACCGCCTCAAGGGTATGTTTCACGTGAAACACACTCTCGGGACTGAAGGACACGTTTCACGTGAAACCGATCGATCCCCGCCTGCTGCGCTACGCCCGTGCCACGCGCTTCTTCCTCGTGGCGGTCGTCCTGCTGGGCGGGCTCGGCGCCGGCCTGGTCATCGCCCAGGCCATGCTGATCGCCGAAGTCGTGGTCGGAGCCTTCCAGCAGGGCAAGTCGGCAAGTGACCTGGTCACGCCGCTGGCCCTGCTGGCCGGCGTGGCCGGTGGGCGGGCGCTGGTCTCCTGGCTCACGGAGCTGGCGGCGCACAAGGCCAGCGCGGCCGTGAAGTCCGAGCTGCGGGAGCGGCTGGTCGAGCGGGCCGCCGTGCTGGGTCCCGGCTGGCTGAGCGGCCAGCGCACCGGCTCGCTGGTCACCCTGGCCACCCGCGGGGTCGACGCTCTGGACGACTACTTCTCGCGGTACCTCCCGCAGATGGGGCTCGCCCTTGTCGTCCCGGTGGCGGTGCTGGCGCGGATCGTCACCGAGGACTGGGTCTCGGCGGCGATCATCGTCGCCACCCTCCCCCTCATCCCGGTCTTCATGATGCTGATCGGCTGGGCCACCCAGTCCCGGATGGACCGCCAGTGGTCGCTGCTGTCCCGGCTCTCCGGGCATTTCCTGGACGTGGTCGCGGGGCTGCCCACGCTGAAGGTGTTCGGCCGGGCCAAGGCGCAGGCCGAGTCCATCCGCAAGATCACCGGCGAGTACCGCCGCGCCACCATGCGCACCCTGCGGATCGCCTTCCTCTCCTCCTTCGCGCTGGAGCTGCTGGCCACGCTCTCCGTCGCCCTGGTCGCCGTCACCATCGGCATGCGGCTGGTGCACGGCGGGATGGACCTGTACATCGGCCTGGTCATCCTGATCCTGGCCCCGGAGGCGTACCTCCCGCTGCGCCAGGTGGGTGCCCAGTACCACGCCGCGGCGGAGGGGCTGGCGGCCGCCGAGGAGATCTTCGCGGTGCTGGAGACGCCGGTCCCGGCCACCGGCACCGCGCCCGTCCCGGCCGGCTCGCTGGCCTTCGATGCCGTGACCGTCCGCTATCCCGGCCGCTCGGCGGACGCCGTCACCGACGTGTCCTTCTCCGTGGAACCCGGCGAGACCGTGGCCCTGATCGGCCCGAGCGGCGCGGGCAAGTCCACCCTGCTGAGCGTGCTCCTCGGCTTCGTACGGCCCACCGAGGGCCAGGTCCGCATCGGCGGCGCCGACCTCGCCGACCTGGACCTGGAGGAGTGGCGCTCCCGGATCGCCTGGGTGCCGCAGCGCCCGCACCTGTACGCCGGGAGCATCGCGGAGAACGTCCGCCTGGCCCGCGCCGACGCGGACGACACCGCCGTACGCCAGGCGCTGGCGGACGCCGGTGCGCTGGAATTCGTGGACGCGCTTCCCTCGGGTGCGGACACCGTGCTCGGTGAGGACGGGGCCGGGCTCTCCGCAGGTCAGCGGCAGCGGCTCGCCCTGGCCCGCGCCTTCCTCGCCGACCGGCCGGTGCTGCTGCTGGACGAGCCCACCGCCGCGCTGGACGGTGCGACCGAGGCCGACGTCGTCGCGGCGGTACGGCGCCTCGCCGTCGGCCGCACCGTGCTGCTCGTCGTGCACCGGCCCGCCCTGCTGGAGGTCGCGGACCGGGTCGTGCGGCTGGAGCTGTCCGAGCCGGCCGCCGCTCCCGAACCGGTCACGGCCGAGGTACTCGCCCCCGAACTGGCCGCCACCGCGCTCGACGCGCATGTGCCCGAGCCCGCCGGGGGTGAAGCCTTCTTCCCCGAACCGGACGAGACCGACGACGACCGGGACGAGCCCGCGCCCGAGGAGGCGACGGCCCGCGAGCGCGG
Organism: Streptomyces sp. NPDC018263; assembly: GCF_055562575.1. Taxonomy (NCBI): domain Bacteria; kingdom Bacillati; phylum Actinomycetota; class Actinomycetes; order Kitasatosporales; family Streptomycetaceae; genus Streptomyces; species Streptomyces sp. NPDC018263. Next base: position 497,406 of record NZ_JBVHFA010000003.1, read on the forward strand.
CATCCTGGCCCGCGTCCGCTCCATGGCCGCCGCCCGGCGCGGCCGGCTGCTCTTCGCCCTGCTGCTGGGCAGCCTCGCCCTCGGCTGTGCCGTCGGGCTGATGGCGACCTCCGGCTGGCTGATCTCCCGCGCCTCGCAGCAGCCGCCGGTGCTCTATCTGCTGGTCGCCGTCACGGCCACCCGGTTCTTCGGCATCGGCCGTGCCGTCTTCCGGTACAGCGAGCGGCTGGTGTCGCACGACGCCGTGCTGCGGATGCTCGCCGACACCCGCGTCGCCGTCTACAAGCGGCTGGAGCGGCTGGCCCCGGCCGGGCTGCGGGGCACCCGGCGCGGTGATCTGCTCACCCGGCTCGTCGCGGACGTGGACGCCTTCCAGGACTACTGGCTGCGCTGGCTGCTGCCCACCGGCGTCGCGGTCGTCGTCTCCGCCGCCTCGGTCGGCTTCACCGCCTGGCTGCTCCCCGAGGCCGGAGCCGCGCTCGCTGTCGGCCTGCTGCTCGCAGGAGTCGGCGTCCCGCTGATCACGGCGGCCGTCGCCCGGCGCACGGAACGCCGGCTGGCCCCCGCCCGGGGCGTGCTGGCCACCCGCGTCACCGACCTGCTCACCGGCACCGCCGAGCTGACCGTCGCCGGGGCACTGCCCTCGCGTACGGCGGCCACCCGGCAGGCCGACGGCACCCTCACCCGGATCGCGTCCCGCGCGGCCGGGGCCACGGCGCTGGGCGACGGCCTGACCGCGCTGATCCAGGGGCTGACCGTCACCGTCGCCGCGCTGCTCGGCGCGCACGCCGCGGCCGGGGGCCGTATCCACGGCGTGCTGGTGGCCGTGGTCGTCCTCACCCCGCTGGCCGCCTTCGAGGCCGTGCTCGGCCTCCCGCTGGCCGTCCGCTACCGGCAGCGGGTCGCCCGCAGCGCCGAGCGGGTCTACGAGGTGCTGGACGCCCCGGTGCCGGTCCATGAGCCCGAGCAGCCGCGCGAGGCCCCCGCCTCGCCTTTCCCGCTCGTGGTGAAGGACCTGACCGCCCGCTACGAGGACCAGCACCGGGACGCGCTCCACGGGTTCGACCTCACGCTGGAACGGGGCCGCCGGATCGCCGTGGTCGGCCCCTCGGGCTCCGGCAAGACCACCCTCGCCCAGGTGCTGCTCCGCTTCCTGGACCCCGGCTCGGGCACGTACACGCTGGCCGGGGTGCCCGCGGCCGAGATGGACGGTGACGAGGTGCGGCGGCTGGTCGGGCTGTGTGCCCAGGACGCCCACCTCTTCGACAGCACCGTCCGGGAGAACCTGCTGCTCGCCCGCAAGGACGCGACCGAGGCCGAACTGCGCGACGTGCTGCTGCGGGCCCGGCTGCTGGACTGGGTGGACGGGCTCCCCGAGGGCCTGGACACCCACGTAGGCGAGCACGGCGCCCGGCTCTCCGGCGGTCAGCGGCAGCGGCTCGCGCTGGCCCGCGCGCTGCTCGCGGACTTCCCGGTGCTGGTACTGGACGAGCCCGCCGAGCACCTCGACCTGCCCACGGCGGACGCCCTCACCGACGACCTGCTGGCCGCGACCGAGGGCCGTACCACGCTGCTGATCACGCACCGGCTCGCCGGTCTCGCCGCCGTCGACGAGGTGCTCGTCCTCGACGCGGGTCGCGTGGTGCAGCGCGGCCCGTACGCCGAGCTGCTCGCCGTGGACGGTCCGCTGGCCGCGATGGCCCGCCGTGAGGCCGAGGCGGAGGCCCTCGTCGTGCTCTGACCGGGCCGGTCAGACCCGTCCGGCGAGCAGGTCCTCGATCACGCGGGCCACGCCGTCCTCGTTGTTGGCGTGGGTGCGGGCGGTGGCGGCGGCCAGGGTGTCGGGGTGGGCGTTGCCCATGGCGTAGGAGCGCCCCGCCCAGGTCAGCATCTCGATGTCGTTCGGCATGTCGCCGAAGGCGACGACCTCCTCGTGCGAGATGCCGCGCTCGGCACAGCACAGGGCCAGGGTGCTGGCCTTGGAGACGCCGGGTCCGCTCAGCTCCAGCAGCGCGCGGGGGCTGGACCGGGTGACGTTGGCGTGGCCGCCGATGGCGATCCGGGCCAGGGTGAGGAAGGCGTCCGGGTCGAGGTCGGGGTGATGGGCCAGGATCTTCAGCACCGGCTGGCTCGCCGCGACACCGTCCGGCGCGAGGAGTTCCTCGGCGGGCCGCAGGGTGTCCGGGACCTCCAGATGCAGCTTGGGATAGGCGGGCTCCTGGTGGAAGCCGTAGGTCTGCTCCACCGCGAACAGGGTGCCGGGGGCCGCCTCCCGCAGCAGTTGGACGGACTTCAGGGCGTTCTCCCTGGCCAGCTCGCGCACCTTCACGAAGCGGTGGGCGCCGGGGCCGCCGTGCAGGTCGACCACGGCGGCGCCGTTGCCGCAGATCGCCAGGCCGTGGCCGTGCACATGCTCGCTGACGACGTCCATCCAGCGGGCCGGGCGGCCGGTGACGAAGAAGACCTCGATACCCGCCTTCTCGGCCGCGGCCAGCGCGGCCACGGTCCGCGGGGAGACGGTCTGGTCGTCGCGGAGCAGGGTGCCGTCGAGGTCGGTGGCGATCAGGCGCGGCGGGAGAGAGCCCCCTCCTCGTCCGGACGGGGCCGACGGCTGTGCGGGGGCCGGGGTCCCCGGCTCTCTGGTCGCTGAGGTCACCCGAGCATTCTCGCGCATATGCGCGCACGACCGTGCGGCAGCGGGCACATATGAGGGCAGGTACGCGTCAGATGTGTTCAGGACGGGGTCCCGGCCGGCCATCCGGGCGTCGTAGGCTCGTCGGCATGGCCCTTCGTCTCAGTACCGTGATCCTTCCCGTCGACCGCTGGAGCGAGGGGGGACGGGCGAAATGGCAGCGGGCCGAGGAGCTCGGGTTCCACGCCGCGTACACCTACGACCATCTGTCGTGGCGGTCGTTCCGGGACGGGCCGTGGTTCGGGGCGCTGCCTACGCTGACGGCCGCCGCCGGGGTGACCGAGCGGCTGCGGCTGGGGACGCTGGTGACCTCGCCGAACTTCCGGCACCCGGTGACGCTGGCCAAGGAACTGATCTCGCTGGACGACATCTCCGGCGGCCGGGTCACCCTGGGCATCGGGGCGGGCGGCTCCGGGTTCGACGCGACGGCGCTCGGGCAGGAGGCGTGGTCGCCGCGGGAGCGGGCCGACCGGTTCGCGGAGTTCGTGACGCTGCTGGACCGGCTGCTGACCGAGGACGCGGTGTCGTACACGGGCGACCATTACGCGGCGGACGAGGCGCGCAACATTCCGGGCTGTGTGCAGGAGCCCCGGCTGCCGTTCGCGGTGGCGGCGACCGGCCCGCGCGGGCTGCGGCTGGCGGCGCGGTACGGGCAGGCGTGGGTGACCACCGGCGACCCGAAGCTGTACGAGACCGGTACGCCGGAGCAGTCGGTGCTGGCGGTGGAACGGCAGATCGGGCGGCTCACCGAGGCGTGCGCGGAGATCGGCCGGGACGTGACCGGCCTGGACAAGATCATGCTGACCGGGTTCACCCCCGACCGCGCCCGTCCGCTGGAGTCCGTCGACGCGTTCGTGGACTTCGCCGGCCGGTACGCGGCGCTGGGTATCACCGAGCTGGTGATCCACTGGCCCATCGCCGACTCGGACTTCGCGGCCGACCAGGCCGTCTTCGAGAAGATCGCCACCGAGGCCGTCGCCCAGCTCGGCTGAGCGGGCGCGTACCCCAGCCCTCAGCGCGGCTCGGACAAGCGCAGGTAGCGCGGCGGGACGGCGTCGGTCAGCCAGACGCCGTTCGCGCTGACATGGAAGACATGGCCGTCGCGGTGCATGGCGCCCGCGTCGACGGCGAGGACGACGGGCCGGCCGCGCCGGGCGCCCACCCGGGTCGCGGTCTCGCGGTCGGCCGAGAGATGGACGTCGTGCCGGTTCATGGGGCGCAGCCCCTCGGCGCGGATCGCGTCCAGGCTGCGGGCGACGGTGCCGTGGTACAGGTACGGCGGCGGGGTGGCCGGGGGCAGACCGAGCGCCACCTCGACGCTGTGCCCTTGGCTGGCACGGATTCTGCCGCCCTCGATGGCGAAGCGCCGCTTGTCGTTGACGGCCACCACATGGTCCAGCTCGGCACGCGTGACGGGGAAGTTGTGGGCCGCCGCCGCGGCGAGCAGCACATCGATCTCCACCCAGCCCGCCGGGTCCAGGGTGAGTCCGATGCGCTCGGGCTGGTGCCGGAGGTGCTTCGAGAGGTACTTGGACACCTTCACGGTGCGTCTGTCGTCCATTACTTCCGATGTACCCATTTCTCAGTCTTCTCCCATGTGGTGCTTTTCGTATCTCCCTCTTGTCGGGCTGCTCCGCGTTTTCCGCCCGCTTTCCGCCCCTCCCCAGCCTCCTGGAGAGACGCGGATCACGCAGCCGATTTACCTGAACAGGTTTGATCCACAGCCAACGCCTGTTATCCACAGCCTTTTTGGCGATTCTGTGGACAACCGGCGCCCGTTTCAGGCAAGTTGATCAACTTCATCGCGCTTCACGGCAGATGGAGCGCCCACTGCCGACCCCCTACTCACAACTTCGGTTCCACCCGCGCCACTTTGCGCAGCGCCCCCGGCATAAACCGCGACAGCAGATACGCCCCCCGCGCCTCCGGAGTCACCGGCACCACCGCCCGGTTCTCCGCCACCGCGTCCAGAATCGCCCTGGCGACCTTCTCCGGCGGGTAGTTGCGCTTCCCGTACAGCCGGGACGACCGCTCCTGACGCCGCCGCGCCTCGGTCTCGTCCACCCCCGTGAAACGCGTCGTCGACGTGATGCCGGTGTTGACGATGCCGGGGCAGATGGCTGTAACTCCGATGTCCTGAGAGGCCAGTTCGGCGCGCAGGCACTCCGACAGCATCAGCACCGCCGCCTTCGACGTGCTGTACGCCGGAAGCGCCCGCGAGGGCTGGAAGGCCGCGGCGGAGGCGATGTTGACGATGTGGCCGCCCTGCCCCCGCTCCGTCATGCGCGCCCCGAAGAGACGGCAACCGTGGATCACACCCCACAAGTTGACGTCCAGCACCTTGCGCCAGTCGTCCGGGGTGGTGGTGAAGAAGGAGCCGGAGACGCCGATCCCCGCGTTGTTGACCAGCACGTCCACCACGCCGTACTCGCGGTGCACGCGCTCGGCCAGCTTCTCCATGGCCTGCTCGTCCGAGACGTCCACCGTCTCCGGCCAGGCGCCCGAAGCGCCCGCCGCCAGGGCCAGTTCGGCGGTCCGCGCAGCCGTCCCGGCGTCCCGGTCGACCACCACCACCCGCGCCCCCGCCTCCGCGAGGGCCAGCGCCGTCGCGCGCCCGATACCGCTGCCCGCGCCCGTGACCAGCGCCAACTGGCCGCCGAAACGGCCGGCATGAGGACCACTGCCCCGCGAGGGCTCACCCTGCTCCACGGAGGTCACGAACTCGGCGATCCAGCGCACCAGTTGATCAGGCCGGGTGCGCGGCACCCAGTGCTTGGCCGGGAGGGTGCGGCGGGTCAGCCGGGGCACCCACCGGTCCAGGTCGTCGTAGAGCCGCTCGGAGAGGAACGCGTCGCCCTGCGGGGTGATGAGCTGCACCGGCACGTGTGCGACGGCGTCCGGGCGGGGGTGGCGCAGCCGGGGGCGGACGTTGTCCCGGTAGAGCCAGGCGCCGCGGGCCGCGTCCGAGGGCAGTGAGGCCGTCGGGTAGTCACCGGCCGGCACCTTCTCGGCCCGCTCCAGCAGCTTCGGCCACCGCTTGCCCAGCGGCCCGCGCCAGGCCAGCTCCGGCAGCACCGGCGTGTGCAGCAGGTACACGTACCAGGACTTGGCGCCCTGGCCGAGGAGTTGGCCCACCCGGCGGGGGGTCGGGCGTTTCACGCGGGCGTCGATCCAGTGGCCGAAGTGGTCCAGCGAGGGGCCCGACATGGAGGTGAACGAGGCGATGCGGCCCCGTGTCCGCTCGACCGTCACGAACTCCCAGGACTGCACCGAGCCCCAGTCGTGCCCGACCAGGTGCACCGGGCGGTCCGGGCTCACCGCGTCGGCCACCGCGAGGAAGTCGTCCGTCAGCTTGGCCAGGGTGAAGCCGCCGCGCAGCGGCTTCGGCGCGGTCGAACGGCCGTGGCCGCGCACGTCGTAGAGCACCACGTGGAAGTCGTCCGCCAGGCGGGCGGCCACCTCGGACCAAACCTCCTTGCTGTCCGGGTAGCCGTGCACCAGCATCACGGTGGGGCGCCCCGGATCGCCCAGTTCGGCCACGCACAGGTCGATCCCGCCGGTGCGCACCCGCCGCTCACGCGCGTCCTTCAGCGTCACTTGTCCTCCGCCCGCATCCGTCCGACACTCCGTCCGCTTCCGTTCAGCGAATGTGGCAGTTGTTAGAGATGGCGTCAATAGGAAGGCTCGGGTCCCCGCCCCCTAGGGCCCCGTACTACCCGAGACGGACCCCAAGACGGCTCTGTGGTCTGACGACCCGCGTGCCCCACGTCACTACCGTCGGGGACGTGACTGTGATCGTGACCGAGAGCCTGAGCAAGCGGTTCCCCCGGGTGACCGCGCTCGACCGGCTGTCCGTGGACATCGGACCCGGTGTGACGGGACTCGTCGGTGCCAACGGCGCCGGCAAGTCCACCCTGATCAAGATCCTGCTGGGTCTGTCCCCCGCCACCGAGGGCCGCGCCGCCGTGCTCGGCCTCGACGTGGCGACCGAGGGCGCCGCCATCCGCGAGCGCGTCGGCTACATGCCGGAGCACGACTGCCTGCCGCCCGACGTCTCGGCCACCGAGTTCGTCGTGCACATGGCGCGCATGTCCGGCCTGCCGCCGACCGCGGCCCGCGAGCGCACCGCCGACACCCTGCGCCACGTCGGGCTGTACGAGGAGCGCTACCGCCCCATCGGCGGCTACTCGACCGGCATGAAACAGCGGGTCAAGCTCGCCCAGGCCCTGGTGCACGACCCCCGGCTGGTCTTCCTGGACGAGCCGACCAACGGCCTCGACCCGGTCGGCCGGGACGAGATGCTCGGCCTGATCCGCCGCATCCACACCGACTTCGGCATCTCGGTCCTGGTCACCTCCCACCTGCTGGGCGAGCTGGAGCGCACCTGCGACCACGTCGTGGTCGTCGACGGCGGCAAGCTGCTGCGGTCCAGCTCCACCACCGACTTCACCCAGAGCACCACCACGCTGGCCGTCGAGGTCACCGACAGCGACACCCACCCCGACGGCACCCGCGCCCTGCGCGAGGCGCTGCACGCGCGCGGCATCGACACCCACGACGACGGCGGCGGCCTGCCCGGCGCCGGCCACATCCTGCTGCTCACCGCGCAGGGCGAGGAGACGTACGACCTGGTGCGCGACACCGTCGCCGGACTCGGCCTCGGCCTGGTCCGGATGGAACAGCGGCGCCACCACATCTCCGAGGTGTTCACCCGTGACGAGCAGCGGAAGGAGGCAGTCGGCCATGGCGGTTGACCAGCCCGTCCCCACGGCACCGGCGCCCTCGGGCGACCAGTCCCGCATCCACGACATCGGCTACCGGGGCTACGACGGCCCCCGTCTCGGCCGCGCCTACGCCCGCCGCTCGCTGTACTCGCAGTCCCTGCGCGGCGCCTACGGACTCGGCCGCTCGGCCAAGTCCAAGGTGCTGCCGATGCTGCTGTTCGCGGTGATGTGCGTGCCGGCCGCCATCATGGTCGCCGTCGCGGTGACCACCAAGGCGCACGACCTGCCGGTCCCCTACAGCCGGTACGCGATCATCATGCAGGCCGTGATCAGCCTGTTCGTGGCCTCCCAGGCGCCGCAGTCCGTCTCCCGCGACCTGCGCTTCAAGACGGTCCCGCTGTACTTCTCGCGGCCCATCGAGACCGCCGACTACGTGCTCGCCAAGTTCGCGGCGCTCGCCTCGGCCCTGTTCATCCTCACCGGCGGCCCGCTGCTCGTGCTCTTCGTGGGCTCGCTGCTCGCCAAGATGGGCGTGGCCCACCAGAGCGAGAAGTTCGGCCAGGGACTGGTCACGGTGGCCCTGCTCTCCCTGCTGTTCGCCGGGATCGGCCTGGTCATCGCCGCCGTCACCCCGCGCCGCGGCTTCGGCATCGCCGCCGTCATCGCCGTCATGACCATCTCCTACGGGGCCGTCTCCACCCTCCAGGCCATCGCCGACACCCAGGGCAACAGCGGCTCGGTGCCGTGGATCGGGCTGTTCTCCCCGGTCACCCTGATCGACGGCGTCCAGTCGGCGCTGCTCGGCGGTACGTCGTCCTTCCCCGGCGGGGTGGGCCCGTCCACCGGTGAGGGATTCGTCTACCTGATCGTCGTCCTCGGCCTGATCGCCGCGAGCTACGGCCTCCTCGTGCGCCGCTACAAGAAGGTGGGCCTGTGACAACGCTCCAGATCGACCACGTCTCCCGCTGGTTCGGCAACGTGGTCGCCGTCAACGACATCACCATGACCATCGGCCCCGGCGTCACCGGCCTCCTCGGCCCCAACGGCGCGGGCAAGTCCACCCTCATCAACATGATGGGCGGCTTCCTCGCCCCCTCCACCGGCACCGTCACCCTCGACGGCCGGCCGGTGTGGCGCAACGAGAAGGTCTACCAGCACATCGGCATCGTCCCCGAGCGCGAGGCGATGTACGACTTCCTCACCGGCCGCGAATTCGTCGTCGCCAACGCCGAGTTGCACGGCCTCGGGGCCAAGGCCGCCCAGCGCGCCCTGGCCACCGTGGAGATGGAGCACGCCCAGGACCGGAAGATCTCCACCTACTCCAAGGGCATGCGCCAGCGCGTGAAGATGGCGTCCGCGCTCGTCCACGACCCCTCGCTGCTGCTGCTCGACGAGCCCTTCAACGGCATGGACCCGCGCCAGCGGCTGCAGTTGATGGAGCTGCTGCGCGCCATGGGCGACGAGGGCCGTACCGTGCTGTTCTCCTCGCACATCCTGGAGGAGGTCGAGCAGCTCGCCCGGCACATCGAGGTCGTCGTCGCCGGACGGCACGCGGCCAGCGGCGACTTCCGCAAGATCCGCCGCCTGATGACCGACCGCCCGCACCGCTACCTGGTGCGCTCCAGCGACGACCGCGCCCTCGCGGCCGCGCTGATCGCCGACCCGTCCACCGCGGGCATCGAGGTCGACGCCGTCGAGGGCGGGCTGGTCGTCCAGGCCGTCGACTTCGGCCGCTTCACCACGCTGCTGCCCAAGGTCGCCAGTGACCAGGGCATCCGGCTCCTCACGGTCTCGCCCTCGGACGAGTCCCTGGAGTCCGTCTTCTCGTATCTCGTCGCGGCGTAGGAGGCCGAAGATGTACGACCCCACAGTCGCCCGGCTCACCTACCGGGCCCTGCTCGGCCGCCGCCGGGCCCTCGTCCTCGGCGCCCTGCCCCTGCTGCTCATCGTGATCTCGGTGGCCGTCCGCCTGCTGACCGGGGCGGACGACCAGGTCGCCGCCGACGTGCTCGGCGGGTTCGCGCTCGCCACCATGGTGCCGATCATCGGTGTCATCGCGGGCACCGGCGCGATCGGTCCGGAGATCGACGACGGCTCCGTGGTCTATCTGCTGTCCAAGCCGCTGAAGCGGCCGACGATCATCTTCACCAAGCTGATCGTCGCCATCGCGGTGACCATGGTGTTCTCCGCGCTGCCCACCCTGATCGCGGGCCTGATCCTCAACGGCAACGGCCAGCAGGTCGCCGTCGCCTACACGGTCGCCGCCCTGGTCGCGTCCATCGCCTACTCGGCACTGTTCCTGCTGCTCGGCACGGTCTCGCGGCACGCGGTGGTCTTCGGCCTGGTCTACGCCCTGGTCTGGGAGGCCCTGTTCGGCTCCCTGGTCTCCGGCGCCCGCACCCTGAGCGTCCAGCAGTGGTCGCTCGCCGTCGCGCACAAGGTGGTCGGCAGCAACCTGATCACCTCCGACGTCGGCCTCCCCGCGGCCACCGCCCTGCTGGTCGTGGTCACCGTCGCCGCCACCTGGTACGCGGGGCAGCGGCTGCGCGCCTTGACCCTGGCGGGCGAGGAGTAGCGGGTGCCTTGACGGGGCCCTCGTCCCCGTCCGGGCACACCGGTGGTAAGCCGGACGTACGGCGAGGAGGACGCCCATGGTGCGGGAGCGGCCCGCCGGGGACGGGGAGACGGCGCCCGGCCCCTGGGACGGCGTCGAACCGGACGAGGACTTCGTCCGGGCCGCCGAGACCTCCGAGCCGTCCGCCCGCGCCGGGGTTAATTCGCTGGCGCCGGGCTTCCGGGCGGGGGCACAGTGGAGAAGCCGACGCCGGGTTCACGGAGCCCGGCGCGCCCCCGTACCGGGAGCGGAGCCGGACGACGCCATGTCCGGCTTCCGTGAGGACGGTCCGGGCGGGCTCCGGTGCGGTTGCTCCACCGTCGAGCCCGCTCCCGCACACGGACCGTCCGGGGCGGCCGCTTCGAGCACGCGATGTCGCTCTCGCGTGGGCCGCCCACCCGGAGAACCGGCTGAGAGGCAGGGCCCGACCCGGTCGCGCCCTGCCTCTCAGCCGAGCAGTCGCTCCAGCACCAGCGCGATGCCGTCCTCCTCGTGGGAGGCGGTCACCTCGTCGGCCACGGCCTTGAGATCCGCGTGGGCGTTGGCCATGGCCACGCCGTGCGCGGCCCAGGCGAACATCGGCACGTCGTTCGGCATGTCACCGAAGGCGATCGTGTCGGCCGCCTTCAGCTTCAGCCGCCGGGCCGCCAGCGACAGACCCGTCGCCTTGGACAGTCCGAGCGGGAGCAGCTCCACGATGCCCTCGCCCGCCATGACGACGGTGACGAAACCGCCCGCCGCGCGCGAGGCCGCGTCCGCCAGCTCGTCCGTGGAGAGCGTCGGATGCTGGATGTAGATCTTGTTCAGCGGGGCTTCCCACAGGTCGGCCGCGTCCGTGAACGCCTTGGCCGGCAGCCGCCCGGTGACCGCGTAACCGGGGCCCACCATGACCTCGCCGTCCAGGCCGTCCCGGCTCGCCGCCAGGTACAGCGGGCCCACCTCGGCCTCGATCTTGGCCAGCGCCACCCCCGCCAACTGCCGGTCCAGCGTCACCGAGGTCAGCAGCCGGTGCTGACCGGCGTCGTAGACCTGGGCGCCCTGGCCGCAGACGGCGAGGCCCTGGTAGCCGAGGTCGTCCAGGATGTGCCGGGTCCAGGGCACCGCCCGGCCGGTGACGACGATGTGCGCGGCACCCGCGGCCGTGGCGGCGGCGAGCGCCTCACGGGTGCGCGGCGAGATCGTCTCGTCGCCGCGCAGCAGCGTGCCGTCCAGGTCGGTCGCGACCAGCCCGTACGGGAAGGGGTTGCTCACTTGGCGACCGGCTCCAGGACTTCCCGTCCGCCCAGGTAGGGGCGCAGGACCTCGGGGACACGGACCGAGCCGTCGGGCTGCTGGTGGTTCTCCAGGATCGCCACGATGGTGCGCGGTACGGCGCACAGCGTGCCGTTGAGCGTGGCCAGCGGGCGGACCTGCTTGCCGTCGCGCATCCGGATCTGGAGCCGGCGGGACTGGTACTCGGTGCAGTCCGAGGTCGAGGTCAGCTCGCGGTACTTGCCCTGGGTCGGAATCCACGCCTCGCAGTCGAACTTGCGGGCGGCGGAGGAGCCCAGGTCACCGGTGGCCACGTCGATCACGCGGAACGGCAGCTCCAGCGAGGTCAGCCACTGCTTCTCCCAGTCCAGCAGGCGCTGATGCTCGGCCTCGGAGTCCTCCGGGGCGACGTAGGAGAACATCTCCACCTTGTCGAACTGGTGGACCCGGAAGATGCCGCGGGTGTCCTTGCCGTGCGAACCGGCCTCGCGGCGGAAGCAGGGGGAGAACCCGGCGTAGCGCAGCGGCAGCCGGTCCGCGTCGATGATCTCGTCCATGTGGTACGCGGCGAGCGCCACCTCGGAGGTGCCGACCAGGTACAGGTCGTCCTTGTCGAGGTGGTACACGTCCTGCGCGGCCTGGCCGAGGAAGCCGGTGCCCGCCATGGACTGGGGGCGGACCAGCGCCGGGGTCAGCATCGGGGTGAAGCCGGCCGCGGTGGCCTGCGCGATGGCCGCGTTGACCAGGGCCAGCTCCAGCAGGGCGCCGACGCCGGTGAGGAAGTAGAACCGGGAGCCGGAGACCTTGGCGCCGCGCTCGGTGTCGATCGCGCCGAGGATCTGGCCGAGTTCGAGGTGATCCTTGGGCGTGAAGCCCTCGGCGTCGAAGTCGCGGATCTCGCCGTGCGTCTCCAGGGTGACGAAGTCCTCCTCGCCACCGACCGGGACGGCGGGGTGGACCAGGTTGCCGAGCCCGAGCAGCAGGCGCTGGGTCTCCGCGTCGGCCTCGTCGCGCTCGGCGTCGGCCGCCTTGACGTCGGCCTTGAGCTGCTCGGCACGGCTGAGCAGCTCGGCCCGCTCCTCGGGAGTGGCCTTGGGGATCAGCTTGCCGAGCTGCTTCTGCTCGGCGCGCAGCTCGTCGAAGCGGACACCCGATGACCTGCGCCGCTCGTCGGCAGACAGGAGGGAGTCGACGAGCGCGACGTCCTCTCCACGAGCACGCTGGGAGGCGCGCGCACGGTCAGGGTCCTCACGAAGCAGGCGAAGGTCAATCACAGGCCCCAGGCTACCGGTGTGCGCGGACCGGCCGGGACCCGTATACCCGGGGTGCGCCCAGGGCTGCCGTGCGCATCCACACCCTGGGAAAAGTTATCCACAGGCTGTGTGGAGTGACTGTGGATTTCGGAATTGATCATTCCGAGTGTGTTGTCTCCCGAGGAATTCCCGGTTCAAACTCCCTGGATAACCACTTTCGAGTGGAAAGTGGTCGTCCCAAAAGCTGAATCGATGGAAACAGGTGGACGAAGGGTGATCCGGACTGGGCTGAATGCACCTGCGGGCTGTGGGCCGATTTGTCGATCCGGTGGGCCTTGTTGTCGACTTGTCCCCAGGTAGAGAAGCGGACCTGTGGATAACTTCTGTGGATAACGAAGAGCGCTAGAAACGGCCGTCCTGGCAGCGGGTCACCCAGTCGGACGCGGCGAGGAACTCCTGGTCCGAGGTGCCGGGCCGCAGGGGCCGGGCGCCCCCCGGCGCGATGTCGGCACGCGGATAGGAACCCAGGAATCGCACCTGGAGACAGACCCGCTTCAGCCCCATCAGCGCCTCCGCCATCCGCCGGTCGGAGATGTGCCCCTCGGCGTCCACGCAGAAGCAGTAGTTTCCGATGCCCTCGCCGGTCGGCCGGGACTGGAGCAGCATCAGGTTGATACCGCGGGTGGCGAACTCGTCGATCAGATCACGCAGGGCGCCGGGGTGGTCCTCCCGCTGCCACAGCACCACCGAGGTCTTGTCGGCACCGGTCGGCGCCGCGGGCCGGGCGGGCCTGCCCACCAGCACGAACCGGGTCTGCGCGTTCTCCGCGTCGTGGATGTCCGTCTCCAGCGGCACCAGGCCGTACCGCGCCGCCGCGAACTCGCCCGCGAAGGCCGCGTCGTAGCGGCCCTCCTGGACCAGGCGGGCGCCGTCCGCGTTGGAGGCGGCCGACTCCCACAGGGCGTCGGGGAGATGGGCGCGCAGCCAGTTGCGGACCTGCGGCTGGGCGGCGGGGTGGGCGGTGACCGTCTTGATGTCGGCCAGCTTCGTGCCCGGCCGGACCAGCAGCGCGAAGGTGATCGACAGCAGCACCTCGCGGTAGATCATGAGCGGCTCGCCCGCGACCAGCTCGTCCAGGGTGGTGGTGATCCCGCCCTCTACCGAGTTCTCGATCGGCACGAACGCGGCCTCCGCCTCGCCGGCGCGCACCGCGTCCAGCGCGGACTGCACCGAGACGTACGGGATCAGCTCGCGGGTCGCGGCCTCCGGGAGAGTACGGAGGGCGACTTCGGTGAAGGTGCCTTCGGGACCGAGATACGCGTAGCTCGCTGGCATGCCCTCACCCTAATGGCCCTGCGCCGACCCGGCCCGACCGTCTCATCACCGCCACCCTTCCGGGTGGTTTCGATCCCGGACGCCTGCGAAAAGGGCGCCGGAATGCCTGGTCAGCCCTCCAGCAGCCGTTGCCCGACGTACTCGCCCTCCGCCGCGCCGCCCGGCACCGCGAACAGTCCGCTGGCCTCGTGCCGCAGATAGCGCGACAGCGCGTCGCCCCGGTCGAGCTTGCGCTGCACCGGTACGAAGCCGCGCAGCGGGTCGGCCTGCCAGCAGATGAAGAGCAGCCCGGCATCGGGGGTGCCGTCCGCGTCGAAGCCGTCGTGGAAGGAGAACGGGCGGCGCAGCATCGCCGCCCCGCCGTTCTGGTCGGGCCGGGTGATCCGGGCGTGCGCGTTCAGCGGGACGACGTACTCGCCCTGCGCGTCCGCCTTCTCCAGGTCCATCGGCGTGGTCTCGTGGCCGCCGGACAGCGGGGCGCCGTCCGACTTGCGGCGGCCGATCACCGCCTCCTGCGCCGGGCGCGCCAGCTTCTCCCAGTCGTCCAGCAGCATGCGGATGCGGCGGACGACGGCGTAGGAGCCGTTCGCCATCCACGCGGGCTCGCCCGACGCGGGTACGAAGATCCGCCGGTCGAAGTCCGGCTCGGCGGGCTTGGGATTGCGGGTGCCGTCGATCTGGCCCATCAGGTTGCGCGTGGTCAGGGCGTGCGCGGTGGTACCCGGTGAGCGGTTGAAGCCGTTCATCTGCCAGCGGACGCGGGCCGCGTCGCCCGCCTCCTTCTGCAGCGTGCGCAGCGCGTGGAAGGCGACCAGCGCGTCATTGGCGCCGATCTGCACCCAGAGGTCGCCCTCGCCGCGCTTCTTGTCGAGGTGGTCGGCGGAGAAGTCGGGCAGCGGGTCCAGCGCGGCCGGCCGCTGCTTCTCCAGTCCGGTGCGGGCGAAGAAGCTGTGCCCGAAGCCGAAGGTGACGGTCAGCGAGGAGGGCCCGGCGTCGCGGGCCACGTCGGTGTCCTCGTGCGGGGCCGGCTCGCCCGCCATCAGCCGCTCGGCCGCCGCCGACCAGCGGCGCAGCAGGGCTGCCGCCTCCTTGCGGCCCGCGCCCGGCTTCAGATCGAAGGCGACGAGATGGCCGTGGGCCTGGAGCGCGTCGGTGATGCCGGGCTGATGTTTCCCGTGAAACATCGCGCGGTTCGTGCCGATCGAGGTGAGCGGGGTGGCCGGGGCGGGCGCGGCGGCGTACCCCACGGCGCCGCCCGCCGCGCCGAGCACGAGGCCGGTGGCCCCGGCGGTGCCGAGCAGGGTGCGGCGGGAGACGCCCCGGTTCTGCTCGGGGGCGGGCTGTGCGGCTTGTGGAGTGCGGGCCTGGGGGACGGACGGGTCGGGCATGGTGCGGTTCAGCCGATCTGCGCGTTCTTGGAGACGGTCACCTGGTCGATGTCGGAGGTCCGTACGGTGACGGCGACCTCCCAGTCGCCCGCCATGGGGACCTGGACACCGCTCGCCGCCCAGTGGCCGGTGGTGATGTGTTCCGGGGCCACGGGGAGCGGACCGATCTTCTTGGCCTTCAGGGTGAGGGCGACCTTCACCTCGGGGATGTCGTACGGGCGGCCGTCGGGGCGCTGGACGTACAGGTGCATCTCGTTGGCGCCTACGCGGGCCGGGTCGAGGTCGATGCGGACCAGGCCCTTGCCGTTCTTGCCGCCGGTGTCGAACGGCATGTCGAGGGTGAGGGCGCCGGAGGTGTCGGCCGGTGAACTCGCGGCCGGGGCGGTGGCCGCTCTGGCCTCCTGCTCGGTACGGCCCGGCTCGGTCTGCGTGAGCGCGGTGGTCACCGCGAGCAGCACGACCGCGACACCGGCCTCCGCCAGCACCGACCGACGCAGCCCGGCCCGACCCGGATCGGCATCCCGCACCCGCTTGCGCCGCGCGGCCTCAACAGCAACCCGCTGCCGGGCAAGCTGCGCGGCCCGACCGGGGTCGGTACCGACCGGCATGGTCACGACGGCGGGTGCCCGGGCCTCGGGCCGCGCGGTATCCGCCCCTGCCTCGGGCCCAGCCTCAGCCGTGCCCCCGTCCGCCAGCCGCCCCGTCCACCGCCGGGAGATCCACGCCAGTCCGATCATGACCGCCACGAGACCCAGCTTGATCAGCAGCAACTGGCCGTAGCGCGTGTCCGTGAAGGCCGACCAGGAGCCGAGCTGGCGCCAGGACTGGTAGACGCCCGTGGCGACCAGGGCGACGACGGAGCCGAAGGCGAGGCGAGAGAAGCGGCGGACGGCGTCCGTGCCGAGGGGGGTGTCGGCGGGGGCCCGGTACAGGGCGACGAGCAGGGCGGTCAGTCCGCCGAACCAGCAGGCGACGGCGAGCAGATGCACGATGTCGACCGGCATGGCGACGCCCGGCTGGAGCCCGGTGGACGCGTGCTCGGCCATCGCCCAGCTCGCAGCGAGCCCGGCCGCGACGACGACTCCGCCGATGGCGAGCCCGAAGCCGAGGTCACGCCGCTCGGCGGCCGCGTCCTCGTCGGTGCCCTCCTCTTCCTCCCGCCGCGCGTAGGTCCCGAAGAGCACCGCGACGAACAGCGCGGCGGCGGCGAGCAGCAACAGCCGGGAGACCAGCGCGGCCCCGGTCTTGGTCTGAAGCACCTG
This sequence comes from Streptomyces sp. NPDC018263, assembly GCF_055562575.1. NCBI lineage: Bacteria > Bacillati > Actinomycetota > Actinomycetes > Kitasatosporales > Streptomycetaceae > Streptomyces > Streptomyces sp. NPDC018263. The sequence continues at coordinate 513,925 of NZ_JBVHFA010000003.1, forward strand.
CCCCAGCAGATCGAGGTCGAAGACGTCCCCGAACTTGCCGGAGGAGGTGTACGAGCCCCGGAGCAGCAGCAGTCCCAGCGTGGCCGCGGTGAGCGTGAGCCAGCCCCCGACCACGAGCCGCTGCAGGGCCCGTACACCCGCGCCCTGCCGCCAGCAGGCCAGCACGAAGGCGGCGCCGCCGGCCAGCACGATGAAGCCCGCGTAGGAGAGGTACCGCCCGGCGGCGTACAGCCCGCCCACGGCGCCGCCGCCCGCTCCCGCCCCCGTGTCGGAGACGACCGTGCGCGAGGGCGCGCCGATGGAGAAGGTGTAGGCCCCGGCGACGGGGTGGCTGTCGGCCGAGACGACCTGGTAGGCGACGGTGTACGTGCCGTCCGCCAGCCCGGCGTGCAGCCGTACCGCGTAGGTGGTGCCGCTGACGTTCGCCGGCTTGCCGGACTGGACCGGCTTGCCCTTGGGGTCGAGCACGCGCAGCGAGTTGTCGCCCATCGCCACCTGCTCGGAGAAGGTGAGCGAGATCTGGGAGGGCGCCCGGTCGACCACCACCCCCTGCGCGGGGTCGCTGCCGGTCAGCGCGGCGTGCGCCGAGGCGGGCGCCGCGCCCGCGAACAGCACGCCGGTGACGGCGAGGAGCAGCAGTACCAGGGTGCGCAGCCGGGGGGTGATGGTCCGCGTCAAGGTGGTCCCTCCCTCAGTGTCCGGTCGACGGGTTGTACGTGGCTGACCGCACCGGCATCTCGACGGTGAGCGGACCGGACCGGGCGAAGCCCAGCTTGAGCGTGACGGTCTGGCCCTGGCGCGGCTTCTGCTTGAGCTGCTCGAACATCAGGTGGTTGCCGCCGCTTTTGAAGACGAGCCGGCCGTGCGCGGGCACCGCGAAGGAGGTGCGCTCGGCCATGGTGCCGCCGCTGGTGCTGTGCATGGTGACCCGGCCGATGTCGCTGCTGACCGAGGTCAGCTCGTCCTGCTCGCCCCCCTTGTTGGTGACGGTGAGGAAGCCCGCCGCCATGTCGGCGGCGACCGGCTGGGGCATGTAGGTGGCGCTCACCGACAGCTCGGGCTCGCCGGCCCCCTGTCCGGAGCCGCAGCCCGCGAGGGCGAGCGCGGCGGCGAGGGCGGTGACGGGCAGCGCGGCCCGCTTCACGGCTTCGCTCCGCGCACGAGCTCGGGCAGGTCCTTGGTCCAGTCGTCGACGGTGGCCTCCTCGCCGTAGAGGACGTAGCCGCCGTCCGTCTTCGGGGAGAAGGCGATGACCTGGGTGCCGTGGACGGAGACGGTCTTGCCGTTCTTGTCCTTGCTGGTCGGCTCGACCGAGATGCCGAGCGAGCGGGCGCCCGCCTGGATGGTGGAGAAGTCGCCGGTCAGACCGGTGAAGCGCGGGTCGATGCTCTTGAGCCAGGTGCCCAGCTCGGCCGGGGTGTCGCGGCCGGGATCGGTGGTGACGAAGACGACCCGCAGGTCGTCCTGCTCCGCCTTGGGCAGCGCCTTCATGGCGACGGCGATGTTGCTCATCGTCGTGGGGCACACGTCGGGGCAGTGGGTGTAGCCGAAGTAGACGAGCGTCGGGTGGCCCTTGGTCTCGGCCCGCAGGTCGTACTTCTTGCCGTGGGTGTCGGTGAGGACCAGGTCGGGCTTGGCGAAGGGCTGGTCGAGGACGGTGGCGGCCTTGTCGGAGCCGCCCTCCTCGGAGACCACGGAGACGGGCGAGGAGGAGTCGTCACCGCTGCCGCAGGCGGACAGGGTGAAGGCGGCGGTGGCCAGCAGCGCGGCCGCGGCCAGCGTCTTCTTGCGCGGAGAGAGCATGGAGAGATGTCCCAGGGTTCGAGAACTCCCGTGTGCGCCGGGGCCGTACCGGGCGGGCACGACCCCGGCGCACACGGATGAGGTGAGGGTCAGGCGGTGCGGCGGCGGCCGGCGAGGACGCCGTAGCCCACGCCCGCGACGCCGATCACGATGCCGACGACGCCCAGCACCCGGGCGGTGGTGTCGGTGCCGTCGGAGTCGGCGGCCGCCTCCTGGTGGGCGTCGGCGGCATCGCCATCGGCACCGCCCTTGGCGTCGTCACCGGCGGCGGCGGCCGCCGTGCCGTGGTGGTCGTCGGTCGCGGCGGACAGCGCCAGCGTCGGGGCCGGGTTCTCCGGCTCGTCCTGGCCCTCCTGCGGCACCTCGATCCAGCGGACGACCTCCTTGTTGGAGTACGTCTGGATCGCCTTGAAGACGAGCTGGTCGGCGTCCTCGGGCAGCGCGCCCAGCGAGAGCGGGAACTTCTGGAAGTAACCCGGCTGGATGCCCTTGCCGTCGGCGGTCCAGGTGACCTTGGTGACGGCCTCGCCGATCTTCTCGCCGTGCACGGTGAGCGGCTTGTCCAGCTTGGACTTGGTCACCTTCACGCTCCAGCCCGGCACCGGCTGCGGCATGACGGAGGCCAGCGGGTGGTCGGCGGGGAGGTTGACCTCGAGCTTGGTGGTGGAGGCGTTGTCGCGCTCGTTGGGCACCTTGAAGTCGACCGTGGCGTAGCCGCCCTTGGCCGCCGCGCCCTCCGGCTGGACGGTGACGTGCGCGAAGGCGGGGGCCGACACGGCGAGGACGGCCGCGCCCGCCACGGCGACGGCGGCGGTGACACGGGAGGCGGTACGGGAGATCTGCATGCTGGGGAAACTCCGCTCTTGAGCGAGATCCGGTGCTGAGCCCGGTGACGGTGAGGGGTGCGCGTGGCGCGTGGAAGGAGGCGCACGCGCGCGTGCCGCGCGACGGCGGCCCCTCCCCTCCCCGTACGTACGGGAGCGGTGGTCGCGTCAGGCGGCGAGACGGAACGCGTCGGCGGGCGGGCCGCGCCGGATCACCGAGTGCTGGAGCGCGGCGGCCCGCGGGACCGGCGCGTCGTCCCGCTCGGTACGGCGCAGGCGGGGGGCGGGGCCGGTCGCGGGCAGCAGCCCGGCGTACAGCGCGCGGGTCAGTGCGAGCGCGGCGCGCAGGGAGCGGACGAGCGCGCCCTCCGCGACCCCGTGCGTCGACAGCTCGACCAGCCGCAGCACGGCCAGATCGCCCCGGCGCAGTACCCAGGCCAGCGCGAGCGCCGCGAGGAGGTGGCCGAGAAGCATCGGCAGCGAGAGCAGCGACGGCACGGTCCCGGCCGAGGAGCCGGCCATGTCGGAGGCGTGCCCGCCCGTCGGCGCGTGCCCGGTGAAACGGCCCGAGGCGTCGATGAGACGGGCGTCGAGCAGCAGCCGGTAGGCATGGCCGGGGGTGAGGGTGGCCGGTCCCGACCCGCACAGCAGTTGGGCGGCCCGCTGGACCATCTCGTCGTCGGCCGGACCGGAGTGCGCCGTGCCCATGGACGCCATGGGCTGCGCGGTGTGCTGGCCGAGGCCGAACAGCGTGTGCAGGGCCACCTGGCCGAGGGTGAGGAGGGCCGCGATGGCGGGCACCGAGCGGGCCCGTCCGGCGAGCGGCGCCATGACCAGCAGGGAGCCCGCGAACCCGGCGCCCAGCGTCCACAGCGGGACGTTCGCGCAGGAGGCCACGGTGTGCCCGGCGGCGGCCAGCACGACACAGACCGCGGCGAAGACCGCGGCCCGCAGAAGCCGGACGCGGGGTCCGGGTCGCGCCGTGCGCGGACGGGGGGCACTCATGGCGGGGCTCATCATCGCACTGCGCCCGCCGCACCCCCGAGGCAGGGCCGCCGGATCGCGCCACGGCCGGGACGCGCGCTGCCGCGTCGGCCGTACCTCATACCCCGATTCGTCCCGGCGCACATCGACCATATGGGCGGCATCACGTCACTTGAGGGCTTACGGGCGCTCACGCGCGGCAATAGGTAACGGTATGTCGAGCCGCGGCCAGGAGGCTGGAGCATGAGCATCTGGTGGTCACTCCATCTGCGCCGCGATGCCGCGAGCGTCCCGCTCGCCCGGCGCCTGCTGATCGGCACCATGGAGACGGCCGGGGTCGACCCCGACGTCTCCTACGACATCTCCGTGGCCCTCACCGAGGCGTGCGCCAACGCCGTCGAGCACGGCGGGACCGCGTGCGGGGAGCACACGGAGGCGTACCGGGTGACCGCCTATCTGGACGGCGAGAAGTGCCGCATCGAGGTCGCCGACTCCGGGCCCGGTGTGGCATCCTCCCCGGCGCTGGGCATCCGGATGGCGCGTGTGGACGCCGAGGACGGCCGGGGCCTGTGTCTGATCCGGGAGCTGGCCGACCACGTGCACATCGGCGCCCGGCCGGGCCGCACCGGCACCGTGGTCAGCTTCGACAAGATCCTGAAATGGAAGAAGGACCCCTCGCTGCTCACCGCGTGAGGGGTCCTTCGTCGTGAGGGTCAGCCCTTGAGCGACGCCATCCACGCCTCGACGTCCTCGGAGCGGCGCGGCAGGCCCGCCGACAGGTTCCGGTTGCCTTCGGCGGTGACCAGGATGTCGTCCTCGATCCGGACGCCGATGCCCCGGTACTCCTCGGGCACCGTCAGGTCGTCGGCCTGGAAGTACAGGCCGGGCTCGACGGTGAGGACCATGCCGGGCTCCAGCGTGCCGTCGACGTACGCCTCGGTGCGGGCGACCGCGCAGTCGTGGACGTCCATGCCGAGCATGTGGCCGGTGCCGTGCAGGGTCCAGCGGCGCTGCAGGCCCAGCTCCAGGACGCGCTCGACCGGGCCCTCGACCAGGCCCCACTCCACCAGCTTCTCGGTGAGCACACGCTGGGAGGCGTCGTGGAAGTCGCGGAACTTGGCGCCGGGCCTCACCGCCGCGATGCCGGCCTCCTGGGCCTCGTACACCGCGTCGTAGATCTTGCGCTGGAGGTCGGTGTAGGTGCCGTCGACCGGGAGGGTGCGGGTGACGTCGGCGGTGTAGAGGGTGTGGGTCTCCACGCCGGCGTCGAGCAGCAGCAGGTCGCCGGAGCGGACCGGGCCGTCGTTGCGTACCCAGTGCAGGGTGCAGGCGTGCGCGCCGGAGGCGCAGATCGAGCCGTAGCCGATGTCGTTGCCCTCCACACGCGCGCGGAGGAAGAAGGTGCCCTCGATGTAGCGCTCCGAGGTGGCCTCGGCCTTGTCGAGGACCTTCACCACGTCCTCGAAGCCGCGCACGGTGGAGTCGACGGCCTTCTGCAGCTCGCCGATCTCGAACTCGTCCTTGACCAGGCGCTGCTCGGACAGGAAGACCCGCAGCTCCTCGTCGCGCTCGGCGGTGACCTTGTCGGTCAGCGCCGCCTCGATCCCGGCGTCGTGGCCGCGCACCACGCGCACCGGGCCGGTGGCCTCGCGCAGCGCGTCGGCCAGCTCGCGCACGTCGGCGGCGGGGATGCCGTACAGCGCCTCGGACTCGGCCAGCGAGTGGCGGCGGCCGACCCACAGCTCGCCCTGGCCGGAGAGCCAGAACTCGCCGTTCTCCCGGTCGGAGCGGGGCAGCAGGTAGACGGTCGCGCGGTGGCCGTCGGCGGTGGGCTCCAGGACCAGGACGCCGTCCTCGGTCTGGTTGCCGGTGAGGTACGCGTACTCGGTGGCGGCGCGGAAGGCGTACTCGGTGTCGTTCGAGCGGGTCTTCAGATTGCCGGCGGGGATCACCAGGCGCTCGCCGGGGAAGCGGGCGGACAGCGCGGCGCGGCGGCGCGCGGTGTCGGCGGCCTGCGGGATCGGCGCCAGGTCACGCAGCTCGGTGTCGGCCCAGCCGGAGCGCATGTTCTCCGCCAGCTCGTCGGAGACACCGGGGTAGAGGCCGTTCTTGCGCTGCTTGATGGGCTCCTCGGCCTCGGTGGCCTCGTCGGTAACGGCCGGGTTGAGCTCGTCGGACACTGATCCTCCTCGGTACGGCGTGTGGTCTCCCCCAGGGGGCACGCGGCGCTCGCGTCCACGCCCGAGCGAGGGTGCCTCCATCATCGTACGTTCGTACCGAAACCGGACCTGCCGGGCCTGCCTCTACTCAGTCGAAGCGGGCCGCCAGTAGCACCACGTCCTCGTCGCCGGCGGTGTCCTCCTCCGGCAGGAGGGTGGCGAGGACGTGATCGGCGACGGCGCCGGGGTCGGCGCGCAGGGCGCGGGGCACACCGGCCGCGGCCGCGTGCAGCCGGGCGAAGGCCCGGTCCATGGCCTCGCCGGTACGGCGCAGCAGCCCGTCGGTGTAGAGGAGAACCGTCTCTCCGGGCTCGACGCCGAACTCCACGCTGGGCGCCTCCCAGCAGGCCAGCATGCCGAGCGGGGCGGACAGGGAGGTCTCGGCGTACTCGGTGCGGCGCTCCCCGGTCAGCAGCGGCGGGCTGTGCCCGGCACCGGCCAGGGTGACCCGGCGCGCGGCGGGCTCGCAGTAGGCGAACAGGGCGGTGGCCGAGCGGGCGGGCTCGGTCAGCCGGAGCAGCAGCTCCAGGTCGGAGAGGACGGCGACCGGGTCCTCGCCCTCCATCACGGCGTACGCCCGCAGGGAGGCGCGGAGCCGGCCCATCGCGGCGACGGCACCCGGACCGCTGCCGGTGACGGAGCCGACGGAGAGGCCGAGGGCGGCGTCGGGCAGCGGCAGCGCGTCGTACCAGTCGCCGCCGCCGCGCGGGCCGGTGCGGTGCCGGACGGCGAGCTGGACGCCGGGGACGCGGGGGAGCCGGGAGGGGAGCAACTCCTCGGTGAGGGTGGCGGTGTGCAGGCGGGCGCGCTCCACCTCCAGCAGCAGGGCGAGATGCTCGGTGGCCTGGCGGAGGTAGAGCGCGACCAGATGTCTGTGGTGTTCGTCGGGGGCGGCCGGTTCGTCGTAGAGCCAGACGGCGGCGCCGAGGTGCGCGGTCTCGGTGGCCAGCGGCAGGGCGTGGCTGGCGGCGTAGCCGAGGCGGGCGGCGACCTCGCGGTGCCGGGGGTCGAGAGCGGGCTCGGCGAGGAGGTCGGCGGTGCCGGTCAGCAGGGAATCGCGCGGGACGGTCTCGATGTGGCCGAGATCGGCGCGGCCGAGGCCGAGACCGACGGTGGCGCGGGGGCCGAGCCCGTCACCGGGTTCCAGTACGACGAGACCGCGCCGGGCGCCCACGAGGGCGGCACCGGCGCGCAGCAGTTCATCGAGTGCGGCTGGCAGGGCGGATGTTCGGCACATCCGCTCGGTCAGCTCATGGAGGGTGGTGAGGTCGGAGACCCAGCCGGCCAGCCGGTCCTGGAGCAGGCTGCCGGGGGCTTCCGTGGCGGCGACGGGAGGCGGGGTGCCTGCCGTGGCGTCCGGTGCGGGACCGGCTTCCGGGGCGGGGGGTGCGGGCGCGACAGTGTGGGCGGGAGTGGGAACCGTGGGATCGATTCCGGCCACTTTCGGAGGGTGCGGGGCGTTCATGGCGTCCGGCTCTCGGACCGGTGCGTCTTACTGAAAAGCATCGCAAACCCCCATGTGATTCTGCGCCGCCAGCAGTGTCTCCACATGTACACGCACTCGTGAGGGGATGTCCAGCATTGTCCTGCGGGGATTCCTGGTGTTGGTGGGGCGTGGAAGGGATGCCCCGGAACCCCTTGCCCTACTGACAAGTTGGCTGGAAACTGCCTCGGGTGGAGCGTCATTGCGGTCGACTGGCCCTGCTCGACGGAGCGTCACCACGGCCGTGCGGGGTACGTACTCGAGAGAAGTCCAGGGGTGGCCACAGGCCGCCCGGAACCTGGCGAGAGACTCGGACGTCATAACCACCGACGGCCGAGCCCCATCCTCCCGTGGCGGAGGCGGAGAGAAACACGCGCGACGGCAAAACGCCAGACTTCGCCACCCCCGTGCCGTGTCCGTGCTCCTGAAGAACCGCACGTCGGACGCGACAGTTGCTCCATCCCTGGGGGTTCCCCCCGCCGTGTGCGGGGGCGTGATGCGCCAACAGGTACGCACAGTGAAGTGATCCACACATGTTGTGATGTCCACGGTGTTGCCAGCGGTGCAACGGAAAGGAACGAGCGCTCATGCGCGAGATCCTCGGAAGCCGAAGCGGGCTCCCGCCCCGGCGGGATGACCACGGCCCGGCGCTGATCGACGCGGCCTCGACCTTCGCGGCGACGTGGCGGTGGCCCGTACTGCCGGGCGCGGCCCCCGATCCGCAGGGCCCGGCCGGCTGCTCCTGCCCCGATCCCGCCTGCACGGTTCCCGGTGCCCACCCCGGCGACCCCGACCTGCTCGCGGCCACCACCGACGCGCGCATGGTGCGCTGGTGGTGGACCAGCCGGCCGGACGCGCCGATCGTCCTCGCCACCGGCGGCCAGGCCCCCTGCGCGGTCAGCCTCCCCGCCGGGGCCGGCGCCCGCGCGCTCGCGCTGCTGGACCGGCGCGGCATGCGGCTCGGCCCGGTCGTCGCCGCCCCGCACCGCTGGGCGATCCTCGTGAAGCCCTACTCCATGGAGCAGTTGGGCGAACTTCTGTACGCCAAGGACTTCGTCCCCGGCTCGCTCCGCTTCCACGGCGAGGGCGGCTATCTCGCCCTCCCGCCCTCCACCACCGGCCCGGGCGAGGTCCGCTGGGCGCGCGCCCCGCTGCCCGGCTCCGCCTCCCCATGGGTCCCCGACGTGGAAGCCGTGGTGGACGCGGTGGTCGAGGCCCTCACTCGTACGGGTGTGAGCGCGCCCGAGTTGTAGGGGTGTCGGGGGCGCGCGGGGCCTTCGGGCCGCGTGCGCTCGTTATGTTCCGCCCATGCTGCGAAATCACCGGTCCCGCGCGGGCGGGCCGGGATCCGGACCGCTCCGTACCTCCGCCCTGGCGGCCCTCGTCGCGGCGGCGCTGCTGCTGCCGCTGGGCGGGGCGTCGGCGGGACAGGTGGAGGGGCCGGTGGAGGGGCGGGGCGGAGGAGCGCGGGTGTCCGCGCCTTCGCAGCCGGCCTCGGCTGCTCCTTCGCGGGTCACGCTCACCCGTTGCGGTCCCGAACTCGCCTCGCCCGAGGGGTTGGAGGCGCAGACCTGTGTCCTGACGCGGGGCGGCGACACCTGGGCGCGGGTCTACTACCGCAACACCACCGGCGACGCCCTGGACGCCTACCTGAGCCTGCTGGGTCCGGACGGCCGGGCCGTGCGCACCACCTGTGCCACCGGCGCGGACGACGCGCCCGCCACCTGTGAGACCCCGCGCGAGCGCACGCGGGGCGCGGGGGCCGCCTACACGGCCGTCTCCGAGTTCGCGCGCGGCGCCGAGGGTCCGCTGCTGCTCCGCTCAGCCAGCAACTCCGTTGATGTAAATGGGAGTTGAAGGAGGCAACGGCTGAACCCGCCGGGCGCGGGCATGGAAAGGCCCGGTTGCTGGCGACGGGGGATGCACCAACAACCGGGCTACTGGAACGGTAACAAGAGATCGGCGGTTCGCAAATTCGGTCCGGCCCATTCGGACACCGATTCGCTTGTCAGGCCGAGGAGTTGTGACAGGAGTCACCTGTTCCCCAGGCGTCCGGCCAGGTCAGCTCAGGGTGACCTGGCGGTTGGTGAGGCCGCCGCGCGCCCGGCGCTCCTCCGGGGTGAGCGGCTCGGTCACCGCGAGGGCCGCGGCCAGCCGCTCGGCGAACTCGGCGGCCGGCTTCTCGATCTCCTCGGCGCCGACCCCGCTCGGCAGGTCCCACACCGGCACGGTCAGCCCGTGCGCGCGGAACGAGCCGACCAGCCGGGTGCCCTCACCGAGGCTGGAAGTGCCCGCCGCGTGCAGCCGGGCCAGCGCGTCCAGCAGGTGCTCCTCCTCGTGCGGCATGACCCAGCGCAGGTGGTTCTTCTCCGGGGTCTCGCACCAGTACGCGGCGTCCACCCCGGCCAGCTTGACCGTGGGGATCGCGGCGGAGTTGGCCCGCTCCAGGGAGGCGGCCACCTCGGGCGTCGCGTTCTCCGCGTCCGGCACCCAGAACTCGAACCCGCTGTGCACGACCGGCTCGAAGGCGCCCTCGGCGTCCAGCAGGTCCTGGAGGCGGGGCGCGCCGGAGGGGGCGCGGCGGCCCTCCACCGGCGTGCCCGGCTCGGCCACCAGCGCCCGCTGGAGGGTGTCGGCCAGGTCGCGGCTGATGTCGCCGGAGGCGGTGTCGTTCTGCAGGCCCAGCAGCACCGAGCCGTCGTCGCGGCGCAGCGCGGGCCACGCCATCGGCAGCACGGTGGCCAGGGTCACCGAGGGGACGCCCTCGGGCAGGCCGTCCTTCAGGGTCAGTTCGACGGTGGCGGCCGGAACCAGCTCGCGCAGCGCCACCCAGTCGCATTCGCCCGGCAGGCCCTCGAAGGGGCGCTGCACCAGCTCGGTCGCCGCGTGCGCGGCCGCCCGGCCGTGGCACGCCTTGTAGCGGCGGCCGCTGCCGCAGGGGCACGCCTCGCGGGCACCGACGACCGGAACCTCGCCCCCGGCCCCGTGCGGCTGCGGGCGGCTGCCCTTGGGCTGGGGTCGCTTCTTGGCCATCGTGGCTGTCTCCCGGTAACGGCTGGTCTCGTACGGGCGGGAGCCTAGCCGTTCGGGCCACGGGCCACGGGAACCTGTGGACGACGCGGGCCGGGGCGGCCGCTGCCTGTGGACAACCGCCCTTCTGGAGCCGCCCGTTCAGTCCAGGCTCTCGAACGCCTCCGTGAAGCCGAGTTCGGCCAGCGCGGTGACCGGCTCGGGGGTGGTGACGCGCGTAGCGAAAGATTCGAGCGGGGCGCCGGCATCGGGATCGTGCACGTCCGCGTGGACCACCACCCAGACCGTCACCTCGCCCGGTACGTCGTCCCGTACGCCCCAGTCGTCGGCGAGCGCGTCGATGATGCTCAGGCCGCGGCCGCCGTGCGCGGTGACCGAGGGGGTGGCCGGGGCGGGGCGGGTCGGGCCGCCGCCGTCGGTGACCTCCACGATGAGCCGTCCGCGCGGGTCGACACGCCAGTCCGCGCGCACCGCGCCGTCCCCGGCCCGCGCGCCGCCCAGCGGGCGGCCGTGCCGGTACGCGTTGCTCAGCAGCTCCGACAGAATCAGCACGGCGTCGTCCACGACCGGTTCCGGGACCCCGCCGCCGCGCAGTTGCGCACGCATCCGGTGCCTCGCCTGCCTCACGCCGGCAGGGCCATGAGGTACGGCCATGCTCGACGACGCGGGCACTTCCTGTGCCACCACCAACGCCACCCCCGAGACCTCCTTCGCCCCACGCCACGGTGTGGATGCCCCATTGGCCTGAACCGGAAACCGGCCAGTCTCGTTCCGGCGACGCATTCGCAACGTCCGCGCGGGGAGCGAACGCGCCGGAGCACTCCCCGAGGTGGCGGGAAGTCAGCGCCCGAGGCGGCCCAGCACCGCGCGCGGGCGGTTGGTGATGATGGCGTCGACCCCCAGGTCCACACAGAGGTCCACGTCGGCGGGCTCGTTCACCGTCCACACGTGCACCTGGTGACCGGCCTCCTTGAGCCGTCGTACGTACGCCGGGTGGCTGCGCGCGATCCGGATGGAGGGGCCCGCGATGGTGACGCCCTCGGGGAGGCGCCCGTCCCGCAGGCGGGGGGTGACGAACTGGGCGAGCAGCACCAGGGGCAGGGCCGGGGCGGCGGCGTGCACCCGGTGCAGGGAGCGCGCGGAGAAGCTCATGACGCGGACCGGGGAGGCTTCGGGGGAGGCGGGGGCGTGCAGCCCGTACCGGCGCAGCAGGGTCAGCAGCCGTTCCTCGACCTGGCCGGCCCAGCGGGTGGGGTGCTTGGTCTCGATGGCCAGCTCGACGCGGCGCCCGGCGTCGGCGACCAGTTGGAGCAGGCGCTCCAGGGTGAGGACGGAGGTCTCCTCGCGGTCCTCGGGCCGGTGTTCCCAGTCGGGCTCCTCGTCCCGGCCCGCGCGGCCCTTCCAGGAGCCGAAGTCGAGGGCGGAGAGGTCGGACAGCTCCAGGGCGGAGACGGCACCGCGGCCGTTTGAGGTGCGGTTCACCCGGCGGTCGTGGACGCAGACCAGGTGTCCGTCGGCGGTGAGCCGTACATCGCACTCCAGGGCGTCCGCGCCGTCCTCGATCGCCTTGCGGTAGGCGGCCAGGGTGTGTTCGGGGGCGTCCTCGGAGGCTCCACGGTGGGCGACGACCTGGATCGTGTGGTGTGGTGCGTGGGTCACCGCGTCATGGTGCCACCGACCGGGGGTTGTGCGGGGCGCGCGAGTGGGCAGGGGACGGGAGGAATGCGCCTCCGGGCGGGCCTCCGTGCATACTTATCTCACTTATGCCCGAGAAGTCTTATATAAAGGGTCCCCGCAGTCCCACAGGGACCGCTTACGGTGCCCTGACGGCCTGTGGGAAAAGCTGAGTGCGTACAACAGGAACACACACGGGACCATGTGCGGCCCGCTCGCGCCGGTCCGCGCGTCTCGGGTGACGGGCGTGCGCGCGGCCACGGGCATGACCGACCATGGACCGGCGCGAACCGTACGCGACCCGTTTACGACGTGACGCGACCGGTGGGCGACCGAGCATGATCGAGCGCGACCGACGACAACAGCCGTGGATCGAGGAGAGAAGAGCTGTGAGCACCGAGAACGAGGGCAACGCGGTACCCCCGGCCCCGTCCGCACCTCCTGTGCCGGTGGCATCTCCCGCTCCCCCGCAGGGTGACGCGGGTGCGACGGCTCAGCTTCCGCCGGTGCCCGCCGGCCCGCCGGAGCAGCACCCCTACGGGCCCGCCCCCACCGCGTCCTACGGCGCCCCCGAGGGCTCCTGGCCGCCTCCGCCGCCGCCCGGCACTCCGGGGTACGGCGAGGCGGGCGCGGGTGGCGCCGGCGGCGGCTGGGGTGCCGCGTACCAGCAGCCGGCGCCGAAGCCGGCCGGTGGCGGGCGCGGCGGGCTGATCGCCGCGGTGCTGGTGGCCGCGCTGGTCGCGGGCGGTCTGGGCGGCGGCCTCGGCTACACCCTGGCCAAGGACAACGACGGCCAGGGCTCCACCACCGTCTCCGCCGCTGACAACGGCGCCTCGCAGGTCAAGCGGGCGCCGGGCACCATCGCGGGCGTGGCCTCCAAGGCGCTGCCCAGCACGGTGACCATCGAGGCGGAGAGCAACAGCGGCGAGGGCGGCACGGGCACCGGGTTCGTCTTCGACACCCAGGGCCACATCGTCACCAACAACCACGTGGTCGCCGAGGCGGTCGACGGCGGCAAGCTGTCCGCCACCTTCCCCGACGGCCGCAAGTACGCCGCCGAGGTCGTGGGGCACGCCCAGGGCTACGACGTGGCCGTCGTCAAGCTGAAGAACGCGCCCTCGGACCTCAAGCCGCTCTCCCTCGGCAACTCCGACCAGGTCGCGGTGGGCGACGAGACGATCGCCATCGGCGCCCCCTTCGGGCTGTCCAACACGGTGACGACCGGCATCATCAGCGCCAAGAACCGCCCGGTGGCCTCCAGCGACGGCAGCTCCAGCAGCAAGGCGTCCTACATGAGCGCCCTGCAGACCGACGCGTCGATCAACCCGGGCAACTCCGGCGGACCGCTGCTGAACGCCTCCGGCGCGGTGATCGGCATCAACTCCGCGATCCAGTCCACCAGCGGCGGCAGCTTCGGCTCCGGCCAGTCCGGCTCGATCGGCCTCGGCTTCGCCATCCCGATCAACCAGGCCAAGTACGTCGCCCAGCAGCTCATCAAGTCCGGCAAGCCGGTGTACGCCAAGATCGGCGCCTCGGTCTCCCTGGAGGAGTCCGCCGACGGCGCGAAGATCACCGACCAGGGCACCGGCGGCGCCGACGCGGTCGAGCCGGGCGGCCCCGCCGCGAAGGCCGGCCTCAAGCCGGGTGACGTCATCACCAAGCTGGACGACTCCGTCATCGACAGCGGCCCCACCCTGATCGGCGAGATCTGGACCCACAAGCCCGGCGACAAGGTCAAGGTCACCTACACCCGGGGCGGCGACCAGCACACCGTCGACCTCACCCTCGGCTCCCGAGTCGGCGACAGCTAAGCCGGTTCCCCCGCCCGCTCCCCGCTCCCGGTACGCTGTACCCCGCTCCGCCCCAGGTGGGCGAAGCGGGGAGGTGTGCCCGAGCGGCCTAAGGGAACGGTCTTGAAAACCGTCGTGGCAGCGATGTCACCGTGGGTTCAAATCCCACCGCCTCCGCAGAGGTCAGAAGGTTGCAGGTCAGAAGGGGTGCCCTCTCCGGAGCGGCACCCCTTCTGCGTTCACCCTGTCTCACCCCGGATCGGGTCTGTACCGCCTCTGACCAGTACGTGTGGGCCATACGCGGGCCAGGATCAGGCGCCCTCAGCCTCCTCTAGCCCCTTCTGGATCAAGCTGTTCGCGTGGGCCGAACTCCCCTTGAGGAGCTTCGCGTAGAAGCGGTAGAGCACGGCCACGCTGTGGCCGGCGCGGTAGGCGACCTCCACCGGGTCTACCCCCTGCTTGATCCACAGGGACACGGCAGCGTGGCGCAGTACGGCACGCTGGCCATCTCCGACTTCACCTCAGCCGGAGTGAGGACGTCTTCACGGGCCGTGTCCCAGGCCGAGCAGTACTCATTCGACGTGAGCCGCCCGCCGCGAGCGGCCCAGAAGAGCCGACCGTCCGGGGCGAGGCCGCGTGCGATATGCGCCCGGACCATCCGCACGTACACCGGAGGGATGGGAACGGCCCGCACGGCGTTACGGGCCCGGTGTTTGAGCCCGCGCTGATCGTGAGACTTTCCGTCGTCCGTCCACCCCGCCCCTACCTCCGGGTGACTCTCGGAGATCAGTACTTCGCCCCATGCGTCCGGCTCACTCTCGGATGGAAGCGTGAAGTCCTGCTCCCGGAGGGAGACAGCCTCTCCAGGGCGGGTGGCCACGTAATAGATCGCTCCGAAGAACGTCTCCAAATGCTCACCGCGGGGGCCCTGCGCCGCGACCGCACTCAGGAGCCGCCGCGCAAGCCGAGGGTCCGGGACGTACCGGAAGTCGACTTCGTCCGAGGTGGTCGGTGCATTCCAGTCGACCGCGAGGAACGGGTGACGGTTCAGCAGTGTGCGCTCTTCGACTGCGTACCGAAAGGCATTGCTGAGGACCATGCGCTTTCGGTTCGCCGTGTTCTCGGCTGCGGGGGTCCCGTTCAGCTTCTTGGAACGCCGGACTACACGCCTACTACGAACGGCTCGGCTTCCGGCATGTCCGTACCGAGACGCCGCAGCACCGCCGTTCGGGATGGCTCGCACAGCGGCCGGCGGGGGAGCTAGCCATGCCGGACGACCTCTTGCCTGTCCACCCGGCCGCGAGCCAGGGCGGACCGACGGACGGCCACCTCGGACTCCCGCACCAAAGAGATTGAAGCGCAGGCCAACAGGCTTGGTGCTGAACGGATTACGCGCGATGGGCCTGGCCACTAAAGCCGGGCCCATCGTCTTCCCCGTCACCACGCACTCACTGGCCTGAGTCACCGGTGGGGGGGCAGGTGGGCGGTCCACCGCACCTCGGCGATGTCGCAGATCAGTAGGGCCCGGCGAACGTGATGGATCACACATCGGGTAGTTCTGGGGAGGCTACTACCTGGTCATGCCTGCGTCATACGACGTAGGCGCATCCCCCCGCTCCGAACTCGCACGTTGCGAGCCGACGCGGAAATACAGGTCTCAACAGCCGCGATTCGGTCGCTAGTTCGCAGCCCGCACTCCGTACGCATGGGTAACTACGATAATCAACTAATCGTCAAACGGCGATTATCGCCGGTAGTTGGGGCACAGATGCACGCTCGCTGACCGGTGTTGCACGTGGGACCCGGTAAGCTCGACCCGACAACTTCTCTCGCGTGGCGTAACCCGTCGATCGGTTGACCCGATCGGGGCCGATCGGCTCCGCGACCGAGAGGAGATGTTGCGTATGGAGAACCCGCCGGAAGGCGGGGAGCGGGTCCACCGGAAGATCGTTAAGAAGGCGTTCGGCTGGCTGGCACTGCAGGCACTGGGTGCCTGTTTGCGTCACCTGATCGACAAGTTCTTCTGAACGTCGAAGGCCCCCTGCTGGCACAGAGGGCCTTCCGGGAAAACGCTCCCAGACGCTGGCCCTGTGCCCCCGCCAACGGACTAGCGCTAGCCGTGGAGGTGCAGGGCCTCTTCGTAACTGATATCTGCGGACCGCTTCCCCAAAACCATGCGGCCAACGGCGTCTAACGTCGCTGATTTCCGCGTCAGCATCCACTTGTTCTGCCGCTAAAAGACACGACCGCCCAGGTCAGAGCGCCAGCGATCAAGAGGGCTAGACCGACCGTGGACACTGCAATGGTACCCCTAAAGTGGTCCCTGCGACGAGGGGAACACGTCAATGACACGGGGCATGACGAACTTCAGCCCTGCTGAGCTGCGGGCTCATCGGATGAACCTGTATGCCCAACCGCTTCGGACGTCGATGACTGCCGAAGAGTTGGCGGAGGCAGTTGGAGCTACCAAGGCACAGATTCTGGCCTACGAGAACGGGCACCGCGTGCCAGACCCGCCGCGCGTGCGCACCCTCGCTCGAGCTCTCGAAGTGCATCCCTGGCAGCTCATGGACTCCGAACGTGAATCCTGGACCCTGGCGGACTTCCGTCGTGCCTCCGGCCTGCGGGCTCAGGACGTTGTGGAGCGCCTAAGCGTCTCACCGAAGAACTATCGTCGCTTCGAGAACGAAGGCATCGTCCCAAGTCGGCGTCCCCAGTTCGTAGATCAGGTCGCCTCCGTCCTAGGGATCACTCACCAGATGGTCGAGCGGGCCATAGACCGAACACCTGCT
The DNA here is from genome assembly GCF_055562575.1 of Streptomyces sp. NPDC018263. Classification (NCBI taxonomy): domain Bacteria; kingdom Bacillati; phylum Actinomycetota; class Actinomycetes; order Kitasatosporales; family Streptomycetaceae; genus Streptomyces; species Streptomyces sp. NPDC018263. Next base: position 530,524 of record NZ_JBVHFA010000003.1, read on the forward strand.
GTACAACAGCGACAGTCTCGGGCCTTCGAGCTGGTTGTAGCCATGGCCGAACGGTACGTTCCGCATCCTGGTCCTTGGCGGGGGCCTTCGCTGGATGATCCATACCTGCTCGAACTAGCGGCTGCGTACGGCCGCCCAGCACAGCGCATACAGCGTGTCCTCGCATATGAGCTGGGCGAGCTACGGCAAAGCCACGTACGCGCCCAACGGGAGCGCGTCATCGCGGACTACGACACGGACCTCTCTCGGCAATCAAGCGCTCGCCATGCAATGAATCGCTGGTACGAGATGTTCGACAAGGAACTTCTCCGGATTCCACGTCGGCTGGAGAGGTTCCACCGCACAGCCCAGCCCTCAGACGTCTGGCAACTTCTCGTCGACCTGAACAACGTCGATGCTGCAGTGCGCCTCGATCCCTCAACGTGGGCTGTGACCAGACTGCTGTGCAAGGACGCGGACGTATTGCCTCGTTACCTGGTCGAGCGCACCCGTTTCCATGATGTGGAGGCTTGTCGCCTGACGGGGCCCGGCACGGCACACGTGCTGCAGTACGCGGGCCTGTACGCGGCGCTGTACCCAGGAGTCCGCAAGCCTCTTCGCGGGAGTACCCGCACCCTCACTAAGGGTCGCAGCACCGCAGGGCCGGACGCATTCACCCTCCCAAACCGGACCGAGCGCCTTGTGGTGCCGCAGCCAGTCCTCGAAGCGATGCGGGCCGTGATCGCGACCTCTAAGAACGGACTGTCTAGGTCTCTGAGCCCTACCTACGAACTCGTAGTGGGCTTGAACATCCTCGCAGCAGTGGTTCCGCATGAGGATGACAAGCCTCAGTGATGTACCGGACGGTCGTACCCATGCCGTGCTGCCCGATCAGGCGGGGAACACCGGGTGCCTCAGAAGCTGAGGCGAGAAGGCCCCCGGCCAGACAACCCGGCCAAGGGGCCTCACATTCAGGGGTGGACGCCGACGTGCATGAGAGTTCGGCCGTCGGCTGTCGTTGAACTGCCGGACGGACGTGGACCCCGGTGAACGCCTAGGTATCAGCCTGCTACTCCAACAGACTTGGAAGGCGTGTGGGCCATACGCGGGCCAGCGGGCTCGCACGCGTGACTGGAACGGTCCCTGACCTGCGCGGACTAGGTGGAAGCTCTACGGTCTTGAAAACCGTCGTGGCAGCGATGTCACCGTGGGTTCAAATCCCACCGCCTCCGCAGAGCAAGGGGCGCTCCCGTCCAAGGGGGCGCCCCTTCTGTGTGTGCTACGCCCCCTTGTCCTCCGGGTACCACCGCAGCTCGATGGTGTTCCCGTCCGGGTCCTGGATGTAGATCGACGTCGCCTCGCCCCGTGCGCCCGAGCGTTGGACCGGGCCCTCCAGGACGGTGAAGTGGCCCGTGGCGATGACCTCGGTCCAGTCCAGGGGGTCCACGACCAGGCAGAAGTGGTCGACGTTGGATTCGTGCCGGGGGCCCTCGACGATGTCGATGATGGTGTCCGGGGTGATGCGGACCGAGGGGAACGGGGCCTTGCCGGCGCGCCATTCGTCGACGTTCTCGGGCTGGAGGCCGAGCAGGGTGGTGTAGAAGCCGAGGGAGCGTTCGACATCGGCGACGTTGAGGACCAGGTGGTCGAATGCCTTGACGTGCAGGGCGGGCACTGTGCCTCCAGGGGCTGTCGGGGACGGGTCCACGATCCACCGGTGCGGGGGCTTCATCAAGGTCCCCCCGCCCTCCGCGCCGCCGACCCCAGCGTCGCCCGCGCCTCCGCCTCCGGCAGGCCGGTGTCCAGGGCCGCGTCCAGGAGCGGGCCCGACAGCGCCGCCCCCATGCCCTGTTCCCAGGCCCGGCACGCCGCCCAGAAGAGGCGGGAGTTGCGCTCGCCCTCGTGGGCGGTGCGGACGAAGTGGAGCAGGGCCGCGCCCCCGTCGGCGGGGTGGGCCCGCGAGGGCCGGGGCGGCGGGGGCAGGAGGAGGTGCAGCAGCGCCGGGGGACAGGGTGCCGGGCGGAGCCGGGCCGTACCCGGTGCCGTCGCGTACGTGCCGCGCGTACCCCGTGAGCCGGGGCCGACCAGGTAGCCGCCCACGCCCCGGATGTCGATGCCGGGGGCCAGCCGACTCGCGGAGTTGGGGACCGCCACGTCCGGGGGCCCGGTGAGCCAGAGGTGGCGGCCGCCGCTCGGGGTGAGGACGACGACCGTCTCGGGGATGGTGAACCGGTGCCGTGCCGCGAGGGCGCGCAGCGCGGCCGGGGAGTCCGTGCCGGGCTTGGCGTCCAGGTCGACGCCGATCAGGTGGTGCGGGGGCAGCCCGCAGGCGATGCCGTACCCGGTGGCCCAGGGTGCGGCGGCGAAGAGGGCGCGTACGCGGGCGGGGTCCGCGGAGGCGTCGTGCACCCCGTGCCCGAGCCGGCCGCACTCGCCGTGGCAGGGCGGGTGCGCGGGGTCGTCGTGGTGCGGGGAGCGCAGCGCCGGGAGCTTCCGCCGGGACAGGGGGATGACTGCCAGCCCGCGCGCGGCGGCCGACAGCGCGTGGGCGAGGGCCAGCGGCGTGGCCTGCCGGTGAGAGGTGGCCATGACTTCATGGTCGTACAGCCGTTCGAAAAGGGAAAGTGGGCGTCGATGTCCGGTGCGTGCGGCATGGCGAAGAAATGTGGTGATGGGGGTTTATCGACTTGTGGTCACGCTTGCGTGGTAATCGCGCCCCCTGAGGAGATTGGGGTGGGGTGGGGCGGGCAGTACTCCGGTGCGACGTCGCAGGAAAACGAGTCGGGACGGTCGGCCAACCACCCCGATTCAAGCCGTAGTCGGGTCTGGAGGAAGAGATGGACAGCAGTCACCGCGGACCTCTCCGGTGAGCCGGGGGCGGGGTCCCTGGGGAGGGGCTCCGCCGGGGTGTGCTTCGGGGTCATGACAGCGGCGCGGCCGGCACTTCGGTGCCCGCCGCGCCGCTGTCGTACGCCCGCCCGTCTCCAAGCCGTCCACGAGCCCCGAACCCCTCCGGGACAACCCCCAGGCCGGGTGGAGGTCCACTCCACCTTCAGGAGGTCCGGCGAGCCCCACCCCTACAACCTGAGGCGGACCCGTCTTCGGGACCTCCGGCCGATCCCCGGCGCCGTACCCGCTCCTAGCGTGGAGACATGACCGCACCCGTCTGCACCAGCGCCTCGGCCGCCGCCGCACCAGCGCGGCAGACTCTCCCCCACCCCAGGCTCGCACCGGCCGGAACCTCGCTGTACCCCTCCTTCGCCTCCTACGTCCGCGCCCGCCACCCGGCCCTGCTGCGCACCGCCCGCTCGCTCACCGCCAACCCGAGCGACGCCGAGGACCTGCTCCAGACCGCGCTGGCCAAGACGTACGTCGCCTGGGAGCGCATCGAGGACCACCGGGCGCTGGACGGCTATGTGCGCCGCGCCCTGCTCAACACCCGTACCTCGCAGTGGCGCAGACGACGGGTGGACGAGTTCGCCTGCGACGAGCTGCCCGAGCCCGAGCCGCGTCCCGGCGCCGACGACCCGGCCGAACGGCAGGCGCTGCGCGACGCCATGTGGCGGGCGATCCTGCGCCTGCCCGCCCGCCAGCGCGCGATGGTCGTCCTGCGCTACTACGAGGACCTCAGCGAGGCCCAGACCGCCGAGCTGCTCGGGGTCTCCGTCGGCACCGTGAAGTCCGCCGTCTCCCGCGCCCTCGGCAAACTCCGCGAGGACCCGGAACTCGGTCTCTCCCGCTGAGAAGCCCGCACGGGGCCCGGCCGCGAGGCGCAGGACACAGCGCCGACTTTCCCTCCCCCTAGTGACATACCGCGCGGTATGTGCGCAGAATCAGCGCGACTCTACTTCCGTACAGGCAACGCTGCCGGGGAGGACGCCCGCCGTGCTGAGCACCATGCAGGACGTACCGCTGCTGATCTCGAGGATTCTGACCCACGGCTCGACCGTGCACGGGTCGTCGCGGATCACCACCTGGACCGGCGAGGCCGAGCCGCACCGGCGCACCTTCGCCGAGATCGGCACCCGCTCCGCCCGGCTCGCGCACGCCCTGACCGGCCTCGGGGTACGGGACGACGACCGCGTCGCCACCCTCATGTGGAACAACGCCGAGCACGTGGAGGCGTACTTCGCCATCCCGTCCATGGGCGCCGTGCTGCACACGCTCAACCTGCGGCTGCCCGCCGAGCAGCTCGCCTGGATCGTCAACCACGCCGCCGACCGCGTGATCATCGTCAACGGCTCGCTGATCCCGCTCCTCGCGCCCCTGCTGCCCCAGCTCCCCACCGTCGAGCACATCGTGGTGTCCGGCCCCGGCGACCGCGCCCCGCTCGCGGCCGGCACCGCCCAGCTCCACGAGTACGAGGAGCTGCTCGCCGGCCAACCGGAGACGTACGACTGGCCCGAGCTGGACGAACGCCGGGCCGCCGCCATGTGCTACACCTCCGGCACCACCGGCGACCCCAAGGGCGTGGTGTACAGCCACCGTTCGGTCTACCTGCACTCCATGCAGGTCAACATGACCCAGTCGATGGGCCTGACCGACCAGGACACCTCGCTGGTGGTCGTCCCGCAGTTCCACGTCAACGCCTGGGGCCTGCCGGACGCCGCGTTCATGACCGGCGTCAACCTGCTGATGCCGGACCGGTTCCTCCAGCCCGCGCCGCTGGCCGAGATGATCGCCGCCGAGCGCCCGACGCACGCGGCCGCCGTCCCCACCATCTGGCAGGGCCTGCTCGCCGAACTCGGCGCCAACCCGCGCGACGTCTCCTCCCTCACCCAGGTCACCATCGGCGGCGCGGCCTGTCCGCCCTCCCTGATGGAGGCGTTCGACGCGCTCGGCATGCGGGTCTGTCACGCCTGGGGCATGACGGAGACCTCCCCCCTCGGCACGGTCGCCCGGCCGCCCGCCCACGCGATCGGCACCGACGAGGAGTTCGCCTACCGGCTCACCCAGGGCCGCTTCCCCACCTCCGTCGAGGCCCGCCTCACCGGCCCCGGCGGCGAACGCCTGCCCTGGGACGGCGAGTCGGCGGGCGAGCTGGAGGTGCGCGGCCCCTGGATCGCGGGCGCCTACTACAACGGCCCCGACGCCGAACCCCTGCGCCCCGACGACAAGTTCAGCGCGGACGGCTGGCTGAAGACCGGCGACGTCGGCACCATCTCCCCCGACGGCTTCCTCACCCTGACCGACCGCGCCAAGGACGTCATCAAGTCCGGCGGCGAGTGGATCTCCTCGGTCGCGCTGGAGAACGCCCTGATGGCCCACCCGGACGTCGTGGAGGCCGCCGTGGTCGCCGTGCCGGACGACAAGTGGGACGAGCGCCCGCTGGCCACCGTCGTACTGAAGGAGGGCGCGGAGGCCGGCTTCGAGGCGCTGCGCCTCTTCCTCGCCGAGGAGTGCGGGATCGCCCGCTGGCAGCTCCCCGAGCGCTGGACGATCGTCGAGACGGTCCCGAAGACCAGCGTCGGCAAGTTCGACAAGAAGGTGCTGCGCAGGCGGTACGCGGACGGCGAGCTGGACGTCACGCGGCTCTGAGTCCCCCGAGACGACGAAGGGGCCGAGGGTACGAACACCCCCGGCCCCTCTGTCAGTTGATGCCGCTCAGTTGGTGCCGATCCTGGCCAGCAGATCCACGATCCGCCCCTGCACCTCGTCGCTGGTGGACCGCTCCGCGAGGAACAGCACCGTCTCGCCCGACGCCAGCTTCGGCAGGTCCGCCTGCTCGACCGCCGCCGTGTAGACGACCAGCGGGGTCCGGTCGAGTTGCCCGTTGGCGCGCAGCCAGTCCACGATCCCGGCCTGGCGCTGCTTGGTCTGCATCAGGTCCATCACCACGAGGTTCGGCCGGAACTGCCCGGCCAGCGTCACCGCGTCGGCGTCGCTCGCGGCCCGCGCCACCTGCATCCCGCGCCGCTCCAGCGTCGCGGTGAGCGCCAGCGCGATCTCCGCGTGCTCCTCGATCAGCAGCACCCGCGGCGGATGCTGCTCGCTGTCGCGCGGCGCCAGCGCCTTCAGCAGCACGGCCGGGTCGGCGCCGTACGCCGCCTCGCGGCTCGCCTGGCCGAGGCCGGCCGTCACCAGCACCGGCACCTCGGCGGCCACCGCCGCCTGACGCAGCGACTGCAGCGCGGTCCGGGTGATCGGGCCGGTCAGCGGGTCCACGAACAGCGCGGCGGGGAACGCCGCGATCTGCGCGTCGACCTCCTCGCGGGAGTGCACGACCACCGGCCGGTAGCCGCGCGTGCTCAGCGCCTCCGCGGTCGTCACGTCCGGCGCGGGCCACACCAGCAGCCGACGCGGGTTGTCCAGCGGCTCCGGGGGCAGCTCGTCGTCCATCGGCTGCGGACGCGGGGTGTCCGCGACCTCCACGGCACCGCCGGGACCGTCCAGCGGCTCGGGCCCCTCGGCGGCGTTCGCGTCCGGCGCCCCTATGGCGTACGACCGTCCGACGCCCTCGGTACCCGGCGCCCGGCGCGGCTGCGCGGGCGTCAGCGTGGCCTCGGGGTGCGGACGGGCGCCCGCCTCGGGCTGCGCCTCCGGACGCGGCGGCGGGGTGCCCAGCTTGCGGCGCCGCCCGCCGCCGTTGGTCGCGTGCGGAGGCGGGGTCGCGGTCGGCTGCTGCACCTGCGCGGCCTGCCGCACGAACGGCACGCCCTGGCCCAGCGTGCGCACGCTGATCGCCCGGCCCTGGGTGGCGTCGGGCGCCTCGGCGGGAAGAGGCTGCGCGGCCCGCGCCTGCGGCGTGAACTGCGGCGGCAGCGCGGCACCGGGCAGACCCGCGCCCGCCGTGTCGTCGTCCTCGTCGTCGGGCCACGGCTGCGGAACGGGCGCCGAAGCGGCGGGCGCGGGCGCGGCCTCCGCGGGCAGCGGCTGCGCGGGTACGGCCGCCTCGGGGGCGGTCGCCTGCGCCGGTACCGGCACGGGCTGCGCGGGGGGCGCCGCCTGAGCCGGGATCGCCGCCTCCTGCTGCGCCGGCTGCGCCACGGCCCGGCGGCGCCTGCCGGTGGGCGCGGTGGTCGGATGCGGCTGCGGCGGCGTGTGGTCCTCGGACTGGTCCACGGGCACGGCGTCGTGCCGCCCACCGCCGGAGGGCTCACCCTCGGCGGGGGGCTGCGGCGGTACGGGGGCGGACTGGGCCGGGGCCGCCGGTACGGGGGGCTGGGCTGCGGCGGGGGCCGTGCCCGGAGCGGCGGGGCTCTGTACCGGAGCGGGACCCTGTGCCGGGACGGGCCCAACACCCGGCGCGGCGCCGGGCATCGGTGCGGGGCCTTGGGTCGGGACGGGCCCAACACCCGCAGCGGCGCCGGGCATCGGAGCGGGACCCTGTGCCGGGACCGGACCCGCACCCGCAGCGGCGCCGGGCATCGATGCGGGACCCTGTGCCGGGACGGGCCCAACACCCGGCGCGGCACCCGGCATCGGAGCGGGACCCTGTGCCGGGACCGGACCCGCACCCGCAGCGGCACCCGGCATCGGAGCCGGACCCTGTGCCGGAACGGGACCCGCGCCCGGAGCAGCACCCTGCACCGGAACCGGACCTGCCCCCACACCCTGACCAAGCCCCTGCACCGGAACCGGACCTGCCCCCGAAACCGGCCCCACACCCTGACCAAGCCCCTGCACCGGACCAACCCCCGGCCCGGCGTTCACCGTCATCCCGGGAGCAACCCCGACCCCCGCGGCCGTACCCGCCCCGGGAACCGGAGCTCCCGACAGCGGACCCACCCGCACACCCGGCGCGGCGGCCTCCGGCTCCGGCGTCCGGTCCGCCTCGGCAGGCGGCAGGGCGAAGACCGTACGCGCACCCGCGTCCTGCGCCGCCGCACGCTCGGCCGCGGCGGCCAGCGCACGCCGACGACGGCCGGTCGGCTGGGCATCCTCCGACGCGCCCTCCGCGCTCGGCGCGGGAAGGGCGGGCGGCAGCGCCGCCTGCTCACCGGCGCCCTGCGGAGCCCGCTGCCCGGCGGGCACCGGTACACCCTGCGGCGGCACGGCGCCACCAAGTCCCGTGTTGGAGGCGGCTGTTCCGGCGGCGTGCTCGGCCGCCGTCATCACGGCGCCCTCGGCCGCCACCCCGTCGCCGACCTCGGCGGGACGACCCCGCCGCCGGCCGGTGCCGCTGGAAGCCGTCTCTGCGCTCTCGATCGCGGCCGGGGCCAGTTCCTCGGCCGCCGGGGCACCGCGCCTGCGGCGCCGCCCGGTGGGCGCGGGAGCCCCCGGTCCCTCCGCTGCCTCGACCTCGCTCTCCAGGAACGCGTCGGTCGACGACCGCCGTGCCCGCCGCCGGCCGCCCTGCTCGCCCGCGTCACCCACGAGGGCGACCTCGGCACCAGAGGACACGGCGGCGCGCGGGTCCGGGACGCGCGCGGCGACCGTACCGGCGCCACCGCCGAGCGGGACTTCGAGGACGTAGGCACGCCCACTCATGCCCGGCACTTCATGTGTCTGGAGCACACCTCCGTGCGCCCGGACGATGCCCCGCACGATCGGCTCGTGCACCGGGTCGCCCCCGGCGTACGGCCCGCGCACCTCGATCCGCGCGACCTCGCCGCGCTGGGCGGCCGCGACCACCACGGTGTTGTCCAGGTAACCGGCCGAGGAGACGGGGGCGTTGCCGGTGGCGTCCACGCCCGCGACGTCCGCCACCAGGTGGGCCAGCGCGGTGGCGAGCCGCTGCGGGTCGACCTCGGCCTCGATGGGCGGGGCGTGCACGGCGAACTGCACGCGTCCCGGCCCGATCAGCTCCACGGCACCGTCGACACCGGCCGCGACGACCGCGTCCAGCATCACCTTGGTGCGGGCGATGTCCTCGGTGCCGGAGTCCAGGCGCTGGAAGCCGAGGACGTTGTCGATGAGGGCGGTGATGCGGGCGTACCCGGCCGAGAGGTGGTGCAGCACCTGGTTGGCCTCGGGCCAGAGTTGGCCCGCGTCGTCGGCGGCGAGGGCGGCCAGTTCACGGCGCAGCTCGTCCAGCGGGCCGCGCAGGGAGGAGGCGAGGAGGGTGAGGAGCTGCTCGTGGCGGGCGGCGAGGGCGTCGTAACGGTCCTTCTCGCGCTCGCCGAGGGCCGCGTACCGCTCCTCGCCCGCGGCCAGTTCCTCCTGGAGCTTCTCGCGCAGCTCGGTCAGTTCGGCGGCGCCGCGCTCGGTCAGTTCCTCGACCTCGGTGGCATGCTTCTGGCGCAGCGCGGTGAGGTCGGCGGCGTGCTCCTCGGCGAGCCGCTCCAGCTCCTCGGCGTGCGCCTTCTCCAGCGCCTCCTTCTCGTCGGCGAGGGACTGGTACGGGCGCCGGTCGGTGAAGGTCATCACGGCGCCGACGAGCTGGTCGCCGTCGCGCACCGGGGCGGTGGTCAGGTCGACGGAGACCTCGTCCCCGCTCTTGGACCACAGCACCTGCCCGCGCACCCGGTGCTTGCGCCCGGAGCGCAGGGTGTCGGCGAGCGGCGACTCGTCGTACGGGAAGGGGGAGCCGTCGGCGCGGGAGTGCAGTACGAGAGTGTGCAGTTCGCGGCCGCCCAGCTCACCGGCGCGGTAGCCGAGGATCTGCGCGGCGGCGGGGTTGACCAGCACGATCCGGCCGTCGGTGTCCGTGCCGACGACGCCCTCGGAGGCGGCGCGCAGGATCATCTCCGTCTGCCGCTGCGAACGGGCGAGTTCGGCCTCGGTGTCGACGGTGCCGGAGAGGTCCCGTACGACGAGCATCAGCAGCTCGTCGCCGGTGTACGCCGAACCGTCGTACGCCTGCTGGGGGTTCTCCAGGTTGGCGCTGGTGACCTCGACCGGGAACTCGGTGCCGTCGGTGCGCCGGGCGACCATCCGCGTCGGCTTGGTGCGGCCGGCCGGGTCCATGTGGTCGGGGCGGCGCATCGAGCCGGGGATCAGCTTCGAGTCGAACTGCGGCAGCAGATCGAGCAGGCCCCGCCCCACGAGTGCCGTACCGGGTGCCTCGAACGCCTCCAGGGCGATGGTGTTGGCGTTGACGACCGTGCCGTTGGCGTTGACCAGGAGCAACGCGTCGGGCAGGGCGTCGAGTATGGCTGCGAGGCGAGCAGCGCCTCGGGATGGCCTGCTGCTCACGAGACGCTTCCTCCCTGTCACCGCACCTTGCCGACCGCTCGGGCCATCTTGCCAAGCGGCCCGCGGGGTGTCACGCGAGGGAGTCTAAGGGCTCCGCCCGCGCGCACGCCGCCGGATGGGAGGGAGGTACCACGACGAAGTGACGCCGAACATATGCCCGCATCCCACCACGGGTCGCCTTTCCCCGCCCACGACTTGCCGCTGACGTGCGCCGCGGCCCGCGTCCTCCCGCGCGCCACCACTCCCTGAGACCTTCGCGGGACCTTTACGGGGATTTCTACGACCCGGCACCCGGCAGGAACGGCACCAGCCGGTCCCACCGCGCGATCTCGCACCCGTTCCTCCGGCTGAACTCCGCGTCCACCGGACGGCCGGCCCAGTACCCGGTGACGTGCGCGGTCGCGGGCCCGCCGTCGATCATCGTGCAGACGCTGTCCGGGGGGACGGGGGCGAAGGTGTCCCGCCCCCACTGAGTGCTCTCGTCGAGCACCCGGCAGGCGGCGCCGGGGTCGGGGTGATCACCGCCTCCGGGATGACAGAAGAGCTCCCGCACCCCGTCCCGGCCGGGCCCGGCGCCGCGGACGACAAGGGTGAGGTGGTCGGGGGTGCGGTCGTCGGGGAGCGGGGGTGGGGGGATGGCGGGGGTGGCGGTGCGGGCGGCGAGGGTTGGGATGGCGAGGGTGGCGGTGCGGGGGGCGAGGACTGGGATGGCGGGGGTCGCGCGGCCGGGAGCGGGCGGGACGGCATGAGCCGGGCTGGCGAGGGCGGCATGGGCGAGGGGGCTGGCAGTGGGCGTGCGGTCGAGGGTGACGGGGGCCGGGGCGGCGGGGTTCGCGCGGCCGGAGGCGGCCGGGACGGTGTGCGCCTCGTGCGCGAGGGGGCCGCCAGGGGGCGTGTGGGTGAGGGTGACGGGGGCCAAGGCGCCGGCGGTCGCGCGGGCTGGGGCGGCTGGGACCGCATGGGCCGGGCCGGGGGCGAGGCCGCAGAGGAGCGAGACGGCGGAGACGGCGAGGGACGCGATGCCGCGCCGCGGGAGAGCACTCATACCCACCCAACGCGCACCCTCGCCGGACGTTGCGCCCACCTGCGGTACCGCCCGTGGGAGCGGCTCGCGCCTCGCCGGGAGAAGCCCTTTGCCCTGCGGCCCTGGTGCCTAGTACCGTGGGGACCGATTGGTGACACCGCGCTTGCCTGTGTCATCATCTGCACGCACCATTCGCGCGCTCGCGGGAGTGGTTGTGCTGGAGGCGTCGCCTAGTCCGGTCTATGGCGCCGCACTGCTAATGCGGTTTGGGTCTTAAAGCCCATCGAGGGTTCAAATCCCTCCGCCTCCGCCCTGATCCGAAGCCCCGGTCCACCTGGACCGGGGCTTCGGCGTTGCCGGGACCCGTACGGGGTTGCTCGTTCGATCTAGGTTTCGACGTTTCCGCAGGTCAGGCAGGGTGCGGGGAACGGATTTCACATGACGGCGGCAGTCATGTAATGTTCTTCCTGTCGCCGGGACGGGCCGAAAGGCCAGGGAAACGGAGACAAAAACAAAAGAACAAGCACTCGTAGCTTAACGGATAGAGCATCTGACTACGGATCAGAAGGTTGCAGGTTCGAATCCTGCCGAGTGCACAGTAAAGAGGCCCCGGAGAAATCCGGGGCTTCTTGCGTTTTCCGTGGCGTCAGCAGCGAAGTACGGCAACTCGGTGTCCGCAGCGGGACGACGTCCCCCAGTTGTCAGTGGCGGCTGTTAGGTTCCCGTTCGCGCTGCCGAGGAGATCACTCGCCGCCCCCCTCAGCCCGATTTGATCGGTACCTGACATCGGCAGCCGTGTGCGTGATGCAGCCCGGTCCATCAGGACCGGGACCGCTCCTTGTGAAGGGGAAGCTTGATGAGAAGCAGTGTGCTGGGCCTCGGCCTGGCCCGTACGGTGGCTGTCCTCACGGCGGCCTTGGCCCTGGCGGTGACGGCGGCACCGCTGACGGGCACGGCGGAGGCCCACGAGGCGGTGACGGGATCGCTCAGCTTCGGCGGGGAGCCGGGCGAGTACATCTCCGGCGGCCAGTCGTACAGCTACACCCCCGAGACGACCGAGATGTTCGACATCTCGGGCCCGGTCTCCGAGTCCGCCGTGGGCGCCACTGTCGTCACGCCCGAGGGCGAGCGCTGGTACCTGCACATGGAAGCGCCCTACGGCCAGAAGCTGGCTTCCGGCACCACCTACACCAACGCCTCGAGCTGGCCCAACGCCCAGCCGGAGGACCCCAAACTGGAGCTGAGTTCGACCGACCGGTACTGCGACACCGGCACCGGCTCCTTCACCATCTCCCACATCGCCTACGGCCCCTACGGCTACATCAGCGAGGTCGACGCCACCTTCGAGCGGTACTGCAGCGGCTCCACGCTGCCCGTGCGCGGCGAGCTGCACGCCCGTATGGCCGAGCCGCCGGCGGAGCTGGCCATCGGCATGAGCCTGAACACCACGGGCACGGTCGACACCCACACCGGCGAGATCACTGTCGGCGGCGCGGTGACCTGCAACAGGCCGGCCCGCATCACCCTCACCGCCAGCGCTTACCAGACGCAGAAGACTGAAACCGCGTCCGGCTCGTACGAGGACCTGGTCGTCGTCTGCGAGCCCGGGGGCCCGGTCCAGTGGACTGTCTCCTTCCCCAGCAACATCGACCCCACCGCCTCCTTCAAGCCCGGCGCCGCCGTGCTCCGGGGCGTCGGCAGGGCGGACGACCCCGACTACCCGGTGACCGTCGACACCGGCTTCCCGAGCACCGACATCACTCTCGTCAAGCCCTGACGCCTGCGCGGGCCCGGCTGCGCATGACAGCCGGGCCCGCCTGGGGCGGTCGGACGGAACCCCGGGCCCGCCCCGAGGACGGGGTCACACCGCAAAGCACCGCGCTCGCCTTCCTCGACGCGTGACTTCGTCACTGACCCGCTTGTTCCCGCCCGCGAGTTCGGGTTCTCCACCACAACATCGCCTCCGCACCGAAGCCGGCCACCACGAGCAGGCATCCCAGCCAGAAGAGGGACGCGACGCGCCGCTCCACAGCGCCAAACAGCATCACGGCGATGCCGAGGACAGGAAGAAAGGTCGATCCGGCCCTCAACCACTGGCGCTTACGGGCCTGGACAACCGCAGAGCCCAGCCCGAGAACGAAGATCAGCGCCGTCACTGCCATGGCTGTCCGCATGAGAGCACTCTGCCGTGTCGTCCTGCCACGTCACACCTGTTCTCCTCAAGTGGGAGCGATGCTCGGAGGCCCGGGGCCGGGGCGGGGTTCCTGTGACGGAGGGCTTGTGCAGCGGCGGGTCGAGCCTCTCCGGTGCGTCAGGGCGACAGTTCCGCTCTCGACTCGTGGGCCAGGGCCGTCGCTCGGGTGAACCAATCGGTGATGACTGCCAGTTCGGCCGGGGTGTAGTCCGCGAACAGGGTCATCAGGCGGGTGTAGTGGGGGCCGTAGGCCGCCTCCACGCGGGAGACCGCCTCCGGGACCGCCGCGACACGGACACGGCGGCGGTCCGTGGGGTCCGGGCGGCGGGTCACGAAGCCGGCGCGTTCCAGGCGGTTCAGGATGCCCGTGACCGCGCCCGTCGTGACCTGGATGCGGGAGGCGAGGTCACCGGCGGTCAGGAGGTCGGGGCCTGCCTGGAGGACGTAGCCGAAGCAGGTGAGGTCGGTGACGGTCAGGCCCAGGCGCCGGGCCATTTCCTGCTGGCCGATCAGGTGCGCGGCGATGAGGTCGTCCATCGCGGTCAGCGCCTGCGCGGGGGTCGCGGGCGGGCGGGGCGTGCCGTCCATCTTCCTTGATTCCTTAGTTCGTGAGATATTCGATGTATAAATCTCTTAGGACGTGAGAGACCTGGAGGAGGTCAGCCATGAGTCTGTACGACGAGGGTCACACGATCGCCGGGTGGACCGGGTGTGCCGTCGCCACCGTCGGCAGTGGTGTCGTGGGTGCGGGAGTGTGTACGGGGTCCGTTCCGGCTCTCGTGGGCGGCGGGGTGCTCGTGGCGGTGAGTGTGCTGGTCACCTGGGTGCTTCATCTCGCCGGCTGGGGGAAGCCTCCGGGCGTCCGGCCGCGGGAGGAGTGGCGGCTGGGGGTGCGGGACACCCAGGCCCGTGACGGGCACGCCGGGTGCGTGGGCTGTGCGCTGGCGGGCCGCCGCCCCGCTTCCGCGCCCGTGGTCGCCCGTGCCGAATCGATACCTCTGCCTTCTATCGAGTGAACGTGCCCTGCACCGGACGTAGTTGCTGATCAGCCTCCCTAGCTTCCGGGGTGGAGGTGATGCTCGATGTACGAGCACAACGACACGACCCGGCTGCCCGAGCGCGGCGCCATCGACGTTGACGACTTCGTGTTCGCGGCCACTGGAGCCCGTGTGCGGAGGCTGACCACTCCGGACGGCGAGCACTGGTTCCCGGCCGTCGACGTGGCGACGAGGCTCGGGTACGTGAATACGCGACAGGCTCTGCTGCACCATGTCTCGCCGAGTGGCCACCAGACTCTCGAAGACCTGGTGCGAAGCGTCTATGGAAGAACTACTTCGCGCAAAATCGCAGGTCACGGGCTCAAGAAGTCGATGCGGATGGTGAATCTCCGGTCCCTGATCATCCTGGTGAACGGATGCACCAAGCCCGAGAGCGCCCCGTTCAAAGCCTGGGTTGCCGAGGTGATCGCCACCATCCAGCAGAGCGGCACCTACAGCCTCGCCCCCGCCCCCCTCCAGACCACCGAGGGCACCTCCTACGTCATGCCCCCGCAGGTAGCCGACGCCATCGTCCGCCTTGAGGAGCGCAACCTCCGAGCTGACGAAGCCCTCGCCGCCGCCCAGGCCGAGCACCTCGCGGAACTCCGCCGTGCGAACGAGGAGCGCAGCCGGGTCAGCGAACAGCTCGGCACCCTCACCCACCGAGTAACCGGCGTCCAGGACGTCCTCACCCGCATCGCCGACGCCCTCGACCAGATCGTCGACCGCATGCGCCCCACCCCACCCCCCGAGCCGCAGCAAGCAACACTGACCCCCCAACACCTCCTCGCCACCTGGCGAGACCGCAACCTCGTCGTCACCGATGACGTGCACGCCGTAGCCGCTCACCTCGCCCCCGCCCTGGTGCACGGCCCCGTCGCCTGCCGCCTGGAGGACGTCGCCGCGCGCACCGGCCTCACGCTCGCCCGCGTGCACGACTGCGTACGCATGCTGATCAAGCGGGGCTGCGTACGGCAGACCGGCAGCGCGGCGGACGGCGTCCCCGTCTACGCACTCCCGTAGTCAAAGAAACAGAGCCCGAAGTCGCACTCAGAGGATGCGGCTTCGGGCTCTTCACGTACCGTACCCGCCCCAGCCGCCGGACGGGCGATGTCGGCGGCATCTCCTACCCTCACGAGTGATGGCAGCACAGATGTGGACGTGTACGGGACTGCGCTGGTCCCCTGAAGGGCCCGGGCTGGTCTGGTCCGGTGGCCGGCGCAGCGCGCTGACGTGGGGAAAGCGGATCGCGTTCGGGGTACGGGAGGACAGCGGACGGCACTGCGTCGGCGCGCGGGGCCACGCGTGCCCCACCCGCACCCCCGTACCGGCGCGCAGCACCGGCGCCCGCTGTGAGGGCTGCGCCCGCCTGGACCGCGCGCACTCCGTGGCCGCCGACACGATCGCCGACGACCCCCGCCCGTACCGCGTCTACCTCGCCTGGTTCGGCCCCGGACTGCTCAAGGTCGGCATCACCGCCGAAGAGCGCGGGTCGGCACGGCTGCTGGAGCAGGGTGCCGTCTGTTTCACCTGGCTCGGCACCGGCCCACTGATGGCCGCCCGCCGCACCGAGGAGCTGCTGCGGGCCGCGCTCGGCGTCGCGGACCGCATTCCGTACGCCCAGAAGCGCACCGTACGCGCCACCCTCCCGGCCGGAGCGGAGGAGCGGGCGGCGGAGGTGCGGGAGTTGCACGCACGGGCCCTCTCCCTCGGGAACTGGCCGGAGTCCGTCACCAGCGAACCGTGCCAAGTCACGGACCACCTGGCCGACTTCAACCTCCAGCACGCCGGCCCCGCCACCGGCGCCGTGACCGAGCTGGTCGCCGGAGGACACGTGGCCGGGGAACTCGTCGCCGCCGCAGGCCCCGACCTGCACCTGGACACCGGGGCATCGAGAGGCGTACTCGTGCTCGACACCCGTCTGCTCCCCGGCTGGGAGCTGACTCCGGCTCGGCCGAGCAGCGAAATCACCCTGCCTGTAAAGGACTTCGCCGCCCGTCAAGACGGCCTCTTCTGACCCCCGCCCCTTTCTCAGCGAAATCACAGACTCCCGAAAGGGCTCTCTCAGAGCGGGCGGACAAGGTCCCACCATGACCACGACCTCGCCCCAGGGGCGCACCGAACTGCTGAGGCCGGACGGCAGCCCCGTCCGCGTGCTGGTGGTGGACGACGAGCTGTCGATCACCGAACTGCTGAGCATGGCGCTGCGCTACGAGGGCTGGCGGATAAGGAGCGCGGGGGACGGTCAGGGCGCGCTGCGCGCGGCGCGCGAGTTCCGGCCCGACGCGGTGGTCCTGGACATGATGCTGCCGGACATGGACGGCCTGACCGTGCTGAGCCGGCTGCGCCGTGAACTCCCGGACGTACCGGTGCTGTTCCTCACGGCCAAGGACGCGGTGGAGGACCGTATCGCCGGGCTCACCGCGGGCGGGGACGACTACGTCACCAAGCCGTTCAGCCTGGAGGAGGTCGTGGCCCGGCTGCGCGGGCTGATCCGGCGCTCCGGCGCCACCGACCGGCGCCCGGACTCCGTGCTGGTGGTGGGCGATCTCAGCCTGGACGAGGACAGCCACGAGGTCTGGCGGGGCGGGGAGTCCATCCACCTGACCGCCACCGAGTTCGAGCTGCTCCGCTTCCTGATGCGCAACCCGCGCCGGGTGCTGAGCAAGGCGCAGATACTGGACCGGGTCTGGTCGTACGACTTCGGCGGGCAGGCGAACGTCGTGGAGCTGTACATCTCCTATCTGCGCCGGAAGATCGACGCGGGCCGCGAGCCGATGATCCACACCCGGCGGGGGGCGGGTTACCTGATCAAGCCCGCCGTGTCGTGAGGCTCGCTCGCCGCGCGGGCACCCCACGCACCCTCCGGACGCGGCTGGTCGTCGCGTCCGTCGTGCTGATCGCCGTGGTCTGCGCGGTGATCGGTACGGTGACCACGCTCGCCCTGCACGAGCACCTGTACCAGCAACTCGACGGCAAAGTGCGGGAGATGGCCGAGCGGGCGGTCGGCCGCCCGCGCCCGAACCTGGGCGCTCCGGACCCGGCCGCCGCCGCGCTCGCCTCGGCGGTGGCCACCGAGAGCCCCGCCGAACGGGTCACCAACCTGCTCACCCGGGGGCCCACCCAGAAGCAGACCGTCGCCGCCTACGTGCGCGACGGCGCGATCGTCTCCGGGGCCGTGTCCGACGAGCAGAAGGACGGCAGCGGTGTCTTCCGGCGGATGCGCGCCGCCCAGCTCAGCAAGGCCCAGACCGACGCCCTCGCCACCGTCCCCCGGGACGACAGCGCCCACACGGTCCACCTCCCCGGCCTCGGCGACTACCTCGTCCGGTACGCGGAGAGCCACGACAGCGCCGACCGGTACTACGTCGCCCTGCCCACCGCCGACATGGACGGCGTCGTCGACACCCTGATCCTGGTCGAGGTCTGTGTCACCGTCGCCGGTCTCCTCGCGGCCTCGCTGGCCGGCACGGTCATCGTCGGTGTCGCCACCCGCCCCCTGCGCCGGGTCGCCCGCACCGCCACCCGCGTCTCCGAACTCCCCCTGCACTCCGGCGAGGTGAACCTCCACGAGCGCGTCCCGGAGTCCGAGTGCGACCCGCACACCGAGGTCGGCCGGGTCGGCGCCGCGCTCAACCGGATGCTCGACCACGTCAACGGCGCCCTGCACGCCCGCCAGGAGAGCGAGACGCGGGTCCGGCGCTTCGTCGCCGACGCCAGCCACGAGCTGCGCACCCCGCTCGCCTCGATACGCGGCTACGCCGAGCTGACCCGGCGCGGCCGGGAGCGGGTCGGCCCGGACACCCGGCACGCGCTGGCCCGGATCGAGTCCGAGGCGGGCCGGATGACCCTGCTGGTGGAGGACCTCCTGCTGCTGGCCCGGCTGGACGCGGGCCGCCCGCTCCAGTTCGACCGCACCGACCTGGTGCCGCTGGTCGTGGACACGGTCAGCGACGCCCGCGCGGCCGGGCTCGACCACACCTGGCGGCTCGACCTGCCCGACGAACCGGCGCCGGTGACCGCCGACGCGGCCCGGCTCCAGCAGATTCTGGTCAACCTGCTGGGCAACGCCCGCAGCCACACCCCGCCGGGCACCACGGTGACCGCGCGGGTGCGCCGGCAGGGCGACCGGATGTGCGTCCAGGTCGAGGACGACGGGCCGGGCATCCCGGCCGCGCTGCTGCCGCACGTCTTCGAACGGTTCGCGCGCGGCGACTCCGCCCGCACCCGCGCCACCGGCTCCACCGGGCTCGGCCTCGCCATCGTGCGGGCCGTCGTCACCGCGCACGGCGGCTCCGTGGACGTGTCGAGCGCGCCCGGCCGGACCGTGTTCACCGTACGGCTGCCCGCGGCCGGACCCGAGCCGGTGCCGCCCTCACAGCCGGGCCATAGCGTCACCACACGGGCGCGACAGGGGAGTTGAGAAGAGTCGGTCCCATGCGAACCGACTCTTCTCCCGGCGCCCTCCCGGCACGGGAGCACCTCCCCGCCACGGCCGCCGGCACCCCGGTGCTGGACGTGGTCATCCCCGTCCACAACGAGGAGAAGGACCTGCGCCGGTGCGTGCTCAGACTGCGGGAGCACCTGGCGCGCACCTTCCCCTACGCCTTCCGGGTCACCATCGCGGACAACGCCTCCACCGACGGCACCCCGCTCATCGCCGCCGAACTCGCCGCCCGCTACCCGGAGGTGACCAGCTTCCGGCTGGAGCGCAAGGGCCGGGGGCGTGCCCTCGGCACGGTGTGGTCCGCCTCCGACGCGCCGGTCCTCGCGTACATGGACGTCGACCTCTCCACCGACCTCAACGCCCTGCTGCCGCTGGTCGCCCCGCTGATCTCCGGCCACTCCGACCTGGCGATCGGCTCCCGGCTCAGCCGGACCTCGCGGGTGGTGCGCGGGCCGAAGCGGGAGTTCATCAGCCGGGCCTACAACCTGATCCTGCGCGGCTCGCTCCAGGCGCGGTTCTCCGACGCCCAGTGCGGCTTCAAGGCGATCCGGCGCGAGGTGGCCCAGGTGCTGCTGCCGCTGGTGGAGGACACCGGCTGGTTCTTCGACACCGAGATGCTGGTACTGGCCGAGCGGGCGGGGCTGCGTATCCACGAGGTGCCGGTCGACTGGGTCGACGACCCTGACTCCACCGTGCACATCGTGCGCACCGCGACCGACGACCTGAAGGGCGTATGGCGGGTGGGGCGGGCCCTGACCACCGGTTCGCTGCCGCTGGACCGGCTGGCGCGGCCGTTCGGCGACGACCCCCGCGACCGCGAGATCACCGACGTGCCGAAGGGCCTGGCCCGCCAGCTCGTCGGGTTCTGCGTGGTCGGCGGCCTCTCCACCCTGTTCTACCTGCTGCTCTACAGCGGTTTCCGGCAGTTCGGCGGCTCGCAGGCGGCCAACGCGCTCGCCCTGCTGCTCTCCGCGCTCGCCAACACGGCCGCCAACCGCCGCCTCACCTTCGGGGTACGCGGCCGGGGCGGTGCCGTACGGCATCAGGCGCAGGGCCTGGTCGTCTTCGCCATCGGCCTCGCCCTGACCAGTGGCTCCCTGGCCGCCCTGAACGCGGCCACCACCAGCCCCGCGCACACCACCGAGATCGCGGTCCTGGTCGTCGCCAACCTCGCCGCGACCGTCCTGCGCTTCCTCCTCTTCCGCGCCTGGGTCTTCCCCGACCGCCGCGACCCGGCGCCGGTACCCGGCCCCGCTCCCGCACACGCCGAACTCACCACCATCTCTACGGGGGACCCCCGATGACCACCCAGTACGACCAGCCCCCGCAGGTTGCCGAGATGCCATCGGCGCCACGAGCCTCCCTCGCACAGCGTGCGTGGCGTGGCCGCCCCGAGGACCCGAGCTGGGCCCGCCCCGCCTTCTGGGCGCTGCTCGCCGCGACCTTCGTGCTCTACCTCTACGACCTGAGCGCCTCCGGCTTCGCCAACTCCTTCTACTCGGCGGCCGTCCAGGCGGGCAGCACCTCATGGAAAGCCTTCTTCTTCGGCTCGCTGGACGGCGGCAACGCCATCACCGTCGACAAGCCCTCGGCGTTCCTGTGGCCCATGGAGCTGTCGGTCCGGATCTTCGGCCTGAACTCCTGGGCGGTCCTGGTCCCCCAGGTCCTCATGGGCGTCGGCGCGGTGGCGGTCGTCTACGCGGCCGTACGGCGCCGGTTCAGCGCGGTGGCCGGACTGGTCGCGGGTGCGGTGCTGGCGCTGACCCCGGTCGCGGCGATGATGTTCCGGTTCAACAACCCGGACGCGATGCTGGCCCTGCTGATGGCGCTGGCCTGCTACTTCACCGTCCGCTCGATCGAGGACGGCCGGACCCGCTGGCTGGTCTGGGCGGGCGTCGCCATCGGCTTCGCCTTCCTCGCCAAGACCCTCCAGGCGTTCCTGATCCTGCCTCCGCTGGCGATCGTCCACGCGGTCTGCGCGCCGGTGCGGCTGGGCAGGCGGCTGCTCCAGCTCGCTCTGGCCACGCTCGCGCTGGTGGTGTCCGGCGGCTGGTGGGTCGCGGTGGTCGAGCTGTGGCCGGCCTCCTCCCGCCCGTACATCGGCGGCTCGCAGCACAACAGCTTTCTGGAGCTGACCTTCGGCTACAACGGGCTCGGCCGGATCAACGGCGACGAGACCGGCAGCGTCGGCGGCGGAGGCGGCGGCATGGGCGGCGGCGGTGGCCGCTGGGGCTCGACCGGCTGGGACCGGATGTTCGGCGCCGAGGTCGGCGGCCAGGTCTCCTGGCTGCTCCCGGCCGCGCTGATCCTGCTGATCGCGGGCCTGTGGGCCACCCGCAGGCTGGGCCGCACCTCGGTCACCCGCGCGTCGTTCCTGGTCTGGGGCGGCTCGCTGCTGATCACCATGGCGGTGTTCAGCTTCATGGCCGGCATCTTCCACCAGTACTACACGATCGCCCTCGCGCCGTACCTCGCCGCCGTGGTCGGCATGGGCGCCGGGCTGCTGTGGGAGCGCCGGAAGGAGACCTGGGCCGGCTGGGCGCTCGCGGCCGCGTCGGTGGCCTCCGGCGCCTGGGGGTACGTGCTGCTCAACCGCACCTCCGACTATCTGCCCTGGCTGAAGTGGCTGGTGCTCGTCGGCGGCCTGCTGGCCGCGCTCGGCCTGCTGTTCCTCGGCCGCGCGCCCCGGAACCTGACGCTCGGCGCGGCCGCCCTGGGCCTGATCGCGGCGCTCGCCGGGCCGACGGCGTACACGCTGAGCACGGTGAATTCCGCTCACACCGGGTCGATTCCGACGGCCGGTCCGGCGGGGGCCGGCATGATGGGGTTCGGCGGGGGAGGGCCGGGGGGCCGGGGCATGCGCGGGGGCTTCCCGGGCGGGATGCCGGGTCAGCAGGGCCAGGGCCAGGGCCGGCCGAACCAGCAGGGGCAGACCCCGCCCGACGGCGGCACCGGCCAGAACGGCGGCCAGGGCTTCCCCGGCGGCGGCTTCCCAGGCCAGGGCGGCCAGAACGGACAGAACGGCCAGCCCGGCCAGAACTTCCCCGGCAACACCCGCACCGGCGAATCCGGCCGCATGGGCGCCCCCGGCGGCGCGGGCGGCCTCCTCAACGGCGCCACCGTCTCCGCCAAGGCCAGGAAGCTCCTCCTGGCCGACGCCGGCTCCTACACCTGGGTCGCCGCCTCCACCGGCTCCCAGAACGCGGCCAGCTACCAACTCGCCACCAACAAAGCGGTGATGGCGATCGGCGGCTTCAACGGCACCGACCCCTCCCCGACCCTCGCCCAGTTCAAGCAGTACGTCGCCGACGGCAAGATCCACTACTACATCGCGGGCGGCGGCATGGGCGGCGGCATGGGCATGGGCCGCACCGGCGAAGGACGCGGCATGGGCGGCGCCAGCGGCACCGCCTCCGCCATCAGCACCTGGGTCGAGGCCAACTTCGAGAAGGTGACGGCCGGTTCGGCCACCTTCTACGACCTCACCCGGAAGAAGGCGAGCTGACCGAAAACACCCCCGGCCGATAATGCCGTACACCGTATAGGGAAACCGCTATACGGTGTACGGCATGTCCGCTCCCGACGTCTCGGCACCACCGCTCCCGAAGGCCCCCCAGGGCCACCCCCGCCGCTGGCTGATCCTCGGCGTGATCTGCCTCGCCCAGCTCACCGTGCTGCTCGACAACACCGTGCTGAACGTGGCGATCCCCTCGCTCACCCACCGGCTGCACGCGGCCACCTCCGACATCCAGTGGATGATCAACGCGTACTCCCTGGTCCAGTCCGGCCTGCTGCTCACCGCGGGCAGCGCCGCCGACCGGTACGGCCGCAAGAAGATGCTGATCGCGGGCCTCGCCGTGTTCGGCCTGGGCTCGCTGGCCGCCGGACTCTCCACCACCACAGGTCAGTTGATCGCCGCCCGCGCCGGGATGGGCATCGGCGGCGCCCTGCTGCTGACCACCACGCTCGCGGTCGCCATGCAGATCTTCGCGCCCGAGGAGCAGCCGAAGGCGATCGGCATCTGGGCCGCGGTGAACTCGCTCGGCTTCGCGGCCGGCCCGCTGATCGGCGGCTTCGTGCTCGACCACTTCTGGTGGGGCGCCATCTTCCTGATCAACCTCCCCGTGGCCGCCCTGGGCCTGGTCGCCGTGGTGGTCCTCGTCCCGGAGTCCAAGGCCACGCGTGCCGTCGGCGCCTCTGGGCTGCCCGCCCGCCCCGACCTGCTGGGCGCGCTGCTCTCCACGATCGGCATGACCGCCCTGGTGTTCGCGGTCATCTCCGGCCCGCACCACGGCTGGACCTCGGCCCGCGTGCTGGGCTCGGCGGCGGTCGCGGTGGCCGTGCTGGCGGTGTTCGCGTACTGGGAGAGCCGGGTCGAGGAGCCGATGCTCGACCTCGCGTTCTTCCGGGACCGCAGGTTCACCGGCGCGGTCGCGGGTGCGGTGCTCATCACCTTCGGCATGGGCGGCGCCCTGTTCCTGCTCACCCAGCACCTCCAACTGGTCCTCGGCTACGGCCCCCTGGAGGCGGGCGCGCGTACCGCACCGCTGGCGCTCACCGTCGTCCTGCTCAACTTCAGCGGGCTCTCCGCCAAGTGGGCGGCCAGGCTGGGCACCCCGGTGGCGATCGCCCTGGGCATGGCGCTGATGGCGGGCGGCCTGGTCTCCATCGCCGAGCTGGCCTCCTCCGGGTACGCCGGGACGCTGCTCGGCCTGGTGCTGATCGGCGCCGGATGCGCGCTGGCCAACCCGGCCATGGCGCACGCGATCATGAGCGCCATCCCGCCGGAGAAGGCCGGGGTCGGCGCCGGGATCAACGGCACGCTGGCCGAGTTCGGCAACGGGCTCGGGGTGGCCGTGCTGGGCGCGGTGCTCAGCTCCTTCCTGGCCGACGGCCGCACCCTTTCGGCCGGACTCAGCGCCGGGCAACTGGTCGGCTCCGTCTCCGTGCTGGCCGGTGGCCTGGTCGCGGCGGCCCTGCTCAAGCGGGCCCAGCGCGATGCCGTCTGAGCCGGGGTGGTTGAGCCGCCCGGACCTGGCAAGGTGTGCGGTGAGCGACGGCCCACGGAGGGAAGCCCGGTGGTGAAGGAAGACGGCCCCCATGAGGACCGCCCCAAGGCCGGGCGACGCGGCAGCGTCTGGCTGACCGGCAAGGAGCGGCGCGGCCGGGGCGGCCAGCCCTCCGGCCTGGACCGGGCCCGGATCACCGCGACCTCCGTCGCCCTGCTCGACGCCGAGGGCCTGGACCGCTTCTCCATGCGCCGCCTGGCAGGCGAGCTGAACGTGACCGCGATGTCCCTGTACTGGTACGTCGACACCAAGGACGACCTGCTCGAACTCGCCCTCGACACCGCCTTCGGCGAGCTTTCGCTGCCCGACGCCGAGGACACGGAGGCCGACTGGCGCGAGCAGCTCCGCGCCCTGGCGACCGACTACCGGGCGATGATGGTCCGCCACCCCTGGCTGTCCCCGATCGCGGGCCGCTTCCTCAACATCGGCCCGAACTCCCTGGCCTTCTCCCGCGCGGTGCAGCGGGTCGTCGGCCGGGCCGGGCTGCCCGCGCACGGGGTGACGGGCGCGATCTCGGCCGTCTTCCAGTTCGTGTACGGCTACGGCACGATCGAGGGCCACTTCCACGCCCGGATCGCGGACACCGGGCTGAGCGCCGACGAATACTTCCAGCAGTCCCTCACCGTCGCCTCCGAGGTGGCCGGCACCTCCGAGGTCCTCCGGGAGTCCCGTGCCCTGATGGCCGCGCGCGGCGGCGACACGGTGCAGGAGATGCTCGACCGCGACTTCGCCTTCGCCCTGGACCTGCTGGTCGCGGGCATCGAAGCGATGGTGGCCCGCGGCTGACCCTTGCGAGGGGCCGGCCACGGGCCACCAGAGTGCTGTTCTACGAGTCGGACGCCAGCCGTGCCGGGAACCCGCCCGTCGCCACCGGCCCCCACCGCTCCGGCGTGACGCGGATGATGGACTTGCCCTGCTCGGCCATGGCCTTGCGGTACTCGTCCCAGTCCGGGTGCTCACCGGCGATGTTCCGGTAGTACTCGACCAGCGGCTCGACGGAGTCCGGGGTGTCCAGCACCTCGGCCGTGCCGTCGACCTGGACCCAGGGCCCGTTCCACTCGTCGCTCAGCACGATCAGACTGACCCGCTCGTCCCTCTTGGCGTTCCGGGTCTTGGCCCGTTCCGGGTACGTGGAGGCCACGATCCGGCCGGAGTCGTCCACCCCGCAGGTCAGCGGGGAGCCCTGCGGCGAGCCGTCCGAGCGCCGGGTCAGCAGGATGGCGCGATGGCGGGGTCGTACGAAGTCCAGCAGTTCCGGCAGGGTCACTCGGGTGTTCGTAGCGATGTCGGGTGCCATGCGCCGAGCGTAGGACCTACCGGTGTCAGAGGGCGGGCAGCGCGTCGCCCTGGACCGCCTGGATGTCCAGCTCGATCCGCAGGGTGGTGCCGATGGCGGCGATGCCGGCGGCGAGGACCTGGTTGTAGTTCATGGCGAAGTCGTCCCGGTGCAGCTCGGCCGTCGCGCGGAACGCGGCCCGCGTGCCGCCCCAGGGGTCGGCGCCGGTGCCGAGGTAGGCGAGGTCCAGGTCGACCGGGCGGACGATCCCGTGCATCGACAGCTCGCCGTGCACGGTCCAGCGGTCCGGCCCGGCCTGGGTCAGCCCGGCCGAGCGGTAGGTCAGCTCGGGGTACTTCTCCACGTCCAGGAAGTCCGCGGAGCGCAGGTGGGTGTCCCGCATCCCGTTGCCCGTGTCGATGGACGCGGCCCGGATGACCGCCTCCACGCGGGACTTGGTGATGTCGTCGGGCGCGATCTCGATGCTTCCGCCGAACTCGGTGAACCGGCCCCGCACGCTGGAGATGCCCAGGTGCTGCGCGACCGCGCCGACCGAGGAGTGCACCGGGTCGATGGTCCACGGGCCGGGCGGCGGCAGCTCGCTGCCGCCCTGCCGGGCCAGGGTGACCGAGCCGACCTCGGCCCGGCCGCTCGCGGTGACCAGCGCGCTGGAGGCGACGGGCGCGTACCCGACGGCGGTCACGATCACCGTGTACGCCCCCGGAGCCAGCGCGGTGTCGTCGCGCACCACGCCCTCGGCGTCGGCCTCGGCCCGCAGCACCTGCGTACCGGTCATGTCGGCCACCGTGACCACCGCGTGCGAGACGGCCCAGCCGTCACGGGTGCGGATTCTCGCGGTCAGTGCCATGGCGTTCTTCTCCCTGCGCGGCTGAGCGCGCGTCGATCAGGGGACCGGCCCGTGGCCCGCCCTCGAAGGCGGGCCACGGGCCGGTCGGGTGAACTACTCGCCGGGGTGGGCGAGTTCGATGTCGTGACCGTCCGTGCCGGTTCCGGCGACGGTCAGCGCGGTGGCCACCGGCGGGTAACCCGTGGCGATCACGGTGTACTCGCCGCCGTCCAGGTCGGTGAAGGCGTACGCGCCGTCCGCACCGGTGGTGGCGGTGCCGACCACGTTGCCCGCCTGGTCGACCAGGGTGACGCGGGCGTCGGCCAGCGGACCGTGCGGGGCCCGGACGACACCGCTGAGCAGCGCGCCGGTGTCCAGGTCGACCTCCACGCGGGTGACCCCGGTGGTGGCGACCTCCACGGGCAGCGCGCGCGGCCGGTAGCCGGCGGCGTTGACCGCGATCGTCACGGTGCCGGGCACCAGCTCGGTGAACCCGAACTCGCCCTGCTCGCCGGTCTGCGCGGCGGCCAGCAGATCACCGCGCACATCGGTGACGACGACCATCGCGTCCTTCACCGGCAGCGCGTTCCCGGCGGCCCGGACCACACCGGTCAGCCCGCTGGTGCCGCTGAGCAGGATGTCGTACGACAGCGGCTCCTCGCCCACCACGACGGTGGACGCCTGCGGCTGGAAGCCGTCCGCGGAGGCGATCAGCACGTACGAGCCGGTGCCGGGGGCGGCCAGCGCGTAGGAGCCGTCGCCCTGGGCGACCGCGCGGCCGAGCTGGCGGCCGGCCAGCGAGATCAGCGTGACCGCCGCTCCCGGGACCGGGGCGCTCTCGGCGCCGCGCACGAAGCCGTGCACCGGGGTGCCGCCGGCCGGAGCGGGCTCGGCGGCCATGGCGACCGCCGTGACCTGCGGGGCGGTGGCGGTGGCCGTGCCGTCGGCCGAGGGGGTGCCCTCGGTGGTGGCGAAGGCCATGGCCGGGACCTGCTGGGCCTCGGCGACCGCGGGGACGGCGGCCGGGTCCGTGACGGGGGCCTCGGACGCGGAGGACTGCGCGAGCGCGCCCTTCGTCTTCAGCGGGACCTCCTTGATGAACAGCGTGATCAGGAAGGCGACGGCGGCGAGGCCGCCCGCGATGAGGAAGACATCGGCGATGCCGTGGCCGTAGGCGCTCTCCAGCAGGTTCCGGATGGGACCCGGGAGGCTGTCCATGTCCGGGATGGTGTCGGTCGAGCCGGACTTGGCCATCGCGGCCTGGTACTTCGGGCTGAGCCCGCCGATGCCGTCCGTGACGTAGTGCGTGATCCGGTGGGCCATCACCGCGCCGAGCGCCGAGACGCCCACCGCGCCGCCCAGGGAGCGGAAGAAGGTGACCGTGGAGCTGGCCGAGCCGAGGTCGGAGGGCGCCACCTGGTTCTGCGTGGCGAGCACCAGGTTCTGCATCATCATGCCGATGCCGAGACCCAGCAGGGCCATGAAGATGGCCATCTTCCAGTAGTCCGTGTCGTACCGGATGCCGCCCAGCAGCAGCAGTCCGGCGGTCACCAGGACGCCACCGCTGACCAGCCACGCCTTCCAGCGGCCGGTACGGGTGATGAACTGGCCCGAGACGGTCGAGGAGACGAACAGACCACCGATCATCGGGATGGTCAGGACACCGGACATCGTCGGGGACTTGTCGCGGGCGAGCTGGAAGTACTGGCTGAAGAACACGGTGCCGCTGAACATGGCCACGCCGACGAACAGCGAGGCGAGCGAGGCCAGCGTGATGGTGCGGTTCTTGAACAGGCGCAGCGGGATGATCGGCTCGCTGGCCTTGGCCTCGACGAGCACGAACAGCGCGCCGAGCACGATCGAGCCGGCCACCATCGCGTAGGTCTGCCAGGACAGCCAGTCGTACTTGTCACCGGCGAAGGTGACCCAGACCAGCAGCAGCGAGACGGCCGCGGAGATCAGCGCGGCGCCACCCCAGTCGACCTTGACCTCACGCTTGACCACGGGCAGGTGCAGGGTCTTCTGGAGCACGATCAGCGCGAGGATCGCGAAGGGGACACCGACGTAGAAGCACCAGCGCCAGCCGAGCCACGAGGTGTCGGTGATGACACCGCCGAGCAGCGGGCCGCCGACGGTGGCGACGGCGAAGGTGGCGCCGAGGTAGCCGGAGTAACGGCCGCGCTCACGCGGGGAGATCATCGCCGCCATGACGATCTGCGCCAGGGCGGACAGACCGCCGACGCCGATGCCCTGGACGACACGGCAGGCGATCAGCATGCCGGGGTTCTGCGACAGACCGGCCGCCATCGAGCCGACGACGTAGATGACCAGGGCTATCTGGACGAGCGCCTTCTTGCTGTACAGGTCGGCGAGCTTGCCCCACAGGGGGGTGGCGGCCGTCATCGACAGCAGGGCCGCGGTGACGACCCAGGTGTAGGCGGACTGGCCGCCACCGAGGTCACCGATGATGTGCGGGAGGGCGTTGGAGACGATCGTGGACGACAGGATCGCCACGAACATGCCGAGCAGCAGCCCGGAGAGCGCCTCCATGATCTGCCGGTGGGTCATCGGGGCCTCGTCGGCCCCGCCCCCGTGCTTGGCGTGAGCCCGCACACCGGATGGTGTGGTCGTTGCCATGGGCTTCCTTTACTTACGTGATCGCGGGTGTACGGGTTTCTGCGGAAACGGGGGCGGCCGGTCTCGGCACACCGGAGCGGCAGTCGCCGAACGACGCGCGCAGCCGGCTCATGAGCTGGATGAGCTGGGCGACCTCGTCGTCGGTCCAGTCGCTCAGCCGCTCTTCGAGCAGCCGGCTGGTGCGCAGCGACAGCTCCGCGAGCTGGTCGTCGCCCGCGGGCGTCAGGCGCAGGATGCGCGAACGCTTGTCCGCCGGGTCCGGCGACCGCTCGATCCAGCCGCGCGCGGCCACGTGGGCGACATGCCTGCTGGTGACCGACATGTCGACGGCGAGCAGCTCGGCGAGCTTGCTCATGCGCATCTCCTCGTGGCGGCCGAGCAGGGTCAGCACGGCGGCCGAACCGGCCGGGCAGTCGGGCGGGAGTATCCGCCCGATGTCGCGCTTCACGGCACCGACGGCACTGAGCTGACGTGCCAGCTCCTCGAACTGCGCCTGCCCGGCCATCACACCTCCCGTATTCGTTGCTTTGGGCAACCATAGAGATGCTTGGTTGCTGTAGGCAAATAAATCGGCGGCCAACGGCGCAAAAACTTGGCAAAGGCAAGTATTGCGATCGTAAACATGCAGGTGGACGCGGGTGACCTGCCCGCCTCTGTCCCCATGGCCCCGCACTTGGGGTGGGCACCCGGATTCGCTAGTGTCTCGGCCCATGGCTAACACCCAGGGCCCCCAGGGCAATTACGACCCCGCAGGCAGCACTCAGATGTTCCGCGCGTTCGTCGACGAGACTCCCCCGGCTCGCCAGCAGGAGGCGGCTTCCTCCGGCCCCCGCGTCGGCCTGATCATCGGCGTCGTCGTGGCCGTGGCCGTCGTCGCGGCCGTCGCCTGGCTCGCGCTGAAGTGACCCCCGGCTCCGTCACGGAGCCCCTCGAAAGGCCCGCGGCCCGCGTCCGCGCCGAAGCGCGCGACACGGGCCGGGCGGGCCTTCTCGGTCCGTCGGTTCTCGGGTCCGTCAGTCCGAGACGAGACCCTCGCGGAGCTGGGACAGCGTCCGGGTCAGCAGCCGCGAGACGTGCATCTGCGAGATGCCGACCTCCTCGCCGATCTGCGACTGGGTCATGTTGGCGAAGAAGCGCA
The DNA here is from genome assembly GCF_055562575.1 of Streptomyces sp. NPDC018263. NCBI lineage: Bacteria > Bacillati > Actinomycetota > Actinomycetes > Kitasatosporales > Streptomycetaceae > Streptomyces > Streptomyces sp. NPDC018263. Next base: position 560,249 of record NZ_JBVHFA010000003.1, read on the forward strand.
GCATGATGATCCGGCGCTCGCGCGGCGGCAGCTTGGCCAGCAGCGGCTTGAGCGACTCCCGGTACTCCACGCCCTCCAGCGCCGTGTCCTCGTAGCCGAGGCGGTCGGCCAGCGAGCCCTCGCCGCCGTCGTCCTCGGGGGCCGGGGAGTCGAGCGAGGAGGCGGTGTAGGCGTTGCCCACCGCCAGACCGTCGACCACGTCCTCCTCGGAGACACCGAGCGCGACCGCCAGCTCCGGCACGGTCGGGGAACGGTCGAGCCGCTGGGACAGCTCGTCGCTCGCCTTGGTCAGCGCCAGGCGCAGCTCCTGGAGCCGGCGCGGCACCCGCACCGACCACGAGGTGTCGCGGAAGAACCGCTTGATCTCGCCCACGACCGTCGGCATGGCGAACGTCGGGAACTCCACGCCCCGTTCGCAGTCGAAGCGGTCGATCGCCTTGATCAGGCCGATGGTGCCGACCTGGACGATGTCCTCCATCGGCTCGTTGCGCGAGCGGAACCGGGCCGCCGCGTACCGCACCAGCGGGAGGTTCAGCTCGATCAGGGTGTCCCGGACGTAACCCCGCTCGGGGCTGTCCTCACCGAGCGCGGCGAGCCGCAGGAACAGGGAACGGGACAGCGTGCGGGTGTCGATGTCCCCCGAGGGCACCGGAAGTTGTGCGGCCTCCTCGACGGCCGGGGCCACGTCGGGCGCCGGGGCCGGGACGGCGGGGGCGGGTGCGGCGTCGAGGGCCGGAGCACCCTCGAAGCCGTCGAGGACGTCGAGAGCGTCGAGCTTCTGCGGTGCTGCCACGGTCTTCGTGAGCACCTTCGAGCTGCCCTGTTCTGCGGACATGCCACCCCCTTTGGGTCGCGGGACGGTCGCGGCGCACTGCCCTGATCGGACAGCGCGGCCTTCACCTGAATACCGGAGCCGAAGCCTCGGCAAACGCGCTTCCCGCAGAATGTCACATGTCGGCAACGCGCTGTAGTGACATGTCGACACGTGAGACGCCAATAAGCCCTGGCAGAACGGGGTCTGACGGGCTTTCGGCGCACAATTGCCGACACTGTCGACGTGCCGTGATTCGCTCCTGACGGTGATCTTTCGATCCCGCATGCGAACGGGCTCTACCTGCTGTTTTCCGTTCCGTGCTCCCGTGCGCCGGTCATGCCTCGATCCGGTTGGCCGATCTGAGCCGCTGGAAGCTCCGGGCGAGCAGCCGGGAGACATGCATCTGGGAGACACCGAGCTCGGCGCTGATCTGCGACTGGGTCAGGTTGCTGTAGTAGCGGAGCAGCAGGATGCGCTGCTCGCGCTCGGGGAGCTGGACCAGCAGGTGCCGGACCAGGTCGCGGTGCTCGACGCCGTCCAGCGCCGGGTCCTCGTACCCGATGCGGTCCAGCAGTCCGGGCAGCCCGTCGCCCTCCTGCGCGGCCTCCAGCGAGGTGGCGTGGTACGAGCGGCCCGCCTCGATGCAGGACAGCACCTCCTCCTCGCTGATCCTGAGGCGCTCGGCGATCTCGGCGGTGGAGGGTGATCTGCCGAGCGCGGTGGTGAGGTCCTCGGTGGCCCCGTTCACCTGCACCCACAGCTCGTGCAGCCGGCGCGGTACGTGCACGGTGCGGACGTTGTCCCGGAAGTACCGCTTGATCTCGCCGACCACGGTCGGCATGGCGAAGGTGGGGAACTGCACGCCCCGGTCGGGGTCGAAGCGGTCGATGGCGTTGATCAGCCCGATGGTGCCGACCTGGACCACGTCCTCCATCGGCTCGTTGCGGGAGCGGAAGCGGGCGGCGGCGTAGCGCACCAGCGGGAGGTTGGCCTCGATGAGCGCCCCGCGGACCCGGTTGTGCTCCGGGGTGCCCGGCGTCAGGTTCTTCAGCTCGCCGAAGAGCACCTGGGTCAGGGCCCGGGTGTCGGCGCCCCGGCGCTTCTCGGGAGGGGGTGCGGCGGAGGGTTCGGCGGAGGGCTCGGGGAGGGTCGCGGGCGCCTCCGCCTGGGGCGGCGCAGTACTGGCCGACACGGTCAACGCCACCTCTTCATCGGTCAATCATCCGTCAAAAGCGGTCATAGCATCACAAGACATGTGCACTGTGTGCAAGCACCGCATAACGCCGTGTTGGCCCTCAAACGACGCCAATGGATGGATCGCCGGACACGGGAAAGCCCCCCCGCCGTAACGGCGGAGGGCTCGTGTTCCGGGGGCGCCCGGCCCTCAGAACTCGTAGTCGGCGATCACCCACGTGGCGAACTCCCGCCACAGCGCGACGCCCGCCTGATGGGCGGGGTGCTCCAGGTACCGCTGGAGGGCGCCGGTGTCCTCGACGGAGGAGTTGATCGCGAAGTCGTAGGCGATGGGGCGGTCGGTGACGTTCCAGCCGCACTCCCAGGAGCGCAGCTCGTCGATCTGCCCGCCGAGCGCGCGGAAGGCGGCCACGCCCTCCTGGACGCGCGGGTCGTCGCGCTCGACACCCTCGTCGAGCTTGAACAGGACCAGGTGCCGGATCATGCGACGTACCTCTTGCTCTTGCGGCCGGTCAGTTCTTCGCGCCGCCCACGACCCAGGTCATGAAGTCCCCGATGGCCCCGGCGGCGTCCGATATGCCCTCGAAGGCTATCTGGACGTAGTCGGCCGCCTTGGCCGGGTCGGTGATGATCACGTACATGGCGAAGACCACGAGCGCGAACACGACGATCTTCTTGGCGTTCACCGCCACCGCGGCCTCCCCTGTCTCTCGAAGTCCCTCGAACCCCACTGACCTGCCTGCGGCGGCGAGTGTAACCGCCACGGTCCTGCGCGCACCCAACAGGACGGCCACGATTGTCGATTGAGGGCCCCTGAGGCCCAAGGCCGGGACGCACGAAGGGCCCCGTCCGAAGACGGGGCCCTTCTCAAGCGGTAGCGGAGGGATTTGAACCCTCGGTGACTTGCGCCACACTCGCTTTCGAGGTCTGTTCGTACTGGTCAGAGCCGCATTCGAGGCAGTTCAGGCCCGTTCATTCCCGTACTCACGCCGTCCGCGTGAACCGCTGTGGACGGCATTGGACGGGGCTGAATGAGACGGAAACTGAGACGGAGCGCCCCGGGCTGACCTGCGCATTAACCATCCGAAGAGGCCAATAGGCCGAGGGCCGCAAGCACGGTTTCGGGGTCGCCCTCATACAAGAGGTGTGGTTCGTCCGGCTGAGGGGGGATGAACCGCGTCCGGTACCGCTGTAGGTCGCTCTCCGAGAAGAAGATGGAGTTGGGATCGCTCTCGTGGAAGTCGTTGCGCTTGCTGATCCGCGCCCAAAGCTGGTCGTGGCTGGCAGCCAGGTAGACGAGAACGGGGACAGCGCCGGCGTCTGTAGCGATGGCCTGCCACCTCGCTCGGTCCTCCGGGGTCCAAAAGCCGTGGTCGACCACCACGTCATTGCCTGCCTTGAGCTGTTCTCTGAGGTCAGCGGCCACATCTTCGAGAACCGGTCGCTCAAGCGTGGGAAAGATACCGCGGGGGAAGTCCACGCCGTAGACGCCATGCCGCCGGTACATCTCTTCATCGGGGCAGAGCCGTGCGAAGCCTCGGGCCGTGAGGACGCGTGAAAGCGTCGTCTTCCCTGAGCCGGGCAGTCCGGCCATCAGCACGCAGAACGGCGGACGGGGGATCGTCACGAGGAGACCTCCGACTCCGTACGCCATGTGCGGTTGGGTCCGCCGAGGTCTACACCGTATTCCACGATGTTTCCCTCGCTGTCGATGAACTTTGCAGTCATCACGACCACAGGTTCCGCAGGCGGGTTGTCGGGGTCAAGTTCCAAGAGGCGCGCGTCTTCAGGCGTGAGCAGTCGCGCGGATGCGGTGTCGATCCGGTGGCTGATCGGGTGACCGGTCGCCTGAGCGATGAGCTGAAGCGACGTTCCCCCCGTCAAACGCTCACTCGCCGCTAGCTGAGGGATCAGCTCGCCGTACTGAGCGGGAATCCACGACGTGCTGTGGGCCACGATGCCATGTCGATCCCTGTAGACCCGGCTACGGCGGATCACGTCGGCGCCGCGTTCGATGTCCAGCGCTTGTGCGACGTCTGCGGGCGCAGAGACCACGGACGCTTGGTGTGAGTCGGACCTCTCTCCCTGCCCCCAGCTAGAGCCGGTGCGCCGTCCCCGGTCTAGGCGCTGGGAACCCGAAGACATGGCGGCCGGCTGGTCCAACACCTCAGTTCCGATGCCGTGGATACCGCGAACGAGACCATCGTTGCGGAGCTTACGCAGGGCTTTCTCGGCGGTCGCGGTGCTTACCTTCCACTCTTCCGAGAGGTTCTTGATGCTCGGCAAGAGAGACCCCGGCTGAAGCTGACCGGACGAAATCAGCTCCGTGTAGTGGGCGGCAATCTTCGCGTAGGGCGCCCGATTGTCGGCCTGACCTGCCATGTCGGCTGCTCCTTGTCGTCACTTCCCTTAGGTTCCCTAGCTTACCGCTTGACACCGCAGGGAACCCTAGGGAACCTTAGGGATGTGCCCGACGGTCAGTCAGATCGGCCAACGGGTGCGGGATCTCGACATGCCCGGTTCCACGAAGGGCTGGTCGAGGTCAAGGGGCCCGGGACAGAGCGGGCCGAGGGACCCGGACCCCTGGTCAACCGGAGGGCTTGAGACCGAAAGGTCACATCTCCATACGCCTGAAACGGGAGCCCGTGTTCCCGAAGGAGACACACCCGCATGACCACAACTCCGCAGCTCACAACGCTGCGCCGGTTGCCTCCGCTGCTCGTCTCGTACGAGCAGCGCTGAGGGGAGCCGGATGTTCCGACTTCAACGGCGCGCGGCCCCGGTGCTCGAACACCGGGGCCGCTGTTCGGGCCGTTCCTCTCTGGAAGGAACCAGACCCAATGAGCCACATCGTTACTGTTCAGGACGCTGTTACCGCGTTCGCCGACTTCATGGAGCCCACCGACGCCGAGTTGGACGCGATCGAGCTGGAGATGCCGCTGATCCTGGCGGACGTCGACCTGCTCGACGCGCAGATCGTCACCCTCGACCGCACCCCGACCGAGCTGGACATCCGGCGCATCCGCCGGGCCCGTCGCCGGGCGCTCGCCGCGCGGGTCGCTCTGCTCAACCGGACGGCCGGCGCGCTCGCGCCGGGTGGTGCGGCATGAGCGGGACGAACCTGCCCGCGCTGCGGGCGCAGATGTCGCTGCGGGACGGCCGTGAGTGGCGCGTGTACGTGTGCGCCGGTTACTGGCCGACGCACTCGTTCGCTCGTGCGCTGCCGGTGCCGACCGTGACCGAGCGGGCGGAAGCGCTCGCGGTCCTCGGGTTCGAGCCGGTGCCGGGTGCGGTGTGGGACTGGTCGGAGGACGCGCAGGACGTCGGGGACCCGTTCTCGCCGGCCGTGCTCATCACCGGCGTGGCCGTGCGCCCGATCGGGGGTGCGCGGTGAAGGCCAAGACCGTACTGCCGGCCGTCGCGATGACGGCCGTCTCGATGGTCCTCACGCTGGCCGTGGTGGTGATGTGGCTGGGCACAGCGATGCCGTGGCTGGTCGCGCTGGTCGTCGGTCTCGGCATCGACGGCGGATGGCTGGCCACCCTCGCCTACGAACGCCGGCTCGCCGCGCAGGGAGACCACAGCCCCGTCGTGACCGCCGTCGGCTGGTGCTTCGGTCTGATCGCGGCCGGTGTTCTGGTCGCGCACGCGCTGACCGCCGAGTCGTCGGCCGGCGCGTGGCTGGCCGTGGCGTGGCTGCCGATCGCGGCGAAGGCGCTGTGGCTGGTGCACGGGCTGTGGGAGCGGACCGCGCTCACCCCGTCCGCGCTCGGAGCCATCCGGGGAATCCAGCAGGAGGCCCGGGACGAAGCGGCCGTGGCCCGCGCCCGACTGCGGGCGGAAGCGGCCACGGAGGAGACGCGGCTGACGGCCGTGACGGAGGCCGGAGCCCGCGTCGCACGCGTCCAGGCGAAAACCGCGCAGACCCTCGCGGGGGCGTGGTCGACGCTGGAGACGGCCCGGGACGGGGAGGACACCGGCAGGGCGCTGACCAGCGTGACGACCCGCGTCACACCCGGCGTCACACCCATGTGGGAACTGCCCGTCTGGGGCCCCTCGGAGCCCGTCCCGGCGCTGGAGACCGGACCCGCGTTGTCCGATGACGCGCTGGACGCCCTGGTGGACGCGATCCGCCTCAGCGAGGTGCCGGCGCTGTCGTACCGGGAGATGGCCGCCCGGTTCCGTGCGTCCGGCCACGCCGCCTCCGAGGTCCGCCTGCGGGCCGCGTGGAAGCGGGTCGCCTGATGGCCGCGCTGCCGGTCTACCGGTGGCGGCTCGCCCCGGACGGCTACGCCACCCGCCGACAACTCCGTGCGCGGGGTCTGCGGCCGGGTGGTCAGGAGGTGGCGGCGCAGCTCGAACGGCCGTGCCGCCGCCGGGGCCCGCTGGTCGCGTACCTGTACCGGGTCGACCTGGCCAAGCCGGTGCGCCCGATGACCCCGGCCCGGTGGGCGGCGCTCGCTGCGGCCAACCGTGCCCGCCGCGTCTGCCCGCGCTGCCGGCGGGAGGCGGGCTACGTCATCCCCTCTTCGCTCGGCACCTGCGTGCCCTGCGCGGAGCCGGCATCTGCCACCTGAACTGCGGCCACTCACACGAGGAGTCCTCCATGGCCTGGCACCCCTATTCCTGCTGCCCGGGCTGCCGCAAGCCCGTCCCGCAGCCGAACCCCCGCACGTGCCCGAAGTGCGGCATGCCCCTCAACCCCAACCCCCGCTGACCCGCCCCGCCGCCTGGCGACGAATTCGACAACTGGGAGCACCGACATGGGCAAGCGCGACACCCGCCGCCTGGACAAGGCGATCCAGCAGGCCACCCGCAACCTCGAAGCGGTCAAGAACCGGGAGATGTGGCCGCTGGACGGCCGCGAGCGCCGCGCCGTCCTCGGCGGCGCCGTCAGCGGCTCGTACCGGATCGCCCGGGGCCGGAGTGCCGGTGGTGCCGAGAGCCGGATCGACACCGCGTGGCAGAGCGCGGAGATCCGGCTGATCGCGGAGATCACCGCGTTGCAGACCGAGCGGACGCGGATCGTGCGCGAGGCCGCCGCCGACAAGGCCGCGAAGAAGTCCTCCGGCTGGTTCTGAACCGACCCGCCTCCCTCCCCAACTTCCGACCCCCCGAGGGGTCGTCAGGAGTCTTCCTGCCATGAGCGAAACCGTCGTTCACCTGCACGAGAGCCCTGAACCGTACACCCCCGACGCCTATCCCCCGCTGACCTTGGCCCCTGACTGGCAGGCACCTCCGGCGCCGTCGGTGCCGCTGTGGGTGCGCTCCGGACGCGCCCTGCGCACGGCCGTCACGCACGAGAACACCCGCACGACCGCCCGCGCGGTGGCCCGACACTCCCTCTACATCGCCGGCGGCGCCCGCATCGTCGGCAAGCGGGCGTGGGACGGCCGGACCGCCGCCCGCTACGAGCGGTACATGCGCACGGCGGAGGCGGCGGGGAACTTCGAGGCGGCGGCGGAGTGGGAGGAGCGCGGGCAGCGCTTCCGCGACGCCCGCCACCGCCGCCGTATGGACCTGCTGCACTCCCCGATGGACGCGGCCAAGGGCGCCGCCGCCACGGCCGGCATGGGCATGGGCGGGCTGGTCCTGCTCGGCATCGCCATGGCCATCGCCACGAAGGACGCCACCGAGATCGTCACGCCCCTCATGGCGGTCATCAAGTTCATCAACCTGATGGTCACCATCGTGCGCGTGGTGTGGGGACCGGCCGTGTCCGTTGCCCCGTTCCTCGCGCTGCTCGCCCTGTGGTCCGTCGGCGCACACCAGCAGGCCGCACCCCAGTGGGCGCTCCCCGACCGCGTCCGCAACGGCGAGGGCGAGCCCATCACGCCCTCGATCGTGGTCAAGGCCCTGCGCGACCTCGGGGTTCCGGCGCTGCGCAACGCCATCAAGGAGATGGGCGACGCCGGCGCGTCCATGCTGGGTCCGATCGTCATCGCCGGATGCGGCGTGGAGGTCGACGTCACGCTCCCGTCGGGGGTGTCGACCAACGAGGTGCAGAGCAAGCGCCGCAAGCTCGCCGAGAACCTGTCCCGGCACGAGCACGAGGTGTTCATCACCATCCCGACCGCCGCCCGCACCGTCCGGCTGTGGGTGGCCGACTCCGGTGCGCTCGATGAGCCGATCGGCCCGTCTCCGCTGGTCACCGACGAGACCATCACCGCCGACTACGCCAAGGGGAAGGCCCCGTGGGGTCAGGACCTGCGCGGCGACGCCGCTTCCTTGAGCCTGTATCAGCGGCACCTGCTCATCACCGGCCTGTCCAACCAGGGCAAGACCGCCGCGCTGCGAGCGCTCGCCCTGTGGCTTGCCCTCGATTGCACGGTTGAGTTCCGGGTCGCTGACCTTAAGGGCGCGGGTGACTGGGCCATGTTCGACGGGCTCGCCACCCGGCTGATTCAGGGCCCGACCGACGACCACGTGGTCGAGGCGACCGAGATGGTCGAAGGCGGGGTGTCGGAGATGGAACGGCGGTTGACCGCGCCTCCCGGCACGCAGTTCCCGCCGCTGATCGTGCTGGTCGATGAGGCGCAGGTCGCGTTCATGTGCCCGGCCAAGGATGAGGACAAGCGCCCCTACGGCGGGTCCAAGGCCACCTCCCGGTACTTCATGGCCGCCCGCAAGATTCACAACCAGGGTCGGGCCGTGAACGTGCTGCTGTGGCAGGGCACGCAGGACCCCACCGACCAGAACCTTCCCAAGCTCGTGCGGGAGGGTGCCCACACGCGTGCCTCGCTCGCGCTGGGCACGGAGTCTCAGGCGCGTATGGCGCTTGGGGACAAGGCCGTGGACGGCGGCGCGGCGCCGAACCTGCTGCGTCCGGGGCTGGACAAGGGCACGGTCGTGGTCGCCTCCGACGGGATCGCCATCCCCGCCGGTCAGGCGTCCATCACGGTGCGGACGCACTACATCGACACCGACACGGCCACCGAGATCGCGGACCGGGCCAAGGCCATGCGGGATGGGGTCACCACGCTGCGGGTCATCGACCGGGGCGAGGACCGCGACCCGCTCGCCGACATCGCCGGCGTTTTCGGGACCGCCACGCGGTTGTTCACGCAGGACGTTCTCAAGCGGCTCGCCGCGCTCAACGAGACGGCCTACGGCGCGTGGACGCCGGGCGACCTCCGGCGCGTGCTGGAGGGTACCGGTGCTGAGCCGTACAAGTCCGACGGGCGCATGGTCGTCGCCCACGACCGCGTCACCCGCGCGCTCGCCAACCGTGATGACGAGGGTTCCGCTTCCGCCTCCGAGTGACAGGGAGCCGACACCTCCCGGGTCAGGGAGTCAGGGAGAACTCCCTGGCAGCCTCCCTGACCCGCCTCCCTGGCTCTGACCAGCACGAATGATCGTGCAGGGAGTCAGGGAGGAACGCAGGTCAGCGCCCCTGAAACCCCCTCCACAGCCACCCCGCAAGGGGGTGGTTCCGCCTCCCTGACCGCGCACCGGAAGGGATTCCACATGTACCCCGAACACACCGCCGCCGCGCCCGTGCTGCGGGCCGTCGAGGTCCACCAGCCCACCCCTGCCGTCGCCATGCCGGCGCCCCTCATCCCCATGCAGCCGGCCACGGTCCCGGCGGTGGCGAGCGTGGTCCTGCCCGACGGCCGCGTCGTCACCGGCTACGCCGTCCACCCCGCACAGCCGGAGCCGATCACCGCGAAGCCGGTCGTCTCCCGCGCCGCGGTGAACGTCGCCCTCGGGGGCGTCGGGTTCCTCGCCGTGTGCGGCGGGCTGCTGATGCTCACCACCTTCATCACCGCCCTGACCGCGCTCATCACCCAGCTCATCACCCTCGCCGCCGTGCTGTTCGGCGGGTTCATCGCCGTGCAGGTCCTCACCGCCGGCCGCCACAACAGCGGCGGGACCACGGTGAACATCCGCCGGGCGGTCTTCAAGCGCAACCACTTCCACGGCTGACCAGAAAGGCCAACCACCTTGAAGCGAATCCGCCTTGAGGTCATGGACTACCCCCGCCGGACACTGGTCCTGACCGACACCCCCCGCCCCGACTGCCCCGACTGCGACGGCGTCGGCGGCATCGAGAGCTACTACGGCGACAACGACACCGGCGAGTACGCCGGCAGCGACTGGGACCCCTGCGACTGCGGCACCGAGTGGCGCATCGTCCTGCTGCCGCTCCCGCGCCTGCCCCGCTGGCTGCGCCGCAACGCCGCGCACCGCGACCCGTGGGGCGACGAACCGCCCTTCTAGATACGCCAAGGGCGGCCCCCGTCTCGCCAAAGTCACGGGCCGCCCTTGTCACCCAGCACCCTGCAACAGGACTGGAGACACCCAGCATGACCCAAGACCCCCGATCCGCGCTGCTACGCGCAGCACTGAACGCCGCCGCCCGCGGCTGGCACGTCTTCCCCCTGCGTCCCGGAGGCAAGCCGCCGGCACTGCACGGCGAGCAGTCCTGTCCCCGCACCGGCGAGTGCGCGAGCGGGCACCGGAAGTGGGAGGAGCGGGCCACCACCGACCCCGGCCGCGTCCGCGCCGCCTGGTCGCGGGCCCCGTTCAACGTCGGTATCGCCACCGGCCCCTCACGGCTGGTCGTCATCGACCTCGACATGCCCAAGGACAAGGGCAGTTCGGACGCGCCTTCCGGCGCGACGACCTTTCGAGCGCTCTGCGAGCGCGCCGGCCACGCCGTCCCCCACACCTACCGGGTGCGGACCGCGAGCGGCGGGGAGCACCTGTACTTCACCGCCCCCGACGGGGTCAGGCTCGCCAACACTGCCGGGACCGTGGCGACTTCGGTCGACACCCGCGCATGGGGCGGATACGTCGTCGCGGCCGGCAGCATCACCCCCGCCGGACCGTACGAGGCTCTGTGCGGCCCTGAGGCGGCCGTACTGCCCCCGTGGCTCCAAGGCGTCCTGCAACCCGCCCCCAAGGCGCCTCAGGCCCCCTCGACGGCCGTCACGGGGCAATCCCGCCGATACGCGGATGTAGCACTCACCGCGGAGACACGAAACGTCGCATCGGCCCAACAGGGTTGCCGCGAGGGGACGTTGTTCCGGGCGGCGCGCGCGTTGGGGCGGTTCGTCGCGTGGGGCGACCTCCCCCGACATGTGGTGGAGCAGGCTCTTCAGGAGGCGGGGGAGGCGGCCGGACTGTCCGCGGCCGAGTGCCGCTCGACGCTCCGTAGCGCGCTGAACTGGTCCATCTCCCACAACCAGGCACGCCGGGCGGCGGCATGAACCACCCCTCCCGTCCCCGCCTGAAGAGCATCACCACCATCCCCGCCGGGCCGTGCGCCGCCGAACCGGCCGCGTCGCCGGCGGCCGTGGGCGAGCCGAAAGGCGCCGCCCGCAAGGGCGTCGTAACTGCCCTTCGCTCGAACCGGTTCCGGACCGCCGACGTGCGCCCCAGCGCTGATCCGACGCCGGAGCGGCCCGGTATCCGGATCTTCGCTCCGCCGGTCTACCGCGACCACTGGGACGGGGCCCGCTGGTCCACGCGTCCCGGCGCCACCCCCACCGCCGCCTACGCCTGCGCGTGCGGGGAGACCGCCACCGCCACGGGCACGGACGCCGTGGCCGCACTCGTCTGGGAGTACGCCGCTCACACGTCCGCCTGCACCGGCACACCCGCCTCGCTCACCGACGGGAGGAACGCCGCATGACCCCCACGCCCATCGACGGGGCCGCGCTGCTCAACGAGGTGGAAGCCTTCCACCGGCGCTTCAACGTCTTCCCCACCGAAGCCGCCTACGTCGCCGTCGCCCTCTGGGACGCCCACGCCCACCTGCTCGACTGCTTCGACTCCACCCCGCGGCTCGCGTTCCTGTCCCCGGAGCCCGGATCGGGCAAGTCCCGCGCGCTGGAAATCGTGGAAACCCTCGTGCCACAGCCCATGGTCGCGGTGAACGCCTCCGCCGCCGCCCTGTTCCGCGCCGTGTCCGGGCAGAACGGCCGACCCACGATCCTGTTCGACGAGATCGACACGATCTTCGGCCCGAAGGCGGGCGACAACGAGGAACTGCGCGGCTTCCTGAACGCCGGCCACCGCCGCACCGGGGTCACCTACCGGTGCATCGGCGACGGCGGCAACCAGACCGTTCAGGCGTTCCCCTCGTACTGCGCGGTCGCGGTCGCCGGACTCGGCTCCCTCCCGGACACGATCCTGACCCGCTCCGTCGTCATCCGCATGCGCCGCCGCGCCCGCAACGAGCGGGTGGAGCCCTTCCGGGCCCGCGTCCACGAGGCGGAGGGGCACAAGCTCCGTGACCGACTCGCCGACTGGACGGAGCAGGCACGCGGGTTCGTCATGGGCGCCTGGCCCGACATGCCCGACGGTGTCACCGACCGCCCGGCGGACGTGTGGGAACCGCTGCTCGCCGTCGCCGACGCGGCCGGCGGGGACTGGCCGCGCCGGGCGCGGGAGGCGTGCGTGACGCTGGTCAAGGCCGCGCAGTACACCGACAAGCACAGTCTCGGTATCCGGCTGCTGACCGACCTGCGGGATCACGTGCTGATCGGTGTGGACCGGTTGCCCACCATCGCCATCCTGGACCGGCTCAACGCCCTGGACGACGCGCCGTGGGCCGATCTGGACGGCAAGGCGCTCGACAACCGCAGGTTGTCGCGGATGCTCGGGGAGTACATGACCGGGGACAACGAGCCGATCCGGTCCCGGAACATCCGCACGACCGGCGGTGTCCTCAAGGGCTTCCACGCCGTCGACCTGACCGACGCGTGGTCCCGCTACTGCCCTGCCCCCCAGGGCTCCGCTACATCCGCTACGCCGCTACAGCCCAGCTCAGAGCCCCTGAATCTGTAGCGGCACCGCAGCGTGTAGCGGCTACGCACGCCAACCCGCAATGCGTGCGTAGCCGCTACACGCCACCCCTCCGCTACAAAAAACCAGCCGCTGACCTGCGATGTAGCGGCGTAGCGGATGTAGCGGACTTCTCGGAAGGGGGCCGAAGAGCCCCCGCTCCTCCCCGCGAGACGAAGGAGCACCACGCGCATGGACACGGCCCGACTCGCCGAAGTCGTAGACCCCTCCCTTGTGCTGCTGACCGTCGAAGAGGCCGCCCGTCGCCTCCAGATCGGTCGAACCGTCTGCTACCGGCTCATCAGCTCCGGAGAGCTGGAGTCCATCACCGTCGGCCACCTCCGCAGGGTCCCGGCCGACGCCGTCCCGGAGTTCGTTTCCCGCCTCCGCAAGACCGCACGTACCACGCACACCGCCCACGCCGCCTGAGGAGCACCTGTATGGCCGAAGAGAAGAACGACAAGAAGCGCACCCGACAGCCCAACGGTCGAAGCTCGATCTACCTCGGCAAAGACGGCAAGTGGCACGGCCGCGTCACCGTCGGCATCCGCGACGACGGCACGCCGGACCGCCGCCACGTCGAGCGCAAGACCCGGGCCGAAGTGACGGCCGCCGTCCGTGAACTGGAGAAGCAGCGCGACGCCAAGACCCTCGCCAAGCCGGGGAAGCCCTGGACGGTCAAGACGTGGCTGACCCACTGGGTGGAGACCATCGCACCGCTCGCGGTGAACGAGAACACCATGGTCGGCTACGGCGTCGCCGTCCGAAAGCACCTGATCCCCGCCCTCGGTGCCCACCGGCTCGACAAGCTCAGGCCGGAACACATCGAGCACTTCTACGGGAAGATGCAGGCCGATGGCCGTAAGGCCGGCACGATTCACCAGATCCACCGGACCTTCCGCGCCGCGCTGAACGAGGCGGTACGGCGTGGCCACCTCGGACGGAACCCTGTCCAGCTCGCCAAGGCGCCCCGCCTGCGGGAAGAGGAGGTGGAGCCGTACACCGTCGAAGAGGTGCAGCGGCTCCTGCGGACCGCCGACGACCGCCGGAACTCTGCACGCTGGGCCGTGGCGCTTGCGCTCGGGCTCAGGCAGGGTGAGGCTCTGGGTCTCAAGTGGACCGATGTGGACCTGACGCGAGGTGTTCTGATGGTCCGTCGGAGCCGCCGCCGCCCGCGATACGCCCACGGATGTGGGGACACCTGTGGCAGGAAGGCGGGCTACTGCCCGCAGCGTCAGCGGACCAACCCCGAGACGGCAGACACCAAGTCTCGCGCGGGCCGGCGCGCTGTGGGCTTGCCCTCACAGCTTGTGGACCTGCTCAGGCTGCACCGCACCAGGCAGGACGCCGAACGCACGGCGGCCGGCGACGACTGGGCCGACGAAGGGTGGCTGTTCGCGACGCCGACCGGGCGGGGCACATCCCCTCGAACGGACTACGACGACTGGAAGGAACTGCTCGCAGCGGCCAAGGTCCGCGATGGGCGCTTGCACGACGCGCGTCACACGGCCGCTACGGTCCTGCTCATCCTCGGAGTCTCCGAACGGGCCGTGATGGGCCTCATGGGATGGTCGACAACGGCCATGGCTGCGCGGTACCAACACATGGTGGACAGCGTCCGGAGCGAGGTCGCGCAACGGGTCGACGGACTCATCTGGAAGTCACCCGGAGACGGGGCGGACGACGATGACGACGGGCTCGCCGGGGCCCTCGTACCGGCCAACTGAGACGGAAACTGAGACGGACGCCGAAGAGGCGCCAAGCTCAATGAGCCTGGCGCCTCTTCTACCTGCGGTAGCGGAGGGATTTGAACCCTCGGTGACTTGCGCCACACTCGCTTTCGAGGCGAGCTCCTTCGGCCGCTCGGACACGCTACCGAGGGAGACCTTACAGCAAGGTGCCCCATGGGCAGAAATCGATACCCGGAGCCTCTCCCAGCAGGGCTTTCGGCGCCTCTTCAGCGCCCTCTGAAGAACTCCGTCAGCGGCCGGGCGCACTCCTCGGCGAGCACGCCCTCCACGACCTCGGGCCGGTGGTTGAGCCGCCGGTCGCGTACGACGTCCCAGAGCGAGCCGGCCGCGCCCGCCTTGTCGTCGCGGGCGCCGTAGACGACCCGGTCGACGCGGGACTGCACCAGGGCGCCCGCGCACATCGTGCACGGCTCCAGCGTCACCACCAGCGTGCAGCCGGTCAGCCGCCACTCGCCGAGCGCGGCGGCGGCCCGGCGCAGCGCCAGCACCTCGGCGTGGGCGGTCGGGTCGCCGGTCGCCTCGCGCTCGTTGTGCCCGGTGCCCAGCACGGTGGTGCCGTCCGGGCCGAGCACGACGGCGCCCACCGGGACGTCACCGCCGAGCGCGGCCCGCCCGGCCTCGGCCAGGGCGAGCCGCATCGCGGGACGCCAGGGGTCGCGCACCGGGTCCATGTTCCTCGGGGGCCTCGGGATCTCGTGCGGCGCGGTCAGCGGACGGTCTCCAGTACCTCCGAGGCGCCCAGCACCTCGGCGATCGTGCCCAGGGCGTCATTGGCGTCCAGGGCACGCAGCTCCCTCTCGCCGATCCCGAGATCGCCGAGGATCTCGCGGTCGCCGACCGGGCTGTGCGGGACGGCTTCGCCGTCCGGGGCTTCCTCGGCCTCCTCCGGCTCCTCGGACTCGCCGTCCTCGGTGCCGTCGAGGTCCAGGGAGTCGAGGTCGGGACCGTCGTCGGCGCCGGGCTCGCG
Organism: Streptomyces sp. NPDC018263; assembly: GCF_055562575.1. Taxonomy (NCBI): domain Bacteria; kingdom Bacillati; phylum Actinomycetota; class Actinomycetes; order Kitasatosporales; family Streptomycetaceae; genus Streptomyces; species Streptomyces sp. NPDC018263. The sequence continues at coordinate 575,766 of NZ_JBVHFA010000003.1, forward strand.
GCCCAGCAGCTCATCGGTGAGGAGCAGCTCCCCGTAGGCGCTGCGGGCTGCTGCGGCGGCGTCGGAGACGTAGATACGGGGGTCCTCCTCCCCGTCCACCCGGACGACCCCGAACCAGGAGTCCTCCTGCTCGATCAGGACGAGCACCGTGTCCTCCTCCGGCGACGCCTCACGGGCGAGGTCGGCCAGATCGGACAGGGTCTCCACATCGTCGAGCTCCGTGTCGCTCGCTTCCCACCCGTCTTCGGTGCGCGCGAGCAGTGCGGCGAAGTACACCGTGACTCTCCCACTGGTCATAGGTGTGCCGGTCGGGGGGTCCCCCCGGCGGAGGTCCGGGCGGGGGAGCAGGTGCGCTCCGGGGTCCGCCCACTGGGAATCGTGGCAGAAACAAGTCGCTCAGGGGACGTCTTCGGCTCCCTGTGTCCGGCTGTTTCGGTCGTCCGTCACCGAACGGCCGACCGTGGGTCCGTGAAGGGCTCACCAGCACACCCGTCGCCGCCACCTGCGGATCGTACGCGGCGTCGCGAGCGCCGATGACAGGACCGTACGACGGCCGGGGCTACCAGCGGAACGTTCGCATGCGCATGGCGTGGCGCAGCCGGGCCGCCTTGGCGCGGCGCGGCTGGACCCGGTCGCGCAGTTGCCGGGCCTCGGCCAGGTCCCGGAGGAACTGGGCCCGCCGGCGCCTGCGTTCGGCGTCCGTCTCGGGCCGCGGGGGCCTGAAGGGTCCGGTCTCCCCGGTCGTCGCCGGGCCGTTGTTCGGCAGGTTCGGCAGGTCAGCCACGGTTTCACCACCCCGGTCGGTCCTGTGCGCATTCCCCCGGACGGGCGGTTTGATGCCGAGACGAGGCACAGGGCGGGCACGGTTACTGTTGAAGGCATGCGTCTCCACGTCGTCGACCACCCCCTGGTCGCTCACAAGCTCACCACGCTGCGCGACCAGCGCACCGACTCCGCGACCTTCCGCCGTCTCGCCGACGAGCTGGTCACCCTGCTCGCCTACGAGGCCACGCGGGACGTGCGCACCGAGGCCGTCGACATCCAGACCCCGGTCGCCCGGACCACCGGCGTCAAGCTCGCCCGCCCGCGCCCGCTGGTGGTGCCGATCCTGCGCGCCGGCCTCGGCATGCTGGACGGCATGGTCCGGCTGCTGCCGACCGCCGAGGTGGGCTTCCTGGGCATGATCCGCAACGAGGAGACGCTCCAGGCGGAGACCTACGCCTCCCGTATGCCGGACGACCTGTCCGGCCGCCAGGTGTACGTCCTGGACCCGATGCTGGCCACGGGCGGCACCCTGGTCGCGGCCATCCGCGAGCTGATCGGCCGCGGCGCCGACGACGTGACCGCCGTGGTCCTGCTGGCCTCCCCCGAGGGCGTGGAGATCCTGGAGCGCGAGCTGGCCGGCACCCCGGTCACCGTGGTCACCGCCGCGGTGGACGAGCGGCTGAACGAGCAGGGCTACATCGTGCCGGGCCTGGGCGACGCGGGCGACCGCCTGTACGGCGCGGCCGAGTAGGCACGAGGACGGCGAGAAGGGGGGCCGCCCGGCCGGGCGGCCCCCCTTCCGCGTGCCGTCGGGCTCAGCAGGTCTTCTTCTTGGCGGTCGTGACCGCGGCCACCTGTTCCGGCGCGGTCAGCTTGGTCACCGCGCTGTCGGCCGCCGGCCGCTGGGTCAGGGCCTTGAACCTGTCCCCGATGACCAGGTCCAGCTCGGCGCCCTTGCGGGCCGCGTCCGTACGGCGCTCGGCGTCGGTGAGCTGGGTGCTCAGTACCGGCAGCGTGGTGTCGAGGGCGGTGGCGGGACCGATGAGCATCCCGGTGCCCTTGACCTTCTTGTCGAACTGCTTGTCCGCGTTGCCCACGTCGCCGATCTTGAAGCCGCGCTTCTTCAGCTCGTCCGCCGTCTGCTTGGCGAGCCCGGAGCGCGTGGTGGCGTTGTAGACGTTCACGGTGATGGTGCCGGGCTTGGGCAGGGCCTTGACCGGAGCCGCCTTGGCGACCTTGGTGCGGCAGTCCGCCGCGTGGCCGGACACCGAGCCGTCGCCGCCGGTGAAGACGTCGATGAGCTGCAGCGTGCCCCAGCCGGCGACGCCCAGCGCGGCCACGGAGGCCACGACGGCGGCGACGAGCCTGCCGCGTCGCCGGGGCGGGCGCATCCGAGGGTAGGTGTCCCCTGTGATCCGGTATTTACCGCCCATGCCGGGGGGAGTCAGCATGCTCATGAGCGCAGCGTAGTGCGCCGAGGCCGCGATGCCTATTAGATGATCAGTCCATCCGGCGTAGCCGAACCCGAAAGGGGTAACCGGCGGCCCGTACGGGCCAGTCGGGCTTGCGCGGAACGCCCGTCAGCCCAGTTCGAGGACGCGGGCGTGCAGCACCTGGCGCTGCTGGAGCGCGGCGCGGACCGCGCGGTGCAGCCCGTCCTCCAGATAGAGGTCGCCCTGCCACTTCACGACGTGGGCGAAGAGGTCGCCGTAGAACGTGGAGTCCTCGGCGAGCAGCGTCTCCAGGTCGAGCTGCTGCTTGGTGGTCACGAGCTGATCGAGGCGGACCGGGCGCGGCGCGACGTCCGCCCACTGCCGGGTGCTCTCCCGGCCGTGGTCGGGGTACGGCCGGCCGTTTCCGATGCGCTTGAAGATCACACGGAAAGCCTACCGGCCCAGACGTTCCGGGCGCAGCCATGGCGGCGGAGTGCGACGCTGAAAAAGACACGGCAAAGCGGGCATTACGGCGACTACCGGCAGTGCCGGTCGCCGGGACGAGGGGCCTTGAGATGAGCGACAGCGCGACCACGCCCGCCCCCGACGGCTCCGCCCCGGCACAACTGCCCGCCGCGGCCCGCCCGATCGCGGCCGGCTACGCCTTCACCGGCCCCGCGCTGGACCTCGGCGCGCTGCTGTGGGACGGGGTGTGCCACCCGGAGGCGCAGGTACGGGTGCCGCTGCCGATGCTGAACCGGCACGGCCTTGTCGCGGGCGCCACCGGCACCGGCAAGACCAAGACGCTCCAGCTCGTCGCCGAGCAACTCTCCGCCCAAGGCGTCCCGGTGTTCCTCGCGGACGTCAAGGGCGACCTCTCCGGCATCGCCCGGCCCGGCCCGGGCGGGGACCGGGTCGGCACGCGGGCCGCCGAGACCGGACAGAGCTGGTCGGCCGAGGGCTTCCCCGTGGAGTTCCTGGCGCTCGGCGGGATCGGCCACGGCATCCCGGTGCGGGCCACCGTCACCAGCTTCGGGCCGGTGCTGCTGTCCAAGGTGCTGGGCCTGAACCGCACTCAGGAGCAGTCCCTCGGCCTGATCTTCCACTACGCCGACACCAAGGGCCTGGAGTTGATCGACCTCAAGGACCTCCGCGCGGTCGTCGCCTTCCTCACCTCGGACGAGGGCAAGCCCGAACTGAAGGGCATCGGCGGCCTGTCCACCGCCACGGCCGGGGTGATCCTGCGCTCGCTGACCGCGTTCGAGGCGCAGGGCATGACGGACTTCTTCGGCGAGCCCGAGTTCGACACCGCCGACCTGCTGCGCCTCGCGCCGGACGGGCGGGGCCTGGTCTCCGTGCTGGAGCTGCCCGCGGTGCAGGACAAGCCGCAGTTGTTCTCCACGTTCCTGATGTGGCTGCTGGCCGACCTCTTCCACGACCTGCCTGAGGTGGGGGACGCGGACAAGCCGAAGCTGGTGTTCTTCTTCGACGAGGCGCATCTGCTCTTCCACGACGCCTCGGACGCCTTCCTGGACGCCATCACGCAGACCGTGCGGCTGATCCGGTCCAAGGGCGTCGGCGTCTTCTTCGTGACCCAGACCCCCAAGGACGTCCCCTCCGACGTGCTCGGCCAGCTCGGCAACCGCGTCCAGCACGCCCTGCGCGCCTTCACCCCGGACGACCAGAAGGCGCTGAAGGCGACCGTGAAGACCTTCCCCGACTCCCCGTACGACCTGGAGGAACTCCTCACCGGGCTGGGCACCGGCGAAGCCGTGGTCACCGTGCTCAGCGAGAACGGCGCCCCCACCCCGGTCGCCGCCACCCGGCTGCGCGCCCCTGAGTCCCGCATGGGCCCGGTGGACCCGGCCGAGCTGGACCGGGCGGTACGCCGGTCACCGCTGTACGGACGTTATGCACAGGCTGTGGACCGCGAGTCGGCGTACGAGAAGCTGACGGCGGCCCAGGCACCGTCTCCCGCCGAGGCGCCGAGGGCGAAGCGGGAGAAGGCCCCGGCCGAGGAGCCCTCGCTGGTGGAGCAGGTGGTCGGCAGCCAGATGTTCAGGTCGCTGGCGCGCTCGGTGGGCACACAGCTCGGCCGGGAGATCACCCGTTCCCTGTTCGGCACGGCCCGGCGGGGGAGATAGGGGGGTCGTCTGGACCAGTTCGACGACGCGGGGTCAGGCACGCACTCCCCCAAGCTCTGCGAGCAGGGGGGGGGACCCCCAGCCGCGGTGTTGTCGGTCCCCGACTCCCCACGCTGGACGACACCCCCTGGCCCGCCCCCGCCGGTGCGTCAGCGGCGCTTCTCCTTCTGCGGCCGCTGCCGCTGAGCCGTCTCGGCCCGCTGGTCGGGCGCGTTGCGCCGGGCCTCGGCGCGCAGCAGGGCGCGCAGAACCGCGTAAAGGTCGGTGGGCATGGCTGTGGTCCTCCTGCTTTCGAGCTGACATGAGCGGTGCCGACTGCTCGGCCCGCTCAGCAGCGCAGGACGACCGTGCGCAGGAGGGGTGCGGGGTGCGGGGGCCGCGTGCGCTCCGGGTCCGGTGCCGCGCCGGTGGGGCCGGACGCGGGCGGGGGAGCGGTGCGGTCGGGGAGGTCGGCGTGGTGCCGGGTGCGGGCGCCTGGGCGGGCCGGGGTGGCGGGCAGATCGTGCTCGCACTCCTGGGCCATGCCCGGCACCGGGCCCGGCTGCGCCAGGGCCACATGGCCGCCGGGCACCGACAGGGCGAGCAGCAGCACGAGCGCCCGGAACCAGCTCCGGGCGCGGGAGACACGAGGACGCGCGGTGCTCACGAAGGTCATCTCCCCACCGGAGCCCGCCGCTCCGCCTCCGGCCGCCCAAGTCCGCCCGCACGGCGTACGACGGCGGCGGGAGGTTGACGACCGGAGGGGGCGGGGGGAACCGGGAGGTCAGACCGTCTGCGGGATGTCCTTGGCGCGGCCCTTGATCCGGATGGAGGTGATGATCTCGACGATGCCGACGACGATCAGCCACCAGCCGCCGACCAGGGTCAGCACGGCCACCGACTCGAAGGGGGAGTCGATGAGGACGATGCCGGCGATGAAGGTGACGACGCCGAGGAAGATGTGCCAGCCGCGCGCGGGCATCCCCTTGTCGGAGATGGCGGCCATGGTCTGGGTGACGCCCCGGATCAGCCAGCCGATGCCGATCCACAGTGCCAGCAGCAGGATCGACTGCATCGGCCCGCGGAAGCAGAGCAGGCCCAGCAGGATCGACAGACCGCCGCTGAGGAAGGCCAGCACCCGCAGCGAGGTCTTCTTGTGCGTGCCGAAGGCGGAGACCAACTGGAAGACGCCGCTGACCAGGAGATAGAGGCCGAACAGCACGCCCACCGCGACCAGGGTGGCCCCCGGCCAGACGAGCACCAGGATGCCCAGGATCAGCGAGGCGATGCCGGTGAGCAGGACCACCTGCCAGGCCGCCTGGGACAGCATGTGCAGCGGTCCCTCGAACGGTTCTTCCTGGTCGTGGCGCTCCCGCTCCGCGCGCTCGCGGTCCTTGTCCATGCGGACCGCGTCGGGGCCGGGGGCGGGACCGGGCTGGGCCGGGCCGGCGCCGGGGTTCGGGTCGTACGGGCCGCCCTGCGTGGGGCCGCCGATGGGAGGCTCGGTCATGTTCCATGCTTGGACCGAACGGGGACATTCCGCCACTCGGGGGGCGCCCGGCGGGTGCTATTCCTTCGCCCCGGCCGCCTTCGCCGCCTTCGCCGCCTTGGCGGCCGCCTTCATCTCCTGCTTGTGGGCCCGCACCTTGGCCAGCGACTCCGGCCCGGTGATGTCGGCGACGGAGCGGTACGACTTCTCCTCGCCGTACGCGCCCGCCGCCTCCCGCCACCCCTGAGGCGTCACCCCGAGCTGCTTGCCGAGCAGGGCGAGGAAGATCTGCGCCTTCTGCTTGCCGAACCCCGGCAGCGCCTCCAGCCGCTTCAGCAGCTCGGGCCCGCTGCCGGCGTCCCGCCACACCGCCTCGGCGTCACCGTCGTAGTGCTCGACCAGGTACTGGCACAGCGTCTGCACCCGCTTGGCCATCGACCCCGGATAGCGGTGCACGGCCGGCTTCTCGGAGAGCAGCGCGGCGAACTCCTCGGGGTCGTGGGCGGCGATGTCGTGCGCGTCCAGGTCGTCGGCGCCCATGCGGCGCGCGATCGTCTCCGGGCCCTTGAACGCCCACTCCATCGGGATCTGCTGGTCCAGCAGCATCCCGGTGAGCGCGGCGAGCGGGCTGCGGCCGAGCAGCGCGTCGGCGTCGGGGTCCTGGGCGAGGTGCAGGGTGACGTCCATGGGCCCATGATCCCGCGCGCGGGATCAGTCCGCCCGCCAGTACCCCAGCGCGTGCACGCGCTGCTTGGGCACGCCCAGCTCCTTGCGGACGTACGAGCCGAGGGCGCGGGTCGTCGCGGTGTCGCAGGCGATCCATACGTACGGGTGCTCGGTGCCGGACAGGATCTCGGGCAGCTCGGCGCGGACCCGCTCGACCAGGTGCTTCCCGGCCTCCTGGCGCGGTACCTCGCGGATCTCGTGCCGTGCCGGGTCGGCGCCGGAGGGAAGTCCCTCCAGCGTGCCCTCGAACCAGACCGTCGCCGGGGCCGAACCCAGCTCCTTGAACAGGGAGTTGATCGCGGGCAGGGAGGCGGTGTCGCCGACCACCAGGACGTGCGAGGGGTCGGGCTCGGGGCGCTGGAAGCCGGTGCCCTGGACGGTCGCCTCGACGGTGTCACCCTCCTTGGCCGCACGGGCCCAGTCCGAGGCGCACCCCTCGTGCAGGGCGAACTCCAGGGCGAAGGTGCCGGTGGCCGGGTCGGGGTCGACCAGGGTGTACGCCCGCTGGTGGGGGCGGCCGTCGTCGGAGAACCACAGGCGGACCCACATCGTGGGGTGCACGCCGGTCGCCGCGAGCAGGCCGCCGTCGGCCATCCGCAGCCGCCGGTAGTGCGGGGTGACGTCCTCGGCGCCGGTCACCGTGAACGTGAAGTCCTTCGCCCGCAGCAGTCTGAGTACCGCGCCCTCCCAGCCCCGACCCTGACCCATCGTGTCTCCACCCCTCGCGTACGATTCCTTCACTTGGCTGTGAAGTTAGGCAAGGCTAACCTAAAAGGGAAGGGTCCTCCAGGGTGACCACCGAGACCTACCGCGACGCCTGGGGCATCCCCCATCTGCGTGCCACCAGTGCCCGTGAACTCGCCCGCGCCCAGGGCCGGGTGACCGCGTTCGACCGCGCCTGGCAACTCGAGGTCGAACGGCACCGCGCGCAGGGCACCTCCGCGTCCTTCCTCGGCGCCTCAGCCCTCCCCTGGGACGTGTTCGCCCGCCGCGCCCGCCTCGACGACACCGCCAGACGCTGCTTCGCCGCGCTGGAGAGACGGGACCCGGAGACGGCGGACTGGGTTCGCGCCTACGTCGACGGCGTCAACGCGGGCCTCGCCGAAGGGGCCGTCCGCACACCGGAGTTCGCGCGGGTGGGTCTCGCTCCCGGCCGCTGGGAGCCGTGGACCCCGCTCGGCGTCTGGCTCGGCACGCACATCCTGTTCGCCGGCTTCCCGGCCAAGCTGTGGCGCGAGGAGGCGATACGGCACCTCGGCCCCGACGCGGTCGGTCTCTTCGCCACGGACGGCCCCGGCACGGCCGGCAGCAACGGCTGGCTCCTCACCGGCGCCCGCACCACCACCGGCCTCCCCCTCCTCGCCGGCGACCCCCACCGCTTCCTGGAGGAGCCCGGTGTCTACCAGCAGATCCGCCTCTCCTGCCCCGAGTTCGACGTCATCGGCCTCGCCGTCCCCGGCGTCCCCGGCATAGCCCACTTCGCCCACACCGGCCCCGCCGCCTGGTCCATCACCAACGCCATGGCCGACTACCAGGACCTCTACCGCGAACGCCTCCGGCGCACCGGGGCGGGCGTGGAGGCCCTGTCCCCGGCAGGGGTATGGCAGCGGGCGGTCCGGCACGTGGAGATCGTCGAGGTCGCGGGGGAGGGGGTGGTGGAGATCGAGGTCATCGAGACGGAGCGCGGGCCGGTGATCGCCGGTGGGCCGGAGGGACTCGGGGGACTGGACCCCGCCACGGCACTGGCACTCCGCTACCCACCCCGCGTCACAGAGGACCTCGGCTTCAGCGCCCTCCTCCCCCTCCTCAGAGCCCGCACGGTCGCCGACATCGACAGGGCCCTGGACGCCTGGGCCGAGCCCGTCAACGTCGTACAGGCCGCCGACACCACAGGCGCCGTACTGCACAGGATCGCCGGCCGAGTCCCCGTACGCCCGCGTGCCAACAGCCTCCGCGTGGTCCCCGCCTGGGAGAAGGGCCACGAATGGCAGGGCTGGCACACACCCCCGTACGCCTCCGTGGACAACGGCACGGCCGTGATGGCGAACCAGCGCGGCCCCGCCGCACCCCTGGGCATCGAGTTCGCCCCACCGCACCGGGCCGACCGCATCCGGGCCCTCCTCGAACAGCGCCCCACCTGGTCCGCCACCGACCTCCCCGCCATCCACACGGACACCCACCTGGCCTCGGCGGCGCCCCTCCTGGCCCACCTCGCGGAACTCCCCACCCTCACAACGCAAGCCACCCGCCTCCGCGAGAACCTGCTGTCCTGGAACCGCCACATGGACGCGGACAGCACGGAAGCAGCCGTATACGCGGCGCTCCGCACAGCGGTCGTCCGCCGCCTCGCCGCCCACCCCGCCTTCGCGCCCCTCACGGAACCCCCCGCCTACCCCGAGGTCCTCCTCCCCTGGATGTCCCTCTCGGCCCGTATCGGCTTCGCCCTGGAACACCTGCTGAGCGCCGAGGAGTTGTTCGGCATCGACCGCCGGGAGACCGTACGGGCGGCCCTGGAGGAGATCGCGACGGCGCCCCCCGTCACCCCCTGGTCCGCCACCCACCGCGTGGCCCCCTGGCGAGCCCTCCCCGAACCCTCGTACACGGAACCGGGGTTGGCAGGCGACCACGACTGCGTCAACTGCACCACCGCGGTCCCCGGCATCACCGACCTGGCGGCCCGAGGTCCCGCCGCCCGCTACGTCTGGGACCTGAACGACCGCGAGAACAGCCGCTGGATCGTCCCCTTCGGCGCGGACGGCGTACCCGGCAACCCCCACCACCGCGACCAACTCCCCTTGTGGCTCAGGGGAGACCTCGCCCCGGTGGTCACCGACTGGACCCGACTCACCCTCGAACACACCGACACCCCCGAGGAAGCACATGCCTGAGACCCCGTCCCACGAACAGCACGTCCCCGACTACGGCACGGTCGCCATCCGCCCCCTGGACCTCGCCACGGACGCCCGAGTGATCCACGCCTGGGTCAGCGAGGAGAGAGCCGCCTTCTGGGGAATGACGAACCTCACCGAGGCCCAAGTGGCGGAGATCTACGCCCACATGGCCACCCTCGACACCCACCACGCCCACCTCGTCACCAAGGACGGCGCCCCCGCGGCCCTCCTCCAGACCTACGACCCCGCCGCCGACCGGGTGAGCGAGTGCTACGAGGTCCGCCCGGGAGACATAGGCGTCCACCTCCTCCTCGCCCCCGCCGCCCCCGGCGCCCACCGCCCCGGCTGGACCTCGGCCCTGCTGACCGTGGTCGCGGACTACGTCCTGCGCGTACTGGACCGCACCCGCGTCGTGGTCGACCCGGACGTACGCAACACCAAGGCCATCACCCGCTTCGCGCGCCAGGGCTTCACCACCGGCCCCGAGGTCGTCCTCCCCGAAATCGACCTGCCGGACGTGTACCTGCCTCAGAAGCGGGCCCGTCTGGCCTTCCTCACCCGCGAGCGGGCCTTCGCGGAGGCCACCGGTACGGTTTGAGCGCGCCGCCGCGAAGATCCGTACAGGCGGGGGACAGGGCGGGGTCCGACGACGGAGGCGGGACGACGTGCGCGACCGTGAAAGAGCGCTCCGGCGCGTGCTGTTGGTGCTCGCGAGCCTGCTGCTGCTCGCCCTCGGCACCGCCTCCCCCGCCTCCGCGCACGCGGCCCTGCGCGCGACCGACCCCGAAGACGGAACGATCCTCCAGCGGGCCCCGCGCACGCTGACCCTGACGTACACCGAGTCGGTCGGCCTGCTCACCGACTCCTTCCGCGTCTACGACCCCGAGAACCACCGCCTGAGCACCGGCCCGGCGGACCACGCCCCGGGCCGGGCGGACACGGTCCGCGTACCGCTGCCGGCGCGGATGGCGAAGGGTACGTACGTGGTGGCGTGGCGCGTGGTGTCCGCCGACAGCCACCCCGTCTCCGGGGCGCTCACCTTCTCGGTGGGCGAGCGCACGGTGACGAGGGCGACGGCTCCCGGCCAGGTGGAGAACGGTACGACCACGGCTCTCTACAACATCGCCCGGTACCTGGCGTATCTCGCACTGGCGCTGGTGCTGGGCGCGGCCGCGTTCGTCGCGTACTGCCGTCCGCCTCAACGCGCCTCGCTGCGCCCGCTGTTCACCGTCGGCGCCGCCGGCCTGCTCGTCTCGACACTGGCCCTGCTCCTGCTGCGGGGCCCGTACGAGGAGGGAACGGCACCGGAGTTCACCTCGCTCGGCCACACCCTGACCACGCGCCCCGGTGAACTCCTGCTCGCGCGGCTGGCGTTGCTGCTGCTGGCGGTGGTCTTCGGGTGGGCCGCGCGTCGCCGGCCCGTAGCGCGCCCCGCCGTAGTGACCGCAGGCGCGGTTCTCGCCGTCGCCCTCGCCCTGACCTGGTCGGCCGCCGAACATGCCTCGGCCGGCATCCAGGTCCCGCTCGCCATCGCCTCCACCACCCTCCACCTGCTGGCGACGGCGGCCTGGCTGGGCGGCCTCGCGGCCCTGCTCCTCACCCTGCGGGCGTCGGCCGTCCCACCCCAGGTCGTGACCCGCTTCTCCCGCCTCGCCCTGACCTCGGTGACCGTCCTGGTCGTGACCGGCGTCTATCAGTCCTGGCGCGGCCTGGGCACATGGCAGGCACTGACGGACACGACGTACGGGCGCGTACTGCTGGCGAAGCTGGTGGCGGTGGGGTTGCTGCTGGTGGCGGCGGGGTGGTCGCGGAGGTGGACGGGGCGGCTGTCGAGGACGGTCCCGCAGCCCGCCGGCGGCGCCGCACTCCCCACGGAGTCTTACGCCCCCGAACCCGGCCTCCCGGTACGCCGGCTGCGCCGCACGGTACTGGCGGAGGCGGCCGTAGGCGTGGTGGTCCTGGTTCTGACGACCCTCCTGACCAGCACACTTCCGGGCCGCGCTGCCGAAGAGGCGGCCAGCGCGGAGACGGGCATCCCGGCGGCCTCGGTCATTACGGTCCCGTTCACCGTGGGCGAGAACGGCCGCGGCAAGGTCCAGATCACCTTCGACCCCGGCCGGGTGGGCCCCAACTCCGTCCAGGCGGTGGTCTACGGCGCGAACGGCGCCCTGGCCGCCGTCCCCGAACTCCGCATCACCATGACCCTCCCGGCCCAGCGCCTCGGCCCCCTGGACACCGGCGTCACCGACCGGGGCGGCTACTGGGCCACGAACTCCTTCGCCCTCCCGATCCCCGGCACCTGGACCATGAAGGTGACGGTCCGCGTCTCCGACCTGGACCAGACGACGGTCTCCCGCGAGCTACGGGTGACACGCTGAGGGGCGATGCACACGGAGCGAGTGACGATCGAGAACGTGCCCTTCGAGACCACCCTGCACCTGGCCGGCCCCATCGGCCTACTGGCCCTGCACGGCGGGGTGGAGGGCGGCACGGCGGAACTGGCGGCGGAGGTGGCCGCCCGCACGGGCGCGACTCTGCTGACCTTCACCCAGCCGACGGGCCCTGCGACCCACATCCCCTCCACCCGCATGTCCCCCTGCGCCCCCCTGACCACCTTCCTCACCCACACCACCCTCACGATCTCCCTCCACGGCCACAACCGCCGCTCCTCCCCCCGGACGATCTACGTAGGCGGCTCCAACCGCCCAGCGGCCCGAGCCCTGGCCACCGCCCTGACCGCCTCCCCCTTCACCCCGGTCACCACCCTGTCCGACATCCCTCACCCCCTACGCGGCCTCCACCCGGACAACCCGGTCAACCGGACCAGAGACGGCGGCGTCCAACTGGAACTCCCGGTTCTGGCCCGCACGAGCCACCCGACACCGACGGTCCCGGAGATCCCGCCGCAGGCGGTCGTGGACGCGCTCGTGGCGGGGACACGGACGCTGATGGCAAGAGAGGGAGCCCGTTGGTGACTCCCCGAAGCGCCACGCTCACGGCCGTCGCGGCGCTGACCCTGACGATCCCTGCCTCGGCCGCAGTCCTCTGGACCACGAGCGACCGCCCACTGGACCAGGCGGCGGGCGCCCACTGGGCCAAGGGGGTCACCCCGGAGTGGATGAGCGCCCACATGGACCTGGAGCTCCCCGACTCCGCCCACTCGGCCAGGGCGGCATACGAGACGACATCCCGCTTCGACACGGGCCTGCTGACCTTCACCCTGACCCGAGCGGAGGCGAAGCAGTACCTGACGAAGTACCCGCCGGACGGCAAGTGGCTGACCCCGCCACCCTCCCCGCCGGCCAAGACCCCGCACGACTTCGCCCACCTGGGCCTCCCCGAACCGGAAACCCTCACCACAGGCATGCGCTACGGCGATGTCTGCCCCGGCGCCTCCGACACCACGGACGACCGGTACGCGACCTCCAACCCCCAGTGCGTGACCCTCTACGCCCACGACTACACCCCGACCCGCACCCGCATCTACATCCGGGCCCACTATGAACCGGGCATCAGCCCGACCGCCCTGCCCACGACCTTCTCGTCGAGTGCCCACACGAGCGCGCGCAGCTCCCGTGCGCTCTTCTTCGGCAAGGCGTGCAGTACGACCTCGAGGTGTTCCCGGAAGCCGTAGCTGTAGCACCCACACGTGAGAACAGCGCAGCAATCCGTCCCGCCGAAGGCGTCCTGGAGCTGCCGAAGCGGCCCGTGAGCCAGCGCCTCCCAGTGCCAGAACGCCGCTTCCGTGTCCTCGCCCCAGCCCCGCTCCCGCTCGAGCCGCCGAAGACCGGCCACACAGGCCCCGGACAGCCCATCGATATCCGGAAACCGCCGCCTACAACGCCGCCCCATCCACTCGCCCCGCAGGGCCGAAGGCCGCCTACGCGGCATTGCCTCTTTGCATGTCAGCCATGAGCGGCAAGCTACAACGCGGGCCACCGCCGACCCAACGCAATTGGCGTGCATGCGGGCACGGATCGACTGAACTTGCTTGTCAGTGCTGCTCGTTAGCCTGGCGGCGTGATTCATGATCCGGAACGTGCGTTCCCGCCCGCGCTGGCTGCTGCCCTTGCCGTGCCGTTCGATGACGACGACGGGCGGGGAGTGGACTTCGAGCCCTTCCCGGCCTTTGTGTCCGAGGCCGAGACGACGGACTGGTTCCAGGCCTGGACGGGGAACCCCGAGGTGGACGGTGGCGCGTTCCGCGTCTTCGGACAGGACGGTACGGGGGGCTACGTGGCGTTCTGGCTGGTCCGAGGGTCCCGCCCACTGAGCGAGCAGCCGGTGGTGTTCCTCGGCTCCGAGGGCGAGACGGGAGTCGTAGCGTCTGACCTCGCCGGGTTCCTGTGGCTGCTGGCCGACGGCTTCGGCCCGGGGGAAGCCGCCGCGTACGACTCCGAGTGGTCGCCGGGGCGCAACGACGAGCTGGAAGCAGTAGCGACCCGCTTCGCGGCCGACAGCCGTCAGCCGGCGTCCGATGTCATCCGACGGGCCGCCGAGGAGTTCCGGGACTTCGACGACATCGTCATGGCGCTCTGCCGCTGATCGGCACATGCCATCATCCACACGTGCTCAAGATTCCGGGATACGAATCCGGTCCTCTCGTCCAGGACAGTGCCTACGTGGACGATCCGCTGTTCTGGCCCGTGCACCTCGGCACTTCTCTCCAGGGCGAGGACGTGCAGCGAGCCGCGTTCGGTGCCGACTGGGACGCGGCCATGGATCTGTATCGTCGGCTGTCCTCCGAGTCCGAGTGGCCGGTGTTCAGCGTGCCACTGGTCTCGGGACACACCATCCATGTCGTTTATCGCAACATTGAGGGCGACCGCGGGGTGGACTACCTGATACATCACCCGACCTGGCTCGCGGCGGAATACCTTGCCGTGGATGACGGTCACTTCATGGGGCCGGGCACGGCCTGGCCGGAGCTGCTGTCCGCTACCCGACAGCCGGCCGCGGAGGGACTTGGCGACCCTGACGCGCGTCTCCTGCTGCTCTTCCCGACACTCGGGGATGCGCGACTGCCCGACGACGCGGCCACCGTCCTCACCACTGCTCTCGCCGCCCTCACCTTGATCGAAGAGCCTGCCGAAGTGGCGGCCGTCCTCCTGGAGAACCAGGGCCAATGGGCTGCCGCTCACTGGAGGCAGGCAGACGGCGCTTTGATCAACGACGGCGGACACTCGTACCGGAACCCCGACAACGCCTTCGCTCTACCCGTGGGGCGCCTTCGCGAGATCAGTGCCGCACTGGCCGGCGCGTGACGGCAAGTTCCACCGAGACAGACGAAAGTCGATGGGCCCCGCTGCAAGCAGCGGGGCCCATCGACTTAGTGCCCGGTGAGGCACTTGGCGGAGGATACGAGATTCGAACTCGTGAGGGGTTGCCCCCAACACGCTTTCCAAGCGTGCGCCCTAGGCCTCTAGGCGAATCCTCCGAGGGAGACATTACATGACCGGAAGGAGTGGTCGCGAACTCGTCCCCCCGCCCCCGGATCAGGTACTCTTTGCGCAGCCCCTCACGCGGCGCTATCTGACTGAACTCCCCCAGGGCCGGAAGGCAGCAAGGGTAGGTTGGCTCTGGCGGGTGCGTGGGGGGCCCTTGCGTTTCCGGGGGCGGCAGGACCGCGGCCGGTTCGGGTGACCCGGGTGGGTGTACGGCCGAAGAGGAGTCGCGTACCCCTCTGACCTGCGCCGAAGCCGGATGTCCGTGGGCGCCTATAACCTCGTATGCGTGTCGTCTCTCGCGTTGTACCGCCGCTACCGCCCCGAGACCTTTGCCGAGGTCATCGGGCAGGAGCACGTAACCGACCCGCTGCAGCAGGCGCTGCGGAACAACCGGGTCAATCACGCGTACCTGTTCAGCGGGCCGCGCGGCTGCGGCAAGACGACCAGTGCCCGCATCCTGGCCCGCTGTCTCAACTGTGAGCAGGGTCCCACCCCCACCCCCTGCGGCGAGTGCCAGTCCTGCCGCGACCTCGCGCGCAACGGCCCCGGCTCGATCGACGTCATCGAGATCGACGCCGCCTCCCACGGTGGTGTGGACGACGCCCGTGAGCTGCGCGAGAAGGCGTTCTTCGGGCCCGCGGGCAGCCGGTACAAGATCTACATCATCGACGAGGCCCACATGGTCACGTCGGCCGGCTTCAACGCGCTGCTGAAGGTGGTCGAGGAGCCGCCGGAGCACCTCAAGTTCATCTTCGCCACCACCGAGCCCGAGAAGGTCATCGGGACCATCCGGTCGCGTACGCACCACTACCCCTTCCGGCTCGTCCCGCCCGGCACCCTGCGCGAGTACCTCGGCGAGGTGTGCCAGAAGGAGGACATCCCGGTCGCGGAGGGTGTGCTCCCGCTGGTCGTGCGCGCGGGTCAGGGCTCCGTGCGTGACTCCATGTCCGTCATGGACCAGCTCCTCGCGGGCGCGGGCGCCGACGGGGTGACGTACCCCATGGCCACCTCCCTCCTCGGCTACACCGACGGCTCCCTCCTCGACTCCGTCGTCGAGGCTTTCGCCACCGGTGACGGCGCCGCGGCCTTCGAGGTCGTGGACCACGTCATCGAGGGCGGCAACGACCCCCGTCGCTTCGTCGCCGACCTGCTGGAGCGGCTGCGTGACCTGGTGATCCTCGCGGCCGTGCCCGACGCCGCCGAGAAGGGGCTCATCGACGCCCCCGCCGACGTCATCGAGCGCATGCGGGCCCAGGCCGAGATCTTCGGCGCCGCCGAGCTGAGCCGCGCCGCCGACCTGGTTAACGAGGGCCTCACCGAGATGCGCGGCGCCAACTCGCCCCGCCTCCAGCTCGAACTCATCTGCGCGCGCGTGATGCTGCCCGCCGCGTACGGCGACGAGCGGTCCGTCATGGCCCGCCTCGACCGGATCGAGCGGGGCGTGAACTTCTCCGCCGGTACGGGGGCTCCGGCGATGCAGTATGTGCCCGCGCCGGATGCCCATCCCGGCGCGGTGGCTCCGGTCGCGAATCCCGTGCCGCCCGGTGGGGGGCCCGCTGCCGCTCGCGCGGCCGTACGGAATCCCGGTGGGCCCGGTGCGGGTACGGCACCTGCGCCGGCGCCCGCCCCGGCCCCCGCTCCGGCGGCGCAGGCCCCCGCGCCTACCCCGCCCGCGCCCGCGCCCACCTCGGCGCCCGAAGCCCCCGCCCCGGCTGCTCCGGGCGCTTGGCCCACCGCCGCTTCCGCCGGTGGGGGCCGCCGCTCCGGGGCGTGGCCCACCGCCACCCCGGCGGGCCAGGGCCAGCCGCAGCAGCAGACTCCGCCCAGCCGGCCGCAGGCCCCGAGCCAGCCCCAGCAGCCCGCGGCTCCCGCGCCGGCGGCGCCCGCCCCCTCCGGTGGCCTCGACCCCCGAATGCTCTGGCCGAACATCCTGGAGGCCGTCAAGAACCGGCGCCGCTTCACCTGGATTCTGCTCAGTCAGAACGCCCAGGTGACGGGTTTCGACGGCACGACGCTCCAGCTCGGCTTCGCCAGTGCCGGCGCCCGTGACAACTTCTCCGCCAGCGGTAGCGAGGACGTACTCCGGCAGGCGCTGGCCGAGCAGTTCAACGTGCAGTGGAAGATCGAGGCGGTCATCGACCCGTCCGGCGGTGGCTCGGCCCCGCCGCCCTCCGGCGGCGCGCCCAGCTTCGGCGGAGGCGGAGGCGGAGGCGGCGCGGCGAACGCGGGGGGCTACGGCGCCCCGGCCCCCTCCCGCCCAGCGGCCCCCCAGCAGAGCGCCCCCTCCCAGAGCGCCCAGCCGGCCCCGGCCCCCAGACCCCCGGCCCCCGAGCCGCCCTCCGTCTCCCTTGAAGACGACACCCCCGCGGACGACGACCCCGACCTGGACGAATCCGCCCTCTCGGGCCGCGACTTGATCGTCCGCGAACTCGGCGCCACCGTCCTGGACGAGTTCTCCCACGACCAGTAGGTCCCGAGTGGGCAGGTGCGAGGCCGTCGTGGCCGGTCGCGCAGTTCCCCGCGCCCCCGGGGTGGGTCCAGGGCGGGCTTCTGGCGTGCCGGAGGTGCGTCTCGCGGGCGGGAGTGCCGTGGGCAGGTGCGGGGCCGTCGTGGCCGGTCGCGCAGTTCCCCGCGCCCCCGGGGTGGGTCCAGGGCGGGCTTCTGATTCGCCGGAGGTACGTCTCGCGGGCGTGGGCGGCTGCGGGCCCGTCGTGGCCGGTCGCGCCGTACCCCCCGCCCCTGAGGCGGGTGCGGCGCAGGTCGGCCGGGAGGCCCTGGCCGCTCTCTCGCCGATCGCGCTCGGCAAACCGTCTCGGCAGAGTTCAGCCATCCCCACCCAGGGGCGCGGGGAACTGCGCGACCAGCCCCCACGGACCCGCAACCCGCCCACGGACCGCACCCCCGCACCCGTCTAGTAGGTTCCTCCAACTTCCCCGCCCCCCGACCTTCGGCAACCCAGCCGATAAACTGCCCCCGTGAAGGTCCTCCTCATCGGCGGCGGCGCCCGCGAACACGCCCTGTGCCGCTCCCTGTCCCTCGACCCCGACGTCACCGAACTGCACTGCGCGCCAGGGAACGCGGGCATCGCCGAGGTTGCCCAGACGCACCAGGTGGACGCGCTCGACGGCAAGGCCGTAGCCGCGCTGGCCGGAGAGCTGGAGGCCGACCTGGTGGTGATCGGCCCGGAGGCCCCGCTGGTGGCGGGCGTCGCCGACGCCGTGCGCGAGGCGGGGTTCCCGGTGTTCGGCCCGTCCCGTGAGGCGGCCGTGCTGGAGGGCTCGAAGGCGTTCGCGAAGGACGTCATGGCCACGGCAGGCGTGCCCACCGCACGCTCGTACGTCTGCACCACCCCCGACGAGGTCGCGGAGGCGCTCGCCGCCTTCGGGGCGCCGTACGTGGTCAAGGACGACGGGCTGGCCGCGGGCAAGGGCGTCGT
The DNA here is from genome assembly GCF_055562575.1 of Streptomyces sp. NPDC018263. Lineage (NCBI taxonomy): Bacteria > Bacillati > Actinomycetota > Actinomycetes > Kitasatosporales > Streptomycetaceae > Streptomyces > Streptomyces sp. NPDC018263. The sequence continues at coordinate 594,076 of NZ_JBVHFA010000003.1, forward strand.
CGTCACCTCGGACGTCGAGGAGGCGAAGGCGCACGCGGCCGGCTGCGAGCGGGTGGTGATCGAGGAGTTCCTCGACGGCCCCGAGGTCTCGCTCTTCGCGGTGACGGACGGCGAGACGGTCGTACCGCTCCAGCCCGCGCAGGACTTCAAGCGCGCGCTCGACGGCGACGAGGGCCCCAACACCGGCGGCATGGGCGCGTACTCCCCGCTGCCGTGGGCCGACCCGGAGCTGGTGGACGACGTGCTGCGCACCGTGCTCCAGCCGACCGTCGACGAACTGCGCAGGCGCGGCACCCCGTTCTCGGGGCTGCTGTACGCCGGGCTCGCCATCACCTCGCGCGGAGTCCGGGTCATCGAGTTCAACGCCCGCTTCGGCGACCCCGAGACCCAGGTCGTGCTGGCCCGCCTGAAGACCCCGCTCGGCTCCCTCCTGCTCGCCTCCGCGAACGGCACCCTCGCCGACCTGGAGCCGCTGCGCTGGAGCGAGGACGCGGCCGTCACCGTGGTCGTCGCCTCGCACAACTACCCCGGTACCCCGCGCACCGGCGACCCGATCACCGGCCTGGCCGAGGTGGCCGCCGAGGACGCCCCGCACGCCTACGTCCTGCACGCCGGGACGAAGCAGGACGGGGACACCGTCGTCAGCGCGGGCGGTCGTGTCCTGTCCGTCACGGCCACCGGCGAGGACCTCGCCGAGGCCCGCGAGCGCGCGTACCGGGCGGTGGCCCGGATCGGTCTCGACGGCTCGCACCACCGCACGGACATCGCGGCGAAGGCGGCCGACACGGCCACGACCGGCGTGGCATAAGAAGCCCGCGCTGAAGCCGGCCGCTGACGCCCCAGCCGAAGCCCCGCTCCACCCCAGGCCCCGGACCCCGAAATCCGGGGCCTGACCTTTGCCGTCTGTCACCCAGCTCTGACCAAGGCCATTCCATCGAGTGAGCAATGCGCCATCCGGCTGACGGGGGCCGGGGCCCCAACTATGGTGCGGCGCAAGCGGTCCGGCACTTGGCCCACCGGCATTGCGATGTCAGTGGCGGGTGCCACAGTGGGGGAGTGGGCACCGCAAGGACAGCACGCGATCGGCAGGCAGGGGGTGAGCGTCGCGCATGACCGGAACCGGTGGGGAGCTGGGCGCCAGGGCCGCGCGTTCGCGCGCGCTGGCCGTGCTGCGGGTGCGCAGCAGGGCGCTGGCCGTGGCGCTGCTGCCCGCGGCCGTCGAGGTGATCCTGCTGACCGGCGCGGCCACCGGCCAGTTCACCGGGCAGGGCTGGCACACCGCCCGCTGGGTGGTGGGCGTCCTCGCGGTGCTGGTGCTGCTGGCGGGCGCCGGCATCGCCCTGGTCGTGGCCCGCGCGCGCCCCGCCGCGAGCCCCACGGTCCCGGTGGACGAGCGCTCCGCCCCTGACCTGTACCGGATGGTGCGCGACCTGGCCGACCGCCTCGACGTGCCCGCCCCCTCCGCGATAGCGCTCACCCCGGACTGCGACAGTTGGCTCGAGGACCGTACGCACCCGGCGCACGCTCCGCCCGTCACCCGCGCGCACGACGAGCGGGTGGTCCCCGGTGCCCGCCCTGAGCGGCGGCCGGCCGTCCCGGCGCCGGTGCTGGTGATCGGCTCGCCGTTCCTGTGGTGGATGCGGGTCGCCGAACTGCGCGCTGTGCTCGCCCCAGTCGTCGCCGGTACGGGTCCGTCCGCGCAGCCCGACATAGCCGCCGCCCGCCGCTTCGTGCGCGGACTGGACGCCGCGGTGGCCGTCGCCGACGCGCCGGGCCGCGGCCCGTTGACGCGGGGTGTGTACGCGGTGCTGGGCCGGGTGGCCCGGCTGCTGCTGCGGGGCTGCCGTGAGCATGCCGCGCTGATGGAGCGCGGGGTCGCCACGGCCGCCGCCGAGCGCGCCCACGGCGTGGACTACGGCCCCCGCATCGCCGCCCAGGAGCAGGTCGGCCTGGCGTACGCGGGCTGGGACCGGCTGCTGACCAAGGTGGCGCTGCCCGCCTGGCGGATGGGCCGCTGGCCCTCCCGGCTGGACGTGGGCGTGGCCGCCGCGCTGACCGAGCTGTCCCGGCGCGACCGGCTGGCCGACGGCTTCGCCGCCCGGCTCGGTGAGCGCCCGGCGTGCGACCTGCTGGAGGAGCCCGGCGTGGTGGACGAGGCGGTGTCCCTGCTCACCGCCCGCCTCTTCCACGGCGGGCCGGCGGAGCCGGGCCCGAGCTGGGCGCCGGTGGACTGGCAGGCGTACCCGGAGGAGGTCGTGGACCGCACCTGGCGCGCGGAGGCGGCCCGGCTGCACCGGGTACTGGACTCCCTGGGCGTCAGCCCCAGCCTCGACCCGGCCACCCCCGACCCCGGCGGCCCCACCCTGGCCCGCGTTTTGGACCACCTCAGCGAGCCCGCCCCCGGCACTGCCCCCACGGTCCCGGCACCCACGGCACCCCCCGACGACGAGGCCGGCGCGGATCACGCCGACAGCGCCGACCCCGACCCCGCCACCGAGCGCAGCGCCCTCCTCGCGGCCGGCCTCAGCGCTGCCCTCGCCCGCGAGGAGCGCGAGGGGAACGACGGGAACGAGGCGAGTGCCGTACCGCAGGGCGCGCGGGCGCAGGGGCCCGACAGCGCGCTGTGGGAGGACGATCTGCCGCTCTTCCCGCTCCAGCCCCCGCGCACCGGGCGCGAACTGCTCGCCGCGCACATCACCGCGATGATCTGCTGCGCCGCTGTCGACACCGCCGGAGCCGCCCCCGGCCTGGACTGGCTGGACGGCCCCACCCTGCTGCTGGACGGCGAGCGCGCCGCCGACCTCACCCCCAAGGTGCTCAGCCTGATCGAGGAGGGCGATCCGGGCCCGCTGCGCGCCTGGCTGGCCGAGTCCGGGATACGGCCGGAGAAGCCCGTCCGGTTGGTCTGAGCCAGAAGGCACAGAAATCGTCACCGGGCGCAGGAGCCCCGGCCGTCCACCGGTGTAACGGAGCAGCGCCTTCCACTTCAGGCCAATTCACAACGAACAGTGACCGGAGTCGTGCGTTATGTGATGTGCTGGGACCGGCACGCACATGGCACGGGCATACGACACACGCCCGCACGGCCGAGCGATCCGGCGCACCGAGCACACCCGAGACGAGCAGGCGACGACACCGGGTTCCGGTCCTGGCACCACAGACAACGCCATCTTGGCAACGGGGGACACGAGGGAGGGGGCGTCCATGACCTCGGAGCACATCCGCCGGTGGGAGTCGGGAGCGCTCGCGCACGCCGTCACCGATCCCTTCGGCCTGGGCCCGGTGCCCTGGCTGCGCGGCAGTGAGACCTACTTCGACGACACCGGACACGTGGTGCCCTGGTACGTCGACCCCATCCAGCCCGCCCCGGCCACCACCCGGTCCGGCCGTCCCGGCGCGCGCGTCCCGGCGCCGCGCTCGGCCGGACCCGGCCCGCGCTCGGCCGACGACGTGGGCCGCCAGATCAAGGGGTTCGCGTCCACCGGCGCGGTGGCGCCCGGCGAGGCGATCGACTTCCACATCACGGTCGACCCGCCGCAGGAGTTCAGCGTCGACATCTACCGGATCGGCCACTACGCCGGGCACGGCGCCGCGAAGATCACCACCAGCCCCCGGCTCTCCGGCATCGTCCAGCCCGCGCCGCTCGCCGCCGACCGTACGGTCTCCTGCCATCACTGGTGGCTGTCCTGGCGCCTCCAGGTGCCCGCCGAGTGGCGGGTCGGGGCGTACGTCGCGGTCCTCACCACCGCCGACGGCTACCGCTCCCACGTGCCCTTCACGGTCCGCGACGACGAGCCCGCCGACCTGCTCCTGCTGCTCCCGGACGTCACCTGGCAGGCGTACAACCTCTACCCGGAGGACGGCCGCACCGGGGCCAGCCTCTACCACGCGTGGGACGAGAAGGGCTCCCTGCTCGGCGAGGCCGACGCGGCCACCACCGTCTCCTTCGACCGCCCCTACGCCGGTGCGGGCCTGCCCCTGCACGTGGGCCACGCCTACGACTTCATCCGCTGGGCCGAGCGCTACGGCTACGACCTCGCCTACGCCGACGCCCGCGATCTGCACGCCGGCCGGATCGACCCCACCCGGTACCGGGGCCTGGTCTTCCCCGGCCACGACGAGTACTGGTCGGCGCCGATGCGGCGGGCGGTGGAGGAGGCCCGCGACCGGGGCACCTCGCTGGTCTTCCTGTCCGCCAACACCATGTACTGGCAGGTGGAGTTGTCGCCCTCCGCGTCCGGGGTGCCGGACCGGCTGCTGACCTGCCGCAAGCGCAAGGGCCCCGGAAAGCCGGTGCTGTGGCGGGAGATCGACCGCCCCGAACAGCAGGTGATCGGCATCCAGTACGCGGGCCGGGTGCCCGAGCCGCACCCGCTGATCGTCCGCAACGCCGGGCACTGGCTGTGGGACGCCACCGGTGCCCGCGAGGGCGACGAGATCCCCGGCCTGGTCGCGGGCGAGGCCGACCGGTACTTCCCGCGCACCGCCCTGCCCGAGCACGAGGAGCGCGTGCTGCTCGCACACTCCCCCTACACCGACGGCGAGGGCGTCCGGCGCCACCAGGAGACCTCCCTGTACCGCGCCCCCTCCGGAGCCTGGGTGTTCGCCTCCGGCACCTTCGCCTGGTCCCCCGCGCTGGACCGGCCCGGCCATGTGGACGCCCGTGTCCAGCGGGCCACCGCCAACCTGCTGGACCGCATCTGCAAGCGGGACTGACCCTGCCAGTGGCCCGATCACCGGCATACGGGAGAATCGAGGCAGTTGGACAGAACCACGGGGAGGAACCGTGTCCGGATTCGTAGAAAAGCCCGAGCCGATCCAGGTTCCGGGTCTGGTGCACCTGCACACCGGCAAGGTGCGCGAGCTGTACCGCGACGAGGCGGGCGACCTCGTGATGGTCGCCAGCGACCGCATCTCCGCGTACGACTGGGTGCTGCCCACCGAGATCCCCGACAAGGGCCGGGTGCTGACCCAGTTGTCCCTGTGGTGGTTCGACCAGCTCCGGGACCTGGCGCCCAACCACGTCATCAGCACCGAGCTGCCCAAGGGCGCCCCGGACGACTGGGCGGGCCGCACCCTGGTCTGCAAGTCGCTGGACATGGTCCCGGTGGAGTGCGTGGCGCGCGGCTACCTGACCGGCTCGGGCCTCGCGGAGTACCGGGAGTCGCGCACGGTCTGCGGGCTCGCGCTGCCCGAGGGGCTGGTGGACGGCTCGGAGCTGCCCGGCCCGATCTTCACCCCGGCCACCAAGGCCGAGGTCGGCGAGCACGACGAGAACGTGTCGTACGAGGAGGTGGCCCGCCAGGTCGGCGCCGAGACCGCCGCCCAGCTCCGCCAGCTCACCCTCGCCGTGTACGCCCGCGCCCGCGACATCGCCCGGGAGCGGGGGATCGTACTGGCGGACACCAAGTTCGAGTTCGGCTTCGACGGCGACACCCTGGTCCTCGCCGACGAGGTGCTCACCCCCGACTCGTCCCGCTTCTGGCCGGCCGAGACATGGGAGCCGGGCCACGCCCAGCCGTCGTACGACAAGCAGTTCGTGCGGGACTGGCTCACCGGCCCCGAGTCCGGCTGGGACCGCGCGAGCGAGCAGCCCCCGCCCGCGCTGCCCGAACAGGTGGTGGAGGCGACCCGCGCCAAGTACATCGAGGCGTACGAGCGCCTGACCGGCACCCGCTGGAGCTGAGACGAGAGAAGCCCCCGGTTCGAAAACCGGGGGCTTCTTCATGGAGCGGACGACGAGGCTCGAACTCGCGACCTCAACCTTGGCAAGGTTGCGCTCTACCAACTGAGCTACGTCCGCAGTGCGCCGTGGCGCGGAGCCAACTATACCCAACCCCGGTCGCGTGCGAGACGCACCGCGGTGTGCCGGTTCTCCGCGCCCAGCTTGGTGACGGCCGAGGAGAGGTAGTTCCGTACCGTCCCCGGTGAGAGCGCGGCCCGCTCCGCGATCTCCGTGACCGGCGCCCCGTCGGCCGCCAGTTCCAGCACCTCGGCCTCCCGCGCGGTCAGCGGGGAGTCACCGGCGGAGATCGCGTCGGCGGCCAACTCGGGGTCGACGTAGCGGTTTCCGGCGTGCACGGTACGGATGATCTCCGCGAGCCGTTCGGCGCTGACCGTCTTCGGCACGAACCCCCGCACACCGGCCGCGAGCGCCCGCTTCAGGTGGCCCGGCCGCCCGTGCCCGGTCACGATCAGCACCCGGCATCCGGGCAGCTCGGCCCGCAGGGATGTGGCCACACTCACACCGTCGGCACCCGGCATCTGAAGATCCAGCACGGCGACGTCGGGGGTGTGCGCCCGCGCCATCGCCAGTGCCTCGGGCCCGCTGGCCGCCTCCGCGACGACCAGCAGGTCCTCCTCCAGGGAGAGCAGGGCGGCGAGCGCGCCCCGGATCAGATGCTCGTCGTCGGCGAGCAGCAGCCGCAGGCGAGCGGGGGGTGTCGTCATGGGGTCCTCGTCGGTGGATGGAACCTGGTTCACCGGTGCGTCCCCTCCGCCGAGAGTTCCGGCACGCCGTCGGACGGACCCGATGGCGCCGCCTCGCCGGACGGGCTCAGCGGTACGCGTGCCGTCAGCCGGTAGCGGCCGTCTCCCGCCGGCCCGGCACGCAGGGTGCCGTCGAGGCCGGCCAGGCGTTCGCGCAGGCCCGCCAGGCCCGACCCCGGGCGGTCGCCGGAGGGCGAGGGGCGTACGCCGTCGTTCTCCACGCGCAGCTCCACACCGGAGTCCGTCACGGACAGGGTCACGGCGCACTCCCGAGGGTCGCCGTGCCGCAGCACGTTGGTCGCGGCCTCCCGGACCACCCAGGCGAGCGCGGAGCGCACCGGAGCCGGCAGCTCGGCCGCCGACCGGCTGCCGGTGATCGAGCAGTCGATACCGGCGGCCGTCAACACGCCCTGCGCGCCCGCAAGTTCCGCCGCGATGTCGACCTCCCGGTAGCCGCGGACCACCGCGCGCACCTCGCGCTGCGACTCCTGAGCCAGCCGCTGCGCCTCGATCATCTGCTCCACCGCCTCCGGGCTGCCGCGCCGCCCCAGCCGCACCGCCAGCTCGGCCTTCAGGGCGATCACCGCCAGATTGCGGCCCAGCACGTCGTGCAGGTCGCGTCCGAAGCGCAGCCGCTCCTCCGCGACGGCGAGCCGCGCGCGGGTCTCGCGGGCCTCGTCCAGCTCGTAGACGGCGTTCAGCAGCCAGACGGAGAAGAGCGAGGTGAAGGCGAGGAACCCGGCGCCGATCAGCACCGCCAGCGTCGTGCCGAGCCCGGTGAGCCCGGGGATGTGCAGCGGGAAGGTGTACAGGCCCGCGCCGGCCGCGAAACCCACCACGATGGCGAGCACCCGGCGCCGGTCGCGCACGCCGAGCGCGATGGTGCCGCCGCCGAAACTGAGCGAGCCCGCGAAGAGCGTTCCCGTCCCCGTCGCCACGGCGTCGCCGTGCGGGCCGCGCTGGGCGACGGCGACGCTCGTCACCGCGACGGCCGCGGTGACGGCGGCCAGCGTCCACAGCAGCCGCACCGGCTGGGGGCGCAGCCCACGCGTCCAGTCCAGCGACCGGGCCGCGGTCACGGCGCAGACACCGGCGTGCAGGAACACGAGCAGGACGAGCCACATCCCCGAGGCGCCCGGAAGCTGAGAGAGGACGGGCAGCCCGACCGACATGACCTCCAGCACGGCGAAGACGTGGAACGACCACCGGGTGTACGTCTCGACCTTGGCCGGCGTGCTCTTCCCGCGCCACCAGCCGACCGGCCCGCGCATGTCCCGCCCCCCTTTCCGGTCCTCCGGAACCGGCCGTCCCGGCCGGTTCAGCGCCGGGGCTCCCACCGGAACCACCGCCGTACAGCAAACACGGCGGCGCCCGTCCAGACCAGCGCGACGGCCACCGCCCGCAGGGCGTCGCCCGCGCCGAGGTCACCGGTCCAGCCGGCGCGTACCAGGGTGATCACCGGGGTGAGCGGCAGCAGTTCGCAGAGGCGGGCCAGCCGTTCGGGGAAGAGTTCCAGCGGGATGACGATGCCGGAGCCGAGCGCCGAGAGGAGCACCAGGGGGACCGTGGTCATCTGGGCGCTCTCACCGGTGCGGGTCCACACGGCGGTGAGCGCGGCGGACGCCCCGCACAGCACCACCCCCGACACCACGCCGAGCAGGGCGAGTTGGGGAGAGCGCGGGGCGGGGACGTGCAGCAGGACCGTGCACGCGGCCGTCAGGACCGCGCACTGGGCGAGCGCGACGGCGACGGCCGGCAGGGCGGAGGCGGCGAGGATCTCGGCGTCCCGCGGCTCGCCGGTACGCAGGCGCTTGAAGACGAGCTGTTCGCGCCGGGTGACGAACACGCCGACGAGGGTGGAGTAGACGGCGAACAGCAGCGAGAAGCCGATGGACGCGGGCACCATCACCAGTCCGACGGTGAGACCCGTGTCCTTCAGATCCAGCCGTCCGACCCCCGAGCGCACACTGAACGGCAGGACCAGCGGCACGAGCACGGCGGCGGCCAGCGTGCCCCGGTTCCGGGCGAACGAGGACAGCTCGGCGCGGGCCAGCGCGGCCATGCGGCCGAGCGGGGTGGTGCGGGCGGTCGACGGCCGTGGGGCGAGGTGTGTGCCGCTCATCGGGCGTACTCCTTCCGGCGGGGCCCGGAGGTCCCGCGCGCGATCTCCAGGAACGCCTCCTCGAGCGAGGCGGACCGGGCGTCCAGGCCGTGCAGTTCCACTCCGGCCCCGCGGGCCCACACCAGCAACTCGGTCGCGGTGCGCTGGAGTTCATGTGTGCGCAGCCGGATGGTCCGGGACTCGACGTCATGGCCGCAGGCGCCCAGTTCGTGCAGTGGCGGCAGGTCGCCCGGGAACCAGCCCTCGGGCAGGCGGAAGGAGATCCGGGACGGCTGGGCCGCGCTCACCTCCGCCGGGGTGCCGGTGACCGCGAGGGAGCCCTCGCGCAGGATGGCGAGCCGGTCGGCGAGCCCCTCCGCCTCCTCCAGGTAGTGCGTGGTGAGCAGCACGGTCGTGCCCGCGTCGCGCAGCGAGCGCACCAACTCCCAGGTCTCCCGGCGCCCTTCGGCGTCCAGCCCGGTCGTCGGCTCGTCCAGGAACAGCACTTCGGGATCGCCGAGCAGCGCGAGCGCCAGGTCGAGCCGGCGCCGCCCACCCCCGGAGAGCTGCTTCACGCGTACGCCGCTCTTCCCGGCGAGGCCCACGCGCTCCAGCACCTCCGCCCCGGGCCGGGCCCCGCTGGTGCAGCCCGCCCACATGCGGGTGGTCTCCGCGACCGTGAGGTCGGAGGGGAAGCCGCCCTCCTGGAGCATGACCCCGGTACGGGGGCGTACGGCGGCGCGCTCGCGGTAGGGATCGTGGCCGAACACCCGGACCCGGCCGCCCGCTGGAGGGGCCAGCCCCTCCAGCAGTTCGACGGTCGACGTCTTGCCCGCGCCGTTGGTGCCGAGCAGGGCGAAGACCTCCCCGCGCGCCACGGAGAAGGTGATGCCGCGCACGGCCTCGAATCCGGTGCCGTAGACGCGCCGCAGGTCGGTGACCTCGATCACGTGGTCTTGCTCGTCGCTGTCCATGCTGTCCATGAACTCAGCGTCCCGGCGTCCCGGCCGGTCCGGCAGTGCGCGATGTCATCGGCCGGCATGACAAATGTCAGCCCTCATCGGGCAGCCATCGCATCGGGGCATGCAAAAGGCCCCGGTCCGAAGACCGGGGCCTTTTCGCTGAGCGGACGACGAGGCTCGAACTCGCGACCTCAACCTTGGCAAGGTTGCGCTCTACCAACTGAGCTACGTCCGCACTGCTCCCGACCGGCTCCCACCGATCGGTGCGAGCACCAGCCTACCTGATCCAAAAGGATGGTCATGACCGGTGCCAGAGCGGGTGACAGGAATCGCACACTGCGCCTCCCCCCTGGAAGGGGGGTGTTCTACTACTGAACTACACCCGCACGCTCCGTGGGTTTCGGCCTTTCGGCTTCGCCCCTCGGCGTGAGCCAGACATTAGCCGATCAGCAGGGGGGTTGCGCAAGTCGGTTCCCCGCGGGGACAGGTGAACGAGTCTCAGGGCCCGAGGTCCGGGGCCCTGAGGGGTGAGGCCCGCAGGGTTCAGCGGGCCTCGCTGAACGCCTCGTAGACCTTCTTGGGGATGCGGCCGCGCGCGGGCACGTCCATCTTGTTGGCCTGGGCCCAGGCGCGGATGGCGGACGGGTCGGGAGCGACCTCGGTCTGCCGGTACGCCTTGCCGGACCGGGCGCGCTTGCGGCCGGCCTCCACGTAGGGCGCGAGCGCCTTGCGCAGTTTCTTGGCGTTGGTTTCGTTCAGGTCGATCTCGTACGACTTGCCGTCGAGTCCGAAGGCGATCGTTTCCGCCGCTTCCGAGCCGTCGATGTCGTCGAAGAGCGTGACCACGACCTTTTGCGCCACGGATATCGGTCCCTTCGTGCGGCACGCCGGTTCGCCAGTCCTGACCGGCAATGACGTGCCGAGTATCGGCTATTGCCAATTCATTTGTACAGTGCGCGCCAATGAATTGGGAAGCCCTACTGAATACGTCCGCGTGTCCGGACTCAATAGGCATCACCGGCGGCCCGCAGAACTTTCCCAGAAATTTTCTCCGGGGCCGGTGCCCGACACCCGATCGTGATGCGGGTCACGTAGAAACCTCCAACTCTACTCGCGTAGAAATTTTGTACGGGTAGTCTGAAGGGACCTGCTCAGCACCACACACCGGGAGTGCCAGTGGCACGCGTCGTAGTCGACGTCATGCTCAAGCCGGAGATCCTCGACCCCCAGGGCCAGGCGGTCCAGCGTGCGCTGCCGCGCCTGGGTTTCAGCGGGATCTCGGACGTCCGTCAGGGAAAGCGATTCGAGCTGGAAGTGGAGGGGCCGGTCGACGAGGCCGCGCTCGCCCGCATCCATGATCTGGCGGAATCCTTCCTCGCCAACACCGTGATCGAAGACTTCACCGTGAAGGTGGAGGAAGTAGCGGGGGCCGCAGAGTGACCGCTCGTATTGGCGTCGTCACATTTCCGGGAAGCCTCGACGACCGTGACACCCGGAGGGCGATCACGCTCGCGGGTGCCGAACCGGTCGCGCTGTGGCACAAGGACAAGGACCTGAAGCAGGTCGACGCCGTGGTGCTGCCCGGCGGTTTCTCCTACGGCGACTATCTGCGCGCCGGCGCGATCTCCCGCTTCTCGCCGGTGATGGAGTCCGTCATCGAGCAGGCGAAGGCCGGTCTTCCGGTCCTCGGCATCTGCAACGGCTTCCAGGTCCTCACCGAGGCGCACCTGCTGCCCGGCGGGATGCTCGGCAACGACCACCTCCACTTCATCTGCCGCGACCAGAAGCTGCGGGTGGAGAACGCGGGAACGGCCTGGACCGGCGACTACCGCCAGGGCCAGGAGATCCACATCCCGCTGAAGAACATGGACGGCCGGTACGTCGCCGACGAGTACACGCTCGACAAGCTGGAGGCGGAGGGCCGGGTCGTCTTCCGCTACCTGGACATGAACCCCAACGGCTCGCTGCGGGACATCGCCGGCATCACCAACGAGGCCGGGAACGTCGTCGGCCTCATGCCGCACCCCGAGCACGCCGTCGAGCCGCTGATCGGCACGGGCCGCACCGACGGCCTCCCGTTCTTCACCTCGATCCTCAAGAAGCTGGTCAACGCATGAGCCGGACGCCTCTGGACACGGTCGACAACGCGGCCGCCACCCCTGACGTCGAGCTGCCCTGGGCCGAACTCGGTCTGAAGAAGGACGAGTACGACCGCGTGGTCGAGATCCTCGGCCGCCGCCCGACCGGCGCCGAACTCGCCATGTACTCGGTGATGTGGTCCGAGCACTGCTCGTACAAGTCCTCCAAGGTCCACCTGCGCCAGTTCGGCGAGAAGGCGCCCCAGTCGGACGCCATGCTCGTCGGCATCGGTGAGAACGCCGGTGTGGTGGACGTCGGCCAGGGCTACGCGGTCACCTTCAAGGTCGAGTCCCACAACCACCCGTCGTACGTGGAGCCCTACCAGGGCGCCGCGACCGGCGTCGGCGGCATCGTGCGCGACATCATCGCCATGGGCGCCCGCCCGGTCGCGGTCGTGGACCCGCTGCGCTTCGGCGCCGCCGACCACCCCGACACCAAGCGCGTCCTGCCCGGCGTCGTCGCCGGCATCGGCGGCTACGGCAACTGCCTGGGCCTGCCCAACATCGGCGGCGAGGTCGTCTTCGACGCCTGCTACCAGGGCAACCCGCTGGTCAACGCCGGTGCCATCGGCGTCATGCGGCACGAGGACATCCACCTCGCCAAGGCGTCCGGCACGGGCAACAAGGTCATCCTCTACGGCGCCCGCACCGGCGGCGACGGCATCGGCGGCGCCTCGATCCTCGCCTCCGAGACCTTCGACGACGCCAAGCCCTCGAAGCGCCCGGCAGTCCAGGTCGGCGACCCCTTCCAGGAGAAGCTCCTCATCGAGTGCACCCTGGAGGCGTTCAAGGAGAAGCTCGTCGTGGGCATCCAGGACCTCGGCGCGGCCGGGCTCTCCTGCGCCACCAGCGAGCTGGCCTCCAACGGCTCCGGCGGCATGCGCGTCACCCTGGACGACGTGCCGCTGCGCGACTCCACGCTCTCGCCCGAGGAGATCCTCATGAGCGAGTCGCAGGAACGCATGTGCGCGGTGGTCGAGCCGGAGAAGGTCGACCGCTTCCTGGAGATCTGCGAGAAGTGGGACGTCATCGCCACCGTCATCGGTGAGGTCACCGACGGCGACCGGCTGGAGATCTTCTGGCACGGGCAGAAGATCGTCGACGTCGACCCGCGCACCGTCGCCCACGACGGCCCGGTCTACGAGCGTCCCTACGCCCGCCCCGACTGGCAGGACGCCCTCCAGGCCGACGACGCGAACAAGCTGCCCCGCCCGGCCACGCCCGAGGAACTGCGCTCGCAGATCCTCAAGCTGGTCGCGTCGCCCAACCAGGCGTCGAAGAAGTGGATCACCTCGCAGTACGACCACTTCGTGCAGGGCAACACCGTCCTCGCCCAGCCGGAGGACTCCGGCATGATCCGCGTGGACGAGGAGACCGGCCTCGGCGTCGCCATCGCCACCGACGGCAACGGCCGCTACGCCAAGCTCGACCCGTACACCGGCGCGCAGCTCGCGCTGGCGGAGGCGTACCGGAACGTGGCGACGACCGGTGCCAAGCCGCTCGCCGTCTCCGACTGCCTGAACTTCGGTTCGCCCGAGGACCCGGCCGTGATGTGGCAGTTCGCGGAGGCCGTGCGCGGTCTGGCGGACGGCTGCCTCCAGCTCGGTACCCCGGTGACCGGCGGCAACGTCTCGCTGTACAACCAGACCGGCGAGGCGGCCATCCACCCGACCCCGGTGGTCGCGGTCCTCGGCGTCATCGACGACGTGGCCCGGCGCACCCCGGTCGCCTTCCAGGAAGAGGGCCAGCTCCTCTACCTGCTGGGCGACACCTCCGAGGAGTTCGGCGGCTCGGCCTGGTCCCAGGTCGTCCACGACCACCTCGGCGGACTGCCCCCGAAGGTCGACCTGGAGCGGGAGCGGCTGCTCGCCGAGATCCTGATCTCCGCCTCCCGCGACGGCATGGTCGACTCCGCGCACGACCTCTCCGACGGCGGCCTCATCCAGGCCGTGGTCGAGTCGGCACTGCTCGGGGACAAGGGCGCGCGGCTGGTCGTCCCGGACGGTCTGGACGCCTTCACCTTCCTCCTCTCGGAGTCGGCCGGCCGCGCGCTGGTCGCCGTACCGCGCTCGGAGGAACTCCGCTTCACCGACATGTGCGGGGCGCGCGGCCTCCCGGCCACCCGCATCGGCGTCGTCGACGGCGACTCGGTCGACGTCCAGGGCGAGTTCACCCTCCCCCTGGCCGAGCTGCGCGAGGCGCACGAGAACACGATCCCGGCACTGCTGGCGTGACGACCGCGGACGGCCCCCGCCCCGCCCGGGCGGGGGCCGTCCCGGCATAGGGTCGCTCCATGCCTCCGGCCAAGAAGCGTCCCCGTAAGTACGACCCCCTGCGGACCCGTGGTGCCGTGCTCGCGCAGCTCGGTGCGGTGCGGGAGGCCGTGGAGGGGCTTGATCCCGGTCAACTCGCGCTGCCCACACGGCGGGAGGGGATGACCGTGCGGGAGCTGGCCGCGCAGGCCGCCGCGTCCGTCGTCGCCGTGCGGCAGGCGGTGGAGCGGCCGGCGCAGTTCAAGCAGACGCTGCCGCTGGCCGAGTGGCCGTTGCGCAGGGCCGTCGCCTTCACACCCGTACCGCTCGATCTCGCCGCCGCCGAGGACGATCTGCGGAACCTGCTGGCCGACCATCCGGGCAGCCCGCTCGTGGACACCGGTGCCGGGGTGCTGCCGCTCAACGAGTTCCTGGTCACCCGTGCCGTGGAGCTGGTCCTCGTCGCCGACGACCTGTCCGACGCGGTGCCCGGACTCGAGGTGCCGCAGGACCGGCACGCGCTGGCCGCCGCGACCCGGCTGCTCGCCGACGCCCTCGCCGCGAAGGCGCCCGGCGGGTCCACCGAGGTACGGGTGCCCCCGTACGCGGTGGTGCAGTGCGTCGAGGGGCTCAGACACACGCGGGGGACGCCGCCCAACGTGGTCGAGACCGGCCCGCTCACCTGGGTCCGGCTCGCCACCGGTCGCCTGACCTGGGCGGACGCCATCGCACGGGCCGAGGTCAGCGCCAGCGGGGAGCGTGCCGACCTCTCCGGTCTGCTGCCACTCGGCCGATAGCGGGGAACCCCGGCCGCGCCGCGCACGTCGGAGGGGTATGGACCGGCACACGCAGCGCATCACACTGACCGTGGCCGCCGCGCTCGTACCGCTCGCGGTGGCCTGTGGGAACGACAGCGCCGACACCGGCAGCGGCTCGGTGGCTCCGCCGCCCAGGCTGACCGGCACCGACTGGCGGGTGGACAGCGTCACCGAGGGCGGGACCACCCACCGCGCCCCCGCGGCCGCCCGCATCCGCATCGACGACGAGGGCCGCGCGACCGGCAACCTCGGCTGCAACACCTTCTCCGCGCCCACCACGATCGACGACGGCCGGATCGACTTCGGCACCCTGCGCACGACCCGCATGGCCTGCGACGAACCCCGGATGACCTTCGAACGCGCGCTGACCCGCGCCCTCAACTCCGGTGCCCTGACCGCGCGTACCGACGACGGGGCGCTCACCCTCACCACGGGCGGGGGCGGGCGCATCCAGCTCACGCCGGGCGCGTCCCGATGATGTGCGACAACTCACTCAGAATGGGCCCCAGAGGCTCCGGGAGTGCTCACCTGAGCCCCGGCCACCCGCGCCCCGACGCGCGATCACCTCTCTGACCTGCGCAAACGCGAAATCAACCAAGGTGATCGCGAGTCCGGGTTCGGCGGGGGCCACATATCCCCAATTCGGCCCAGCGGTCTACCTCGCCTACACTCGGAAACGTGCCACGTGGTGACGGTCGACTCAATCACGATCTGCTTCCCGGCGAAAAAGGCCCCCAGGACGCTTGCGGCGTCTTCGGTGTCTGGGCGCCGGGTGAAGAGGTCGCAAAGCTCACGTACTTCGGGCTCTACGCCCTCCAGCACCGGGGCCAGGAATCCGCGGGAATCGCGGTCAGCAACGGCTCCCAGATCCTCGTCTTCAAGGACATGGGCCTGGTCTCCCAGGTCTTCGACGAAACCTCCCTCGGTTCGCTCCAGGGTCATATCGCGGTCGGACACGCCCGCTACTCGACCACCGGCGCCTCCGTGTGGGAGAACGCCCAGCCGACGTTCCGCGCCACCGCGCATGGTTCGATCGCGCTCGGCCACAACGGCAACCTGGTCAACACCGCCCAGTTGGCGGAGATGGTCGCCGACCTGCCCAAGGACACCAACGGCCGTTCCACCCGCGTCGCGGCCACCAACGACACCGACCTGCTGACGGCACTCCTGGCCGCGCAGGTCGACGAGGACGGCAAGCCGCTGACCATCGAGGAGGCCGCCCACGCGGTGCTCCCCAAGGTCAAGGGCGCCTTCTCCCTCGTCTTCATGGACGAGCACACCCTCTACGCCGCCCGTGACCCGCAGGGCATCCGCCCGCTGGTCCTCGGCCGGCTGGAGCGCGGCTGGGTGGTCGCCTCCGAGTCCGCCGCGCTCGACATCTGCGGCGCGTCCTACGTCCGGGAGATCGAGCCGGGCGAGTTCATCGCCATCGACGAGAACGGCCTGCGCACCTCCCGGTTCGCGGAAGCGAAGCCCAAGGGCTGTGTCTTCGAGTACGTGTACCTGGCCCGCCCGGACACCGACATCGCCGGCCGGAACGTGTACCTGTCCCGCGTCGAGATGGGCCGCCGCCTGGCCAAGGAGGCGCCCGCCGAGGCCGACCTGGTCATAGCGACGCCGGAGTCCGGCACCCCGGCCGCGATCGGGTACGCCGAGGCGTCCGGCATCCCCTTCGGCAACGGCCTGGTGAAGAACGCCTACGTCGGCCGGACCTTCATCCAGCCCTCGCAGACGATCCGCCAGCTCGGCATCCGGCTGAAGCTGAACCCGCTCAAGGAAGTCATCAAGGGCAAGCGCCTGGTCGTCGTGGACGACTCCATCGTGCGCGGCAACACCCAGCGGGCCCTGGTCCGCATGCTGCGCGAGGCGGGCGCCGCCGAGGTCCACATCCGGATCTCCTCGCCCCCGGTGAAGTGGCCCTGCTTCTTCGGCATCGACTTCGCCACCCGCGCCGAGCTGATCGCCAACGGCATGACGATCGAGGAGATCGGCACCAGCCTGGGCGCCGACTCGCTCGCGTACATCTCCCTCGACGGCATGATCGAGGCGACCACCATCGCCAAGCCGGACCTGTGCCGCGCCTGCTTCGACGGTGAGTACCCGATGGACCTGCCCGATCCCGAGCTGCTCGGCAAGCAGTTGCTGGAGACCGAGCTGGCGGCCGGGCCCGCCACCACCGCCGCGGCCGACGCCATCCGGCGTCCCTGAGCCGCGCCGTCCGAGCCGTACGACAGGAAAGTTCTCTCAAGTCATGTCCTCTGAGACCACGGGCGTCAGCTACGCGAGCGCGGGCGTCGACATCGAGGCGGGCGACCGCGCCGTCGAGCTGATGAAGGAGTGGGTGAGGAAGACCCGCCGCCCCGAGGTCCTCGGCGGCATCGGCGGCTTCGCCGGCCTCTTCGACGCCTCCGCCCTCAAGCGCTACGAGCGCCCGCTGCTGGCCTCGGCCACGGACGGGGTCGGCACCAAGGTCGACATCGCGCGCCGCCTCGGCGTGTACGACACCATCGGGCACGACCTGGTCGCCATGGTCATGGACGACATCGTGGTGTGCGGCGCCGAGCCGCTGTTCATGACCGACTACATCTGTGTCGGCAAGGTCCACCCCGAGCGGGTCGCCGCGATCGTCAAGGGCATCGCGGAGGGCTGTGTGCTCGCCGGGTGCGCCCTGGTCGGCGGCGAGACCGCCGAGCACCCCGGACTGCTGGGCCCGGACGACTTCGACGTGGCCGGCGCCGGCACCGGCGTGGTGGAGGCCGACCGGCTGCTGGGCCCCGACCGCATCCGCTCCGGCGACGTGGTGATCGCCATGGCGTCCTCCGGGCTTCACTCCAACGGGTACTCCCTGGTCCGCCACGTCCTGCTGGAGCGGGCCGGGCTGGCGCTGGAGAGCGAGGTCGCGGAGCTGGGCCGGACGCTCGGCGAGGAGCTGCTGGAGCCCACCAGGATCTACTCGCTGGACTGCCTGGCGCTGACCCGTACCACCGAGGTGCACGCCTTCTCGCACATCACCGGCGGCGGCCTCGCGGCCAACCTCGCCCGGGTGATCCCGGACGGGCTGTACGCCACCGTGGACCGCTCCACCTGGACGCCGGGCGCGATCTTCGACCTGGTCGGCCGGACGGGCGACGTCGAGCGCCTGGAGCTGGAGAAGACGCTGAACATGGGCGTCGGCATGATGGCCGTCGTCCCGGCGGAGTCCGCCGAGGCGGCGCTGACCACGCTGGCCGACCGGGGCGTCGAAGCCTGGGTGGCCGGCACGATCGCCGAGCGCGGCGAGCAGGAGAGCGCGGCCGGCCTCGTCGGCGACTACGCGGTCTAGCCGGGCCGGGCGGTCAGGGCGGCCCGGCGGGCCGCGGCCGCCCGCCCGCTTCCGGACAACACGAAAGCCGGTCGGTGGCAGTGCCATCGACCGGTCTTCCGGTGCTCATCGCAAGATGCTCAGTACAAGGTCAAGCGCCGCGACGGTGCTGTGAGGGACCGTCGTCCTCGTCCTCGTCGTCGTCCTCATAGAGGTCGGCGTAACGGGAGTAGAGGTCTTCCTCGTCGTCCTCATCGTCCTCGAACGGCTCGCTGTTCGGCGGCTGGTTCGAAGTAGATGCGCCCAGTTCACTGGCCAGACGCGACAGATCAGTCCCACCGCTGTTGTACTTCAGCTGGCGGGCGACCTTCGTCTGCTTGGCCTTGGCCCGGCCGCGCCCCATGGCTCGACCCCCTCGGTGACGGGGCTCAACGGCCCCAGAGTCTGACACGCGTTCATGATCCGAAACGGACTCCCCGCAGAGAGGCCGGTCCGTAGGGCTTCCACGGTACCTGAGCCCGCGCCCATACGGTACGTCGCCCGCAGCACGCGCGTGTGCACAGGACCCACGAGGAGCCCTGTCCTCGCTGGTCAATGGCGATTTTAACCACTTATCGGGGTACGACCCGCCGACGGAAGTGACAGTTCTCTCCAAGTTGCCCCCGGCGGGTACCGCCGGGGGCACCGGGTGCCCGCCCCGGCGCGGGCCGGGCAAGATCGCCCGGCCCGCGTTTCCCCGGCGTGTCGGTCAGCGGGCGGCGCGCGCGTCGGCCATCCGCTGCTCGGCGATCCGGTCGGCCGCGGCGGCCGGCGGAACCCCGTCCTCCTTCGCACGTGCGAAGATCGCCAGCGTGGTGTCGAAGATCTTCGCGGCCTTCGCCCGGCACCGCTCGAAGTCGAAGCCGTGCAGCTCGTCGGCGACCTGGATGACCCCGCCCGCGTTCACCACGTAGTCCGGCGCGTAGAGGATGCCCCGGTCCTGGAGGTCCTTCTCCACGCCCGGGTGGGCGAGCTGGTTGTTGGCCGCGCCGCACACCACGGACGCGGTGAGCACCGGCACCGTGTGGTCGTCCAGGGCCCCGCCGAGCGCGCAGGGGGCGTAGATGTCGAGCCCCTCCAGCCGGATCAGCGCCTCGGTGTCCGCGACCCGGCGCACGGCGGGGTGGGCCGCCACGATCGCGTCCACGGCCTCGCCGCGGACGTCGGTCACCACGACCTGGGCGCCCTCCGCGAGCAGGTGCCCGACCAGATGGCGGCCGACCTTGCCGACGCCCGCGATGCCGACCACCCGGTCCCGCAGCGAGGGGTCGCCCCACAGGTGCTGGGCGGAGGCGCGCATGCCCTGGTAGACGCCGAAGGCGGTGAGCACCGAGGAGTCGCCGGCGCCGCCCTGCTCGGGGGAGCGGCCGGTGGTCCAGCGGCACTCGCGGGCCACCACGTCCATGTCGGCGACATAGGTGCCGACGTCGCACGCGGTGACGTAGCGGCCGCCGAGCGAGGCGACCATGCGGCCGTAGGCGAGCAGCAGCTCCTCCGTGCGGTCCCGCGCGGGGTCACCGATGATCACGGCCTTGCCGCCGCCGTGGTCGAGCCCGGCCATGGCGTTCTTGTACGACATCCCGCGCGCGAGCTGGAGCGCGTCGGCCACGGCCGCCGCCTCGTTCGGGTACGGGTGGAAGCGGGTGCCGCCGAGCGCGGGGCCCAGCGCGGTGGAGTGGATGGCGATGACGGCCTTCAGGCCGGTGGCGCGGTCCTGGCAGAGCACGACCTGCTCATGGCCGCCCTGGTCCGAGTGGAACAGGGTGTGCAGGACATCTGTGGTGACGCCGGTTACCTCGGTCACTGTGGTGACTCCTGTGCAAGAAGCGGCGGGCGGGGCCGGAGTGCCCCTGGGGGTTTCCCCACACTTTTGGTGGCGGGGGAGGGTGGCTGGGTGCTGCCACGCGGCGGTTGGGCCGCACGGCTGAGAGTAGAGCCTGCGCCCGTCCCACGACCGGCCTCCGGAGAGGATCACCCGCAGGTGCGACGCCGGCGCGGTGCCGTGGCACGATTTGCAGTGGTTTCGAGGTGACCCCGACGGGGAGGGAGCAGGCGTGGCCAAGGTGTCCTCGGTGGTCGTCCCCTACGCCGCCTACCTGCGCGTGTACGAGCCCCTGGCCGCCTTCCCGGAGCCGGAGCGCGATCACTGGGCCCGCTACGCCCGCCGCGCCGACCGCCCCACCTATCAGGACGAGCTGCGCCGCTCGCTGGCCGACCTGCTGCCCACCCCGCCCGTCGCGGTGCCGGTGCACGAGAGCGCCGACGCGTTCGTGCTGGAGCGGGACGGCGTGGTCTGCGTCTGCCCCTGGCGCACCCGGCTGCGCGGCTGGCAGGCGCTGGCGGGCCTGGGCGAGGAGCTGCCCACCCCGGTGCTGGACGCGGTGCTGCCGCCCCTGGTGCGCGACCAGGCCGCCCAGGACTACGAGCGCTGGCTGGAGCGCAACCCCGAGGCGCGCCCCTGGATTCGCGGGGCGGCCTGGCAGATCCCGCTGAACTGGTTCGTGCTGGTCGCCGACGAGGAGCGCCGCTTCGAGCCGCGCAGCGGCGAGACCCCGGCCCTGCTGCGCTACCGCACGCCGATGGTGCAGGCCCGCCGCCGGGTGGCGCGGGCGCTGCGCACCCTGAGGGACACGGTGCGGGAGAGCCCGCTGATCGACGGTGTGCTGGACGTCGGCCGCTGGCTGGAGGAGTTCCACCCGCGCTCGGTGGTGGAGCTGGACTACGGCGGCCTGGTGCACGCGGTGCCGGCCGGGACGCTGGAGGAGGACCACTCCGCGGCGGACGTGGCCGCCGGCATCGACGCGCTGCGCCGGGGCGACGAGAGCGCCGCGACCCACGCCTACACCCGGCTCGCCGTCCGCTGGCGGTCGATCCGGGACCTGCGCTCGGCGAACTGAGCCCGCACGGAGTGACGCACGTCACGGTCGAAATAGGCTCGAACAGCGTACGGTCTACGGAACTTGGACCGTTTGACGGGGCGTTGGCCTCGAACCGGGCTTTTGCCTCATTGGGTGATGGACGGCACTTACACGGCCCTTGCGTCTCTTGCCACTCCTCGTGCCAAAATAGGACAAGGAGTCCGGGGAGGGCTCTGTCTGCCCATCTGTGCTCCACTGTGGGCGGATTCTCCGCATTGCTAGCTTTGGGGGGTCTTGTGACTCCCGAGCGCCATGTGACTGATCGTCACGTCGGCGTGACTGTCCGCTATGGCATGGTCCATCGGCTTCCGTCGTGGATGAACACCTGGGAGGGCAATTCCATCGGTTTGGCCGACGCGGCTGGACAGATGGTGTAGTTGTAGTGCCGAGGACAAGCCGTTCGTCCTATAACCGACTCGACTCGCGTCCGCCATTTCGGGCAACGCGGGTCAAGGTGCAGAATTTAGAGGAAAGAACCGAGAAGGTTCGGTTCTCCCGAGGAGGCCGCTCATGACCGCTCGCACCCCTGATGCCGAGCCGCTGCTGACCCCGGCTGAGGTCGCCACCATGTTCCGTGTCGACCCCAAGACGGTCACGCGGTGGGCGAAGGCCGGCAAGCTCACGTCGATCCGCACGCTCGGCGGGCATCGTCGCTACCGCGAGGCGGAGGTCCGCGCTCTGCTCGCGGGCATCCCGCAGCAGCGCAGCGAGGCATAACAACTGAACAACCGGGCAAAACGACCGGCCCCCAACCGGCCGAAGTGCCCGAACCCTAGCTCCAAACGACGCGGGCCTGCCCCAACAGGCCCCATGCCCACGCCGGACGAACTTTCCAAGGCACGTGGCACCGGGTGCGTCATAGATCGCGCTGGACTCCGCCGGGTCCAGCGCGATCTTTTTTGTGCGCTCGCGAGCGCCCCCCGGGGCCCCGCGTGAGCGGCCCTGTCGGAGTCTGGGGAGGGCTGTGGGAAGTCCCCCGCATCTGATCGGGGAGCCGGGCGGGACACCCTCGGGGAGAGTGCAATTGCACATATTAAATTGACCTGTTGTAGGGCAGCGGTAAAAACCTGAGTTTCAAAAACTCATGCCGTGACTCCCGTCACACCACAAGACGCTTGTTGTCCCGTGCACAGGTGCGCTATTGGCGCTCTTCCCGTCTCACCATCCCCTGCGGGAACGGGTGTTGGGGCGGCGGCCGGTGTGCGGTGCCGGCGGGGTGAGGTGGCCGCCAGGGGCGCCCTCAGGGGCGCCCGCGTCCCGTGCCGGGGGATACCGCCGTACGTCACCTCCGCAGGCCGTACAGGGGGAAGGGAGCCTGCCGTCTGGGTACCGGCGGGACGTGACCCCGTCAAGGGTGCCGACGGGCACCCGGAACGGCGGAAGGGCCCCCGGAGATCCGGGGGCCCTTCTCGTTACTGCGGTCCTGACGGGATTTGAACCCGCGGCCTCCACCTTGACAGGGTGGCGAGCACTCCAAACTGCTCCACAGGACCATCTGGTGCGGCGCTTCACTTCTGCGTTGCGCTGCGAGAAGGACTGTACAGGAGTCCGGGTGCCCGGGTCGAACTCACCCGGTGCGACCGCGCGATTACGGTACGGCCGCGTCGATCGCCTTCACGATCCGCTTGTCGGAGACGGGGTAGGCGGTGCCCAGCGCGTGGGCGAAATAGCTGACCCGCAGCTCCTCCAGCATCCAGCGGATGTCCAGCACCCGCCGGGGCACCGGCCGCCCCTGGGGAAGCTGCTCCAGCAGCCAGGCGTACTCGTCCCGCATCTCGTGCACCTTCTGCATGCGGGTGGTGTCCCGCTGGACGTTGCCCGGCATCTGCTGCAGCCGCCGGTCGGCGGCCACCAGGTAGCGCATCAGGTCCGGCAGCCGCGCGATCCCCGCCCAGGTGACGAAGCCGGGCTTCACCAGCGCGTCCAACTGCTGCCGTACGTCGGTGAGGTTGGCCAGCAGCACGGGGCTGGAGACGGTCTTCAGGCGCCGTTCGCACGCCTGCCAGGCGGCCAGCACCTGCTGCACCTGGCCCACCGCACGCACGGTGGTGTCCACGATGTCGGCCCGCACCTTGTCGTAGAGCTTCCGGTACGACTCCTCGTCCCACACCGGGCCGCCGAAGTCCGCGATCAGCTTGTCGGCCGCCGCCATCGCGCAGTCGTCGAACAGCGCCTGCACCGAACCGTGCGGGTTGGCGGAGAGCGCGAGCTTCTGCGCGTTGGTCAGCTTGTCCGACGCGAACTTCGCCGGGTTCACCGGGATGTTGCGCAGGATCAGCCGGCGCACGCCCTTCCACATCGCCTCGGCCTGCTCCTCCTCGGTGTCGAAGAGGCGGACCGAGACCGTGTCGCCGTCGTCCACCAGCGCCGGGTACGCCTTCACTGGCTGCCCGGCCCGGCGGGTCTCGAAGACCCGGCTGAGCGTGCCGATCGACCAGTCGGTCAGGCCGGAGCGCTCCAGCGAGGGGCCGCCCTGCCGGGACGCGGTGGCGGCGGCCGCCTGCGAGATCGCCTGGCGTGCCTTGGGGCGCAACTGAAGCTTGAGCGCCTCCAGGTCCTTGCCCTCGGCCAGCTTGCGGCGGCGCTCGTCCACGATCCGGAAGGTGACCTTCAAGTGGTCCGGCACCTTCGACCAGTCGAAGTCCTCGGCCTCGAAGGGCACGCCCACCATGCGCTTCAGCTCACGCGCCATGGTCGTCGCCAGCGGCTCCTGGAGAGGGACCGCCCGCTGAAGGAACTTCTTGGCGTAGTTCGGCGCCGGGACGTAGTGGCGGCGGATCGGCTTGGGCAGCGAGCGGATCAGCTCGGTGACCACGTCCTCGCGCAGGCCAGGGATCTGCCACTCGAAGCCCTCGTCGGTGACCTGGTTGAGCACCTGGAGCGGGATGTGCACGGTCACACCGTCGGCGTCCGCGCCGGGCTCGAACTGGTAGGTCACCCGGAACTTCAGCTCGCCCTGGCGCCAACTGTCGGGATAGTCGGCCTTGGTGACCGCCTCCGCCGACTCCCGGATGAGCATCTCCCGCTCGAAGTCCAGGTATTCGGGCTGCTCGTGCCGCTTGCGCTTCCACCAGGAGTCGAAGTGGGCACCGGAGACGACGTGTTCGGGCACGCGCTGGTCGTAGAAGTCGAACAGGGTCTCGTCGTCCACGACGATGTCCCGGCGCCGCGCCCGGTGCTCCAGCTCCTCGACCTCGCTGAGCAGCCTGCGGTTGTCGGCGAAGAACTTGTGGTGGGTGCGCCAGTCGCCCTCGACCAGGGCGTTTCGGATGAACAGCTCACGGGAGATCTCCGGGTCGATCCGCCCGTAGTTCACCTTGCGCTGGGCGACGATCGGCACGCCGTACAGCGTCACCTTCTCGTACGCCATCACGGCCGCCTGGTCCTTCTCCCAGTGCGGTTCGCTGTAGGTGCGCTTCAGGAGGTGGCCGGCGAGCGGCTCGACCCACTCGGGCTCGATCTTCGCGTTGACGCGGGCCCAGAGGCGGGAGGTCTCCACCAGCTCGGCGGACATCAGGAACTTGGGCTGCTTCTTGAAGAGCGAGGAGCCGGGGAACACCGCGAACTTGGCGTTGCGGGCGCCCAGGTACTCGTTCTTGTTGCCGTCCTTCACGTCCTTCATCCCGACGTGGGAGAGCAGACCCGCGAGCAGGGAGACATGGACGCGGTCGGCGGGGGCGTCCTCCTCGTTGAGATGGATGTCCATCTGCTTGGCGACCGTGCGGAGCTGGAGGTAGATGTCCTGCCACTCGCGCACGCGCAGGAAGTTCAGGTACTCCTGCTTGCACATCCGGCGGAACGAGGAGGAGCCCCGCTCCTTCTGCTGCTCGCGCAGATACCGCCACAGGTTGAGGTAGGCGAGGAAGTCGCTGGTCTCGTCGCGGAAGCGGGCGTGGCTCTGGTCGGCCTGGGCCTGCTTGTCGGCCGGGCGCTCGCGCGGGTCCTGGATGGACAGGGCGGCGGCGATGACCATGACCTCGCGGACACAGCCGTTCTTCGCGGCCTCCAGCACCATGCGTGCCAGGCGCGGGTCCACGGGGAGCTGCGCGAGCTTGCGGCCGGTGTCGGTGAGCCGCTTGCGCGGGTCCTTCTGCGCCGGGTCGAGGGCGTGCAGCTCCTGGAGCAACTGGACGCCGTCGCGGATGTTGCGGTGGTCCGGCGGGTCGATGAAGGGGAACTTCTCGATGTCGCCGAGGCCGGCCGCGGTCATCTGCAGGATGACGGAGGCGAGGTTGGTGCGCAGGATCTCGGCGTCGGTGAACTCCGGCCGGGCGAGGAAGTCGTCCTCGGAGTACAGCCGGATGCAGATGCCGTCGGAGGTACGGCCGCAGCGGCCCTTGCGCTGGTTGGCGCTGGCCTGCGAGACCGGCTCGATGGGCAGCCGCTGGACCTTGGTGCGGTGGCTGTAGCGGCTGATCCGGGCGAAGCCGGGGTCGATGACGTACTTGATGCCGGGCACGGTCAGCGAGGTCTCGGCGACGTTGGTCGCCAGCACGATGCGGCGCCCGGTGTGCTGCTGGAAGACCCGGTGCTGCTCGGCGTGCGAGAGGCGCGCGTACAGCGGCAGCACCTCGGTCATCCGGTACTTCTTCTTCTCCAGCGCGTCCGCGGTGTCCCGGATCTCCCGCTCGCCGGAGAGGAAGACGAGGATGTCGCCGGGCCCCTCGGCCATCAGTTCCTCGACGGCGTCGGTGATCGCGGTGATCTGGTCCCGGTCGGCGTCGGAGGAGTCCTCCTCCAGCAGCGGCCGGTAGCGCACCTCCACCGGGTACGTCCGCCCGCTGACCTCGACGATCGGAGCGTCCCCGAAATGCCGGGAGAACCGCTCCGGGTCGATGGTCGCCGAGGTGATGACGACCTTCAGGTCCGGACGCCTGGGCAGCAACTGGGCGAGGTAGCCCAGCAGGAAGTCGATGTTGAGGGACCGCTCGTGCGCCTCGTCGATGATGATCGTGTCGTAGGCGCGCAGCTCGCGGTCGTTCTGGATCTCCGCGAGCAGGATGCCGTCGGTCATCAGCTTGATGAAGGTGGCGTCCGGGTTCACCTGGTCGGTGAAACGGACCTTCCAGCCGACGGTCTCGCCGAGCGGGGTGTGCAGCTCGTCGGCGACGCGCTCCGCGACGGTCCGGGCCGCGATCCGGCGGGGCTGGGTGTGCCCGATCATCCCGCGCACGCCCCGGCCCAGCTCCACACAGATCTTGGGGATCTGGGTGGTCTTTCCGGAGCCGGTCTCACCGGCCACGATGACGACCTGATGATCGCGGATGGCGGCCGCGATCTCGTCCTTCTTCTGGCTGACCGGAAGCTGCTCGGGATAGCTGACCGAGGGCACACGGGAGCGCCGCTCGGCCATCCTGGAGGCGGCCTTGTCGACCTCACCCTCCAGCTCGGTCAGCACGGCGGCACGCGCCTCCGGCTTACGGATCTTGCGTGCGCCTTCGAGCCTGCGCCCGAACCGGTGCGCGTCACGCAGCGACAGCTCGGTCAGACGGGAGGCGAGAGACCCCAAGGCGGGGGCGGGATGCGTAGACATACGCGATCCAGGATCTCACCTCGGGGAAATCCCGCGCGAATGAATTGGCTCGGGTGTGCTCTCGGGTGCGCCGGGGACCGGTGCGGAGGTCAGCAGGAGTTGATGCCGAGCCGGAAGCCCGACTTGTAGCCGTTCTTGAATCCCCGCTGGTAGTCGCGGTGCGGGTCCTTCAGCGACAGGCCCTTCCCCTTGCGGTGGTCGCCGTCGTGGTGGCAGTGGCGGCCGTCGCGGTACCCGGACTTGAAGCCGTCGCGGAACCCGCGCTGGTAGTCCCCTTGCGAGGTGGGCGCCTTGGCCGTCGCACTGACATGAGACTGGGCGGGCGCCGCCGAGGCTGTCTGCTGGAAGCCGATCGGAGCGAGGACGACACCGGCGGCCATGAAGACCGAACACAGGGCAGCCGTCCGCTTTCTGTTCGTGGCGGGCATGGAACGCCCCCTAGAGTGATTTCTCCACGAATGGATGCTTTTTCACTCTAGTACCGCCCCACCCACCTGCAACCGCGCTCCCCAGGGCCCGGAAACGCAAGAACCCCCTCCAGAGACTGAAGGGGGTTCGGCCCGTATCGGGCGGTTGTGGCTGGGGCCGGGGTCGAACCGGCGACCTATCGCTTTTCAGGCGATCGCTCGTACCAACTGAGCTACCCAGCCACGAGGTTTCACGTGAAACCTCAGCGGTCCTGACGGGATTTGAACCCGCGGCCTCCACCTTGACAGGGTGGCGAGCACTCCAAACTGCTCCACAGGACCAGGCGCTGTACGACAGTGTCGCACAAGGTTGCGGGCCTTCCCAACGCGTTTCCCACCGGGGTGAGGTGTGCATCTGTCGGGCTGACGTCGCTGGAGAAGCGTATCAGAGCACCGGCGGTGCTCCGTACCGCGCTGTTCCGGGGCGGGCAGGGCCCCGACGTGGGGAAACACGAAGGCCCGCCCTGGATCAGGGCGGGCCTTCATGACAAGTCCGCTGTGGTGCCCCCAACGGGATTCGAACCCGTGCTACCGCCTTGAAAGGGCGGCGTCCTAGGCCGCTAGACGATGAGGGCTATCGGCCCGCCTGGGCGCCGCATCGCGGCGCGTCGGGGACGTGTGCAGCATAGGGGATCGCGAGCGGTATGGGCAAAACCCTTCGCCGTGGTGAGGGGGCCGGGCCGGGGATTCAGCGCTGCACCAGATGCCGGCTGACCTCGGCCGTGGTCCGCCCGAGCCCGCCAAGCTTGATCGCGTCCCATGCCTGGAGCCGGCGGGTGTCCCGGTCCAGATAGAGCACCGACGCCTCGATCGGCGCCGGGTACTGGCCCTCCACCGCGCGCAGTCCGCTGCCCCCGGTCGAGCCCTCGCGGCGCAGCCGGGTGCCCAGCGGGAGGACCTTGGTGCCCTGGGTGTGCAGATGCCCGCAGAGCACCAGCGGCACCGTGCCGTCGGTCTCGGCGGCGGCCACCGGCTCGTGCGCCACCGCGATGTCGACCGGGGTGCCCTTGGCCTTCTGGTCCCGCAGCGCCGAGGCGAGCCGGGCGCCCGCCAGCCGCTCCGCAGCGTCCCCGCCGGTCGCCTGGGAGCGGTCGGGGGTGAACTGGGGGTCGCCGGTCCCCGCGAAGCGCACCCCGGCGATGGTCTCCGCCTCGCCCTCGTCCAGGACGTGCGCGTTCTTGATGCCCTCCAGATAGCGCTGGGTGGCCCGTGAGTCGTGATTGCCCCGCACCCAGACGTACGGCACGCCCAGGTCCTTCACCGGGTCGAGGAAGCCGTTCTCCGCCGAGCTGCCGTGGTCCATGGTGTCGCCGGAGTCGACGATCACATCCACCTTGTACTGGTCCACCAGCGAGCCGATGATCTTCCACGCGGCCGGGTTGAGGTGGATGTCGGAGACGTGCAGCACCCGGATCGTGGAGGGGTCGGGCTGGTAGGCGGGGAGCGTGGAGGCGACGTCGTACAGCTTGGTCACGTTGGTCACCAGGCGGGCCAGTTCCTGCTGGTAGACGTCGAAGTCGGTGACGATGCTGCGGGCGTTGCCCACCACGGACGGCGCCGAGGAGAGCAGGCCGGAGAACTTGGGCTCCAGTACGGACTTGGGGTTCCAGGTGGCCCACGCCGAGACCCCGGAGGCCGCGAGCAGCGCGAGGGCGAGACCGCCGGCCGCGAGCGCGGGGCGGGGACGGCGGTAGACGGCGAGGCCGAGCGCGGTCGCGCCGGTGACGACGGCCACGCACGAGCGCAGCGCGAGATCGAGCGTGCCGCGCTCGACGTCACGGGTCACCTCGTCCTGGAGCCCGGACAGCCGCTCGGGATGGTCGACCAGCGCCTGGGCGCGGGCCGGGTCGAGCTGGTCCACGTCGACGTCCAGCCGGACGGGCGCGACATGGCTGTCCAGGGTCAGCGCGCCGAGCGGGGAGATGTTGACCTTGGTGCCGCCGCTGAGCGAGGGCCGCAGGGCCATGGTGGTGTCCATCGGGCCGACCGTGGTCCGGACGTTGCCCACGATCAGCAGGCCCAGCCAGGCCCCGACGAGCACGACACCCGTCAGGCCCAACGCCCGCGGCCACCGGCCGCTGCCCGGCCGGCGCGGCAGACGCCACCACTTCCGGGTCCGGGGCGGGTCCGGCACGGGAGCGGCGGAGACTTGGGGCATTGGGGCCGTATGCCCCTACGAACGCCCGGATATGCGGGGCGGCGGCTCAGCCCCAGCCGAGTTCGTGCAGACGGGCGTCCTCGATGCCGAAGTGGTGGGCGACCTCGTGGACGACGGTGACGGCCACCTCGTGGACCACCTCCTCGGCGGTCCCGCAGTACCGCAGGGTGGGGCCCATGTAGACGCTGATGCGGTCGGGGAGGACCCCGGCGTACCACTCGCCGCGCTCGGTGAGCGGGGTGCCCTCGTAGAGGCCGAGCAGTTCGGGGTCGTCGGGGGAGGGCTCGTCCTCCACGAAGACGGCCACGTTGTCCATGACCCGCGTGAGTTCCGGCGGGATCCGGTCCAGGGCCTCGCTCACCAGCTCTTCGAACCTGTCGCGTGTCATCTCCAGCACAGGGCCATTGTCGGCCAAGCGCGCCCGGCGCGGGCCGTGTACGCGCGGTCCGCCGTGCTCCGGCCGGCCGGGACGGTGGCGTGTCCTTGCGCGGGCGGCGGGAGTTGGGCAGGGCGTTCCCGATTCCCCGCTGTCGGAGGTGGCCGTCGTGCGCCGCTTGTACGTACCCGTCCGTCTGGTCGTCGCGGTGCTGACCGTGGCCGCCGCCTCCGGCTGTGTGCACGTCGGTGACGACGCGGGCCCCCGCCGCACCCCGCACTCCGCCGCCCAGAGAGAGGGCGCCGACTCCGGGGGCGGGCCGGTGTCCGGAGGCGGCGGGGTCGAGGCGGACGACGAGGACGGGGGCGACGGCAAGCACGGGCACGGCCACAAGAGGAAGCGGCACGGGGAGTCGGCCTCCGCCTCGGCGGACGAGCGGGAGCCCGGCAAGAAGGTTTCGGCGGCGCCGTCCAAGCCCGGGCAGACGGTGCGGCCCGGCGAGCCGGTGCCGACGGGCGAGCCGACCCCGCCCCCGGTGACCTCCGCGCCGCCGGAGCCGCCCGCCTCGACCCCGCCGCCCCCGGACACCGAGCCGCCGTCGGCCGAGCCGTCGTCCTCGGCCCACGAGGACCCCGCCCCGCAATGAGCCGGTGGGGGCGTCGGAAGGGGGCTGACGAGCCGGTTTGCCTTCAGGGGTGGGGGGTGCGTATGGTGGTAGATCGTTTGATCCCATTTGCCCGGCGCCATCGCAGAGCGCGCCGTGTGGCGCGTACTCTCCTTTGCCGTGACGGACCGCATTGAGGCGGTTGTGTTGTGCGAATCACGGAGTTGACGGGCGCGTGCCGAGAGACTCCGGAAGGTTTCGCATTCGCATGTCCGTTTCCAGTACTGACCAGTTCGTCGCGCCCGAGGACGGGGACACCCCCGTCGACGAGACGAACGAGGTCACCGCTGTCGTCGAGGCCGACGACACCACCGACACCACCCCCGAGCTGACCTTCGCCGACCTCGGTCTCCCCGAGGGCATCGTGCGCAAGCTCGCCCAGAACGGTGTCACCACCCCCTTCCCGATCCAGGCCGCGACCATCCCGGACGCCCTGGCCGGCAAGGACATCCTCGGCCGTGGCCGCACCGGCTCCGGCAAGACCCTCTCCTTCGGTCTGCCCACCCTGGCCACGCTGGCCGGCGGCCGCACCGAGAAGAAGCGTCCGCGCGCCGTCATCCTGACGCCGACCCGCGAGCTGGCGATGCAGGTCGCCGACGCCCTCCAGCCCTACGGCGACGTCCTCGGCCTGAAGATGAAGGTCGTCTGCGGCGGCACCTCGATGGGCAACCAGATCTACGCCCTCGAGCGCGGCGTCGACGTCCTCGTCGCCACCCCGGGCCGTCTGCGCGACATCATCAACCGCGGCGCCTGCTCGCTGGAGGACGTCCAGATCGCGGTCCTCGACGAGGCCGACCAGATGTCCGACCTGGGCTTCCTGCCCGAGGTCACCGAGCTGCTCGACCAGGTCCCGGCCGGCGGCCAGCGCATGCTGTTCTCCGCGACCATGGAGAACGAGATCTCCACGCTGGTCAAGCGCTACCTGAACGACCCGGTCACGCACGAGGTCGACAGCGCCCAGGGCAACGTCACGACCATG
Organism: Streptomyces sp. NPDC018263; assembly: GCF_055562575.1. NCBI lineage: Bacteria > Bacillati > Actinomycetota > Actinomycetes > Kitasatosporales > Streptomycetaceae > Streptomyces > Streptomyces sp. NPDC018263. Next base: position 625,271 of record NZ_JBVHFA010000003.1, read on the forward strand.
TCGCACCACATCCTGATCGTGAAGCCCAAGGACAAGGCGCCGGTCACCGCCGCGATCGCCTCCCGCAAGGGCCGCACGATCATCTTCGTCCGCACCCAGCTCGGTGCCGACCGCATCGCCGAGCAGCTCCGCGAGTCCGGCGTGAAGGCCGACGCGCTGCACGGCGGCATGACCCAGGGCGCGCGCACCCGGACGCTGGCCGACTTCAAGGACGGCTACGTCAACGCGCTCGTCGCCACCGACGTCGCCGCGCGCGGCATCCACGTCGACGGCATCGACCTGGTGCTCAACGTCGACCCGGCGGGCGACCACAAGGACTACCTGCACCGCTCCGGCCGTACCGCCCGCGCGGGCCGCTCCGGCACGGTCGTCTCGCTGTCCCTGCCGCACCAGCGCCGCCAGATCTTCCGGCTGATGGAGGACGCGGGCGTCGACGCCGCGCGCCACATCATCCAGGGGGCCGGCGCCTTCGAGCCCGAGGTCGCCGAGATCACCGGCGCCCGGTCCATGACCGAGGTGCAGGCCGAGTCCGCGGGTAACGCCGCGCAGCAGGCCGAGCGCGAGGTCGCCGGTCTGGTCAAGGAGCTGGAGCGTGCCCAGCGCCGCGCCGGCGAGCTGCGCGAGGAGGCCGACCGCCTGGTGGCGCGGGTCGCCCGCGAGCGCGGCGAGGACCCGGAGGCCGCCGTGGCCGAGGCGCAGGCGACCGCCGAGCAGGCCGTGGCCGAGGCGACCGCCGAGGCGGAGCGTCCGGCCCCGCGCGAGACCGAGCGCGACGAGCGCCCGGCGGGCCGCCGTTCCTTCGGCGACCGGGGCGACCGGGGTTTCGAGCGCCGCGATGACCGCGGTGGCCGTGGCTTCGAGCGCCGTGACGACCGTGGCGGCCGTTCCTTCGAGCGTCGTGACGACCGTGGTGGCTTCCGCCGTGACGACCGCGGTGGCGAGCGCCGTCCGTTCAACCAGGACCGGGGCGACCGGGGTTTCGAGCGCCGCGATGACCGCGGTGGCCGTGGCTTCGAGCGCCGTGACGACCGTGGTGGCCGCTCCTTCGAGCGTCGCGACGACCGTGGCGGCGAGCGCCGTGACGAGCGCCGCCCGTTCAACCAGGACCGGGGCGACCGGGGTTTCGAGCGTCGTGACGACCGTGGTGGCCGTGGCTTCGAGCGCCGTGACGACCGTGGCGGCTTCCGCCGCGACGACCGTGCCGGTCACCGGGGCAGCGACCGTCCGTTCAACCGTGAGCGCCGCGACGACCGTCCGGGCTTCCGTGCCGGCGGCCACGAGCGTCCCCAGGGCCGCCGTGACGACCACCGCGGCACCGGCGGCGGCGCCTCCTTCGGCCGTCGTGACGACAAGCCCCGCTGGAAGCGCAACGGCTGACCCGCAGTGAACTGAGGAAGGGCCCGTACGGATCTCCGTACGGGCCCTTCGCGTTCCCCGGCGCTTTTCGGCCGCCGCGTGGCGCATGTCACGCCGGTGCCCAGGGAATTGCTGGGGTCATGACAGACGACACGCAAGCGAACGCCGAGTCGGCCCTGTCCGACGAGGAGCGGCTCGCCCAGCTCGGTTACACCCAGGTCCTGGCCCGCCGGATGTCGGCGTTCTCCAACTACGCCGTCTCCTTCACGATCATCTCGGTGCTGTCCGGCTGCCTCACCCTCTACCTCTTCGGCATGGTGACCGGCGGCCCCGCCGTGATCACCTGGGGCTGGGTGGCCGTCGGCCTGATGACGCTGTTCGTCGGCCTGTCGATGGCCGAGATCTGCTCCGCCTACCCGACCTCGGCCGGCCTGTACTTCTGGGCGCACCGGCTCGCGCCCCCGCGCTCCGCGGCGGCCTGGGCGTGGTTCACGGGGTGGTTCAACGTGCTCGGCCAGGTGGCCGTGACGGCGGGCATCGACTTCGGCGCCGCGTCCTTCCTCGGGGCCTGGCTGAACCTCCAGTTCGGCTTCCGGGTGACGCCCGGCCGTACCGTCCTGCTCTTCGCCGCGATCCTGCTGCTGCACGGCCTGCTGAACACCTTCGGGGTGCGGATCGTCGCCCTGCTGAACAGCGTGAGCGTGTGGTGGCACGTGGGGGGTGTCGCGGTCATCGTCGGCGCGCTCGCCTTCCTGCCCGACCACCACCAGTCGGCGTCCTTCGTGTTCACCCACTTCGTCAACGGGACGGGCTGGGGCAGCGGTTTCTACGTCGTGCTGCTCGGCCTCCTCATGGCGCAGTACACCTTCACCGGCTACGACGCCTCCGCCCACATGACCGAGGAGACCCACGACGCGGCGACCGCCGGCCCGAAGGGCATCGTCCGTTCCATCTGGACCTCCTGGATCGCGGGCTTCGTCCTGCTGCTGGGCTTCACCTTCGCCATCCAGTCCTACGACGGCGCCCTGAACTCCCCGACCGGCGCGCCCCCGGCGCAGATCCTCCTCGACGCGCTCGGCGCCACCACCGGCAAGCTGCTCCTGCTCGTGGTGATCGGCGCCCAGCTCTTCTGCGGGATGGCCTCGGTGACGGCCAACAGCCGCATGATCTACGCCTTCTCGCGGGACGGCGCGCTGCCCTTCTCCCGCGTCTGGCACACGGTCAGCCCGCGCACCCGGACCCCGGTCGCGGCGGTCTGGCTGGCCGCCCTGGGCGCGCTCGTCCTCGGCCTGCCGTACCTCATCAACTCCACGGCGTACGCGGCCGTGACGTCCATCGCGGTGATCGGGCTCTACATCGCCTACGTCATCCCCACCCTGCTGCGCGTCCGCAAGGGCGCCGCCTTCCAGCGGGGGCCGTGGCATCTGGGCCGCTGGTCGCTCCCGATCGGCGTGGTCTCGGTGGGCTGGGTCGTCCTGATCACGGTCCTCTTCATGCTCCCCCAGGTCTCCCCGGTCACCTGGGAGACCTTCAACTACGCCCCGATCGCGGTCCTGGTCGTCCTGGGCTTCGCCGCCACCTGGTGGCTCGCCTCGGCCCGCCACTGGTTCCTCCGCGACTGACCGACGCGGCCGTGTCCCCGATACCCGATCGGAGACACGGCCACCGCCAGCTATGCTCGGACAGGCAACACCGCCCCGGGCCCTTAGCTCAATTGGCAGAGCAGTGGACTTTTAATCCATTGGTTGTGGGTTCGAGTCCCACAGGGCCTACAGAAAAGCCCCAGTTCAACGACCGTTGAACTGGGGCTCCTTCCGTTTCATCCAGGTTTCTTGATCACGTGCTGGCCCGCTGCTGGCCCGAGAGGGTCTGGCGAGGGTGAACTCATGAGAGCGGGCGGCCATCCACGGTGATGGCCGCCCTGCTCTGCCTCGGCGCCCTCTCCAGAGTCCTAGCTCCAGCGCGTCGGCAGCTCGTGAGCACCTGCTGTGAATGCCCGAACGCATGTGCGCAGCTCAGGGCTTTGCGAGGAATGTAGGTTGTACCCTACAGACATTCTTTCATGATCCGTTCAGCGTGGTCGGGTGCCAAAGGAGCCACCGCCCGACTGGGTACTGACCCGCCGCCGGGAGATCGGTGAGCGAATCAGGGACGCCCGTAAGGCAGTCGGCCTGACCCAGGAAGAGGCCGCGAACCGGATCGGCCTGGACCGGCCGTCCTGGGTGGAGATCGAACAGGGCCGCCGGAACATGACCATCAACACGCTGATTCGGGTGCTGGACGTCGTCGGCATCCAGGGCTTCATGGAGTAGTGGCTGCCGCCGGCCGGTCCCAGCTCCGGCGGCAGCCTGTGCGGTCCACCCCCCCCGTACGCCGTGGGTGTCCCGCGCCCGGTCGACCAGACCGGGGGTCAGTAGCTGCGCGGCCGGGTCGGCGTGCGCCGTCGGTCGGTCGGCAGCGTGCAGGGGACCGGGCAGATGGTGACGGAGGCGACGCCGCTGCCGGTCTCGATGGGGACTACCTCGGGCTCGCCCTTGATGGGTCGCCCGCAGCGCTGGCACAGCATCAGCAGGTCCCCCTCTCCAACCGGAGCGCGTCGACGCGCAGCCGGTGGAGGCCGCCGCCGACGGGGCAGTCCTCCCAGCGCTCCCGGTCGTGGCAGGGCCCGCAGTCGACGGAGTGCGTGCCGAGCGCGAGGTACGCCCGCTCGGCGGCGCACGGCCCGCACGCCTGCGGGAAGACGTGCACGCCGTCGTGCTGGCGCTCGCCGAGGTCGACGGCGGTGCCGAGCTGGAGCCGCCCGCCGCCCCACACGCAGGCTCGCCCGGCGACCTGGTCGGGGGTGAGGGCGGCAAGGTCGGGGAGCCCCAAGAGCGCCAGGACGTCCGGCGCGGGCGGACTCGCGGTGTCATGCAGCATGGCTACGCCCCCCGGTTCACAGTGATCCGTTTCACGCTCGTGACCGTAGGAGCGGTGCGTGGCGGTCAGGGGCACAGTTTGTGCCCCTTGCTCAGGCGGCCAGCAGGCCCAGCTTCACGGCCAGATCGGACGCCCGCCGCCTCCGCTCCGGACTCTTCGCCTCAGCTTCTTCCAGCACGATGCTCTTGGCGTAGCCGTTGTACCGGATCGTCTCGGGTGCGGCCTGGTGCGCCTGCGCCAGCGTGGCCAACGCGACATCGGGCTGGCCATCGAGCTGGTAGCCGCGGGCTTCCTCGATCCGGTGTCGGGCCCGGCGCGGCCGGGACGGGATCACCACGGCGTCCGCAGCAGCAGCCTGCCGTACGGACTCCCCGCCCTGGTGCAGTTCCACGGCGATCGTCACCGCGTGCGCGCCCATGATGGCCTGCGAGAAGGATGTGATCGGGTGGTAGTAGTCGCGGGGCAGTCGGGCCGCCATGTCGCGGGCCTCGTCCCAGTACCGCCAGGCGGTGCCCGTCTCGCCGCGGCGGGCTGCCGTGTACCCGGCCTCGAAGGTGAGCGCGCCCGTGATGGCAAGCACGTCCTGCCGGGCGTCGGGCAGCAACGGGGCGAGATAGGTGAGGGTCTGGCGGGTGACCTCGTCGGCGGCGTCGAAGTGCGCGGGCCCGCTATCGCGGTGGGCCTGCGCGGCAAGCCAGGCGGCGACGCCGATGGCGTGCGGGTCCTCGGACTCCTGAGCGGCGATCAGGCCGCGCTCGGCGACGCGCCACAGCAGGGCGACATCCGGCTGGTAGGCCACGAAGAACTGCGACAGGGAGTAGACCTCGGCGAGGATCGCGTGTGCCGCCCGCCGGTCGGCCGTGGTGTCCGACTGCCGCACCGCATCCTGCGCGTCCCGGATCAGGTCGGGCAGCAATGCGCCCACGACATCACGGTGATTCGGCGCCGAGTGCCGGGCGGACCAGGCACGCGCAAGTCGGGCCCGGAGGTGCGCGGTCGGGGGCGCCTGATGGACGGAGCCGAGCGGGAACGCATCGACGGCGGCCTTCACTTCAGGCAGGCGGGCGTGGCCAGGGCCGGTGAACAGGTCGACGTGCACCGACTGATCGCCGGTGAGGTCGGACAGGTCACGGACGCGGAGGATCTCGGCGAGCCTCAGCACGATCTCCAGCTTCGGCGTCTTCAGGCGGCCCGTCTCCACACCCTTCACCCATGACCCGGATCGGCCGGCGAGGCCGCCGAGCTGCTCGCGCGTGAGGCCGCGCCGGGTTCGGAGGATCTGGAGTCGTTGGCCGAAGACCAACGGGTCGGTGTACGGGTCCGGGGTAGCATCAGATGGCACGGTCTCGCCCCAATCTCTGAACAGCTCGTCACTGCCAGGGTATGGGGCGAGACCATTTTCGTGGGCGCCGTTGGTCCAGCGTTCCCCGGATATGACGAAACGGCCCCGCCCTCCGAAGAGAGCGGGGCCGCGGTTATAGCTTCCAGGGTGTCAGGTCGAGGTCGACGGGCGGGTCGGGTGCCGGGCCGGCCGGGGTGTCGGGGCCGACCTTCCGTGCCCATCCCCACAGGTCCAGGTAGGCGCGGGTGAGGAGCTTGCGCTGGGTGCGCTCTTCCTTCACCTCGGCGTCCAGCCGGTCGGTGATCGCCTGGAAGTCGGAGCGCCGGTTCGTGGCGCGGGACTGCGTCCAGCCGAGCACGCCGACGACGAGCGCGACCGCACCGCCGGCGAGTGCGCCGATGTCCATCATCGGCCCGCCTTTCTCAGGTACGGCGGCAGCGGGTCGTCCATGCCGGAGACGAGTACCACGCCGATGGTGAAGGACCCCCAGCCGCAGGCGCTGCCGACGGCGGCCGGGTAGGTGGTGGCCGCGGCCGCCGCGAACGCCCCGGCCCACAGCCCGGCGGGTACGGCGAGCGCCGCGTAGCCGAGGGCCTGGACGCGGGGGCATCCGGCAAGGAGTCCGGCGACGGCGGCGACGGCACCGCAGGCGACCCACACCCAGCCGAGTACGTCCAGGGGCACGTAGCGGGTGATGTCGGCGAGGCCGCGGGCGGTGCCGTAGCGGGGCTGGCCGATGATGCCGAGCCCGCCGTACAGGGCCCAGCCGGTGCCGACGACGGTGAGGAAGGCGCGGCGGCGGGACACCGTCCACCGTCGCGCCGTCGCGCCCCACATCAGGCGCCCGGCTTCGACCGGTTGGGTACGGCCCAGGTGATGCCGAGCGCGGCGAGGACCGCGAGGGCGATGGTGACGCCCTCCCCGGTGTCGAGCACGCCGTCCTGAACGGCGGTGCCGGCGGCGGCGGCCCCGGCGGCGAGGCCGGAGACGATGGCCTTGGCGATGCTGGAGATGCGCATGGTCAGGACTCCTTGGGGCCGTCGGCCCAGACGAAGCGGGTGCTCCCCTGGTGGCCGTGGACGTGTTCGGCGTGGTCCAGGGATTCCCAGGCCACGGTGCTGGGGCGCTCGCCGCGCCAGCGGATCGAGACGCTGCCGTCCGGCCAGACGACGCCGTCCGCGACGGTGCCGGTGCCGGAGATGCCGCTGATGTCGACGTCGCGTTCGAGGGTGAACAGGCGGGACTCGCTCATGCTGGTGTCCTCCCAGAGGCTCAGACGTTGGGGACGTGGAGCTTGACCCACGAGGTGGGGCCGGGGGTGCCGTCGGCGTCGGCGCCGGCGTAGCCGAGCTTCCGCTGCCAGGCCGCGTACGAGCGCTCGTCGCCCGAGCCCCACACATCGGCGTTGGCGCTGGACTGGTACTTGTTGCAGCCCTCGGCGACGAGCCGCTTGTGCATGGCGGCGATGACCGGCGAGCGGCGGCCAGCGTGGAAGAAGCTGGCGCCGGGGAACGGCTCGTACTTCGGCGCGGTGGGCGGCTTCGTGGTCTCCGTCTTGCCGATCGCGGTGAGGTTGGGCATCGGCCCGGGGTCGACGTGGCTGTTGCCGGGTACCTGGTTGTGCCCGAAGTGGCCGGGCGCGGCCAGCCAGGTGGAGAGGGACACGGTGTCGCGGGCGAAGCCGGTGGGGGCGCCTCCCGGCCAGACGTCGGGGATGCCGAGGGAGCGCAGCCAGGCCATGATCTTGTCGAGGTTCTTGCACGGGGTGTCGCGTACGGTCGCGTACCGCTTGCCGCCCACGGTCTCCCCGGCGGTGAACACGGTCTCGATCTGCACGCAGTACTTCCCGGTGCGGTTGGTGCGTACGGTCCCCGCGTTCTGGAGGGACAGGCTGCGGGAGTCGGCCGGGAAGAACTGCGCTATCTCGCCGGTGAACGGGTCCCACAGCAGGTGGGGTGCGACCTCGCGGCCGCCACCGGTGAACCAGCCCAGCTCGTTCTTGAACGTCCAGTCCGTTGCGTTGGACGTGATGTGCCAGACCGCGCGGGCCGGGCCGCCGTTCATCGCGCCGGTGTTGCCGACCGAGTGCCGGGCCGCGCCCGGCATCCAGAGGTCAGGCATGTCGCCTCCAGGGCATAGAGAACGCCCCGGCCGGACGGCGCGGGGCGTGGTGGTGTGGGGGTGGTCAGGCTGGAAGGGGGCCGGTGGCGGACTTGATGTCGAAGCCGTCCAGCCGGATCGAAGACACGGCCCCGGCTTGCCCGGTGAGACCCCAGTTGCCAGCGGTGCTGAGGTAGACGCGGAACGCCCCGTTCTGCCCGATGCCTGCACCGCCCCAGTTCCGTTCGTAGGACTGCTGGTAGGCGGGGAGGAAGGTGAAGAACGTGTAGCTGGCCGTTGTGACGCCGCTGAGGGTGACGATCCCCCGGAACTCTCTGACCACCTCATCGCGGACGTACACGTCACGGACCATCGGCTGCACCGCGCCGTCGGATGACCCGTTCTGGTACGTCCCGACCGCTGTCAGAGGAATCCAGGGCGTGGCGTCCTGGAGGCGGCTGGCGGTGAGCACCATGCCGGGCTGCCACAGGGTCATCTGGTCCTCCTAGAGCGCGACGTACGGTGAGTGGGCGAGGCGCAGACCAGTGCCCGCCGCCTGCGCCTTGGCGATCCCGTTGGTCGACCGGGTGACGGTGAACTTCTGCAGGTTGAGCAGCGCGAAGTCGTCGTAACTGGCAGTGACGGGCAGCGAGTTGGTGTTGGCGGAGTCGAGGATCGACCGGGCCCCGATGGACCCGGCGGCCGTCAGCGCGGTGTCCGTGGCGATCACATGCCACGTGCTGGCCGGCTCCGGGTCCGACGCCCGCCACGCTCGCGCCCGCAGGGCAGAGCCCTGTACCTGGAACCTCACGCGGTACAAGGTGTTGGCGATGTGGGTGATCCCGAGCGTTGCCGACGCGAGGTCGGTCTGCGTGGTGGCCCGCTTCTGCAGCACCAGCCTGATGCTCTGGTCGGCGCCGAACGCGAGCCGTGCGTAGTAGTGGTTGTTCGCGTCCACGTATCGGGCGACCAGGCCCACGTACTGCGGGCCGCCTGCCGCGAGTGCGCTGGTCGACACGCTCACCACCAGGTCCACGTCAGCCGCCGGCGCCGGGATGAGGCAGAACCTGTTCGTGTTGATGTTGGTCTGCGAGATCCGGCCCACACCCGAGGAGACGCTGAAGTCGCCGGCGCTGCCGCCTACCGCTGCCCACGCCTCGCCCGAGTCGGCCGCCCCCCATCCATTGCTCGCCGTGCGCCCGAAGGAGTCGGTGACGGCGGGCGCGATGGCGGTGACCCGCATCCGCTCGCCGCCCACCTCGACCTCGAACGGGAAGTCGGCGGGATAGGCGGCGGAGGTGATCCAGGGCAGGCCGCTGGTGGTGGCGACGGTCAGGGCGGTGGCGCTGGCCGTGACGGCCGTAGCGAGGCTGGAGCCGTCGGTGTCCACGCGGGTCGGTGCCCGGTGGAAGGCGAGGTCATCGATGTGTGCGCAGTCCTCGCCGACCGCACCGGAGTTGTCCTTGGCGTAGCGGAAGGTCACGGCGCTGGCGCCGGTCACGTCGATGGTGGCGTACGTCCAGCCGACGGTGCCCTGCGCGCGCAGCGCCTGGACGCCGTCGACCAGGGCCAGGAGCCGGTCGCCCTCGAAGCCGGGCCCGGAGGGTTCGCTGCTGACCCAGTACCAGAACGAGCAGACGGTCGCGCCGGGCGGCACGGTGGCGGTGGCGTCGGAGGTCTGGTTGTTGCCGATCGTGCCGGAGCGCAGCGACCAGGTCCCGTTCTGGTAGTGGGCCTGGCTGCGAGCCCAGGGCTGGTTGCCGCCGGCGGTGAGGGGGATGTCGTAGGCGGTGTCCTCGAAGTCCTCGACCAGGGTGGTCTCGGCGACGGTCCACGGGCTGGCCGGCGCGCAGTTGAGGGAGAGGTTCCAGTGGTTGGGATGCCCGATGGTCTCGGCGTATCCCTGCATGATGAGGTCGATCGGGCCGGGCGGCAGCCACGGCGGGGGGTTGAGGATCCGGATGCGGTCGCCGGAGTCGAGCGCGGTGAGCTTGTCGGCCAGGGACGGGGCGGCGGCCAGGTCGATGTTGACGACCGGGTAGCGGGCCTCGTCCACGGTGCGCAGCCGCAGCCGCCACCCGGCCTGCTGCGTGGTCTGCTCGTCGTTGTACAGGTTGAGCGTGACCGCCTCGTCGTACACGCCGACCCCGCCTGGCGGGGCCTGTGTCGACAGGGTGCCGGTGTCCAGGGTGACGCGTGCGGACGACCCTCCCTCGCGGGTGACGGTGATGTCGTTGCGGACGGCCTGGTCGTCGTCCAGGGGCTCCAGCGGCGGGGCGACGTGGCCCGGCGCGGTGTAGTCCAGGACCAGCGCAGGGGTCTGGTTGTACATGGACGCGCGGTCGCGGTAGACGAGCCCGAGCCGGTCGCGGCGCTCGTAGAGGATCCCGCCGTCGACGTCGGCGGCCTCTTCCAGCAGGTTCAGCATGGTGTCCGGTCGCTGCGAGCCGAGGGGTTCCTCGGTGTTGAGCTGGCCGTAGACGGCGACGGGGATGCCCTCTTCGCCGGAGAGGCGGATCATGCGGTTGCCGGCGGTCTCGGCAAGGAACCCGTCGTCGGCGCGGTCGACGGTCGAGACGCTGGCGGCGGTCGGCCCCGTGCCGCCGGTGTCCCAGGCTGCCAGGTGCCCGATGGCCATGCCCTGGAAGGCGGCGGCCCACGTGTTCCGGATGCCGGTGAGGGTGCCGGGCGTGCCCGTGTAGCTGGTGTAGCAGTAGCGCCAGAGGTTGGTGATGACGTCCCGCCAGCCGATGGTGACGTTGCTCGTGGATCCGGAGGTCGAGGAGAAGATCTGCAGCCGGTTCCACACGCCGGCGAATGCGGCCGTGGCCGGTACGTCGGTGCCAAGGAACTGGGCGACCACGTTGCCGTCCCCGTCCAGGCACTGCACCCGGACTCCGTTGGCAGAGACCCGGCACAGGACCTGGGTGACACCTCCGCTGCTCGGTGCGAGGTTCAGGGTGAGCATGGTCTGCTCGGAGGCCGGCAGCGTCGGCAGCCGGTACACCATCTCCACGTGCCAGCCGCCCGGCTTGGCGCCGGTCACCCGGCCGTCCACGGACGCCGAGGATCCCAGTGAGGGCAGCGGGCTGGAGCCGGGCGGGTAGTCGTCGCCTCCGAAGGTCAGCCCCGCAACGCGCAGGGACAGCCCGCCGCTGATGCCCGAGGCCGCCTGGCTGGAGGAGGCGCCATCCTCCATCGGCCAGTACACGAGCGGGGCCCCGGAGGGCACACGGCGGCGCAGCGTGGACTGCAGGGGTTTGGCGCCCTGGCCGTAGCGGCGCAGCACCCCGGACGCCTCGATGGGCACCCGGACGTCCTTGCCGGAGACGTCCCAGCGCGGCGGCCAGCTCGACACCTCGCCGGTGAAGCGGACCCGCCGGTTGGAGATCACCGCGGTCCCGTTCACGGTCCAGGCGCGGCCGGCGCTGTCGGTGAAGCCGGAGGTGCCGGGCGTCTGCGCGGTGAAGTCGGGCGACGCGACCACGGGGCCGTCGATGCCGTTGCGGACCTCGGCCCGGTAGCAGCGGCCCACCACGGGCTGCCGGACCGGTGTGGCGAGGTCGAGCTGCTGCGGCGCGATGGTGAGCGGCGCCGTGCTGACGAACACGGTGCTGGGCGTGCCGATCGTGTAGGCGCCGATCTCGGTCCAGGGGCCGGCCAGGGACGCGGCGGTGTACAGGCGGATGGTGATGCTGCCGGCGCCGTTGTCGACGTCGACGGTTCCCCGGACCGCCGCGTGCGGGGGCAGCGCCGGCAGGACCCTGCCTGCGGAGAAGCCGGTGGTGCCGTCGGTCGAGAAGTGCATCCACAGTTGACCGGTCTGCAGGCGCAGGTGGTAGGACCGGTTCCCGGCCGCCCCCCACTTGCCGATGAGCATCTGCGCGCCTGCGGAGTTCCAGTCGGCTTCCCCCTCCCAGCGCACGTCGAGGTCGCCGGTCAGGTTGAGCGGGGCGGCGCTGGGTGTGGAGGCGTTGTTGGACGCGGTGCCGTCCAGGTCCAGGTACGAGGTGGGACCAGGGACACTGACCCGCAGCGGGGTGTTGCGCCCGATGAGCCCGTACAGCGGGGAACGCGGGTTGCGCGGGCTGTACTTCCCCGAGCGGTTGTTCAGCTCCATCCGGCAGGTGCCGGGATCGGTGCGCGGTGCCTCGTCCGGGCGGCCCCGCTCGATCGTGATCCCGTTCGCGGTGTAGACGTCCGGGGTGATGTCCGTCCACACGCCGCCGATCTGCAGGTCGATACGGGTGTCCAGCGGGGTCTGCGGGAACGCCACGACCGGCCCCCTTCTAGTTGTCGGTGAGGATCTGCACGCGGCCCCGGCCGTCGACCCGGACCATCCGGCGGAACATCCGCTTCATCTCGCCGTCCGCGCCGGTGAAGTCGATCCGGACGCGGACCAGGCCGCCGCTCTGGGCGCCCATCTGCGGGGCCATCCCCGTGGCGGTGAGCGGCCGGGCGGCCGCGTTCTGGTCCGGCTTGACCAGCTCGCTCATCGCGGCGTCGAGCTGGGGCGTGGTCTGGGCCATGCCCCGCACGATGCCGGGCGGGATGAACCGGCCGACGGTGTCCGCCATCAGCCGGGACGGGCTCTTGATGCCGAGTGCCTTCCTGATGGCCTTCTGCATGCCGCGCGCGATGGTCAGCATCTGCTTCTCGATGGCGGCCTGCTCCTTCTGCAGGCCGCGCACGATGCCCTGGGCTGCCTGGATCCCCGCCCCGTACATCGCGTTCCCGGCGACGTTGCCGGCCTGCCCGGCGGCGGTGACGAGCTTGCCCTGGGTGGCGTTGATCTGCGAGATGGTCCGCTTGTCCGCGAGGGCCAGGGCGGTGGCCGCGGAGGACCCCTGCTCGACCCCGGCCTGGGCGATCTGCGCGATGAGGTCCTTGTTGACGCCCTTCTTCTGCAGCGACTGCAGGTTGCGGGCGAACTCCTGGGCGCGGGCGACCTTGTCCTGGAGGTTGGCCAGGATGGTGCTGCCGGTGACCGGACCGTCGCCCGTGTTCTGCGTGATGTTCGCGGAGTCGAGGACGCCCTTCTTGACGTCCCCGGCGAGCTTGTCCCGCTGCTTGATCATGTCGGCCAGGCTCTTGTTCGTCGCCTTCAGCCTGTTCGCCACGGCGGTCTCGCGGTTGGCCAGGGCCAGCAGCTTGCTCGTCCCGGTGTGGATGGTGTTGAGGGCCCGCGTCTTCTTGGCGCCGCGCCGCATCGAGTCGGCCACGATGTCCGCGACTTTGGTGGACGCGGCCCGGATCTGCTTCGAGGACCCCGTCAGACCGTCGATCAGACCGCGCGCGATCCACCGGCCCTGAGCCGTCGTCACCTTGGAGGGCGACGCGATCCCGAGGGCCTTGGCGATCGGTCCGGGGATGACGGACCGGGCCCAGCCCATGATCCGGCCACGCAGCCAACCCCCCATGCCGGAGATGCCGTTCCAGAGACCCTGGACGACGTTCCGGCCCTTGGACACGAGCAGGGAGTTCATGCCTGCGATCCCGGCGTTGATCCGGCCTGGCAGTCCGCGCACCCAGGCCACCAGCGCCAGGGCCCGCGCGATGGCCGCCGACGCCATCCGGGAGAAGAACCCGGCGACCATGCCGGGCAGCCGTCCCAGCCAGGCGACCGCGGCGAGCACACCCGCGACGGCGGCCTTGACCTTGCCCCACACCCAGTTCCAGGCGATCAGCGTGTACTTCTTGATCAGGTCCCACTTGGCGATGATCAGGACGACCAGCAGGATCACGATGGCGATGACCCAGCCGATCGGGCCCATGGCGATCAGCCACTGGGCGGCCATGATCGCGGCCCACGCCACCGCGCGCAGCGCCATCATCGTGAACTGGACGGCGGCGACCGCGCCCGCCCGCAGGATGCCCAGGATCCACGTGCCGATCGAAAGCAGCGCCGTGCCGGTCCAAGCGGCCGCGGTGATGGCGGCCCACAAACCGGCGCGCAACGCCATCAGCGCGTACTGGGCGACGGCCACAGTGGCGGCCCTCAGAACGGAGAGAATCCAGGTGCCCATCGCGGCGAGCGCGGAACCGGTCCAGGCGCCTGCGGTGGTGGCCGCCGAGACGACCGCGCTGCCAGCGATCCGCGCGTACGCCATCAGGCCGACGGCGTTCATGCGGATCCAGCCGCCGATGACACCCCAGGTGGAGGCGGTCATCAGAGCGTGCGCCCCGCTCACGATGGCGGACACGGCGGCGTAGGCGGCCATGGCCCCGCGCACCACCATCACGGTGGCGGCCAGCCCGGTCAGTGTGTAGAGCAGCGGGGTGAACACGGCCTCGTTGTCCATGGCGAACTGGACGAACTTGCCGCCCACTTCGGTCGTGACGGACAACGCCTTGCGCTTGAACTCCTCCAGCGCGGTGGCGCCGTTGTTGCGCAGGGTGTCCCCGCTGCGCTTGGCCGCGCCGCCGAAGCCGTCCATGCTGCCGGACGCGCCCTTGAGCGAGCTGAGGAAGGCGGGGATGTCCTTGACGTTCAGGTCCTCCAACGGGGTCCCGAACAAGGCGATGGCGGCCTGGGCCTGTGTGCTGGGGTCCTTGATGCCCAGCAGCCCGCTGATGATCTTCTGGGTGGCGCCCTGTGCCCGCGAGCCGCCGGCCAGGATGTCGTTCGACATGGTGCGGGCGTCCAGCCCGACCGCCTTGTAGGCGGCCTGCGACGAGGTCGACATGTCGGTGGAGCGGATCGTGAATTCCTTGATCGCGTCTCCGGCCTTGTCGATGCCGAACATGCCCTTCTTGCTGGCGTCGACCAGCATGGAGAACGCCTGCTCGCCGGAGTAGCCCAGGGTGTTGAAGAACTGGGAGTACTCGTCGGACGCGTCCAGGACGTCCTCGCGCAGTTGCGCGGGCACCTTCTGCGAGGCGGCCGTGATCAGGTCGAATGCCTGCTGCGAGTTCTTCGCCAGCCCGGAGTTGATGAGGGTCCCCGCGCTCTGCACCGCCCGGTCGACCTCGATGTCGAAGGTCTTGGCGAAGTTCAGCGCGGCCTGCGTCGCCGTCTGCAGGTCGGCGCTGGAGGCGCTCGACATGCCCCGGATGGAGGACATCACCGAGCCGACCGCGCTGTTGACCTGCTCCATCGAGTCGCCGTACGCGTGGGCGTAGAGCTGGCCGGCCAGCTTGCCGATCCGGCCGGACTCGGCCTCGGTCAGACCGAGCTGGGCGGCCAGCTTGGACTGAGCCTCCTGGACGCTGAAGGACTGGACGATGCCGGCGCCGAGTGCGGCGCCGACACCGGCGGAGATCCCGGCGGCCGCGCTGGAGAACCGCTCCTTCACCTGGTCCAGCGTCTGCCCGGTGCGGTCGCGGGCCACCAGGTTGAAGACGAGCGAGGTATCGCTCACGCCGCCCACCCCCCTGTTTACGGGGGGCGTCGGCTAGCCCCGGTCGATTCTGTCTCTGGCCTTGCGCTGGGCGTCCTCGTAGGCGTCCAGCCAGTCGAGTAGCAGGTCGGTCTCCTCGGCGGTGCAGGAGTCCCAGTCGCGGGGGTGCATGCCGAGGAGGTGGGCCGCGTCGCCGAGGCGGCTCAGTCGGCGATCGGCGGCAGGGCTTTTCCCTCGTCCTCCGGGTCGTCGTACGCATCGGCGATCTCCGCCTCCAGCTTGTCCAGGACGGCCGCGCGCTCGTCGCCGGTGAAGTTCTCGGCGATGCCCTCGCGCATCTGGATCAGCTCGGCCTTGGTGTACTCCAGCTTCAGCTCGTCCCAGGCGAAGTCGACGTCGTCCCACTTCACGCCGGGGTGCTCGCGCTTGAGGAAGGTGAACAGCAGCGCCCGCCGGCACAGGCTGCTGCCCTGGACGACGTCCTTGGTGAACTCCGACCAGGTCCGGCTCGTACGGCGCTCGATGGACTCCCGCTCAGCCGACATGATCTTGCGCGGGTTGTAGCGCCAGCGCTGCGGCTCCTCGGAGCCCTCCGGGCTGTAGACCAGGTACATCGTTCTCCCTATCCGGCCCGGTCGGCGATGCGCCGGGCCATGTTCTCCATGGCCGCCTCGACAGCGGCCTTGTAGTGGCCCTCGCGTCCGGCGAAGGCGTGGTCGAACCAGTCGCTCTTTCCGTGCTGCTCGATCCAGACCTCGCGGTTGCCCCACACCGGGTGCCGCCAGCCGCCCGCCCGGTTCGTGCGCTTGGGCGCGTTGGGGAAGCCGCGGACGTTCTTCGTCTTGAACGCCTTGACGCGAGCGCCGGACCAGCGGCCGCCGAGCTTCACCTCGGGGCGGATACGGCGGGCGATGGAGGAGCGCAGGGCGGGCGCGGTGGGCAGGCCGGCCGACGACATCGCCATGATGCCGCTCTTGGCGTCGGCGGCTGCGGGCTTGAGGACGTCGCGCAGGTTCCGCGCGAGCTCCTTGCGCAACTGCTTGCCGTCGGCCTCGCGGCGGATCGCGGCGACCAGCGCGGCGAGTCCCTCGTGGGTTTCGACGCCGAGCTGGAACGGCGGCCCGTCCACCATCAGGCGGTGGCGCGAGTCACGACGCCGGAGGTAGGGAAGGTCAGGCCGACGGTGGCCTCGTCACCCACGCTGCCCTCGATGGGGTTCCAGCCCTTGATGAGGATGTTCCCGGTGAACTTGGGGTTGGTGGGGCTGGCGACCCCCTGGTCGGGGCGCACCTCGAACGGGACGACCTGGCCGAGGAGCGGCCACATGATCGAGTCGAGCTGGGAGGCGGCGAAGTCCTGGAGGAAGTCGCAGGCCAGCTCGCCGGACTTGAGACCACCGAGGACCTCCTTCCACCCGGCGGAGGCGAAGGTCGTGACGTCCTTGTCCTCGACCTCCACGCTGACTTCGGCCTTCTTGGTGTAGCTGCCCAGCGGGGTTCCGTTGATGGACAGGTACTGCGCGAGAAGCACCATCTTGGGCATGGGGTTCCCCTTCCAGGGCGTGGTGACGGCCCTGGTACGGGCCGGGCGGAGACGAGCAGGGTGCGGCGGTTACTGGATGCCGAGCGTGGCGACGAACAGGAAGCTGGGCGTGGTCCCGGAGATCGTCCAGGCGATCCGCCACCAGGAGTCGGTGACGGCCGCGCCGGCGGTGCGCAGGATCTGCCCGCCCGGAGCAGACGCCGCATTGAACGTCAGCCGGGTGGTGGGCGCGGCGAAGGCGTTGTCCGGGCTGGACTCGACCCGGGCGGTCAGGCTCGGTGTCGTGCCGGACGCGGACAGGATGTGCAGCGCGGCGTGCAGGCGGCGGTTGGCGGCGACGGCCCCGAGCTGGAGGCCGGTGCCCGTGCCGGTCGCGGTGCGGGCGACGCCCGGCGGGTGAGCGAACTGCCCGCGCACCAGCGGCCAGGCGGACTTGGCGGTGCCCGACCAGGGGGCGATCTCGCCGACCTCGTCGCCCAGCTTGTAGTCCGAGCGCAGCGCAGACGTGAAGTAGGCCAGGTCGCCGACGGCGGCGCCGTTGTTGGCGCTGACCGACCAGGGGCCGACACCGCCGAGCGTGGCCCAGGACGCGTCATCGACGCGGGTCGGGTCGCCCGCCTCCCACTGGCCCTCGGCGGAGATCTCGGCGGAGGCCAGCCCGCCGAGGACCTCCTTCCACCCCTGGCTGGCGTAGTTGGTGGCGTCCTTGTCCTCGACCTCCGAGGACAGTTCGACCTTGTTGCTCTGGCTGGTCAGGTCCACACCGACCGCGAACGTTCTGACGTTGGTCAGGATCGTCTTGCCCACGTCACCCCTCCCTGTCCGGCCCGGCGCTCCTGCGGCGCCGGGCGCGCGGCTCCGGCACCTCGGCCACCGGTGTCGCGTGCTCCGGGTCCGGCTCGGGCTCCGGCTCCTCCTCGTCGCCCACTTCCTCGGCGATGCCGGAGGCGACAAAGTGGGCGCCGTCGGCCGTCGGCACGTCAGCGATCTCGCCCTGGGCGGGCCAGGGTTCGCCGTTGCGTGCCGCCCCCTCGGGCATGGCGACCAGCATGCGAATCCTCATCAACTGCTCCCCTCTCCGATGACCTTGATGGACAGCTCGGCGCCGACGTAGGTCGCGCCGGCGTGCTCGTACCAGCGGTAGCCCTGCACGCGCATCACGTGCAGGTCGTGGGCCAGGCCGCCGAGCGCGTACTCGCCGGGCGCCCCGCGCGCCACCTCGATGACCTGCTTCAGCGAGGCCGGGCCGGAGCCGGACAGCATGCTGTCCAGGAGGCGCTGGGAGGGCCGGTCGTCGGAGCGAGACACCAGCACCCGGCAGGTGAAGGTGAGTTCGTCCAGCCCACGCCCCATGGCCTTGTCGTATTCCTGCTCGTACTCGGCGACGAAGAAGTGCGGGGCGCTGATGGAGTCCGGTACGTAGCCGGTGCAGGTCAGCTTGGCCATGCCGTCGGGGAGGACGACCGCCTGGGCGGCGGCGGCGAGCGCATCGCGCACAGCGGAGATCTGCATGTGCCTGCTCCTCTCAGCCGAAGCCCGGCAGGATGAACGGCTCGATCAGCGCCCACACGTCCGGGTCCCGGCGGCTGAGGTTGCGCACGCCCCACTCAGCCGAGCCGATGATCCCCTCGGGGGAGTCCTTGCGCTTGTACAGGCGCTGGGCCTGGATGAGGGTCGCCTCGGTGATGTCCGCCGGGACCTCCGGCCAGCCCCAGCGGGCGGTGATCCGGACCCGGACCGTGCCCCACATCCCGGACCGCAGCAGGCCAGTGATCGGGCGGCCGTCGGCCAGCGCGTTGTCGGGGTGGGTCTCCCAGTCGTGCATCTGCACCCAGGAGCCGGGCGCCCCGGCCTCCACGACCATGCCGGCGTCGTCGCCGATGTCCTCGACCAGGAGCAGGTCGCCGTCGGGCCTGCACACCACCCGGCCGGCCGTGCGGACCGTACGGGACACGGCGGTGCCGTCCAGCCAGAAGCGGCGGCCGGTGTTGCGCTCGATGTATCGCGACGCTGCCGTGAGGGCGCTGGTCAGGTCCTCGTCCCGGCTGGTGTCCGAGGGCTCGAAGCCGAACCGCCCGCGCAGCGCGGCGAGAGTGCCGTACGTCGCCACCCGGCATCACTGCGCAGGCGAGACGGTGGACGGCGGCGCGGTCGTCTTCTTCGCGGCCGGCTTCTTCGCCGCGCTCTGACCCCCGGGCTCCTGTACCTGGCCGCCCTGGTCGGCGGTCTGCTGCGGCGGCACGGCCGTGCGCCCCTGCGGGCCGTCCTCCTCGCGCGGGTCCGGGTCGTAGCCGTAGTGCCGCAGCGAGGCGTCCACCTGGTCCACACGGTCCTGGTCGCCCGCCGCGACGTACGTGGCGCGCTCCCGCTTCAGCGCGGCGATCATGTTCTCGTCTCGTGCCATGACGTGCTCCTCCTACTCGGGGCGGACCCAGACGGCCGCCCGGTACGTGACGCTCGGCGTGGTGCCAGCGACGGTGGACGTGACGCGGACGTAGCTCTTGCTCACGGCCGCGTAGGCGACGCGGTTGCCCGCGCCAGTCAGTTGGGCGATCCCGCTGCCGGGCACCGCCGTCCAGGTGGTGCCGTCGGCGGACTCCTCCAGCGAGGCGTCCAGCGTGGGCGTGGTCCCGGTCGCGGCGGTGCAGTGCACGGTCAGCAGCACATCGGCCGCCGCGCCCGCCGCGGCGATGGGGCCGCTGGTGTAGGTGCCGGCCGCGCGCGCCGCCGAGGGCAGCGCGGCGTCGGCCATGACGTTCCTGAGCCCCATGGCTCATCCCTCCGGGGTGCTGAGCGGCGGGGGCCCCGACCGGAGTCAGGGCCCCGAGCGGGGGTCAGAACAGCGGCTGGGCCATGCCCGTGCCGCCGACCTTCTGCATGCCGTTGGTGTACCGGCCGAAGGTGTAGGCGAAGTAGGAGTAGGCAACCAGCAGCACGCCCAGCGACGCGGCCTTGGCCTGCTCGGCGCGGATGAACATCGGCGCGTTGCTGTCCTCCCACAGGTGGCACTCGTCCTTGGGGACGACGTACAGCTCGTCCTCGTTGGTGCCCGCGCCCAAGGTCGTCGGGATGTTGTTGTCCACGATGACCTCCAGGCCGCAGGGCAGGACGCCGCGCGGGCCGGAGTTGTACGAGCTGGCGGCGTTCGCCTGACCCGCTGCCTGTACCGGCAGGTTGGACCAGTTGATCATCGGCCAGACGGACGCCATCTGGCTGGACAGCCAGTACCAGCGGCGCGAGTGCATCACCGCGTGGGACGGGCGGCCCATCGCCAGCAGATTCGCCTCCACACCGGCGGCCGCACCGAGGATCTTCGGGTACAGCTCGGCGCCGGTCGGCGAGGCGTCCGTGTAGGCGGTGGCCTGCGCGACCGCCGACAGCCCGGTGACGGCCTGGTTGATCAGGGTGGAGTCCAGCACGGTGGCGACCCGGTTGAACAGGTCCTGCATCGTGACGTCCTCGATGCCCGTGCCGCGGTCGATGGCCTGCCGGGACACGGTCTGCTGGCCGGCCGCGGTCTGCACCGGGACGGTGAGCAGGGTGTCGTCCATGTCCTGCTCGGCCACGGCCGTGTTCTCCGACGCCTGGAGACCGGCACTGGTCGGCGTGGTGATGCGGGAGATGTTCACCGACATCCCGGACTCCGGCAGGTCGTGCCGGTTGCAGGCGTCCGCGAACGGCCGCAGGTTCGCGGTCGCCGGGGCGTACATGTCGGTCAGGTACTGCGGCACCGTCAGGCCGGAGAACGCGCCGGTGCCGACCGCTCGCTGCAGGTACTCGGCCCGCTCCACACGCTCCTCGCGCATGTGCTGCGCCAGGCGGTGAGACGCCTCCACGTCCTGGTACAGGAACTGGCGGGAGACGTCCATGAGGAAGCTCTTGCCGTTCGGGTCCAGGTCCTTGCGGTAGGTCCGCTCCTCCTGCCCGACGCGCGCGACCTGGTCGTACGACGGCTTGCGCTGGGCGGCCGGGGTGGTGCGCTGTTCCTTCTGCTTCGCCTCCCGCTCCTGCTCCTCGACCTTCAGCTTGTTCGTGGTCGCCAGCTTGTTCTCGATGCCGGCGATGTCGGAGCGGGCCTGGTCGCGGGCGGCGAACAGCTCGGCGACGCGCTCGTCTTCCTCGGTGGTGAGGTTGGAGCGGCCGTCCTGCTGCGCCTTGTCCAGGATGAGCTGGACCTCGGCGCCGCACTTCTTCAGCCGCTTCTGCGCGGCCTCCAGCTCGACCTCGATGGAGGCGATCAGGTCGTCGATGGTTCCGGGCATGGGTGTGTCCCTTCGTGCAGATGAGAGGTGGTGGGTGCAGCAACAGCGGGCCACGGCCCACCCGGGTCATCTGCCGGGCGGCACAGGGCGGGGCTTCCGGGCGTCTGCCGGACAGCGCGCTGTGTCTGGGAAGGCTCAGCCCTCGTCGCGGTCGACCAGGAGCTGAGTGCGGAGCATAGAAATCGACCGTCCGGTGCGGGCCGGTGCGGCGGGCTGCGACCGCGTGGGCGCCGGCGTCTGCGCCGCGGGTGCGGTGGACAGGTCGGAGCGCTGGGCGAGGCGGCTGTACGCCTCGCGCGCCACCAGCGCGGGCAGGTTCGGGATCAGGTCGAGGAACTCGCCGGAGCGGGCGGCGACGGTGGTGTGGGGGTTCGCGCCGTAGGTGACGGGGCCGACGTCGCCGCGCTCAAGGTCGAACTCCGTGATGCGGTACTCGGTGTAGTCCGGGGACCACTGGCCCGAGGTGATCCGGAACATGAACGACTGCTCGCGCACGTCCTGGTCCTCGATGGCCTGGACGAGGAGCTGCACATCCGACCGCTTCGGGTTCAGCCAGGCGCGCTGCCCGAGGCCGTGGTCGTCGGCCCACAGCTCCAGCCGCGCGTTGCGGGTCGAGGCCATCGGGGTGCCGGCGTGGTTGAACCGGAAGACGACCTCGGGGTCCGCGCCGAGCGTCCTGTCGGCGGCGCCCTGGGCGACGATCTCCGTGTACGGGCCGAACATGTCCCACATCTCGTAGCCCTGCTCGAAGGCGCTGGCGTAGCCCTCGACCTGGTACCAGTCCATGCCGTCGTCGCGCTGCACCTTCTTCGCGCGAAGCTGGGAGGTGAACCGGATCTCGGGGGACTCGGGCCGGTCGCGGGGTACGGCCATCGCGGTGGAGCCCGCCGCGCCGGCGCGGGCCTGGGCAGCCTGCTGCCGCAGGATCGCCATGCTGGTCATGAGGGGGTCCCTCCTGATTGCGGGGTCGCGGTGGTGGGCGCGGGCTGCGTGCCCTTGCCGAAGAGCCGGTCGAACTCGGCCTTTTGGTCCTCGGTCAGTGGCGGCTGGTCGTAGAAGGCGCGGGCCTCCGAGGGGGTGAGCGTCCGGGAGTCGATGCGCGTTTTCAGCACCGACGCCTGGGTCTGCGGGTCCATCGCCAGCAGCGCGTTGCGGTTGAGCTTCACGAACCGCGGCCGGGAGGAGAGGCGGCTCAGCGCCTGCTCGCGCCGGGACACGGCCGGTCCCAAGGACATGACGAGGAACTGCAGGTTGCGCTGCGTCATGTTGGCGTACGTCACCGAGCTGCCCGACACGGCGGCGTCGATGAGGTCGGAGGGGCAGTCGAAGAACCGGGCGATGTCCCCGATGCCGAACTGCTTGGCGGCGATCCAGTCGGCGCCCGCCTGCTCGGCCTGGATCATGTCGTAGTCCCAGTCGTTGCCGGTGACGAACAGATCCCGGCTCATGACCGCGGCCTTGAACCGCTGCTTCGCCCCGTCGGCCTGCTCCGGCGTCAACTGCTTCGCCGTGTTCTTCAGATGCGCCGAGGGGATCGCGCCGTTGCGGAACCAGTCCATGGCGAACTGCTGGATCGACAGGTACTCGCTGATGGACCAGGCGGCGTACGCCACCGGCGACAACCCGACCGGCAGCCCGGCGACGGTGTACTGCTTCTCGTGCCAGACCTCCTCAGGGTCGTACAGGGTGCCCGCGATCCGGTACGTCGTCTTGCCCTTGCGGACCCGGACCGAGACATCGCCGATCGGCGCCAGCTCGATCCGGGCCGGGAAACCCAGGCCGTCCTTCGCGGTGATCAGCCCGACCGTGTTGCCTGCCCGGTCCAGATCGAACTGGCTGGAGTACAGCCACTCCGGCATCTCCACCGCGTCCCCGCCCGGCGTGACCAGGACCGGCGGCTTGGGCAACTCGACCTGGATCCCATTGACCTTGCGGTACAGGTCTACCGGCATGGTGGAGATCAGGTTGGCGCGGAGGCGAAGACAGGCCCACACCGCGGAGTGCCGCAGCGCGGTCTCGTTGGTGACGACCGCGGCCCCGCCCCCCACGCCGGGCCGTGGCGGGATCCCCTGCCCCAGGTCTGGTCCGGTCACCTCGCGTCGGCGGAACAGGCTCACGTCTTACCGCCCTTCGCCGTACGCCCCGCCAGCCAGGACCCGGCCAGCACCACCAGACCGCTCACCGCGAGCGCCGCCCAGCCCAGCCACCGGTACGCCCCCGCGCCCGCGCCGCCCGCGAGCAGCAGCAGCCCGGCGGCATCGAGCACGGTCGTCGTCCGCTCGTGCACGGCCCCTCCTTCAGTAGATCGAGTCGAGAGGGTCGTAGTCCTCCAGGACGTGCGGCCCCCGGATGAGCAGCGCCCACCGGGCGAACACGGCCGCGCACAGCGGGCTGATCTCCGTCAGCGAGTTGGTGCGGTCCAGCGTCCAGGCGTCGCCGTTGCGGCGCGTGCGCGCCCCGTTCACGGCGGCCGTCAGCGGCACCTGGTCCAGGTGCGCGACCGCGCCCTGGTTCAGCGCGTCCGCGAACTGCCCGCACGCCTCGGTGATGTCCCCCGACCGCATCACCGCGAGGTCGCCGCGCTTCGGCTCGTCCTTGTCCTCGGGCACGTCGATCCCGGCCGCGATCAGGTCATCGATCAACGACCCGGCCGGGGCGCCGGCGGAAGCGACCGCCACGGCCACCGGGTTCCACAGCTTGTGCAGCTTCGCCACGGCGGGCACCAGCCAGTCCGTACCGGGCCGGTGCGCCACAACCTCCAGGTGCACCGTGCCGTCGGGGCGCAGCGAGGCCGCGGCGATCGCGGCCCGCTTCCGGTCCTGCGACACGTCCAGTGCCAGCGCGACACTCGACGGCTCCGGCCTGCTGGCCGCGTCGACCAGGCCCGGCCACGCCGCCTTCGGGATGTTCGGGTCCGAGGGCGGAGTGGGCCGCCGGGTGCGGTTCAGGTAGGCCCGGTCGAACTCGGCCGGGTCCATCTTCTCCAGCTCGGCCGCGATGACCTCCTCGGTCACCGTGAAGCCGAGCGCGGGAAGCGTCGCCCGCCACGTCGCCGGGTCCGCCCGGTCCATGTCCTCGGGGGCGTACCACTCGAAGTAGCAGGCTCGCGGCCGGGCCGCCGCAGCGTCCTCGGCGAGCGCCTTGAACAGGGCCTCGATCAGCGCGCGGCCCTTCTCACGCTTCTTGTTCAGCCAGACCGACTTGGTGGTGCCGCCAGCCGACGCCCACCACAGTTGGGCCATGGCCCGGGTCAGCATCGCCGGGGAGAACGCCTGCTCCAACCGGTCATCCTCGTGCGCGAACGCCTCATCGATGAACCCGAGGTCCAGCGGCGGCCCGTGGCCTGCCTTCTCCGTGTTCGCCGTGATGCCCATCCGGCTGCGCTTGCCGGGAAACAGGATCGCCTCGTTGCCGTTGCTCTTCCTGATCCGGGCGTACTTGGCCAGGTCGGAGCTGGAGATCTTCTCCCAGAACTCGTCCTCCCAGCGCTGCCGGGCCATGCCCCGGGTCTGGGCCGCGTAGACGATGTTCTGCCGCGGCCAGGCCATCGCCCGGTGCACCTGGGCGCCCAGGGTCAGCTCGGTCTTGCCCTGCTGCCGGGAGACGGACAGGCCGACCTCGCGGTGCGCGAACCGGCCGGTGGCGGGGTCCAGTTCCAGGGCGACGTCGCTGACGTACTTCTGCCAGGGCATCGGCGGGGCGCCGAGCTTGGTCATGACCTTCCACAGCTTCGGCCCGAGCGACGGCCGGTCGGGGTGCCGTGGCGTTCCCCAGCGCGGTGGGCAGGTCAGGCCGTAGCGCTCGTACAGGTCCTCGGCGAACTCACTCGGGGGAGCCCAGGTCTCCGAGGTCGTCGTCATCGTCAGCGGCCCGCCCCTCCAGCAACTGGGCGAGCGTCTGCCGCAGCTCGCGGTTCAACTGGGGGAGCAGCTTGTCGTCCTGGTCCACGGGCTCGCCGCACGTCTGGCACTCGGCTGAGGCGGCGCCGTCGATCCGGCGGGCCAGCGTGAACGCCATCTCGGACAGGGACGGCTCGATGCCGGCGAGGTCGCCGAGCTGCTCGACGTCGTCCCGGACAGCTTGCTCGACGGGGCCCACGGCCGCCCCCCTTCCATGATCATCCGGCCGTCATCGGCCCGGGGGGAGAAAAATAAAAGCTGGGCGCGGGGTTGCGGAATGTCCGATTTGTAAAAGACTCGGGCGACCTCAAGGCCGCCCCAAGTCTCTGACCTGCGACTTTGCCTCCGCTTGCGCAACGGTGCAGGTCAGAGCCGTCTCGGCGTGGCGCCGTCGGGCGGGTTCGGTGGCGGCGCCTCATATGCCTCGGCGCGCGGGAATCTGCCCCTGCCGATGGATGCCCACAGGGCTCTGACCTGCGGTTTTGTGCAGTTACTCGCAAACGTGCAGGTCGGAGGCGTGCGCCCCCGCCGGGCACTGGGGGTGGCACGCGCACCGGCCCTGACCGCCGCGCACCGCTCTGACCTGCACGTTTGCAGCGAGATGCGTGTTTGTGCAGGTCAGGGGCTCGCAGGCTCTGGCGGCGGGGCGCGTTTGCCTCCAGCGGGCCACATCCCGGCCCGGCGCGCTAGCCGCCGGGGCCCGCGAACCAGTCGACGCTCGTGCGGAGCTGAAGGAGGTCGGCGAGCGGGCGGTCGCCCTTCTCGCTGTTGCACTTGCGCAGGCACACCGGGCAGCCGGCCACACCGTGGATCGGCGCCATGTTGGCCGGGTCGAGGCGGGCGCCGCCCTTGCTGACCGGGGTGACGTGGTCGATGGCGTCGGCGGCCGCGTGACCACAGACGACGCACACGTCCGTCTCGGCGAGGAGGCGGGCACGCATCTGCCGGTACTCGTAGCTGGTCAGCTCGCTGCGGTCGGTGGCCATTGACACCTCCGAGACGTGGCAGGGCATCGTCTGTGCGGGGTACCTAGCTCCCGCTCCCTGGTTCGCTGTCACCCACCTACCGGCTCCTTCTGCCTCCGGCATGGCGCCAGGCCCCGCGCTATTGCACGACGAAGCCCCGGGGCCTGATGGCCTGCCGGGCCTAGCGGGTCAGCGTCGGCGGAAGACGCAGACGAGCGCCACGCGCTCGCCGCTCAGGGTCTTGCTCTCGGCTGCGGCCATGTTGGACAGCAGCCAGCCCTCGGCTTCGATGGCTTCGATCTGCTCGCCAACGCCCGTCATGGGCGCGGTGGTCTTGCTGCCCGAGTTGGCTTCGATGATCTTGTAGGTCAGGATGCCGCGGCCTGCGGTGTACGCCTTGCGTGCCTCGTCGCCCGCGATGCTGGCCTTGGCGCCGTTGATGAACCCCACGATGGTCCCCCCTTGGAGTGCGGTGATAAGCGGTGCCAGTGTGACGGCAGGGCGTCTGCAAGGGCGAGGGGTGTCGCAGTCCTGTGACACGACGAAGCCCCGACCGGAATCTGGACGGTCGGGGCTTCGTCGTGAGTGTGTGGGCCGTGTGAAGGCACAGTGGTGCGGGGAAAGCGTGACACGTCGCTGACCTGCGGTCAAGCGGCAACGCTACGGCCGCCACTCCTCGCGGTAGTCGGGACGATCTGCGAGGGGCAGGGCGAGGAGGCGCAGGGTCAGACAATTAGACTCGCCCGCCTTCTCGTCCCACGCCTGGGCTGAGGTGCATACCAGGCAGTGGCGCGCCATGTTCGGTCGCCCCTTCGGCCTGTCCGGCCTGTGCACGTCCACGAGCTGCCGCTTGGCGTCGACCTCCCGCAGCACGCGCGCCGGATCGTGGCGGGCGATGTGTTCGCCGCGCCAGGAGCGTGTGCAAGCGACTACGCGCTCCATCGAGTGGTCGACATCCACTCTCCGTGTGCCTTGCTGGCTCTCCTCAAAGGCAGTCCAGCTTTCGCCGGACGCTGCGATCCGCTCATCCTCATCGAGCTGGGCACCCAGCCACTGCACCAAGTCGTCCATGGGGCTCATCGTTCCACCGATCCGAGTCGAGGGTGCGTCAAGCGACGTTGCGTGCGCGCTTCTCGGCGGCAAGGGCGGCGACTTGGTCGGCCGGGTACCAGGGCTGCCGTTCAGTGCCGCCGGATCGGGTGAGCTGGCCGCGCTGGACGGCCTTGCGGACGCCGCCCAGGGTGATGCCGAGGGTGCGGGCGGTCTGGTGGGCGGTGAGGTGGCCGGGCCGGATGATCTCGCTCTCCATGCCCCCATGATGCCCGCAACGCTGTAGTCGGGGTCAGGTGGTGAGGTCGCGGGGCGCCTTGCCCGCCGTGTAGGCGGGGAGGTCGGGGCGGATCTCCCGCAGGCGGTCCTCCGTGTACTCCAGGCGCCTTGTGGAGATGGCGACGAAGCGGGCGCGGCAGGGCTGGTCGCGGGGGTCGGGTGTGCCCCAGCCGGTCGCGATGCGGCGGTGGTGGATGTCCTGGGTGAAGGCGCCATGTCGGCATCGGCTGCACGTCGTGGTGTAGTCATCGACCAGCAGGACGGCGGTGTGCTCGGTGGGCATGGGGTCATCCCTTCGCAGCGGTCTGGTGGGCGGTGAGGTGGCCGGGCCGGATGATCTGCGACTCCATGTCACCCATTGTCGCGGGTGATGGCGGTCTCCACCTGCTTGATCTTGCCGGTGGTGGACAGCTCGGCGCGGAGGACGTTGTCGCCGGGGACACCGGCGTCACGGGCGGCCTTCACGAAGTCGGCCAGCTCGTCCAGCGTGAGGTCCTTGTCGGCGCCGACGGCGCGCAGGGTGGTGGTCACGTGTCGATGATGACGCACGGCGGGCCCCGCCGTCGGGGGAACTTCACGGCGGGGCCCGGTGTCAGTGTGGCAGCGGGGTGTGACAGTCAGCCGTCACGCTTGATGCGGATTGAGCCGCACCGGCCACAGCTCCGGTCCATGCAGGAGTCGTTTCCCGTGCGGCGGCGGTACTCCGAGCAATACTGCGCGGGCCCGAGCTGAGGGATGGTCTCGGCGAGGTCTGCGCAGATCCGGCGAGCCTCGCGCAGACCGTCCTCGGTGGGTTCCGCGAGGAGGCGAAGTGCCTTGTACATCTGCTCGCGGGCAGGCTGGATGTTGGGCCACTTGGCCACGGTCACTTTCCCTTCTTCGCGCCGGGGACAGGCTTGTCCTTCGGCGGGAACCACCCGCCGCGGCTGCCCTGGTACTCCGTCTCGCGCCCCTTCAGGCGGGGGTCGGTGGGCTCGGGGTTCTTCTTCCAGCCGAGTGCCATGATGGCGTCTCCGTCTCGCAGTTGGGATGGGACCGGGGCGGGCGGTCAGCTGGCAGGCGGGCGCCCGCTCCGGGTTACTTGGTCTTGCCGACCGGTTGGTACTGGTGGGCGTCGGCGAGGTCGTAGATGGTCACGCCGGTCTGGTTGCGCACTACACGCACCCCCTCTCGGGGCCCCTCTCCGTCGGCGTTGTCGCTGTTGGCGTTGTCGCCTGACCTGCAACAACAACCACCCTCAGGGGCGTCGGAAGGGGCGGGCGGGATGTCGTCCACGTGTACGCCCGGGCCGTTCCCGTGTGGGGTGCGGACGGGCTTCCATCTCACGCCCGCGTCGTCCAGCAGTCGCTTCACGATCTTCGTGCCGGGGAGCTTCAACTCCCGCTGGAGAGCGGTCAGCAGGACGCCACGGTCGTCGCCGACGAGGCGGCGCAGCGCCGCGGCCACATCCGGCTGCGCAGCCTCGGGCTCGGGCTCGGCGGCGGGGGTGCGGCGCCGGGCGAGCCAGCCGCGCGCCTTCTGCCAGCCGAGGCAGACGAGCACTCCGGCGACGAAGTAAGCGGCGTACGGGGCTGCGGTGACGATGGCGCGCAGGATGAGCAGGGCGACCGCCGTGAGGATCGTCGTCACTACGGCGCCCGCGATCCGGCTGGCCTGCTCTGGGGCCGCTTCTCCCCCGGTTTCCTCGGGCTCCGGGCTCGTCGTCTCGGTGTCCATCACAGGGCCCCGTAGACCTGGGCGCCGAGCCAGTTCGCGGACTGGGCGAGGGGGACGGCGACGAGTCCGGCGACACCGGCCGACATGCCGAGGGTGATGCCGCACCACATGCCGTGCTTGAGGTCCCGGCCGTGGGCGCTCTTCTTGATGGCGGCGAGCATGGCGACGGTGAGGACGAGGACGATGCCGGTGCCGGTCTGGGTGAGCGGCAGGTAGCGGGCGGTTCCGTGCTGACCGGCCTGTCCGCCGACGCCCCAGACGAGGGCGGCGTCGCCGAGCCAGTTGGAGATCCAGAGGGCGGTGTCGGCGATCCAGCCGACGAGGCCGCCGACGCCGAGGACGGCGAGCGCGCCGTAGCACCAGGCGGCGAGGAACGGCAGGAGCGATCCGAGGTGGCGGACGGGGTCGGCTCGCAGGGGCTTGGGGCCGGGCCACCACCGGATCAGGGTGGCGACGAAGATGCAGACGCCGACGGTGACACCGCCGATGGTCACGATGGTCATGGAGGGTCCTTCAGCGGATGCTGGCCACGGCGAGCGCGGTGGCGGTGATGATGAGGGCGCCGGTGCCGAGAGCGGGCGGGACGGCCCGCCAGTCGACGGCGGCGAGCACGGCGATGGCGGCGAGGGCCGTGACGGCGAAGCAGGCGGCGAGGAGTGCGGCGGCCATCAGTTGTAGCCCCCGCGCATCTCGTCGGTGGGCGGCTGCGCACCTGGTGGTGCGGGCGTCCGCTTGGCGGCCCGGCTGAGCGCGTTCCGGATGTGGTTCTCGGGGACGACCAGGCGCCGGGTCTCTTCCAGGCGGGCCGCGATGTCGCGGGCTGTGGCGTCGGGGCCGAGAGCTGTTGCGGCCTCCTCGACCGCGCCTTGCAGGCTCAGTGCGGGCAGAGCCGGGGGCGGCGCGCTGACCTGCGGCGCAACAGGCGCATCAGGTCGGTGCACCTCGTACTCGGCGGGCTGCTCACCGAGGACCACGGCGACGGCGACGGGGTCGACGGCGAGGCCGTAGGTGCTGAGGATCGCGGCGAGTTCGACTACGTCCGCATCGGGTCGCGCATCAGCCGCGAGGCGGATCGCGTCGGCCGGGTCCATGTCGGCGAAGGTGTTACGCAGCCGCTCGGTGGCGGACGCCGGGCGGGACGGTACGGCGGGCGCGCCCAGGGCGGGTGCGGCGGCCGCGCCGTACATGGAGGCGAGGGCGGCATCGGCTCCGTCGCGGACGCGGGTGCGCTGTACGTCGACCAGTCCGGCGCCGAGCTGGGCGTCGCCGACGCCGACGTGCTGGGCGAGCCGCCAGTACCGGCGCACCGCGCGCTTCTGCTTGCCCTCGTCAGGGTGGCTGTCGGCGACCGCCCGCTCGTAGGCGAGACGGCGGGCGACGTCCGCGTTGCGGCGCATCGTCTCGGCGTCCACACCGGTGCGGTAGATGACGATCGAGCGGGCGATGAGCCCGAGCCCTTCGGCGGCGCCGGACATGGCGAGCGGGGTGACGGCGTAGACGGCGGACTCGGTGACGCTGTCGGCGATGGCCAGCCCGGTGAAGCTGGCGGATACCGGGGCAAGCCAGAGACCGGCGCGGACGGCGGCCGGGGAGGCCATGCCGAGCATGGTCCGGCCCAGCATGATCAGGGACAGGATGAGGGTGAGGCCCTCGCCCGAAGCGACGACACCGCCTGCGGTGGCCCGCCGGTGGAACTCGGAGACCACGTTGCCGTAGGTGCCGACCGCTCCGACGGTGCCGACCGTGAGCATGGCCACGGCGGCGGCGGTCAGGACCGCGATCTGCCCCTTGGTGAGGGTGAGCGTGTTCACCGGCTCTCACCCCGCTCGGCGTCCAGCGCCTTGACGAGCTGGCGCGCGACGAAGTCGAGGTGAGTGGCGGTGACCAGCATCTGGCCGTGGCTGTGGATGTTGGCCGTGGCGCTGTCGGCGAGCGCCTCACGGACCATGTCCAGCGAGAGGTCCAGCGAGTGAAGGTCGGGCTCGCGGCTCTGGCCCGGCGTGTAGAGGGCCTGGAAGGGCTCGTTCACCGGGTCACCGCCGGGGTGCCGTACAGGCCGGGCGTGCGGTGGGTCTGGGCGGCGCGGGCCGGGGCGGCGTCGGCGTAGTCCCGCTGGCAGGCCCGGTGGAGGGCGGCGAGCCGGTGCTTCTGGGCGGCGACGGCGTTGGCCGGGGTGCGGCGGATGATGCCCGCGGCGATAAGCCTGCGGGTCGGGTGGGTGACCTGCGCGCTCTGCGGCGCGCTAAGGTTCCGCTGGGTCATGAGGGTGTACTCCTCTTGATCAAGTGGTGGTCCCCGGCGGCCGGTAGGGTCGGCTTGCCGGGGGCTGCCCGCTTTCCGGGCCTATTCGGTTGTGGTCGGGGTCCGATCTGGGCGTAGGGTGCCCGTGCCGTACCGGAGGATCGATCTTCGTACTGCGCTGGAGTCGAGACCGAGAACCTCGGCAACCGCCTCTCTGGTCTTCAGCTCGCGCACTCCGTCTTCGAGCGCTGCCGCTCGCCTCCGGGCACTCTCTGAGATCAGGTTCAGCAGTCGCTTCTGCTCACGGTCTTCGGCCGCAACTCGCTCGCGCCAATCGGTTGATGGCACGTCACTTACCTTAGCGTGACACTAGTGTCACGGGCAAGAGGTTCACGCCGATACCCCCTGTGTGTCCGCTCGTTGGGCATCAGCCGGCCCACCGTACGAGGAGGACTAAGTGCCGCAGCCCGCCGAGCAGTGCCCGCGATGCGCTGGCCCACTGGCCAGCTTTGAAGGCGATACAGGCGCGGTGTCTCGGGTGTGCGAGCTGCGGATCTGTGGCCCCTGCGGCGTGGACGAGGCCGCTCGCCAGCACCTCGGTCTTCACCCGGTCCTGTTCCTCACGCGCCCGTTCATCGACTCGCTGCTCACGTGGGCCGACGTGGCCGCGGCCCGGCCCGTCACGCGACTTCGCTCGGCTGGTAGTACCTGAGCAGCAGCAAGTCCTGCTCGCTCCGGTACTCCGTCTTGCACCACCGGCAGCGCACCGGCTCACCCGGATACCTGCGCAGCACGGCCCCGCACACGGTGCCGGCGTCGTCGGTGACGGCGACGCAGTAGCCGAGGCGCTGCGCGCGGGCCGGCGGCGCCCCCACGATCGTGAGCGCGCTCGACTCCAGCGTCCGCACCTCGGCGGCGAGTTCGGCGGCGGCCGGGTACCGGGCGGCGATCCAGTCCAGTTCCATTCGCAGCCACCGGCAGTGCGCCATGAGGTCGGCGGGGGCGGGGGCGCCGCGGCCGGGCCAGCGGGCGGCCTGGATGTCGGTCCGGCGGGCCTCGAGCACGCGCGCGGCCCCGCCGAAGTCGACGGCGTCGAGGACGTCGAGGTTGATCGGCGCGCGGGCTTCGACGGGCGCGGCGGTGACGACCTCGGCGAGCCCGGTCACCCGGGGCACGATCGAGAGTTCGGCGTACAGGTCGGGCAGGCCGGCCAGCCGGTCGGCGAGGCGGGTGGTGCAGCGGTCGCACAGGTACCGGTCCCCGGCGTCCCGGTCGGTGCAGGCGGTGCAGGTGCTCACGTCGTTCTCCAGGGGTGTGGGACGGTGGGGCTGGCCGGCCGCCCGCGCTCCCTGCGGGCGGCCGGTGCTGCTAGCGGGCGGTGTGGTTACCGGTCTCCTCGGCACCCCATGCCTCGCACGTCTCGGTCAGGGAGGCGGCGCATGCCCAGTTGCCGGTCCGGGGCCGTCCCGGCCGACCCGCGTTGATGAGTTCCGCGAGTGCCCACGCGACCTGGATCGGGTTCGCGATTCCCGGCACGGGCAGCAGGGCCGGTTCTTCATTGCCGCCGTCACGGCGGCACTTCGCCCACAGCCAGGCCGGGCCGGCTTCCGGCTCGCCCTGCTCGGCTTCGGCTCCGGTGTGCCACTCCCAGATCAGCAGCAGCCCCTGCGGCCAGTCGGTGTCGGACATGCCGTAGGTGACGTCGGGCGTGAAGTGGAGCAGGGAACGCAGGTAGCAGTAGCTGCCGCGAGTGTCGGTGTTGTCGCTCTGGATGCTGGCCGGGTCCAGTCCGACCTCGGCGAGAGCGGTGCCTACAGCCTCGATGTAGTCACTGTGCGGAAGAGCGGTCATCTTCGTGCCTTTCGTCAGGGGATGCAGAAGGGTGGGCTGGCCGCCCGCGCTCCCTGCGGGCGGCCGGAGCTGCTACTGCTCGGTGGCGCTCAGGGCCCGGCGGATCTCGGATGCGGCGGTGGCCGCGTCCGGCCAGCAGAAGAGACGGTCGACGCTCAGGGCGCTGATGGACTCCTGCCAGCCCTCGGTGGTCCAGGCACGGCCGCCTCCGCGCGCCATGACGCTTGCGGCCCAGCCCGTGCCGTGGGCGAGGGCTTGGCGGCGCAGGAGCAGTTCGGTGCCGCCGTTCTCCGGCACCGGGATGCGGTACTCGGTGGCGTCGGCGGCGAACGCCTGCGCCCGCGCCAGCTCGCTGGTGAGCCGGTCGATCTCGAGCGCGATGTGCTGGACGTGTGCACGGTTGCCGCGTGCCACCTCACGGGCGGTGTTGGCCTCGCGGATCTCGGTCTCCACGTGGTGCCGCAGCGTGCCGGCCTCGTCCTCGGTGAGGGTCCGGCCGCGCTGGAGGCGGGTGAGGAGCACGAGCAGGGACTCGCGGCGCAGGAGGCGCAGCGTGTCCTCGTCGGCGGCCGGAACCTCGTCAGTCGTCAGCAGCGGCCACGGCCCCGTGCCCACGAGGCGCTGCTCGGGGTGCTTGGTGCGGAAGTGGTCAATGGCCTTCTCCGGGGTGGACAGCGGCACGATGGCGGGGCAGAGCGGGCAGGCGACGGGCGGCGTCACCGTGTCGTCGGCGGTGGTCGCGATCGCAACAGCGTTGCCGTGCTGATCGCGCGACCAGACGGTGCCGGTCGATGCCTCGGTCCACACCGGGGCGTCGGGAGCGACGAGCGGCAAGGACCGGCCGTCGTCGCCGTCCGCGACGCCCGTCGGCATCCGGTCGGCCCAGCGCTTGACCTGCGTCGTCAGGGCGTCGATGGCGCGGACGACGGCCCGCAGGTCGGTGGTGGGCTGGGTCATCGCTGGGCCTCCTTCGCGGCCTGGAGGGCGTCCTGCGCTTCGATCTCCCGGGCAGAGGCGGCGCGGTGAACCGGCATGGCGTTGACGCGGACTCCGGTGTCACGGCCGTTGTCGAGGAGGACCCAGCGGCTGAAGCCGGTCTCCCAGGTCAGCAGCGGGCGCTCCCGCTCGTCGTCCTCGTCGAAGCCGCCGTACATGTAGTCCTCCCAGTCGTCGGCGGCGCGGGCCTTGGCGGTGTCCTCGTTCAGGTAGATCGCGTAGCCGTCCCAGGTGGGGTCGTCCTCGCGCCAGGCGAGGTGGACGGTGATGGCTCGGGCAAGTCGGGTGCTCATGCGTGGTGGTCCTTCCGGGTGCAGTGGGTGGTGTCGTGACGGGTGCCGCCGGTGTGCCAGGCGGTCAGGCAGCAGGAGGTGTGCAGGTCGAGCCAGCCCCGCGCGACCTCGGCGGCGAACTGGTCGTCGGCGCGGGCCCGCAGCCGGGCGGCCCGCTCGGCGCGCACCGCCGCCGTACGCCGGTCGCGGGCGGCGAGGGTTTCGCGGCGGGCAGCGGTCAGCAGCAGGGCGGCCGTGCAGCACAAGGCGGCCGCATGCCCGTGCGCCTGGTGCAGGGCGGACACCGACGCGAGGAAGACGAGGTAGCCGGCGGCGGCCACACAGGCCATGCGCAGGGCGCGGATGGCCGGGGTCACCGAGAGACCTCGCTCTCGGTCAGCTCCAGCAGCGCGGGGTCCCAGCCGTCCGGCAGGTTCGCGGCGAGCATGGCCTTCAGCCAGTTGGGGCGGAGGACGTAGCCGCGCGGGCCGTCGTTGCGGACGGACTCCCAGCCGTAGGTCGTGATGGTCTTCCCGACCGCGCCGGACTTCAGGCGCCGGGGGCCGGTCACGGCGACGTACGCGCGGGGGCTTCGGTCGCAACCCTCGTACCGGGTCAGATCGATCTCGACGTGCTCCGGGATGACCACGCGCCCGCTGGACGGCTCGGTCAGGTCGCCGGTCCCGGAGACCGGGAAGGCCACGGTGACATTGACGACCCTGGTGTAGCGGTCGGGCAGGAAGTGGATGGTCATAGGTAGCTCCCGGTGAGGTTGACGGTGCGGATACGGGTGATGTGGCGGCGGCCCAGGCCCTGCCCCCACAGGTCCGCCCAGTAGCGGAGCCGGGTCGGGCGGGCGTGGTAGCAGGCGGTGCCGGGCAGAGCGCCGGAGGGCAGGAAGTGGCCGGCCGCGCAACGCGGACGGGCGCTCACGCGGCGGCCCGCTTCGTACGCCGGTGCGCGGCGAGCGCGTCCCGGCACGGCTGGCAGACCGGCAGCCCATAGCGGCGGTGCTGGTTCACACCCGCCGGTGTGCCGCAGACCCCGGTCCAGTCGGGGAACGCCTCGGGGTCGTCAAGCTGTTCGTCGTCCCAGGCGCCGACCGGTGCCCACTCCTGTGCCAGGGCATGGGCCTTGGCGCGGGCGACACCGGCCGCTGTGGCGCCGTGCTCGGTCGGGTCCTGGTGCCACAGCGCGTCGTACATGGCCTGGACGGCGAGCGCCCGGCGGACCAGCACGGTGGGGCGGCCGAGCATCTGGCCGAAGTTGCTCGGGGTCATGCCGAGGTGGGCGGCGAGGTGCTGCTGGGGCCAGCCGACCGCGACCAGGGCGTGCACTCGGCGGTGGGTGCCGAGCGGGCTGATCAGGGTGGACGGCGCGAGGTTCTCCAGCGTGGGCTCCACAGCCAGGACGGCGGCGGCCAGCTCGGGCCGCACCTTCTCCTGCGGGCCGGTGCCGCGCTCGGGGCGGCCGGTGAGCACCGCCTGGAGCCGCTTCCGGTCGATGCCGGCGGCGGCCGCGATGGTGCGCAGGCCCATCGAGCAGGAGCGGAGGTCGGCGATGTGGGCGCGGACCGGGGCGGCATCAACCCAGGGCTGCCACGTGCCCGCAGTGATGGCCTTGGTGCGGTTCTCGTCGTAGGCGCTGCGGGCGGCTGCGCAGGTGTAGCAGCGGCAGCCGTCCAGGCGGTAGCGGGCGTACCCGTGCGGGCGGGCGCTCACGCGCTCACGACGATCTCGGAGAGGGGCGTACGGCCGTCGAGCTGAGAGTGCAACTGGCGCAGCCGGGCGAGGGCGAGCCGGTCCCGCTTGCACAGCGCGCGCCGCACGGGGCCCGACAGCCGGTTCCAGCACGCACTGCACAGGTAGTGACCAGGCTGCCGAGGCTTCTTGCAGGAGTAGCAGGGGGTGAGTCGCATGGTTCCTCCGTGGTGTGATGGGGGAGGTCCGGGCCTGTTAACGGCAGGCCCGGACTGTCAGGCGGTGGGAACGAGCTGGCCCAGGACCCGGCCGACGCGGTCCTGGTCGATGAGGTCGGCGACGTCGCCGGAGCTGGCGCCGGGCGGGACGGCGATACCCAGGCGGCGGCAGAGCCCGAGCTGCTTTGGACTGGGCTGCCCGGACCTCCACCGCGATGCCTTGGAGACGAAGGCGCCAGCGCCGCCGAGAACCTTGGCCTGCTGCTCCAGCCAGGCGAGCGCCTCCGGCAGGGGCCGGGCAGTGTCGTCGCGCGGAGGCTGGACGCCCCTCTCGTCCGTCCAACGGCGCATCCGGTACAGCCGGGTGCCGGCGTCCCGGACCAGGAAGAGAAACGCGGCCGGCGTCAGCCGGATGAACCAGGTCCCAGACGTGGTGCGAAGCCACCGGATCTGGCTGGAGCCGAAGAGGCTGATCTCCTCGACCTCGACCCGCGCGGCGAGCTGGCGGCGCTCCGCAACGGCGGCGGCCTCCTCGGCGACCTCGCGCAGGCTCCGGCCCTTGGTCTCATCGCCGATCTCCCGGTCGGTCAGGTCGACCATGCTGGCGAGCTTGTGCCGGGTCGAAGCGCCGAGGACATCGAGCAGCAGGGCGTCCGTCTTGCCGGGCGCCGGCCGGAGGGCACGGCCGACCATCTGCACGTACAGGCCGGGGGACTTGGTGGGCCGGGCGATCACGGCGCAGCTCGTGTGCGGCGCGTCGAACCCCTCAGTGAGCACCATGCAGTTGGTGAGGACCTGGACCTCACCGGCGGTGTACCGGGCGAGGGTCGCCTTGCGCTCGTCGCGGCCCATGTCACCCCACACCGGGGCGGCCGTGATGCCGACCCGCTGGAGCGCGGCGGCGGCGGCCTGCGCGGTCGCCACGGTCGGGGTGAAGACAACGCCCGCCCGGTCGGCCGCGTGCTCCAGGTACGCCTTGGCGATGGCGTCCAGCGCCCCGGAGTCCTCCAGCGCCTTGCCGAGCTGGCCGTCGACCAGGTCCCCGCCGCGGGTCTTCACCTTGTTCAGGTCCAGGGTGTCGACCGTGACGCGTTTGCCGCGGACGTCGCAGAGGTAGCCGTCGCTGATCATGTCGAGGATGTCCAGGCGGAAGACGACGTCTTCCCAGACCTCGGCGAGCCCGCCGTCGGTGCGGGTCATGGTGGCGGTGAAGCCTGCGACCGGCACGCCGTCCCAGGCGCCGAAGTGCCGGAGGACCTCCATGTAGCTGGGGGCGGCGGCGTGGTGGCACTCGTCCACGATGATCAGGCCGATGTCCCGGATGGCCTCGCGGCGCTTCTGCACGGCCAAGGTCTGGACGCTGGCCACGATCACGTCGGCGTCGGCGTGGTCGTCGCGGGCCGCCTTGACGATGCCGACCCGCAGCATCGGGTCGACGGCGAGCAGCTTGGACGCGGCCTGCTCGATCAGCTCCTCCCGGTGGGCGATCACCAGGACGCGGTGTCCGCCAAGGCTGTCGAGCATTTGGTGAGCCAGCGTGCTGAAGACGACGGTCTTGCCGGCACCGGTGGGAAGGACGACAGCCAGGCGGTTGCGGCCGTCGGCCCAGCCCGAGCGCAGGGCCTCGATGGCGTCGAGCTGGTAGGGGCGGGGAGTGAAGGACATGTGGTCACCTCGTTCAGTGGTGTGGGGGAGGGCGGTACGCGGTGCGTACCGGCTGCGTACCGGCTGCGTACCGGGCCTAAGTGGCCTCTGACCTGCTCTTATGTCTCTCTTTTAGGGGAGTGGTACGCAGGTACGCAGGAACAGACAGGGGTCGATGTGTGCGCGCTCGCACGCACGCACCCGCACGCACGCACCCGCCTGAGGGGTGCCATTTCCGGGCGACTGCGTACCGCCCTCGGATCGGCGTCCGATCCGCCTCTGACCTGCGGAGATCCAGGGCGCTCGGTGGTACGCACCTCGTGCGTACCACCGGCCTCGCGGCCCTCACGCCGCCTCATCGCCGAATGCGATACCGGCGGGCGTGAAGGCGATGCACTTGGCACGAGCGCCGTCGAACCGGCGCGGCACGAGGTGCGCCGGGCGCTGGCTCTTCAGCGTCTTCACGTACT
Organism: Streptomyces sp. NPDC018263; assembly: GCF_055562575.1. Classification (NCBI taxonomy): domain Bacteria; kingdom Bacillati; phylum Actinomycetota; class Actinomycetes; order Kitasatosporales; family Streptomycetaceae; genus Streptomyces; species Streptomyces sp. NPDC018263. Next base: position 663,433 of record NZ_JBVHFA010000003.1, read on the forward strand.
CGGCATCGACCCAACTGCCGATCACGGCATCCAGCGAGTAGTCGGCGTCCGCCAGGATCTTGCGGACCCGCTCGGGCAGAAGCGCCACCTCGACCACGCCAGTGGCCCTGTCGGTCGACAGGACGCCGAGCCAGCCCGCGTACGGCGGCCGCTCGCTCATGGCTGCCCGGGACGTGGAGTACAGCTCGTGGGCGTGTGCGGCGACGTACTCCCGCACCACGTCCAGCGCCATCTCGGGCCGGTTGTCAGTCGGGTTGTGGGCGGTGAAGAGCGAGCGCCACGTGTCGGACGGCAGCGGCTCGTACGGCAGCAGCCCGGTCCGGCACGCCAGGACCTCGGCGAGCGCCAGGACGGCGACCATCGGGGCGCGGCGGTTCGTCATGTCGCTGCCGCCGCGGAACTCGTCCACGAGCGACCGGTGGTGCTCCTTGAGCTTCTCCCGGCCGTTGGGCTGGGCGAGGCCGCTGAGGATGTAGCGGATGAACTCCGGTCCGGCGTGCCCATGGTGAGCGAGCACGCCCTCGCGGGCTGCTGCCGCAGGCGGGCCGCCGCCCTCGCCGAAGGGCGGGATCGTGGTGCCGAGGATGCGGGCAGCGGCGCCCTGGCTGGTGGTGAAGCTCAGGGCCGGCCGCTCGCCGGACGACAGGAGGATGGTCTCCCAGGGCAGCATGTTGCCGAACGCGCCGCCGCTGCGCGCCTTCCCGTGGTTCATCGGGAGCTGGTACAGCACCTCATCGATGAGGCTGTCGTCGGTGACGGCCATGGTCTCGTCGAAGACGGTGACGATGCCGCGCACGAGGTTCAGCCGCTTCTCGATCGCGTAGAGCGTCGTCCGCCAGTTGCTCATGGCTGAGGCGTGTTCGGACGGGTCGGCCCACACGCTGAGCGCGCATTGGAGCGCGGTCGTCTTCCCCTTGGTGGACCGGCTGGAGATGTCGAAGGTGAAGGAGTTCAGCCCGAGCGGCTTGAGCAGGGGCGCGGCGAGCGCGGCCGCGATGGCGACGCGCGGCACCGGGAAGGCGGACAGGCCCGCAATGGCGTCCCGCCACCCAGCCAGGTCCCCTTTCCTGGCGTGCGCGCGGGCGGGACCACGCTGCTCCTCGAAGGGCACGTCGACCTTGATGCCGTCCTCGGGGGAGGAGACGAACGTGCCGTCGTCCTGCCAGCCCAGCCAGCGGGCCAACTGCTCGCTGGGGATGCGGCCGACGTTGCTGGCCTCGAACTCCGCCAGCCACTTCTCCACGGCCCGCGCGTCTCCCTCGACTGCGGGGAGTCCGGCGCTGCCGAGCGACTCGATCAGCTTGCGCCCGCGCTTCGCGGTCTCGCGGCTCACGATGCGGGAGATACGGCGGGGCCGCCCCAGGCTGCGGTCGATCCAGGACAGCTCTACGTACTGGTCGCCCTCGGGGTCCTCGAACGTGGCCGTGATTACCAGTGGGGCGAAGGTGACGCGCAGCCAGTTCTCCCCGCTGGTGCTGAGCACCTCAACGCCACGGGCGGCCGTGATGCGGTAGTCATAGGGGGTGCGAACCGTATCCGGAAGCCCGAACGTACCGGCGTAGTCGAAACCTCCTTCCTCTCGTGCCGTGCCCTCCTGAACCGCCTCATCGGTGGCCGGGGCCTGCTCCTCCTCGGCGGGGCCGGCCGCAGGAGCAGGCGTCAACGACCGAGAGGGAGCTGGAGCCCCGACCGCAGCCAGCCTCCTGTCCCCGTAGCCCTGACGGGCCAGCTCGCGGGCAGCCGCCTTGTGGTCCCCGCCGTGCTGCATGAGGGCGTACGCGCCGAACTTCGAGTACGGGACATCGCTCTGGAACTCGCTGCCCGTGGCGAAGACGAACAGGCGGTCGTGCTCGTCCTTCCCGGTGGTGGCCTTCACCCCGCCGATGCCGTCGGCCCAGCCCCAGTAGGTCTCGCGCCCACGGGTGTGCAGCGGGCGGAACGTGCCGCTGAGGATGTCGGCCCAGGACGCCCTGGCCTCGAAGTCGTCGCCCGGCCGGAGAGTCCCGTCCGGCCGAGGCGGGGCCGGACGGGGCGCGGTCTTCGGCGCCTCGGGCTGAGGGAGCTGATCGGCGACCTGGCATGCGTCCCGGATCGCCTCGGCCGTCTCGGCGTCGAGAGTGGGGATGGTGCCGGGGCCGCCTGCGAGACACACGTACGGGCGCCCGGAGGCATGCACTGCACCGCCGGACGGCTCCACCAGGCCGTAGCCGCCCTCGCCGCGGGTCTCGATCAGCACCCGGATGATGCGGGAGTTCGGCCGCTCGCGGAGGCGCTGCTTCTCCTCCTCGGTGTACTCGTCTTCACGTGCCAGGCGCGAGGCGAGCTTGGTGTTGCCGGGGACGGGGCCGCCCTCGATCCGGTACCGGAAGTGCCGGCCGCCGGAGGGGGACTCGGTCACCCAGCCGTTCGTGATCTCGGCCCAGGCCTCACTGAGCCGTGGGCCGGATGCCTCCATGATCTCCGTGACCTGGTCGAGGAGACCCTCGCGGATGGCCAGGCCCTCGAACTCGATCAGTTCGAGGTTGCCGGAGACGGCCCCGTAGACCACGGCGATGCCCGCCGGTCGGTCCGTGGAGAACCAGGTGTCGTGCTCCTCCGGGGTGGACCGCGTCGCCTTGTACGGGGTCCACCGGACGGCCGGGGCCTTCGTGCCGTCGGCCTTGATGGGCAGCACGCACAGGCCGGCAGCGTCCAGCTCGCGGGCGGCGGCCCGGAGGTCGGAGGTCTGTGAGTCGGTCAAGAGGTGCTCCTGTGGTGCTGCGCGAGGTGGAGGTCCGAGACGCTGGAGATCCAGGAGGCGAGGCCGGTGACGCCTCGGCGGATGCGCCTGCCTCCGTGGTTGGGGTCAGGGATCTGGTCGGTGCTGTAGGCCGGCCCCTCGCGGGGGTGTGGGCAACCGGAGCGCATGCAGTCGTAGCGGGCCCGCTGTCCTTCCAGGTCGACCACCAGCTCGCCGACGACCTGCTGGCGGCTCACCCGGTCACTCCGCTCTGCGCGACGGCGGCCTGCCAGCGGCGTCCCTCCTGCATCGCCTCGTCGCGCTCGGCGATGCGCTCGCGGAGCTGGAGGAGCGTGATGGTGACCACCTGGCCAGCGGGGATGATGGCGACGCCCGCACCGCCGGTGGTCCAGATGACCGTCACGGAGGAGGGCTGGTCGTCAGGGTCGGCGCGCGTCTCGTGCAGGGTGATGCGGTGCTGCCGGGCGACGTGGCGCAGGGTCTCGCGGCCGAGCAGGTCCATGACCCAGGCGAGAACGGCGGCCGGGTGGCCGGTGATTCGAACGATGTCGCCGATGGCTTCCAGGCACTCTCCGAGGTCAGGGCCCGAAAGGAGCCGGGCAGCCTCGATGTCGGCGAGAACACCTGCGGTGGTGAGGGGCTCGGTCACGACTCGCCCCCTGCCTCGGTCGGCTGGACGAGGTGCAGGAAGGCGAGGAGGTCAGCCTTCCTGACGCGCTTGGTCCGGCCGAAGTTGAGGATCTCGATGGGGAAGGCACCATCGCGGATCAGCTTGTATCCGGTGCCCCTGGAGATGTTCATCGCGGCGAACGCCTGCTTGACGCCGGGCATCGCGGGCAGGGCGAGGACTTCCTCCGGCGTGAGCGCGGGGACGGGCGCGGTCATACGGCGGCCTGCGCGGGGATGAAGGCGCGGCCAGCGCGCTCCATCGGGATGAACAGAACGAGGAGGTCGACGCCGAGCGTGGCGCAGATCGCCTTGGCCTTGTCCTCGGGGACCGCGCGCTGGGTACCGGCCATGAGCGCGCCGACAGTGCCGTGTGCGACCCCGGCCGTCTCGGCGAGTTCCCTGCTTTTGATGGCCTTGCCGGTGCCCGTGCGCTCCATCAGCATCTTCAGCCGGTCGCTGCTGGCGACGGCGTACATGGTGGGCGGGTTGCTGTTCTCGTGGCTCACGTTCACCTCATGGGATAGATCATTCATCTCGTTGAATGAGGTGGGTGCAGCATTCCATGGGTTGAACAGATTGTCTAGCTCATTGAATGAGAAGGGGGCGTGCGCCTGTAACCGGCCAATGACGCAACGCCACCTGGCGTACTCACTCGACCTGCTGAACAATCCGTTCAGCGTGATGAATGAACAGAGGGACTGACCAGCCCGTAAGCCTCAGCGATGGGGGCAACCCCTGAACGGGCCTCGAATGACCGAAACCACGGGAGTGGCAGGATGTTTGCCATGGCGGCCAAGGACGGAACGCGGAGTGAGACAGTGACAAGCCCTGAACGGCGGACCCACCTCGGTGACCTGATCCGGGCGCGCCGCGCCGAGCTTGGGGAGAGCCTGGATACGTTCGCCCCCAAGGCGGTTGACGTCGACAGTGGCACGCGGGTCACCCGTGGCTACATCTACCGCCTGGAGAAGGGGGAGAAGGTCACGCCCCCTGTTTTCGAGGAGCTGAAAGCACTGGCTGCGGCGACGCGACTCCCGCTGGAACGCCTCCAAGATGCGGCTGGCAGTCAGTTTCACGGCGTGGACCCACTACGCAGTGGGTCCGGCGAGGCCACGGCATATGTGCGAAAGCTGGACCAACTACCCCCCGAGCAGCGAGACCGGCTGCTCAGGCTGATCGACACGCTTGTGCCGCCCGAGAGCGGGGACGAGTGATCCGGCCACGCCCATAGGTTTACGCTGAGTGATGATCGACAGCAGCCCGTAGAGATTTGTGACGCGTGGTGCGATCATGACCGAGGTTCGGCGGTGCAGGTTCGCTGGTCCGCGCTGTAATTCGAACACTTGAGCGGAAGATGGGGGAGGTGCAGATGGCGCCACGCGTCTGGTTCTTCGCCAGTGACGACCTGCCTGAAGGGGAGGTGATTACGCCAATCCGCACTCCCGAGGGACTGGCCCTCGGGGTGCGCCCGGGAGCGAAGATGGACGAGGTCCTCAACGACCTCAACCGGGTGCTCGGCTGGGCGGCTCAGACGGGCATGCTCCACGTACGCCAGATCCAGAAGCCGCCCGAACAGCGGCCCGATTAGCCATACCCTGCTGCGAACACGGTGGCCTTGGGCGTCCTCTCCCGCCCGCCGGCCCGCCAGTCCGCTGCACCATCTGACACGTTGCACAACAGGAGGGGCGCCCATGCCCGCATCACGCCGAGCCGGAAGCGTCTTCAAGCGGTGCGAGTGCCGCGCCCCGGACGGAAAGCTGCTGGGCCAGGCATGCCCCAAGCTGAGCCGCAAGAACCACGGGTCTCCCGCAGTACGCCAGGAACTGCCCCCCAGCGCTGCTGGGACCCGGCGCACGTTCCGGCGCACCGGCTACGCCAAGGTCACCGACGCGCAGAACGACTTGGCCCGCCTTCAGTCCATCCTGGGCCTCGCGAAGGATGAGACCGAAGCGCTCCGCATCGGCGACTACCTCGCGGACCTCAACTCCAAGCGCGCGGACCTCCCCGAGGTCGCCGACGTCTCCCGGAGGCTCGGAGTCGGCGTACTGCTGGACGGCAGCACCACGGTCGGCGACTGGCTTGACTACGTCATGGCGAACAAGGAGACGCGGGTCGGTACGAACCGCGCCTACGCGAGCCACATCCGGGTGCACCTCAAGCCGGCGCTCGCACACCTCCGGCTGGACCGGGTGTCGGTCGGCCACTGCCAGGACATGTTCAACGCGATCGATGACCGCAACGACACGATCCGCGCCGAGAATGCCGCCCGCCGCGAACAAGAGGCGCGCGCCACGTGGAAGAAGCCAGGCCGCCCGCCCACGAAGGAGCGCGAGCGTCTCGCTGCCGAACGCGCCAAGCTCGCCCAGATGCCGCCGTACCGACGCATCACCGGCCCGGCCACCAAGCAGGCGATTCGCCGTACGCTCCGCATGGCGCTCAACAAGGCCATCGCGGCACAGCACATCACCTTCAACGCGGCCTCCCACGTCGAGCTGCGCGCGGCCGCACGGCCCAAGGGCCTGTTGTGGACGGACGAGCGGGTCGCACGTTGGCGGGAGACCGGCGTACGGCCGAGCCCCGTCATGGTCTGGACGCCCGCGCAGCTCGGCGCCTTCCTGGACGCGGCCGAGAGCGACCGGCTGTACGCCTTCTTCCACTTGGTCGCCCACCACGGCCTCCGCCGCGGGGAAGGGGTGGGCCAAGGCTGGTCGGACTTCTCGGCAGTTCGGAAGGAGATCCGGGTGTCCGCCGAGATCGTGGTTGACGGATGGACGCCGATCGAGACCGCGCCCAAGACGGACGGGTCCGTCGGCGTTGTCAAGATTGACGCCGGGACGGTCCAGGTACTCCTGGAGCACCGGCAGCGCCAGCAGCGCGAGCGGGCCGCATGGAACGAAAAGGCGGCCGCCTCCCGCGAGCAGGGGAAGAAGGCGCTTGACTGGGTGGACACCGGCAAGATGTTCGTGCAGGAGTCCGGAGAGTGGTTGCATCCGGACGTGGTCAGCAAAGCGTTCCGCCGCATCGCCGACGAGGCCGGCCTACCGCCCATCAACCTCCGCGATCTCCGGCATGGGGCCGCTGCGTTGGTGAAGGCCGGTGGTGGCGACTTGCACGACGCGAAGGTGAAGCTCCGCCACTCGACCATCACCCTGACCTCGGACACGTACATGGAGCTGTTCGAGGAGTACGAGGACGAGCTGACCGAGGCGGCCGCAGCCGCCGTTCCGCGAGCGCGGCGAGAGCGTGGAACGACCCCTGCTCCGGGTTCTGTGCCAGAGCAGGGGCCGAGTGCAGCCTCGCAGCCAACGAGCGCTGATATGACTCGCCCAGAGTAGGCGCCCGCACTGACATCTGGCAGTCCTCGACGTACAGTTGAGACGAGTTGGTGCTGTGAACGAAGGGCCTCTGACCTGCGGGTCAGGGGCCCTTTCTGCTGGCCCGCTGCTGGCCCGAACGCCACGCAACTTGGTGATACACGGTGGTACTCGATGGTGCGGCATGCACCGCGTATGGGCTGTCGCACGGGCCGTGACCTGCACTCATTGGCACTCAATGCACTGCATGAAACTCGGTGGTACTAAACCCATCAGCCCGTCCGCAGACTTTTAATCCATTGGTTGTGGGTTCGAGTCCCACAGGGCCTACGTGAACGCCCCCGGCTCGACGATCCGTTGAGCCGGGGGCGCGTCCGTTTTGTCCGGCGCCTCGGGGGGCGTGGGGAGCGGCGGGGGGACCGGGCGCGGGCCACGCTCCGCCCGAAACGCTGCCCTCCCGGTGAATAAATAACTGTCCCGGCGAACTGAGTTTTCAATGGAACGCGCCGACAGATTATTTACCGCAATTGCCGGAGTGGGATTCTTCACCGAACACGGACCGCTGCGGCGTGCTACTGTCGATCTCAGTTGCAGTTGTGGTTCCCAAAACTTTTTCCGGGTGGGGTAATCATCGCGGCGACACACGGTCCGCGCAGTGCGGGCCGCGATGCACTGCCCCTAAGGAGATCTGACATGGCTACTGGCACCGTGAAGTGGTTCAACGCGGAAAAGGGCTTCGGCTTCATCGAGCAGGACGGCGGCGGCGCCGACGTCTTCGCCCACTACTCGAACATCGCCGCCCAGGGCTTCCGTGAGCTGCTCGAAGGCCAGAAGGTGTCCTTCGACATCGCGCAGGGCCAGAAGGGCCCGACGGCCGAGAACATCGTCGTCTCCTGACGCTGACGCGCACCGAGTAGCCGGGACCCGCATCCTTCGGGGTGCGGGTCCCGGCTACCCGCATTTTCCGCAGTGTTTTCCCGCTGCGTTCTACCGGCTCATTCTTGCAATTACCCGTGCGGCTCATCACCGCGGGAATTCCTTGAGATGTGCCGTATCAAGGAAGGTTCCGTATGAACCGCACACGCACGAACGACCGCTTTTCCCGCCCCCGTAACGGGAGTTCCGGCCGCCGGTCCGCCCCGGTCCAGGGGGAGTTCGCGCTTCCCAGGACGACGACCCCCGCGCTTCCCGCCGTGGAGAATTTCGCCGACCTCGACATGCCGGGCGAACTCCTGGCCGCGCTCGGCGCGCAGGGCGTGACCGTGCCGTTCCCGATCCAGGCCGCGACCCTGCCGAACTCCCTCGCCGGCCGGGACGTGTTGGGCCGTGGCCGCACCGGCTCCGGCAAGACCCTCGCCTTCGGGCTCGCCCTGCTGGCCCGGACGGCCGGGCGGCGTGCCGAGGCGAGGCAGCCGCTCGGGCTGGTCCTCGTACCGACGCGTGAGCTGGCGCAGCAGGTCACCGACGCGCTCGCCCCGTACGCCCGCTCCGTGAAGCTGCGGCTGGCCACGGTCGTGGGCGGCATGCCGATCGGACGGCAGGCGAGCGCGCTGCGCGGTGGCGCCGAGGTCGTCGTCGCCACACCGGGACGCCTCAAGGACCTCATCGACCGGGGCGAGTGCCGGCTGGACCAGGTCTCGGTCACCGTCCTCGACGAGGCCGACCAGATGGCCGACATGGGGTTCATGCCGCAGGTGACGGCCCTGCTCGACCAGGTGCGTCCGGAGGGCCAGCGCATGCTGTTCTCCGCCACCCTCGACCGCAACGTCGACCTGCTGGTGCGCCGCTACCTCAGCGACCCCGTCGTGCACTCCGTCGACCCCTCGGCCGGCGCGGTCACGACGATGGAGCACCACGTGCTGCACGTCCACGGCGCCGACAAGCACGCGGCCACCACCGAGATCGCCGCCCGTGACGGTCGCGTGATCATGTTCCTCGACACCAAGCACGCCGTCGACCGCCTCACCGAGCACCTGCTGAACAGCGGGGTACGGGCCGCGTCCCTGCACGGCGGGAAGTCGCAGCCGCAGCGCACCCGCACCCTCGCGCAGTTCAAGACCGGGCATGTCAACGTGCTGGTGGCGACCAACGTCGCGGCGCGCGGCATCCACGTCGACAACCTCGACCTCGTCGTCAACGTCGATCCGCCGACCGACCACAAGGACTACCTCCACCGCGGCGGCAGGACCGCCCGTGCGGGCGAGTCGGGCAGTGTCGTCACCCTGGTCACCCCGAACCAGCGGCGCGCCATGACCCGGCTCATGGCGGCGGCCGGGATCGTCCCGCAGACCACCCAGGTCCGCACCGGCGAGCAGGCTCTGCACCGCATCACCGGTGCCCAGGCCCCCTCCGGCATCCCGGTCGTCATCACCGCGCCGGTGACCGAACGCCCCAAGAAGCGCCGGGCCCCCTCACACGGCCGGCGCCGCTCCGTCCCGGCCGCCCGCCGCGCACCCGCACGGCGGTCCGCCGACGGTGCGGCGGCGTAGAACCCTTGTGCCGGACCGCTACGCGGTCGGCCCCGTCTTCCCTTCTCCCTGTGAGGCATCATGCGCTGTGTCATCGCACGTTTCCCGTTCGAACTGACCAAGAGCGGCGTGCTGGAATCGATGAAGGGCGTCAAGCCCGAGCCGGTCACCGCCGAGTCGGTGATCATCGGACGCCGCCACTACCCCGCCAAGCAGGTCGGTGAGGTCGTCACCCGCCAGGACCGCCGTGACTTCAGCGCCGGCGAGGTGCTGCGGGCCATGGCCAGGCTGGGCTTCACCTGCCGGACGGCCCCCGAGGCCGCCCCCGCGCCCGCCGAAAGCCCGCTGGAGCGGGCGTCCGCGATGCTCGGCACGTCCCTGACCGTCTGACCGACGGGACAGGCGCGAGCCGCACGACACGATGAGGGCCCGACCGGTGCGCACCGGTCGGGCCCTCATCGTGTTCCGTGCCGTTCCCCGCGCGGGGGCGGGCGGGTCAGTGGTCGGAGTAGCTGAAATCGCCCATGGTCCAGGCGGTGACGTCCTCGATGGCGACGCGGTACATCCCGCCCGTCATCGGGATGCCCACGGTGCCCTGAAGGATGCGGGCGACGTGGAAGTGCAGATGCGTGGGTGTCTTCTCCTGCGTCGCGGGGGCGTCGAAGACGGCGCAGAACTCGCCCAGATGGGTGGAATCACGGAGCACTTCGGACACCCTCCGCCGCCACATGGCCTCGGGGGCCAGTCGACCGGTGATGACGGCACCACTGGTGACCACGGTGAGGGACATCTGATTGCTCTGCCCGGACTCCACGAGGGCGGCGATGTCAACGATCAGCTCGTCAGGCTTCGGCATGACGTCGGATTCTATGCGCCGGGCCCGGCCGGGTGGCGGGGACCTCCGCGGCGACCGCCACAGGCGCGTACCTCTCCGCCGGACACGCGAAAATCTATCGCCGTCACGGTAGACATTCGATGGGCGTGTGGCTACGGTTTCTCTCGTAGCCGAGATCGATCAAGCCCGGCAGACACGAACTGCCGGGCAGCAGTACAGGTATGACAAGTGATCGGTTCGAAGGAAAGAACGTCAGAGGGAAGAACGGAGGAGTCGAGCGCCATCAGGATCGCCCGGACCGGCAGGACGTGAGTCCGGGTACCGCAGGACATCGATTGGCAGGTGGTCTCCGGTCACGCATCCGCGATCCCCGCACCCCCGTCGGCGTATCGGGCGGCTGTGCGGACACAGAAGGCCGACTCGGTATTAGGGTCGGCAGATGGTTGCAGTTCCTTCGGGGCCTTGGTGCTGTACGGCACCAAGGCCCCTCCACGCGTTCCACAGAGAGGTGAGATGACAGCAGACGAGTCGCTGGGCCGTCTTGACGACGACGATTACCCCGCCTACACGATGGGCCGGGCCGCCGAACTGATCGGTACCACGCCCGGCTTCCTCCGTGCCCTCGGCGAAGCACGACTGATCACACCCCTGCGTTCCGGGGGCGGACACCGCCGCTACTCCCGCTATCAACTGCGGATCGCGGCGCGCGCGCGTGAACTCGTGGACCAGGGCACGCCGATCGAGGCCGCGTGCCGGATCATCATCCTCGAGGACCAGCTCGAGGAAGCCCAGCGGATCAACGCCGAATACCGCCGTGCCGACGCGTCGCTCGGCCCGTCCGCCGACGCCTGAAGCCGAGCGGGCCCGCCGTCCCGGCGGGCCCTCAGGCGGTGTCCTACCTCAGATACACGATCCCGTCCGTCGTGACGGCCGGACGGCCCGTCGTCGCGCGCACCACGATCTTCAGGGTGTGCTTGGCGCTGGTGGGCCAGGTCCTGGTCCACAGGGCGTCGCGGTAGGACGTGGTGGAGGACTTCAGGTCGGCGGTGGTGAGCCTTGTGCCGTCGACGTAGATGTCCGCCTGCCCGGAGGTCGAGGCGCGGGAGACCACCCACGAGACCGAGCGGCCGGTGAAGGTCCAGGTCAGCGAGGCGTTCTTGGTGCTGCTGCCCAGGGACCTGCCGCCCAGGTAGCTGGAGGAGGACTTGGTCGTCCAGGTGCCGGACCTGGTCGCCGAGGTCTCCTGGAGGATGACCGGGGTGCCGGTCACGGAGGCGCTCGCGGAGTTGCCGACGGTGTCGTACGCCCGCAGCGCCCAGGCCGTCGCCACGCCGGACTTGGCAGTCAGGGCCGCGCTGGTGACCGTCGGGCCGTAGATCCTGGCGAGCGGGGCGGTGAGGCGGGTCTCCTTCAGGGAGACGTTGTCGGCGGCCTTCCAGCCGAGGGTGAGCGGGACGGCGGTGGTGTTGACGGTGCCGGTCCGCAGGGACAGGTTCGGCTTGGTGGCGAAGGTGGGCGCGGTGGTGTCGACGACGACCGTCCGCGTGGCGCTGGTCGCCGTACGGCCGGACTGGTGCACCGCCTTGACCTGCACCTTGTGCGTCCCCGCCGTGAGCGTCAGCTTGGCGGAGGTGGCCGAACCGGCGACGGTCGCGGCCGTCCTGCCGTCCACGAGTACCTGGAAGGACGAGATCAGCGAGGCCGGGGTGGTCGTGGACCAGCTCACGGTGAGCGGGCCGTTGGTGTACGGGGTCGTGCCGACCGTCCCCGTCCCGGTGACGGTGCCGAGGGTGAGGCCGGTGACGGGGCCCGCGGCCAGCGTGCGGACGGTGCCGAGCGCGGCGTAGAACGCGTCACCGGGGCACACGGTGTTGTACCCGTCGCGGTGGCCGTGGATCGCGGGGAGGGTCATCTCCTCGCCCGGCTCCCAGGTCCGGCCCGCGAGGTTCTGCCCGCTGAGCGCGGTGGTGAGGGTGACCGTCGCGTCCGGCTGGACCCCGTACTGGCCCAGCTTCCACGCGGCGAGACGCGCCACCGAGGCCATCGCGGCCATCGGGGGCGGGGAGTCGACGTACGTGCCGAGGACCGCGATGCCGGTCGTCTGCGAGTTGAAGCCGTATGCGTGCGCGCCCACGACCGGGAGGTCGACCCCGCCCTTTCGGCCCTCGTAGATCGTCCCGCACTTGTCGACGACGAAGTTGTAACCGAGGTCCTTCCAGCCGAGCCCCGTCACGTCGTACGTGTAGATCGCGTTGATCATCGACGGCGCGTCGGCGCAGGTGTAGTCATTGGCGGAGGCGGTGTGGTGGATCACCACCGCCTTGATCTTGCCGTCGATGTACGCCGGGGCCTCGGGGCTGATGGATTCGTCGGCCTTCCACCCCGAGCGCGGGGTGATCGGGGGCCGGGGAACCGTGGAGGGCGGCGCGGTGGGGACGGACATGGAGGGCGAGGGCGAGGCGGAGTCCGAGGGCGAGGCCGACTCGGTGGGCTCACCGCTCGCGGTGCTCTCGGATGCGGAGGGTGACTCGGCCGGGGGCTCCGTCGACGACTCGGTGGCCGAGGGCTCGGGGGTGGTCTCTTCCGGCGGCGCGGGGTCCGTGGTGGTGACGTCGGTCGGCTCGGACGTCGGGGTGGGGGTGTCGGTGGCTACGGGCTCCTGGGTGTCGTCCGGGCCGTCCGCGACGTAGGCAGCGGGCTCGGCGTCACCGCCGGTGCTCTTCCCGCCCGACGTGATCATGTCGAGCCGGAGCCCCGCGGGCAGCTTCGCCGTCCTCTTGCCGTCGATGCGCGCCTCGACGCCGTCCGACAGGCCGACCCACGCGGGCTCGGTGCCGCCGCGTGAGGCGTTCTGTTCGCCCGCGCCCCGGTCGCTGTCCAGCGGCAGCCAGTCGGACCACTTCCCGGACCCCACGGCCCGTGAGCGCACCTCGACCTTGCCGGCCAGCTTGGCGGAAGGTTTCTCCCAGCTCACTCCGAGCATGCTGAACGGCTTGGTGTCCCGCTGCGCCAGCGTCGCGCCCGTCCCGTCCCCCCGGACGTCCAGCGCGGCCGACCGCACCCGGTCCCGTACCGGGGCGGCGGCCTTCCCCGCGTGCCCGGAGTCCCCGCCGCTCACCCCCTGGACGACCAACGTCCCGCACACGGCCGCCGCGACGACCGCGCCCGTCCCCCACCAACGTGCCCTCATACCGGCTCGAATGCCTTTCCTCTGCGGTGACTGGTCTCCGGATGCTTCACGACGCCCCCATAAGCAGGGGGAGTGGGTGAAGAAGACGACCAAAAGACGCACCGTAACTGATGAGGTCATGCCATCCGTTGGCTTATACAGTTTTTTCCCTGGCCCATACCTGACCGTGGGTTTCAGCGCCGCAGCGCACCCGCCAGCCGGCCGAGCAGTACGGCGTTGCAGAGGCCGGCCAGGGCGGTGCCGGCGGTGAAGATCACCAGGCTCAGGGCGCCGTCCCCCAGGGGCCCGGCCACCGTGATGGCGAGGATGCTGAGCGGTGCCGTGGCGATCAGCGGCCAGATCCCGGCGAAACCGGGGTCGGGCGACAGGCACACGGTGTAGAGGAAGAACCCGATCGCGGCCGCGACCACGGCGAGGTAGCCCCGCGCGAGCCAGTTGTCCACGGCCGGCGCCAGCAGGGCCCGCACCCGCTGCCGGGGAGGCGCGCCGGCGGATCTGGAGGCGAGGGCGCCGAGTGCGGCGGCGTTCGCGAGGGCGCCCAGCAGGAGCAGCCCGACCCAGAAACCGGTGGCCAGCACCTCCACCACCAGGCTGCCCTCGGTACCGGGACCGAACGGGAAGGCCATGCCCAGGAAGGAGAGCGGAGCGGTGAGCATCATCGGGTCCAGCCCGAACCCGCCCTCCGGGAAGGCGAACATGCCGATGACGGAGGCGGCGAGCACCGCGAGATAGCCCCGCGAGAGCCAGTTGCCGGTGGCGAGGGTGAAGAGGCGGCGGGGGCGGACGGCGTGCGGCATCGAGGTCTCCTTCTGTTCGGTGATCCCACAGTGGGGCCGGGCCGCGCGCCGGGGATGAGTAGCCGTACTCATCCCTGCCTGGGCAAGCCGCACACCGGTACGGAGTACAAAGGGGTGCACGCCCGTAGCCCAGAGTCCGGAGAGCGCGTCGATGCCCTACCCCCATGTCCTGCTGTCCGCCGCCGTCTCGCTCGACGGTTACCTGGACGACACCGGCCCCGAGCGGCTGCTGCTGTCCAGCCCCGCCGACTTCGACCGGGTGGACGCGGTACGGGCCTCGGTGGACGCGATCCTCGTCGGCGCCGGGACCATCCGCGCCGACAACCCCCGGCTCCTGGTCAACTCGCCCGAGCGGCGGGCCGCGCGGGTGGCCGAGGGGCGGACGGAGTACCCGCTGAAGGTGACCGTGTCCGGCTCGGGCGACCTCGACCCGGATGCCAATTTCTGGCACTCCGGCGGCGAGAAGCTCGTCTGCACGACCGACGCGGGCGCGCGGCGGGCCTCCGCCCTCCTCGGTGACACCGCCGATGTGGTGGCGCTCGGCACCGCCCTCGACTGGCGCGCGCTGCTGGCCCACCTGTACGAGGTGCGCGGAGTGCGCCGGCTGATGGTGGAGGGCGGCGGCACCGTGCACACCCAGCTCCTCCAGCAGGGCCTCGCCGACGAACTCCAGCTCGTCCTCGCCCCGCTCTTCGTCGGCGACCCGGCCGCCCCCCACCTCTTCGGCCCCGGCGCCTACCAGGGCGGCCGGCTGCGGCTGACCGACACCCGCCGGATCGAGGACGTCGTCCTGATGCGGTACGAGCCCACCGCCCCCGGCACCGGCCCGCTGGACACCGCCGCCGACCGGCACTGGCTGCGCACCGCCTGCGAGCTGGCCGCGCTCTGCCCGCCCTCGGACACGGCCTTCAGCGTCGGCGCGGTCGTCGTCGCGGCGGACGGCACCGAGCTGGCGCGCGGCCACTCCCGCGAGGGCGGCGATCCGGTGGTCCACGCCGAGGAGGCCGCGCTCGCCAAGCTGGACCCGGCCGACCCGCGGCTGCCCGGCGCCACCGTCTACAGCAGCCTGGAGCCCTGCGCCCACCGCGCCTCCCGGCCCGTGCCGTGCGCCGGGCTGATCCTCGCGGCGGGGGTACGCCGGGTGGTCACCGCCTGGCGCGAGCCGGACACCTTCGTCACCGCGGCCGACGGCTCGGGGGTGCTCGCCGCGGGGGGCGTTCAGGTGGTGACGGTGCCCGAGTGCGCCGCTCTCGCACAGGAGCCGAACGCTCACCTTCCGCACTGAGGCCCACGTCACGGCGGGGTGTGTGCGCCGCGTCCCGCGGATGACGTATGCTTGAGACACAACGACGCGGGGTGGAGCAGCTCGGTAGCTCGCTGGGCTCATAACCCAGAGGTCGCAGGTTCAAATCCTGTCCCCGCTACTGAAGACTCAGGGCCGGAATCCAGTAAACGGATTCCGGCCCTGAGTGTTTTCCGGCCCCGAGTTGCTCCGGGGGCGGCTGGTGTTTTTGAGTCACCAGCAAAACTCCTGTGACTCCTGAAGCGCGGTCAACTCGCCCTCTTCGTACCGTTCCTGACCGATAAGCACCCCGTCGGATCGTCAAACGATCAAGCTGGACGGGCTTGGAATCCAGTGCGCGTGTCTATTAACGTTCGATAACGCAGCGCGGTCGTTACAGCCGTCAGCAGAGACGGCGCCGTGCGCACACGCCGAATCCCGCAAGGGAACCGGGGACCCACCACTCTGGGGTGAATCGCGTCCCGATCCGCCGTGCACCACTCTCGGAGCACGCCGGGTTTACGCGCGTAGGAGACCTTCCTGCTCCGAACCCGTCAGCTAACCCGGTAGGCGGAGGAGGGAAAGGAGTGCGCCCGCGTGGCGTCCAACCGGCCTGCCCCACAAGCCCCGTTCGCGCCGGACGCGAGTGAGCCCTTTGCCTACGGCGCCCCTCGTGCCGAGGACGGCGCGTGGGAGGAATGGAACCCCACCGAGGAGTCTCTACCCGCCGTACGCGGCCGGCACCGCGTGGCCAAGCAGCGCGGCGGCGGACTCGCCCGCAGCTCCACCGTCCTCGGCGTCGGTGTCATCGCCGCCGTCGGCGCGGGTGGCATGGCGAGCGCCAACACCGGCAAGCCGCCCGTGTCCATCGCGCTGCCCGACCTGCCCTCCGTGGACTCCCTGATCGACGGGCACCACGCGGAGGCGCCCGCCGCCTCCCTCGCCGGGGTCGCCACCGCCACGGCCACCGCCGCGAGCGACGACTCCACCGCCGACGCGGGCGAGGCGCTGCGCAGCCGGATCATGGCCCAGGCCGAGCGGCAGCAGACCAAGGCCGACAGCCGGGCCACCGCGGCGGCCGTCGCCAAGGCCGACCAGCAGGCCGCCGACGCCGCCGCCAAGGCCGCGAAGGAAGCCTCCGAGAAGGCCGCGGCGGCCAAGGAGAAGGCCGAGGCCGACGCCGAGAGGAAGGCCGAGGCCGACCGGCTCGCCGCGCTGGCCAAGCAGTACACGCTGCCGACCTCCTCGTACACGATCACCTCGGCCTTCGGGCAGGCCGGCTCGATGTGGTCCTCCGGGTACCACACGGGGCTCGACTTCGCGGCGCCCACCGGCACGCTGATCAAGGCGATCCACAGCGGCACGATCACCGAGGCCGGCTGGGCCGGGGCGTACGGCTACCGCACGATCCTCACCCTCGACGACGGCACCGAGCTGTGGTTCTGCCACCAGTCCTCGATCAGCGTCAGCGCGGGGCAGAAGGTGTCCACCGGCGAGGTCATCGGCCGGGTCGGCGCCACCGGCAACGTCACCGGGCCGCACCTGCACCTGGAGGTCCACCCCGGCGGCCAGCCCACCGGCATCGACCCCGGCGCCTGGCTGCGGGGCAAGGGGCTCACCCCCTGAGGGGTCCCCGCCGGGCTTGACCGGGTCCTTGCCCCGGAAGCGGAATGGACGGGGTCCGAGTGATCGTTGAGAAGACATGACTGCTTCTCTGCGCAAGCTCGGCTCCTCCTCCCTCGAGGTCTTCCCGCTCGCCCTCGGCGGCAACGTCTTCGGCTGGACCGCCGACCGGGACACGTCCTTCGCCGTCCTCGACGCGTACCGCTCCGCGGGCGGCAACTTCATCGACACCGCGGATTCCTACTCGGCCTGGGTCGAGGGCAACCAGGGCGGTGAGTCCGAGACGCTCATCGGGGAGTGGGTGCGGGCTCGGGGGGTTCGCGATCAGGTCGTCATCGCCACCAAGGTCAGCCAGCATCCCGAGTACAAGGGGCTGGGCGCGGCCAACATCAAGGCCGCGGCCGACGCGTCCCTGCGGCGTCTCGGTACCGATCACATCGATCTCTACTACACCCACTTCGATCAGCCCGATGTGCCCGTCGAGGAGATCATCGGGGCGCTGGACGAGCTGGTGCGGGCGGGGAAGGTGCGGTACATCGGCGCGTCCAACATCAGTGCCGAGCGGCTGAAGGAGTCGCTGGAGTTCTCCGAGCGGGCGGGGCTGGCTCGGTATGTCGCGCTTCAGCCGCACTACAACCTTGTGTCCCGTGACACGTACGAGGGGCCGCTGCAGGATGTCGCCGCTCGTGAGGGGCTTTCGGCCGTGCCGTACTTCGCGCTGGCGTCCGGGTTCCTGACCGGGAAGTACCGGGCGGGGGTGAAGGTGGAGAGTGCGCGGGCCGGGTCTGTGGCGAAGCACCTCGATTCGGAGCGGGGTCAGCGGGTGCTGGCCGCGCTGGACGAGGTCGCCTCGGCTCGGGGCACCGCTGTGGCTACGGTGGCGCTGGCGTGGCTGGCTGCTCAGCCGACGGTTGCCGCGCCTATTGCTTCTGCGCGGACGGTGGATCAGCTTCCGGCGTTGGTGGCGGTGGCTGAGTTGTCGCTGACGCAGGGGGAGCTTGATCTTCTGACGGAGGCGTCTGCCTGAGGGTGGCTGCGCGTGGCTCAGGGGTGGGGGAGGTGTGTGGTCCGGCTGCGGGTCCGTCGTGGCTGGTCGCGCAGTTCCCCGCGCCCCTCGGGTGGGGGCGGTGGAGGTCGATCGAGGGCGCCTCGTCCGTTTGCTCGCCCATGGCGGGGTTCGCCTGAAGCATCAACATCCCCAACCCCCTACGTGCGGTACGGGTTGTAGCCCGCGTATGGGGGTGCCGGATGGCCGTAGCGCTGCCAGTAGGTGACGGGGGACGGGGGTGGGGCCGTCACGTGGGCCGCGTACTCCAGCGCGGGGCGGGAGGACGCTCGGTGTCGCCACAGGGTGGTCAGGAGTTCGTGCTCTCGGGTGGAGAAGTCCGGGCCCACACGGCCCGCGCGGGCGCGGTGGCGGAGGAGGGCGAGTTCCGTGGCGGTGGTTTCGTAGTCGACCACCGCGCGGGCGGCCGGGCGGCCGCCGAGGAAGCGGCGGGCGTGGTCGCGGGCCAGGCGGCGGGCGCGTAGGGAGCCGAGGGCGAAGGGTTCGGCGGGGGCGAGCCATCCGGCGTAGACGTAGACGGGGAGTTCCTCGCGGGCGACGCGGAGTTCGCGCTGCCGGGAGCGGATCAGGAGCCAGGCGAGCAGGCCGAACGCGGGGGCCATGAAGCCGCCGTAGACGACGAGGAAGCCGAACTGGCCGAAGGCGGCCGAGCCGTTCCACAGGGCGTGCATGCTCATGGCGAGCAGGAGGCCGCCCAGGGGGAAGAGCCATCGGAGCCGGCGACTGCGCGGCAGAGCCGCCAGGCCGAAGCCGATGCCGGTGAACACCGTGAACAGGGGATGCGCGAACGGCGACATCACCCCGCGTACGAAGAAGGTCGCGGCGGTCACCGAGACGATGCCCGAGGTGCCGATGGACTGGTCGGTGCCGAAGGCATTGCCCAGGTAGAGGATGTTCTCGGTGAACGCGAACCCCGTCGCGGTCACCCCGGCTATCGCCGCGCCCCCGACCGGCCCGGTGAAGTCCCGTCTGCGGAAGACGAACACCAGCAGGACGGCGGCGGCCTTCGCGGACTCCTCCACCACCGGCGCGATCACCGTCGCGCCGAGCGTGTCCGCGCCGGACGGGTCCGCGGTCGCGGTGGCGATCCAGTGGGTGGCGAAGCTGTTGGCGACGATCGCGATCAGCGCCGCCGCGCAGGCCCCCCAGGCGAACGCGAACAGCAGGTTCCGCCAGGGGCCGGGCCGTACCCGGTCCAGCCAGCGGAACGCGGCTATCAGCCAGGGGACGGGCACCACGGCGAGCCCCAGTCCGACGAGGAACCCCTCCGTACCGGTCTGCCGTCGCACCAGCGCCAGGATCACCAGCCCGGACAGCGCCAGCAGTCCGGCCAGCGCCCCGTGCCGCACCCACTCCCGCCGCCACCAGGCGGGCCGGGGGCCGTCGGTGTGGGGCGGGTACGGCTGAGAACGGATGGCCACGGCATCGACCTTAACGGTGACCGGGCCGTACGGCCTGGGGCTTTACGACCCGGTCGGCTACGGGTGCGTGTGCGGTACGCGGCGGAAGAGCAGGTCGTTCACGACGTGGCCCTTGTCGAGGCCCTGGCCCTCGAACCGGGTCAGCGGGCGGAACGCGGGGCGCGGGGCGTAGCCGCCCTCGCTGCGGGTGTTCTCGAAGTCGGGGTGCGCGTCGAGCACCTCCAGCATCTGCTCGGCGTACGGCTCCCAGTCCGTCGCGCAGTGCACGATCGCGCCGGGCGCCAGCCGGGTCGCGGCCAGGGTGAGGAACTCGGGCTGGATCAGCCGCCGCTTGTGGTGCCGCTTCTTCGGCCAGGGGTCGGGGAAGTAGACGCGGAGGCCGTCGAGCGAGTCGGGCGTGAGCATCTCCCGGAGCAGGATGATCGCGTCGCCGTTGCCGACCCGGATGTTGGTCAGGCCGCCCTGCTCGGCGAGGTTCAGCAGGTTGCCCTGGCCGGGGGTGTGCACGTCGACGGCGAGGATGTTGGTGTCCGGGGCGGCCGCCGCCATCTGCGCGGTGGCCTCGCCCATGCCGAAGCCGATCTCCAGCACGACGGGGTTCGTGTTGCCGAACAGCTCCGCGAGGTCGATGACCTGCTGCCCGTCGATGTCCAGCCCCCACTGCGGCCACAGCCTCGCCAGCGCGTCGGCCTGCCCGGTGGTGACCCGGCTCCGCCGGGGCTGGAAGCTGCGGATGCGCCGCTCGAAGTGCGATCCGGCCGGATCGGGCTGCGGCCCGTCCGGAAACCGGGGCTCACCCTTGCTCCGGGAGGTCCGCGCGGACGGCCCGGGCATCGAGGGCAGCGCGGCACGCGGCCCGACGTCGACGGGCCGGGTGGCTTCGGGGGTGTTCACGGAGTCAGACACAGTGCCTCCGATTTTAGGCGCTCCCAGGAGAGCGCCCACGGCGCCGACGGGGGTGTGGTCGGTCACGGCGCCCTCAGCGGGTACGTGCCGGGGAACCAGGGGCCGCCTGTCGGGCCGCGGGGCATCATGGCGCCCGGTCCCTCACAGTGTCCGCAGCATCTCCAGTGTTCGGCGGCTGACCTCCCGGCCGATCGGGAGGGACGCCGTGGCCGCCGGGGAAGGGGCGTTGAGGACGTGGACCGCGCGGGCGCCCTCGCGGATGAGGAAGTCGTCCACCAGGGTGCCGTCGCGGGTGACCGCCTGGGCACGGACGCCGGCCGGGGCCCGGACCAGGTCGCGTTCCTCCACGCCGGGCACCAGGCGGCGGACCGCGTCCAGGAAGGCGGGCTTGGAGAGCGAGCGGCGCAGCTCGCCCGCGCCGTAGCGCCAGTGCTTGCGGGCCAGGGCCCAGGCGCCGGGCCAGGCGGCCGTGCCGGCCAGCTCGCGCGGGCGGACGACGCCCCAGCCGTACCCCTCGCGGGCGAGCGCGGGGACCGCGTTGGGGCCGACGTGGACCCCTCCGTCGAGACCCTTGGTCAGGTGCACGCCGAGGAAGGGGAACGCCGGGTCGGGCACCGGGTAGACCAGGCCGCGCACCAGCTCGGGGCGGGCCAGCTCGTAGTACTCGCCCCGGAACGGCACGATCCGCACGCCCGGCTCGTCCCCGGTGAGGCGGGCCAGCTCGTCGCAGTACAGGCCCGCGCAGTTCACCAGGACGCGGGCGCGGAGCACCTGGCCGGCCGAGGTCAGCACCGCCACGCCACGGTCGGGGCGCCGGTCCACCCGGACGACCCGCGAGCCGTAGCGGATCTCGGCGCCGGAGGCGCGGGCCAGTTGCCGGGCGACGGCGGTGAAGTCGCAGACGCCGGTCGTGCCGACGTGGATCGCGGCCAGGCCCCGCACCTCGGGCTCGTACTCGGCGATCTGGGCGGCGCCCAGCTCGCGGACCGGGATGCCGTTCTCCCGGCCGCGCTGCACCAGGGCGTGCAGCCGGGGCAGCTCGGCGCGGTCGGTGGCGACGATCAGCTTGCCGGTGACGGAGTGGTCGATGCCGTACTCCGCGCAGAACTTGATCATCTCGGCGGCGCCGCGCACCGCGTACCGCGCCTTGAGCGAGCCCGGCCGGTAGTAGATGCCGCTGTGCACGACCCCGCTGTTGCGGCCGGTCTGGTGGCGGGCCGGGCCGGGCTCCTTCTCCAGCACGGTGACCCGTGTGCCGGGCGCGGCGCGCGTCAGGGCGTACGCCGTCGACAGCCCGACGATGCCGCCACCGACCACCAGCACATCGCAGTCGTACGCGTCCGCCCGCACCTGCACCACCTCCCGGCCTCGATAGTGCACTGCGCCACTGACAACGCCTTCAAACCGCGCCACAGAAGCCTTGTGCCCTCTAGGCGGGAGCCATCAGCAGCGGGCGGGCCCGTTCGCGGAGTTCCACCACCCGGGGTTCGTCGCCGTAGGGCTCCAGACGGTGGAGGAGGTCCTTGACGTACTCGGTGGTGCGGGCGGAGGAGATGCGGCCGGCCACCTCGACCGCGCGTACGCCCTGCTCGCAGGCCGCGTCCAGGTTGCCCGACTCCAGTTCGGCGACGGCGGAGACCACCAGGCGCAGCCCGTGCGAGCGGACGAACTCCTCGGTCGGCTGGGACAGCGCCTGCTCGGTGAAGCGGCGGACCTGGCGGGGCGCCTTGAGGTCGCGGTAGCACTCGGCGGCGTCGGCGGCGAAGCGGTCGTAGCCGTAGAAGCCGAGCCAGGTCGGGTCGCTGTCGCCCTCGCGGGACCGCTCCAGCCAGCCCTCGGACGACTTCAGGGCGGCCCCGGCCGCGTGCGCGTCGCCCGCCCGCGCGTGGGCCCGCGCCTCGACCAGCCGGAAGAAGCTCATCGTGCGCGCGGTGGCCAGCCCCCGGTTCCGCTCCAGCGCGGCCTGCGCGAGGTCGACGCCCTCGTCGCCGAAGCCCCGGTAGGTCGCCTGGAGGGACATCGAGGCGAGCACGTACCCGCCGAGCGGCACGTCGGCCGCCGCGCGGGCGAGGCGCAGCGCCTGGATGTAGTACCGCTGCGCCGCCTCCTGCTGGCCGGTGTCGAAGGCCATCCACCCCGCCAGCCGGGTCAGTTCGGCGCCCGCGCCGAACAGCGCGCGGCCCACCTCGTCGGAGTAGGAGCCGAGCAGCAGGGGGGCCGCCTCCACCCTGAGGCACTCCGGCACCATCGAGGAACGCCAGTCACCGCCGCCGTACTTGGAGTCCCAGCGCCGGGCGTCCTCGGCGGCCTCCCGGAGCTTCTGCACATCGCTGTGGCCGACTTTGATCGGTGCGGCGGCGCCTCCCTCGGGGTGCGCCTCCCGCTCGACCGAGCTGTCGGCGGGGGTTATCAGCCATCGGGAGGCGGGCGTCGCGTAGGCGCTCACGGCGAACGACCCCGCCAGCGACTGCCAGATCCCGCCGGACCCCGCGCGGCGTCCGGCCAGGTCGAGGCGGTACAGGTCGGTCGCCGAGCGCACCGCCTGCCCCACGTCGCGCGGGAAGGCGAGGCCCACCTCGGGCGCGGGGTCGGCGTCGGCGAGGCCGATCTCGTGCAGCGGCACCGGCCGGCCGAGCTTCTGCCCGATCGCGGCCGCGATCAGATGCGGCGCCGCACCCTGCGGCACCATGCCCTTCGACACCCAGCGCGCGACCGAGGTCTTGTCGTACCGGAGCGTCAGACCCCGTTGCGCGCCCAGGTCGTTGACCCGGCGCGCGAGGCCCGCGTTGCTGATTCCCGCGAGGGCGAGAACGGTGCCGAGTTTCTCGTTCGGCCCGCGTTGCTCCCTGGACATGCGCCACCCCTCGACACAGACGGCTGCCCCGCTGGCATAACCACGCGGCATTCGTAAACACAGCGTAGTTCGCCGCATCCCAAGCGTTAAGGGGCATTGTTCCGGATGGCGCGATTGCGGTCCGTACGGGAGTACGGCCCTGTACGCACCGTGCACGGAGCGTCGCGGCGTGCCCCCGCGCGTGTGGCCGTGCGCCTGTCCGTGCGCTCTTCTCCGGCCACCGGGGGAGCGGTTCCATGGCTCTGCGTGGGTCGGCCCGCTGTACTTGCGTCCAGTGGGCTGGGGGACGCCGCCGCCTACATCCCCGCGGGCGGCGGACCGGTCCGGGAGGCGACGCCCGTCTCCCGGGCCGTGCGCGCTCGCCGGGCCGCCGCGCGCTCCGCAGGGCCTGTACGGAGCGTGCTCAAAGCCCGTGCCCTGTCGCCAATTTGGCCGAAAACAGCCGTCGTTCCGCCGCCCGCATTTCCGTTCCCACCACGGCACTTGAGGGCGCGAAGGGCGTTCCGGGGGAGTGAACCGGGGCGCATTCGCATCGCTCTCCCCTCGCCGCCCTCCCCCCAACCCGCGCGGGCAGGACGCGAGTTCATCCTGCCCGCCGCGCCCCGCCGGGTCCCGGCCGCGCGCCGCGCCCCGCCGTGTTTCCTGGCGATTTCCCTCGATCGAAGGCGGCGCCACCACCCTTCCCCGGCGCGTTCTTCATGGCAGCATGGGGTCCGGTTCGTGCGGTGCACTGGTGGTCCACAGCCTGTGGAGGCGTCGATGCGGTGGTTGGTGGGTTGGAGCAGCACCGCCGCGCGCGCTCTCGGCGCCGAGACCGCGGGAGCCACCGGGTACGACGGCGAGACCCTGCGCCCCGTCGGCTCCCATCTGCTGTGGGGCGACCCCGATCCGCTGTGGGCGGTGGGCGACTGGCGCCCCGACGAGGTCCGCGTGGTGCACGCCGACGCCCAGAACCGCATCGCCGTCCTCGGCATCTGCGGCGCCTCCGACGAGGAGCTGCGGCGCGGCCTGTTCACCGCGCGCGGCGGCGCCCTGCGCCATCTCACCGCCTGGCCGGGCAGCTACACCGCCGTCGTCCAGGCCGGCCGGCGCATCACCGTCTGCGGCGACCTCGCGGGCGCCCGCCCGGTCTTCCACGCCCCCTGGGAGGGCGGCACCGCCTACGCCACCGCCGCGCTCCCGCTCGCCGACCTCACCGAGGCCAACCTCGACTTCGGGCACCTCGCCGCCCTCCTCGCCGCCCCCGAGGTACCGGCCGCCCTGCGCGACACCACCCCCTACGAGGGCGTACGCCGCGTCGCGCCCGGCCACGCGCTGGTGCTGCGCGCCGGAGCGCGCGAGATCGTCGGCTACGAGCCGGTCGCCTCCCTCGCCGTGGCCGCGCCGGCCGCCGACCCCGACCGCGCGGTGGACGCCGTACGCGACGCCCTGGTGGAAGCCGTACGGGTCCGGCTCGCCGCCCCCCGGCACGTCCCCGGACTCGACCCCGGCCCGGTGCCCGGCATGGGCCCGGCCGAACGGCGCGCCGCCCGCGGCATGCCGGTGCCCGGCATCGGCGCCGACCTCTCCGGCGGCCCCGCCTCCGGCACCCTGGCCCTCCTCGCCGCCGGGCTCCCCGGCCGGCCCGGCACCCTCCTCGGCCACGGTACCGGCGCGGGCGAACGCCTCCTCGCCGTCACCTTCAACGACCTGGCTGTCGGCGGCCGCGAGGCCGAACTCGAGCGCGCCGGAGCCCTCGCCGCCAACCCCCGCCTGCACCACGTGGTGGTCACCGGCGCCGAGGACACCCTCCCCTACGCCGACCTCGACGGCCCCCTCACCGACGAACCCGGCCCCTCCCTCGTCACCGCCGCCCGGCACCGCGCCCGGCTCGCGGCGGGCAGCGCCGACCACTTCACCGGCCACGGCGCCCGCCAGGTGCTCGACGCCCACCCGGCCCGCCTGGCCGACCTCCTGCTGGACCGCCAGCGGCGCCATCTGGTCCGCCCGGTCGCCGCGCTCACCCGCGCCGACGGCTCGGTCCTGGTCCCCGCCCGCGTCTACGGCGCCGCCCGGCGGCTGTCCCGCACCCCGTACCGCACCGGTCTGGAGGCGCTGGCCGAGCGGCTGATGCGACGGCGGTTCGACGAGCCCAAGGGCGCGGTCGGTGCCTCGCTCGCCGCGCTGACCTGGGCGAGACCCGGTCCGGCCGCCCGGTGGCTCACGGGGGAAGCACTGGCCGAAGTATCGGTTCTCCTCCAGACCGGGGCCGACCGGGCGGCCGGCGGACCCGGCCAGAGACCCGGCGAGTTCCGCGCCCGTACCGTCCTCGCCCGGCACGCGGCCGATCTCCGCGTCCTCGAACAGGCCGCCGAGGTCCGCTCGCAGCGGCTGCACGCGCCCTTCCTCGACAACCAGGTCGTCCGCGCCTGCCGCGACCTCCCCGAGGCCCTGCGGGTCAAGCCCGGCGCCCGCGCGGCCGTCCTGCGCACGGTGCTGGAGGGCGCCGGGGTCACCGACCTGCCGCCCGGCTGGGGCACCCCGTCCCACGCGTCCTCGGCCGCAGCCGCCCGCACCGGCCTGCGGCTGGCCGCCGATTCCCTGGTCGACCTCTTCGACACCCCGCTGCTCGCGGACGCGGGTCTGGTCGAGGCCCGCGTGATCCGCAAGGCCGTCCGGGAGGCCGCCGCCGGAGAACCCCTCCCGCTGGACGGCCTCGCCGACCTCGTCTCCCTGGAACTCTGGCTCGGCCGCCTGCTGGCCCGCCGCGGCACCTGCTGGACCGGCACCCCGGCCCGCGCCCGCGCCGTCCCGGCCGGCATCGCCCCCCAACGGGGTGCCCTGCGGGCCGGCGCCCGGCCCAGCTAGCCGCAGGAGAAGCGGGACTTGGCCCAGTCCGCCAGGGCCGCCTGGTTCAAGCCGGTACCCCTGGGCTCCACCACCAGCCGTACCGTCTTCCGCCCGGCCAGGTTCACATGGACCGGTACCGCCGGGTCGCCGCCGGAGACCGTGCCGGACCGCCAGAGGCGGGTGCCGTCCGCGTACACCGCGAAGGCGACCTTGCCGAGGCCCAGCGTCATGTCGTCCACCCCGACCACCGCGTCGTAGGCGCTGCACTCGCGGTTGAGGTCGACGGTCACCGAGGAGTCGCCGTGCACCGTGACACCGGGGGAGTAGCGCTCACCGCCGATCGACATGCTGTACCGCTGCCACACCCAACTGCTGTCGCCGAGCCGGACCTCGGGCTCGGTGCCGTCGCCGGTGAGGTCGTAGCGCAGCTCGCTCAGCTCGTAGGACTGGGGCGGGGGCGGCGGAGGGGTGGGCGTCGGGGTCGGCGTGGGAGTCGGCTTCGGCTTCGGGGGCGTGGGGGTGGGGGTGGGCGTCGGGGTCGGCCTGGGCTTGGGAGTCGGCTTCGGGGTCGGGGTCGGGGTGGGCTTGGGGGTCGGCTTCGGGGTGGGCTTCGGCTCCGGCTTGTCCGCCGCCGGGACGGCGGGCGCGGGGGCGGGCGGAGCGGGCGGCTTCGGCGCGGGCTCCTTCTGCTTGGCCGGCGGGGGCGGCGCGGGCGGCGGGGTCTGCTGGACCACCGGCGCGGACGGCGACGGCTTGGCGATCTCCTTGGCGGGCCGGCTGTCGTTCACCAGCGCCAGGGCCAGGGCGGCGGCCGCCACCGCGACCACACCGGTGGCGATGCCCGCCTTCACCGGCGCGCCCAGCCCCTCCGAGGCCGCGCCGCCGCCCGCCGCGCCGCCACCGGTGGACCCGGTCGCGGCCGCGGCGGCACCCGCGGCGCCCACGCCCGCGCCACCGGCGATGACACCGAGCGCCTTGGCGTACCCGGCGGCGCCGAACCAGCCGATGACCGCGATC
Organism: Streptomyces sp. NPDC018263; assembly: GCF_055562575.1. Taxonomy (NCBI): domain Bacteria; kingdom Bacillati; phylum Actinomycetota; class Actinomycetes; order Kitasatosporales; family Streptomycetaceae; genus Streptomyces; species Streptomyces sp. NPDC018263. Next base: position 690,444 of record NZ_JBVHFA010000003.1, read on the forward strand.
GGGACGACGGCCGGGATGCCCCCGGCCACTTCCTCGATCTGCGCGGCCGCGAGACGGCACTTGGCGCACTCCTCCAGGTGCTTGCGCAGCCCGCGCTCGGCCCGGATGCGGAGCTTGCGACGCGCGTAGCCACCGAGCTGGTCGGCGTAGCGCGCGCACTCCTCGTCGTTCACCAGGGTCGCGCTGACGTGCGCCTGGAGGTACGCCTGCTTCAGTCCCTCACGGGCCCGACTGGCAAGGACGCGCGTGCCGTTGGCGTCCAGCCCGAACAGAACGGCCACCTCGCTGGGCGACTCGTCCTCCACCTCGGTGTGCCAGAGCACCGCCTGCCAGCGCTCGGGCAGCGAGCGGAACGCCTGCATGGCCAGGGTCTGTTCGGCCTCGTGCATCGCCCGTACGTCGGCACCCAGATCGGCACCGAAGGCACCCAGGGCCCCGGTGTCGTCGGCCACCTCGGCCGCCCTGGACGCCTGTTGGGCGAACACCGCGAAGTCGTCCACGAGTTGCTCGCGCTTGGCGGACTGCGTCCAGTGCGCGGCGACCCGGCGCACCGAGGTCAGCAGATAGGCGCGTACCGCGTACTCGGGGCCCGAACCGCCGCGCACCGCCTGGAGCATGCGGGCGAACACCTCGGCGGTGAGATCGTCGGCGGTGTGCCCGTCCCGGCAGCAGGTACGCGCGTAGCGTCGCACCGCGTCCGCGTGCCGCCGGTACAGCTCCTCGTACGCCGAGTCGTCCCCGGCGCGCATCCGCTCGATCAACTCGCCGTCGGCCGGGGGCGCGTCGGGCGGGGGCGGCAGCGCGCTGCCCTCGCGCTGGGCCGGGAGACTCGCCCGCTCGCCGCCGCCGGAAGCGGCCCGGCCGCCCTGGCTCGGCACCTGCGGCGAGGTCAGCCCCCCGGCCTCCGCGTCACCACTACCGTCGGCGCGCGCGCCGTCCCACTCGTCAACGCCCATCGCGTAAAGCCCCCGACACCGGCACAGCCCAATCCTTTACGGGCTCAGCGTGCCATAGCCGCATTCACCACCGGTCCACTCGTCCGACCCATCACTCATCCGAGCGGAAGTTTCACCAACCGCCCGCAAAGAGTTCCGAACAGGCAGCCCCGGCAGGGGGTTTCAATGTGCCTACGCGGGCCGGGACCGCAGTCCCTCCAGCAGGATGTCGAGCAGCCGCGCGGAGGCGGCCGCCTGCTGCGCCGCGTCCGGCAGCGAGGGCGCCGCCGTGGCGATCACCAGGAGTACGTCGGAGACGGACACGTCGGCCCGCAGCTCCCCCGCCGCCCGGGCACGCTCCACCAGCCGGCCCACCACCTCCAGCAGCGCCGCCGTACCCGGCTCGCCGCCCGCCCCCTCCACCAGGCGCAGCTCACCGGCGCCGGCCTGAGACCGCTGCTGGGGCACCCGTGCCTCGTCGGCCGGCGGGGTGCCGCCCTCCTCGGCGACCCCCACCCGCAGCACCTGCGGCGGCAGCAGCCGGCCCGCGCCGGACGCCACCGAGGTGCGCAGGAAGCGGGAGAGCGCCGACCACGGCTCGTCCTCCTGGCCCAGCGCGGTCCGCGCCTGCTCGGTCAGCCGCGCGGTCTCCTCCTCGGCGATCCGCCGCACCAGCACGTCCTTGCTGGGGAACCGCCGGTACACGGTGCCCACACCGACCCGCGCCCGCCGCGCCACGTCCTCCATCGGCGCGCCGTAGCCCAGCTCGCCGAACACCTCACGCGCCGCCCTCAGCACGTGCTCCAGATTGCGCTGCGCGTCCACCCGCAGCGGCGCGGCACGCCCGCCGCCCGTCCGTCCGGCCGACGCGAGGGGCGCCGCTGACCAGTGCGTTTCCTGAACATGCATGTCTTCCCCCGGTAATGACGTCTCCCCCCGGAGACTCCCCGCCACTGATTTCCGAAAGCGCGGAAAACTGGTGCCGGTCCTGAGCGGGCCCGCACGCGGCGACCCCCGACGACCCTCCCGCACCCCGTCGACACAGCAACATAGTTGAGCGGGAGTCAATTCAGAAGGGGTAGGTTCCGCACAGTGCGCCCCTCGATCGGAGTACGAGCCATTTATGTCCGGATTCCGTGCCCCCGCACCTCCGGCCGCCGGTCACACAAATTGCCGAGGCTGTGGACAAACAACAGCGCCGGGTGCGTCATGGGATGGTGAAGGAACGCGCGCGCATTCTGGTCGTCGGCGGTGGCTACGTCGGCATGTACACCGCCCTGCGTCTCCAGCGGAAACTGAAACGGCAGCTCAGACACGGTGACATCGAGATCACCGTGGTCAGCCCCGACCCCTACATGACGTACCAGCCGTTCCTCCCCGAGGCGGCCGCCGGCTCGATCTCCCCGCGCCATGTCGTCGTCCCCCTGCGCCGCGTGCTGCCCGAGTGCCGCGTCGTCATCGGCGAGGTCACCACCGTCGACCACGCCGTACGCACCGCCGCCGTCACCACCCTCGCCACCGAGCGGCACGGCCGCGCCGCCGAACTCTTCGGCTACGACGAACTCGTCCTCGCCCCCGGCTCCGTCTCGCGCACCCTGCCCGTCCCCGGTCTCGCGGAGCACGCCATCGGCTTCAAGACCGTCGAGGAGGCCATCGGGCTGCGCAACCACGTCATCGAGCAGATGGACATCGCCTCCTCCACCCGCGACCCCGCCCTGCGCGACGCCGCCCTCACCTTCGTCTTCGTCGGCGGCGGCTACGCCGGGGTGGAGGCCCTCGGCGAACTCCAGGACATGGCCCGCTACGCTGCCCGGTACTACTCCAACCTCCGCCCCGAGGACATGAAATGGGTCCTGGTGGAGGCCACCGACCGGGTGCTGCCCGAGGTCGGCCCCGAACTGGGCCGCCACACCGTCACCCAGCTCCGCCGCCGCAACATCCAGGTGCTGCTCAACACCCGCCTGGAATCCTGCGCCGACCGGGTCGCCGTCCTCAGCGACGGCCGCCGCTTCCCCACCCGCACCGTCGTCTGGACCGCCGGGGTCAAACCCCACCCGGTGCTCGCCGCCACCGACCTGCCCCTCGACGCGCGCGGCAGGCTCCGCTGCACCGCCCAGCTCGCCGTCGAGGGCACCGAGCACGCCTGGGCCGCGGGCGACGCCGCCGCCGTGCCCGACGTGACCGCCGCCGAGCCCGGCGCCACCACCGCGCCCAACGCCCAGCACGCGCTGCGCCAGGCCAGGGTCCTCGGCGACAACATCGTGCACACCCTGCGCGGCGAACCCCTGCGCACCTACGCACACCGGCAGCTCGGCTCCGTCGCCTCCCTCGGCCTGCACAAGGGCGTCGCCCAGGTCTACGGCCGCAGGCTCACCGGCCGCCCCGCCTGGCTCCTGCACCGCGCCTACCACCTCAGCCGCGTGCCCACCTTCAACCGCAAGGCCCGCGTGCTCGCCGAATGGACCCTCGCCGGCCTCTTCAAACGCGAGATCGTCTCCCTCGGCTCACTCGAACACCCGCGGGCCGAGTTCGAACGCGCGGCCGGTGGAAAACCCCCACGGCGGCACCCGGACCCCCCGAAGGGGTCGTCCTGACCGGAGCCGGGAACTCCCCGGCCCGTACGGCCGTCTGACGGATGTCGCCGCGGACGGCCACCTGCCAGACTGCTCCACATCCTCGGACGGGCAACAGCCCGCCCTCTGCACACGCGAGGCTTTCCCCACTGTGAACTTCACGCGCTGGAGCGCCCGGCTCCCCGGAACGCAGCGCCGCGCCGCAGCGCGGACCGAGCAGACGGTCCCCCCGGACCGGCGTGGCGAGAACCCGGTGCCCGCCGCCCGCGCCGGACACCCCGCCTCCGCCGTCGACGGACTGCCCGCCCGCGAGGTTCTCGACCGCGTCCCGGCGCTCGTCGCCCTGGTCCACGGCCCCGACCACCGCCTCGCCCACGTCAACGCCGCCTACACCGCCGCCTTCGGCCCCCGCGCCCCCGGCACCCCGGCCCGCGACGTCCTCCCCGAACTCGCCGAGCTGGGCCTCCTCCCCCTCCTCGACCAGGTGCTGCGCAGCGGCAGACCCCGCACCCTGAAGTCCCGCAAGGCCGTCGACGGCCGCTCCTACACGTTCACCTGCACCCTGGTCACCGGCCACGGCGACCGCGACGCCGGCGTCCTCGTCTTCGCCACCGACGTCACCGACCACGCCGAGGCCGCCGAACGCCTGCGCGCCAGCGAACGCGGCCAGCGCCAGACCGCCGTCACCCTCCAGCGCTCCCTGCTCCCGCAGGACCTCGAGGAACCCGACGACCTGCGCGTGGCCGCCACGTACCAGCCCGGCGGCACCGAGGCCGCGGTCGGCGGCGACTGGTACGACGTCATCACCCTCGGCGGCGGCCGCACCGCCCTCGTCATCGGCGACGTCATGGGCCGGGGGGTGCGCGCCGCCGCCGTCATGGGCCAGCTCCGCACCGCCGTCCGCGCCTACGCCCGCCTCGACCTCCCCCCGCACGAGGTGCTCCAGCTCCTCGACGGCCTCGCCGTGGAGATCGACGCCAACCAGATCGCCACCTGCGTCTACGCCGTCCACGACCCCAACGAGGGCCGCCTGGTCTACGCCTCGGCCGGCCACCTCCCGATCCTGGTCCGCGACGAGAACGGCGAGGTCCTGCGCGCCGACGAACCCACCGGCCCCCCGCTGGGCACCGGCGGCTGGGTCCACTCCTCGGGCTCCGTCCCCCTCGGCCCCGGCTCCACCGCCGTCCTCTACACGGACGGCCTGGTCGAACGGCGTGACCAGGACCTCGACGAGGGCATCGCCGCCCTGGCCCGCGCCCTCTCCGGCGCCACCGGCACCCCCCAGGTCGTCTGCGACCGCCTGGTCCGCTCGGCCGGCGTCACCGCCGACCACGACGACGACGTGGCCGTCCTCGTCCTCCAGCACCCCCACCGCACCGGCCCCACAGCCGACCTCTTCCGCAACGCGGCCCTGGACCTCCTCGGCGGCGTCGAGGCCGCCCCGCGCGCCCGCGCCTTCGCCTCCGGTGTGCTCACGAGCTGGCGCTTCCCCACCGAACTCCACGACCTCGGCGTCCTCGCCACCAGCGAACTCGTCGCCAACTCCCTCCAGCACGGCACCCCGCCCATGCGGCTGAGACTGCGCCGCACCGACCGCCGCCTGATCATCGAGGTCACCGACGGCGACGACCATCTCCCGCGCCGCCGCCGCGCCGAACCGGCCGACGAGTCCGGGCGTGGCATCGACATCGTCGCCACCATCGCCTCCGGCTGGGGCTCCCGCCGCACCCCGGGCGGCGGCAAGGCCGTCTGGTGCGAGTTCCTCCTCCCGAAGCGCTAGCGCTCTGTACATACGGAAGGGCCGGGAGCACGTGATGCGCTCCCGGCCCTTCCGTATGTACGTACTTCCTAATGTACGTACTTCCTACGCGCTGACCGACTCCGCCGGAGCACCGCCCCGCGCCACGACCCGGCTCTTCGCCGCCACGGCCCACGGGTGGTCCTGCGCGGGCGTGAGCCGTCGGCCCAGCCGCAGCGCCAGCACGCTGATCGCCACCGAGAAGAGCGCGAAGGTCACGATGTACGGCGCGGGCAGCGAGGCACCCAGCGGCCCGCCGATGGCCGGCCCGACCGCCAGAGCCAACTGCTTGACCAGCGCGAACGCGGAGTTGTACTGCCCGGCCATGCCCTCCGGCGCCAGATCGGCGACCAGCGGCGCCACGGTCGGCGACAGCATCGCCTCACCGAGCCCGAACAGCGCGTACGTGGAGACGAACGCGGCCGTGGCCATCTCCTGGCTGCCGTGCCCGAGCCCGGCGTACCCCGCCGCCAGCCAGGCCACGGTCCAGATCAGGCCGACCACCGCGATCACCCGAGTCCGGCGCCGCCGCTCGACCAGCTTCAGCACGGCGAACTGCGCCACGACGATCATCATCGTGTTGGCGGCGAGCGCGGTACCCAGCGTGGACGTGGATATCCCGGCGGCCTCGACGCCATAGGCGCTCAGGCCGGACTCGAACTGGCCGTAGCAGGCGAAGAACAGCACGAAGCCCAGCACGCAGAGCTGGACCATGGCCCGGTTCCGCACGAGCTGACGCCAGCCGCCCTTGGCCGAGCCGGAGGGCAGGTCGTCCATGCGCGGCGCGCGCGGCATCCGCACCGTCGCCATCAGCACGGCGAGCAGCAGGAAGATCGTGGCCTCGATGCTGAACAGCACGGTGAAGGAGGAGGCGCGGCTGGTGTCGACCAGGTGGCCGCCTATGAGCCCGCCGACGCCCAGACCGAGGTTCTGGAGGAAGAACTGCATGGCGAACGCCCGCGACCGGGTCGCGGTGGTCGAGCAGTCCACGATCATCGTCGCCAGCGCGGGCTGCATGACAGCCTGCCCGGCACCGAGCGCGGCGGCGGTCAGCAGTACGGACACCGCACTGCCCGAGAGCCCGAGGCCCAGGGCGCCGAGCGCGGACAGGACCAGGGCAGCGAGCAGGACGGGCAACGGACCGCGCCGGACGATCGCCCGCCCGGCGAACGGCAGCGCTATGAGCGCCGCCACGGCGAATACGGCGAGCACGAGTCCCGCCGTCATGGCCCCCAGCCCTCGCACCTGCGCCACATAGACGTACAGATACGGGACCGTGAAGCCGAGTCCGAACGCGCTGAGCGCGTTGCCCACGTGGATGCGGGGCATCGCCGCCCCCATCGCCCTGGTCACGTTCACCTCTTCCACAAGTTAGGAGTGAAGACTTCAAAGCTAAAGTTCGAAGCTAAAGAGTACATGTCGAAGGACTTCAAAGCAAAGAGTCCCCGTGCCATACTCCTTGGCATGGCCGACACCGCCGGCGTCCCGGAGCCGACACTCGAAGAACAGATCGCCGCCTACCAGCGCGAGTTCCAGGACCTCGACCCCCAGGTCGAGGAGATCGTGTCGGCACTGTCCCGGCTGAACCGCCGGATGAACGTGGCGTACGGCCGCCAGACCGCCGAGCTGGGCATCAGCAACGCGGAGTGGGAAGTACTGAAGGCCCTGGTCCTCTCCGGCGCCCCGTACCGGATGGGCCCCGGCGAGCTGGCCAAGCGGCTCGGGCTCACCCCGGCCGCCATGACCCACCGGATCGACCGCATGGTCACCGAGGGCCTGGTCACCCGCGAGCGCGACGAGTCCAACCGGGTCCGTGTCATCGTGGAGCTGACCGGAGAGGGCCGCGAGAAGTGGCTCGAGGCGATGCGCATGGCGACGGTCTTCGAGGAGGACCTGCTCCAGGACCTCACCTCCGGGGAGCGTTCCGTACTGGGAGAGGTCCTCACCCGGCTCCTGCGCCGCGTGGAGCACGCCCAGCCCGACGCCGAGGGCCGGCTCTCCGACCTGGACTGACGGCCCGGAGCTGGGCCCCAGAAAAAATCTTGACAGGGGGGCTTGACCCGCCCCTGGCGAGTCCGTAGAGTTCTTCGGGTTGCACGGAGCCGTATCGGTTCTCCGCAACACCTCGCCGCCTGGAGCGGCAACCTCACACCAACCAGCACGACCATCCCCTGGGATTGCTTTCGGCACGTCCGAATTCAATTCGAATGGGAACCGGCAGCCCGATTAGGAACTGCCGGGGATGATCCGCTAAGGTTTGAGACGTCGGAACGGCCCAGCGGGCCGGGAAGACAACCCCCTCTGACTGGGAATCAGACGCCGAAAGGATCTGATAGAGTCGGAACCGCCGGAAAGGAAAGCGCGAAAGCGAAGAC